>LSBP01000015.1 GCA_001577635.1 Halomonadaceae bacterium T82-2 | reverse complement strand
GGCATGGCACTATCTGGGTGAATGGCGATATTCGCTATATTGCCATGCAGTTCAGTAGGTTAGAAGCATTCCTGGGGGCCGGTCTCACGGATTCAGGAGAATGTCAGGGGGAGGGTGACACGGGTGTCACCCCCGGGGGTGACATAGCTGTGTCACCCCTAGAACTAACAGAGGAAGTAAAAAAGGAAGTTGGCAGCAGGCCTGTGGACAAGTGCGGCGGTGAAGCAGGGCAGCAGCCACCTGCAGCAAAGCTCTACCCTGAGACACCAGAAGCGCTTAGGAGCGGTGAGAGGGCTCTGGTGGCTCGCTTGCTGGATGAGGTATCCAGGGAAGATGCCGTTTTATTGATTGATGAATTGAGCGGGGCGTTACGGGCGGGAGCGATCAGTGGTTCACCTGTGCGGTGGTTTGAAGGGCTTTTGCGAAAATATCGAATGGGAAAGTTTGAGCAGCACTACGCCTTTTCTGAAGCGGTTAATTCCAAAGTCGAAAAATTGAAGGTGAGTCGGATTGAGTCTTTGGAAGGAAGGTTGGGATTTTTGAAAGTCAAAGAGAAGCTGGTGTCTGGAGATTAAGAGGTGACGTATGAAAGATCGTAAGCCCTCTAAGGGGAAAGGGTGGAGAGATTCCGATGACGCTCCTGAACTTGGTGAGAAATGGCTTGAGGGTGCACATTGGTATCTTGGCGATAAGCTGCTAAAGAAAGGGCGTGGTCGTCCGCCGCTTGATAAACCTGATAAAGTTCTTGGTGAGGTGATTAGTGGTGGGTCTAGCTGTGAGGATGAGTTGGTCGACCATGGTATCCCGGCACTTCTAAATTTGATCAATGTGGCTCAAGGGCATAGTGGGCAGTCTCACCACCTTCGTCGATTACTTCTTGGTGTATATAACGGCGATGAGTGGCCATTCGAGTTGCAGCGTCTTAGAGCTTTGGACAGGGAACTCCAAATTGACAGTCTGCTGGTTGTTGCTCTTGCCACCTTCAGTCCCTTTGAGGTTCATACGCTTGTCAAAGATGGAGACTCAGTGATGAAAGAGTTCTGGCAGCGTGAAAGTGGCCAAGAGGGCTGAGCCGCCAACGGAAAAGATCGGCGCACTATCTTCCAGTGAGGGTCGCCTTTGCGTGTGGCAATGCCAATGCGTGCCCTATGAGCGGCTGTGAGGAGAGATCTAGAAGGAGGAAGGGGTAGGCATAGGGTAGGCCTTGAAATCGTCTCAGGGGGAGTTTTCGAGGCGAATTGAGGGCAGTCAAGCATCTCACTTTGGCGTTCGAAAGCTGCGAAGCAGCAGCTATGTAACGACTCATAGCGAAGCGATACTGCATTTTACTTCATTTTGAGAGATTTTATTTCATTTTGTTTCATTCTAGTTCATTTGCGGGATCAGGACCTGAAATGAAGCAGAGTGAAGCAAAATGTGTGATGGGCCAACGGCAGGATGTG
Organism: Halomonadaceae bacterium T82-2; assembly: GCA_001577635.1. GTDB lineage: Bacteria > Pseudomonadota > Gammaproteobacteria > Pseudomonadales > Halomonadaceae > Modicisalibacter. The sequence continues at coordinate 111,773 of LSBP01000015.1, read as the reverse complement.
CATTGTACAGGTACGCCGCAAGCGGCGACCGCACAGTGCAAAGGGCTTACTTGCCCTGTGGGCTCGATGCTGTCCTGCCCTGCGAGGCTAAGCGGCTACCGCCGCTGTATATAGTGAAAGTAATCGGAGGCCATGGTGGGAGGTCAGGTAAGGGTAAGGAAGCAGTATATTGAGGTGTGGGTTGATGAGAGGGAGAGAAAGGAAATATAAGATAATACCAAGGGATGTGATCACAGTGCATCATCATACCCCTGAAGTTTGGGGGGAGGGGCTCACGTTGATGGTTGAGAATGCGACTGTGTATGAGTTGGTACAGTTTAATATTGCTTCGGGTGATTGGGTGGGATGTTGAAAGTTTTGATATCAGACGGAAAATATTTTTTGTTACGAAGAAGGATAATGGAGTGATGAGTATTGTAAGAAGGCTGGAGGATATGGGGAGTGTAATTGATAATGGCAAGGTACTGATAAAGGGGGAGGTTGGCAATGTTCGATTCTAAAGCTAGTAAGGTGCGGCCTGGGTTCATTGGTAAGATTAGAATTCCCGGGAGCTCTCAAAACTATAGTTGTGCTGTGCTTAACCTGAGATCCATGAGGTTGGGCCTAGCTTAGCCATGTAGTGAAGTAACTGGGATGGAGGGGATTCTCCATGTCAGGAGCCTGTGCAGGTGTGTGCCAGAAGGACCTTAGGTTGTATCATAGATATAGCTCATCAAGCTAGGTCATGGTATAGCACATTCCAGCAATCTGTATCTTATTGATTTTCATGAATTAAAGGGTTTTCATGGCCGACGTAACCTGTGTTGATTTGTTCTGTGGGGCTGGTGGATTGACCCGTGGGCTCGTGCTGGAGGGCATCGACGTGACCGCTGGCATTGATGTCGATGCCGCCTGTCGCTACCCATTCGAAGAGAACAACCAAGGAGCACGCTTCCTCAAGAGAGACGTGCGTGAGCTGGAGGGAGAGGAACTGGAGGCGTTGTTCGGCGCGGGTGGAATACGGCTCCTGGCTGGCTGCGCACCCTGCCAGCCCTTCTCCACCTACGCGCAGCGCTACGACATCAAGCGCGATCACAAGTGGGGCCTGCTGTACGAGTTCTCGCGCCTGGCCGAAGCGACAACCCCAGACATCGTGACTATGGAGAACGTGCCGAGCCTGGCCAAGAACGAGGTGTTCTTGGACTTCGTCGAAGAGCTGGAGCGACTGGGATACTGGACCTACCACCAGATCGTCGACTGCTCAAAGTACGGTGTGCCGCAAACGCGTCGGCGTCTGGTCCTGCTGGCGTCGAAGCATGGTGATATTCGCCTCATCCCTCCCACCACGACGGAGCCCGGCACCGTCCGTGACGTCATCGGGCATCTGCCGGAGATCAAGGCGGGTGAGGCATGGCCGGGCGACCCATTGCACACCGCCTCCGGCCTCAGCGACATCAACTTGCAGAGGATCCGGGCCTCCAAGCCCGGCGGGAGTTGGAAGGATTGGCCCGAACATCTGGTGGCGGCTTGTCACCGTTCCAAGAGTGGTAGTACCTACCCGAGCGTGTATGGCCGGATGGAATGGGACAAGCCATCACCGACCATGACCACACAGTGCCATGGCTATGGCAACGGTCGGTTCGGGCATCCTTCACAGGATCGGGCCATCTCCCTGCGTGAAGCCGCGATCCTCCAGAGCTTCCCGGAGGACTACAAATTCGCGGCTAGTCACGAGGATGTCAGCTTCTCGGCATTGGCCAGGCTGATCGGCAACGCGGTCCCGGTCGAGCTCGGTCGGGCCGTCGGCAAGAGCGTCTGGGCTCATCTGGAGTCCGTTGGCAAGGCGCATGCTGCGACCTCTCGCGATGGTGAGCACCAGAGTGCCCAGGCCCTCGTCTCCTGAGGCTTCCCGTCGTCTGCGGCGCACCCGCCAGAGGGACACTTCGGCGGAGATGCTCTTGCGCCGCGAGCTGCACCGGCGAGGGCTGCGCTATCGCGTGGCGTACAAGGTGATGTCCAAGCCGAGAAGGGTGGCGGACATCGTCTTCACCCGCCAGCGGATCGCCGTCTTCGTCGACGGCTGTTTCTGGCATGGATGCCCGTTGCACGGGACCTGGCCCAAGTCCAACGCCGAATTCTGGCGGGACAAGATCGAGACCAATCGCCGACGGGATCGAGACACTAACCGTCGCCTGGCCGAGGCAGGCTGGACGGTGGTGAGAATCTGGGAACACGAGTCGCCCCGAGAGGCGGCCGATCGCGTAGAACATGTGTTGAACGAACTGAAGGGCGATGCTGCCCAGCGCCCAGGGCAGTCGCCCGACACCGAGGAGAGCTCGTATGTCGGAAGTGTCGGAAGCGACAAGGGAAGTCGAGAGGGTGGCGGGCGTCCCCGAGCCGGGCCAACTGGTAGAGGTCAGGCGTAGACAGTGGGTGGTGGCGGACGTCGTCCCCTCCGACATCGCAGGGAAGCGAAGGACCCAGCACCTCGTGCTGCTGTCGTCCATCGAGGACGACGCACTGGGTGACGAGCTCCAGGTCATCTGGGAGATCGAGCCTGGGGCTCACATCATCGAACGCGCCGGTTTGCCGACGATCACCGGGCTGGACGACGCCGACACACTCGAGGCCTTCCTGGATGCGGTGCGTTGGGGCGCCGCCACCAATGCAGACAGAGGCTATCTGCAGGCGCCGTTTCGAAGCGGCGTCAGCATCGAGGACTTCCAGCTCGACCCCCTGGTGCGGGCCATCGACATGGCGCGCGTCAATCTGCTCATCGCCGACGACGTGGGCCTCGGCAAGACCATCGAGGCCGGCCTCGTCATCCAGGAACTGCTCCTTCGTCACCGCGCCAGGACGGTGCTGGTCCTCTGCCCGGCATCGCTTCAGGAGAAGTGGCGCCAGGAGATGCAGGAGAAGTTCGGCCTCGAGTTCCGCATCGTCGACACGCCCTACCTCAAGCGGCTGCGTCGAGAGCAGGGGCTGCACGCCAACCCCTGGACCTCGTTCCCGCGCCTCATCGCCTCCATGGACTGGGCCAAGCAGGGTGAGGGGCTGCGGCACCTTCGTGATGTCCTGCCGGTACACACCAGCTTCCCACGCCATTTCGACCTTCTCGTTGTCGATGAAGCCCACAACGTGGCTCCCACGGTCAAGCACTACGCCGTCGACAGCCTGCGTACACGGCTGGTGCGCATGCTCACCCCTCACTTCCAGCACAAGCTGTTCCTGACGGCGACGCCGCACAACGGCTTCACCGAGTCGTTCACCGCCCTTCTCGAATTGCTGGACGATCAGCGCTTCGCCCGCAACGTCGAGCCGGACGATTCACGACTCGCCAGCGTCATGGTGCGCCGCCTGAAGTCGGAGCTCGTCCACCCCGATGGACGCCCCGTCTACGCTCGCCGACGCCTAGAGGCATTGGAGGTCCACTACACCCCAGAAGAGCAGCGGGTCCGGGAACTGCTGGACCGGTACATCGCCAGTCGCGAGTCTGGCGAGGCAGGAGATCGCTCAGCGCAGCACTTCGTGCACCAGCTCCTGAAGAAGCGTCTCGCCTCGTCCACCGCCGCCTTCGCCTCCACGCTCGCCAAGCACGTCGACACCATGGAGGGGCGTGGTGGCTCCGGCGAAGAGTGCGCGAACAGACTGGATGCCGGCATCCTCCGTCGGGCGATCGCCCGCACCGAGGAGGACTACGCCGATGACGGGCAGCGTGACGCCGCCGAAGCGGAAGCCCTGGTCGAGGTCGATCGTCGTAGCCGTCCCCTCGATGACGAGGAGCGAGAGATCCTTCGCGAGCTCATGCAGTGGGCCCAGAGCAATGCCCACAGCACGGACAGCAAGGCGACGGCCATCATCGACTGGCTCGAGAGTCACATACGACGCGACGGTGCCTGGTCGGACGAGCGGGTCATCCTCTTCACGGAGTATCGCGACACCCAGCGCTGGCTCCAGCAGGTCCTCTCAGGTCACGACTTCGGCGCCGATCGCATGGCGCTGATCTACGGTGGCATGGACACCGAGGAGCGCGAGGAGATCAAGGCCGCGTTCCAGGCGCACCCCAGCGAGTCACCGCTGAGGATCCTCCTGGCCACGGACGCCGCATCCGAGGGCATCGACCTGCAGAATCACTGTAGTCTGATGATCCATGTCGAGATCCCCTACAACCCCAACGTCATGGAGCAGCGCAACGGGCGCATCGACCGTCATGGCCAGAGGGCCGACGAGGTCCGCATCTGGCACCCCATCGACGCCAACGGCACTGAGGGAGCGGACATCCTACGGGCCCTCGACAAGTTGGACACCATGCGTGCCGACATGGGCAGTGTGAATCCCGTCATCGCTCCACAGCTGCCGGCTCTCCTCGAGGGGCGGATCCGCGAGCTCGACACTCGGGATGCAGAGATTCGCATCGAACAGAGTCGGCGCCTGGTGAAGTCGGATCGGGATCTACGCGAACGGATCGCCAAGCTGCACGACCGCATCGAGGAGACACGCCGGGAGCAGCACTTCGATGCCGAGCACATCGAGAGAACGGTACGCACGGCCCTTCGTATCGCCGAGAAGCCCGATCTGGAACCGACGTCCCTCGAATGCATTCCGGAGGGCAAGGTGTTCAGGCTCCCCCCGCTCTCGGGTAGCTGGGCGCAGGGGCTGGAAGGCCTGCAACACCCCTTCACGAAACGAGTACGGCCGATCACCTTCGACCACGACGTCGCCAAGGGGCGTGACGACCTCGTCCTGGTGCACCTCAACCATCCGCTGGTGCAACTGTCGTTGCGGCTCCTGCGCGCCCAGGTTTGGGAGCGTGACGACGTCAAACGCCTCCAGCGCGTGGCGGTGCGAGCGCTGCCCGACGATCGCCTGGAGTCCCCCGCGGTGGCGGTTGTGTCACGGCTGGTGATCACCGGGGGGCAGCATCATCGCCTACACGAGGAGCTGACCGAGGCGGGGGGTTACCTGAAGCCGCATGGCTTCAAACGCGAGGAGCGGGTCACCACCGTCCGCACCTGGCTCGATGAATCCCGCCCGGCGAGGGTGTCGGAGGATCACTTTCAGGCACTTCGGGAGCGCTTCGAGCAGCAGCGAGATGCCGTGATGGCGACCGTGGAGGCACGGTCTCGCGATCGTCTACGTCACCTGACCAATACTCTCGAGAAGCGTAAGCACCGTGAGATCGACGACATCCAGCAGGTGTTGGACGAGCTCCGCCAGGTGCTCGAACGAGAGCTGCACGGGAACGAAGTGCCTGAGCAGTTGGACATCTTCAGCGACGCCGAGAAACGCCAGCTTCAGGTCGACCGTGCTGCGCTGGAGGCACGTCTCGATCGACTGCCCACCGAGTTGGAACACGAGGTCGGTGCCATCGAACGTCACCACGCCGACCCCACGGAGCGCACTTTCCCCGTCGCCGTCGTCTTTCTGATCCCCGAGTCACTCGCCAAGGAGGTCGAGGCATGAGCGAACGTCACGATTGGCTGAACCTGATCGAGGTGTCCGGTCCCTTCCTGAGCATCCCGGTGCTGGACGAGGCGTTCCCACAGGGGCTGGAGGGGCGCGACAAGCGTGATGCAGCCCGTCTTCGCCAGGCCTATGACGAATGGCGTGAGGCCGTCGACGTCGACGATCCGAGCCTGGACGAGCTCCACCGCGCCTGGGTGGACGAGGTGCTGGCGACGGCGCTGCAGATGGGTGACCGGGACCTTCGCCGCGGAGACCAGATCGGTGACGCCCTGCACGTGTCGCTGCCAGAGCATGGCGTGATCCTGACGCCGGACATCGTGCTCGTGAATGTGAACGACCCGGACAAACCCCTCCTGCCGATGTTCGTCGAGCCCCCCAATGCACCGCTCGACGAGGTCGTCCATCGAGATGGTTGGGCGGCCTCCCCGGCCGAGCGGATGGTGCACTACCTCCGCGGTGTCGACTGCCCCATCGGCCTCGTCACCAACGGTGAGCGCTGGATGCTCGTCCATGCGCCGGCCGGCCAGGTGACGAGCTTCGTGAGTTGGTACGCACGCCTCTGGAGTCAGGAGCCCGAGACCCTGCGTGCCTTCGTCTCGCTATTGGCCGTACCGCGTTTCTATGGTCCCGAGGAAGGGCAATTGCCCAACCTCTTTGCCAGGTCCGAGAAGCATCAGGACGAGGTCACCGAGGCCTTGGGCGACCAGGTGCGTACGGCGATCGAGGTGTTGATCCAGGCCATCGACAAGGCCAACCAGGATGGCAATGGGAAGCTGCTGGAGGGGGTGAAGCCGCAGGAGCTCTACGAAGGCGGTCTCACTGTCATGATGCGGCTGGTGTTCATCCTCTCGGCGGAGGAGCGGGGGCTGCTCCTGCTGGGCAACACCACCTACGACAACCACTACGCCTTGTCGACCTTCCGGCAGCGCCTGCGCAGGGTGTCGTCCAATGCCCACGAGCTCCTGGAACGGCGACACGCCGGCTGGTCACGACTGTTGGCACTGTTCCGGGCCATCTACGGCGGCATCGAACACACCGACCTCCGGCTACCCGCCATGGGGGGATCCCTCTTCGATCCGGACCGCTACCCGTTCCTTGAGGGGCGAGCCAAAGGCTCCAGCTGGCTCACCGACGCCGCGGATCCGCTGCCCATCGACGATCGCACCGTGCTGCTCATGCTCGATGCGATCCAGAGCTTCGAGGGTCGCACGCTCTCCTATCGCGCCCTCGACGTCGAGCAGATCGGCCACGTCTACGAGGGCCTCCTGGAGCGCACCGTCAAGCAGATCGACGAGGTCACGCTCGAGCTGCGTGGCTCCGCCCAGGCCAAGTCGCCGAAGGCGACGCTACGTGAGCTCGCCGAGGCCAGTCTGGATGGCCAGGAAACACTGATCGAGCTTCTCAAGGAACGGACGGGGCGCAGTGTTTCGGCATTGAGAAAAGATCTGCAGCGTTTCCGGGACGATCGCCTGTCCGCAGCGCTGCTGACGGCCTGTCGAGGGAAGGTGGGATTGCATGACCGGGTCGAACCCTACGTACACTTGATGGCGCTGGACCCCTGGAACCACCCCAGGCTCTACCACCCGGGGGCCTATGCGGTGGTGATGGGCAATGACCGGCGCGAGACAGGGACGCACTACACGCCGAAGAGCCTCACCGAGAAGATCGTCCACGAGACGCTGACCCCGGTCGCCTACATCGGCCCGGCGGAGGGAAAACCGAAGGAGGAGTGGCGGTTGAAGCCCCCTGCGGAGCTGCTGGACCTGAAGGTCTGCGATCCGGCCATGGGGTCGGGGGCCTTCCTCGTCCAAGCCTGCCGCTGGCTGGGTGAGCGGCTCGTCGAAGCCTGGGGTCAGGCCGAAGCCTCGGGCTGTGTCGTCGGCGTCGATGGCGAGGTGTTGGAAAGCGCAGAAGAGAGTGAGCTGCTGCCAAGGGATGCCGAAGAACGCACGGTGATCGCCCGCCGGCTCGTCGCCGAACGCTGCCTCTACGGTGTGGACATGAACCCGCTGGCGGTGGAGCTCGCCAAACTGTCGATCTGGCTGGTGACGCTGGCCGAGGGGCGTCCCTTCGGATTCCTGGATCACAACCTGCGCTGTGGTGACAGCTTACTGGGAATCCATCGGTTGGATCAGCTCACTCAACTATCGATGCAACCCAAGGATAAGGGGCAGCAACGTCTATTTGGGCAGAGCATTGAACAAGCTGTAAACAGAGCTATCAACTTACGTCAAAAAATTCGCAATATGCCGATTCGAGACATCCGTGACGTCGAGGCAATGTCACACTTGAATGCCAATGCGCGCCGTGAACTTGATGTTGCAGGTCATATTGCAGATGCATTCATTGGGGAAGTGTTGCAGTCTGGTGGTAATGCAAATCAACTGGAATATGCTGTAGGTTCATTGGCAATTGAAGCAGATGACGCTATAGCTGGAGATCTTGAATCGCTTAGTGCCATAGATCACCGCTCAAGTGTAGCGCTTAATTCTGAGGTTGAACGCGGAGATTGTCGTCACCCGTTTCAATGGCCATTGGAGTTTCCAGAGGTTTTTGCACGTGAACGTGGCGGCTTTGATAGTTTTGTCGGCAATCCCCCTTTTAGCGGCGGGCGACTTATCGGCAGACGTTTTGGTTTAGATTATCAGCAGTATTTAAATTTTGTGCGAAATGGTGTGGTGGGATCGCCAGATCTTTGCGTATATTTTTATCTACGAGCATTTTCTTTGCTTCGTTCAAGAGGGTGCTTTGGTTTGCTCGCAACAAAATCTATAACAGAAACTGGGTCTCGCAAGGTTTGTTTGGATCAGATTATTGAAAAAGGTGGAGCTGTTTATCACGCATGTTCGCGTATGGTTTGGCCGGGTAATGCAGCCGTGGTCGTTTCAATTGGTTGGGTTGTGCGAGATGGCTGGCAGGGCAAGATTGTTCTTGATGGTCGGGGGGTTAAAGCAATCAATGGTGCTCTGGAGGAAGATTTTAATATAAAGCGTCCGCTTAAGCTTAAAGCACTCAAGGGAAAGTTCTCGCAGGGTCAGGATGTAATGGGGCGCGGGGGGTTTGAGCTCACAGCTGATGAAAAGGACGAGATGTTAATAAAAGAGCCTCATAGCAAGGAGGTGATATTCCCGCTATTCAATGGGCAAGACCTTAACACCATGTCCAAGCTTGAGCCTTATCGTTGGGTGATCTATTTTCGAGATTGGCCGGAAGATAAAGCGCGGAAGTATGATGCTGCATTTCGTCGTCTTGAAGAGCTCGTTAAGCCTTATAGAGAATCTTTGACCGGGCAAATTCATCAGGATTGTTTTTGGAAGTTCTGGGACCTGAGACCAAGACTGATGCGTGAGCTTTCAAGGAGGAATCGCATTCTTGCGTCTTCTAGAAGGTCTAAGCACCTTTGTTTTCGGTTTGTTCCGACGAACTTTGTCATGAATGAGGCAACAAAGCTTTATTTTTTTGATCGTTTTTTTGAGTTTGCTTGTTTGCAGTCTTCGTTACATATAGTTTGGGCGTACTGGACTTGCGGCTCAATGGGTATGACTACTATGAAGTATTCTACGTCCGAAGCTTTGGAGACGTGGCCAATGCCAGTCGTTGATGAAAACCCCACGCTTGATGAAGTTGGTGAGCGCTATTATTTGCATCGAGAGTCGGTCATGGCTGAGAGCTCAATTGGTCTTACCCAGCTTTACAATAGGTTTCATTCAATATCGGAAAAAGACCCACAAATTGAAGTGATGCGTAAGCTTCATTGTGAGGTCGATCGCGAAGTTGCTCGAGCATATGGGTGGTCAGATGTTGATCTTGATCACGGCTTTCATGAAGTTCCGTACCTGCCAGAGAGTGATCGTATACGTTTCACCATCAGTGAGAATGCACGTGTTGAAATTCTGCGGCGGATTTCTGAGCTAAATCACAAGCGATATGAGGAAGAGGTCGCGAAAGGTTTGCATGGCAAAGGGAGAAAGAGAGTTTCCGATCCCCCTGCTCTGCGTAAAGAAAACTTCGATATGGCACAGTCAGGTCTTGACTTTGAGTCAGCGCAGGTTGTTACCAAGAAGGGAGTTGCTCCAACCTCATTAATTCTTGACTTTCTTCGAGCACGAAAGGGTTGGTATGCCAAGTCTGATATTCTGGAAGCGACATCTATTACAGGCAGTAGCTGGAGTTCGGCAATCAGGGACCTCATCAGTCAGGGGCTTGTCGAGCGCCAGGGCGAACGCCGTGGTGCTCGATACCGTGCCGTGAGAAACGACTCATGAGTCGAGTTGTTCCTCATGGCGATCTGTCGAGTTGCGACTTGATCGTGGATGCCGTATACGAAAGCACCCACGACGGCCAATTGTGGGGCGAGCCGATCAACAAGCTGCTCCCCGGAACGGGCAACATGGGTGGCTTCCGGATGGCGGGGCGTGGCCAGGACAGGAATTGGGTCGTCCTGTACACGACGGGGCATGACCCCGACTGGCCCGACACCCTTGATCCGAGCACGGGGCTCTTCACCTATTACGGTGACAACAAGAAGCCTGGCCATGAATTGCACGATACGCGAAAGGGCGGCAATGCACTGCTGCGGCATGCCTTCGACCGTGTACACGCCGACCAGGCTCCGCGCGTTGGCGTGCCTCCATTCTTCGTGTTTCGAAAACATCCAACCGAGCATGGTGCACGCTCGGTACAGTTCCGGGGCTTGGCCGTGCCGGGCTTTCCTGGATTGTCCGCCACCGAGGATCTCGTGGGCATCTGGAAGTCGGCCGAGGGGCAGCGTTTCCAGAACTACCGCGCTCACTTCACCATCCTCGACGTGCCGGTGGTGGAGCGTCGTTGGCTCGACGACCTCGCAGCCGGCGACTCGTTGACGGAGCATGCGCCACATGCATGGCGGGAGTGGGTGACGAAGGGCCACTATCTGCCCCTCACTGCCGAACCCACGACGACGATCCGATCAGTTGACCAGCAGACTGTCGGCACAAATATCGAGGCAGACATCCTCGGGGCCGTCTGGGGCCACTTCAATGCCACTCCTCACGCCTTCGAGGCATTCGCCGCCCGCATCTATCAGATGACCGACACCCGCGTCGTCATCGACGAGATCACCCGTGGCGTGGTGGATGGGGGACGTGATGCGGTCGGTCGCTACTCGCTGGGTTTGATGTCCGACCCGGTCCATGCCGAGTTCTCACTGGAGGCGAAGTGCTACCGTCCACCCGTCGTTGGCGACGGTTCACCCGTCACGGTGGGCGTAAAGGACGTCGCCCGCCTCATCTCTCGGATCCGCCACAGGCAATTCGGTGTGCTGGTCACCACGTCTGTGGTCTCGAAACAAGCCTATGCAGAGGTCCGTGAGGACCGGCATCCCATCATCTTCATCTCAGGCCGGGACATCGCAGAGATACTGATCAAGAACGGATACAATTCGAAAAGTAGAGTCGAGTCCTTGCTGAACAACGAATTCGGGAACTGAGGGGGAAAGGATGGCTGAGAAGATGGAAGGTCGAACTCCCAACGCATGGATGGCCGTCGACCAGGGTGCCATCACCGATCCGAGGCTGTCACCATTCACATTGCGAGTCACGGCCAGTGGGGAGCTTCTCCGGGGAGTCTGTGATGGTGACTGGCTGCTCATCGTCGGTCCAACTGCCCTTGTCACCCGTGTCGGCCGTGTGCTCAAAGCAAACCATAAGGCCGATGCCACGACGTACTACCTGGACCGCGTGAAGCCCATCGAGCAGCCTGTGTCACTTGGCAGCCTGGGCTTGCCGCCTTGTTCGAGTAGTATCGGTCGCCTCGAATGGACCAAGTTCGCGGAGGCCGTCTCGAAGGGGCTGGGGTTCTCGCTTGCTGAGGTGCCACTCGTCGCCCCCGAGCGTCCCGAGCACAAACCCCATGCCCATGCATACATACGTGAGCTGTTGCAGTTGGCGGTCGTCGACGACCTTCTCGGCCCTGCCGGTGGGCCGGAGGAGCTGATCAAGGACATGAGCGTCCAGGATCGTTATCTCGTCGGCAAGCTCGCCCCGCGAAAACCCGCGGACGGCGACACCGCCACGGTCGAACCGGCGGCGGGGATGGATGAGGATGACGAGCCGGTCGAGCCTCAGGATGCCTCGCTCCACCAGCCGGGGCAGGACTTCAGCAAGGTCACGGGGCGAGTCGATCCCGACGACGATGCCCTCGACGAGATCGACACCACCGACAACCAGTCGCTGGTCCCCTCGAGCATCGGGATGACGTTCTGCGTGGCGCCGGACGTCGACAGCGTCGAGGTGACCGCCAGTTGGGGGCGCTACGAGAAGGTCCCCGGCAGGGAGCACGACTTCACCCGCACCCGGAAGAACAAGGAGACGGGGGAAGAGGAGCAGATCAAGATCAAGGTGTGGAAGCGGGTGCCCTGCGGCGGCTCCGTCCGTCTGCCCCTCGTGGATGGTTCCATCACTCCCAAGGCGCCAAGCCGCAGCGACGATCAGGTCCGTCTCCAGGGGACGATACGAACCAATGGCAAGGGAGAGCGCCTGGTCACGCTCTTCCTGGTGAACGGTCAAGAGGAACCTAAGCAGAACAAGGATGCCGCCTGGGTGTTCCAGCCCGAGATTCGTGTCGCGGCGGTAGACGCGGCCGACGGCAAGGCGATCTTCCATCGTCGCCCCGGCAGCGACTCCGTCGACGACGAGGAGCGCGAACGCCTCGCCCTGGTCTATCGGCGCAAGCTCGAGTTCGCCGTCGGTCATGGGGTGTCGGTTCATGCCACGACTTCCGACACGGAGCCGACGTTGGCGACCGAGGTGCGCACTCAGGTCATGCCCCACTACGAGATCCCCGTCACGGAGACCCCCGGGTCGTCTCCCGAGGACCGCCCCGCTCAACGGCACATGATCGAACGTGGTTGGCTGGACATGAAGGAACTGGCGGCGATGGAGGTCGAGGAGCTGCGAGAGGCCTTGACCACCCTCACCGAGGACTATGCCGCCTGGATCGGGGAGCAGGAGAACAGGATCGGTGACGAGATCACCGTGCACGAGGAGGCGGCGAAGAGCATCCTCGGTGACTGCCGCTCCATCCTCGGCCGACTTCGCGAGGGGGTGTCGACCCTGGCTGAAGACCCGAAGGCGCTAAAGGCCTTTCGCTTCGCCAACCAGGCGATGGCGGATCAACGGATCCGTAGTATCTACTCACTTCAGAAGCGGCGCGGTGCCGATCCGTCACTCGAGACTCTACACGAAGAAAGGAAGAATTTTTCGTGGCGCCCCTTCCAGCTCGCCTTCCTGTTGCTCTCGATTCCCTCTCTCGCGAATCCACACCACCAGGACAGGACCCATCCCGTCGAGGCGCATGCCGATCTGCTGTGGTTCCCCACCGGGGGCGGCAAGACGGAGGCCTATCTGGGTGTCGCCGCCTTCGCCATGGGGATACGTCGCCTGATGGGCATGCAGAATGGGTTGGATGGTTCCCGTGGTCTCACCGTGATCATGCGCTACACCCTGCGCCTGCTCACGCTGCAGCAGTTCCAACGTGCCACTGCATTGATCTGTGCCATGGAGGTGATACGCCGCAGTGAATCAGCCGTCTGGGGGGAGGAGCCGTTCACCATTGGGCTGTGGGTCGGCAATAAGGTGACCCCGGGCACCACGGCCAAGGCACACGAAGCCATCGAGGCGACGCGCAACGACGATCGCAACACCTCGAGCCTGGCGTCACCGGCGCAGCTCACCGGCTGTCCGTGGTGTGGCTCGGAGATCGCTCCCGGCCGAGACATCAAGGTCGACAAGACGGCGCTGCGCACGACGCTCTACTGCAGCGATCCCTACGGTCGCTGCGAGTTCTCCGAAGGCCAGTCGTCGAGACTCGCCCATCCTGGGCTGCCCGTGAAAGTGGTCGACGAAGAGATCTATCATCGTCCGCCCAGCATGATGATCGCGACGGTCGACAAGTTTGCGCAGATGGCGTGGCGGCCCGAAGTGCGGGCGCTCTTCGGGAGAGTCGATCGGGAGTGTGAACGCCATGGGTTGCTGTGGCCGGGCCACGACTGTGGCCAACGGCATCGCAGGCAGGGCATGCACCCCGCCTCCAAGGTGAAAACCGTACCCGCGATTCGGCCGCCGGATCTGATCATCCAGGACGAGTTCCACCTGATCAGCGGGCCGCTGGGTACCATGGTCGGCCTCTACGAGACGGCCGTGGACGAACTCTGCAGTTGGCACGACGGAGACACCAAGATTCGCCCCAAGGTCGTCGCCTCCACGGCGACGGTCCGCAAGGCGGCCGATCAGGTGCGCAACGTCTTCATGCGGCGACTCGCCGTCTTCCCGCCTTCCGGGCTGGACGTCGAGGACAACTATTTCTCCGTCCAGCGCCCGACCGAAGAGATCTCCGGGCGTCGTTATCTGGGCATCTGTGCGCCGGGCAGCTCTCGCCCCGCGGTCCTGATTCGCACCTACACGGCCTTCCTGACCGCGGCCCAGGCCCTGTTCGATCACTTCGGCAAGGCCGCGGATCCCTACATGACGCTGGTCGGCTACTTCAATTCACTCCGCGAGCTCGGTGGCATGAAGCGCCTGGCGGAAGACGACGTCAACACGCGCTGTTACCGGGTCGCCATGAGTCTGGTCGAACGCCCGGGATTGGCTCAGCGTCGCAAGATCGATGTGGTGGAGTTGACCTCGCGAGTACGCAACGACGAGATCCCCAAGTATCTCGACCAGATGGAGATCGGCTTCCAGGGGCGCTACGACGACCAGGCGGGCAAGTGGATCGTCGACTATGGCGAGCGCGACCATCGTGCGCTCGACGTGGTGCTGGCGACGAACATGCTCTCCGTGGGAGTCGACGTCAACCGGCTCGGGCTGATGGTCGTCAATGGCCAGCCCAAGGGCACGGCCGAGTACATCCAGGCCACCTCCCGGGTGGGGCGTGCCTTCCCAGGCCTGGTGGCCAGCGTGCTCACCTGGTCGAAACCGCGTGATCTGTCGCATTACGAGACCTACGAGCATTACCACGCCACCTTCTACCAGCACGTGGAGGCGCAGTCGGTCACCCCGTTCTCGCCTCGAGCGATGGATCGTGGTCTGACCGGCACCTTCGTCAGCCTGCTTCGCAACGAATATGAGGCATTCGGCGCCAACGAGGGCGCCGATGAGTTGGATCGGCCGGACCGTGGTGAGGTGCGAAACGCCACCGGCCGGATCGTGGATCGCGCATCGAACGTCACCGAGTCCAAGGAGAAGCGGCAGTGGACGATGGATCAGCTCAAGTCTCGAGCAGATGATTGGGCCAAGGAGGCGAGCCTGGGTGGTCGCACGCTGGTGTATCAGAAGATGGGCAAGTCGTCGGACACCTCCGTCGATCTACTCAAGAAACCAGGTGCAGATCCCTGGTCGAAATGGACGGTGCCGATGTCGATGCGTGAAGTGGAGCCCGGCGTGGGCATCGTCATGGACGACGCCTGGATGCGTGATGCGCCCGACTGGCAGGTGCGGCCTGCGGCATCCACGGAAGAGGGAGAAGAGTCATGAGCAGGACGCGAATCGGTGAGATCCGCCCCAGTCAGTTGCTGTGGTCGTATGGGCCCGGAGCCTTGATCGACCTTCCCAACATGTCCGTCGTCACCATGTCCTCCGAGCAGTGGGACGAGCCCAGGTGCCGAGCCATTCACGAGGCGCGTCTCCTGGCGAACGTCAGGCGGGTACTCGGGCCTCAGGTCGAGTCCCTGCGCATGCCGCCGATCAACGAGGAGGAAGTGAAGGACAATACCTCTGCCGAGGCGCTGATCGGTGTCCCGGTGAAGCCGTTTCCCCGCTGGCTCAGATGCGTGAAGTGCGGGCTCCTCTCGCCCGTCGAGGCGGGGCTGTTCGAGCTGAAGGATCGATTCAGGATCGAGAGAGCGCGTTACGTACACAAGGGATGCAAGGGCTCGGACGGCACCAAGAAGGCCACCGATGCCGACGCCGTCCCCGCCCGCTTCCTGATCGCCTGCAAGTCGGGGCACCTGGACGACTTTCCTTGGCACTGGTTCGTGCACCGCGGACCGAGCGACTGCAAGGGGTGGCTGCGGTTCTATGAGAACGGCGCCTCGCTGCAGACGGAGAACCTGTGGGTGAAGTGCGACGAATGCGAGGCCTCACGCAACATGGCTCATGCGTTCGGCAAGGCGAGCAAGGAGAACCTGCCGGGCTGTCGAGGCCGACATCCACATCTCACGCGGTTCGAGGAGTGTGATCAGGAGCCTCGAACGGTCCTGCTCGGGGCCACCAACGGCTGGTTTCCGGCGACGCTCTCCGTACTGGCGATTCCGCCCAAGTCGTCGACTCCCTTGAGCCAGCTGGTCCAGGATGGCTGGACCTTCTTCGAGGATGCCGAAGACGAGCCGGAAGTGAAGACGATCGTCAAGACGCTCAAGAAGTCCGGCCAGCTGCCAGGCATCGAGGCATATGAGGTCGGCGAGATATGGGCCGCCATTCAGGCGCACCAGAGCGGGGGGGACGAGGTCCACGATCGTGACATCAAGACACCCGAATGGGAGGTGCTCACGGCCGATGAGCCACCCAACGACTATCCGAGTTTCAAGAGCAAGGTCGTCTCCGCCCCGAACCAGTTCAGGGACGAGATCAGGCGAGTGGTCCTCCTGGAGCGGTTGAAGGAGGTCAACGCACTGATCGGCTTCACGCGGATCGAGTCGCCGGAGGAGGAGGCGGGCGAAGACTCGGTGAAGCGAGCACCACTGACGTATCGTGCACCAGAATGGGTACCGGCGACGGAGGTGCACGGAGAAGGTGTCTTCATCGAGTTCAACCTCGACCATCTGGAGGGTTGGCATGGTCGAGAGGCCGTCGGTGAGTTGGACAGAAAGCTCCGATCCGCTCATCGTGGCTGGCGGAGAAAGCGGAAACTGGACCCAGAAGTCGGCTATCCCGGGATACGTTATGCCATGCTCCACACTCTGGCCCATGCCCTGATCCGAGAGATGGCACTCGAGTGTGGCTACAATGCAGCGAGCATCCGGGAGCGCATCTACGCCGATGTCGAGGGCGACCAGAATCAAGCCGGTGTGCTGATCTACACCGCGGCGGCGGATTCCGACGGCACCCTGGGTGGTCTCGTCGAGCTCGGCAAGCCGGAGAACCTGGAGAGGTTGATGACCCAAGCCTTGGATCGGGCCGAGGTGTGCTCCTCCGATCCGCTGTGTGCGGAGCACGACCCCACCAAGGACCAGTCACTTCACGGCGCATCCTGTCATGCGTGCTCCTTCGTCGCCGAGACCTCCTGTGAAGCCGGCAACAGGTATCTGGATCGTGCCCTGCTGATGCCCACGCTGGAGACACGCGGTGCCGCCTTCTTCTGGTGGGAAGGGTGAACGGGATGCACCGATCCGTGGTCGAGTTCGCCACGGCCGTCTCCAAGGGTGCCTTGCGCAGCGTCGTCGACGCGCTGATCCAGCAAGGCGAGATCGATGCGTTCGTTCTGGAGCGTCGCGTGACGCACCACCACTCGAAAGAGCTGCTTCGGCGGCTCCTGCGTGAGGCGGCAGACCACCACGTATCGGCGCCTCACCTTGCCGGGATGCTCGAAGGGGCCTCCTGTGTCGTCGAGCACTATCAGGTGCTGAGCCCCGAGCTGGTGTGGACGGGGCCATCTCCCGCTGGTACCGCCACACGGCAGACGGAGCAGGTCATGCTTGAGGTGATCCGCGGTGCCCGGAAGCGCCTCTTCCTGACCAGTTTCGTGGCTTACCGGGTCGATCGCATCGTCACCGCGCTGAATGAGGCTGCCGATCGCGGAGTCGACGTCAAGATTCTTCTGGAGTCGCCCGAAGGTAAGGGCGGAAACCTCTCTGTGGACTCGGTTTCACTGATGAGAGAAGTCCTTCCCAGAGCACGCTTCTTCGCTTGGCAGAAACGGTCTGAAGAGTTCACTGGGGGCAGTGTTCATGCCAAGGTTGCCGTGGCCGACGATCGCCTCGCCTTCATCACCAGCGCCAACCTGACCAGTTATGCCATGGAGAGAAACATGGAGGCCGGCGTGTTGTTGAGGGGCGGCGAGCATCCCAGAAGGCTGGCAGAGTACCTGGAATCGATCGTGAGCACTGGTATCGTCAACACAGTATAGAAATTAGCGTATCGGCTGACACTTTTGGTCAGTACTTATACTTATATTTTAGTACCAGTTGTGGAGCCATGGGCTCATGGATGAGCGGTATCTACGCTTTGCAGGCATGTGCATATCAAAATGAAATGTAGTTGTGGTGTTTCAATGGTACATCTTCGGTACACACACCAGCTTCGTGTGCTATCCTCAACTTTCGCTAAGCTACTGATTCCAAAGAACTGTACCTTTCGCTCAATTACAGTTGCTTTTCCTTGTTTGTCAGTGAGTTATTGTTTTAAGATCGAACTCATAATCCCTTGGTCGCAGGTTCGAATCCTGCTGGGCCCACCATGAAATCAATCACTTGCGATTGTTTCTCCCGCCTTTTTCTTCCGCTTTTTCCCCTTGTGTCAACAAAGTGTCAACGGGCGCTTTCGGCCCGAATTTCACCGCTTCGCTGAGATGGTCCGGGGACAGGTGCGCGTAACCCATGGTCATCTGGATGCTCTGGTGTCCCAGGATCTTTTGCAGGACGAGCAGGTTGCCCCCGTTCAGCATGAGATGACTGGCGAAGGTATGCCGGAGGACGTGAGTACGTTGTCCTCGGGGTAACCTCGATCCCGGCCCGCTCCAGGGCGTTGGTGAATGCCTGGTAGCAGCCCGGGTAAGTCCGGGGTCATTTCACCTCGAAAGCGCCCTATTGTTGCATCTGCGACAGGTTCGCTGATCGTCATTTCTCATCTGGTATTGGATAACACCAGACAGCCGGGGTTATCAGGCAAATCGTTAACCCATCTCAATGATCAATGAATTCCCCGCCCCCCAGGGCGAGCGGCAGTAGAAAAAACGCGACCGGGCGACTAGCTTTCGTAATCAGTGGCCCTTTTTCGCAAGCCTCTTTTTAGTGCTTTTTAATTATAAATTTATGCATATTGCGATGATCCAGGGGTCAGCGTCATTGACCAGCGGCTCATTGATGCCTGAAGGATCGCCGGATCAGGAGAGGGAAAGGGGGAACAGGGAGTTTTTCGACAGGGAAGGGCAGGCCTGGGTTGGTGTTTCCAACCCCATAAAAAGACAGGACGATTCCTCGAGCAGGGGGAGGGGATGGTCATGGGTCATGTTCTTGTGGTGGTGCGTGATATCAACGAGAGTCCCGCCAGCGATTATGTCGCTGCCTTGAAGGCCGGTGGCTACTCGGTCAGGTTCATTCCCGTCGGTGTGGACCCCGTTCCGGCGATGCAGCGCGAGCCGCCCATCGTCGCCTGTTTCCAGTTCGACTACCCGGATGCGCTGGGGCTGTCGGACTCGCCAGCAGCTGCCCGCGGTACCGGTGCTGATGATCACCCAGGCGCATTCCGAGAGCCTGGCCGTCTGGGCCTTTCGCACGCGGGTCTGGGATTACTTCACCCTGCCCGTCGATACGCAACGCCTGCTGAGCGTGGTGGAAACTCTGGAAGCCCTGCAGAATCAGGGCAGCGTGGATACGAAAACGCGCCAGACGCTGGAAAGTACCAATGCCATTCCGCCCGATGCCCGCCAGCGCTATACCGGCAATCCCGAGGAAAAGTCCATCATCGAGCGTGCCCTGACCCATGTGGATGCCAACCTGCACAACAAGATCGTTCAGGCCGAGGTGGCCGAGATTTTCGGCTTGAGCCCCTTTCAGTTCAGCCGCCTTTTCCGGCGGATGACCAAGATGACCTTCCAGGAATACTTGCTGTCCCGGCGTATCGAGGAGGCCAGGCGCCTGCTCGTCAACTCCCGGACTTCGATAACCGATGTCTGCTTTACCGTGGGCTTTCGCGACCTGTCCTATTTCACGCGTATCTTTCAACGCTACGTCGGTATGCCGCCCTCACGCTATCGTCAGGCAATCCGGGAAAACACGTCGACCGTCGCCCCGAGTACCGCCGAACCTCTCTCGACCGAGGCCGAGCTGCATTCTCAGTAATGATGAAAGGGCGGCCTTCCGGGCCGCCCGTCTTCGTTGCAGTGTCCTGATCTGCGGCACGCCTTGCTCTCTACTGAACCAGCACCGGAATCCGGGCCAGAACGCCGTAGTTCTCGCCGCCGGTGTTGCCCTTGGGTTCGTGCACGGTGCAGCTGGGCAGGAAGTAGATGCTCTTGTCGTGCCACTCGGCCGGCGTATCGTCGGCGCTGCGGAGATTGAACTGGTCGACGAAGGAGTTCCAGCGATTCAGGCCGCTGGCGTCATTGCTGGTCCAGGTACCCGGTGATGGACTGTCGGTGTCCGGCGGCGGGATGGCCATCTCGGTGGGCGCGCCGGGGTTCTGGTTGCTTGGCAGGTTATCGATCTTGCTGATCGGGGAGGCCGTCATCCAGACGATGTTGAGCTCCACCGCGCCGACCAGCTCATTATTGGGTGATACCCCATCCTGGCAGTCGATCACCGGCAGGGTCAGCCCCCACGGCTCCTTCTGGGCGGTCTTGTCCTTCCAGCAGTCATACAAGGCCTGATAGGCGGCATCGACCTGGCCGTTGTTGGTACCGATGTCTTCGCCATACTGCAGTTCGTTGTCGTTGCCATCGCCGCAGATCAGGCTCTTGAGTTCCCCGGCATTGGCACCACCGCTGCCGTCGGTCTGGAAGTTGGTCCAGCCGCCGGTCTGGTCGCCCTCGGGGATGAAACGTCCCACGCTGCAGTCATAGGTGCCGTCGGGCGCCTGGCGATCGGCTCGTCCGCGTCGTGGGGGCGCAGTGACCCGGCGAAGCCGATATAGGCTACAGACTTGGCACCCACCTTGTAATTATCAAACCCTAAAGCCCACCCAAATAGGGATTCCACCGGTCTCTCACTCCGTGCAGTCTTTACCTCCACGGCGTTGATGAAATTGGGGTCGATGTCCAGCTCGCTGGTGGTTTTTGAGAATAGATCCACCGGGTCCGGGGAGGGGTTAGCCGTGAAAGTCCGGGTGGTGAAGCTCCAGTGACCCCGCTGTGCACTGATCACCTCGACTGACGAGCTCTGGCTCTTGTTGGCTTTTGCCGCCTCTGTTGCTCGAACCTCGGCACTCTTGTAGGGATCATTTGGGTCGCTCGGATCGTAGGGCTGGGTACCGTCATTGACCCTGGTTCCATCCTTCACATACAAGTAACGCACCCCCGCCAGCGCGCCGGCATCGGCGGCGTTGTGCAACTCGTTGCGTGCCACGTAAAGGTTACTGATATCTACCGCTAGTGCTGCGAAACCCAGTAGCATGAATAGTGCCACCGCCAGCAGCACGGTGGATACGCCCCGCTGGCGTCGGTGCAGGGTCGGGCCGCCGGAGCAACTTGCCGAAAGTTGAATGGTCATGGGTCACTCCGCTCGCATCACGGTTGTGGCATTCAGGTTGATAATGCCGCCCAGGTTGCCGACAAAGTCAGGTAACAGCAGGAAGTGGTAGGGGTAGTCGACGGTCACCTGCAGGGCGTCCCCGGCGTTGAAGGTCGCGTCACCCGTCAGGTCCTGGCGCTGGATGTCGACCGACATTGCCGCCGCCCCGCCCAGCGAGATCAGATACTGGTCGGCATAGTCCTGTACCGCGGCCGTGATGGCGGCATCCTCGGCCGTCAGGTCACGTGGGCCGGGCCGGAAGAGGATGCCCGTGCGCGCGCCCTCGCGGCTGGCGTTGGTCAGCGTCGCCTTGTCGAACAGCGCCACGCTGAACTCGATGATCCCGAACAGCAGCAGGAAGAGCAGGCTCGCGCTGATCGCGAACTCGACCGTCTCCGCCCCGTGTTGCTTGTGCAATGATTTCATGGCCGCCTCCGTCACAGATCGCTGCCGCTCATGCGGTTCAGCTTGCGTTGCACATTACGGGCGTTCTCGCTCGCGGTGACGTAGTAGGCCGGCGACTGGCGCATGGCCTCCTCGAAGAAGGACAGGGCCCGCGAATAGTCGCCCGAGATCATCGTCACGTAGCCGACGTCGTTGTAGGCCTGGGCCGGCTTGCTGCTGCGCTCCAGAGCCTCGAGCGCGTAGTCGTAGTCGCCCTGGCGGGCGTGCACGAGCCCCAGGTTGCGCCAGGCCAGCTCGTAGCCGGGCTTGGCGCGCAGCGCCGCCTCCAGCGCCTCGTTGGCGCCGTCCCAGTCGCCGCGCAGGTAGCGCGAGTAGCCCAGGTTGTTGAGCACCAGCGCCGAGTTCGGGTTGACCTTCAGCGCCTCCTGGTAGACTTTCTCGGCCTCCTCGCCCTTGCCCTGGATGTCCAGCAGGATGCCCAGCCCGTTGTAGGCCCGCCACGGCGCCTGTCCGTGGGCGATGATCACGCCGCGCAGCTGCTTCTCGGCCTCCTTGTAGTGGCGGGTCTTGAGCAGCACCTCGCCGAGCCCGGTGCCCGCCCGAGCGTTGTCGGGTTCGAGCTTGAGCACCCAGCGGAACGCCAGCGAGGCGAGGCGGTAGTTGTCCCGCTGGTAGTGGATGTAGCCGATCTTGTAGAGCGCCTCGGCGGACGGCGTGTCGGCGAGACGCAACCCGCGGATGTACTCGAACAGCGCCCGGTCGTAGTCGCCGGACTGCACGGCCGCGTCGCCGTTCTGATAGGCCTCCTCCGGCGAGCCCACCGGGAAGGCGGTCGCGTAGGTGGCCGACGACTGGCTGTCGGAGAAGACACCGTACTCGTCCTGGTTCCCCTTCTGCGGTGTGCCGGCACAGCCCGCCAGCCAGGCGCTGGCGGTGAGGATGGCGAGAAGCCGGAGGGTTCTGCCTGTGGTTTTCATGCCTGTGGTTTTCATTTTCATGATGGTGCCCCCTGCTCGATGGAATTGTTGTATGCCTGCCGGAAAAACTTATAGTCCGCTCATTACGCGCATTGCGCCCAGCAGCGGCGGGCCGAGTGACACCACGAAGAAGCTGGGCAATATGCAGAACACCAGCGGGAACAGCATCTTGGTGCTCACCTTGGCGGCCTTTTCCTCGGCTTCCTGGGTGCGCTTGTCGCGCAGCTCCGAGGCGTAGATGCGCAGGGTCGTGGCGATGCTGGTGCCGAAGCGCATGCTCTGCAGCAGGCTGGTGACCAGGCCGTGGATGTCGTCGACCCCGGTGCGCTCCTCCAGGTCGCGCAGGGCGGTGCGGGTGTCCATGCCCGCGCGGGTCTGCATGCCGAACAGGGTCAGCTCCTCGGCCATTTCCGGCTGGCTGATCGCCAGGTCACGTGCCACCCGCTGGATGGCCGCCCCCAGTCCCAGGCCGGCCTCGCAGCAGACCACCAGCAGGTCCAGGGCGTCGGGCAGTCCGCGGCGCAGGGCGAGCGTGCGTCGCTTGATCCGGCGGTCGAGCCAGAAGGAGGGCGCCACGTAGCCCACCACCCCCGACGCTATCGCCACCATCAGGCCGATATTCAGGGGCACCCGAAAGGGGATGGTCGCCACCAGCGCCACGCTGGGCAGCAGCAGGGCGAGGCCGAGCTTGGCGCCGAAGAAGGTGTTCAGGGCGCCGGGGGTGCGGATGCCGGCTTTACGCAGCCGGCTGTAGGCCTTGCTGCGGGCTTCCTCTGTGGTGGGCATCAGCCGCTTGCCCATGGGGTCCACCAGGCCGCGCAGGCCCTGGCCGGCGCCATCGCCGGCGGTTTCGCTGGCGGTGGTGCTCGCTCCCGTGCCGGCCGGCTGCGCTTCGAGATGCTGTAGCCGGCGCCTCACCGGGTCGGCCAGCCCCAGGAACAGCAGCATGATGGCGGCCAGCAGGGCGAAGACCGCCAGGCCGAGCAGGACCACGAAGCTGAGTTGGGCCAGCTCGGGGTCGGCGATCAGGCCGTTGAGCAGGGCCCGCAGCTGATTCAGGAATTCCATGGCGGTTCCCCCTTTTTTACACCTCGATGCGCACGATACGGCGTATCCACAGGATGCCGGCGATGACCATCACGAACGCCGCCATGACCATCTGCCGGCCGATAGGGTCCTTGGTAAGCGTTGGCAGGAAATCCGGGCTGGCGACTGACAGCACGCCCGCCAGGCCGAACGGCAGCAACGAGAGTATCCAGGCGGCCAGGCGCCCCTCGGCGGAGAGCGTTTTCAGTTTGCGGTGGAAGCGGAAGCGCTCGCGGATCACTGTGGCCAGCCCGTCCACCAGCTCGGCGAGGTTGCCGCCGGTCTCGCGCTGGATCAGCACCGAGGTGACGAAGACCATCACCGTCACGCTGCCGATGCGCTCCAGCAGCCCCTCCAGGGCCAGGCGGATGTCGCCGCCGTAGTTGATCTCCATGAAGGTGATGCGGAACTCCGGTCCGATGGGCTCGGGCATCTCCTCGGCGACCAGCTTCATGGCATCGTTGAAGGGGTGCCCGGCGCGCAGCGCCCGAGCCATGATCACCAGGGCGTCGGGCAGCTGCTCCTCGAACTTCGCCAGGCGCCGGTTGCGCTCGCGCAGCAGCTTGAGCAGGGGCAGGGCGCCGGCCACGCCCCCGCCGATTGCGATCAGCAGGGGAAAGGTCGACAGCTTGGCCAACAAGATACCGGCAATAACGCCCAGGCTCAGGCTAATCAGTACCAGCCGGTAGGCCGGGGTCTCGCGGCCGGCCTGCTCGATGAGGCGCTCGAGGCGGCGCATGCCGGGCAGCGCCCCGAGGGTGCGCTCCAGCGACGAGGGCTGGCGGCGGTTGTGCAGCAGGGCGAGACGCTCGCGGCGTTCCGGGGTGTCGGCCACCGCGCGCAGGCGCTTCTTGAGACGCTTACGGGCCTGCCGGTTCTCGCCGAAGGCCGGCACCATGAAGCTCTGCGCCAGCAGGAACACGGCGACGGCGACCATGATGACGACGATCGCCTGGTCGGAGAGGTTGACGTTCATCGCCACTGCTCCTCGCCGGGCTGGAACACCTCGAGTCCGGGGTCCATGCCGCGCTGCTTGAGGCGATCGTAGAAATGCGGCACCACGCCGGTCGCGCTGAAGCGGCCGATGACGTTGCCGTCGGTGTCAACGCCGTCGCGGCGGAAGGTGAAGATCTCCGACATGGTGATGACATCGCCTTCCTGGCCGTTGATCTCCTGCACGCTGACCAGCCGGCGCCGGCCGTCCTCCTGGCGCTCGACCTGCAGCACCACGTCGATCGCCGAGGCGATCTGCGCACGCAGCGGCCGCATGGGCAGGCTGACCCCGCTCATCGCCACCATGCTCTCGATGCGGGTCAGGGCGTCGCGCGGGGTGTTGGCGTGGATGGTGGTCAGTGAGCCGTCATGGCCGGTGTTCATCGCCTGCAGCATGTCCAGGGTCTCGCCGCCGCGCACCTCGCCGATGATGATGCGGTCGGGGCGCATGCGCAGGCTGTTGCGCACCAGGTCGCGCTGGCTCACCTCGCCGCGCCCCTCGATGTTGGGCGGGCGGGTCTCGAGGCGCACCACATGGGGCTGCTGCAGCTGCAGCTCGGCGGAATCCTCGATGGTGACGATGCGCTCGCGGTGCGGGATGAAGCTCGACAGCACGTTGAGCATGGTGGTCTTGCCCGCCCCGGTACCGCCCGAGACCAGCACGTTGAGCCGCGACTTGACGATCGCCTCGAGCAGCCGCGCCTCCGTCTCCGAAAGGGTGCCGATCTCGACCAGGTTGGCGGCGGTCAGGTTGTCGACCGCGAAGCGGCGGATCGACAGCATGGGGCCGTCGATGGCCAGCGGCGGGATGATGGCGTTGACGCGGGAGCCGTCCTTGAGGCGAGCGTCGACCATCGGCGAGGACTCGTCGATGCGCCGCCCCACGCTGGAGACGATGCGGTCGATGATCGACATCAGGTGGCGGTCACTGGCGAAGCGCAGCTGGGTCTGCTCGAGCTTGCCGTGGCGTTCGACGAAGATCGGCGCCGTGCCGTTGACCAGGATGTCGGACACCGTGCGGTCGGCCAGCAGCGCCTCGAGCGGGCCGAGGCCCAGCACCTCGTCCTGCAGGTCGGCGACGATGCGCTGGCGCACGCTGGCGTTGAAGGGCAGCGTCTCCTCGCGCATCAGCGACTCGCAGACCATCTGGATCTGGTTGCGCGCCTCCTTGTCGCCCAGCCCGCCGAGCAGCGACAGGTCGAGTGTCTTGACCAGCCGCTTGAACAGGGCCTCCTTGAAGGCCTGCTCCTCCTCGCTCAGGCCGCCGTCGCCACCGCGCAGCCCCGGGGCCGTCCATCCGGCGTTGCCCGGCGGCGGGGTGGTGCCGGCGGGGTTGCCGTTGGCGGCATGGCCGCTGGAAGCGTGGCCGTTGCTGCCGGTGAGTCGTTCGCGCAGATTCATCGATTCTCTCCTCTCGGGCATCGTCAGGCGTTGTCAGGCATGGTCAGCCATCGTCAGGCGCGCCGGGCCCAGCCCAGCAGGTTCCATCCCGAACTGCGGGTGCGCAGCTGGCCGTCGCCCTCGTCGAGCGAACGGGCCAGGCGTTCCAGGTTGCGGGTGATCGCGGCGCCGCCGGCCGTCTCGAGCAGCGGGCTGCCCATGTTCACGCTGCGGCTGACCCGCCGGTAATCGTTGGGCAGGCTGATCACCTGCAGGTCCGGCAGTGCCTCGCGGATGTCCTTGAGCGAGACCGGGTTGCTCTTGCTGAACCGGTTGACCACCACGGTGATGCGCGAGTCGGCGATGTTGAGTTCGTTGCCCAGGATGCTCACCAACTGCTGGGCATCGCGCAGGTGCGCCACGCCCTGTTCCATGACCACCAGCACCTGGTCGGCGTGTTCCAGGGTCATGGCGGTGGCGCCGCTGACCCAGCGCGGCAAGTCGACGACGATGTCCTCGTAGGCCTCGCCGAGCAGCTTGAGCAGCATCTCCACCCGTTCCTCCGGTACCTCGGCGATGGTCATGCGGTCCTCGGGGGTCGAGGCCATCAGGTCGAGCCCGCTCTGATGGGGCAGCACGTAGCCCTCCAGGGCCAGCAGGTCGAGGCTGTCGACCAGCTCCAGGGCGCGAACCAGGCCGTTGCGGGGCGTCAGGTTGAAGTACAGCGGCAGGGCGCCGAACTGCACGTCCATGTCCACCAGCACGGTATGGCGTTCGAGGGAGGCGGCGAGGGCATGGGCCAGGTTGGCGGCGATCATGCTCGCCCCCGAGCCGCCCTTGGCGTTGATCACCGCGGTCAGCCGCGCGGTCTTCTGGCTGGCGGCGACCCGCTGGTCGCGCAGCAGGTCGTCGAGGAAGTGGCCGATCTCGCCGTCGTCGACGGGTGGGGACAGGAAGTCCCGGGCGCCGGCGCGCATGGCCACCCGGATCAGTTCGGTATGGGACGACTCGCCGACCACCAGCAGTGCCGGACGCTCGCCCGGGGGGCGTTCGGCGTACGCCGCCAGCTCGGCGCGCCAGTTCTCGCTGGCGACCAGTACCAGCGCATCCGGCAGCGGATAGACATCCTTGAGCGGGTCGACGGTGCCGTTGAGCATCACGCGGGTCCTGATACCGACATCGCGCCGGGTGCGCAGCAGGGTCTCCAGCGCCCCGAGCTCATCCCGCGCGCGGCCGGCCAGCAGCAAATCCAGTCGATTGCGCATAACCCTACCTCACTGATCGCAAGTGGATGGTCCCGCCGCCGTCGGGCTCAGGCCCGATGGTGCGGGGCTCATTTCGAGACATCGGGCATCATGGCGCCGTATCCGGCCGGCGGCGCGTCGCCGCGGCGGTAGGCGTCCATGGTGCTGGCCGCCCGGTCGCCGTGCAGCGTCGGTGGCGGCGGCGTGTCGCCCGGGCGGTAGGTCTGGGCCTGCAGCATGTGGTGAACGCTGGCGCCGTAGGGCGGCAGCCCTTCCTCGGGGTTGGGGGCACAGGCGGCGACCAGCGCCGAGCAGAGGGTCACGAGCAGCAGTCGCGGGTGGTACATGGCGGCTCTCCTGGGTTGGCACGCGTTCATGGTCACGCTCAGAGGTCATGGCCGAAGCGGCCTTCGGTGCCGCCGTCGCGGCGGTTGAGCAGCGGGTCCACGGACTCGCCACCGCTACGGCTGGCCGGCGCCTCCGGGCGACCGCCCAGGCGTCCCAGCAGGTAGAAGTCCACGTCGCTGGGGGCGACGAAGCTGCCGGTGGGCAGGTGGGCCTGGTCCGGGGCCATCGGCCGGGCCAGACGCGGGGTGACGAAGATCACCAGCTCGGTCTGGTCCTTGATGAACTCCTGGCTGCGGAACAGCGCGCCGAGCACCGGCAAATCGCCCAGCCCGGGCAGCTTGCTGACGTTCTGGCGCAGGTTCTCGTTGAGCATGCCGGCGATGGCGATGGTCTGGCCGTTGCCCAGCTCCAGGGTGGAGCTGGCGCTGCGCTTGACCAGCGCGGGCACGAAGAACTGGCTGGACGCGCCGCTCGGCGCCACGGTCAGGCTGTTGTCCGAGACCAGGTCCGAGACCGCCACGCCCACCTTGAGGTTGATGACCCCCGAATCCAGCACCACCGGGACGAAGTTGAGCCCGACGCCGAAGTCCTTGTAATCGATGGTCACCTTGCCGTCGCCCTGGGGCACGGGGATGGGGAACTCGCCGCCGGCCAGGAAGGTGGCCTCCTCTCCGGTCAGGGTGGTCAGGTTGGGTTCGGCGAGGATCTTGGCGACCCCCTGACGATTGGCGGCGTCCAGCACCAGGTTGAGCAGGTAGTCGCCACGCTGGTAGCTGGCGAAGATGCCGGCGTCCTCGATGGTCGCCGTCGAGGGTGCGAACTCGTCGATGACCGGCGCGGCCGGCGTGCCCAGCGGGTTGCCGCCGCTGACCGCCGGCACCCGTCCCTGCTGCCCTGCGGTGCCGTTGAACAGGGCATCCGGGAAGGTGGCGCCGCCCTTGACGGCACCCAGGCGCAGCGACGAGCCGACGATGTTGAACACGTTGAACTGGCTCTCGAGACGCTTGACCAGCGAACGCGTGACCTCGGCGACCTTGACCTCGAGCATGACCTGCTGGGCGCCGCCCACCTGCATCATGTTGAGGATCGGCGAGCCCTCCTTGTCGTCCTTGCCCTTCGGCACGTAGCTTTCGGCCAGACGCAGGGCGGTGTCCATGCGCTCGGCGCTGGAGACCTCGCCACTGAGTATCAGCCGGCCGTTGGCGGCGCGCACCTGGACCGACTCGTCGGGCAGCAGCTCGTGCAGGTCCGCCTTGAGCGACTCCATGTCCGGCGTCACCTCGATGTTGAGCGAGCCCTGGACCTTGTCGTTGCGATCCCACAGCACCACGTTGGTGTTGCCCAGCGACTTGCCGAGCACGTAGATCTGCCCCGAGCGCACCACCACGATGTCGGCCACGTCGGGGTTGCCCACCGAGAGGATCTTCACCGGGTGAGGGAAGTCCAGCACCTTGGACTTGTCGATCGCCACGTCCACCGACATGGCCCGGTTGTGCCCGGAGATGGCGAGCGGCACCGCGCCGGTGGACTGGGCGCCGGCCAGCGGCCCCCAGCCCAGACCGAGCACCAGGACCAGCCCGGTCAGCAGCCTTCTTGTTCCCTGGTTGTTCATGAGACCCTCACCCTTGTTTTCGTTATGAATCGGCATTGGCGGGCTTGCCGGCGGCGCGTCAGTTGCGTACCACCGTCGAGCTCATCTGGGTGCCGCGGATCACGCTGACCCGCATCGCCACCGGCCGGTGGTGGGTGACCGCGGCCTTCGGCGGCGCCTTGGGCGTGGCCGGTTCGGCCTGGGCGACGTCCACGGGCGCCTTCTTCTTGTCGAGCGGGTTGCGCAGGGTCAGCTGCACCCGGCCTTCCTGGGTGGCCTCGACGAGCTGCTCGGCCTGCGACGGGGTGACCTCCAGGGTCACGGCGCGCACGATCACCGGGCTGTCGCGGTCCTGGGAGGCGATCTGGTCGACGGCCAGCACCTTGATCTCCTGCAGGATGGTCCGCGAGGCGACGTCGCGACCGCCGCCGTTGCGCCGGGTCGAGACCACATCCACCATGTTGCCGGGCAGCAGGAAGCCGGCGACGCCGACCACGTCATCCACCCGAACGCTGATCGCCCGCTTGCCCGGGGCCAGCACCGCCGACAGGGCGCTGCCGCCCAGGTACTCGGAGAGCCGGTTCTTGAGCACCACTTCCCCGGGGTAGATGGGCTGCGAGCTGACTTGGCCCACCACCTGATCCACGGAAGTGAAGCTGCCCTTGGGGACCGCATAGGGCGGCAGCTGGATGGTATTGAGGTCGGCGGCCTGGACCTTGCGCCCGAAGGGGATCTCCAGCGCCGCCACCACCACCGAGGCGGTGTCCGGCTCGTCGCCGCCCGCGCGCTGCTTCAGCCAGCTGTTGGCCAGGCTCGCGGCCCCCACCGCCAGTACCAGGGAGATCCCCAGCATCGCGACTACACCCTTCTTCCTCATGACTCACGCTCCTCCCCGGCGGCGCCGGGCTCCACGAAATAGGTCCGCCAGGCCCAGCGCAGCGCGGCCTCGTCGAGCGCCGTCTCGCCGCGGTAGCCCAGGTAGTCCATCGCCAGCCCCAGCAGGTCGCGGGGGTGGCAGGGCAGCAGGGGCACGCCGTGGCGGCCGTGCAGGGCGTCGATGACGAAGTCGGCCATCGCCGGTTCCGCTTCCAGCCCGCGGCGGCGGCACTCCTGCTGCCAGATGGCGTGGTACTCGTCGCGAACCAGCGGCTCGAAACGGATCTTGTAGCCGATGCGGCGCAGGAAGGCCGGGTCGGCCAGCTCCTGCGGGTGACGGTTGCTGGAGAACACCAGCGCGACATCGAAGGGCACCTGGAAGTGCTGGCCGCTGCGCAGGCTCAGGAAGTCGCGGCGTTCCTCCATGGGCACGATCCAGCGGTTGAACAGCTCGTCGGGGCGCATGCGCTGACGGCCCAGGTCGTCGATCACCAGCATGCCGTTGTTGGCGCGCAGCTGGGCCGGCGCATGGTGAATATGGGTGGTGGTGTCGTACTGTACTTCGAGCATGTCCATGGTCAGCTCGCCGCCGACCACCACCACCGGGCGCCGGCAGCGCACGTAGCGCGGGTCGTGGCCCTGGCCCAGGTGCAGCGAGTTCAGGTACGCCGCCGCGACCGTGTTGGTCACCGTGTCGACGCTCGGGGCTTCCTCCAGCGGTTCCTCGAGCGGCTCGTGCACGCCGCCATCGAACAGGCGCACGGCCTTGCCGGCGACCAGCACGGCATGCGGGATCAGCACCTCGCCGGCCAGCAGCCGCGCCAGCCGGCGGGCGATGTAGGTCTTGCCGGTGCCGGCATCGCCGTGAATGAAGGTGGCGCGTCCGGAGTGCAGCGCCGGGCCCAGCTGGTCGAGCAGCTCGGGGCGAATCTGGATGTCGGCGAAGGCGGCATGCACGCGGTCGCGATCGACGCTGCGGGCACTCATCGACTGCCGCTCGACGAGGGCGGCGTATTGTTCCAGCGGCACCGGCGCCGGGCCGATGTAGCCGTCCCGCGCCAGAGCTTCCTGCGCCACCAGTCGGCCACGCTCGGTGAGCGCGAAACGCAGCAGTCCGTCCAGGGTGGCGCCGCGCACCTCGACACGCGCCGTCTCGCGCAGGAAGGCCAGTACCGGCTCCAGCAGGCCGCCGGCGAGCGCGACGCAACGGGTGAGTGCCTGCAGGTCGAGCACGCCCTGCTCGAACAGATGTTTGGAGATCAGGTCCGCCACATACAGCTCGCTCAGCCCGGCCTCCGCCAGGTCGCGCGGGCGCGGCGCCGCCAAGGGAGTGGCGGGCACTGGCGGCTCGGCGGCAAGCGGGGTGGCATCGGGGCGGATCATGGCGTTATCTCCGGAACTTCACGAAAAGGGGCACGAGAAGGTTCATGTTCACTGGGCCAGCCACGGCGACTGCCAGAGCAGGAACAGAGTGGTGCCGATGGCAATCGACACCGCATAGGGAAACTTGCGGCCCATCACCTCGCCCTCGGCGGGCGCCACATAGATCGGCTTTCCGGTGGTGACCAGGGTGCGGACCATCAGCCTGTAGCGCGGCCAGGGGGAGGGTGAGTTGCGGGAAAACAGCGCACTGGCGGCGAAGCCCAGGGCGATCACGCCGCCCACGGCGATGCTCGCCAGCGCGACAAGAAAAACGTTGTAGGGCCCGAGGAAGGTGCCGATAGCGGCCATCAGCTTGACGTCGCCGGCCCCGGTAAAGCCCATCAGGTAACCCGGCATGAGAACGAGCAGACCGATCCCCAGCCCCTCGATGGCGGCCAGGGCCCCGCCGTGGCCTGCCACCATCCCTTGCAGCAGAATACCCACGATAGCCCCGGCCATAATCAGCGCATTGGGGATGCGCCGTTGGCGCAGGTCCCAGAGCGCGGCACTTCCCAAAAAAACCAGCAGTATTGATATGAGAGTTAATGATAGAGGCATATCGAATACTCCTGACTTTATGGGCATAGAGGCGCCATAAAAGACGCCTCTTTATTAAGGTTGTTGGATTATTTATTGACTTTTTAATTGCCAGCTAATTTATCAGCGATCCTACCCATTACTCCACCTGAGCCATCACCTGCAGCGCCGACTAGCTCTGTCTTTACAGATCCGAAAAGAACGGCCCCTATAGCCACAATAAGACCCGCTACCAGCGCCCATTCCACGACCTCGGTACCTTCCTCATCATGCAGAAAGCGCTGCACACCCATCATCAACTTGTTCATGTCCTGAATCTCCATTGCTTCCGTTTTCAGTCGGGCTTGTTGTTCTGCCCCGGGAATCAGCTCCCGATGTCAGCTTGGATGTATCCAAATGTTACGGCTTGTATTCTCTTGCATCGGATCAGGAGTATCTTGCAGCTCCGGCGGGCGCATGAGACGGCGTCATGCGCGGCCGGAGAGGGAGCTGAGGCGGCGGGGTCGAGGAAGGTGGCTATCGCCATGCGATGAGCGTTAATAAAACAACGACTTGTGACGGGTTTGTTGCACGGCTCATGAGTCGTTGTTTAACGATCGAGGGCCACTCAGCGAGCCGGTTGAGCAGGCGGGGGATGAAAAAAATCATCCCGAATCGAGCGGGTTTTTCAGTTTGTGGTGGGTGTTGGAGATGAGGGTTCTCGACGGCGCGGCAGGATTTTTTTACGCATTGTTACGTAGCGGGGCGGCCCTATCCCCGCCCTACCCCCGCGCCGAGGGCGTGGACATATCACTCAGCGAGTCGAGCAGCTTGCGGGTGGTGGTTTCCTCGGCGCCGCTGGGGATCGCCCGGGCGGGCAGCCAGACGTGGAAGATGGTGCCACGCCCCGGCGAGGAGGCGACGCTCAGTTCGCCGCCGCTGCGCCGGACGATGCCGCGGCTGATCGCCAGGCCCAGCCCGGAGCCGGCCTCGCGGGTGGTGAAGAAGGGGTCGAAGATGCGTTCGCGCAACGCGCGGGGGATGCCCGGGCCGGGGTCGGCGACGCGGATGTCCACGCCCTCGACCCGGCCGTGGCCGGGCAGCTCGCGGTCGGCGTCGCGGGTGCGCAGGTGCAGCGTCATCGGCGCGTCGCTGGCCTGGGTGGCGTTGAGCAGCAGGTTGACCAGCACCTGCTGGAGCTGGCCGCGGTGGCATTCCACCGCCCGGGTGGCGTGCAGCGCCAGGCGCAGGCGATGGCCGTGGCGGTCCAGCGCGTGGCGCACCAGCAGCTCGGTGTCGGCGGCGATGGCGTTGATGTCCTCGCGGTGGAAGCGGGTGTCGTGGCGGCCGGCCCGGGAGTACTGCAGCAGGTTGTCGATCAGGGCGCGGATGCGCTCGACCTGGGCGATGATGGTCTCGACCTCGTCGCGCACCGGCTCCACCTCGGGGCCCAGCCGGTCGGCGAGCACCTCGATGTGGCCGAGGATCACCGCGGCGGGGTTGTTGATCTCGTGGGCGATGCCGGCGGTCATCTCGCCCAGCGCGGCGAGCTTCTCCTGGGTCATCAGGCTGGCGCGGGCCTGCTTGAGCAGGGCGACGTGCTCCTCGAGGGCGCGGGTCTTCTCGCTCAGCGAGCGGGTGCGCGCCTCGACGCGCCGCTCGAGGGTCTGGGCGGCGCGCTGCAGGGCGTCCTGGTGGGCGTCCAGGCGGTCGAGCATGGCGTCGAATTCCTGGGCCAGCTCGGCCAGCTCGTCCTGGCCGTTCAGGTGGCCGATGCGCAGCCGGCGCCCCTCGCGGATGCCGTGGATGACGTGGTGCATGCGGCGTATCGGGCCGGCGAGCACGTCCACGCCGCGGATCACCAGCAGTGCCGAGATCAGCACGATCACCGCCAGCACGGCGCCAACTTGCAGCAGGGTCTCGCGGTAGAGCGCCTCGTAGGGCGCCAGCGGGAAGCCGGCGTAGATCATGCCGATGCGCTCGCCGGTCAGCGACTCGAGCGGCGCGTAGGCGGCCACGTACCAGCCGCTGACCACGAAGGCGTTGTCGATGAAGCGCTTGCCGTCGCCCAGCACCCGGCGGCTGACGGGCTCGGAGACGCGGGTGCCCAGGGCGCGCTCGCCGTTGTCCAGGCGCACGTTGGTAGCGACGCGCACGTCGTCGAGAAACAGCGTGACGCTGCCGGTGGTGCCTTCGGGCAGGGTGCCGGGGCCATAGACCAGGTCGCGGATGTCATCCACGGGGTCGGTGGCGCCGTTGAGCAGGCGTCCGCCATCCAGCAGCAGGCGGGGGTGGCCGGTGGTGGCGGGCAGGGTGTAGAGGGTGCGCAGCACCATGCCACGGGTCTCGTACCGGCGGGTGCTGGGGGTCGCCCGCGGCGTCTTGCGCAGGGCGATGCGCGCCCGGCGGGCCAGCCCCGGCGCGAGAGTGTCGAGCCGCTCGGCGTCGAGCACGTCCAGCCCGGAGAGGCCGCCGTCGTCGGCGGGCGACTGCAGGCGCCGTTGCAGGTCGGGGCTGGCGTCGAAGGCCGTGAGCGGGACCACGCGCAGCCAGTCCAGCTGCATGGCGGTACGGGTCTCGTCGAGCAGCGCGGCGAGCGACTGGGTGCTTTGGCCGTTGAGCGCCGAGGCCAGCGCATGGCTGTGGCCGAGCTCCTCGAGGCGCGCCTGCTGGCGCTGGCTCAGCCCGTCGAGCACCCGCGAGGCCACGGCCAGGTCGGCGCGCACCTTCATGTACAGCTGGCGGTCGTTGTAGGTCGAGGTCCAGTAGGCGGTGAGGGCGGTCAGCGCCAGGATCAGCAGTACCAGCGGCGCGAAGGCCAGCCACAGCAGGCGGCGCCGGATCGAGGCGCGGACCCAGCGCCGCAGCCGCCTCATGCGCCGGCGTCCTGCCAGGCGGCCAGCTTGCGATCGAGGGTCTTGCGCGACACGCCCAGGGCGCGGGCGGCACTGGACTTGGTATGGCCGTGGGCGTCGAGCACGGCGAGGATGTGCGCGCGTTCCACGGCGTCCAGCGTCCAGTCGCTGGGGTAGCCGGCGCCGGGGGCGTCCTCGGGAGCGGGGGGGCTGTCGTCGAGCAGCTCGCCGGGCAGCTTGCCGAGCAGGATGCAGCGTTCGATGAAGTTCTTGAGCTCGCGGATGTTGCCGGGCCAGGCGTAGCGGGTCAGGCGCTCGAGGTCGGCGTGCTGCCAGGGCAGGGCGGCCAGGCCGAGATCGCGGGAGAGCTGCCGGGAAAAGTGATGCGCCAGGGCGGGGATGTCCTCAGGGCGCTCGCGCAGCGCGGGCAGCGTCAGCGTCAGCACGTTGAGGCGGAAGTAGAGGTCCTCGCGGAAGCGGCCTTCGCTGACCTCCTGCTGGAGGTCGCGGTGGGTGGCGGCGACGATGCGCACGTCCACGGGGCGTTCCTGCTCGCTGCCCACCGGGCGGATGCGCTTGCTCTCCAGCACGCGCAGCAGCTTGGCCTGCATCGCCAGCGGCATCTCGGCGATCTCGTCGAGGAACAGGGTGCCGCCGTCGGCGTAGGTGAACAGGCCGTCGCGGGTCTTGACCGCGCCGGTGAAGGCGCCCTTGACGTGGCCGAAGAGCTCGGATTCCAGCAGGTCGCCGGCGACGGCCCCGCAGTTGAGCGGCACGAAGGCGCCGAAGCGCCCCGAGAAGCGATGCAGGTCGCGGGCCACCAGCTCCTTGCCGGTGCCGGACTCGCCGTGGATCAGCACCGCCGAGGGGGTCGGCGCGACCCGCTCGATGAGTGCGCGCACCTGCGCCATGGCCTGGCTGTCGCCGATCATGCTCTCGTCGGCGTAACGCAGCCGCTTTGACTCGCGCTGCAGGACGAAATTTTCCCGTGCCAGGCGGCGCTGGGCGAGGCAGCGGTCGACGGCGCTCTGCAGCTGCTCGAGGCGGAAGGGCTTGATGATGAAGTCGCTGGCGCCGGCGCGCAGGGCCTTCACCGCCATGTCGAGGTCGGCATAGGCGGTCATGAAGATGACGTCGCTGCGCCGTTCGGGGCCCAGCGCCTCGTGCCAGTCGACCCCCGAGCGGTCGGGCAGGCGGATGTCGACCAGCAGCAGATCGAAGTGCAGCCGCTGGCGCAGCGCTTCCGCCGCGCTCAGCGAGTCGGCGGTCTCGATCAGCGCGAAGCGCGAGGCCAGCGCCTTGGACAGGTAGCTGCGCATGCCGGGTTCGTCGTCGACGATGAGGACGGACGCGGTCGGCAGTTCGGTGGATGCGGTCATGTACGGCGTTCTCTGCGTCTCGGGACAAAGTGTCCCGATATTGGGTCAATTTGTTACATCTAATGAGCGACCGGATTATTTTCATGGTAAAAGCCCGGATAGAATCCGGCAATTGTCCGGAAGCAGGGGGCTCGCATGATCGTCTTCGGTGACGCGCTCGAGGCTGTTCCGGCGACAGGCCTTCGCGGGGGCGCTGTAAACCCGTCCCTGGGCGCTACCTCGGCCCTCTTTGGGCCGAGGACCCCCTCTCCGGCCTGTCCCCGGCGCCTCTCGCTGACATGATCGCGATAGCCCGGTACCGGGCGCTTGATGCCGCAGTCGGGCACAGAAATTGCTGAGGGAAGCGAGCACATCGCAATCCGACACGACACGAGGAGATCCCATGCTGAAACGTCGGCTTTCGCTGCTCGCCATCGCGGCCGTCACCACCATGCTGGCGACCGGGGCCCAGGCGGCCGAGATCATTCGCCTGGCGACCACCACCAGCACCTACAACTCCGGCCTGCTCGACTACCTCCTGCCCAAGTTCGAACAGGATCATCCCTACCAGATCCAGGTCATCCCCGTGGGTACCGGCAAGGCGCTGCGCCTGGGCCGCGACGGCGACGTCGACCTGGTGCTCACCCACGCGCCCGCGGCGGAGAAGGCCTTCGTCGATGCCGGTTACGGCGTCGAGCCCCACGGCGTGATGTACAACGACTTCGTCATCGTCGGCCCGAGCGATGATCCGGCCGGCATCAAGGGCGGTGATGACGCCGTCAAGGCGCTGGCCACGCTGGCCGACAAGAACGCGACCTTCGTGTCCCGCGGCGACGATTCCGGCACCAACAAGAAGGAAAACCACCTGTGGAAGGCGGCGGGCGTGACCCCCGACTTCTCGAACTACAAGGCCGCCGGGCAGGGCATGGGCGCCGTGCTCAAGATGACCAGCGAGCTGCAGGGCTACACCCTCACCGACCGTGGCACCTGGCTGGCGATGAAGGACAACCTGGATCTCTCCATCCTGGTCGAGGGCGACACCAAGCTGTTCAACCCGTACCAGGTGATTCTGGTCAATCCGGAGCGTTACAAGAACCTCAATACCGAGGGCGCGCGGGCCCTGGCACAGTGGCTGATCTCCGACGAGGGGCAGACCCTGATCGACGCCTTCCGCCTCAAGGGCAAGGTGCTGTTCCACGCCAGCGCCGGCGAGGCGGTCGACCCGTCCAAGGCGGTCGGCGCCAACTGAGCCGACTCTCCCTCCCGCCCGCCTCTCTCCGGGGGCGGGCCCGATTCCTGAATCCACGAGGACGCGTCGATGAATGAACTCATGGCCACGATGGGGAAGGCGCTGCACCTGCTGGTCTCCTTCGACCCGGCGCTGTGGGAGATCATCGGCGTGTCGTTCCGCGTCTCGCTGACGGCGATCCTCGTGGCGCTGCCCCCGGCGTTACTGGTGGCGCTGGTACTGGCGCGGGTCGCCTTTCCCGGTCGCTGGCTGGCGATCTCGCTGGTGAACACCTTCATGGCCGTGCCCACGGTGGTGGTGGGGCTGGTGCTGTTCATGCTGCTGTCGCGCAGCGGTCCGCTGGGCGAATGGCAGCTGCTCTTCACCCAACGTGCCATGGTCATCGGCCAGATCATCCTGGCGTCGCCGATCCTGATCGCCATGCTGCACAGCTCGCTGCAGAGCATCGACCAGCGCGCCTGGGAAACCGCCCGCCAGCTGGGCGCGGGCCGGCTGCAGGCCTTCGCCATGCTGATCCACGAGGCGCGCTTCGGCGTCATCGCGGCGGTCCTGGCCGCCTTCGGTCGCATCATCGCCGAGGTCGGCAGCGCGGTGATGATCGGCGGCAACATCGAACACTTCACCCGGACCATCACCACGGCGATCGCGCTGGAAACCCTCAAGGGCGAGTTCGCGCAGGGCATCGCGCTGGGCATGGTGCTGCTGCTGCTGGCGCTGCTGCTCAATGTGCTGCTGGGGGTGATGCGTGGACGGGGGCAGCAGATAGTGAGTGCCTGAGAGGACGCTTACAAATTACTGCGCTAGGCCATACGGCGTTGAAATCAACCTTAAAATGCTCATTTATCGACTCATAAACTGCGCTTTTTCGGTTGATTTCGCCTTGTCTGGCCGTCGCTCGTGACGTTTGTAAACACCCTCTATGAACCGCCGAGGAACCGATCATGCTCGAGGTAAGCCGGCTGTCACACGGCTTCGGTCGTCGGCCGCCCCTGTGGGAGATACCGCACCTGCGCTGGGACGGGCGTTCGCTGGTGCACCTGCGCGGCGACAACGGCAGCGGCAAGACGACGCTGCTGCGCCTGCTGGCCGGGCTGGACACGCCGCGTCGCGGCACCATCCGCTGGACCCTGGACGACGGCGCGCCGGCGGCGCCGCCGCGCTTCGGCGATCTGCTCTACCTGCACCAGCAACCCTACCTCTTCGATACCAGCGTCGCCGGCAACCTGCGCCATGTGGCGCGCTGGCAGGGCTGGCGCGGCGACGATGCGCGCTCGCGCATCGCCTCGATGCTGGCGCGCTGCGGGCTGGCCGACCATGCCCGGCAGCACGCCCGCTCGCTGTCCGGCGGCGAGCGCATGCGCCTGGCGCTGGCGCGGGCCTGGCTGCTGTCGCCGCGCGTGCTGCTGCTCGACGAGCCCACCGCCAGCCTGGATCGCCAGGCGATCGACGACATCACCGCGCTGATCCTCTCGCTGCGCGAGACGGGCTGCGCCATCGTGCTCAGCGCCCACCAGCAGAGCGTGCTGACCGAGCGCTGCGACGCCGAATGGCATCTGGAGCGTGGCGGCCTGCAGGTCGGCGACATGCAGGCCGACATTACGGAGACGTGGCCTCTCGGCGTGAACTCCTGAGGCGGGTATGATGCCGGGACAACGCTATGAGTGGAGTGAGGGTCATGCGCGAGGGTGAAGTGACCGCCGTGATACTGGCCGGCGGGGAAGGGCGTCGCATGGGCGGGCGCGACAAGGGCTGGGAGCCGCTCGCCGGCCGGCCGTTGATCGCGCATGCCCTGGACCGGCTGACGCCGCAGGTCGATCGGGTCCTGATCAACGCCAACCGCAGCCTGGAACGCTACCGCGAGCTGGGCTACCCGCTCGTCAGCGACCGCGAGGCGGGCTATCACGGCCCGCTGATGGGCATGTGGAGCGCACTGTGCGCGGTGGAAACCCCGTGGGCGCTGTTCGTGCCCTGCGACTCGCCGGCCCTGCCCGAGGATCTGGTGGTCCGCCTGCGCCAGGGCATCGGCGACTGCCGCATCGCCGTGGCCCATGACGGCGAGCGTGCCCATCCGGTGGTGGCGCTGATCGACACCGCGCTGCGCGACGATCTCGGCGAGGCCCTGGCCGCCGGCGAGCGCAAGATCGACCGCTGGTACGCGCGCCACCCCTGGTGTCACGTCGACTTCGCCGATCGGCGCGAGGCCTTCGCCAACCTCAACTCGCCCGACGAGCGCGACGCCATGGAGCGGCGCCTGCGGGCGGACGGGTCGTTTTGACCCGGGCCGCCAGCACCGGGCGAAATCACGAGGAACGACGCCGACCTGTTGCCCTTGACGGGGCCGTGCGTCGGCATGCCTGTTGCTTCCGAGACGCGATAGTTTTCCCGATGATCGAGAGAACCCGATGACCTTGTCGCTTGACACGCTGGAGATCCCGCTGCTGGGCATTGCCGCCTGGAGCGGGACCGGCAAGACCACGCTGCTCGAGGCGCTGCTGCCCCGTCTGGCCGAGGCCGGGCTGCAGGTGGCCGTCATCAAGCACGCCCACCATGCCTTCGAGGTCGACCGGCCGGGCAAGGACAGCCATCGACTGCGCCAGGCGGGGGCCGCGCCGATGCTGGTGGCCTCGGGCCAGCGCTTTGCCCTGATGATGGAGACCCCCGAGCGCGAGGAGGCGGACCTGGCGGCGCTGATTCCCCATGTGCTGCCCCTGGCGCCGGACCTGATCCTGGTGGAGGGCTTCAAGGCCTGGCCACTGCCCAAGCTGGAGCTGCATCGCCGGGTGCTGGACAAGCCGCTGATGGCCGACCGCGACCCCTGGGTGCGGGCGGTGGCCACGCCGGATGACATCGCCCTGCCGCCGGGGGTCGAGCGCCTGGCGATGGACGATCACGACGCGCTGGTCGCCTGGCTGGGCCAATGGCCGCAGCGCTGGCCCGAGATGCGCCGCGGCCCGAGGGAGATGACATGACACTATCCTGCTTTGAGCTGGGCCAGCGCATGCTCGGCGTCGACGAGACCCTGGACGCCCTGGCCGCGATGACGCCGCCGCCGGTCGCCGCCCGGCGCGTGCCCCTGAGCGAGGCCGTCGACGGCGTCCTGGCGGCGGACGTGGTGTCGCCGGTCGA
Source organism: Halomonadaceae bacterium T82-2 (assembly GCA_001577635.1). Lineage (GTDB taxonomy): Bacteria > Pseudomonadota > Gammaproteobacteria > Pseudomonadales > Halomonadaceae > Modicisalibacter. The sequence goes on along the minus strand of LSBP01000015.1, from coordinate 71,481 downwards.
TGTGCCGCAGAACACCAACGCCGCCATGGACGGCATCGCCCTGAGCTGGGACGAGCACCGCCCGGCCACTGAGGTGGCGGTCGTCGGCGAGGTGCTGGCCGGTTCGCGCCCGGCGATGACGCTCTCGCCCGGGGAGGCGGTGCGCATCACCACCGGCGCGCCGCTGCCGCCGGGGGCGGACACCGTGATCATGAGCGAGCAGCTCGCCGCGGCCGCTTCCGCCGAGCGGGTGGTGATCGAGCGACCCGAGCGCGTGCGCCACGGCCAGAACGTGCGTCAGGCCGGCGAGGATCTCGCCCGGGGAGCAACGGCGCTCGCCGCGGGCACCCGGCTGCGTCCGCAGCACCTGGGGCTGCTGGCCTCGCTGGGGCTGGCCGAGGTCGAGCTGTTCCGGCCGCTGCGCGTGGCGGTGTTCTCCACCGGCGACGAGGTGACCGCCCAGGGCGAGCCGCTGCCCGCCGCGGGCATCTACGACACCAATCGCTTCTCGCTGCGCGGGCTGCTCACGCGGCTGGGCTGCGAGGTGGTCGACCTGGGCATCCTGCGCGACGAGCTCGATGGCATGCGCGAGGCGCTGGCGGCGGCGGCGCGCGACGCGGACATGGTGCTGACCAGCGGCGGGGTCTCGGTGGGGCAGGCCGACTGGGTCAAGCCGGCGCTGGAGGCCATCGGCGAGCTGGGGCTGTGGCGGATCGCCATGCGTCCGGGGCGGCCGATGGCGTTCGGGCGTATCCGCCGGGAGGGCACGCGCGAGGTGCCGTTCTTCGGGCTGCCCGGCAATCCCGTGGCGGTGATGGTGACGTTTTTGCAGTTCGTGCAGCCGATGCTGCGCCGCATGCAGGGCGAGCGCGACTGGCAGCCGCTGCGCCTGACCGCGCTGGCCGCGGAGCCCCTCAAGAGCCGGGAGGGACGTGTCGATTTCCACCGTGGCGTCTATACCGGCGACGAGACAGGGCGGCTGTGGGTGCGCACCACCGGCCGCCAGGGCTCCGGCATCCTCAGCTCGATGGTGGCGGCCAACTGCCTGATCGAGATCGGCGACGACCGCGCCGCCGTCGAGGCGGGCGAGCCGGTGACCATCCAGCCGTTCGGTGATCTGACCTGAGGCGATGAACGGCCTCGCTATGGAGGCCGTTCACCGTTGTGGCTGGTACGCCCGGTAGTGGGTCAGTGGGTCAGCCATAGACACTCGACGGTGTCGCCTTCCTCCAGCGTGCTGTTCGCCGGAATCACCGCCAGGGCATCGGCGTCCAGACACGACGACAGCACCGCCGAGTTCTGGTCGGCGAAGGCCCGGGCGAGCACGCCTTCCGGCGTGAAGTCGAGGGCGACGCGCATGTAGTGGCGGCGGGCCTGGGTGCGCGTGGCGAAGGCCGCGCGGGCCCACAGGCGCGGCAGTTCGGCCATGCGCGGGCTGCCCAGCAGCGCGCTCATCAGCGGGCGCAGGTAGACCCAGGCGCCGACGAAGCACGACACCGGATTGCCCGGCAGGCCGACGAAGCGGGTCCGGCCGATGCGCCCCAGCGCCAGCGGCTTGCCGGGGCGCATGGCCAGCTGCCAGAGGTCGAGTTGGCCCAGCGATTCCAGGGCGTGACGGACATGATCCTCCTCGCCGACGCTGACCCCGCCGGTGGTGATGATGACGTCGGCGCGCTCGGCGGCTTCGCTCAATACCCGCCGGGTCGTGGCGAAGTCATCGGGCACGGTCTCGCGCATCACCAGCTCGGCGCCGAAACGCTCCAGCAGCCGCGAGAGCATGGGCCGGTTGGAGTTGTGGATCTGCCCGGGGCCGAGCGGTTGGCCGGGGTCGACGATTTCGTCGCCGGTGGACAGCAGGGCCACGCGCGGGCGCCGGCGCACGCTCACGCGGGTGATGCCCTGGCCGGCCAGGTGCCCCAGGGCGGCGGCCTCCAGCAGCGTGCCGGCCTCCAGCAGCGGCTCGCCGGTACTGACGTCGCGCCCGCGTCGGCGCACGTTGTCGCCGGCTGGAATGTCGGCGGGGATGAGCGCGCTGTCCTCGCGGATCTCCACGCGCTCCTGCATGACCACGGTATCGGCGCCCGGCGGAATCTCGCCGCCGGTGAAGATGCGCGCGCAGCTGCCCGGCGCCAGCGGCGCGGGCGCGTGCCCGGCGGCGACGCGCTGGCTGACCGGCAGCCAGCCGCCGGCATCGGCGTGACGCAGGGCGTAGCCGTCCATGGCGCTGTTGTCGGCGGGCGGCACGTCGAGGCGGGCGGTGACCGTCTCGGCAAGCACGCGCCCGGCCGCCTGCTCGGCGGCGACGGATTCGGCCTCGAGCGGCGTGACGCCGTCCAGCAGCGCCTCGAGGGCCCGTTCGACGCTCTGCAGCTCAGCCATGCTGCCCCCGCCCGGGGATCACCAGGTTGGCGAAGTTGCACGGCTTGTGGCGACTGTCGAGCTGCTCGTGGAGGATGCCGTCCCAGGCGGTGCGGCAGGCGCCGGTGGAGCCGGGCAGGCAGAACACCACGGTGCGGTTGGCCAGCCCGCCCAGGCAGCGGCTCTGCACGGTGGAGCTGCCGATCTCCTGCCACGACAGGTGGCGGAACAGCTCGCCGAACCCCTCGATGTGCTTGTCGAGCAGCACCGAGACTGCCTCCGGGGTGGAGTCGCGCCCGGTGAAGCCGGTACCGCCGGTGGCGACGATCACCTGCACGTCGTCGTCGGCGATCCACTGCGCCACCACCGCGCGAATGCGGTAGACGTCGTCGGGGACGATGCGCTTGGTGACGAGTTCATGGCCGTCGCGCTCCAGGCGTTCCACCAGCGCCTGCCCGGAGCGGTCGGTCTCTTCCGTGCGCGTGTCGGAGACGGTGAGCACGGCGATCTTCAGCGGAACGAAATCGGCGTCGCTCATGCCTTGGTGTCCTTCCTGGCCTGCTGGCGCGCTTCCAGGGCGGCGAGCTGCTCGGGGCTGGCCGGTGTCTGGTAGAGCGACTTCCACTCGCTGTAGGGCATGCCGTAGACGTACTCGCGGGCCGTCTCGTAGTCGAGCTCGACGCCGCGCTCCCCGGCGGCGGCCACCAGCCACTTGGACAGGCAGTTGCGGCAGAAGTCGGCGAGAATCATCAGGTCGATGTTCTGCACGTCCTTGTTGGTGTCGAGGTGCTCCAGCAGCCGACGAAACGCGGCGGCTTCGAGCTCGGTACGGGTGGTGGCATCGAGATGCTGCATGGACTCGGTCTCCTGGTTGGGATGAATGCCAGCATATCAAAGCACGACACCGCCCGGAGGCGGTGTCGATGCAAAAAGTGATTCAACGCTCAGTTGGGGCGATTGGCGGTCGCCGTGTCGTCGTCCACCGGCGGGTTTTGTTGCTCGGGCTGGCCGGCGCTGTCCTTGACCTCCTCGTACCACAGGTTGTGGTGCTGCTTGGCCCAGGTCTCGTCGACATAGCCGGTGGTCATGCCTTCCAGCGCGCCCTCGGTGCCCAGGGTGCCGATGTAGATGTGGCCCAGGGCCACGGCCATCAGGATCAGCGAGGTCACGGCGTGGAACATGTTCGCCCACTGCATGTTGTCGCGAGTCTGGCCGAACAGCGGGAAGTCGAGCACGAAGCCACTGACGATCACCAGCAGGCCCACGCTGGCGAGGATCCAGTACCAGGCCTTTTCCCCGCCATTGGCGAAGCCGGCGTCTGGGTGCTTCTTGCCGACCATGCCGCCGCCCTGCTTGAACCACTGCCAGTCGTGCTTTTTGGGCAGGTTGACGGTGAGCCACTTGGCCAGCATCAGCAACAGCAGGATGCCGAAGACCGGGCCCACGTAGTTGTGGGTCAGCTTGGTCAGTGAGACCAGGTTGGCCCAGAAGGCGTCCCCGAAGGCATGGCGGAAGAGGAACTTGCCGTACAGCAGGTTGAGGCCGGTCAGCGCCAGGACGATGAACAGCGTCGCCACGGTCCAGTGCATGGCCCGCTCCAGCGCGGTCCAGCGCAGCAGCTTGCGGCCGGTGCGTTCCGCGTCGAGGTCGTTGCGGCCGACGATCAGGTAGAAGATCACCAGGATCGCCAGCATGCTGCCCAGGGCGATGAGCCCGCCCGGGGAGATCCAGTCGTTGCGGATCTGCCGCCAGGTCTCGCCGCTGGTGTTGATCAGGCTGTAGGTGGAGTCATGACGAGTGTCGATGAAGTTCTCGCCGTTCTTGACCTCGCGCCAGGTGTCGGCGTTGATGGTGCCGACCGCCTGGTTGAGCTCCTGGTCGGGATCGGCGGCCTGCGCGGTCGATACCAGGCCGGCGGTGAGCACCGCCAGCATCAGTATCACACCGAGCACGCGCAGCCGTTGCAGGCATTGCATGAGTGTGTGCATGGGAACGCTCCTCACTTTTCAGCGCGGGTGGCGTCGTAGGCCATGTTGTCGAGATTGGCCGAGACGTCCGGGGCCGAGGCCTGTGCCTTGTCGACGGAGGACCAGCCGCCGTCCTTGTGACCGCGATAGACCACGCGCTGACGGAAGATGTCGGAGATGGTCTGGGCATCCCCGGCGAGCAGCGCCTTGGTGGAGCACATCTCGGCGCACAGCGGCAGCTTGCCCTCGGCGATGCGGTTGGCGCCGTACTTCTCGTACTCCTCTTCCTTGGTCTCGGCGGGGCCGCCGGCGCAGAAGGTGCACTTGTCCATCTTGCCGCGCTCGCCGAAGGCGTTCTGCTTGGGGAACTGCGGCGCGCCGAACGGGCAGGCGTACAGGCAGTAGCCGCAGCCGATGCAGATGTCCTTGTCGTGCAGGACGATGCCGTCATCGGTCTTGTAGAAGCAGTCGGTGGGGCAGACCGCCATGCAGGGGGCGTCGTCGCAGTGCATGCAGGCCACGGAGATCGACACTTCCGAGGGCTGGCCGTCGTCGAGCGTGACCACCCGGCGGCGCTGGATGCCCCACTCGGTCTCGTTGGCGTTCTTGCAGGCGGTGACGCAGCCGTTGCATTCGATGCAGCGTTCGGCGTCGCACAGGAATTTCATTTGAGCCATGGTGTTCTCCTCTCACCGGCGAGGCGCGTGGCCTCGCCGGTCTTTCAAGCGTCGTCGGTTCAGGCGGAGGCTTTCTCGATCCGGCACAGGGTGGCCTTGGTTTCCTGCATCTGCGTCACCCGGTCATAGCCGTAGGTGGTGGCCGTGTTGGCCGCCTCGCCGAGCACGTAGGGCCGCGCGCCTTCCGGGTACTTGTCGGCCAGGCTCTCGCCCTCGAAGACGCCGCCGAAGTGGAAGGGCATGAAGGCCACGTCGCGTGCCACCCGCGGCGTCACCAGGGCCTTGACCTTGACCTTGCCGCCTTCCGGCCCGTGGACCCAGACCGTGTCGTCGTTCTTGATGCCCAGGTCGTTGGCCTGGGCGGGGTTGATCTCGACGAACATCTCCTGCTGCAGCTCGGCGAGCCACGACATGGAGCGGGTCTCCTCGCCGCCGCCCTCGTACTCGACCAGACGCCCGGAGGTGAGGATGATCGGGAACTCCTGGCTGACGTCCTTCTCCTGGATCGAGCGGTAGAGCGTCGGCAGGCGATAGAACGAGGCCACGTCGTCCCAGGTCGGGTAGTCCTTCACCAGGTCGCGGCGGTTGGTGTAGAGCGGCTCGCGGTGCTTGGGAATCTCGTCCGGGAAGGTCCAGACGCGGCAGCGGGCCTTGGCGTTGCCGAACGGCGCGCAGCCGTGCTCGATGGCCACTCGCTGGATGCCGCCGGAGAGGTCGGTCTTCCAGTTCTTGCCGTCCGCGGCGGCCTTCTCCTCGGCGGTGAGGTCGTCCCACCAGCCCAGCTGCTTGAGCATGTCGGCGGTGAACTCGGGATAGCCGTCGTTGAGCTCGGAGCCCTTGCTGGCGACGCCGTCGGCCAGCAGGTTCTGGCCGTCGTACTCGACGCCGAAGCGGGCGCGGAAGGTGAGGCCGCCTTCCTTGACGGGCTTGCTCATGTCATAGAGCAGCGGCGTGCCAGGGTGCTTGAACTCGGCGGTGCCCCAGCAGGGCCACGGCAGGCCGTAGAACTCGCCGTCGGCGGGGCCGCCCTCGCCCTTGAGGGTGTCGAAGTTGAAGGTGTGCCAGTTCTGCTGGTGCTGGCGCAGGCGCTCCGGGCTCTGGCCGGTGTAGCCCACGGTCCACATGCCGGCGTTGATCTCGCGCAGCACGTCGTCGATGGCCGGACGGTTGTTCTCGACGGCGATGTTGCGGGTGAACTCGTCGGCGAAGCCCAGCTTCCTGGACAGCAGGTACATGATCTCGTGGTCGGGCTTGGAGTCGAACATCGGTTCGATGACCTGATCCCGCCACTGGATGGAACGGTTGGTGGCCGTCACGCTGCCGGTGTTCTCGAACTGGGTGGCCGCCGGCAGCAGGTAGACGCCGTCGGTGCGGTCGTTCATGACGGCGGCGACCGTGGGATACGGGTCGACCACCACCATCAGCTCGAGCTGGCTCATGGCCTTCTTCATTTCCGGGCCGCGGGTCTGCGAGTTGACCGCGTGGCCCCAGTAGAACATGGCCTTGAGGCTGCTGCGCTGGGCGATGTTCGCGTCGTCCTCCAGCACGCCGTCGATCCAGCGCGAGACGGTGATGCCGTTGGAGTGCATCGGCAGGTCGCCGTTGTACTCGGTCTGGTCGAAGCGGTTCTTGATCCACTCGTAGTCGACGTTCCAGACCTTGGCCCAGTGGCGCCAGGCGCCTTCGCTCAAGCCGTAGTAGCCGGGCAGCGAGTGCGACATCAGCCCCAGGTCGGTGGCACCCTGGACGTTGTCGTGACCGCGGAAGATGTTGGCACCGCCGCCGGAGACGCCGATGTTGCCCAGCGCCAGCTCGAGGATGCAGTACGCGCGGGTGTTGTTGTTGCCGGTGGTGTGCTGGGTGCCGCCCATGCACCACACCACGCAGCCGGGGCGGTTCTCGCTGATGCGCCGGGCGACGTCGCGCATGTCGGCCTCGCCCACGCCGGTGATGCGCTCGACCACGTCGGGGGTGTACTGGGCCACTTCCTGGCGCACGTCGTCCATGCCGAACACGCGCTGCTCGATGTACTGGGTGTCTTCCCAGCCGTTCTCGAAGATGTGCCAGAGCAGGCCCCAGATGTAGGCGACGTCGGAACCCGGGCGCAGCCGCACGTACTTGTCGGCCTTGGCGGCGGTACGGGTGAAGCGCGGGTCGACGACGATGACCTGGGCCTGGTTGCGCTCCTTGGCGTGCAGGATGTGCTGCATGGCCACCGGGTGCGCTTCGCTGGGGTTGGAGCCGATGAACAGGATCGCCTTGCTGAAGTGGATGTCGTTCAGCGAGTTGGTCATGGCACCGTAGCCCCAGGTATTGGCCACGCCCGCCACGGTGGTGGAGTGACAGATGCGTGCCTGGTGGTCGGTGTTGTTGGTGCCCCACAGCGCCGCCAGCTTGCGCATCAGGTAGGCCTGTTCATTGTTGAACTTGGCCGAGCCCAGCCAGTAGACGCTGTCCGGGCCGTACTGGTCGCGCAGCTCCAGCACCTTGTCGCCGATCTCGTTGATCGCCTGGTCCCACTCGAGACGCTGCCACTTGCCGCCGACGAGCTTCATCGGGTACTTGAGGCGCCGGGTGGAGTGCCCGTGCTCGCGCAGCGACGCGCCCTTGGCACAGTGTGCACCGCGGTTGATGGGGTGGTCGAAGGCGGGTTCCTGGCCGGTCCAGACGCCGTTCTGCACCTGGGCATAGACGCCGCAGCCCACCGAGCAGTGGGAGCAGATGGTGCGCTTGGTTTCGACCGGCGCCTCGGAGTAGGCGGTCTTTTCCTGGGCAGAGGCGGCTTTCATCATGCCCTGGCCCATGAAGCCGGCCGCCGCGAGGCCGCCGGTGGCCACGCCGCTGCGCTGCAGGAACTGGCGGCGGCTGATGCCCAGCCCGTCCTGGCCGGTGGGCTGGGAGGATTTTCGAGTCAATCGCATGGTGGGGTCCTCGATTCCGGTTCCGACGACCGTTCAGTCGCGCAGGGTGGCGTAGAACGCCTTGATGTGGTCGGTTTCACGGTATTTCGTTTCATGGCCGTCGGGCGTGTCCGACTCGTCCGACTGGGCCTGGGCCAGGGTGACGTGACCCACGGCCACCGCCGCGCCGGCGGTAGCCGTGCCAATGCCGATGTTGCGCAGGAAGCGACGCCGGGCGGGGCTGTTCGGCTCTTTCATGGGGCAACTCCTTGGTTCATTGCGTACCGGGTATCGCCGTTCGAGCGGCGGTGTACGGGGTTCATGAATCGCCGGCCTCGTCGTCGGACGAAGCGGCGGATGGCGAAACCATCACGACCCGGGTATCGGGGTCGAGAGGCAGCTGAGCGTTCTCGCGGGCGAGGAAGGCCTCGCCCAGCGCGCCGACGCCGGCGTAGAACGGCGACTCGACGCGGGCCAGGTCCTGCATGAAGCGCAGCGCCCAGGGGGCGAGGTGACGCTGGAAGAAGGCCGCCTGGGCGGCGTCGCCGGCGTCGATGAGCATGGCCATCACCTCGCACATCGCCGAGAAGTGGTCCTCGGGCTCCTTGACGTGCTCGGCGCGCTCGAAGCCCAGCCGGGCGAGGTCCTGGCGCAGCGCGACCAGCGGCATCTCCATCAGCGAGCCGGTCAGGTACCAGGAGGCGTAGGGCACCAGCTCGCCCTGGATGACGCCGACGAGCAGGCCGAAGTGGACGTCGTGCAGGGTCTCGACCCGGGCATGGCGAGCGGCCAGCGACAGCGAGGCCCAGTGGCGCTTGAGCGGCGAGTTCTCGTCATCCGGCTCGAGACCGGCGAGGAAGTCCAGCAGTTCGGCGTTGGGGGCCTCGCGGACCAGGCGTGCCAGCAGCCGGTAGATGTCGGCGCGCAGGGCATTGCGCTCCGCGACGTCGGTGCTCGTGTCGGTGGCGTCGGCCATGGCGAGGGACTCGGGCGTTGTCATGGTCACACCTTCAACTGAGCATTGGGGTCACGCGCCAGGTCGTGCCAGATGTCCTTGACGCGGCAGTCCTCGCACATCTCCAGGCGCTTGATGGCGTCGCCGGCGAAGTACGGGTGCGCGGCCAGCTTTTCCTTGATCGAGGCGATGGTGCTGGCGGTGGCGAAGGCCTTGCCGCAACTGATGCACTCGAAGGGGGCTTCTTCCTTGACCGTCTCGACGCGGTGGCGCGCCTCGGGCGTGGCCAGGAACCCCGGCTCGAGCTGGATGACCTGTTCCGGACAGGCGCTCTCGCACAGGCCGCACTGCACGCAGGCGCTTTCCTGGAAGTGCAGGCTCGGTGTGTCCCCGGTGGTGGAGAGTGCGCGAGTCGGGCAGACCGCCACGCAGGCCATGCACAGCGTGCAGTGGTCGGCGTCGATGGCCAGGGTGCCGAAGGGCGCGCCCTCGGGCATGGGCACTCGTGCCACGGCGGGCGTGCCGTGGTCGGCGAGGAAGTCGAGGACGGCGTTGAGCGCCTCGCGCTTGGCGGTGGGGCGCTCGCCCTCCAGGCGGCCGGCCAGCGGCGTCAGGATCGGCAGGGCATCGCGGGCGTCGGTGTCGCCGTCGGCGATCAGGGTCAGGCGGCGCGTGTCGTGGCCCAGCGCCTCGAGCATGATGCGGGCCTGGGCATACTGGTCGCGGACCAGTCGCGCCAGCGACGGCGGCAGGCCGTCGCGCAGCACCACCCGCACCTCCCCGGCGCCGCGGGCGATAGCACCCAGCCAGTGGTCGAGCCCGGCGGCGCCGATCTCCTCGAGGGGGATGTCGAGCACATGGCCCGCGGCCGTATCGGTTTCGGCGCCATGGGTTTCCTGGTCGAGGAAACGCACCACCGCCGTCTCGCCGCCCTCGGCGTGATAGGTCGCCAGCAGGCGGGCGATGTAGGCGTCCAGGCTCTCGGGGGCGGGCAGGGCGTAACGGATGGCGCCGGTGGGGCACACGCTGGTGCAGCTGCCCGCGCCGTGACAGCGGAACGGGTCGATGACGATCTCCTGCTTGAGGCTCGAGATCGCATCGGCCGGGCACACCTCGAGACAGCGGGTGCAGCCGGTCTGGCCGCGGCCGGCATGGGCGCAGAGGTCGCTGTCGATCTGGAAGTAGCGCGGCTTCTCGAAGTCGCCGACGCACTCGCGCAGCGCCGCCAGGGCATCCGCCAGGGGCATGTCCGTGCCGGCGCGCGTCCCGACACGATAGTAGCCGGGTGGCGGCAGGTCGTGTCCCAGCAGCGGCGGGGTGCCCAGGTCGAGCACGGCGTCGAAATGATCGCGGCCGATGGTCGCCCGGGCCAGCGACTCCCCGCCGTCGCGGGCGGTCAGGTGGAAGGCGCCCAGGTGGCCCTCCAGCTGCGGTGCGGCGCAGGCGACGGCATGGGCGCCGGGAATGTCGGCGACCGTGTTCTGTGCCGCGTGGCGGGTCGCGACCAGGGTGAGGCTGGCGAGTTCGCTGTCGGCGAGCGCCCGGGCGGCCGGGCCGATCGCCTCGGCCGGGCCGACGAGGGCCACGTGACCGTGGCTGGTGTAGCTCACGGTGGCGGGGGCCAGGTTGCGCGGCCAGGACACCTGTTGCAGGGCGGCCTCGCGGGCGGCGGCATTGCGGGCGTCGTCGTTCAGCGCCCGCGTATCGATGAACTGGGGCATGTCACCTCATCAGCGTGTCGGTCTTGCCACGGTCTTGTGCCTGCCACACGGGTGGCGGCGGCCCGATCTGCGTCGGGTCCGGTTATCTGGCGTTTTCCATTGCAGGCGGGGTTCCCATTCCCGCTGCAAACGAAGGGGGGACCGGGCAAGATATGGGAGTGTTTCGGGCCCGCCGGTCGTGCGTGTGGGTCAAGTTGACTCACTCGGATGCCGGACTGGGTCATTTGGTGTCTTTTCGTCACCGTCGGCAGGCGCGGCAGTTTCCCCGTCCGCGGGAGCGCGGGCATCGGTGTCGTCGGGGGACCCGGCCGGGGTCGTGTCGGCGTCGGGTGTCTCCGCGGCCGTTTCGGGGGTGGCGGGGACCGCCTGTGGCTCGGCCTGCTCGGCATCGCGGCGCAGCCACTGGCGGATGCGTTCTCCGGCTTCCGGCGCCAGGCTCTTCAGGGTCGTGTAGTCGTCGTCGTAGTCGTTGAGGCCGTCGCGCACGTTGTAGTTGCCGACCTTGAACAGGCGCCGCAGCGCGCGTCGCTTGAGCAGGTCGCCGACGCCGGGCAGCAGGAAGGCGCGGAAGTCGTCGCCGGCGCCGAGCGTGTCGGGGTCGGGCAGCTGCTCGTCCAGTGGACGCTGCGGGTCGTAGCCGGGAATCAGCGCGGCGGCACCGGTCGGGGCGGCGTCGGTTTCCTCGGTTGTCACGTCCGGCGTTGTTTCATCGGTCGGGGCGGGGTGTTCCTCGCCCTGGCTGCGCTTGCGCTGCGACCAGCGGTTCATGAAGCTCATGGCGTCACTCCTGACGCGCGCGGCCGGCACCCGCGCGCTTCTTCTTGCGTCCGGCATCGATGCGTTCGCCGTGGCGTGCCAGGTAGGCCTCGATCCAGGCATGAATCGCCGGCGGCATGGGGGCGTCGAGGACCTGCGTCTCGCCGTCCATCCAGTTGGCGGCGACCTCCTGGCTGGCGGTGACCTCGCGCGGTGTCAGGGTGTCGTCGCCGGCCTCGCAGCGCACGAACAGCCGCGGCTGACGGGACTCGAGGTTGAAGCGATAGGCCGTGCGCTCGGTGAGGAACAGCGTCAGCGGCAGCACATGCGGGCCGCGGTCGTGACAGCCCAGGGCGGTGATGTGCCAGGACCGGGACGTGAAGCCCTTGATCTCGCGGGTCCGGCAGGTCAGCTCGAGGCTGACGTGTCGCAGGTTGTCGTCGGTCGCCATGGGGGTGCTGGCCTCCTGGTTGCGGGGATCCTGTGCTGTCGGGGCTGGCGGGTTGCCGTGCGCCAACGTGCCGCAATTGCTTGCAAGCGCCGTGCCTGACGGTGCGGGAAACCCGTCGGAGCGGGCCTGTCCGGTCAGGGTAATCGTCGTTGTCCCCGGCAAGGGCGCCGGGGACAGGTCGAAGAGGGGGTCCTACGCCATGGATGGCGTAGGTAGCGCCCATGGAGGGGTCCACAGCGCCCCCTCGTAGACCTGTCGGCGGATCAGCCCTTGGCGGCACTAACCGCGAGGGCTCTGCCTGCCCGGGGATTTTGCTTGCGCAGGTCGGTGGCGCTTTGAGTATCCTGTCGGCAAACCGAAAGGAGCAACGCATGGCCACTATCGTGTTGAGCCGGGCGCGCAGGCCGACCACGGTCGAGATCACCGTGACCGATGAGTACGGCGAGCCGCGTCGCCAGGCGATCGCCGCCGAGCGGGCGCTGACCGTGTACCTGAATCGCCGCGAGATCGTCACCCTGATGACGCTGGGGGCCGAGCCGGAAGCGCTGGTGCTGGGCTACCTGCGCAATCAGGGGCTGCTGACCCGCGCCGAGGACGTCGAGGTGCTGCAGGTGGACTGGGACGTGGAGGCCGCGGCGGTGGTCACCCGGGCGCTGCCCGAGGATCTCGATGACCGGCTGGCACAGCGCACGGTGACCACCGGCTGCGGGCAGGGCACGGTGTTCGGGCGCCTGCTGGACGCCACCGACCTGAACCCGTTGCCGCGCACGCCGCTGTCACAGTCGGTGCTGTATCGCCTGCTCGAGAACCTCAAGGCGTTCAACGAGACCTACCGCAATGCAGGGGCCGTGCACGGCTGCGCGCTGTGCCGTCAGGATCGCGTGCTGGGCTTCGTCGAGGACGTGGGGCGGCACAACGCGGTGGACACCCTCGCCGGCCGGCAGTGGCTGGCGGCGCTGGGCGAGGGCCCGGCCGAGGACGCCGAGCTGGGCGAGGCGGACATCTTCTACACCACCGGGCGGCTGACCTCCGAGATGGTGCTCAAGGTGGCGCAGATGGGCATCAGCGTGCTGGTGTCGCGCTCGGGGATGACCCAGAAGGGCGTCGAGCTGGCGCGGCGCTTCGGCGTGCTGCTGGTGGCACGGGCCAAGGGGCGCCACTTCCAGGTCGTCGACGACCTGGCGCGGCTGCACCTCGACGCCATGCCGGCGCCGCGCCCGGGGGATCGTTCGCCACGTCGTGCAAGGGGCTCCGATGAGTGAGACCGCCGCCTCGCCGTTTCTGACCGTGCATCAGGTCGCCGAACTGCTGCACCTCAACGAGAAGAAGATCTACCAGCTGGCCAGCGAGGGCGCCATTCCCTCCACCAAGGTCACCGGCAAGTGGCTGTTTCCCCGGCGGCTGGTGGAGCAGTGGATCCTGGAGTCCTGCCACCACGGCGTGCTGGCGGATCGTCTGATGATCACCGGCAGCGACGACCCGCTGCTGGCGGCGCTGATCATGCGCCTCAACCAGCGCCAGCAGGCCCAGGCCTTCTACGGCTACAGCGTGACCGGTACCCAGCTGGGGCTGTCGCTGCTCTCCCAGGGGCGTGCCGATGCCTGCGGCATCCACTGGGGGCGCGCCGAGGAGAGCGAGCTGCGGCATCCGGCGCTGGTGCGCAGCCACAGCGGCTACCGCAACTGGGTGCTGGTGCGTCTGTTCCGGCGCAGCCAGGGGTTGATCATCCGTGCCGAGGACCGGCATCAGCCGCGCGACCCCTCGGGGCTGTTCGGCGCCGGCCGGCGCTGGGTGGTGCGCCAGGAGGGCGCCGGCGGGCAGCGTTTCCTGAAGGAGTGGCTGGCCGGCCATCAGCTGCGCCCCGAGCAGCTCAACACCCAGGCCATCGCCTACAGCGAGCGCGAGGCCGCGTCGCTGATCGCCCGCCACGAGGCCGACATCGGCCCGGGGACGCTGTCGGCGGCCAACGAGTTCGGCCTGGGCTTCATCCCCATCACCGAGGAGGCGTTCGACCTGGTGACGCCGCGCAACGTGTATTTCCGCTCCCTGCTGCAGCAGATGTTCGACTATCTGCATGACCCCGCCGGGCTGACCCTGGCCCAGTCGCTGGGCGGGTACGACCTGAGCGAGTGCGGCAAGCTGCTGTGGCGCGGCGACGACGTCCAGCACACCTGACCCCGGCCGTGGCGCGCCGGGTCAGTCCAGCGTCACCACCAGGCGGCCGCGCACGCGCCCGGCCAGCAGTTCGTCGGCCTGGGCAATGGCCTCGTCCAGGCCGATGGTGCGGGTGATGGCGTCCAGCGACTCGGCCGGCAGCAGCTCGCCGAGCCGGCGCCACGCCTCGATGCGCACCTCGCGCGGCTGCATCACGCTGTCGATGCCGGTCAGGGTCACCCCGCGCAGGATGAAGGGCGCCACCGTGGCGGGCAGGTCCATGCCCTGGGCGAGGCCACAGGCCGCCACCGCGCCGCCGTAGCGGGTGGCGGCCAGCACGTTGGCCAGGGTATGGCTGCCCACCGCGTCGATGGCGCCCGCCCAGCGCTCGCGGGCCAGCGGACGGCCGGGGTCGGACAGCGTGCGCCGGTCGATCAGCTCACTGGCGCCCAGCGACTTCAGGTACTCGGCCTCCTCGGGGCGACCGGTGGAGGCCACCACGGTATAGCCCAGCCGGTTCAGCAGCGTGATGGCGTAGCTGCCCACGCCGCCGCTGGCGCCGGTCACCAGGATCTCGCCGCTTTCCGGCGTCACGCCCTGGCGCTCGAGCGCCATGACCGAGAGCATCGCCGTGTAGCCGGCGGTGCCGATGGCCATGCACTGGCGGGCGTTGAAGGCGGCGGGGCGCGGGATCAGCCAGTCGCCGTTCAGCCGGGCCTTCTCGGCCAGCCCGCCCCAGTGCTTCTCGCCGACGCCCCAGCCGTTGAGGACCACCTCGTCGCCGGGGCGGTAGTCGGGGTGGCTCGACGTCTCGACGGTGCCCGCCAGGTCGATGCCCGGCACCATCGGGAACTCGCGCACCACCGGCCCCTTGCCGGTGATCGCCAGGGCGTCCTTGTAGTTGAGGGTGCTGCATTCGACCCGCACGGTCACGTCGCCGTCGGGCAGGCGGGCCTCGTCCAGCGTCTCGAGCGTGGCCTGCTGGCCGTCGTCGGTCTTGTCGATCAGGATGGCCTTGAACATGGGGTTGTCTCCTTTTAGACCGGTCGTCTAGTCGGTGGCCTGAAAAAGCGCCTAGCGGGGCAGGCCCGCCAGGAAGTGGGTGACGAAGGCGTCCAGCGGCCAGGCATCGGCTTCGAGCCGGGCACGCATGACGGCGCCTTCCCAGCCGATCCAGAAGGCCTCGGCGAGCCGCGTGCAGTCCGCCCGGGGCGACAGCTCGCCGGCGTCCTGCGCCTCCCGCAGGCAGCGGGCCAGCCGCTGCTGCCAGTCCGCGAGGGTATCGCGCAGCCACTGGCGGTAGTCGTCCGACAGCCCGCCGACCTCCTGACCGAGATTGCCCACCAGGCAGCCGCGGCGGAAGTCGTGGCGCGCCATGCCGGCCCGGGCGTCGGCGACGAAGGCCTCGATGCGGCGCAGCGGCGTCAGCTCGGGATTGGTCAGGTGGCGGTCGAGCTTGCGGGCGAAGTACTGGCCGTAGTGTTCCATGACCGCCCGGCCGAAGGCCTCCTTGCTGGAAAAGTAGTAGTAGAAGGAGCCCTTGGGCACGCCGACGCGCTTCAAGATGCCGTCGATGCCGGAGACCGCGAAGCCCTGTTCGGTGAGCACCTCGGTGCCGCTGCGGATCAGCGCGGCCCGGGTATCGGGATCATCGCGGGGCGTTCTGGGCGGCCGCCCGCGGCGGGGCGGAGATGCGGTTCGAGTCATGTCTGGAATATAGACCGGTCGTCTAGTTCGGGTCAATTCAATGCCGCGCCGGCGATGCCCTGGCATGCCGTCACATCGTCTCTTCCACCAGGGCGATCAGGTTGGCCAGCGCCGGCGAGTCGTTGCCGGTTCGCCAGGCGAACCACAGCGGCATGTCGCAGTCGTCGAGCTCGGGCAGGCGCAGAAAGCGAATGCCGGGCATCGGGTGCGCGCTGCTGGAGGCGGGGACGACGGCGATACCCAGCCCCGCGGCGACCAGGCTGAGGATGGCGATGTTGTCGGCGCCGTACTGCACCACTCGGGGATGGAAATCGAGCCGCCGGAAGTGGGCGAGCATGCGGTCGTAGTAGACCGGCGATGCCTGGCGAAAGCCCCAGACGAAATCGGCATCGCGCAGTTCGGCGAGCGTGGCCGGTGGCGAGACCGCCCAGCGGGAGGCGTCGGGCACCGCGAGAATCAGGTGGTCGCGGTGCAGCAGGCGGGTTTCCAGGCCCGGCTGGTCGGCGCCGTCGAGATAGAGAATCCCGGCGTCGAGCTGCTCCTCGCGCAGCCGGTCGAGCTGCGGTCCGGACAGCAGCGGGAAGACCTCGAAGGCGACGTTCGGATAGCGCTGGCGATAACCGGCGAGCAGCCGTGCCACCTGCGGTACCCACAAGTGGGTCACCGTCACCCCCAGGCTGACCTTGCCGACCACACCCTGGCCCAGCGCCGAGAGCCGCGACTTGATGCGATCGTGGTGGTCGAGCAGTTCCCGGGCTTCCTCGACCAGGGCGCGACCGGCCACGGTCAGCTGCATGCCCCGTGCGTGGCGGTGAAACAGCCGTGTGTCCAGCGACTCCTCGAGCAGACGAATCTGGCGCGTCAACGCCGGCTGGGCGATATGCACCCGACGGCTGGCCGCCGATACCGAGCCCGTCTCGACCACGGCGAGGAAGTGGCGAAGCTGACGAAGTTCCATGGCGGGACTCTTGCTGACAGTCATGCCGAATTGCGATGGCTGGTATCCATTATAACTATTTTTTCGATGGCCTGGCGGCGCCCATAGTGGAATGACAAGCCACAACAACCTCGCCGTGAGCGAGGGGGACACATCGACCATGAACAAGACCTATCACTGTCTGGTCGGGCTGCACTTCGCCATCTGCACCCTGGCGATGATCTGGCCCGGCGCCCTGATCGCCAACCGCATCGAGCCCACCGTGCTGGGCCTGCCGTTCCTGTTCGCCTGGTATATCCTGTGGATGCTGGTGCTGTTCGCCGGCATGTGGGTCGCCTTCGTCGTGCGGCATGGAGGCGACCGCCATGAGTGATTCCGTGATCGTGGTCGGCGTCACGCTCGCCTATCTGGCGATGGTGCTGGTGGTGGGCCTGCGCGCCCGCGGCCAGTCGAGCTCGAGCCTGGAGGGCTATGTCGCCGGCGGCCGCCATGTCGGCGTGGTGATCCTGTTCTTCATCCTCGGCGCCGAGATCTTCTCCGCCTTCGCCTTCCTCGGCACACCGGGCTGGGCCTACCAGCGCGGGGCGCCGGCGTTCTATATCCTCGCCTACCTGTCGCTGGTGCCGATCACCATCTGGGCGCTGGGCCCGCGGGTGGCCAGGCTGGGGCGCGAGCGCGGCTACCTGACCCAGGGCGACATGATCGCCGACCATTACCGCAGCAAGCCGCTGGGCATGCTGGCCGGGATCATCGGCGTGGTGGCCCTGGTGCCCTACCTGACGATCCAGATCGCCGGCGCCGGCCTGCTGTTCCAGGCCGCCACCGACGGCATGATTCCCTTCTGGCTGGGGGCGTTGCTGGCCTTCGTGGTGGTGGCCGCCTACGTGTTCTGCAGCGGCCTGAACGGCATCGGATGGACCAACCTGGTGCAGGGCGTCATGATGATCTTCATCGCCTGGTTCCTGGGGCTGGCGGTCTCGGAGCGTCTCTACGGCGGGGTCGGCGAGATGTTCGCGCAGATTCAGCAGGCCGCGCCCGAATACCTGACCCTGCCGGGGGCCACCGACATGAACTGGGGCTACTTCAGCACCGCGGTGCTGGTCAGCGCCTTCGGCGGGGCGATGTGGCCGCACCTGTTCATGAAGTTCTACTCGGCGGACAGCGGTCGGACCCTGCGCAAGGTCAGCGTCTTCTACCCGCTCTATGCCTATCTGCTGGTACCGCTGCTGCTGATCGGTTTCGCCGGCATCCTGGCCTTCGCCGACGCGCCCCTGGCGCGTGCCGACACCGTGCTGCTGCGGCTGGTCATGGACATGGCGGACTTCTCGCCCTGGGTAATCGGCCTGATGCTCTCCGGGGCGCTGGCCGCGGCGATGTCCACCGGCGCCAACCTGGCCCATACCGCAGCCATCGTGCTGGTGCGGGACGTGCTGGGCCCCACCCTGATGCAGCGGGCCGACGAGCGTGCCACGGTGACGGCGACCCGCTGGAGCGTGCTGGGCCTGTCGCTGCTGGCCTACGTCATCGCCCTGCTCAATCCCGCCTCTTTGGTCATGATCCTGCTGACCGCTTATGGAGTGATCGTGCAACTCTTCCCGATGGTGCTGGGGGCGCTGTTCTTCCCGAGCCTGCGTCGCCACAGCGTGATGGCGGGTGCCGTCGCCGGCAGCCTCGCCTTCCTGCTGTTCGATTTCGGTATCGGCTCGCCGCTGGGCTGGCACGCCGGGGTCTGGGGCATGCTCGTCAACCTGGCGGTGCTCGGCCTCTGCCAGGCGTTCACGGTGCGCTCCGTGGCCGGCCGGGCCGATGCCTGACGCATCCCTTCCTAGTCAGATGGAGAGTCTCATGAGCAATCCAGCTTCGGTCGCCACGCTGACGGCGGCCATCGATGAACAGGTCGAGCGGACCCACGAGCGCGTGCAGGGCCTTTACCGGGAGCTGCATCGCTACCCCGAGCTGCCGTTTCAGGAGCACAAAACCAGCGCCCGCCTCGCCGAGACGCTGGAGGCGCTGGGCTACGACGTGACCCGCGGCGTGGGCGGCACCGGCGTGGTGGCGATGCTGCGCAACGGCGACGGGCCGACGGTCATGCTGCGCGGTGACATGGACGCCCTGCCCATCGCCGAGCAGACCGGGCTCGACTTCGCCAGCCACGAGCGCGCCGAGACATCCGAGGGCAAGCAGGTGCCGGTGATGCATGCCTGCGGCCATGACCTGCACAGCAGCTGCCTGGTGGGCGCCGCGGCGGTGCTGGCGGAACTGCGCGAGCGCTGGCGCGGGACCCTGATGCTGGTCTGCCAGCCGGCCGAGGAGGTCTTCGGCGGCGCCCGGGCGATGCTCGACGACGGCCTCTACACGCGCTTCGCGCGGCCCGACATCGTGCTCGGCCAGCACAACATGCCGGCCCTGGCCGGCACGGTGGGTCACATTCCCGGCCAGGCGATGGCGGCCGCCACCACCCTGGGGGTGACCGTCCACGGCGCCGGGGGGCATGGTTCGATGCCGGCGCAGACCGTCGACCCGGTGGTGATCGCCGCGCACATTGTCACCCGGCTGCAGACCATCGTCGCCCGCGAGGTGCCGCCGGAGCAGACCGTGGTGGTCACGGTGGGCAAGCTGCAGGCCGGCACCCAGGGCAACATCATTCCCCACAGCGCCGAGCTGGAGATCAACGTGCGCAGCTTCGACGATGCCCTGCACCAGCAGGTGCTGGAATCGATCCGGCGCATCATCCGTGCCGAGTGCGAGGCGGGTCGCTCGCCCAGGGAGCCGGAGTTCCGGGTGCTCTCGGAGACCATCACCCTGAACAACGACCCGGACGGCGTGGCGCAGTTGCAGCGGGCGCATGCCGCGCAGTTCGGCGAGGCTCAGGTGTTCGCCATGCCGCGCCTGAACGGCAGCGAGGACTTTCCCTACTTCGGCACCGCCGCGGCGGGCGGCTTCGGCGGCGAGGACATCCCCTACGTCTACTGGTTCATCGGCGCCACCCCCGAGGAGCGCTGGCAGGCCACGCCGGGCCAGAGCGTGGCGGAAAAGATGCGCCATCTGGAGATGCCGCACTCGCCCTACTACTTTCCGGGCAATCCCGTGACCCTGCGCACCGGCATCGAAGCCCTGGCGAGCGGGGCACTGGCCTGGCTGACGGCCGACTGAGCACGGCGGGCGGTTCTCGCCCGACCTTCGCGGGGCGTTCCTGCCGGGTGGCTTGCAGCCCGGATTCGCCCCGCTCCAGCACTACCTGATTGTTGCCGACCTGCCTCTGCCGGGGCAGGCCCGGCGGCGTGCGTCCGGTCGCCACGCCGACCCCGCGAGATCGACTACAACGACAACACTACACGAGGTCATCATGATCCCTTTTACCCGTATCCTGGCAGGCAGTGCCCTGTTGTTGAGCCTGGCGCCCACCTTGGCTGTCGCCAGCGGGTTTTTCGCCGACGGCCAGACACAGCTGCAGTACCGTCAGTACTACTGGAACGAGGACCCGGACGGGGGTGTCGGTCCGACCCGCGACGAGTGGGTCGAGGCGCTGCTGCTCGACTATCGGTCGGGCTATTATCGCGACACGCTGGGTCTCGATCTCGGCTATGCCGCCGCCGACGCCCTGCATGTGGGCGACGAGGCCGACAACATCAGCAACCTCTCCGCCGACGGCGACGTCCAGGACCCGGATCCCATCGCCAAGCCGATCACCGCCTATCTCAAGCTGCGCTTCGGCGATGACGGCAATCGGCTGCATATGGGCTGGGGCAAGAAGGTGCGTGACTATCACCTCTACGCCGACAACACCACCCGCATCCTGCCGGCCGCCTCGATCGGCTACGATATTGCCTACGACTATCGCGATCTCAAACTCTATGCGGCACGCATCGAGCGTTTCAGCCGGCGCGACGAATCGGGCTGGGGCGATGACCTGCATACCATCGACGGCCAGACCATCGACAGCGTGGACCTGGCCGGGCTGAGCTACGTGCTGCCGGGCGAGGTCCGGCTCGATGCCGAGTACTTGACCGCCCACGATTATCTCGACGAGTCCTTCCTCGGGCTGAGCCGCGACTTCTCGCTGCCCGGAGACTCGACGCTGGCGGTCGGACTGAAATACGGCGCCCAGCGTGATGGCGGCAACCTGTTCGAGACCCGGGCCGTGCCCGGTCGCTACCCGGCGGAGGCGTCGCACGATGCCCGTTACACGGAGCTGGCCGCCACCTGGCGGCGCCATGGCGGCTATCTGGGGCTCGCCTACAACAAGGTGAGCGGCGACAACTACGATCGCCTGCTGTTCGCCGGGGACTACGGCAGCTGGGACAGCGCTGCCAACAACTTCTACTGGTTCGGGCTTCAAGGCGAGGCGATGTGGAAGCTCAGCGCCGGCCTCGATCTGGCCGCGCTGGGTCTCGACGGGTTGCGCTGGGACGGCCACTACGCCGCCTCCGGCTCGGCCGATGGCTATCGGGACTTCTCGCGCCGCGAGTTCCTGAGCCTGTTGAAGTATCGTTTCTCGGGGCCGCTGGATGGCCTGTCGCTGGCCTGGCTGCACGTCGACTTCAAGACGCAGGGCCAGCCGGCCTCGGGCGACGGCAGGGCGCTGACCTATGCGCCTCCGGCGGGATTCATCACCCACGATGCCGACCGGCTCTATCTGACATATTCCTATAATTTCTGAACAGAGCGGCCGCGCCTCGGCATTCCATCGCAGACGAGGTGTTTCACTTGGCACATTGGATCTACTGGCTGGACCTGTCCGGGGTGGCGGTATTCGCGCTGTCGGGGGTGATCCTCGCCAGCCGCACCCGCATGGACCCGTTCGGCATGCTGGTGCTGGCGGCGGTGACCGGCATCGGCGGCGGCACGCTGCGCGATCTTCTGCTCGGCGTGCGGCCGGTATTCTGGGTCACCGCCCCCAGCTATCTGTGGGTGATCGCCGCCACCGTGGCGCTGTCGCTGGTCGGCCTGCGCCACGTTCACCGGCTCTCGCAGGCCGTCCTGCCGGTGCTCGATGCCTTCGGCCTGGCGCTGTTCACGGCGATCGGCACCCACAAGGCCCTGGTGCTGGGGCATGGCGGCAGCGTGGCCGTGCTGATGGGCATGCTGACCGGGGTGGCCGGCGGCATCCTGCGCGACGTGCTGGCCCGCCGCGTGCCGCTGGTGCTGCGCCAGGAGATCTACGCCACCGCCTCGATGGCCGGGGCCACCGCCTATGTGGTGCTGTTCCGGCTGCCGCTGCCCGCCGGGGTGGCCATGCTGGCATGCATCGGCATCACGCTGGCGCTGCGGCTGGCCGCCATCCGCTGGCACCTGGCGCTGCCGGTGTTTCCCTGATCCCGCCTGACGCCTGACGCCTGACGCCTGACGCCTGACGCCTGACGCCTGACGCCTGACGCCTGACGCCTGACGCCTGACGCCTGACGCCTGACGCCTGACGCCTGACGCCGCCTGCCCGGTTCACGGGTAACGTCCGCTGCGGCGGTTTTCCACCATCACCTCGAGAATCGCGTTGGCCTCCTGCATGATCGGGCCGGGCGCCTCGTTGCGGCGCCGACTGCAGAGAATCGGGATGGTGATGTGCTCGTCCGCCAGGGGGGTATAGGCGACCCCGTCGCGCTGAAGGCGTCGCACCTGCTCGGGCACCAGGGTGATGCCGAAGCCCGAGGCGACCAGGCCGAGCGTGGTCTGCAGCTCGTTGGCCTCCTGCGCGACGTCGATCTTCAGGCCGCGGCGACGGTACATGCCCAGCACGATGTCGGCCAGGCTGGGGCGCGGCGCGGCCGGGAACAGCACGTGCGGGTACTCGGCCAGTTCGGCGAGGGTCGGGCGCGTGCCCTCCAGGGGATGCCCCGAGGGCATGGCGACGATCATCGGCTCGTCGAAGAGCACCTCCTGGACCACCTCCGGGTCGTCGATGCGCAGGCGGCCGAAGCCGATGTCGATGCGGCCCGCCTTGAGCGCCTGGACCTGCTGCACGGTGGTCAGCTCGGCCAGTGTCAACTCGATGTCATCCTTTTGTCGTAATTGCCGGACCAGCAGGGGGAGCTGGCCATAGAACACCGAGGGCACGAAGCCGATGCCGAAGAGCTCGCGGTGGTGGCGGGCGAGGCGCCGGGTGCCGGCCACCGCCGTGTCGAGTTTTTCCAGTATCTGCAGGGTATGCTCGAGGAAGAACTGTCCGGCCGGGGTCAGGGCCATGCCACGCGTGCTCCGGGAGAACAGCTTGGCCCCCACTTCCTCTTCCAACTGGTTGATTTGTCGGGTCAATGGCGGCTGTGACATGTGCAGGCGACGCGCCGCCCGGGTCAGGTTGAGCTCCTCGGCGACGACCCGGAAGTAGCGGAGATGGCGCAGTTCCATGATACCTCCTGGGTATGGCTGGTGACCCAAACAATATTGGTCGGAGTTCACGCCGGCAAGCAAACTTTCACATATTCCATGCATCCAGCCTTTCGGGAGCTGCCATGTCCGCCGTCGTCGAGTCCATCGAGACCCTGCTGGTCGATCTGCCGACCATCCGCCCCCACAAGCTGTCCATGACCACCATGGCCTGCCAGACCATGGTCATCGTGCGGATGCGTCACAGCGACGGCCTCGAGGGACTCGGCGAGGGCACCACCATCGGCGGGCTGGCCTACGGGCCGGAAAGCCCCGAGAGCATCAAGTGCAACATCGACACCTACCTGGCGCCGCTGCTGATCGGCCAGCCGTCGAACAGCATCAATGCGCTGCGGGCGCGGATGAACCGCCATGTGCGCGGCAACGCCATCGCCAAGTCGGCGCTGGAGACCGCGCTGCTGGACGCCCAGGGCAAGCGCCTGGGGCTGTCGGTGGCCGAACTGCTCGGCGGCGCGCGCCAGACCCACCTGCCGGTGCTGTGGACCCTGGCCAGCGGCGACACCGCCCGGGATATCGACGAGGCCTTCCAGCGGCTCGACGAGCGTCGCCACGGTGATTTCAAGCTCAAGATCGGCGCCCGCCCGGTGGACGAGGACGTCGCCCATGTGGCCGCTATCAAGGCCGCCCTGGGGGATCGCGCCAGTGTCCGGGTCGACGTCAACCAGGCCTGGGATGAAGGCACGGCGGTGCGCGGTATCGCCGCGCTCCAGGATGCCGGCATCGCGCTGATCGAGCAGCCCATCGACGCCCGCAACCACGCCGGCCTGGTGCGACTGGCCGAGCGCTTCCGGGTACCGATGCTCGCCGACGAGGCGGTGGCCGATGCCCGCGACGGCTATGAGCTGGCCGCGCGAGGCTTCAGCGGTGCCGTCGCGCTGAAGATCGCCAAGGCCGGCGGGCCGCTGGGCGCGCTGGAGCTGGCCGGGCTGGCGCGCACCGTCGGCATGGGACTCTACGGCGGCACCCTGCTCGAGGGCACCGTGGGTACCGCCGCCGCCCTGCATGCCTGGGCGACGCTGCCCGAGCTGGCCTGGGGCAGCGAGATGTTCGGCCCGCTGCTGCTGACCGACGACATCGTCGCCGAGCCCCTGGACTACCGCGACTTCGGGGTCGCGCTGCCCGCCGGCCCGGGGCTTGGCATCACGCTGGATGAGGACAAGCTCGCGCACTATTCGCGCAAGCACTGAGACGCGTACGCGCCGAGGAGGAGAACGACATGCTGTTTCAGGTGGAAATGACCGTCAAGCTGCCGCCCGACATGCCGGCCGACCAGGCCGCCGAGATCAAGGCGACCGAGAAGGCCTATTCGCAGGACCTGCAGCGCCAGGGCAAGTGGCGCCACCTGTGGCGGGTCGCGGGCAGCTACTCGAACGTCAGCATCTTCGATGTCGAGGACAACGCCGAGCTGCAGGAGCTGGTTTCCAGCCTGCCGCTGTTCCCCTACATGGAGATCGCCGTCAAGCCGCTGTGCCGGCATCCGTCGTCCGTCCGCGACGGCGACGCCTGACGCCGCATCACGCCCGTTCACGCACTGAAGAGCACGATAACAACACGAGGCCAAGACCATGACCGTCAAGATCTTCGACACCCCCGAAGTCCAGGATTTCCTCAAGACCGTCAGCGGGTTCGACCAGTCCGGTGGCGACGAGCGCGCCAAGCAGATCATGCACCGTCTGCTCTCCGACCTGTACAAGCTGATCGACGACTTCGACGTCACCCCCGAGGAGTACTGGTCCGCCGTCAGCCTGCTCAACGCGCTGGGTGGCCAGACCCAGTTCGGCCTGCTGTCGCCGGGGCTCGGTTTCGACCACTACCTGGACATGCGCCAGGACGCCATCGACGCCGAGGCCAGGCGAGTCGGCGGCACCCCGCGCACCATCGAGGGCCCGCTCTACGTGGCCGGGGCGCCGGAAGCCGAGGGCTTCGCGCGCATGGACGACGGCCGGGACACCGACGGCGAGACCCTATGGCTGACCGGCCAGGTGCGCGATGTCG
The DNA here is from genome assembly GCA_001577635.1 of Halomonadaceae bacterium T82-2. Taxonomy (GTDB): domain Bacteria; phylum Pseudomonadota; class Gammaproteobacteria; order Pseudomonadales; family Halomonadaceae; genus Modicisalibacter. The sequence goes on along the minus strand of LSBP01000015.1, from coordinate 46,543 downwards.
ACGGCAACCCGATCGCCGGGGCCAGGGTCGAGATCTGGCATGCCGACTCCAAGGGCGGCTACTCGTTCTTCGATCCGACCCAGAGCGAGTACAACCTGCGCCGCACCATCGTGACCGACGCCGAGGGCCGCTACACCGCGCGCAGCATCGTCCCCTCCGGCTACGGGGTGCCGGAGGGTAGCCCCACCGATCAGGTGCTCAAGCTGCTCGGCCGCCACGGCGAGCGTCCGGCGCACATCCACTACTTCATCTCGGCACCGGGCCACCAGCACCTGACCACCCAGATCAACCTGGCCGGCGACCCCTACACCTTCGACGACTTCGCCTACGCGACGCGCGAGGAGCTGGTGATTCCGGCCAACCGCATCGAGGACGCCGACGAGATCGCCAGGCGCGAGCTGGACGGCCCGTTCTCCGAGGTGACCTTCGATATCGTGCTGACGGCGACCGACGACCCTGAGCTCCAGCATCGTCACGCGCGTCCGCGTGCCAAGGAAGACGAGCAGGACAAGGCCAGCCAGCTGGCCGGTACCGCCAAGGTCTGAGGCCCAGCGCCTCCGCTACTTCCCGACGACCGGGAAGGCCCTGCCGCCAGGGCCTTCCCCCGACAACCATCGAGGATCCCGATCATGACGACCAAGCTTGATCTTCTCGAGGAACGCGTCCGCGGTGCCGTGGTCGATGACGCCGACGCCGGTATCTATCGTGTTCACCGCAGCATCTTCACCGATCCCGAGTTCTTCGAACTCGAGATGAAGCACGTCTTCGAGGGCAACTGGCTGTTCCTGGGCCACGAAAGCCAGCTGCCCGAGCCGGGCGACTACCTCACCGTGACCATGGGCCGCCAGCCGGTGCTGGTGACCCGCGACAAGCAGGGCGAGCTGCACGGCCTGATCAACGCCTGTGCCCACCGCGGCGCGACCCTGTGCCGGCGCAAGCGCGGCAACAAGGGCACCTTCACCTGCCCGTTCCACGGCTGGACCTTCAAGAACGACGGCAAGCTGCTCAAGGCCAAGAACGAGAAGACCGGCGCCTACCCGGACAGCTTCAAGCAGGAAGGCTCCCACGACCTGACCCGCCTGCCGCGCTTCGAGAGCTACAAGGGCTTTCTGTTCGGCAGCCTGAGCGACGACGTGCAGCCGCTCGAGGCGTACCTGGGCGAGACCACCAAGGTCATCGACAACATCGTCGACCAGGCGCCGGAAGGCCTGGAGGTCCTGCGCGGCACCTCGTCGTACACCTACAACGGCAACTGGAAGCTGCAGGCGGAGAACGGCGCCGACGGCTACCACGTCAGCAGCGTGCACTGGAACTATGCCTCGACCATGGATCGCCGCAACTACGACGCCGGCGGCACCAAGGCGGTGGACGCCGACGGCTGGTCGAAGAGCCAGGGCGGCTTCTACTCCTACGAGAACGGCCACATGATGCTGTGGACGCGGCTGCTCAATCCCGAGGTGCGCCCGGTCTACAACGAGAAGGACCGGATCGAGAAGGAGCTGGGCGAGGCGCGGGCCGACTCGATCGTCAACCAGACCCGCAACCTCTGCCTGTACCCCAACGTCTACCTGATGGACCAGTTCTCCACGCAGATCCGCGTGCTGCGCCCGCTCGCCGTGGACAAGACCGAGGTCACCATCTACTGCTTCGCGCCCAAGGGCGAATCCGCCGAGAGCCGCCGGGTGCGCATCCGCCAGTACGAGGACTTCTTCAACGTCTCCGGCATGGGCACCCCGGACGATCTCGAGGAGTTCCGGGCCTGCCAGGAGGGCTACAACGGCGCGCTGGCCGAGTGGAACGACCTCTCCCGCGGGGCCAAGCAGTGGATCGAGGGCGCCGACGACAACGCCAGGGCGATCGGCATGAAGCCGCTGCTCAGCGGCGCGGCCCCGGAGGACGAAGGCCTCTACGTGCTGCACCACCGCCACTGGGTCGAGGAAATGCTGCGCGCCATCGACAAGGAACGCAGCCAGTACATCGCCACCGCGTGACAAGGGGAGAGAGACCATGAGCATCAGCTATCTGGATATCCAGGCCTTCCTCTACCGCGAGGCGCGCCTGCTCGACGACCGCCAATGGGACGAGTGGCTCGAGTGCTACAGCAAGGACGCGGTGTTCTGGATGCCGGCCTGGGACGACGACGACCAGCTGACCCGGGATCCGCACAGCGAGATCTCGCTGATCTACTACCCGAATCGCGAGGGGCTCGAGGACCGGGTCTACCGGATCAAGACCGAACGCAGTGGGGCGAGCACGCCGGAGCCGCGCACCACCCACCAGGTCAGCAACCTCGAGGTGCTGTCCCAGGAGGGCGACACGGTGGAGCTGCGCTTCAACTGGCACACCCTGAGCCATCGCTACCAGCAGACCAACCAGTTCTTCGGGACGTCCTTCTACACCCTGGACGTGTCCGGCGAGACGCCGCTGATCGCCCACAAGAAGGTGATCCTGAACAACGACTACATCCACCAGGTCATCGATATCTACCACATCTGATCGGGGTGAACGGCCCGGTCACACCGGCCGGGTCGTGCCGACCGGGTCGCGGAGACCGGTGGAGGAGGAGAACGACCATGAGCTACACCATTGCACTCAACTTCGAGGACGGGGTGACCCGCTTCATCGGCTGCAAGGACGGCGAGACCGTGCTCGATGCCGCCTATCGCCAGAAGGTCAATCTGCCGATGGACTGCTCGGACGGTGTCTGCGGAACCTGCAAGGGCCACTGCGAGAAGGGCGAGTTCGACCTGGGCGACGAGTACCTGGAGGAGGCGCTCTCCGACGAGGAGGCGGCCGACGGCCTGGTGCTGACCTGCCAGATGGTGCCGTCCTCCGACTGCGTCATCCAGGTGCCGGTGGCCTCGGCGCTGTGCAAGACCGCGGTCGGCAAGGTCGAGGGCACCGTGGCCGTGGTCGAGCCGCTCTCCGAGGACAGCATCGAGCTGGCCATCGACCTGGACGACGGTGCCGAGCTGGCCTTCCTGCCCGGCCAGTACATCCACATCGACGTGCCGGGCTCCGGCGAGCATCGTTCCTACTCCTTCAGTTCCCGGCCGGGCGCCTCGCGGGCCACCTTCCTGATCCGCAACGTGCCCGACGGCCTGATGAGCGGCTATCTCAGCGATCGCTGCCGGCCGGGCGAGCGGCTCTCGCTGACCGGCCCGATGGGCAGCTTCTACCTGCGCGAGATCACCCGCCCGGTGCTGATGCTGGCCGGCGGCACCGGTCTCGCGCCCTTCCTGTCGATGCTCGAGCGGCTGGTGCAGAAGAAGGCCGAAGGGGAGGTCAACGACCAGCCGATCCATCTGATCTACGGCGTCAACAAGGATGACCATCTGGTCAAGGTCGATGCCCTGGAGCACTTCGCCAGGGAGCTGGACAACTTCACCTATGCCACCGTGGTGGTGGATGAGGCCAGCGAGCATCCGCGCAAGGGCTACGTGACCCATCACATGGACGCCGGGGTACTGCACGACGGCGACATCGACGTCTACCTGTGCGGGCCGCCGCCGATGGTCGATGCGGTGCTCAGGTACTTCGACGAGCAGGGCATCACCCCGCAGAGTTTCTACTACGAGAAGTTCACCCCCAACCAGGCACCGGGGGGCGCGGCATGAGGCGCTTTCAGGACTCGCGTTTCCAGGACCGGGTGATGGTGATCACCGGCGCGGCCCAGGGCATCGGGCGTCGCGTCGCCGAGCGGGCCGCCACCGAGGGCGCGCGCCTGGCGCTGGTCGATCGTTCCGATCTCGTCCAGGAGGTGGTGGCCGACCTGGTGGGGCAGGGGGCGGAGGCCATCGCCCTGCAGGCCGACCTGGAGACCTGGGAGGGGGCCGAGACGGTCATGGCCCGGAGTGTCGAGCATTTCGGGCGCATCGACATCCTGATCAACAACGTGGGCGGGGCGATCAACTTCAAGCCGTTCACCGAGTTTACCCCCGAGCAGATCTCGGCCGAGATCACCCGCTCGCTGATGCCCACCCTGTGGTGCTGCCGGGCGGTGCTGCCGACGATGATCGCGCAGGGCGGCGGGGTGATCGTCAACGTCTCCTCGGCGGCGACCCGCGGCATCCACCGGATTCCCTACTCCGCGGCCAAGGGTGGCGTCAACGCCATGACGGCGTCGCTGGCCTTCGAGTATGCCGAGCACGGCATCCGCGTGGTGGCCACCGCGCCGGGCGGCACCGAGGCGCCGCCACGCAAGATCTCGCGCGGCACCCCGGAGCCGCGCAATGCGACCGAGCAGGCCTGGTTCCAGGCGCATATCGACCAGACCAGGCAGAGCTGCCTGTTCGGCCGCTACGGCACCCTGGACGAGATGGCCGCACCGATCCTGTTCATGGCCTCCGACGAGGCCAGCTACATCACCGGCAGCGTGCTGCCGGTGGCCGGTGGCGACCAGGGCTGATTGCCCGCCGCGCCCCCTCGGGGCGCGGCGCCACCGTCTCCCGATTCCAACGACAACAATGTCTGGAGTACACCGTGAAACACCTCGAGAAGGGCGTCAGTCTGCGGCGCGCCCCCGCCGACTTCATTCGTGATCTCAACGTCGACAACGTCAGTGCCGGGGTTGTGGCCGGTATCTTCGGCCTCAGCGCCGGCGTGATCCACATCAGCGCCGGCACCGCCGCGGGACTCGACCCCCACTTCATCATGATCTGGGTCATCGCCTACCTGATGATCAACGGCCTGTTCGGGCTGTTCATGCCCGCCTACTACCGGCTGCCGCTGCCGATGGCCAACTCCATCCCCGGGGCGCTGCTGTTCGCGGCGATCATCCCGGTGGTCGGCGTGGAAGCCGCGCTCGGCGCCTCGCTGATCGCCGGGGCCATCTCGCTGGTGGCGGGGCTGGCCGGGGTGATGGGGATCGTCATGAAGCTGATCCCCATGCCCATCGTCATGGGCATGGTCGGCGGCATCCTGCTCAAGTTCGGCCTCAACATGGTCGCCCCGCTGGAGCATGCCCTGCTGCCGGCCTCGATCATGATCCTGGCCTTTCTGCTGTCGGCGCGCCTGCTGCGCCGGGTACCGCCGCTGATCGTGGCCATGCTGGCGGGCATCGCCTACATGCTGGTCACCGGGGTCGACTTCTCCGGCGTGACGTTCTCGGTGACCTTGCCCGAGTTCATCGTTCCCAAGTTTACCCTGGAGGCCTTCCTGGCCTACGGCCTGCCGCTGGCGCTGATCCTGGTGGGCATGGAGACGCCGGCCGGCGTCGGCCTGGTCCAGGGCATGGGCTACAAGTCGGTGCCGGCCAATGCCATCACCGCGGTGGGCGGCTTCGCGACCATGATCTCGTCCTTCTTCAACCTCCACAGCACCTGCATCGCCGCGCCGATGACCGGCATCTGCTCCTCGCCCGAGGCCGGCAAGCCGGACAAGCGCTGGGTGGCGGCGGTGATCGCCGGGGCGATCTTCGTGGTAGCGGCCCCCTTCTACGGCTACGTGGTCAGCCTGATCGAGGCGATGCCGTCCTACTTCATCGCCATCATCGCCGGCCTGGCCCTGCTGCGGGTGATCACCTCGGCGATGTACATGACTTTCGCGGGCAAGCACGAGATGGGCGGACTGTTTTCCTTCCTGATCGCCGCCTCGGGCCTGCAGATCCTGGGCATCGGTTCGTCCTTCTGGGCCCTGGTGCTGGGCGTGGGGGTCTCGCTGATCTTCGAGACCAGGGACTTCGAGTTCATCCGCCGGGTCGCCAACGAGCCCTCGGCGTCCTGAGCCGAGACGCCTCGGGCGCGGTGCCATCGCCTGAGGCCACGAGCCCCCGGGGCATGGCCGCTGCCGTGCCGCCCGATATCCTCCATTGGTCCGCAGGCTGCCCAGGCCGTGCGGGCCTTTTTTGCGACGCGAGACCGGCCCGGACTCCGCGTGCCGGTTTCCCTGACCCGCTGGAGAGACGATGATGTTCAAGGATTGGTCGATTTCCGCCGTGGCGGCCGGTTTCCTGGCCGTGCTGATTTCCTATTCGGGGCCGCTGGCGATCTTCTTCCAGGCGGCCCGCAGCGCCGATGTCGCTCCCGAGATGCTGACCTCCTGGGTGTGGGCGATCTCGATCGGCGCGGCGCTGTCCGGCATCCTGCTCAGCGCCTGGCTGAAAATACCGGTGATCACCGCCTGGTCGGCGCCGGGCACGGCACTGCTGGTGACGCTGTTCCCGGGGCTGTCGCTCAACGAGGCGGTGGGCGCCTATCTCGTTGCGGCGCTGATCATCCTGCTGGTCGGTGTCTCGGGGAGCTTCGACTGGCTGATGCGGCGCATCCCCTCGGGGATCGCCGCCGGGATGATGGCGGGCATCCTGTTCCAGTTCGGGCTCGGCGCCTTCCGCTCGGTGGAGAGCACGCCGCTGCTGGCGCTGAGCATGCTCGCCGCCTACCTGGTGTTCAAGCGTCTGGCGCCGCGCTACTGCCTGGTGCTGCTGCTGGTGACCGGCATCGCGCTGTCGGTGGGGCTCGAGGGCACCTCGCTGAGCGGCGTGCGCTGGCAGCTGGCGACGCCGCAGTTCATCGCCCCCGAGTGGAGCTGGCACGCGACCCTGAGCCTGGCGCTGCCGCTGGTGCTGGTCAGCCTGACCGGCCAGTTCCTGCCGGGCATGGCGATCATGCGCGGTGCCGGCTACCGGGTCCACTCGCGGCCGATCATCGCCACCACCAGCCTGGTCTCGCTGGGCACGGCGCTGTTCGGCGGCATCACCACGGTGGTGGCGGCGATCACCGCGGCGATCTGCACCGGCAAGGACGCTCACGAGGACCCCGATCGGCGTTACGTGGCGGGCATCGCCAACGGCCTGTTCTACCTGCTCGGCGGGCTGTTCGCCGGGACCATCGTGACGCTGTTCACCTCGCTGCCCGACGCCTTCGTCGCGGTACTGGCCGGGCTGGCGCTGATCGGCGCGATCGCCGGCAACCTGGTCGCCGCGGTCGAGGATATTGAGCACCGCGAGGCCGCGGTGATCACCTTCCTGGCGACCGCTTCGGGGATGAGCCTGCTGGGGCTGGGGTCGGCGTTCTGGGGCGTGGTGTTCGGCATGCTCGCGCATGGGTTGCTGCACTGGCGCCCCGTCCGGTCGATGGGCGAGAGCCGCTCGACGCCAGCCGCGACGCCGCGGGCGGCGAAGGCACGCGACTGATGCCAAACCCGGATCCATGGCCAGTGGCGGTCGGACCCCATTGGCGCAGGAGTGAATGGTCGGTTCGTCTGCTTGACCGAGCTAAACCCCCTATGATGCATCCAAAGACCCCTTTTCGACTGATTTCGCCAGCGCGGGCATCACTCACGACTTTTGGGACGCTAATTCTCTGAGCGTCCAATCGACCAACTCGCTGGCGAGCTGGTCGGCGGCGTGGCCGAAGGCTTCGACCACGGACTCCAGGCCGTCGTCATCACTGGGTGCCGCTACCTCGATGCGTTGGCTGGCCAGCACCTCGCGGTTCGCCTCGTCGAGAAGCTGGACGTCAAGGCGGACCATTACCTCGAGCGTGCCCTTGCGGTAGCGGCTATAGAAGGCCCCTAGCTGGCTCGCTAGGGTGGCGTCGCTGCGCGCCCGACTGGCATCGTCCACCACAGCGGCCAGCCGACCATCGAGGCGGAAGGCTTCGATTAGATGATCGCGCACTAGCAGCGGGGCATCATCACGCCAGCGTGCCCCGGCATAGGCTTGGAACTCGCCGGGGGAAGGCATGATCAGTAGGCGCGGGCCATCCAGCGGCGACCCGGCACTGGGGGTATCGACCCTCAGGGTCAGGTCACAGGCGCTACCAGGGGACGCTGAGAGTGACGGTTCGGATAGCGTGAAAAGGCGTACCGGCTCGCGTTCGGGGAGCAGGCTGCAGCCTGAAAGCAGTCCGCTCAGCACCAGCAGCGGCATGGCGAGGCGTGGCATGCGCGATAGGCTCATGGACTGAACTCCTGCATCTCGTTGCGGCCCTGCAAGGCTTCGGCCGGATTCTCCTCGAAGCGCCGCACCAGACGGTTCAGGACGCGCAGCGTAGCGTGCAGCTCGCGCATGGCCGGGTCGAGTTCGCCCACGCCTTGAAGGCCCCTGGCCAGAGAGCCCTCGTGGCGTGCGGTCAGGCTATCCAGCCGGGCGGTAGTGGACTCCAGCGATTGCATCGCGCGGCGGGCACTCTGCAGAGCCTCGCCACCCTCCTTGTCCAGTAGGCCGTTGGCAGTCTCGCCCAGTCGGCTGAAACTTTCGAGGGCCGCCTCGAACTGCTCGCCGGCCCGTCCGAAGCGCGCCATGGCTTCGCCGAGGGCGTGACGCTGGTCGACCAACGCCCGCGAGACGCTCTCCAGGTTGCCCAGGGTGCGCGTCAGACTTTCGGCATTCTCTGCGGAAAGCAGCCGGTTGGCGCTGGTCAGCAAGCGCTCCACCTGGGCGAAGAGCTCCTCGCTGTTGGCGAGCAGCGAGCTCAGCGGCGAAGGTTCGGCCTGGATCAGTGGAGGATCGTCGCGGCCGCCTTGCAGGCGCGGACTCTGCGGGGTGCCGCCGAGCAGTTGGATGTTCATGGTGCCAGTGATGTTGGCCAGCGCCAGGCTGGCGCGGGTATCCTGCTTCACTGGAACGTCGCTATAGACGCGGATCAGCGCCCGTACCTGGCGCGGGTCCTGGGGATCGAGGCGTAGCCTGACTACATCGCCGACCTCGATACCGCTGTACTGGACTGCATTGCCCTCGGCGAGCCCGCTGACGGCCCGGTTGAAGCGAATCTCGTACCAGGCATAGTCGCGGTCAACGCTGGACTTGCCGAGCCAGAGGGCGAACAGCAGCGCGCTACCCAGGGTAATCACCGTGAACAGTCCGATCAGCACATGATGAGCACGAGGTTCCATCGTCAGGGGCTCTCTTCTGGATGGGCCGCCCGATAGGCGGCGCGGCCTCGGGGGCCATGAAAGTAGTCGTGGATCCATTCATCGTCGGTGGCCGCGACGATGTCGAGCCGATCGGCAACCCGCACACGCCGGCGCGATAGCACGGCCACCCGATCGCAGGCGGCATAGAGAGTGTCCAGGTCATGAGTGACCAGGAAAACGCTCAGACCCAGGGCGTCGCGCAGGGTCAGAATCAGGCGATCGAAGGCCGCCGCACCGATCGGGTCCAGGCCCGCCGTCGGCTCGTCCAGGAACAGCACTTCGGGGTCCAGTGCCAGGGCACGCGCTAGCGCGGCCCGCTTGATCATGCCGCCAGAGAGTTCGGCGGGGTACAGGATCGCGACCTCCCCGGGCAGGCCGGCCAGGGCCAGCTTGACCCGGGCCAGGGCTTCGGCGTCGGCGCGGGGGAGTCCGGCGTGCTCGATCAGTGGCAGGGCGACGTTCTCCTGCAGGGTCAGTGAGGTGAACAGCGCACCACGCTGGAAGAGCACTCCGAAACGGCGTTCCACTCGGGAGCGATCCCGGGCGGGGAGCTGCGGGAGGTCTTCACCGAACACCTCGATGCGCCCGGCGCTGGGCCGCAACAGGCCGACGATGCTGCGCAGCAGAACCGACTTGCCGGTGCCCGAGCCGCCGACTACTCCGAGGATCTCGCCCGGGTAGAGGTCGAGATCGAGGTTCTCATGAACGCTGTGCTGGCCGAAGCGGTTGGCCAGTCCGCGAACCCGGATCAGTGGTTCCCGGGACGCGCTCACCAGCCCATCTCCATGAAGAACAGCGCCGCCACTGCATCCAGCAGAATCACCACGAAGATCGACTGCACCACGCTCGAGGTGGTGTGTTCGCCCACCGACTGGGCGCTGCCGCTGACCTTGAAGCCCTCCAGGCAACCGATTACTGCAATGAGGAAGGCAAACAGCGGTGCCTTGGCGAGTCCCACCAGGAAGTGGTTGAGCGGGATGTCACGCTGCAGGATGGCCAGAAACTGGATAAGCGAGATATCCAGGGCCTGCAGGCAGACCAGGGCACCGCCGAGAATGCCGCTCAACATGCCCACGAAGGTAAGGATCGGCAGGCTCAGCATCATCGCCAGCACCCGCGGCAGCACAAGCAACTCGATGGGGTCGAGGCCGAGGGTACGCACGGCGTCGAGTTCCTCATTGACCTTCATGGCACCGAGCTGGGCGGTAAAGGCGCTGGCGGTACGACCGGCGAGCAGGATGGCAGCGAGTAGCACGCCGAACTCACGAAGGAAGGCAAAGGCGACCAGGTTGACCGTGTAAATAGTGGTGCCGAAGTCGCGCAGCACCGTGGCGCCGAGAAAGGCCACCACTGCGCCCACCAGGAAGGTCAGCAAGGCAACAATGGGCAGGGCGTTGAGGCCTGTCTGGTGCAGTTGGGCCACCATTGAGGTAAGTCGCCAGCGTCGCGGCCACCAGGCCGTGACGGCGAGGGTGGCGAGCACTTGGCCGATGAAGCCGAGCAACTGGTATTGCTGCTGCCAGATTCCTTCGACGTGCTGGCCGGTCCGGGCCAGGGTGTCCCACAATGGTCGACCGGGCCGCGCCGAGGGAGGCGGGTTGTCGATCATGGCCTCGCCCAAGGTGCGCAGCAGGGCGCGGCGTGTCGTCGGCAATTCGGGTGCCCGTTCGTCTATCTCAGCAAGCCATCGGGCACCGACGAGTTCCATCAACAAGGCGGCACCGGCGGTGTCCAGGGCTCGGAGTTTAGTGAGGTCGATGGTCGTGGCGGTAGTCTCATGCCGGGGGCGGCGATCGAGTTCGAGGCGTAAAGCGGCATAATACGGCAGCGTCCAGTCACCGACGATGGTCAGATGGTTGCCGTGCTGGTCAATATAGCCCGGCTCTTTCATGGGCGAAGACATCTCGGAAGAATTACAGTTCCTATCAGTAAGCATGACAACAGGTATGTTCTTTCAGCTCAGCGACTTGCGTAGCCGGGACAGGGCGAACAGGAAGAAAGCCGCGCCAATCACCAGCAGTGCCAATAGCTGCGGCCAGACGATGGCCAGCCCCGCCCCTCGAAACAGGATGCCTTGCCCCAGCATCACGAAGTGAGTGGTCGGAGCGGCGAGCATGATGTCCTGAATGAACACCGGCATGCTTTCCCGCGGCGTCGTGCCGCCGGACAGCACCTGTAACGGGATCAGCGTGAGGATGATCAGCAGCCCGAGCTGCGGCATGGAGCGTGCCACGGTGCCGAAGAAGATGCCCATGGAAGTCGTGGCGAACAGATGCAACATGGCGCCGAACAGGAACAGGGCGACCGAACCGGCGATAGGGACCTGCAACCAGGTTTCCACGACCACGCGCAGGGCGAAGGCGGAGGCCACCAGGACTACCAGACCCATCGACCAGACCTTGGCCGTCATGATCTCGAAGGGCGTGACCGGCATGACCAGCAGGTGCTCGATGGTGCCATGTTCGCGTTCGCGGATCAGCGCCGCGCCGGTGAGGATGATCGACAGCATGGTAATCTGGTTGATGACCTCGTTCACGGCGCCGAACCAGGCCTGATCCAGATTGGGATTGTAGGCCACGCGCACCACCGCCTGAACGGGAGTGACGGCATCGGGGTCGTGTCCCGCCAGGAAGGTGGCGACTTCATCGTTGACGATTTCCTGGATGTAACCGGCGCCGGTGAATGCCTGACTGATCTGGGTCGCATCGACGTTGAGCTGGATCGTGACCGTATCGCCGTCGAGCAGGTCGCGCTGGAAACCGGGGGGGATGTTCAGCGTGAAGGTGTAGCGTCCCTCGTCCATGCCCTCGTCCATGTCGGCGTGTCCCGTAAGTTCCGGCGGCAGGAAGTAGGGCGCCTGAAAGGCATCGATGAGGCGTTGCGAGGCAGGCGAGCGATCCTCGTCGACGATGGCGATCGCGGCCCGGTGCAGGGTCTCCGGCATCGCCGTGGCGCTGGAATAGATGCTGATGCTGAAGGCGTAGACGATCAGCAGCAGCATGGCGGGATCGCGCAGGAGCGTGCGCAGTTCCTTGAGCCCGAGCTGAAAAATGTTGGAGAGGATGCGCATCATGTCTCCTGCTTCCTGAGGCCGGCGAGGCTCAGCAGGCTCAACACCGGGATGGTTGCCAGCAGGGCCAGGAAATAGGGATAAAGTTCGGCCAGTCCGAGGGCCTTGGAGAAGATGCCTCGGCTGATGATCAGAAAATGGCTGGTGGGGTAGAGCTGGCCGATTACGGCTGAGGCGCCCTCCAGTGACGATACGGGATGGATCATGCCCGAGAACTGGATCGCCGGCACCAGGGTGCCGATGGCGGTGCCGAAGATCGCCGCAATCTGGCTATTGAACAGGGCCGAGAACAGGAAACCCAGTCCGGTGGCGCACATCACGTAAAGTAGTGCCCCCAGAGCCAGCGTCGGCAGGCTGCCCTTGACCGGCACGCCGAACACCAGGATCGCCAGCAGCACGAGCAGGACGAAATTGATCATGCCCATGGCCACGTAGGGCAGCTGCTTGCCGATCAGGAACTCGAGACGCGTTACCGGGGTGACGTAGAAGTTGGTGATCGAACCGAGCTCCTTCTCGCGTACCACGCCCAACGCGGTCAGCATGGCGGGAATCATCATCAACAGCAGCGGAATGACTCCAGGCACCATCGCCGGCAGGCTCTGAACGTCGGGGTTGTAGCGATAGCGAAGGGCGATATCGACCTGTCCGCTGCCGGGGGCATCGTTGTCGCGGGCCAGTTCCTGCAGATAGCTGGCGTGGATGCCCTGGACATAACCGCGGATGGTGCTGGCGCGAGTGGGCATTGCACCGTCGATCCAGTAGGACACCTGAGGCGAGTCGCCGCGCTTGAGATCGCGCCCGAAATCGGGCGGGATTTCCACGGCCAGACTGATATCGCCGTTGCGCAGCCGCGTGTCGAGGTCGTCGTAACTTTGCAGTGGCGCCTTTTCGTGAAAGTAGCGTGAGCCGGACAGGTCGAGAATATAGTGCTGGCTGGTCGTGGTCTGGTCGCGGTCGAGCACGGCGAAGGACAGATCTTCCACGTCCATGGTAATGCCGTAGCCGACGATGAACATGAGCAGCAGCGTCCCGACCAGGGCCAGCGTGGCACGTACCGGATCGCGGCGCAGCTCCATGCTCTCGCGGCGAGCATAGCTGAACAGCCGTCGCCAGCTGAAGCGTGGCGGCGGGACGTCGGCCGTTGCCGTAACGACGGAAGGGGGGGCTGCGGGAGCGCTGTCGTTCGGCTCTTCCGAGACCTGCCTGGCCTCACGCAGGTAGGCGATGAAAGCCTGTTCCAGCGTGTCGCTGCCACGGCTCGCCATCAGTGCCTGTGGCGTATCGCTGGCGAGCACCCGGCCGGCATGCATCAGCGAGATGCGGTCGCAGCGCATGGCCTCGTTCATGAAGTGGGTCGAGATGAAGATGGTGACGCCATCCTCGCGCGACATCTTGACCAGTTGGGCCCAGAAATTGTCGCGGGCGACCGGATCGACGCCGGAGGTCGGCTCGTCGAGGATCAGGATTTCCGGACGGTGCAGCACCGCCACCGCCAGCGACAGGCGCTGACGAACGCCCAACGGCAGGCGGCCGGAAAGCTGGTCGACGACGCTCTCCAGATCGAAACGGGTCAGCAGTTCCTGGCGGCGCTGGCGGTAGTCGGCGTCGGGCAGGTGAAACAGGCGGGCATGGAGGTCGAGGTTCTGTCCCACACTGAGTTCGCTGTACAGCGAGAACGCCTGCGACATGTAGCCGACCCGCCGCCGGGTCTCGATGTCGTTGGGATCGACCGGCTGACCGAAAAGCTGGGCCTGGCCTTCCTCGAACGGCAGTAGGCCGGTCAGCATCTTCATGGTGGTCGACTTGCCGCAGCCGTTGGAGCCGAGGAAGCCGAAGATCTCGCCACGTTCGATGCGAAAATCGACATGATCCACCGCGGTGAAGTTGCCGAAGCGCTTGGTCAGGCCATGGGCCTCGATGGCGATGTCGTCGTTGGCGGGTCGCGGTGGAATGGTCAATTGGCGGTGGCCGCGGCGTTTTTCCGTCGGCAGCAATGCGACGAACGCCTCTTCCAGCGTCGTGCAGTGGGTCTGCTCGAGTAGGGTCTCGGGCGTGCCGGTGGCGAGTATCCGGCCGTCGTTCATCGCCACCAGCCAGTCGAAGCGCTGAGCCTCGTCCATGTAGGCCGTGGCCACCAGGACGCTCATGTGCGGGCGCTGTTGGCGGATGCGGGCGATCAGGTCCCAGAACTGGCTGCGCGAGAGCGGATCGACCCCGGTCGTGGGCTCGTCGAGGATCAGCAGGTCGGGGTCGTGGATCAGCGCGCAGCACAAGCCCAGTTTCTGCTTCATGCCGCCAGAGAGCTTGCCGGCGGGGCGCTCGGTGAAATCGGCCAGGCCGGTACTGCGGGTCAGGTCGGCAATGCGCCGCTCGCGCTCGGCCCGCTCCTGGCCGAACAGGCGAGCGAAGAACTCGAGGTTCTCGCGTACGGTCAGCGTCGCATACAGGTTCTTGCCAAGTCCCTGGGGCATGTAGGCGATGCGCGGCCCCGTGAGGCGGCGATGCTCAGCGTTCGCCATGTCACCCCCGAGCACTTCCACGCCGCCTGCCTGGAGGCGTCTGGCCCCGGCGATCAACGCCAGCAGGCTCGACTTGCCAACGCCATCGGGACCGATCAGCCCGACCATTTGCCTGGCCGGGATCTCGAGGCTCACGTCGGCTAAGGCCATGGTTTTAGTGTACTGCAGACCAACATTGTGCAGCCGTGCGACGATGTCCCCGGTCATGTTGAAACGTTCACCTGAAGTGAATCGGGCCACTCGGACTCGGAATCGAGCTTGAGGTAGGCCATGCCAGGTAGGCCGGTCTTGACCTGCTTGAGATGTTCCTTGAGTAGTTGTGGATCGATGCGTGCCCGAACCCGAAACATGAGTTTCTCACGCTCACTGGCGGTCTCCACTGTCTTGGGCGTGAACTGAGCGGCGCTGGCGACGAAGCTGACGCGGGCGGGAATCACGTACTCCGGGGCAGCGTCCAGCACCAGGTGCACCTTGTCGCCCAGCGCCACGCGACCGGCCTGCGAGGTGGGCAGAAAGAACGTCATGTAGACGTCAGTCAAATCGATCAGATTGAGAACCTTGCCACCGGACGCGAGGACTTCGCCGGGTTCCGCCACGCGATACTGTACCCGGGCCAGGCGGTCGGCACGCAGTTGGCTGTCTTCCAGGTCCGCCTGGGTCTTCGCTACGCTGGCCTCGGCGGCGTCGATGGCGGACTGCGCCTCGACGACCTGGGAGCGTGACGCGACGATGGCGGCCTGGGCGGCCGAGACTTGGGCCTTGGCCGCCGCCAGCGCCGCTTCGGCGCTTTGCATGGCCGCCAGGTCATCATCCACCTGCTGACGGGAAATGGCGTTACGCTGGAGCAGGGCATTGGAGCGCTCGTAGCGCTTGCGCGCCGCGGTCAACTCCGCCTGGCGCTGATGCACGACGGCTTCGTCCGCCGCCTTGTTGCTTTCATTCTGTGCCACCGTGGCCTGGGCGGTCTGCAGGGCGTTGCGCATGCGCTGCAATTCGGCCTGGGCCTGACGCAACTCCGCTTCGAGGGTTCGGGTGTCCATGCGCGCCAGAAGCTGGCCGGGGGAAACGAAGTCGCCTTCGTCGACCAGAATCTCGGCGACACGGCCGCTCAGCTTGGTCGCCACGTCCAGTTCCGTGGCCTCGATGCGCCCGTTGCCGCTGGCGATCGACTCGTCGAGCTCTTCGGGACGCAGCTCCCACCAGGCCAGCGTGGCCGCGATCGCGAGAACGGAGACGAGGAGCAGGCCCCAGATCAGGGGTTTGCGGAGTTCTTGGCGCATGCTTGATATCCTGCCCAATTGCAGTGGTCAGTTCTTGTTTCATTATCTGTGTATTGACGACACGCAACATGACATACATCAACGAATGTCAGAGTAGTAGCATCGTGATTGTCTGCCAGAGTGTCGTCCTGATGACTATGCTGGGCGGCTCTCTCGGGTAGTGTGACACGCCGACGGGAGCAATGATCGAGGTAAAATGAACGATAATAACGACGGCGTGCGACGCACCGGCCTGGGCATGATGGTGCTGTTCTGGGTGATCCTGCTGGGCCTGGCAGTACTCTGGTTTCAGGATCGCCTGACGACGCGGCACAATCCTAATGCCGGACTCGTGGAGGACGAAGGTACTGGGCCGATCACTCTGACGCGCAATGCCAGCGGGCACTTTGTGGCCACCGGACGTATCAACGGTGAGCCGGTGACCTTCCTGCTGGACACCGGCGCCAGTCTGGTCTCAATTCCCGCCGGTCTCGCCGATCGCCTGGGGCTCGAGCGCGGTATTCGGGCCACGTTCGATACCGCCAACGGGCGCGCCAGCGGGTTCCTGACGACTCTCGACGAGGTTTCGCTGGGTGGCCTGCGGGCCCGCGACGTTGGCGGCTCGATCAACGCGGGCATCGGCGTCGATACTGCCCTGCTGGGGATGAGTTTTCTCGGCCGTTTCGATATCCGGATTCGTGGTTCGCAGATGGTGCTGAGCGCGCCGACGCATGACGAGACGTAAGCGCCGTGTCGATAAATCAGGCCCGAGCGGCTTGGGCATGGAGGGGAGGCTGTGATGCGCCAATGGATGGGAGTGGTGTTGCTGGGACTGCTGCTCAGCGGCTGTCAGGGATTACAGAGCATGCTGCCGGGGGGCGGCGAGACGGGCCGCCCGACAGTCATCGAGCGCGGTGGCGAGGCGCCCGGACAGCCGGGGATGGTCGAACGCAAGGTGCCGTTTCCCGCCGAGACCTACGCCAAGCTCGACAAGCACGGCAGCGCGACGATCAAGGGGCGTCTGAGCTACACCACCTCAAAAGGACAGACGCTCGTCGGCGCCCACGAGACGGTATCGATCGCGCCGGCTACCCAATACTCCGCCGAAGCCGCCGAGGTGGCGCTGGCCGGCAAGCGCATCGAACCCGCCGATCCGCGGGCACGGGAATACACCCATTACGCCGAGACCGACGCCAATGGCTATTTCGTGGCCCATGACATTCCGGCGGGGGTGTTCTACGTCGCCGGCAGCGTGCTGCTGCCCGGCGGCCAGTCGCGCAGCCCCTTGATCCTCAAGCAGATCGAGGTCGGCAGGGGGCAGACGCTCGAGGTCGACCTGAGCCGATGACGCACGAGGCTCAGGAGTCGTGGGTATCGCCGTCGTTGTCCGTTGACTCCTGGCCGGTCTCGGGCGTCCGGTAATGCCCGGGAATCGTCTCCCGTTCGCCGTTGGGCAGGTCACGGACATGGGTGGGAACGTAGACGCGGGTGATGACACTCTTGCGCTGATTCATTCTCCGAGTACTCCACTCAAGTATTCCGTTGCCTCAAGCTACCGCGTCTCGGTACGCCTGGCAAATTCCCGGGGCAACGGCTCAACGTAAAGACAATACCAGGCTCATGAAGATCACGTCACCGGCTTCGTTGCGCAGCAGTTCGGTGAAGCCCAGCGAGCGATACAGGCTTAAGGCAGTATGGTTGTCAGCATAGACGTTGAGGGTCAACCGGCGGGCCTCGAACGCCTCGCTGGCGCGAGCGATCAGCGCCCGACAGAGCTCGCGCCCCAGGCCGCGGCCGCGCTGAGCCGGGGCGACGATCAGTCGTGCCAGATGCACCACTCGATAGTCCCAGCGCAGTAGTTGGCCGAAACCGAGCAGCGCGCCGTCGGCGTCGACCAGCGCGAAGCTGTTCTCCGGCGAAGCCTCCAGTGTCATCCAGGCGGTGTTGGCCGTGGTCGGGTAGGGCAGCCGCGGCCCCGCCCAGCGCCGGCTCGCCGCGGCGTCGGCGGGCCAGGCGAGCACGGTGTCGAGGTCGTCGCCTCGGGCGGGGCGCAAATGTGGCGTGCTGGGAGCGTTGGCGGACATGCCTCCACCCTAGCACGGTCACGAGGGACGTAATGCGCTCGAGCGAAGTGGTCGGAGTATGATGCTCTTTCGTGAAGGTCGCGACGCCGCGGCCGCAAAGATGAAGAGACCGCCTGCCGAGCCGAGTTCGTGATGAGCCCCTTCAAGACCCGCGCCCTGGAATACCTCGACGCCATTGTCCACTACGGCTCGTTGCGCCGTGCTGCCGCCCAGCTGGGCGTCAATCCGTCGGCGCTCAGTCGCCAGTTGCGCGCCCTCGAGGAGGAGCTGGATACCCTGCTGCTGGTGCGTGCCTCGCGGGTTGCGCTGACCCCGGCGGGCGAGCTGATCCTGCGCCACTATCGCGACCAGCGCGCCGCCGAGCGGGCCACGCTGTCGCGCCTGCAGGCGCTGCAGAACCTCGAGCGTGGCGAGGTGCGCATCGCCGTCGGCGAGGGCTTCATCGCCGATCTGATCTCGGCGCCGCTGCAGAACTTCCTGGCCACCTATCCGGGCCTGGAGATCGAGGTCCACATGGCCGGCCTCACCGAGGCGATGATGCTGGTCAAGGAGGATGCCGTCGACCTGGCGCTGCTCTACGCGCCGCCCGACGACCCGCAACTGGTCTCGCACATCGATCGCTGCCAGCCGCTCGACCTGATCGTGCCCGCCGGCCACGCCCTGGCCCGGGCGGTAGCGCCGCTGCCACTGGCAGCGATCGCCGAGCACCCGCTGGCGCTGATCGACAGCCACACCGGCATGGGGCAGCTGGTCGACATGGCACTCTACGAGGCTCATCTCTCCTACCGGCCGCGAATGAAGACCAACTCGGTGTCGGTGCTCAAGAACTTCGTGCGTTCGGGGCTGGGCGTGACCTTCATGCCCGAGCTGACCGTGCTCGAGGAGATCCACGAGGGCAGCATCGTCGCCCGCGAGGTCGAGGCCGGGGTACTGCGCCATGCCCGGGCGCGCATCGTCAGCCAGGCCGAACGGCCGCTGACGGTGGCCGCCCAGGCCTTCATCAGGCACCTGCGACGCAGCATGCGTTTCTTCAGCGCCGATGCGCCTCGGCTCCTGGATTCACGGGTGTTGCCCTGAGGGCAACGGTTGTGCGCTTGAAAGGTCAACAGCGCAACGGCTAGCGTCGATGTGTCGTCCTTGGCCGACGCCGGTTTCACGCGAACTCGCACAATAACAAGGAGCCTTTCATGCGTATTCCCACCCTTCACAATGCCCTGCTGGCCGTCACCGCGACGGGTATGCTCGCCACAGCGAGCCTGGCCAACGCCGCCACGACCATCAACCTGAGCTACAACGGTCCGCCCGATACCGACAAGAACGCCGTGCACCTGTTCGCCAGCAACCTCAAGCGACTGGTCGAGGAGAAGACCGACGGCGACATCCAGCTCAAGCTCTACCCCAACTCGATGCTCGGCGAAGAGCAGGAACGCATGGAGCAGGTGATCAACTCGCCGAGCCTGAACATCGCCTCGTTCGCCGGCCTGTCACCGATCGTGCCGGAGATCTACGTCAGCGCGATCCCCTTCCTGTTCGAGGACTACGACGCCGCCCACCAGTTCTTCGACGAGGGCGACTACTGGAACAAGGTCGAGAACACCCTGAAGGAGCGCACCGGCGCCGAGCTGCTCGGGGTGATCGAGGAGGGCGGCTTCCTCGATTTCACCAACTCCAAGCGTCCCATCAGCAGCCCGGACGACTTCGACGGCCTGCGCTTCCGTGCCATGGATCCCAGCCAGGTGGCGCTCTACGAGGCCTTTGGCGCGTCCGGCACGCCGATCCCCTGGACCGATACCTACATGGCGCTCAAGACCAATGTCGCCGACGGCCAGATGAACCCGCCGATGTACATCATCATGGGCAGCCTCTACGAGGTGCAGAAGTACCTGACGCTGGCCAACGTGCAGTATTCGGATCAGTTCCTGATTGCCAACGGCAGCTGGTACGACGGTCTCTCCGAGGAGGACCGCCAGGCGATTGATGCGGCCGTGAAGGAGGCCAACGCGCTCAACCGCGAGGACGTCGAGAAGCGTGTCGACGAGCGCATCCAGTTCCTCGCCGACCACGGCATGCAGGTGATCGAACCCTCCGACGAGGAGCTCGCCGCCTTCCGCGAGAAGGGGCAGCCGGCCTACATCGACTGGCTCCGGCAGAAGGATATCGGCGACGAGTGGATCAAGATGGCTCTCGAGGATGCCGGGCAGGGCGACCTGCTCGCCGACTGACCGCTCTCCATTCACTCGACGAGGCATGCCTCATGGTCGGCCGTCGGCCGGCCATGAGCGTGTGACAACACCATGTTCCGAAATACCCTGCTGACGCTGCTGGGGCGGGTCACCACCGGCCTCGGCGGCCTGGCACTGCTGATCACGCTGGTCGACATCCTCTATGGCGTCATTACCCGCTACGTGGTCGGCCAGGCGCCGATCTGGAGCGACGAACTCGCCCGTTACTGCCTGATCGCCTCGGCGCTGCTGATCGCCGGCAACGTCTGGGTGCGCGGCGAGCACATGCGCGTGGCGCTGCTCGAGCGCCGCCTGGGCGCGACCGCCCGCCGCGTGCTGCTGGCCTATCAGTGGCTGCTGACGCTGGTCCTGGCCCTGGCGATGACCTGGTGGAGCTGGCATTACGCGCTGTCGGTCGGCTACTTCACCTCCCAGGGGCTGGGCATCAGCCGCACCATCCCCATGATGGCCATGCCGCTGGGCTTTGGCCTGCTCGCGCTGCAGGTGCTGATCTACGGCCCGAACCCGCTGCCGCAACCCGGTGCCGATGACACGAACGCCGCCGAGGGGGCTACCTCATGATGGTCGCCACGATGTTCGTCACCCTGCTGGCCAACACCCTGCTGGGCATCCCGCTGTTTCTGACGCTGATCGTCACCGCGCTGGTGGGTTTCGTGTTCGTCGACCCGGGAATGGTCGCGCGGATGATGCCGCAGCAGTTCTTCGGTGGCCTGAACAGCTTCTCCTTGATGGCGATTCCGCTGTTCATCCTCGCCGGCAACCTGATGAACGCCTGCGGCATGACCGAGCGGCTGATGCGCGTCGCGCGTCTGCTGGTTGGCCATCTGCGCGGCGGCATCGGTCACGTCAACGTGGTGGGCAGCGTCTTCATGTCCGGGGTCAACGGTTCGGCGGCCGCCGACGCCTCGGCGCTGGGTGCGCTGCTGGTGCCGGCGATGACTCGCGAGGGCTATTCCACCGCCTTCGCCGCCGGGCTGACCGCCGGCAGCTCGCTGATCGGGCCGATCATCCCGCCGAGCATCTTCATGATCCTCTACAGTGCGCAGACCAATACCTCGGTCGGCCAGCTGTTCCTCGGCGGTGTGGTGCCGGGCCTGCTGCTGGCGCTGGCGTTCATGGCGATGAATGCCTTCCATGCCCGGCGCGCCGGCCTCGAGCGGCGCACCACGCTGCCCGCGATGAACGAGGTGGTCGAGGCGGTACGCGGTGCGCTGCCGGCGCTGGTCGCGCCATTCATCATCGTCGCCGGGATCGTGCTGGGCTTCGTCACGCCCACCGAGTCCGGGGCGTTGACCGTACTCTATGTCGCCCTGTGCGGCCTGGCGATGGGCGAGCTGCGCCCGGGCGCCTTCTGGCGGGCGGTGGTGGAGACCACGCGGCTGGCCGCGGCGATCTTCATGATCATCGGCATCTCCTCGGTGATCAGCTGGGAGCTGGCCTATGCCCAAGCGCCGGATCGCTTTGCCGGGCTGCTCGAGCCGTTTATCGACTCCCCGGTCATCGTGCTGCTGCTGCTCAGCGCGATCACCTTCGTCACCGGCATGTTCATGGAGGAAGTCTCGGCGCTGATGCTGCTCTCGCCGGTGTTCACCCCGGTGGCGCTGTCCGCCGGCATCGACCCGGTGGCTCTGGGCATCATCATCACCCTGAACATCACCATCGCCCTGATCACGCCGCCGATGGGCGCCTGCCTGTTCATCGCCGCGGCGGTCAGCCGCCTCGACATCACCGTGCTGTTCCGCACCATCTGGCCGTTCATCCTGACCGCAGTGGCGGTGCTGCTGGTGCTGATCCTCTTCCCTGGCCTGATTACCTGGCTACCCGAAACCCTGGGCTGATTGCATCCTGACCATGAACCACGCGAACGTGACTGATCCGACCCGACGCCCCATCGCTGACATCGCCGAGCCGCAGTGGGAGATCATTGCGGCCATCCCCATCGTCGACGAGGGCGCGCCGCTGCATCCGCTGAGCCTCGCCGCGCCGGCACTGCGCACCCTGCCCATTTACCACACCCTGGGTGTGCCCCGGGCGGTACCCGAGTGCTGGACGCGCGAGGCGCTCTACCGGCGGCTATTGCAGGTGGCGCGCCACCTGCCGGAAGGGCTGGGGCTGGTGGTGCTCGACGCCTGGCGCCCCTACGTGGTGCAGCGCTACCTTTACGACACCCTGCTGGGCATGGTCGAGGCGCGCTATGCCGATCTCGATGCCGCGGATCGCCATGAGCTGACCCGTGCCTTCGTGTCGCCGCCCAGCGAGCGTGCGGAATGTCCCAGCCCGCACCTGACCGGTGGCGCGGTGGATGTCGCATTGTGCGACGCCGATGGCCTGCTGCTCGACATGGGCTCGGCCTTCGACGAGGCGCGGGCCAGCTCGCACACTGTGCATTTCGAGCATCACGCCGACGATGCCGAGTCGCGCCTCTGGCGCGACCGGCGGCGCATCCTCTACCACGCCATGGTCGATGCTGGCTTTGCCAACCTGCCCAGCGAGTGGTGGCACTACAGCTACGGCGACCAGATGTGGGCCTGGTATCGCGGTGAGCCCCGGGCACTGTTCGGTGCCACGGCGCCGGACAGCCTGGAAGCCCGCTGGCGGCGCTCGCTGGGGCTGGTGGAGTGAGGGTTAGTGAGAGTTACGGCGCCTTCGGGTGCAGGGGCGCGTCGCGGGCCGGCGGCTCGTCTAGCCGGCCGAGCTCGTGGAGGTCGTGGAGATACTTGTCGAGTCGGGCCAGCAGGTGGGTCAGCGCGATCAGGCCGTAGATCACCACCATCAGTATCCAGGGGACGTTGGCCCAGCTCAGCCAGGCGGCCGAGAGCGGATAGGCAATGGTGTAGATGCTCAGCCCGCCCATGAACAGCACCGCCAGGCAGCAGCCCAGGATGAGCAGCAGCAGCGTGGCTCGAAAGCTGTGGCGTGGCGGGCGAGTCTCCCAGAATGGCAGATGCCGGACCCGCAGCCCGCCGTCGAACACGATCCGGTGACCGCGACGCAGCAGCGGCTCGGCACAGGCCTGACGCGATTCGCTGGCCAGGACCCGGCGGATCACGCCTTCGTCGACGTTCTCGCCGAACGTCGAGCGAATCGCGTGGCGGAAGGCGTCGTCGTCGGCACCTGCCGCCAGCTGCGCCAGGGCCTCCATGTCCGGCACATCCCCCCGGGCGATCAATTCATCATCGCCGAAGTTCTGATCGTAGTAGATGTCATAGAGCTGGTAGATCGAGAAGGCGACCCCGATGAAGATCATCAGCAGGGCGAGGGCGTCTAGCATACTGGTTCTCCGGTACCTGAAAGGACGACAGACCGTGTGGCGCGATGCGGCGTCGTGAACGTGAAGGGGCTGCCATCGCTCGCGTTTTATCCCGTCCAGCGTAAATCAGTATCGCACGTCGTGGGCGGGAAAGGTCGGCGCCATTGATGTCGATCAGGTTGAGCGCAAGTTCGGGCCGCCCGAGTGTTGTCACGCCCGGGCGGCCCATTGCGTTTCCGAAGGCGAGATTACTTCGGCGGCTCGACGTGGCCGCCGAAGCCGAAGCGCATCGCCGAGAGCAGGCGGTTGGCGTAGGTGTTTTCCTTGCGCGAGCTGAAGCGCGAGAACAGTGCATTGGCCAGCACCGGGGTGGCCACACCCTGCTCGACGGCGGCGTCGATCGTCCAGCGGCCCTCGCCGCTGTCGGCGACGGCGCCGGTGTAGTGGTCGAGCCGCGGGTCGCCGGCCAGTGCCTGGGCGGTGAGATCGAGCAGCCAGGAGGAAACCACGCTGCCGCGCCGCCAGACCTCGGCCACATCCGCCAGGTTCAGGTCGAAGCGCTCATCCTCCGGCAGGGCGTCCGAGGACTTGCTCTGCATCAGCTCGAAGCCTTCGGCATAGGCCTGCATCAGGCCGTACTCGATGCCGTTGTGAACCATCTTCACGTAGTGACCGGCGCCCACCGGGCCGGCGTGGATGTAGCCGCGCTCGGCGCGGTCGTCCGGGGCGTTGCGACCGCGGGTACGCTCGAGATCGCCGTAGCCGGGCGCCAGGGTGTCGAACAGCGGTTCGAGATAGTCGAAGACCGCCTGCTCGGCGCCGACCATCATGCAGTAGCCGCGCTCCAGCCCCCACACGCCGCCGGAGGTGCCCACGTCCACGTAGTGGATGCCCCGGGGCTTGAGTGCCCGGGCCCGGCGGATATCGTCCTTGTAGAAGGTGTTGCCGCCGTCGATGATGATGTCGCCCGGCGCCATCAGCTCGGCGAGGGTGTTGATGGTGGCTTCGGTAGGCTCGCCGGCCGGCAGCATCACCCAGACCGCGCGCGGGGCCTCGAGGCGGTCGACCATCGCCGCCAGGCTGTCGGCATGGCCGGCGCCTTCCTCGATGAGCGCCGAGGTGACGGCGGGGTCCTGATCGTGGGCGACGACCTCATGGCCGCCGCGCATCAGACGACGGGCGATATTGCCCCCCATGCGGCCGAGGCCGATGATACCGAGTTGCATGGTGTTTCCTTTGACGATGGATCGGGGATAGGGAAGTCGGAACGGCGGCAAGCCTACCGTCAGCGGTGCCGGGACGCAAAGCGGGCCATGTCGTGTGACATGGCCCTGTAGGCAGATGCCCTAGTTACGGGCATCTTGTTCTCAAGGCTTCAAGCTGCAGTGGAGTATCTTTTCCATGGGAGTCGCGAAACATGGACTCTGGATAGAAAGTTAACAATGTCGCGTCTTCCCCTAAATGTTGGGACGCCTCGTGCATCTTGCCCCATCAAAATTATTGGGGTGTTGGGAAAACTCTGAGAGAAGGAGGCGATGGCCTTCTGACTCTCGTGCAGTGAGTTAACAACATGCTTTTTAACTACTACGACCGCGAATGTAACGCCTTGCTCTTTCACTAATGCGGCATCAAACTGCATGGCTAGCTAGCCTCCGTCATTGCACATTTCAGTGGTTGACTTGAGCAAGCATCACGACCAGAATTCCCTCGCGATCGGAGTTGGCCAAGGTGCCTGCTCCAAGAGATGCGGGAAGTGCCACCTTCCCCTCTCTCGGGCCCAGGGCGTCAGTCCTGGGCCTTTCTATTGGTCCCTACCCAAGCATTGGGTAGGGACCAAAGCTTGCTAATTTAGTCCCAGCTCAGCGCGCCGCCGACCTGGTATTCGGTGACGCGCGTCTCGAAGAAGTTCTTCTCCTTGCGCAGGTCGATGATCTCGCTCATCCACGGGAAGGGATTCTGCGCGCCGGGGAACTGCTCCTTGAGGCCGATCTGCGCCAGGCGGCGGTTGCAGATGAAGTGCAGGTACTCCTCCATGATCGCCGCGTTCATGCCCAGCACGCCGCGGGGCATGGTGTCGCGGGCATAGGCGACTTCCAGTTCGGTGCCCTCGAGGATCATCTGGGTGACCTCGTCCTGGAACTCGGCGGTCCACAGGTGCGGGTTCTCGATCTTGATCTGGTTGATCATGTCGACGCCGAAGTTCAGGTGCATCGACTCGTCGCGCAGGATGTACTGGAACTGCTCGGCGACGCCGGTCATCTTGTTGCGCCGACCCATGGAGAGGATCTGGCTGAAGCCGCAGTAGAAGAAGATGCCTTCGGTGACGCAGTAGAAGGCGATCAGGTTGCGCAGCAGTTCCTGGTCGGTTTCCGGGGTGCCGGTGTGGAAGTCCGGACGCGCCAGCGACTGGGTGTGCTTGAGGCTCCAGGCCGACTTGGCGGAGACCGAGGGCACCTCGCGGTACATGTTGAAGACTTCGCCTTCATCCATGCCCAGCGATTCCACGCAGTACTGGTAGGCGTGGGTGTGGATCGCTTCCTCGAAGGCCTGGCGCAGCAAGTACTGGCGGCATTCGGGGTTGGTGATCAGCCGGTAGACGGCCAGCACCAGGTTGTTGGCGACCAGCGAGTCGGCGGTGGAGAAGTAGCCCAGGCTGCGCTCGACGATGCGCCGCTCGTCGGCGGTCAGGCCGTCGTTGCTCTTCCACAGCGCGATGTCGGCGTTCATGTTGATTTCCTGGGGCATCCAGTGGTTGGCACTGCCATCCAGGTACTTCTGCCACGCCCACTCGTACTTGAAGGGCACGAGCTGGTTGAGGTCGGCGCGGGCGTTGATCATGCGCTTGTCCTCGACATCGATGCGCGCGGCACCCATCTCGAGTTCCTCGAGGCCGGCGGCGACGTCGAGTTCCTCCAGCGAGGCACGGGCCCGGGCCAGCCGGTCGCCCTCGGCAGGGCGGTAGTCGCCGCCGGTTTCCTTCACGGCCGGCTCGGCACGTGGCGTCGGCTGCGGCGCGGGGGCCGGTTCGGGCTGCTCGGCGGCCGGGGCCTCGTCTTCGTAAAAATCGTCCCAGTTCAGCATGTCTCTGTCCTGTTCTCTCGCTGGCGGCGTCAGGGGCTGACGCCGGTGGCTGGACTCTGTGGGCTTCGAGCTTCGAGCTTCGAGCTTCGAGCTTCGAGCTTCGAGCTTCGAGCTTCGAGCGGCTCGCTGCCCGTGACCGGATTACTGACAGGCCTCGCAGCCCAGCTCGTCGATCTCGCCGGCGGAGGGGGCGCGCGAGCCGCTGCCGCCCTTGCCGGTCAGGAAGTCGTCGATGCCGCGCGGTTCGGGCTTCGGCGCCTCGGCGGCCGGGGCGGGCGCGGGTTCGCCGCCGCCGGCGTTGCTCACGGCGTTGAGCTTGCCGCGGTCGACGGTCGACTTCTCCACCGAGGTGGCGCTCAGGGCACGCAGGTAGTAGGTGGTCTTGAGACCGCGGAACCAGGCCATGCGGTAGGTGACGTCGAGCTTCTTGCCCGAGACCCCGGCGATGTAGAGATTCAGCGACTGCGCCTGGTCGATCCACTTCTGGCGACGCGCGGCGGCCTCGACCAGCCACTTGGGTTCGATCTCGAAGGCGCTGGCGTAGCGCGCCTTGATATCGTCCGGTACGCGGTCGATGGGCTGCACGCTGCCGTCGTAGTACTTGAGGTCGTTGATCATCACCTCGTCCCACAGGCCGCGCTCCTTGAGATCGCGCACCATGTAGGCGTTGACCACGGTAAACTCGCCGGACAGGTTCGATTTCACGAACAGGTTCTGGTAGGTCGGCTCGATCGACTGCGAGACGCCGCAGATGTTGGAGATCGTCGCGGTCGGGGCGATGGCCATGACGTTGGAGTTGCGCATGCCCTGGCTGGCGACCTTGTCGCGGATGCGCTGCCAGTCCTGGGTCGTGCTGGTGTCGACCTCGATGTAGTCGGCGCCGCGTTCGGCCTTGAGCTTTTCGATGGAGTCGATCGGCAGGATGCCCTGGCTCCACAGCGAGCCCTCGTAGCTCTCGTAACGGCCGCGCTCGGCGGCGAGGTCCGAGGAGGCCTCGATGGCATGGTAGCTGACCAGCTCCATGGAAGTGTCGGCGAAGCTCACCGCGTCATCCGAGGCGTAGGCGATGCCCTGCTTGTACAGCGCATCCTGGAAGCCCATGATGCCCAGCCCCACCGGGCGGTGCTTGAAGTTCGAGTTCTTCGCCTGCGGCACCGCGTAGTAGTTGATGTCGATGACGTTGTCGAGCATGCGCACCGCGGTCTTCACGGTCTTCTTGAGCTTCTCGCCGTCGAAGGCGCTGTCGACCACGTGCTGGGCGAGGTTGATCGAGCCCAGGTTGCACACCGCGATCTCGTCGGCGCTGGTGTTCAGGGTGATCTCGGTGCACAGGTTGGATGAGTGAACCACACCAGCGTGCTGCTGCGGGCTGCGCAGGTTGCACGGGTCCTTGAAGGTGATCCACGGGTGGCCGGTCTCGAACAGCATCGAGAGCATCTTGCGCCACAGGTCCTTGGCCTTGACGCGCTTGAAGAGCTTGAGCTGACCGGTATAGGTCATCGCCTCGTACTCCTCGTAGCGCTTCTCGAAGGCGGCGCCGTACAGATCGTGCAGGTCCGGGCACACGGAGGGCGAGAACAGCGTCCACTCCTTGTCGTCGAACACGCGCTTCATGAACAGGTCCGGCACCCAGTTGGCGGTGTTCATGTCATGGGTGCGGCGGCGGTCGTCGCCGGTG
This sequence comes from Halomonadaceae bacterium T82-2, assembly GCA_001577635.1. GTDB lineage: Bacteria > Pseudomonadota > Gammaproteobacteria > Pseudomonadales > Halomonadaceae > Modicisalibacter. The sequence goes on along the minus strand of LSBP01000015.1, from coordinate 18,503 downwards.
TTCTTGCGTAGCTCGATGAACTCCTCGATATCGAGGTGCCAGGTCTCGAGGTAGGCGCACACCGCGCCCTTGCGCTTGCCGCCCTGGTTGACGGCCACCGCGGTGTCGTTGACCACCTTGAGGAACGGCACCACGCCCTGGCTCTTGCCGTTGGTGCCCTTGATGTAGGAGCCCAGCGCGCGCACCGGGGTCCAGTCATTGCCCAGGCCGCCGGCCCACTTGGAGAGCAGGGCGTTGTCGCGGATCGCGCTGTAGATGCCGTCGAGGTGGTCGGGCACGGTGGTCAGGTAGCAGCTGGATAGCTGACTGCGCACCGTGCCGGCGTTGAACAGGGTCGGCGTGGAGGCCATGTAGTCGAAGCTGGAGAGCAGCTCGTAGAACTCGATGGCCCGCGCCTCGCGGTCGTCCTCATTGAGCGCCAGGCCCATGGCGACGCGCATGAACATCACCTGCGGCAGCTCGTAGCGGACGTCGTCGCGGTGGATGAAGTAGCGGTCGTAGAGGGTCTGCAGGCCCAGGTAGGTGAACTGGTTGTCGCGGGTGTGGTCGAGGGCGTCACCCAGACGCTCCAGATCGAACTCGGCAAGCGCCGGGTCGAGCTGCTCGAACTCGATGCCCCTGGCGATGTAGGCCTGGAAGGCCGGCTTGTAGAGTTCGGCCATGTCGCCGAAGGTGGCCTCGTCGGCGATACCCAGGAACGACAGCGCCTCGCGGCGCAGGTTGTCCTGCAGCAGCCGGGCGGTGACGTAGGTGTAGTTGGGTTCCTTCTCGACCAGGGTGCGTGCGGTCATCATCAGCGCCTGGGAGACCCCGTCGGCGCTGACGCCGTCGTAGAGGTTTTTCAGCGAGTCGTCGACGATCTTCTTGGGCTCGACGTTCTCGAGCTCCGCGCAGGCGTCATGCACCAGGGTCTCGACCCGGCCCAGGTCGAGCGGGCGCACGGTGCCGTCGGCCAGGGTGATGTTGAGCGTGGGGTGGGGCTTGGCGATGTCATCGCCGGCGGCCTGGCGGGCGCGGGCGTGTTCCTCGCGGTAGAGCACGTAGGCGCGGGCGACCTTCTGCTCGCCGGCGCGCATCAGGGCCAGCTCTACCTGGTCCTGAATGTCCTCGATGTGCAGGGTGCCGTTGTCCGGCGTGCGCCGCTCGAAGGCCTCGACGATCTGGGCGGTGGCCTCGGCGACGAAGTCGCGGATGCGCGAGGAGGTACCGGCGTTGTCACCCTCGACCGCGATGAAGGCCTTGGTCATGGCCACCGAGATCTTGCTGGCGTCGAAGGCGGCAACATCGCCGTTGCGCTTGATCACCCGCAGTTGCTTGGGAGCGGTCACGTTCATGCCCGTCGGGTCGGGAGCGAGAGTGGTTTCCATGGCGCCGGTCATCCGTTGGTGAAAGGTGGTGAAGTGAGTTCGCCGCCGGCAGGGCGGCATGACAATGCGGTCAGCGAGCCGCGGATGCGGTCATTGACAGCGCTGTCCTGACTTGTTAGGCGGCACAGCATATAGTGCCCTTGAGGTGAATGGGCACAAGATAGTGTGCTTTTCGGGGCTCGGCAAGTGGATAACTTGTGGGCAAGGTGTGTCTTGTCCGGGGGCTTTCAGGCGACCCGGCTGCAGGGTGCATGGTTGCGCCTTTCGGCGCTTTCGGACGTTTTCGATGCCGCGCATGAGTGTTTACAATGAGATGCATTGGCACGTTTTCAGCGCGAGTCGCTCCGGGGCCGTGATGCCGAAGGCAGGCGTCTCGCCGGTGCCGGACTGGCAGGGCCCGCGAGCCGAAACGAGTTCGGCTATCCTCTGCGACGATTCGCTAGGGTTGAGGAGGGCCGTCTCGTAACCCCGTGTTGCAGGGTGTAGCATCATGGAAGCGGTTGCAGGGGCCGATGGGAACCGATCGTCGGCGGCGTCAGGCCGCCCCAGTCAACAGGATGGATGACAGCTTGGACAGCAAACACAAGGATCATGTACTGATCATCGAGGACGATGAGCGCCTGGCGAACCTGACTCGGGAGTATCTCGAGGCCAATGGCTTTCGCGTGACGCTCGAGGCGGACGGCACCCATGCCGTCGAGCGCATCGTCGAGCTGGAGCCGGACCTGGTGATTCTCGACCTGATGCTCCCCGGCGAGGACGGCCTGTCCATCTGCCGGCGCGTTCGCCCGCAGTATGCCGGACCGATTCTGATGCTGACCGCGCGCACCGACGACATGGATCAGGTGCTGGGGCTGGAGATGGGGGCTGACGACTATGTGCCCAAGCCGGTACAGCCGCGCGTACTGCTGGCCCGCATGCGGGCGCTGATGCGTCGCAGCGAGCCGATGGAGAGCGCCAGCGGCGCGGTCCGCCTGACCTTCGACAACCTGGTGATCGACAGCGCCACGCGCGAGGCCTGGCTGGAGGGCGAGCGCATCGACCTGACCAGCGCCGAGTTCGACCTGCTGTGGCTGCTGGCCGACAATGCCGGCCGGGTGCTGACCCGCGAGGAGATCTTCTCCGCGCTGCGCGGCATCAAGTACGACGGCCAGGACCGCTCGATCGACGTGCGCGTGTCGCGAATCCGGCCCAAGATCGGTGACGATCCCAACCAGCCGCATCGCATCAAGACCGTGCGCAGCAAGGGTTATCTGTTCGTCAGGGACGCCTGATCGCCATGCGCCGGATGCTGGCCGACAGCACCTTCCTGCGGGTCTACGCCGCGCTGCTGCTGGCGCTGGTCCTGACCTTCGGCCTGGCGATGCTGGGCTATCTGGTGGTCGACCAGGTGCGTCGCGAGCACTATCGCGAGCGCCTGGCCAGCGCGCCCATGGTGCTGCTCTCGACCCTGGTCGGCGAGGTCGCGCCCCACGAACGCCCCGCCTGGCTCGAGCGCCAGAGTGAGCGTCTCAACATCGCCCTGATCCTGCATGCGTCGGATACCCTCGACATCAACTACTTCCAGCGTGCCCGCCTGCAGGAGGGACGCCCGCTGGTCGAGAGGGACGGCCACGGGACCTGGCACCTGTGGCGGCAGGTGCCCGGTGAAGCCGTGATACTCGAGGCGATGCTCGAGCAGTTGACCGAGCAGCAGATGCGCGGGCTGGTCGACAGCCTGCGCGGCTGGCTCGAGTCGGTGCCCGACCCCGACCAGCGCCTGCATGCGCTGGTCGACAAGCAGTCGTTGCCCATCACCCTGACCGCCGACCCGCCCGAGGGTCTCGACGAACGCCAGGCCGAGCGGCTGCGCGGCGGCGAGGTGGTGCTGCGCCTGGAGCCGGTCGAGCGCAGCCTGTCGGCCCATGCCCGGGTTCTCTCGCTGGGCGACGAGGGGACCGGCACGCGCTGGCTTCAGGTGGGGCCGGTGCACGCCTTCGACACCATGCCGCTGACCCTGACCCTGGGGCTGGTGCTGATCTCGCTGATGCTGCTGGCCGGCGCCATCTACCTCATCGTGCGTGGTGTCGAGGCGCGCATGGCGCGGCTCGAGAAGGCGGCGACGCGCATCGCCGGCGGCTACCTGGACACCCGCGTCAAGGTCGACAGCAGCGACTTCATGGGCCGGCTGGGCATGGCCTTCAACGGCATGGCGGCGCAGGTGCAGTCGCTGATCCGGGCCCAGCAGGAGATGATCCGGGCGGTTTCCCACGAGCTGCGCACGCCGGTGGCGCGGATCCGCTTCGCCGTGCAGATGGTCGACGACATGACCGAACAGGAGGCGGTGCGCCGCCAGCTCGAGGGCATCGACAACGATATCGAGGAACTCGACCAGCTCATCGACGAGATTCTCACCTACGCCCGGCTGGGTAGCGACAACGCCAGCGGCGTGCGCCTGGAAACCGACAGCGTCGATTGCCGGGCGATGGCCGAGCGGGTCGTCGAGACCCTGGCGCCGCTGCATCCGCGGATTCAGTTGTCCGTGGCGCCGGGGCCGGATGTCGACGTGATCGCCGAGCCGCGCTATCTGCAGCGGGCCCTGCAGAATCTGGTGGCCAACGCCTGCCGGCATGCCGAGGCCCGGGTCCTGATTCGGTTGTCGCAGGATGCCCGGGCCGTGCGCCTGGACGTCGAGGACGACGGCCCCGGGGTGCCGGAAGGCGACCGCCTGGAGGTCTTCAAGCCGTTCGCCCGGCTCGACGACAGCCGCACGCGGCGCTCCGGCGGCTATGGCCTGGGCCTGTCGATCGTGCAGAAGATCATGCTCTGGCACGGCGGCAGCGTGGTGGTCGACGACAGCCCGCGCCTGGGGGGGGGCCGCTTCAGTCTGCTGCTGCCGGTCACCACGCAGGTCGTACGCAAGGGCCCCGTCACCTGATCCAAGGAGCTCCCATGTCCCGTGAGAATACCGTGAGTGTCGCTGACCTGGCCGGTGCCTGGCGGCTCGAGCGCTTCGTCTACCGCTGGCCCGACGGGCGCGAACTGGCCCCGCTGGGCGAGGTGCGCGGTCAGCTGCTTTATCTTCTGGACGGCGATGCCCGGCCGGCTCGCATGGCGGTGCAGGTGGCCGCCGACCGGCGCCCGCCGTTCGACCCGGCCAGCGAGGCCGGCCTGGCCGCCCATTTCCAGAGCGGTTTTGCCTACGGCGGGTGCTGGACGCTGGATGACGACGCGGTGCATCACGATGTCGATATCGCCAGCCTGCCGTTCTGGGAAGGCGCCCGCCTGACCCGCCAGGTGGTGCTCGAGGACGGCCGCCTGGTGCTGTCCACCGACGAACCCAGCCCGCAGCGGCCCGAGGGCGGCTACACGACGCTTCTCGAGTGGACCCGCAGCGCTGCCGGGAAGCCTAGGCCGGCTTGATCCCCGACAGCACCGCAAACGAGGTCTCGCGGGCGGTGCGCAGGAAGTCCTCCATCCACGGCAGCTCGCGGGTGTCCTCGCGGATTGCCGCGAACAGCGTGCTCCACACGCCGTGCTCGCCCAGCGGCAGTGCCCGCACGTAGTCGCGCTCCAGGTATTCGGTCAGTGCCCAGTTGGGCAGTGCACAGACGCCGCGGCCGCTGGCCACCAGCTGCATCATCATGATCGTCAGCTCGGCGGTGCGCACCTCGCGCGGCGCCAGCCCGGCCGGGTCGAGAAATTGCGTGAAGACGTCGAGCCGGGCGTGCTCCACCGGGTAGGTGATCAGCGTCTCCTCGGCCAGATCCGACGGCGTCACGTAGGGCCGGTCCACCAGGCGGTGCTGCTTGGCCACCGCCAGCAATCCCTCGTAGCGGAACAGCGGCTCGTAATGCACCCCGGCCAGCGGCTGGGGGTCGGCGGTGATCACCAGGTCGAGCTGCTCGCGGGCCAGCGCCGGCAGCGGGTCGAAGTTGTGGCCGCTGGGGATGTCCACCTCCACCTCCTGCCAGTGGTCGCGGAAGCGATCGATGGTCGGCATCAGCCACTGGAAGCAGCTGTGGCACTCGATGGCCATGTGCAGCCGCCCCTGCTCGTCGCCGGCCAGGCGCGCCAGGTCGCGTTCGGCCATGCGCACCTGGGGGAGGATCTGGTCGGCCAGCGCCAGCAGCCGCTCGCCGCTGCGGGTGAAGGCCACCGGGCGCGTCTTGCGCAGGAACAGCGGGTTGCCCAGGCGTTCCTCGAGGTCCTTGATCTGGTGCGACAGGGCGGACTGGGTGAGGTGAACCCGCTCGGCGGCCTCGACCAGCGAGCCGGCATCGCGCAGGGCAATCAGGGTGCGGAGATGACGAAGCTCGAGCATGACATGAAAGCCACTCACGTTGATGATTAGTTAATTTAGTTTGATTCACCTTGCGTGGCCAGTGAGACTTGCCGTCAACGCGAATGGCGAAACCTGTTCGCATTTTACCGGTTCACGACGGCAAGGAATAATCATGACGCTGGCTCATACCCTGGGATATCCCCGCATCGGGGCACATCGCGAACTCAAGCGTGCCGTCGAGGCCTACTGGAAGGGCGAGATCGACGCGGCCGCGCTGGAGGCCACCGGCCGCGAGCTGCGCGCGCGCCACTGGCAGGCGCAGCGCGACGCCGGGCTGGACTTCATCACCGTGGGCGACTTCGCCTTCTACGATCAGGTGCTCGACGTCTCCGTGCTGGTCGGCGCGGTGCCGCCGCGCTTCGGCGCCGAGGACGAGGTGGCACGCGGGGCGGTGTCGCTCGATACCGCCTTCCGCATGGCCCGCGGCCGGGCACCGACCGGCACGCCGGCGGCGGCCTGCGAGATGACCAAGTACTTCGACACCAACTATCACTACCTGGTCCCCGAGCTGTATCGCGATCAGTCGCTGCGTCTCGCCGGCACCCGGCTGTTCGACGAGGTGGACGAGGCGCTGGCCACCGGCCATCCGGTCAAGGTGGTGCTGACGGGGCCGCTGACCTGGCTGTGGCTGGCCAAGACCCGGGAGGCGGGCGTCGAGCGCCTCGGGCGGCTCGACGAGCTGGTCACCGTCTACGGCGAGATCCTCGCACGGCTGGCCGAGCAGGGCGTCGAATGGGTGCAGCTCGATGAGCCGGCGCTGGTCCAGGACCTGCCGCGGGACTGGCAGCAGGCGTTCGAGACGGCCTACCACAAGCTGCAGTCGGCGCCGGTCAGGCTGCTGCTGGCCACCTACTTCGATGATCTGGGCGACAACCTGGGCCTGGCCACCGGGCTGCCGGTCGATGCCCTGCACATCGACTGCGTGCGGGCGCCGGACCAGCTCGAACGGGTGCTCGACCGCCTGCCGGCCTACAAGATCCTCTCGGTGGGGGCGATCGACGGCCGCAACATCTGGCGCGCCGACCTGGCGGCGCTGCGCGAGCGCCTGGCCACCGCGCGCATGCGCCTCGGCGAGCGGCTGTGGCTGGCGCCGTCCTGCTCGCTGCTGCACGTGCCGGTGGATCTCGCCAGCGAGACGCGCCTCGACCCCGAGCTCAAGGGCTGGCTGGCCTTCGCCCGCCAGAAGCTCGACGAGGTGGCCACCCTGGCGCGGCTGGTCGACAATCGAGGCGATGACGCCGACCGGGCCGCGCTCGAGGCTGCCACCGCGGCGCTCGATGCCCGCCGCCGCTCGACGCGCATCCATCGGTCGGCCGTCGCCGAGCGCCTCGCGGCGCTGCGCCCGGAGGATGCCCGCCGCGCCAGCCCCTATCCCGAGCGGGCCCGGGCGCAGCATGCCCGGCTCAAGCTGCCGCTGTTCCCGACCACCACCATCGGTTCCTTCCCGCAGACCGCCGCGATCCGTGCCGCGCGGCGCGACGCCAGGCGTGGCGAGCTGAGCCGCGAGGCCTACGAGGCGCGCATGCGCGAGGAAATCGCCCATGCCGTCGAGCGCCAGGAGGCCCTGGGGCTTGACGTGCTGGTGCATGGCGAGCCGGAACGTAACGACATGGTCGAATACTTCGGCGAGCGGCTCGACGGCTTCGCCTTCACCGATTTCGGCTGGGTGCAGAGCTACGGCTCGCGCTGCGTCAAGCCGCCGGTGATCGTCGGCGATGTCAGCCGGTCGCGGCCGATGACCGTGGAATGGAGCCGCTATGCCCAGTCGCTGACCGACCGGCCGATGAAGGGCATGCTCACCGGCCCGGTGACCCTCCTGCAGTGGTCGTTCGTGCGTGACGACCAGCCCCGCGAGACCACCTGCCGGCAGATCGCCCTGGCGCTGCGCGACGAGGTCGCCGACCTCGAGGCCGCGGGCATCGGCGTGATCCAGATCGACGAACCGGCGCTGCGCGAGGGGCTGCCGCTGCGCCAGAGCCGCTGGCAGGGCTATCTCGACTGGGCGGTGAACTGCTTCCAGCTGAGCGCGGCGGTGGCCCGCGACGCGACGCAGATTCATACCCACATGTGCTATTCGGAGTTCAACGACATCATCGCCGCGATCGCCGCGCTGGATGCCGACGTGATCACCATCGAGACTTCGCGTTCGGACATGGAACTGCTCGACGCCTTCCAGGACTTCGCCTATCCCAACGAGATCGGCCCGGGGGTCTACGACATCCATTCGCCGAACATTCCCGAGGTGGACTGGATGGTGGCGCTGATGGCCAGGGCCGCCGAGAAGATCCCCGCCGAGCGGTTGTGGGTCAACCCGGACTGCGGCCTCAAGACCCGCGGCTGGGCCGAGGTCGAACCGGCGCTGGCGGCGATGGTCGAGGCCGCCGGGGTGCTGCGCCGGCGTTTCGGCTGAGCCAGGCCGGTCGAGCGCGACGCCCGGTCGCCGGTGTGCGGCCGGGCGTCGCCGCTTGCACGATGACTGATAAGATGGTCCCGATCGCATCGCTTTCATCCGACGGGAGTCATCATGCGCCTCATTCCTGCCTCGCTGCTTTTCCTGATGCTTGCCGGCCCGCTGGGGCTGGCCGGCTGTGCCGTCCACCAGCCCGGCTCGCCGCCGCCGGCGGTGTCCGATCTGGCCTCCGGGGAGGCATCGGCCGACCCGAGCGCCGCGCCCGCATCTCCGCTGCTGCCCTCGGCGTTCTTCGCCGACGGGGCCGATGCCTTCATCGCCTGGCGCTGCACGCCGGCCCAGGACCTGATCTCGGCGTTCCCCGAGGATCATCTGCGGCTGTGGTCGGGCCAGGGCCACTACCGGCTCGACCCGGCGGTGGTGGCCTCGGGCGCCCGCTACGTGAAGGGAGACCTGTCATTCTGGAATCAGGGCGACAAGGCGCTGGTGGAGAGCGACAACGGCCGCCTGGAGTGCCATGAGGACGTGCATCGCCGCACCCTGACCCGGGCCGATCATCCCGACTCGATCTTCCACGCCGTGGGCAACGAGCCGGGCTGGACGCTGGATCTGGACCGCCGTGCCGCCCGCCTGCATCTGGTGACCGAGTACGGCGAGCAGGCGCGCACCCTGAAGTATCAGCTGCTCGGCCTCGACAACGGCGAGCAGGCCCGTGTCACCCTGCGCGCCCACGACAACGGCGAGCCGATCACCATCCGCCTGCGGGCGCGGGCCTGCTTCGACGCGATGAGCGGCAAGCCCTACCCGGTGCGGGTGCGCATCGAGACCCCCGAACGGGTCCTGCAGGGCTGCGGGCAGGGCATCGAGCGATCCTCCTGAGTCGATTTTGTCGAATGGTTGGCGGAGTTTTTTGCGATTTTCATTGCAAAAAAGCCAAGTAACATGGGCGGCATGATCCATTCATCAGGAGGCCAGACCCATGACCACACCGACCAAGGTGCTGCTGCTCAACAGTTCGATTCTCGGCGACAACGGCCAGTCGCGCGGCCTGGCGGCCCACTTCAAGGCGCAGGCCGAGCGTCGCGGCGGCGTGACCATCACCGAGCGTGACCTGGTGGACGATGCGCTGCCGCACCTGGACGGCGCCGAGCTGGGCAGCTGGATGGTCGACGCGGCCGAGCGTGATGCCACCCAGCGTGACCTGGCCGGGCGTTCCGAGACGCTGCTCGAGGAACTCTTCGCGCACGACGTGATCGTGCTGGCGACGCCGCTGTACAACCTGGGCATCCCCTCGCAGCTCAAGGCCTGGTTCGACCGCGTGCTGCGCGCCGGCCGCACCTTCCGTTATACCGAGAATGGCCCGCAGGGGCTGGTCGAGGGCAAGCGCGCCCTGGTGCTCGCCGCCCGCGGCGGCCAGTATGCCGGCACGCCGCTCGACTCCCAGACGCCGCACCTCACCCACATGCTGGGACTGATGGGCATCGGCGACGTCGAGTTCGTGTATGCCGAAGGCCTGGCGATGGGCGACGAGGCCCGCGAGCGGGCCCTGGGCGAGGCGCGCCAGGCCATCGACGCGCTGGTCGACCGTCTGTAATCAGCACGCCATCGAGCGACGATGCCGGGCCTCAGCGCCCGGCATCGTCGTTTCCGGCACCGGACGCGACGAACGTCCGGTGGTCCTGGGCGACGCAGTCGGCATAGCGCATCGCCAGGGTGGTGACCAGGTCGGTGAAGGCGTCCAGTCGGCCTTCCAGATGGTGGCAGACATGGCGGGCGAAACGGCCCGGGTCGTCGGGATTGAGCGAGCGCGAGCCGCGCAGGTGCTCGCGGGCGAGGATCCGCCCCCACTGGCGGACCAGCTTGCGGTAGGACTTGCCGTCATCGATCTTGTGGGTCGGATAGTCGGCCTTGAACGGCGAGCGCTCGCGCACCGAGAACACCGTCTCGCCGAGATGCAGCCAGCCCAGGTACGGGTCGGGGTGCTCGGCGATGGCATGAAAGGCGGCGGCGTGACGGATGCCCTCGTGCGGGAAGGCGGCCCGCCAGGCGCGCTTCTCGGCGCGGTCCATCAGCCGCCAGCCCTCCGGCGGCGTCTGCTGCTTGATGTCGAGGATCACGTCGTCGTGGCCGTGGGCCTCGTCGGCCTCGATCAGCACGTAATAGCGCTCCAGCCCCAGCGAGCCGGTGCCGGCGTCGAGCCGGCGCGCCAGATCCTTGACGCGAAAGTGCGCCGCGCCCTGGTTGGCGGCGCCGCCGGACAGGGTCTGCGGGTATTCCGTCTCCACCGCCTTGCGCAGCTGGCTGGCCTTGTCGGCCGGCAGGCCGGCCAGCTTGTTGGGGCGGTCGGCGAAGCGACGCCCCTCGCCGTCGCGCCGGGTCCACTTGCCGAGCATGCGCGCCCGGCTGTTCTTGGCGGCGACGTCGCCGAGAAAGCCCTTGAGCACGCCCTTGGCGGTATCGAGGTTGACGGCCTCGGGGATCTCGCCCTCGCGGTGGCGGGCCAGCTCGGCCTGATAGTGGGCGAGCAGGGTGGCGACCGCCTTGCGCGTGGCCTTGGCGGACAGCCCCACGTTCTCCCGGGCGTCGAGCACCACGCTGATCGCCAGGCGCCAGACGTCGTACTGGTAGTCGCCGATCAGGGCGTCGTCGAAGTCGTCCATGCCGTAGCGCACGCGATCGTCGTGGTGGCCGTAGGCGCCGAAGTTGTAGGCATGGGCGTCGCCCTGCAGCCAGGTCTGGGTCTCGGGCGTGCCGCCGAACAGCGCGACGCGCCAGTCGTGCCACACGTCGTCCCAGTAGAGATGGTTGGTGCCGCGGAAGAAGCGGTAGGGGGAGGCGGCCAGCTTGGCATACTTGGCGTCGCGGTCGGCCGCGTCGAGGCCCGCGTTGGCCCGGGTGATGGCGTCGATCACCTGGCGGGGCCGGTTGTGCAGGGTCAGGGGCTGTGACATGCGATCGATTCCTGAAAGGTGGCGGCCGCCTGGGGCGGCGGTGCGGACAAGGGCAAGGAGTCTAGCTCGGCCGGATGACCGGCGTGTGTCGGCGGTGGCCAACCTCAGGCCGCGGCCCAGGGCGGACGATGGGCGAGGGCGCGGGCGTGGACCGGGCAGTCCTCGCGATGGGCGCCGGGCAGGTAGCCGGTGCTCATCAGGAACTCGTTGACGATTTCCGGGCCGGTGAAGCGGAAGGTGCGCTTGAACAGCCGGGTCCACTCGGCGAGTGACCGCGGGTGATGGGCATCCAGCCAGGCCTTGAAGCTGCCGTGCTCGGCCTGCAGGGCCTGCACCACGCCGGCGTTGTGGATCGCGGCGTCGACCTTGCGGCGGTTGCGGATGATGCTCGCATCGCCGAGCAGGCGTTCGCGCTCGGCGTCGCCGTAGGCGGCGACCCGGGCGACGCGGAAGCCCTCGAAGGCGGCCTGGAAGGCCTCGCGTTTCTTGAGCACCGTCAACCACGACAGCCCCGCCTGGTTGATCTCCAGGATCAGGCGTTCGAACAGGGTGTCGTCGTCGGTGACCGGGAAGCCGTACTCCCGGTCATGGTAGGGCCCGTGGTAGGGGTGGCCGGGGGCCAGGTCACAGTAGTCGGCCATGGCGGTTTCCGCATCGCGAATGGAGGTACCCGGGCCGCCCGTGTGACGTGGCGGCCGTCATCGGGCATCATGCCCCAGAACGCGTCGCCGGGAAAAGCCGTTCCCGGCAGCCCACCACGGAGGAACCTGAACATGCAGTATCTGCACACCATGGTCCGGGTCAGCGACCTCGAGGCGTCGCTGCACTTCTACTGCACCCTGCTGGGACTCAAGGAGATCAGCCGCAAGGAGAGCGAGAAGGGGCGTTTCACGCTGGTCTTCCTCGCGGCACCCGAGGACGAGGCACGGGCGCGCGAGGAAGGCACGGCAATGATCGAGCTGACCTGGAACTGGGACCCCGAGGAGTACACCGGGGGTCGCAACTTCGGCCACCTGGCCTATCGGGTCGACGACATCTACGCGCTGTGCGAGCACCTCCAGGCCAACGGCGTGACCATCAACCGTCCGCCGCGCGACGGCCACATGGCCTTCGTGCGCTCGCCGGACGGCATTTCCATCGAACTGCTGCAGAAGGGCGATGCCCTGGCGCCGCAAGAGCCGTGGGCTTCCATGGAGAATACCGGCAGCTGGTAAAGAGGATGCTTGCAAACTACTGCGCTAGGCCATGCTGCGTCAAAATCAGCCTCGCGCGCGAGCCCGGTCAATAGTGCTCATTTACAATCTCGTAAACTCCGCTATTTCGGCTGATTTTTCCTTGCCTGGCCGTCGCTCGTAACATTTGCAAACACCCTCTGGGTATTGGTTGAGGCTAGGGAGGAGCGCATGCAGCTGGATGAAACACTGCACGCCGCCTTTCGCCGCGAGGCGGCGGAGCTGGACGGCGTCGATGTCGCGGCCTACGAGAAGTACGGCCGCGACCCGTGCGAGCCGATCATCGGCCTCGGTCCGCGCGAGGCGCCGGTCGGCTTCTTCGGCCGCGACCCGGGGGAGCAGGAGGTGCGCTGGGGCGAGCCGTTCATCGGCGCCGGCGGGCAGAAGGTCCGCGAAGGGCTGTACCGGGCCATCCACGGCGCGGCGCTGCCCGATTTCGAGGCCTCGCGCGAGGTCGGCCGGCTGGCCTTCTGGGCCAACACCGTGCCCTACAAGCCGACCGGCAACAAGGCCTGGCCGATGGCGGTCAAGCGCCGCTTCCAGCCGCTGATGGCCGCCGTGCTGGTGGATCACTGGCAGGGGCGGGAACTGATCACCCTGGGCCGCGAAGCCTTCCTGTGGTTCGGCATCAACCAGCCGCGCGAGACGCGTCAGGCGCTGGAGGCGTTCTGGAAGCGCGACGACCGCTTCGAGAGCCACCATGACACGACGCTGACGCTGGAAAACGGCCACGCGGCGACCTTCCGGCTGTATCCACTGCCGCATCCCTCGCCGCTCAACCAGACCTGGTACCGGCGCTTTCCGGCCCTGCTGGCGGCGCGCCTCGAGGCGCTCGATGCCGCACGCCGGCTGGGCTGAACCGGCCGTGTGGCGAGCCTAGGCACTGTCTGAAAAGTCGACGAGCGAAGGTCAGACAAGGCAAAAATCAGCGAAAAGGCGGAGTTTACGGGGTGTAAATGAGCATTTTGAGCTGATTTTTAACGCAGTATGGCCGAGCGCAGACAGTTTTCAGACAATGCCTAGTCGGGGCGGATCGCCAGCCGCCCGCTACCCAGCAGGATCAGGGCGAGGGCGCCGATCAGGTACATGCCCTGCAGCTCCAGTGCCCAGCCGCCCTGGTCGGTCAGGCTCAGCAGCTGGCCGGTATGCACCAGCGCGATGGCGATGATCATGTTGCCGGCCATCAGTACGCCGGCGATGCGCGTCTGCCAGCCGATGATCGCCATCAGCGGCGCAACCACCTCGCCGATCAGCACCCCGTAGGCCAGGAAGGCAGGCAGGCCGTGATCGGCGACAAGCCCGCCGATCCAGTTGAGCGTGTCGGGGTGGAGCAGCTTGGCGATACCGTGGAGCAGTATCAGGCCGCCCAGTCCCAGGCGCAGGACGAGCTTGCCGAGAGCGTCGTGGTGCATCGAGAGTCCCTTGTGTTCCCTGAATCGATGAATGACGTTGCCGTGCCTACTATTCCACAGCGCGGGCGCCGCTCCCAGCCGCCGTTTCCACGGCATGACAACGCCGTCGGCAGCGGGCGAACAAAATGCCCTTAGGCCCTACAAAAGCCGGGGCCGAGCGGCTACCCTAAGGAACCGTCGAGGTCGCCGTGCCTCGATGGCGCAACCGCCGGCCAGGACGGCGGGACGCCAAGGATCCAGACACAAAGAATGACATCGCAGCCGAAGACTCGTCGTATTGCCAGGAGTGATGCTGCGTCGCGCCAGCGGGCAAGGACGTCCGTGAAACCGCGACGGCATCGAGCATTCGGACCATGAGGCCTCTCGCCCGCGGCTTGCCCGCCGACGAGAAGGCAGCCGCCGGCACGAGGCCGGTGGAAGGAGAAAGGGACTTTCCATGCGAGGCATCTTCCGTCCGTTGCAGGCTCGGCTGGCGCGCATGCTGCCGGTTCGTGTTCTGCCGCCCGAACACCAGCGCTACTTTCACACGCTGTCGCGGTTGTACCTGATCGCCATCGTCACCTATGTCGTCGACCTGATTCCGCTGTTCTGGCTGCTGGGCAGTCAACGGTTGCTGGCGGTATCGCTGGTCGGACTGGCCGTGACGCTGGTGGCCCGCGAGATTCACCGACGCGGCTACATGGGCAGCGCCGTGATGCTGCTGCTGGGGATGATGACCGTCCACATGCTGTCGGCCCTGCAGATCTATGGCAGCGGCCGAGGCTTCGAACTGTATTTCGCCCTGATTCTGTTGATTACCTGCATCAGTGCCCTCGATCAGCGTCTGAAGTGGCTGGTCAGCGCCGGGGTGCTGGCGCTGACCACCTGGCAGTTGACGCGCAACGGCACGCCCGCCAGCGGACTGACGCCGGGGGTGGCGGATAGCGTGCTGATGGTGAACCTGGCCACGGTGAGCGTGCTGTTCGGCGTGATCCTGCGCCAGCTCGAGGGTGTGACCGAGCGTCTCGAGGTCAGCTACCGGCGCCAGGCCAACCATGACGCCCTGACCGGCGTCTACAACCGTCGCGCGGCGCTCAGGACCATCGAGCGCGCTCAGCTGAGCGGCGCGCCCTTCGCCCTGCTGATGCTCGATATCGACCACTTCAAGCGCATCAACGATACCTACGGCCACAAGTGCGGCGACCGCGCGTTGTGCCATGTGGTCGAATGCCTGCGTCTCAACCTGCGTGACGAGGACATGCTGGGCCGCTACGGCGGCGAGGAATTCATCGCCGTGCTGCAGGGCATGGATCGCGAGGAGGCGATGGGTGTGGCCCGGCGCCTGCGGGCCTGCGTGAGCGACACGCCCTACGAGACGCAGAGCCACGGTACGCTGTCCCTGACGGTGAGCATCGGCGTGGCGGTGCCTCGGGAGGCCCCCGACCTCGATGCCCTGGTGGCGCTGGCCGACCAGCGGCTGTATGCCGCCAAGCGCAGCGGGCGCAATCGGGTCTGCGGGCACGACATCGAATCTCCCGCCGCCCGCGAGGCCGCCCGGGAGATGTCGCTGGCCTTCGCCCCGTCACGTTCGTGAGGACGACCGGCCCGGCCGGGTATGGCCGGGCCGGCAGGAGCGGGTCTACAGGGCGGCGATCTTGTCGCGCTGCTCGGCGAGCACCTGGCGGCTGGCCTGGGCCTCGGCCAGCTTGGCACGCTCCTTCTCGACCACCTCGGCGGGCGCCTTGGCGACGAAGCTCTCGTTGCCGAGCTTCTTCTCGAGCCCGCCGATGAACTTGTCCTGCTTGTCGAGCTCCTTGCCCAGGCGCTTTAGCTCGGCGTCCTTGTCGATCAGCCCGGCCATCGGCACCAGCACTTCCATGTCGCCGACCAGCTGGGTGGCGGCGAGCGGTGCCGCGGCCGGGTCGTCGAGCCATTCGGCGCTGTCCAGCTTGGCCAGCTTGGCGAGGAAGCGGCGATTGGCCACGAGCCGCTCGCGGTCGGCGTCGCTGCCCTTGGTCAGCAGCACGTCGAGCGGCTTGCCGGGGGCCAGGTTCATCTCGGCGCGGATGTTGCGCACCGCGACGATCACGCCCTTGAGCCACTCGATGTCGCGTTCGGCGGTCTCGTCGAGGCGGGCGTCGTCGGCCTGCGGCCAGGGCTGGGTCATGAGCGATGCGCCCTCGGCGGCCGTGCCGGCCAGCGGCGCCACGCGCTGCCAGATTTCCTCGCTGATGAACGGCATCATCGGGTGCGCCAGGCGCAGGATGGCCTCGAGCACGCGCACCAGGGTACGCCGGGTGCCGCGCTTGGCCGCCAGCGAGGCGTTGTCGTCCCACAGCACCGGCTTGGAGAGCTCCAGATACCAGTCGCAGTACTCGTTCCAGACGAACTCGTAGAGCGCCTGGGAGGCCAGGTCGAAGCGGTAGTCGTCGAGCGTGCGGGTGACCTCGCGCTCGGTGCGCTGCAGCCGCGAGACGATCCAGCGGTCGGCCAGCGACAGCTCGACCTCGCCGTCGAGTCCCACATCCTCGCCCTCGGTGTTCATCAGCACGTAGCGCGAGGCGTTCCACAGCTTGTTGCAGAAGTTGCGGAAGCCGTCGAGACGGCCCATGTCGAACTTGACGTCGCGCCCGGTGGTGGCCAGCGACAGGAAGGTGAAGCGCAGCGCATCGGTGCCGTGGGGCTCGATGCCCTCGGGGAACTCGGCCCTGGTGGCCTTCTCGATGGCGCGGGCCTTCTGCGGCTGCATCATGTTGCCGGTGCGCTTGGCCACCAGGCTGTCCAGGTCGATGCCGTCGATCAGGTCGATGGGGTCGAGCACGTTGCCCTTGGACTTGGACATCTTCTGGCCCTGGGCATCGCGTACCAGGCCGTGCACGTAGACCTGCCTGAAGGGCACCTCGCCGGTGAACTTCAGGGTCATCATGATCATCCGCGCGACCCAGAAGAAGATGATGTCGAAGCCGGTGACCAGCACGCTGGAGGGGTGGAAGGTGGCGAGCTCGGGCGTGGGCTCCGGCCAGCCCAGGGTGCCGAAGGTCCACAGCCCGGAGCTGAACCAGGTGTCGAGCACGTCCTCGTCCTGGGTCAGCGCCACGTCGGCGGAAAGGCCGTACTTGTCGCGGGCCTCGGCCTCGCTGCGCGCCACGTAGACGTTGCCCTCGGCATCGTACCAGGCCGGGATGCGATGGCCCCACCACAGCTGGCGCGAGATGCACCAGTCCTGCAGGTCGCGCATCCAGGCGAAGTACATGTTCTCGTAGTTCTTCGGCACGAACTGGATATCGCCGTTCTCGACCGCCTCGATGGCGGGCTTGGCGAGCGTCTCGACGGCGACGAACCACTGGTCGGTGAGCAGCGGCTCGATGACGTCGCCACTGCGGTCGCCATAGGGCAGTGTGTTGGTGATCGTCTCGGTCTTCTCGAGCAGCCCCGCGGCCTCCATGTCGGCGACGATGCGCTCGCGGGCGGCGTAGCGATCGAGCCCGGCGTAGGCGGCCGGCAGGGCGGGATCGATGTCGTCACGTGGGCGACCCTGCAGGTCGAAGGCCTCGGCGCGCTCGCGGATGGTGGCCTCGGGGGTCATGACGTTGATCAGCGCGAGCCCCTGGCGCTTGCCGACCTCGTAGTCGTTGAAGTCGTGGGCCGGGGTGATCTTCACGCAGCCCGAGCCCTTGTCCATGTCGGCGTGCTCGTCGGCGACGACGGGAATGCGCCGGCCGACCAGCGGCAGCTCGATGAACTTGCCGATCAGCGAGGCATAGCGCGGGTCGTCCGGGTTGACCGCCACGCCGGTGTCGCCGAGCAGGGTCTCGGGGCGGGTGGTGGCGACCACCAGGTGATCGAGGCCCGCGTCGGTGGTGACGCCGTCGGCCAGCGGGTAGCGGAAGTGCCAGAATTGGCCCTGCTGCTCCTTGTTCTCGACCTCGAGGTCACTGATCGCGGTGTGCAGCGTGGGGTCCCAGTTGACCAGCCGCTTGCCGCGGTAGATCAGGCCCTCGTCGAACAGCCGCACGAAGACTTCCTGCACCGCCTTGTAGAAGCCGTCGTCCATGGTGAAGCGCTCGCGCGTCCAGTCGACGCTGGCGCCCATGCGCCGCAGCTGGCGGGTGATGTGGCCGCCGGACTCCTGCTTCCATTCCCAGATCTTGTCGGTGAACGCCTCGCGGCCCAGGTCGTGGCGACTCTTGCCTTCCTCGGCGGCGACCTTGCGCTCGACCAGCATCTGGGTGGCGATGCCGGCGTGGTCGGTGCCCACCTGCCACAGGGTGTTGCGGCCCTTCATGCGCTGGTAGCGCACCAGGGTGTCCATGATGGTGTCCTGGAAGGCATGCCCCATGTGCAGGCTGCCGGTGACGTTGGGCGGCGGGATCATGATCGAGAAGGGCTGACCCTCGCCCGAGGGCGCGAAGCGGTTGTCGGCTTCCCAGCGCTGGTACCAGCGGGTTTCGATCTGTTCGGGTTGGTAGGTCTTGTCCATGAGCGCTCTGTCTGACGGTGCCGGGTCGACCGAGCGCGGCCTCGCTTGTCGCGGCGCGCCACCGATCGCAGGCGTGAGGAAAAATGGGCCCGATTATAGCGTCCGTGGCCGGCAACGTCATGGGAGAGTCGGGCTGTGTAAACCCACCCGGTTGTTCACGGGAAGCCCCACCCGACTAATCGGGAGGTGGTCATTCAGGCTGACGGGCCCGCCGGGGTATCGTGGGGCGGGGATTTATCCCCGATGGCGGCTTCATCGCGACTGAAGTCGCTTGTATGTTGGAAATGACCCAACACGGGCAGTATGGAGAAGACTTGCCGGGGTGGAGGGACGAAGATCGCATCTGGC
>LSBP01000014.1 GCA_001577635.1 Halomonadaceae bacterium T82-2 | reverse complement strand
TCGGCGCTGTATTGCCTGCGTTTCCTGCTCATGATCAGGTTCTCCTGTCGGAATGATCAGAGCTTAGCGCCTGGTCCGAATTTCGGGGTCCACTTCAGGGATAACCCGTCCCAGGGATCGACGCGCTCGAGGCCGGCGCGCCGATCCCCGCAGGCGCGGGGATAACCCGCTGCTTCTTGTTGAGCAGCTTGCGCTCGAACACCGATCCCCGCAGGCGCGGGGATAACCCGCTGCCGAGATAGTGTGACCGCGACGCGGCAAGCCGATCCCCGCAGGCGCGGGGATAACCCGCGATCGCGCACTGGGGCGACGGGAACTGCGGTCCGATCCCCGCAGGCGCGGGGATAACCCGGGCGCTGCTGGAGAGCAGCGGGCTGGTGCCGACCGATCCCCGCAGGCGCGGGGATAACCCGACCGCGCAGGCCAGCATCAAGCATCACCGCACCCGATCCCCGCAGGCGCGGGGATAACCCGGTTTCTCGTCGTCGTGATGCATTGGGCACCTCCCGATCCCCGCAGGCGCGGGGATAACCCGTGGTTCGACTCCACTACCCGCTACCAGTAAAGCCGATCCCCGCAGGCGCGGGGATAACCCGACGACTTCGTCGTTGCTGCCGACACTTTCGCCCCGATCCCCGCAGGCGCGGGGATAACCCGTCGAAGATCGTCGAGGAGCTGCCGCTGCTCACCCGATCCCCGCAGGCGCGGGGAT
Organism: Halomonadaceae bacterium T82-2; assembly: GCA_001577635.1. GTDB lineage: Bacteria > Pseudomonadota > Gammaproteobacteria > Pseudomonadales > Halomonadaceae > Modicisalibacter. Next base: position 63,150 of record LSBP01000014.1, on the reverse strand, counting down.
AACCCGCGATCGCGCACTGGGGCGACGGGAACTGCGGGCCGATCCCCGCAGGCGCGGGGATAACCCGGTCCTTGCGCACCAGCTCCTGGGCACCGGCGACCGATCCCCGCAGGCGCGGGGATAACCCGCACATTGATCTGAGAAGCTCGAGGGAGTTTATCCGATCCCCGCAGGCGCGGGGATAACCCGCCCGACACCGCCTGCTCACCGAAACCCGACGACCGATCCCCGCAGGCGCGGGGATAACCCGGCTGGCACCGTGGGGCAGTTGCCCCGCAAGGCCCGATCCCCGCAGGCGCGGGGATAACCCGCCCCCACCACCCTTGCGGGCGGTGGGGGCTTCCCGATCCCCGCAGGCGCGGGGATAACCCGACACGTTCCATGAAGAAGAAGGCGACATGGAACCGATCCCCGCAGGCGCGGGGATAACCCGGCGACCGGCAAGCAGCTGGTAGCGGTAGGCAACCGATCCCCGCAGGCGCGGGGATAACCCGGGTTGCTGTCGGGGTTGAACGGCCCCGGTACCCCGATCCCCGCAGGCGCGGGGATAACCCGGTGACCACCGCCCCGGGGTGCACGAAGCGACGCCGATCCCCGCAGGCGCGGGGATAACCCGGCCCGTGACGCAGAACGCTAGCAAGGCAGAGACCGATCCCCGCAGGCGCGGGGATAACCCGGTGGTCCTCGAGACCGAGAACAGCGCCGAGGTCCGATCCCCGCAGGCGCGGGGATAACCCGACCAGATCTTCGCCATCGCCATGCGCGCCACCCCGATCCCCGCAGGCGCGGGGATAACCCGTGGCTCAGGCCCGCGCGGATCGTCTGTCGCAGCCGATCCCCGCAGGCGCGGGGATAACCCGCCACGCCGGAGACCTGCGACCCGGCGGCGGCTCCGATCCCCGCAGGCGCGGGGATAACCCGTGGTCGACCTCCGCGGTCATGGACTATTTCGACCCGATCCCCGCAGGCGCGGGGATAACCCGGGTCGCACCTATGCCCCGATGGTCGTCGAGAGCCGATCCCCGCAGGCGCGGGGATAACCCGGAGATCGGCATGGCCGTCGAGCGCATCCGCAACCGATCCCCGCAGGCGCGGGGATAACCCGGAGCCACCCTGGCCGCGGCCCTGGCTGCGCTCCCGATCCCCGCAGGCGCGGGGATAACCCGGGTCTCGGTTTTCCTGGTCGACTACCGTTACCCCGATCCCCGCAGGCGCGGGGATAACCCGTCGGTTGCCGGCTCGGTCTCGGAGACACTGAACCGATCCCCGCAGGCGCGGGGATAACCCGCCGCCCACCCGGTTGGCGTACATGCGCGACGCCCGATCCCCGCAGGCGCGGGGATAACCCGGCGGCAGTCGATTTGGCCGCCTGCTGAAAGGCCCGATCCCCGCAGGCGCGGGGATAACCCGGGCTCGTCGCGGCCCAGCGAATCGGCCAGGAGCCGATCCCCGCAGGCGCGGGGATAACCCGTCCCAGACGATCTGCTCCCAGGTGGTCAGCGGCCGATCCCCGCAGGCGCGGGGATAACCCGCAGCGACTGATCGCCGAGGTCATCGACCGCGACCGATCCCCGCAGGCGCGGGGATAACCCGGCAACCGGGCGAAAAAAGTCACCAGCATGGTGCCGATCCCCGCAGGCGCGGGGATAACCCGGCCAACGCCGACGCCGAAGCGTTCCTCGAGCGCCGATCCCCGCAGGCGCGGGGATAACCCGTGGCCGACCATCACCGAACTCTCGGGCAAGACCCGATCCCCGCAGGCGCGGGGATAACCCGCGACCGGCAGCAGCTCGCTGATTATGCGGAAGCCGATCCCCGCAGGCGCGGGGATAACCCGCCTGTTTTGCCCCGAATCTGTCTGGTTGGCCCCCGATCCCCGCAGGCGCGGGGATAACCCGTTCCGGGGCGGAGATGATCAGCGGGGTGACGACCGATCCCCGCAGGCGCGGGGATAACCCCGCCCGACCTGTCCCCGGCGCAACGGGCGATTCGCCGATCCCCGCAGGCGCGGGGATAACCCGATCCGGCAGCCGTCCGCCTCAACAGCCTGCTCCCGATCCCCGCAGGCGCGGGGATAACCCGGTGTGCCACAGCCAGGGCATCCTCGAAAAAAACCGATCCCCGCAGGCGCGGGGATAACCCGGCTCACCCCCTGTCCCAAATTCTCGAAGCGTACCGATCCCCGCAGGCGCGGGGATAACCCGCAATCTGCCAGCCGCGCAAAACGTGCCGGCGGCCGATCCCCGCAGGCGCGGGGATAACCCGCCTGATGCGGAGCCCACGTCATGGAGTCAGGTCCGATCCCCGCAGGCGCGGGGATAACCCGGAATGGCGCCAGAGGAATGGACGCTGGAGTGTCCGATCCCCGCAGGCGCGGGGATAACCCGCAGCGAAATGACGCAACTGGAGCGAGCGGCAGCCGATCCCCGCAGGCGCGGGGATAACCCGTCGTCCTCCCCGGTCTCTGCGCTGCACACCGGCCGATCCCCGCAGGCGCGGGGATAACCCGACACGCGCTTCCGCTCGGCGGATTACCGCGCCCCGATCCCCGCAGGCGCGGGGATAACCCGCAGCGAAGCTGCGCTTCGAGAACGAGGTGATGCCGATCCCCGCAGGCGCGGGGATAACCCGCCCGTGCCAGATGATCACAGCGACAGGGAATACCGATCCCCGCAGGCGCGGGGATAACCCGGTCGTCGCTCTTGCGGCTGATGCCGTGGCTCTCCGATCCCCGCAGGCGCGGGGATAACCCGGCTGTTGAGGCATTCAACGCCATCACTGGGAACCGATCCCCGCAGGCGCGGGGATAACCCGCGACGGAATCCTCTCGCATGGTGCGCTCAGGACCGATCCCCGCAGGCGCGGGGATAACCCGACGTCTCCCAGCTTCGAGACGATCAATCAGATCCGATCCCCGCAGGCGCGGGGATAACCCGCGTTCATTCCAGTAGCTCTTCTTGAGCGTGTCCCGATCCCCGCAGGCGCGGGGATAACCCGCCGGCTCCGCTAGGACTTGTGTCACTAACTGTCCGATCCCCGCAGGCGCGGGGATAACCCGCCGCCGACGATCTCGCCCAGCAGCGTCAGGATCCGATCCCCGCAGGCGCGGGGATAACCCGCAGTCAGGAGACCCATGGGTTAGGGCCACCATCCGATCCCCGCAGGCGCGGGGATAACCCGGGCTGGGACATCGGTTCCTCTGCGTAGGCGTCCCGATCCCCGCAGGCGCGGGGATAACCCGCGTTACTACAGCGAGCGAGAAGCCGCTGAATGCCGATCCCCGCAGGCGCGGGGATAACCCGCCCGCACTAGGCGGGCTGTGTTCGATAGTGTGCCGATCCCCGCAGGCGCGGGGATAACCCGGCGCCATCTTCATCAGCTCGAGCTGCAGCTTACCGATCCCCGCAGGCGCGGGGATAACCCGCATCTCGGCATGTTCAAGGAGAACATGGAGATCCGATCCCCGCAGGCGCGGGGATAACCCGTCGGCCTTGGTGCGCGTGATGTCGTTCTCCGGCCGATCCCCGCAGGCGCGGGGATAACCCGCCCATCGGCAGTGACTGGGCGCCGGACTGGATCCGATCCCCGCAGGCGCGGGGATAACCCGGGATCTCCTCCACCAGCCTGGTGATCGAGAAACCGATCCCCGCAGGCGCGGGGATAACCCGCAGCGAAGCTGCGCTTCGAGAACGAGGTGATGCCGATCCCCGCAGGCGCGGGGATAACCCGGTCGCCGCGGCGCGGTCCCACAGATCGAGGTACCGATCCCCGCAGGCGCGGGGATAACCCGACTGGACCCGGAGTTATGACCAGATAGCCGCCCCGATCCCCGCAGGCGCGGGGATAACCCGATCCTGATAGCTGTTGCTCAGGCGCTCGTTGTCCGATCCCCGCAGGCGCGGGGATAACCCGCGCCTCGGCCTGGCCTTCAAGGCCATGGTGGACCGATCCCCGCAGGTGCGGGGATAAGCCGTACGGGTCGATGAAGGCGCTGCCGCACGAGATCCGGTCCCCGCAGGCGCGGGGATAACCCGTGCATGGCGAAGCCCTGACCTGGTCGACCGGCCCGATCCCCGCAGGCGCGGGAATAACCCGAACACCCACCTGAGCCGCGAGGTTCGCGAGGTCCGATCCCCGCAGGCGCGGGGATAACCCGAACACCCATCTGAGCCGCGAGGTTCGCGAGGCCTGATCCCCGCAGATGCGGGGATAACCCGCTGCTGCGCAGCAAGGCGCGCAAGAACACCGCCCGGTCCCCGCAGGCGCGGGGATAATCGTTTGCGTTCGCTGCCGCCCAGACAGTCCAGAAAGCAGTTCCTGCTGTAGGAAAATACGTCTCGAGAATACGAGCGTCTTTCCACACAGGGAAAAGACGCTCATTTTTCTATCCACGCCTGATCGGGGCGGGCGGTGTAGAGGGTTGAGGATCCGATCCTTTTGCAGACGTTTCGATGGAATCGTCAGTTGCTTGCGTTCTGGCATTCAACCGTCGGTCGATATGAGCGAGAAGCAGCAGTTGCAAGGCGAGGAAGCCGAAGCAGGTGATGACACTGAGTGCCATGGGGGCGTACTCGAAGACGGCGGATGCCGCTCGTGGAGTATAGCCGGTGCGGGACGTTCGGCGAGGGCGGACAGCCCGCCGGAGCGGGCTGAGAGGTTCAGTGCTCGTCGTTCTCGAAGCGCTCGGCGGCGTGCAGCGCTTCGTCCTGGGTGTCGTGCTCGGAGACGACATTCTCGTTGTCGGGCTGGCTCTCGTCGATCACGACCCAGCCGGTGATCTTCTCGTTCATGTCACGGGCGGCGAATACCGGTTCCACACGGGCTTGTTTCTGCATGGTCGCTCCTTGCCGGAAATGATGGGTGCGGTTTTCCTCTTCGACGCGTTTCGGCTCAGGCGCCGTCGCGGGGCAGATCGCCGGCGGCCGGACGGTTGAGCTCGGTGCAGGGGCAGCCCTCGTGGATGCAGGACATACCGTCGGGGTGACCGGCTGCGCAGGCCGAGCAGCAGAAGGCCTGGCCTTCGCTCATCGCGCTCTGCTCGCTGGTGACCTGGTGTTCGCAGCCCACGCAGGCGCAGGTTCCCAGATCGGCCATCGGTGTCTCCTGTTTGGCGGATTCGCCAATCAAGGTAGTCAAGCCGCAGGGCGCTTTGCCAATCGATCGGGCAGCTTGTGGTAGGCGGCGAGCACATCGCGAAGGGCGGCACGACGAGGCTCTGAAATCGGGCGGCGTCTCGTCGCTGGCTCGAGTAACCAGCACCGCGCGACACAACAGACCGATGAAGCGCGGTGCGTCCGGCACCGCGTTTCAGCATGCGCCCTGACACGGGCGGGTGCCGAGTCTCAGCTGTCGGCGTCGGGGGCGGCCGGCTGAAAGGCCCGCTTGTCGTCGGGCAGGCGCACCATGTCGCCAAGCTCCAGATCGCCGAAGCTCTTCATGCGCTCGCCGCTGTCGGGGTCGATCAGGGCGACCACCTCGCCGATGCTGGTGGCGTCGCGGTAGGCCTCGACGCGAACGCGCACGCTGACGCCGCGGTAGCGGCCGGTGAGGATGCTGCCGGGGTGGGGCTCGCCGTAGTCGTTGGGGTCCTTGGCGTAATGCGCGCTGACGCTTCCGGTGCCCGGGGAATCCCATTCGATGTGCTTGTGCATGCAAAACTCCTGTTGCGGGTTGGGGTTACCGTCAGGGTAGCGTGCTGTTCGCGGCTCGCCCATGGGGTGGCGGATATTCGGTCGTTAAGCCGGCGTTAAGACACATGCGCTGTGCTGAGGTGGCGAAAGGACGCTAATGCGTGGCTGTGCGGCGGTCACGCCCTGGTAACGGGAGGTATCCGATGTCGATGGCCCATATTCACCCCATGCTGGTTCATTTCCCCATCGTGCTCTGGCTGCTGGCCGTGGCCTGCCAGTGTCTGGTGGTGTTGCGCGGGGAGACGTTCGAGCGACGGCGAAGCTGGCAGAAGGCGTCGCTGTGGCTGCTGGTGCTGGGCACGCTCGGGGGCCTTGTTGCGGCCGGCTTCGGCGATGCGGCCTTCGATATCGCCCGGGAGAAGGGTTTCCCCGCGGCGCCCATCGAGTCCCACGAGGAGCTGGCGATGACCACCCTGACCGTGTTCGGGCTGCTTACCCTGGTTCAGGCGGTGGTCTACTGGCGGCGCATTGCCCTCAACCGGGCGCTGTCCTGGGTCATGCCGGTGGCGGGACTGGTGGGGGTCGTGCTGATGCTGATGACCGCGGATCGTGGCGGCGATCTGGTCTACGAGATCGGGGTCAACGTCGCGGCGGCGCATCCCTGATGTGGCGCGCCGCTCCGGCCGGCATGCCGGCCGGAGCGGCCTGAAGACTCAGAAGCGGAAGCTGAGCCCGCCCATGAGCACGACCGGGTCGATCTCGACGTTGGCGTCGTAGTTCACGCCGCCGACGGTGGCGGTGGCGTCGCTGTCGATGTCGAGGTACCAGGCGGCGGCGTTGAGCGCCCAGTGCTCGTTGATCAGCAGGTCGACGCCGACCTGGGCGGCGGCGCCCCAGGAGTCGTCGAGGTTGAGCGTGCCGACATCGAGGCTCTCGTCGGAGAAGTGGGTGTAGTTGATGCCGGCGCCGAGATAGGGCTGCACGCGCGAGGCGGTGCCGCCCAGCGGGTAGTACTGCAGCGTCAGGGTCGGCGGCAGGTGCTTGGTGGAGGCGAGGTTGTCGCCGTTGAGCGCGATCTCGTGCTCGAAGGGTTGGGCGGCGAGCAGCTCGATACCCAGCGTGTCGGTGAAGCGGTAGCCGAGGGTGAAGGCGAAGGCGCTGTCGTCGCCGACGTCGACATCCAGCCCCAGGTCGCTGAAGTTGCCGTTGTCGCTCTTGGGGTCGACCTTGGCGACACCGAAGCGGGTGAACAGGTCGCCCTGGCCGTAGGCGAGGGCGGTGGCGCTGGTCATCAGGCCGCCGGTGAGCAGGGCGGCGGAAAGCAGGGCAGGGGTGCGCATCTCGGAGTCTCCTGAACAGCGGTGGATCATGGCGGCGCGATACGGCGCGCCGCCGGGATGAACCCCGCAACAATAGCCCTTCGATTTGTGTGGATATTTGCGCTGGGACAAGTTTCGGGCCCGGTCGTGCGCCGGACGATTTCGAAACCTGTTGCAGATCAAGAAACGAAAAACCCGCCGGGGCGAGGCGCCGGCGGGTTCGTCGTGAGGCAGGTGGTGCTTACTTCTTGCGGGCGCGCTTGCGCTCGTTCTCGGTCAACAGTTTCTTGCGCAGACGAATGTGGTTGGGCGTGATCTCGACGAGCTCGTCGTCGTCGATGAACTCGATCGCCTGCTCGAGGGTGAAGCGCACCGGCGGGGTGAGGACGATGTTCTCGTCGTTGCCGGAGGCGCGCATGTTGTCGAGCTTCTTGGCCTTGGTGGGGTTGACCACCATGTCGTCGGCGCGGTTGTTGATGCCCACCAGCATGCCTTCGTAGACCTCGGTGCCGTGCTCGATGATCAGCTTGCCGCGGTCCTGCAGGGCGTAGAGGGCGTAGGCCAGGGCCTTGCCGGGTACCATCGACACCAGCACGCCGTTGCGCCGTTCGATGGCGGCGTCGGGCTTGAGCGCGCCGTAGTGGTCGAAGCGGCTGGTGAGGATGCCGGTGCCCGAGGTCAGGGTCAGGAACTGGCCGCGGAAACCGATCAGCCCGCGTGCGGGGATGATGAAGTCGAGCCGCACGCGCCCCTTGCCGTCGGGGTTCATGTTGGTCATCTCGCCCTTGCGGTAGCCGAGCTCTTCCATCACCGCGCCCTGGTGCTGCTCCTCGCAGTCGATGATGACCTCTTCGTACGGCTCCTGCTGAACGCCGTCGATCTCCTTGATGATGACTTCCGGACGGCCCACGGCCAGCTCGTAGCCCTCGCGACGCATGGTCTCGATCAGCACCGAGAGGTGCAGCTCGCCGCGGCCGGAGACGGTGAACTTCTCGGGCGACTCGCCCTGCTCGACGCGCAGCGCGACGTTGTGGATCAGCTCCTGCTCGAGGCGGTCGCGAATGTTGCGGCTGGTGACGAACTTGCCGTCCTTGCCGGCGAACGGCGAGTCGTTGACCTGGAAGGTCATCGACACGGTGGGCTCGTCGACGGTCAGTGCCGGCAGCGCCTCGACGGCGTTCGGGTCGCACAGGGTGTCGGAGATCGCCAGATCCTCGATACCGGTGATGCAGATGATGTCGCCGGCTTCCGCCTGCTCGGTCTGCACCCGCTCGAGGCCCATGTGAGTCATCACCTGGCCGATCTTGCCGCGGCGGCTCTTGCCCTCCTTGGTGAGTACCGTGACCTGCTGGTTGGGGCTGACGCTGCCGCGCTTGATGCGGCCCAGGCCGATGACGCCGACGTAGCTGGAGTAGTCGAGCGCCGAGATCTGCATCTGGAAGGGGCCGTCGAGCTCGACCTTGGGCGGCTCGACGATGTCGATGATCGACTGGAACATCGGCGTCATGTCGTCGGCGAGGGCGTCCGGCTCATGGCCGGCGATGCCGTTGAGCGCCGAGCAGTAGATGATCGGGAAGTCGAGCTGCTCGTCGGAGGCGCCGAGGTTGTCGAACAGGTCGAAGATCTGGTCGATCACCCAGTCGGGGCGGGCGCCGGGGCGGTCGATCTTGTTGACCACGACGATCGGTTTCAGGCCCTGATCGAAGGCCTTCTGGGTGACGAAGCGAGTCTGCGGCATGGGGCCATCGACGGCATCGACCAGCAGCAGGACCGAGTCGACCATCGACATCACGCGCTCCACCTCGCCGCCGAAGTCGGCGTGTCCCGGGGTGTCGACGATGTTGATGTGATAGACCTCGTCGTCGGGTGCCTGCCAGCGGATCGCCGTGTTCTTGGCCAGGATAGTGATACCGCGTTCCTTTTCCTGGTCGTTGGAGTCCATGATGCGCTCCTGCCCCTCGGCCTTGCGGTCCAGGGTGCCGGACTGCTGGAGGAGCTTGTCGACCAGGGTGGTTTTGCCGTGGTCGACGTGAGCGATGATGGCTATGTTGCGAAGTTTCTCGATCACGACGGGATCCTGCAGGGAAATAAGGGGCGCATTATAGTGGCTAGCCCCCGGCCCCTGCCACCATTCGCCGCGGCTTTCGACCACTTTGTCGCTGTCTTGACCCCCGTCAAGCCGTCATGGCGCCCTTCTTTCTAGTCTGGAGAGGCACGTTTTCGAGACGACTCGCGAGGAGGTTATCGATGAAAGCATGGCTCTGGGGCGGCTTGCTGGCCGCGTCGCTGGGACTGGGCTCCGGCCTGGCACTGGCCCACGGTAACGAGGGCGGCCGCTTCGATCATGGCGGCTATGGGCCGGGCATGATGGGGGGCGGTGGATACGGCTCGGGCATGATGGGCGGCTACGGCGCGGGCATGGGGCCCGGCATGATGGGCGGCTACGGCGCGGGCATGGGTCCGGGCATGATGGGTGGCTACGGCGCGGGCATGGGCCCGGGCATGATGGGCGGTTATGGCGCGGGCTATGGCCCGGGCATGATGGACGACGATGACGATGAGGCCGGCGGCTGGTACGGCCACGGCATGATGGGCAATCCGGCGTGGCTGCAGGGGCCCCAGCGCGAGGAGCTGCGCCAGATCCAGCGCGACTTCTTCAAGGAGCAGCAGCCGCTGATGGAAAAGATGATGGAGCAGCGCCTGCGACTGCGGGAGCTGTCGCTGGACGACAAGGCGGACCCGGAACAGGCCGGCAAGGTCTATGCGGAGATCTTCCGCCTGCGGCGCCAGATGCAGGAGAACGCCCGGCAAATGCACGAACAGCTCTACCAGATGATGGAGCAGAACCAGCAGGACCAGTCGCCGTGAGTGTTCGGGCTCACAGCTGTCCGAGCAGGTAGTCGAACAGCCGCCCGGGGCTCTGCGCCAGCGGCTGGGTCAGCGGGATGCGGGGCAGGGCAAGCGGGTCGCTGCGTGGCGACAGCCAGCCACCCTGCCCGGCCAGCGCCAGGCTGACGCCGCACTGGCTGACGAGCCGCTGCAGGCGCGGGGAAGGCTGCCGGTCGGGGTAGGCGAAGATCGGCAGCGGCTCGCGACACAGCCGGGCGAGTTCCCGGCGGGCGCCCTTCACCTGGCGGCGTACGGCGTCATCGTCGAGCGGTTCCAGGTCGCTCAGACCCACGCCGCGCCCGCCGAAACGCACCAGCCCTTCGTGTTCCAGCCGGCGGATGCTGAAGGGGTCGAGGTTGTGGGGCGCGTGGCCCAGCTCGTTGTGCAGGTAGTCGGCCACGGCGGCGAGGCGGCGTGCGTCCAGCCCTTCGAGCTGGGTCAGGTAGCGGGCCAGGGCGCGGCTGTAGGCGGTGTCGGGGCTCGCCGGTGGCAGGGGTGGCCGGGGCAGGCCCGCATCGGCCAGCGTGTCGTGGATGCGCCGGGCGTCGCGCCCTTCCCACAGGCCTTCGCCGATGGTGAGGCGCCAGCTGCCGCGCGGATGACGCAGCCATCCGGTACTCAGGAACACGCTGGCGGGGATGGCGTAGTGCGCGAGCAGCGGCATGGCCACGTCCAGGGTGCTGCGCCAGCCGGCGTCGAAGGTCAGGGTGATGCGGGCCTGCGGGTCATGATGGGGCTGCAGCGCCGTGCCCAGGCAGACCAGCCGGGCGATGTCGCTGAGGTTGAGCAGCAGCCGCTCCAGGCTCTCGCGCCCCAGACACCACGCGGCGCGATGCGGCAGCCGGGCCTCGGCATCGCTGGGCAGCACGCGGGGCAGCACGAGGATCGCGCTGCGTCCCCACAGGGGCTCCGCCTGGCTGCGCCGCCAGTGGCCGCGCAGACGGCAGGCCAGGTCCTGAGCCATATCCAGGCCGTTCATGGCGTTTTCCCTCCCCGCGCGTCCGGCGCGCGACACCTCCGTGTTCCCTCAGTCTATCCCAAGCCCCGGCATCGGCACCGCTCATCCTGCCGAGCGCTGGCCGTCTCCCATGCGCCGCTGCAGCACGCTGGCATGGCAGGCGCGCAGGCGGGCCAGCAGGTCGCGTTCGGCCGTGCCTTCCAGATCCGGGTCGAAGCCGCCGACCCGTTCGAACCAGCTGTGGCGCATCGCCAGCAGCCGAATCCGCCCGCCACCGCCCGGCAGGCGTGCCAGCCAGTGAGTGGTGAGCCAGCCGTCGCTGATCAGCGCGACGACGTCCCACTGCGACGCCAGGGCCTGGTCGACCAGGGCCAGCCAGCCCGGGGGTGGGTCGGTCGCCGGATCGAGAAACGCCAGCACGTCGGCCTGGCTGCGATTGGCCACGATATTGAGGCGCTGGCCTCGGGGCCGGTCGGGCAGCAACAGCAGCCGGGCGCCGTGTGCCTCGGCCAGCCGCTCGATGCGACTGCGAGACTTGTCGACGAGCAGCCAGATCTCGTGACGGGTGGGCGTCTGGCCGAAGTCCCGCGCGAGGCCGGCCAGGCAGCGCCCCAGGCGTGCATGACCGCGGCGGGCGTCAAGGATGACACTGTAGGAATGCATAATGGCGGTCCAGTGACGGTGCCGACCGGTTGCCGTGTCGCCGGCCGCCCGAAGCACCGCGCCCTTGGCGCTCGGTAGTGGTTTGTCAGCGTGCCCTGCCGTCCCGCGCGTTGTTTGTAATAAAGCGTAGCCGGTGGTTTCAAAGGGTATCAACTTGCAGCCTGCTGATTTTGTGGCGATTCGCGGGTGGTTTTTCCCTCCGTCGATGGTTGAGATGCTCCATTGATCGTCCGGGTTTTCGCCATCTTAGGCGCATGCACTGATATGGTGCATCAATGAAAATTGATGACCTTTTGTGGTGCATTAGGTCGACGGTGAAAAATGCCGACCACACTGGGATCACCGCTTTCATTATTCGGCGAGACTGTCAGCGTCGCCTTTTATGGCGGAATTTCATTGGCTTGCGACGATAGCGATAAATGGTGCGCCATTTTGGCACGGTGTCTGCATTTCGTTTGCCAGAACGGCACGTCATGGGCAATCCTGAAGCGGCGTGCTACAACGACGCTGGACACGCAAGCCATCGATTCGAGCTATCGGCTCATTTGTGGAGGACATCATGTCTGAGAAGACACTCGCCCTGATCGAAGAACACGACGTCAAGTGGGTGGACCTGCGCTTCACCGACACCAAGGGCAAGGAGCAGCACGTCACGATTCCGGCCGGCGCCGTCGATGAAGAGTTCTTCGAGAACGGCCAGATGTTCGATGGCTCCTCCATCGAAGGCTGGAAGGGCATCAACGAGTCCGACATGATCCTGCGCCCGGAGGACGGCTCCGGCTTCCTCGACCCGTTCACCGAGGACGCCACCCTGGTGCTGCGCTGCGACATCATCGAGCCGGCCACCATGCAGGGCTACGAGCGCGACCCGCGCTCCATCGCCAAGCGCGCCGAGGCCTACCTGCAGTCCACCGGCCTGGGCGATACTGCCTTCTTCGGCCCGGAGCCGGAATTCTTCATCTTCGACGAGGTGCACTGGAAGACCGACCTCCAGGGTGCGATGTACAAGATCACCTCCGAGGAAGGCGCCTGGGCCACCGATTCCACCAGCGTGGAAGGCGGCAACCTGGGTCACCGCCCGCGGGTCAAGGGCGGCTACTTCCCGGTACCGCCGGTGGACAGCTTCCACGACATCCGCAGCGCGATGTGCAACACCCTGGAGGCGATCGGCCAGGCGGTGGAAGTCCATCACCACGAGGTGTCCAACGCCGGCCAGAACGAGATCGGCGTGAAGTTCAACACCCTGGTCAAGAAGGCCGACGAGGTCCAGCAGCTGAAGTACGTGGTCCACAACGTGGCCCACGCCTACGGCAAGACCGCGACCTTCATGCCCAAGCCGATCGTCGGCGACAACGGCTCCGGCATGCACGTCCACCAGTCCTTCTGGAAGGACGGCACCAACCAGTTCGCCGGTGACGAGTACGCCGGCCTGTCCGAGATGGCGCTGTACTACATCGGCGGCATCATCAAGCACGCGCGGGCCCTGAACGCCTTCACCAACGCCTCCACCAACTCCTACAAGCGTCTGGTGCCGGGCTTCGAGGCGCCGGTCATGCTCGCCTACAGCGCGCGCAACCGTTCCGCGTCGATCCGCATCCCCTACACCGCCAGCCCCAAGGGCAAGCGCGTCGAGGCTCGCTTCCCCGACCCGACCGCCAACCCCTACCTGGCGTTCGCGGCGATGCTGATGGCGGGCATCGACGGCATCAAGAACAAGATCCATCCCGGCGACGCGATGGACAAGAACCTCTACGACCTGCCGCCGGAAGAGGGCAAGCAGGTGCCGACCGTGGCCAACAGCCTCGATCAGGCCCTGGAAGCCCTGGACAACGACCGGGCCTTCCTCACCGAAGGCGGCGTGTTCACCGACGACATGATCGATGCCTACATCGAGCTCAAGGAAGAAGACGTCCAGCGCCTGCGCATGGCGACGCATCCGGTGGAGTTCGACCTCTACTACAGCTGCTGATCCCGCCTCCGGCCGGCGCGGTGCGCCGGGCGTGTCGCGACATGGAGCCCGCCAATCGGCGGGCTCTTTGTTTGCGTTACACTCGGACGAGACACGCGGCCGTGTCGTCACGCCATCAAGGAGGGCTCCCATGAACCGCTGCCTGCCGGCCATGCTGCTGGCCGTCTGCCTAGTAGCGGGTGCGGCACCGAGCGTCGTTTCGGCGGCCAGCGTCTATCGCACCACCGATGCCCAGGGCAATGCGGTCTTCACCGACCGACCGGTGGAACAGGGCGAGCGTGTCGAGCTGGAGCCGCTGAGCGTGCTGCCATCCGCCCCCGTGCGCGAACCCGCGGCGCGTGATGTCGAGCGCGAAACGGCCCGGCAACCGGCGAGTGCCGACACGCCGTTCATGCCCTACACCACCTTCCGCATCGAACAGCCCGAGGATGGCGAGACGCTGCCTACCGGCGCCGCCGGCAACGTGCAGGTGGCGCTGGCCATCGAGCCCGCCCTGCGGCCGGACCACAAGGTCCGCCTGCTCGTCGATGGCCGGGTCAGCCAGTCGGCGCTGCACGCGCGCGTGTTCATGCTCACGGATCTGGTGCGTGGCGAGCACACCCTGCAGGCGGAGCTGCTCGACGCCCAGGGCCGGGTGCGCCATCGCAGTGCGCCGGTGACCCTCTACGTGCAGCGCGCCAGCGTCCATCTGCCTGCCAACCCCAACAATCCCGCCCGGTCGCCCTGAGCGGCGGCTTGCTGTTCACCACACTCGACACACCGATTTCGCCACCTTGGCACAGCCCTGCACGAGCAAATGCACCATAATGGTGCGTCAAGGGGCGCGCCATCGGCGTTCATCCCGCTGAATGCCGGGTTTCCCGGCATGGCGCGCTTCTTGCAGTCCTTGTCGTGACACATCCCGCACGGGAGAGCGCCCATGTATCAACGCCTGCTGGAGAACCTGACCACCGCCGTCGTCTATCTGGACGACGCCCTGCGCGTACGCTGGCTGAACCCGGCCGCCGAGGCGCTGCTGGCGGTCAGCGAGAGCCGGGTCAGGGGCACACGCCTGGACTGTCTGGAAGGCGACGGCGGCGCCATCGCGGCGGTGCTGACCAAGGCGCTGGAGGCCCGGCATCCCTTTACCCAGCGTGAGGCCGTACTGCTGCCCGCCGGGACGGAACCGGTCACGGTGGACTTCACGGCCACGCCGCTGTCGGACCGGGAGTTGCTGCTCGAGATCGAGCCCCGCGACCGGCTGATACGTATCTCCCGGGAGGAGGCGCTGATCACCCGTCAGGAGACCATCAAGGTGCTCTCGCGGGGGCTGGCCCACGAGATCAAGAATCCGCTGGGCGGCATCCGCGGTGCCGCCCAGCTGCTCGAGCGCGACCTGCCGGACCCGCAGCTGGCCGAGTTTACCCGGGTGATCGTCGAGGAAGCCGACCGTCTGCGTGACCTGGTCGACCGCATGCTCGGCCCCAATCGCCCCGCCGGGCACGAGCCGCTCAACATCCACAAGGTACTCGAGCGGGTACGGGCGCTGCTCGAGGCCGAGCACCCGCGGGTCGATTATGCACGCGACTACGACCCCAGCCTGCCGGACCTGCACGGCGACGAGGCGCAGCTGATCCAGGCGGTGCTCAACGTCGCCCGCAACGCCGTGCAGGCCCTGGAGGAGAGCGCCGTCGACGCGCCACGCCTGACGCTGCGTACCCGGGCCCGGCGCCAGTTCACCCTGGGCGCCGAGCGCCATCGGCTGGTCTGTGAGGTGGCGGTGATCGACAACGGCCCCGGGATTCCCCCCGCGCTCCAGGAGACGCTGTTCTATCCGATGGTCTCGGGACGTGCCGAGGGCAGCGGGCTGGGGTTGTCGATCGCCCAGTCGATCCTGCACCAGCACCAGGGACTGGTCGAGTGCGACTCGCAGCCCGGTTGCACGGAATTCCGCCTGCTGATCCCGCTGGCGTGTTCCGCATGAACCGGCCGGCGTCCCATCGCGCCGCCGGTGCGCCTCTCGTGACCTGCGCCGGAGGCGCCCCCACTGTTACCCGCTGGAGGGCTTTATGACCGACGCCGCTCGTATCGTCATCGTCGACGACGACCGTGCCATTCGCTGGGTGCTGGAGCGCGCCCTGGCCCAGCCCGACCTGGACGTGACCAGCTTCGACCGCGCCGACACCGCGCTGGAAAGCCTGCTGCGCCAGCCGCCGGACGTGCTGCTCACCGATATCCGCATGCCGGGGCTGGATGGCCTGGACCTGATGGCACGGCTGCGCGAGAGTCATCCGGACCTGCCGGTGATCGTGATGACCGCGCATTCCGACCTGGACAGCGCGGTGGCTTCCTACCAGGGTGGCGCCTTCGAGTACCTGCCCAAGCCCTTCGATGTCGATGAGGCGCTGGCGCTGGTGCGCCGCGCCGTGGCGCATGCTCGCGAGCGCCAGGCGCCGGCCAGCGCGCCGGAGGGGCTGACTGCCGAGATCATCGGTGAGGCGCCGGCGATGCAGGAGGTGTTCCGCGCCATCGGGCGGCTCTCGCAGTCGCACATCACCGTGCTGATCAACGGCGAGTCGGGGACCGGCAAGGAACGGGTCGCCCAGGCGCTGCACCAGCACAGCCCGCGCAAGGCGAACCCGTTCATCGCCCTGAACATGGCGGCGATCCCCAAGGACCTGATGGAGTCCGAGCTGTTCGGTCACGAGAAGGGCGCCTTCACCGGCGCCTCGGCGCAGCGCCGCGGGCGCTTCGAGCAGGCCGACGGCGGCACGCTGTTCCTCGACGAGATCGGCGACATGCCGCCCGATACCCAGACCCGCCTGCTGCGCGTGCTGGCCGACGGCGAGTTCTATCGTGTCGGCGGCCACACCCCGGTCAAGGTCGACGTGCGGATCATCGCTGCCACCCACCAGAACCTTGAGAAACTGGTCGAGGACGGCCGCTTCCGCGAGGACCTGTTCCATCGTCTCAACGTGATTCGCGTGCATCTGCCGCGGCTCGCCGAACGGCGCGAGGACATCCCGCGGCTGGCCCAGCACTTCCTCGCCGAAGCCGCCAGGGAACTGGCCACCGAACCCAAGGTGCTGACCCGCGAGGCCGAGCAGCATCTCACCCGGCTGGCCTGGCCCGGCAACGTGCGTCAGCTCGAGAACACCTGCCGCTGGCTGACGGTGATGGCCTCGGGCCGCGAGGTACTCGTCGACGACCTGCCGCCGGAGCTGCGCGACGTCGAGGGTACCGAAGCCGCCGGCGGCGACTGGCGTGGTGCCTTCCGCGAGTGGGCCGACCGCGCCCTGGCCGCCGGCCACACCCACCTGCTGGAAGAGGCGGTGCCGGACTTCGAGCGCATCCTCATCGAGACCGCGCTCAAGCACACCGGCGGGCGCAAGGGTGAGGCCGCCGAGCTGCTGGGCTGGGGGCGCAACACCCTGACCCGGAAATTGAAGGTGCTGTTGCCGGCGCTGGCCGAGGAGTGAACAGCGACGTCGCCGTCTCATCCGTAGAAGTTGGAACGGCTGGTCTGGGGGCGCAACACCCGCTCTTTACCAGGTCCGGCAAGCTGAAGGTACTGCTGCCGGCACTGGCCGAGGAGTGAGCGGCGAGGTGTGAGAACAGGGTGGCGGGCAGCGTGGCGTAGTCCAGGGTTCCGGGGCTGTCACGAACGACCAAAGTCGCGCTTTTGCGACGCGGCTTGGCAAGGGTAGGCTCGTGTAACCAACGGCAATCCGGTTTCACGAGGTCGCGCCTGCCATGGATCAGTACCCGCCGATGCCCTCTCGGGTGAATGTCACCGAGGTCGGGCTCCGCGATGGCCTGCAGAACGAAGCGAAACATCTGAGTACCGAGGACAAGGTGGCGCTGGTGCGTGCGCTGGTGGCGGCCGGCGTCCGCGAGTTCGAGCTGACCTCGTTCGTCAGCCCGCGGGCCGTCCCCGCGCTGGCCGATGCGGCGGAACTGGTGGCGGCGCTGGACGATGTCCGGGGCGTGCACTGGTCGGCGCTGGTCCCCAACGTGCGCGGCGCCGAGCGCGCGCTTTCCGCCGGCGTCGACTCGGTGGTGCTGTTCGTGTCGGCCTCGCAGACCCACAACGCCAAGAACGTCAATCGCGACATCGCCGCCTCACTGGCGGGCTTCGCGGACGTGGCACGCCTTCTCGACGGCAGTGGCGTCGAGCTGCGCGGCGCCATCGCCACGGCTTTCGGCTGCCCCTTCGAAGGCAATGTCGATGTCGCCGCGGTCGGCGACATCGCTCGTGCCTTCGCCGATCTCGGCGCACGCCATGTCTCGCTGGGCGACACCACCGGGATGGCGACGCCGCCGCTGGTCACGGAACGCATTCGCCACCTGCGCGAGGTGGCGCCTTCCCTGTCGCCGACCCTGCACTTCCACAACACCCGCGGCATCGGCCTGGCCAACGTGATGCAGGGGCTGTCGCTCGGCGTCAGCCGCTACGAGAGTTCTATCGGCGGGCTGGGCGGCTGTCCCTTCGCGCCGGGGGCCACCGGCAACATCGCCAGCGAGGATCTGGTCTATCTGCTCACCGAGATGGGCATCGACACCGGCATCGACCTGCCGACCCTGATCGAGGCGTCCGGACTTGCCTCGCGGCTGATGGGGCGGGCGCTGCCCGCGCAGGTCTCCAGGGCCGGCCCGCGGCTTGCGCTCAGCGACGGCGGCAGCGTCGCCACGGCCCGGGGGTAGGCATCATGGAGGCATCCCGGACAACCGCCGGCTCCCTCGAGGGCATTCGCGTCATCGACCTCACTCGGGTGATCTCCGGCCCCTTCTGTACCCAGATGCTCGGCGATCACGGCGCCGACGTCATCAAGATCGAGCCGCCGCAGCGCGGCGACGTGGTGCGCTCCCAGGGCAACAAGGTCAAGGGGTTCAGCTGGTACTTCGCCCAGTTCAACCGCAACAAGCGCTCGCTGACGCTGGACCTGCGCAGCGAACGCGGCAAGGCGATCCTCTGGCGGCTGCTCGAGGATGCCGATGTGCTGGTCGAGAACTTTCGTCCCGGTGTGCTGGGCAAGATAGGACTGGACGACGCCACGCTGCGCGAGCGTTTTCCGCGGCTGGTAGTGGGGCGCATCAACGGCTTCGGTTCCGAGGGGCCGTATCGCGACCGCCCGGCCTACGACTTCATCGCCCAGGCCATGAGCGGCTTCATGAGCGTCAACGGTCCGGCCGATGGCGAGCCCATGCGCGCCGCGCCGCCGCTCAGCGACATGGTCGCCAGCCAGAACTTGGCCTTCGGTATCTGTGCCGCGCTGGTGCGCCGCGAACGCACCGGCCAGGGCGACATCGTCGAGACCGCCCTGACCAACGGCCTGATCAGCATGATGGGCTACCTCGCCGCCGAGTATTTCGCCACCGACAAGGTGCCGGCGCGCACCGGCAACGACCACCCGATGGTCTACCCCTACGGCCTGTTCAAGGCCAGTGACGGCGACGTGGCGATCGCGCCCAGCAACGATGCCATGGTCGAGCGCCTGCTGCGGGCGCTGGGCTGCCTCGAGCTGCTGGAGGATTCGCGCTTCGCCGACAATGCCCGGCGCATGGCCCATCGCGAGGAATTGCGCGAACGGCTCAACGCGGTCATCGGCACGCGCCGCGTGACCGAATGGATCGATCACCTCAACGCGGCCGGGGTGCCCTGCGGGCGCGTCCACAGCCTGCGCGAGACCTTCGACGATCCGCAGGTTCAGGCCCAGCAGATGCGTCTGGAGCTCGACCAGGGCGAACACGGCCGGGTGCCGACCACCGGCTTCCCGGTGAAGATGAGCGAGGCGCCGGCCGCGATCTACCGTCATGTGCCGGCCCTGGGGGAACACACCCGCGAGATTCTGGCCGGGCTGGGGCTTGATGAAGCGGCAATCCAGGCACTGCACGACGAGGGCGTGATCGGAGCCCTCGACATTCCAGCGTCCACGAGATGACACCGACACAAGGAACAACAATATGGCTATCTCTCCACGATCTCTCCACACCGTCGCCGCCGCGGCCCTGCTCGGGCTGGGCCTGAGCGTCAGCACGCCGAGCCAGGCGCTGCCCATCAGCGAGTGCATTGCCCCGGCCGACCCGGGCGGCGGCTGGGACTTCACCTGCCGCAGTGTCGGCAAGCTGCTCTACGATCTCGACCTGGTCGACAACCCCGTGAAGGTGGTCAACATGCCCGGCGGGGTCGGGGCGGTGGCGTTTTCCAACGTCGCCGGCAAGCGCGCCGACGACAGCGACCTGATCGTGGCCACCAGCACCGTGGGGATCACCCAGATCGCCCAGGGGCGCTACCCCGGCGGCGTCGATACCATGCGCTGGCTGGGCATGCTGGGCACCGACGTGGGCGTGGTGCTGGTCGATGACGACAGCCCCTACCAGTCCCTCGACGGCCTGCTCGAGGCGATGGTCGACGACCCTTCCTCGGTGGTCATGGCCGGTTCCAGCGGGGTCGGTGGCTGGGACCATATCCGTGCGCTGATGCTCGCCGAGGCGGCGGGACTGCCCGATGACCAGATCGGCAGCGTGCGCTGGGTGCAGTTCGATGGCGGCGGCCCCGCCGTGACCCAGATGATGGGCGGGCACGTCGACGCCGTGTCCACGGACCTGGGCGAGATCGCGGGCTTCATCAAGTCGGGCGATGTCCGGGTGCTGGCCGTGCTCGCCGACAAGCCGCTGGCGCCGCCCTTCGAGGATCTGCCCACGGCGGTGTCCCAGGGCTATGACGTGACCGGCTACAACTGGCGCGGCTTCTATACCGGCGGTGATGTCTCGGATGCCGACTACCAGTCGATGGTCGACACCCTGAAGACGCTCTACGATTCGCCGGAGTGGAAGCAGGTCGCCGAGCGCAACGGCCTGGTGCCGCTGTGGCGCGGCGGCGACGAGTTCAACACCTTCGTGCGTGACACGGCCGACAAGGTCGAAAGCATCTCCCGGGAGATCGGGGTCATCCAGTGACGGCGGACGTGTCTCCCCCCTCGTCTCACGCCTCGGCCCTCGGCGATCGCATCGCCGGGGCCGTGCTCGTGCTGCTGGCGGTGGCGGCCTGGTGGCATGCCCGGACCTTCGTGACCGGCTTTCGCCAGGCGGTGGGGCCGGATGTGTTTCCGCGGTTGGTCTGCGTCCCCCTGGGGCTGCTCGCGCTGTACCTGCTGATTCGCCCCGGCATCAATGCGCGCTGGCCCGGGCGCGCGGCGCTGCTGCGCCAGGCCGGGCTGCTGGTGCTGCTGGGCGGCTACGCCACCTTTCTCGAACCCTGGGGCTTCCTGCCGGCGACGCTGGTCGGCAGCGTGCTGTTGATGCGCCTGTTCGATGCTGCCTGGCGGCAGGCCCTGGCCAGCGGCGCGTCGCTGACCGTCATCCTGTATCTGCTGTTCGAGTTCGCGCTGGGCATTCCGTTGCCCGACATCCCCGGGCTTGGCGTCTGAGAGCGGGCATGACATGGATATTCTCGGCTTTCTGCTGCACGGGTTCGCGGTCGCTCTCGAACCCCAGAACCTGTTCCTGGCACTGATCGGCTGTGCCGTGGGTACGCTGATCGGGGCCCTGCCGGGGTTGGGGCCGGTCAACGGCGTGGCGCTGCTGATCCCCCTGGCGTTCAACTTCGGCCTGTCGCCCACCGCTGCGCTGATCCTGCTGGTGAGCGTCTATTACGGCACCATGTACGGTGGGCGCATCAGCTCGATCGTGCTCAACATCCCCGGCGACGAGCCGGCGATGATGACCACCCTCGACGGCTATCCGATGGCCCTCAAGGGGCGCGGCGGCGAGGCGCTGGGTCTGTCCGCCGTGGCCTCCTTCGTCGGCGCCACCGTGGCGACCATCGGTCTGACACTCTTCGCGCCGCTGCTGGTGGGGTTTGCCATCCGCTTCGGCCCCGCCGAGTACTTCGCGCTGTTCATGCTGGCCTTCGCCACCATCGGCGGCGTGACCAGCGGCAGCTTCACCAAGAGCCTGCTGGCCGCCTGCCTGGGCCTGCTGCTGGGCACCGTGGGGCTCGACCCGGCGAGCGGGGTGTCACGCTACACCTTCGGCTGGTACGAGCTGTACGACGGCATCGACTTCATCGCCGCGCTGGTGGGGCTGTTCGCCATCTCGGAATGCCTGCTGTTCCTCGAGGATCGCCACCAGACCACCGGCGCCAGCCGCGAGCTGGGCTCGGCGATCCCCGGCATGCGCCGCGCCGGGGCGTGCAAGGCGACCATCGCCCGCGGCTCGCTGATCGGCTTCATCGCCGGGGTGCTGCCGGGCGCCGGGGCCTCGCTGGGCAGTTTTCTCTCCTACACGCTGGAGAAGCGCTGGCTGGGGCGCCAGGGTGATTTCGGCAACGGCGACCCGCGGGGCGTGGCGGCCCCCGAGGCCGGCAACAATGCCGCCGCCGGCGGTGCGCTGATTCCCATGCTGTCGCTGGGCATTCCGGGCAGCGGGACCACGGCCATCCTGCTGGCGCTGCTGCTGTCCATGAACATCACGCCGGGGCCGTTGCTGTTCGATCAGCAGCCCGACATGGTGTGGGGACTGGTGGCGGCGCTGTTCATCGGCAACGTCATGCTGCTGGTGCTCAACGTGCCGCTGGTCGGGCTGTTTGCCCGGGTGCTGCGGGCGCCCTCGTGGCTGCTGATGCCGGTGGTGATCCTGGTGGCGTTCGTGGGCGTTTACTCGCTCAACAACAGCCCCTTCGATCTCTACGTCATGCTGGCCTTCGGCGTGCTGGGCTATGGGCTGCGCAAGCTGCACATGCCGGCCGTGCCGGTGGTGCTGGGGCTGCTGCTGGGCGGGGAGATGGAGTTCAACCTGCGCCGTGCCCTGGCGATTTCCGGCGGCGACTGGAGCATCCTGGTCGGCAGCGGCATCTCGGTGGGCATTTATGCCTTCGCCGCCACCCTGATGGTGGCCGGGCTGGTCTACGCCTGGTGGGTCCGGCGAACGCCCGATGCGGGGTGACCGCCGGGCCTTCCAGACTGGAAAGCGCTCGCGCGAGACGTCAAGATGGGCGGATGGACCCCGCGATCGCGGGTATTGCAAGGACCACTCTCTAGGGAGGAGCGCAAGATCATGACGGATATCGCCAAGCTGCTGGGTGACGAGGCTGACAGCCTGCTCAACCATACCTGCCGGGGCTTTCCCCGGGACACCCTGCACCTGCCGGGGCCGGATTTCATCGATCGGGTGATGACCGATACCGATCGCAGCCCGCACGTGCTGCGCAACCTCCAGTCGATCTTCAATCACGGCCGGCTGGGCGGCACCGGCTACGTGAGCATCCTGCCGGTCGACCAGGGTATCGAGCACTCCGCCGGCGCCTCCTTCGCGCCCAACCCGCTCTACTTCGACCCGGCCAACATCATCGAGCTGGCGATCGAGGGCGGCTGCAACTGCGTGGCCTCGACGCTGGGGGTGCTGTCATCGGTGGCGCGGCGCTATGCCCACAAGATCCCGATGATGCTCAAGCTCAACCACAACGAGACGCTGACCTACCCGGCGCTCTACGACCAGACGCTGTTCGCCCAGGTCGAGCAGGCGCACGCCATGGGCTGCGTGGCGGTCGGCGCGACCATCTACTTCGGCTCGCCGGAAAGCCGGCGTCAGATCGAGGAGATCAGCGAGGCCTTCGAGCGTGCCCATGAACTGGGCATGGTCACGGTGCTGTGGGCCTACCTGCGCAACCCGGCGTTCAAGAAGGATGGCACCGACTATCACGTGGCCTCGGACCTGACCGGCCAGGCGATCCATCTGGCGGCCACCCTCAAGGCGGACATCGTCAAGCAGAAGCTGGCCGAGACCAATGCCGGCTACCGGGCGGTGGGCTTCGGCCACACCCATGACAAGGTCTACGATGAGCTGACCTCCGAGAACCCCATCGACCTGGCGCGCTATCAGGTGGCCAACTGCTACATGGGGCGCATCGGGCTGATCAACTCGGGCGGCGGCTCCAAGGGGCACTCCGACCTCGGCGAGGCGGTGCGCACCGCGGTGATCAACAAGCGTGCCGGCGGCATGGGCCTGATCTCCGGTCGCAAGGCGTTCCAGAAGCCGATGAAGGAGGGCGTCGAGCTGCTCAACGCCATTCAGGACGTCTATCTGGCGAAGGACGTGACCGTGGCCTGACGCACCCGCGGTTCAGTGGCCTGAAACAGTGGGCCTGAAACAACAGGGGGGCACGGCTGATGGCCGTGCCCCCCTGTTGCGTTGCTTTCCAACCTGACAAACGAAGCAGGCGTTCCCGGTGGCAAGGCGTTACGAGGGCGCTGTGAACCCTTCCTTGGGCGCTACCTTTGCCATCTGACCGCCATGGATGGCGGAAATGCCGGAATGGAAAGGAACATTTTCCGGCCATGGCAAAGGACCCTCTCTTCGCCTTGCCCCCGGCACTCTGCACCGGGTTCTGGAAGTCCGTCTTTATTCCGCGAGCAGCGCCTCGACCTCGGCGACAATGTTGTCGACGGTGAAGCCGTAGTACTTGAACAGGTCGCCCGCCGGAGCGGACTCGCCGAAGCTGTTCATGCCGATGATGCGGCCATCCAGACCCACGTACTTGTACCAGTAGACACGGTGGCTGGCCTCGATGGCCAGCCGCTTGCGCTGGGCCGGCGGCAGCACGCTGTCGCGGTAGCTCTGCGGCTGGGCGTCGAAGGTGTCGGTCGACGGCATCGACACCACGCGGATGGCCTTGCCCTTGGCCTCGAGGGCGTCGGCGGCCTGTATCGCCAGATCGACCTCGGAGCCGGTGGCGATGAGTACTGCTTCGGCCGGGTCGTCGCTGTCCTTGAGGACGTAACCGCCGCGCTGGATGTCGGCCAGCTGCTGCTTGTCGCGCTGCTGGGCGGCGAGATTCTGGCGGGACAGTACCAGGGCTGTGGGGGCGCCGCGGCGATGCAGGGCGGAATGCCAGGCGGCGGCGGTCTCGGTGGCGTCGCACGGGCGCCAGGTCGACAGGTTGGGCGTCGAGCGCAGTGCGCTCAACTGCTCGATCGGCTGGTGGGTGGGGCCGTCCTCGCCCAGGCCGATGGAGTCGTGAGTG
The DNA here is from genome assembly GCA_001577635.1 of Halomonadaceae bacterium T82-2. GTDB lineage: Bacteria > Pseudomonadota > Gammaproteobacteria > Pseudomonadales > Halomonadaceae > Modicisalibacter. Next base: position 38,720 of record LSBP01000014.1, on the reverse strand, counting down.
AACACGTAGATCGCCTGGCGGTTCATCAGCGCGGCCATGCGTACCGCGTTGTGCATGTACTCCATGAACGTCAGGAAGGTGGCGCCGTAGGGGATGAAGCCGCCGTGGGCGCTGATGCCGTTCATGATTGCGCCCATGCCGAACTCGCGTACCCCGTAGTGCAGGTAGTTGCCGTCGTGATGGTCGCGGTTGATGGCGCGGGCGCCCTTCCAGAAGGTCAGGTTGGAGGGGGCCAGGTCGGCGCTGCCGCCGAGCAGTTCGGGCAGCTGCGGGCCGAGCTCGTTGAGGCAGGCCAGCGAGGCCTTGCGACTGGCAAGGGTCTCGGCCTTTTCCTGTGTGTCCTGGATGAGCTTTTCGCTGGACAGCGGGCTGGGCAGTTCGCCCTTGAGGCGGCGGCTGAGCTCCCTGGCGAGTTCCGGATACTCGGCCTGGTAGCGCTCGAAGCGGGTGTTCCAGTCGGCCTCGCGCTCGGCGCCGCGCTCGGTGGCGTCCCAGGCGCTGTAGAGCGTTTCCGGGACATGGAAGGGCGCATGCGGCCAGTCCAGCTGCTGGCGCGCCGCGGCGATCTCGTCGTCGCCCAGCGGCGCGCCGTGGCAGGACTCGGTGCCCTGCTTGTTGGGGGCGCCGAAGCCGATGACCGTCTTGCAGATGATCAGGCTGGGGCGGTCGTCGTGAGTGCGTGCCATCTCGATGGCAGCCTTGATCTCCTCGGGCTTGTGGCCGTCGACGTTGGGCACCACGTGCCAGCCGTAGGCCTCGAAGCGCTTGGCGGTATCGTCGGTGAACCAGCCCTCGACCTCGCCGTCGATGGAGATGCCATTGTCGTCGTAGAAGGCGACCAGCTTGCCCAGACCCTGGGTGCCGGCCAGCGAGCAGGCCTCGTGGGAAATGCCTTCCATCAGGCAGCCGTCACCCAGGAATACGTAGGTGTGGTGGTCGATCACGGTATGGCCTGGGCGGTTGAACTGCGCCGCCAGGGTGCGCTCGGCGATCGCCATGCCCACGGCGTTGGCCAAACCCTGGCCGAGCGGGCCGGTGGTGGTCTCCACGCCCGGGGTGTAGCCCAGTTCCGGGTGGCCCGGTGTGCGCGAGTGCAGCTGACGGAAGTTCTGCAGGTCCTGCAGGGTGACGTCGTAGCCGGACAGATGGAGCAGCGAATAGAGCAGCATCGAGCCGTGTCCGTTGGACAGCACGAAGCGGTCGCGGTCGGCCCAGTGCGGGTTGGCCGGATTGTGCTTGAGGTAATCGTTCCACAGCACCTCGGCGATGTCGGCCATGCCCATGGGGGCACCGGGGTGGCCTGACTTGGCCTTCTGCACGGCGTCCATGGACAGCGCGCGGATGGCATTCGCCAACTCGAAACGGGACGGCATTCTCTAGCTCCTCGCCTGCGGCAAATGGGCAGCGGTCGCGGCTGTGCGTGAGGGTCGGGTGGCCGCGTACCTCTTCCTGATTGGCTGGAGCGCGCCGCCGGGCGGGCGACGCGCGGAAATCAGCGCCGTATTGTCGCCGAGAAGCCGCCTGCCATCAAATCGCCACGGCCCGTGTGGCGGGGCTATCGACGTTCTTCAGGACGAGGGACCGGGAACAGGTCCTAGAGGGGGTTTTTGGCCATGGATGGCCAAAGTAGCGCCCATGGATGGGTTTATAGCGCCCCTCGTAGACCTGTTGCCGGTTCAGCCTGAGCATGCCGCTATCTGCGCTTGCCCCGGGCCCGCGTGGCGGGGCCTCGCTAGGCAGCCGGTCGGGCAGCGTGTAGACTCGGGACCCCCGGGCCCGGCGGTGTCGTCGCCGTGCCGGAAGGTCGCACGTTGCCGCCCTGTCGTCTCAGGGGCGTGACGCCGCAGCAAGTCACCCTTCATCATCTGACGCTAACGGACAGCCTAAGAGAGGGTCGAGCACGTCATGAGCGAATACTCCCTGTTCACATCCGAATCCGTGTCCGAAGGGCATCCGGACAAGATCGCCGACCAGATTTCCGACGCGGTGCTGGACGCCATCATCGCCCGCGACAAGCAGGCACGCGTGGCCTGCGAAACCATGGTCAAGACGGGGGTGGCGATCGTCGCCGGCGAGATCACCACCAGCGCCTGGGTCGACCTCGAGGACCTGGTGCGCAAGGTGATCCTGGACATCGGCTACGATTCCTCGGATGTCGGCTTCGACGGCGAGACCTGCGGTGTGCTCAACCTGATCGGCAAGCAGAGCGTGGACATCGCCCAGGGCGTCGACCGCACCAAGCCCGAGGATCAGGGCGCCGGGGACCAGGGGCTGATGTTCGGCTACGCGACCAACGAGACCGAGTCCTACATGCCGGCGCCGATCCACTACGCGCACCGGCTGGTCGAGCGTCAGTCGGAGCTGCGCAAGAACGGCATGCTGCCGTGGCTGCGCCCGGACGCCAAGAGCCAGGTGACCTTCCGCTACGGCGAGGACGGCAAGCCGGTGGCGGTGGACGCGGTGGTGCTCTCGACCCAGCATGACCCGGAGATCGACCAGGACGACCTGCGCAAGATGGTGCGCCGCGAGATCATCGAGCAGGTGCTGCCGGCCGAGTGGCTGACGTCGTCCACCAAGTACCACATCAACCCCACCGGCAAGTTCGTGATCGGCGGGCCGGTCGGCGACTGCGGGCTCACCGGGCGCAAGATCATCGTCGACACCTACGGCGGCATGGCGCGCCATGGCGGCGGCGCCTTCTCCGGCAAGGACCCCTCCAAGGTCGACCGCAGCGCCGCCTATGCCGGGCGCTACGTGGCCAAGAACGTGGTCGCCGCCGGGCTGGCCGACAAGTGCGAGATCCAGGTCTCCTACGCGATCGGGGTTCCCGAGCCGACCTCTGTGTCGATCAACACCTTCGGCACCGGCCGGATCAGCGACGACAGGATCATCGAGCTGGTGCGCGAGCACTTCGACCTGCGTCCCTACGCGATCACCCGCATGCTCGACCTGCAGCATCCCATGTATCAGCTGACCGCCTCCTACGGCCACTTCGGTCGCGAGCCGTTCGAGCACACCTATACCTGGACCGACGTCAACGGCGAGACCCAGCACGAGACCTTCACCGCCTTCCCGTGGGAGAAGCTCGACCGTGCCGAGGCGCTGCGCGCTGCCGCCGACCTCTGAGCCGGCGCCACCAGCGACCGCCTTCCCTCGATGCCCCGCCCCGTGCGGGGCATCTTGCGTCGGGCTGGCGCCGCAAGGGGAACCCATGCCATCATGCGATGTCGAACAGTGTTCGAGAAGGCCGTGCCTGCCCGGGCCCGGGACTCGCACTCGCGGTTTGGGGAAACGGGCAGGGGCCGTCTACGCTGAGAGAACAACAGGTCCATCAGGGAATGACAATGAAGGGTTCGTTTATCCACGGAATGAGGATTCGACCATGCTAGATCGCAAGATACCCTGGATTGCCGCGCTGGCTCTCTCCGCCGTGCTGCTGACCGGCTGCGGCGATGACAGCGACGATACGGCCGGTGAAGGTGGGCAGTCGTCCACGGCCACCGAGACATCGGAGACTGCGCCGTCAGACTCGACGAACGGCGCCGCGACCGAGTCGAACGAGACCTCCAGCACCTCGCAGGCGGCCTCGTCGGAAGGCGGTCAGGAGGGCGACATGACCCAGTCCAGCGACAACATGGACATGGATAATGACTCGGGCGACGCAAGCGGCACCACCGGCGAGATGCAGAGCGGATCCGGCGGTGATGGCTCGACGACCAAGGAAACCGGTACCGGCGAGGCCGGCAGCGACAAGGGCGACACCCACCAGTAAATGACGGCGGGGACGTTGCCCGTCGTTCCCCGGGGCAGCCGCTACGGTTGCCCCCGGTTTTTCTGTGCCGTCGACGCGGTGGGCGACATGCATGTTTGCGACATGAGGGTGTCGGCTCCGTGATTGCAAACCCTGCCATCCTGTAGTGAACTGCCAGCACGGTCCTTCGCCGGACCGGAGTCGTGAAGCTGCCGTCCGAGGGGCGCTGCAGCGCATGAGGCCCATGCGCGAGGCTCGGGCAGGCGGTCGTCAATCGCAACGGCGCCCATTCCCCCGGAATGGAGTAAGACGATGACAGCAATGGCCAACGCGCAATCCGCCACCCTGCCGGACCACCGGGTCGCCGACATCGACCTGGCCGAGTGGGGGCGTCGCGAGATTCGCATCGCCGAGACCGAAATGCCGGCGCTGATGAAGATCCGCGCCAAGTATCGCGATCAGCAGCCGCTGGCGGGCGCCCGTATCGCCGGCTGCATCCACATGACCATCCAGACCGCGGTGCTGATCGAGACCCTGATCGAGCTCGGCGCCAGCGTGCGCTGGTCCTCCTGCAACATCTTTTCCACCCAGGATCATGCCGCCGCGGCGATCGCCGCCGCCGGCATCCCGGTGTTCGCCTGGAAGGGCGAAACCGAGGAGGAGTTCTGGTGGTGCATCGAGCAGACGGTGGAAGGCCCGGACGGCTGGACGCCCAATCTGGTGCTCGACGACGGCGGCGACCTGACCGCCCTGCTCCACGACAAGCGCCCGGAGCTGCTCGAGGCCATCCACGGCATTTCCGAGGAAACCACCACCGGCGTGCACCGCCTGCAGGAGATGCTGCGCGAGGGCACGCTCAGGGTGCCGGCGATCAACGTCAACGATGCCGTCACCAAGTCCAAGAACGACAACAAGTACGGCTGCCGCCACAGTCTCAACGATGCCATCAAGCGCGGGCTCGACCACCTGATGGCCGGCAAGCAGGCGCTGGTGGTCGGCTACGGCGACGTGGGCAAGGGCTCGGCGGCCTCGCTGCGTCAGGAGGGCATGATCGTCAAGGTCAGCGAGATCGACCCGATCTGCGCCATGCAGGCCTGCATGGACGGCTACGAGGTGGTCTCGCCCTACGTCGACGGCGTCAATCGGGGCGTCGAGAGCATCGACCGCGACCTGCTCGGGCGCATCGATCTGGTGGTGACCTGCACCGGCAACATCAACGCCTGCGATGCGCCGATGCTCAAGGCGCTCAAGAAGGGCGCGGTGGTGTGCAACATCGGCCACTTCGACAGCGAGATCGACACCGCCTACATGCGTCGCCAGTGGCACTGGGAAGAGGTCAAGCCGCAGGTCCACAAGATCTATCGCGACAGCGATCCGGACGACTTCGACCCGACCAGCGACGACTACCTGATCCTGCTCTCCGAGGGGCGCCTGGTGAACCTGGGCAACGCCACCGGCCACCCGTCACGCATCATGGACGGTTCCTTCGCCAACCAGGTGCTGGCGCAGATCCACCTCTTCGAGCACAAGTTCGCCGAGCTCACCGACGACGCCAAGGCCGGCGGGCTGAGCGTCAGCGTGCTGCCCAAGGCGCTGGACGAGGAAGTGGCCCGCTACATGGTCGAGGGCTTCGGCGGCGTGGTCACGCGCATGACCGAGGACCAGTCCCGCTACACCGGGGTGGCGGTCGACGGCCCCTACAAGCCGGACGCCTACCGCTACTGAGCCCGCCCGGCTTCGGGCGCTCAACCGACGCCGCCCCGTTCCCGGGGCGGCGTTTTCGTGGCCGGGCCACCAGGCTCCCTGGCCAGGAAACGTCGAGGACATCTCATGCTGGATCTCATCGCGATCGTGGTCTCGCTGACGGCGGCGCTGGCGTGGCTCAATCATCGCGTCGTCGGCCTGCCCAGCCCCATCGGGGTCATGGCCATCGCCCTGGTGCTGTCGGGGGCCCTGCAGGGCGCGGCCTGGCTGGGGCTGCCGGCCGTCCACACCGAGGCCGAGGCCTGGCTGTCGCGGATCGACTTCACCCGGCTGCTGATGGACGGCATGCTCTCGCTGCTGCTGTTCGCCGGCGCCCTGCATGTCGATCTGGCGGCGCTGCGCCGCTACCGCTGGTCGATCGGCTTCCTGGCGACGCTGGGGGTGGCGGTCTCGACCCTGGCGATCGGTGCCGCGGCCAAGGGGCTGTGCATGCTGTTCGGCCTGGCGGTGCCGTGGCTGGCGTGCCTGGTGTTCGGGGCGCTGATCGCGCCGACCGACCCGATCGCCGTGCTGGGCATCCTGCGTCGGGCCGGGGCGCCGGAGGATCTGGAGCTGCGCATCGTCGGCGAGTCGCTGTTCAACGACGGCGTCGCGGTGGTGGTGTTCACGCTGCTGCTGGGCGGCCTCACCGGCGAGACGACGCTGACGGCGGCCCACGCCGGCACGCTGTTCCTGCAGGAGGCCGGCGGCGGGGCGCTGCTGGGGCTGGCCGTCGGCGGCCTCGCCTATGTGACGATGCGCGGCATCGACGACTACCGCATCGAGGTGCTGATCTCGCTGGCGGTGGTGCTGGGCGGTTACGCCCTGGCCCGGCAGCTGCATGTCTCCGGGCCCATCGCCATGGTCGTCGCCGGCCTGCTGGTGGGCAACAAGGCGCGCCACAGCGCCATGTCGGCGACCACCCGCCGCTACCTGGACGCGTTCTGGGAACTGGTCGACGAGATCCTCAATACCCTGCTGTTCGTGCTGATCGGCCTCGAGGTGCTGCTGATCCCCTTCGAGCCGGCCTACCTGTGGGTGGGGGGCGGCCTGGTGGCGGCCGTCCTGGCGGTGCGCTTTCTCACCGTCGGGGTGCCGGTCGTGCTGCTGCGCGAACGCCTCGGCTTTCGCCGCGGCTCGACGCGCATCCTCACCTGGGGCGGGCTGCGCGGCGGCATCTCGGTGGCCCTGGCGCTGGCCCTGCCGGAGGGCGAGGCGCGCGATGTATTGCTGACCGCGACCTACCTGGTGGTGCTGTTCTCGATCCTCGTCCAGGGGCCGACCATCGGCCGGCTGGTCACCCGCTTGCTGGGGAAGGCGGGCGCGTCACGCCCGATGCCTTCTTGAAGGGGCGCCCTACAGGTCCTCCATCCGCTCCGCGTCGCGGACCAGACGCATGGTCTCGTGCTCCTCGAGGGAGACCAGGCTGTCGATCAGCTCGTGGGCGGTGGGGGTCTCGACCTGGTCGCGCAGGTAGCGGAACAGGTCGCCGATATGCTCGTGCTCGGCCAGCACCTTGCGCATGATGGCGTCCGGCGCCAGCTCGCGGAAATCGCTCGCTTCGTGGCTCTCGGGGTGGCTCGGTGCATTCTCGAAATATTCGTAGCACCAGGTGTGCAGGGCCGCCGGCGAGGCGTCGTGACGCGTCATTTCCAGCGTCTCGCCCAGCGTGCGCTCGTGCTTGGCCAGGTAGTCGAGCAGCATGCGTGAACGCTCGTCGGTGACCTTGCCCAGGTCACGCTCGATCTGACCGGCCAGCCGGACATGGGTGCGTCGCGCCCACTCCAGGGCATCCTCCAGGGTTTCGACACGCATCGTGACCCTCCACATCGGCGAGATGGCGATGCCTTCATTATGGGCCAAGTCGGGGCGGCGAGCTTGATGCGCGTCAAGCTTGCGGATTGCGCACACCGGCTTGCCCTGTTGCCGGGCAAGGGGTCTACCTTGGGTAAGGATTGCGTATCCCATTCATCATCGTCGTGGAAAGGAGTCCCGTCATGATTCCCGACTGGTTGACCATACTGGCCTGGATTTCCGTGCTGCTGGGCTTTGCCAGTGCCCTCTACGTGATCGGCGATTTGCGCCGACATCCGCAGCACATGACCATCATGAACGTGGTGTGGCCGGCCTGTGCGCTGTTCGGCCACCTGCCGATACTGTACGTTTATCGCAAGTACGGCCGGCTGGCTGCCGACGAGATCGCCCATCCGGCCATGAAGGAGGGCGAGACGCCGCCGCACAAGCGCGACACGCCATTCCCGGTCAAGGTGGTCAAGGGCACGCTGCATTGCGGCAGTGGTTGCTCGCTGGGTGATATCGTTGCCGAGTGGGCGGCCTTCCTTATGCCGACCATTGCCGTCTGGCTGGGCTGGAAGGGCATCTTCGAGGACAAGATCTTCGCCGTCTGGGTGTTCGATTACATCCTGGCCTACCTGTTCGGCATCGCCTTCCAGTACTACTCGATCAAGCCGATGCAGGATATCTCGCCGGGCAAGGCACTCGTTCAGGCGGTCAAGGCCGACACCCTGTCGCTGACCGCCTGGCAGGTGGGCATGTACGGCTTCATGGCCTTCGCCCACTTCTATCTGTTTGCCGTGGTGTTCGGCGAGAAGCTGCACGTCAACTCCATCCACTTCTGGTTCATGATGCAGATCGCCATGGGCTTCGGCTTCCTCACCGCCTATCCGGTCAACTGGTGGCTGATCCAGCGCGGCGTCAAGGAAGCCATGTAATCGAGACTCGTCGCGTCAAACGCGTCATGGAAGGGCCCGCTTGTTGCGGGCCCTTTTTCGTGGTGCGGCGGCGCGTGTCGAAGACCGGGACGATCGAGTCAAGAAGGGGCGACAGGCGACTTTCGTTGACCGGGGTCATGGGTCCGTCGGGATACCGCCTCTCGCCAGCGTCGATACTTGACCCTTGGGTAACCTGCAAGTCTTACGCTGTTCAGCAACCTGCCCTGATGGTCGAGACGGTCGACGTGGCAGGGTGGACCAGCAACATACGGGGAGGCAGCCATGTGGCATGACATGCTGGGATACATGAGTGGTGGCGGCTGGGGGCACATGCTCTTCGGCGGCATCATGATGCTGATTTTCTGGGGGCTGGTGATCGCGCTGATCGTGATGCTGGTCATGCGCCTTGCCGGCAGCCGCACCCGCGCGCATTCGACACACAAGGATGCCATGGAGCTTCTTCGCGAACGCTATGCCCGAGGGGAGATCGATCACCAGGAATTCGAGGCACGCAAGCGCGACCTGTCGGAGTGACGTCTCGCCCTCGCCGGTGGTCGGCTTCGTGCCGGGGCGGCGAGGCGTCTTTCGTTGCGTTCTTCCACCCAGGCAGGAGGTGGTCTCATGCCCCCGAAACACCACGCCGTTCACGCTTCGCCCCATGCCTCCCGGGCTCAAGAGGCACCGCCGGATACGCCCAAGGATGCCGAGCCGGGCGGTTACACCTGCCCGATGCATCCCGAGGTGCAAAGCGACGCCCCGGGCGAATGCCCGAAGTGCGGCATGGCGCTGGAGCCGGTGGCACCCCAGGCGCCGGCCACCCGCACCGAGTGGACCTGCCCGATGCACCCCGAGATCGTCCGTGACGAACCGGGGAGCTGCCCGAAATGCGGCATGGCCCTGGAACCGCGCCAGGTCACCGCCGAGGAGGAGAAGAATCCCGAGCTGATCGACATGACCCGGCGCCTGTGGGTCGCCCTGGCCTTGGCGACGCCGGTCTTCGTGCTGGCGATGGGCCAGCATGTGCCCGGCCTGTCGCTGGAGGCCTGGATTCCGCACGAGGTGCGCATCTGGCTGGAACTGGTCCTGTCGACGCCGGTGGTGGTGTGGTGCGGCTGGCCGTTCTTCGTGCGTGGCTACCGCTCGGTGCTCGGCTGGAATCCCAACATGTTCACCCTGATCGCGCTGGGCGTCGGGGTCGCCTATCTCTACAGCCTGGTCGCCACGCTGTTCCCGCAGCTCTTTCCGCCCTCCTTCCGCGACGCGACGGGGCAGGTGGGGGTCTACTTCGAGGCCGCCGCGGTGATCGTCGCGCTGGTATTGCTCGGCCAGGTCATGGAACTGCGTGCACGCAGTCAGACCAACAGCGCGATCAAGGCGCTGCTGGGGTTGGCCCCCAAGACCGCGCGGCGCATTGCCGACGATGGCAGCGAGACCGACGTGCCGCTGGAACAGATCCAGATCGGCGATCGCCTGCGCGTGCGCCCCGGCGAGAAGGTGCCGGTGGACGGCGTGGTGGTCGAGGGCAGCTCCGCGGTGGACGAATCGATGATCACCGGCGAGCCCATGCCCGTCGAGAAGGCCGAGGGCGAGAAGGTCATCGGCGCGACCATCAACGGCACCGGCTCGCTGGTCATCGAGGCGCAGCGAGTCGGCAGCGACACCCTGCTGTCGCAGATCGTGCAGATGGTCGCCGATGCCAGCCGCAGCCGGGCGCCTATCCAGAACCTGGTGGACGTGGTCGCCGGCTACTTCGTGCCCACCGTGGTGCTGGCCGCCGTGGTGACCTTCGCGGTCTGGGCGCTGTGGGGGCCCGAGCCGGCGATGGCCTATGCGCTGATCAACGCCGTGGCGGTGCTGATCATCGCCTGCCCCTGCGCGCTGGGGCTGGCCACGCCGATGTCGATCATGGTGGCCAGCGGCAAGGGGGCCTCGGCCGGGGTGCTGTTCAAGAACGCCGAGGCGATCCAGACCCTGCGCCAGGTCGACACCCTGATCGTCGACAAGACCGGCACGCTGACCGAGGGGCGCCCGCGGCTGCAGGACGTGATCGCCGGCGAGGGCTTCGCGGAGAACGAGGTCCTGCGCCTGGCCGCCACCCTGGAGCGCGGCAGCGAGCATCCGCTGGCGACGGCGATCGTCCAGGGGGCGGCGGAGCGCGACATTGTTCCCGAGCGCTACACCGATTTCGAGTCGGTGACCGGGCAGGGCGTCAAGGGCCGGGTCGGCGATCGGTCGGTGGCGCTGGGCAACCGCGCCCTGATGGAGGCCGAGGGGATCGAGGCCGACTCGCTTGCCGAGCGTGCCGAGGCGCTGCGCGGCGAGGGCAAGACCGCGATGTTTGTCGCCGTCGACGGCCGACCCGCCGGACTGGTCGCCGTCGCCGACCCGATCAAGGCGACGACCCGGGAAGCGATCGAGGCGCTGCACGGCGAGGGCATCCGCATCGTCATGCTGACCGGCGACAGCCGGACCACGGCGCAGGCGGTCGCCGGTCAGCTGGGCATCGACGAGGTGATTGCCGGGGTGCTGCCCGAACAGAAGGCCGAGAAGGTCAAGGCGCTGCAGGCCGAGGGGCGCTTCGTGGCCATGGCCGGCGACGGCATCAACGATGCCCCGGCGCTGGCCCAGGCCCAGGTCGGCATCGCCATGGGCACCGGTACCGACGTGGCCATGGAAAGTGCCGGGGTGACGCTGGTCAAGGGCGACCTGCGTGGCATCGTGCGCGCTCGCCGGCTCAGCCGCGCCACCCTGCGCAACATCAAGCAGAACCTGTTCTTCGCCTTCGTCTACAACAGCGTGGGCGTGCCGGTCGCCGCCGGTGTGCTCTATCCGGCCTTCGGCATCCTGCTGTCGCCGATCATCGCCGCGGCGGCGATGTCGTTCAGCTCGGTATCGGTGGTGGCCAACTCCCTGCGACTGCGGCGAAAGGAGATCTGAGCATGGCACATGACAGGCATTGGCTGGATCGCCGCCCGACACGGCTGCAGATCGCCCTCGTGGCCGGCCTGGTGGGGCTGGTCGTCGTCACCCTGCTCTGGGACACGCACAAGGCGCTGTTCCTGAGCGCGGCGCCCTGGTTGCTGCTGCTGGCCTGCCCGCTCATGCACCTGCTGATGCATGGCGGGCATCATCACGGCGCGAAGGACAAGGGGGCGGACGATGAATAGCCCTCTGCCGGTGGTGAGCCCGGCGGCGGCGTCGCCGCGTGCTGCCGTGCCCGCTGCCGGGACATCGGACAACCCGCTGATGGCGCTTGCCGCCTATCAGGTCGACCTCTGGCAGCGCGGCGTGCGGTATCTGGATACGCTGCGTCAGCGGGCGGACAACATGCTCGAGCACGAGCGCATGGGCAAGCCGCCGCTGCTCGACTTCGACTACGAGACGCTCCTCGATGGCCGTCGGCTGGCGCGTCCGGCCAATTACGCCCTGCTGCGCATCACCCGGATCGGGGACGCCTGCCTGGCGGACTGTCTCGACGTGCACAAGCCGCCGGTCATGATCGTCGACCCCCGTGCCGGCCATGGGCCGGGGATCGGCGGTTTCAAGCGCGATTCCGAGGTGGGCATGGCGCTGCGCGAGGGGCATCCGGTCTACTTCGTGACCTTCTTCCCCGAGCCCGTCCCGGGCCAGACGCTGGCGGACGTGCTGCATGTCCTGCGGCGTTTCGTCGAGACGCTGGCCGAGCGTCACCCGGGCCAGCCGCCGGTACTCTACGGCAACTGCCAGGCCGGCTGGGCCATCGCGCTGCTGTGTGCCGACTGTGAGGGCCTGACCGGGCCGGCCGTGCTCAACGGCTCGCCGCTGTCCTACTGGGCCGGCGCCTCCGGGGTCAATCCCATGCGGCTGGCCGGCGGGTTGCTGGGCGGCGCCTGGCTGACCCATCTGGCGGCGGACCTCGGCGACGGCCGTTTCGACGGCGCCCATCTGGTCAGCAACTTCGAGGCCCTCAAGCCGGCGAATACGCTCTGGGAGAAGGACTACCGGCTGTTCGCGGATATCGAGGGCGAGCGGGAGCGCTTTCTCGATTTCGAGCGCTGGTGGACCGGCTTCTACCTGCTGAGCAAGGCCGAGATCACGGCCATCGTCGAGAACCTGTTCATCGGCGACAAGCTGGAGCGTGGCGAGGTCCGGCTGTGCCCCGGTTGCCACGTCGACCTGCGCTACATCCGCAACCCGCTGGTCATCTTCGCTTCCGCGGGCGACAACATCACGCCCCCTGCTCAGGCGCTCGACTGGATTCCGGCGGTGTACCCGACCACCGAGGCGCTCAAGGCCGCCGGCCAGCGCATCGTCTACCTGATCGACCCGCATGTCGGCCACCTGGGGATATTCGTCTCCGCCCGCGTCGCCCGCCTGGAGCACCGCGCGATTCTCGAGAGTCTCCAGGAACTCCAGGAACTCGCCCCGGGGCTCTACGAGATGCACATCGACAATCCCACCGGCGACCCCGACTGCCACAAGCCGCATTTTCAGGTGCACTTCGAGGAGCGGCGTGTGGAGGACATGGACTGTCCCGCCCAGTCGCCGGCGTTCGAGCGGGTGCGCGAGCTCTCGGAACACAACGTCGCCCTCTACGAAACCTTCGTGGGGCCCTGGGTACGCCTGGCGGTCAATCCCTGGCTGGCCGAGACAGGGCGCCAGCTGCACCCGGCGCGGACCAGCCGGCTGCTGTTTTCGGCGCGCTTTGCACCCTGGATGGCCGGCATCGAGTGGCTGGCCGAGCAGGCCGCGGCACATCCACTGCCCGTCGCGCAGGACAACCCCTGGCGGCAAGGGGAGGCGTGTCTCGACGAGGCGGTCACGCAGTCGCTGACCCTGGCGGGCGAACTCCGCGATGCGGCCTGCGAAACACTGTTTCAGGCGCTCTACGGCGGGTGGTGGTTGGCACCGGGGCAGCGGCGGGACAACTCGGATCCGGGCCGATAGGCCGTCAATTTCCAACTTTTTTCCAGATACGAGAGGAGGTTCTGCATGTCGGACAAGGAACGCCGCCTCGGTGTCTCCGAGGCCAACCTGGTGACCCGCAAGCTCAGGCTCAGGCCCTGCAGCGAGTCGGCCCTGCAGGCGGCCATCGGCGAGATCGATGCCCTGTTCGGTCTCGAGAGCGTCACCTACCTGCCGCGCAAGCGGCGGCTCGACGTGGCCTACGACGCGACGCGGCTGTGTCTCGATCACATCCGGGCGATCCTGTCGCGCCACGCCATCACGGTCAGCAACGGCTGGTGGGAGCGGGTCAGGGAAAACCACTACCGCTTCGTCGACCAGAACATCAAGGACAACGCCAGCCAGGAGCCCTGGAGCTGCCACTGATCCCGCCGCTGGGTGGCACGGCAGGAGGTATCGTCACCGAATCATCATCGGGGTGCCACGCAACGGTCATGGGCATCGCGGAGCATGGGGCCGCGCTTGTCAGGAGGCCGTTCCATGAGCACCCCGTCCGAGATCGTCGATACCTGCCGCACCCTGTTCATCTCCGATGTGCATCTCGGCACGCCGGACTGCCAGGCGGCACTGCTTGGCCGACTGCTGCGCCGTGTACGTCCCGAGCGGCTGTATCTGGTCGGCGATGTGGTCGATTTGATCGCCATGCGCCGGCGGGCGGTGCTGCCGCCCGCCCAGCAGCAGCTGGTGGCGCGCATCCTGCGTCTGGCACGCGGCGGCTGCGAGGTGATCTACATTCCCGGCAACCATGACGCGGCCTTCCGGCGCCTGAGCGGGTTGCGCATCCACAATGTGCGCATCGAGCGGCGCTGGATTCACGAGCTGGCCGACGGCCGACGCTTTCTGGTCAGCCACGGCGACGAGTTCGATACCCATGTGCGCATCGCGCCCTGGCTGCTGGCGCTGGGCGACGGCATGCACCAGTTCGTGCTGCGTCTCAACCGCTGGTGCAACGGCCTGCGGCGCACCCTGGGGCTGCCCTACTGGTCGCTGGCCAGTGCCCTCAAGCGGCGCCTCGGCAGCGCCCGGCGCTACATCGCCCAGTTCGAGCAGGCCGCGCTGCATCAGGCCTGGCGCGAGGGGCTGGACGGCTACATCGGCGGGCATATCCATCAGGCCGGGTTCCGGGCGGGCTACGGCGTGCTCTATGCCAACGACGGCGACTGGGTGGAACACTGCACGGCGCTGGCCGAGCTGCCCGATGGCCGCCTGCGGCTGGTCGACTGGCAGGGGCGCACGCTGGCCACCGAGCCGCATGTGGTGCCGGCACCGCCGCCTACGCCGGGGGTGCTGGTCAACGCCTGAGACGACCGGATCTGTGGCACACTGGCGAGCCAGCGTCGATAACGGGAGCCCCGGGTGGCCATCACAGCCCCGCTGGTCGAGGCGCGCGACTATCCCGATCGCGTGCTGAGCGATCGCCATGAATTCCACCAGTTGCTGCTGGGGCTCGACGGCCACGTCGAGCTCGAGGCGGCGGGGCGCGCCACGCGCGTCGCGCCAGGGGTGCTGGCGCCGGTGGCCACCGGCGACATTCACCATTATCTGGCGCCGGGCGACAACCGGGTGCTGGTGCTCGACCTGCCGGTGGCCTGGTGCCAGTCGCTGGGGCTGGAGGCGCTGGTGTCGCGGCCGGCGCGGCGTCTGCCCCGGGCGCTGGTCGAGCAGGGGCGTGGGCTCGGAGGACAGGCGCCGTCGGTGCTGGCCGGTTGGCTGGATGCCGTATTGGCTACGGGCGGACGTGGCGTGGCGGAGCCTCGCTTGCGTCTGTTGCGTCTGTTACCGGCGATCCGCGCCGATCTCGCCCATCCCTGGCGCGTCGCCGAGATGGCGGCACGCTGTCATCTCGCCGAGGCGGCCTTCGCCCGCCAGTTCCGCGCCCTGACCGGGCAATCACCGCATGTGTGGTTGACCGCACAGCGGCTCGCCCGTGCCCGTGAGCGGCTGCGCGATCCTCGTGCCTCGCTCACCGAGATCGCCCTGGCCTGTGGCTTCGCCGACGCGGCGCACTTCTCGCGGGTCTTCCGCCGTCATGTCGGCCGCCCGCCCGGCGAATGGCGCCGGGCCTCGTCGGATCGCGCGTCGGGCTAGCGTAGCCCCGCAAGAGCAAGCAGCGCGTCGAGCCAGGCCGGGATCACCAGCGGGGCGGCCAGGGTGGTGAGCAGCACGGCGACGGCGCCCTTGGCGGGCGGGATGTCGAGCTCCATGGCGATGACCACCACATTGGCGGCCATCGGCACCACGCCCAGCAGCAGCAGGGCGGTGGCGAGGGTGGCATTGATGCCCAGCGTGGCCTGCAGCAGCCACACGGCCAGCAGGCTGAGCAGCGGCCACAGGACGAAGCGCGCCAGCACGCAGGCGGCGATGAAGCGCGAATCGACCGCGGCGAGCGTTACCCGTCCCAGCGTCATGCCGATGATCATCATGCCCAGCACGGTGTAGCTGGACTTGAAGTGGTCGAGGCCGTCGAGCAGCGCCTCGGGTAGCGGCACCGCCAGGGCGTTGACCAGCAGGGCGGCGGCGAAGGTGTAGATCAGCGGCAGGCGCACGATGCGCGAGAGGCTTTCGCGCACCGAGAAGCGCCCCCGGGCGCTCAGGTAGAAACCCACCGTGAACTCGTAGAGGGTGATGCCCAGCAGGCAGAACAGGTACTGGGCCACGCCCTCGGGCGGCAGCAGTACCAGCGCCAGCGGCAGGCCGAAGTAGCCGGTGTTGCCGGTGCCGGCGGAGAAGGCCAGCACCGCGGCCTCGGGCGGGGCGAACCAGGGGCGCGCCAGGCGGTGGACGGTCACGGCGATGAGGCTGGCCAGGCTGAACAGCCCGGCGGTCAGCAGCAGGTCGGCGGGGCCGGGGTCGCCCTGCACCAGGCCGCGGAAGAAGGTCAGCGGGGCGATCACGTAGATCAGCAGGGTGGCGATGGGGCGCGGGTCGACACCGAGCCGCCGGGCGACGAGCCAGCCCAGGCCGACGAAGGCCAGCAGCATCCACAGCGGTTGGGTGAGGTCGGCCTGTGCGGTCATCGCGATCTCCCGGGCAAAAGCGCCATGATGCCCGCTCGCGGCGGCCGGCAACAGGTCAGGAATCGACAAGCCGGCCCCGCCGCGGGGCGGCAGACTGGGCGTCTCCGTCATCCGTCTTTATGGGAGTCGCTGCCATGACCACGCGTCACGAGACGCCCACCGCCGATCCCCGCGCCACGGCGATCGGCGCCACCACCGTGCTCAACTGGGCGCTGCTGGCCACGCTGACCCAGCTGGCCGGGCCGGTGCCGCCGTTTCTGCTCACCGCCCTGGCATTCGCCATCGCCTTCGTCTGCTTCGCCGTCTGGCTGGGCGTGCGCGGGCAATCGCTGATCGCGCCGCTGCGCCAGCCGCCGAGGGTCTGGGCGCTGGGCGTCGGCGGCCTGTTCGGCTATCACGCGCTGTACTTCGTCGCCCAGCAGAACGCGCCGCCCGCCAACGCCGGGTTGATCAGCTACCTGTGGCCGCTGCTGATCGTGATTTTCGTCGCCCTGCTGCCGGGCGAGCGGCTGCGCGCCAACCACGTGGTCGGCGGCCTGCTGGGCTTTGCCGGTGCGGCACTGCTGGTGGGCGGCGACGTGTCGGCGGCCGGCAGCGTGCTGGGGTATGCGGCGGCCTTCGCCTGCGCCTTCCTGTGGAGCGGCTATTCGGTACTGTTGCGCACCCAGCGTGCGGTACCGACCGCCGCGGTGGGCGGCTTCTGCCTGGTCACCGCGCTGCTCGCTGCGCTCTGCCACGCGCTGTTCGAGCCGTCGCGCTGGCCCCAGGGGCTCGGCTGGCTGGGCGTGGTCGGCCTGGGACTGGGGCCGGTGGGCAGCGCCTTCTTCACCTGGGATGTGGGCGTCAAGCACGGCAACCTGCGGCTGCTCGGACTGCTGGCCTATTTCACGCCGCTGCTGTCGACTGTGGTGCTGATCGTCGCTGGTTACGCCGCGCCGACGTCGTGGCTGGCGCTGGCGGCGGGACTGATCACGCTGGGCATGCTGGTGGGCAGCGGCTGGCTGGGGCGGCGGCGTCCCGCTTGACCCTGTAGCCACTACAGGTGCGGTAATCAGGGTCCATTCGGCAACAGGAGCCCTTCATGGCGCACGATCACGCTCACCATCACGGCCATGATCACGATCATGACCACGACCATGCGCCCACCGTGACCGCCGACAGCGAACGCCGGGTGCGCCTGGCGATGTGGCTGACCGCCGGCTTCATGCTGGCCGAGGTCATCGGTGGCTGGTGGTCCGGGTCGCTGGCGCTGCTGGCCGATGCCGGGCACATGGTCAGCGACGCCGCCTCGCTGGGGCTGGCGCTGTTCGCCTTCCGCCTCGGGCGGCGCGCGCCGGACGCCCGCCGCACCTTCGGCTACCAGCGCTTCCAGGTGCTGGCGGCCTTCGTCAACGGCCTGACCCTGCTGGCGATCGGCGTGGGCATCGTGATCGCCGCCATCAAGCGCTTCTATGCCCCGGTGGACGTCATGGCCGGAACCATGATGGGCGTCGCCGTGCTGGGGCTGCTGGTCAACCTCGGGGGGTTCGCCATCCTGCATGCCGGCGACCGCGACAACATCAACCTGCGTGGCGCCATCCTGCACGTGATGGGCGACCTGCTCGGTTCGGTGGCGGCGATCGTCGCCTCGCTGGTGATCATGTTCACCGGCTGGGACGTCGCCGACCCGCTGCTGTCGCTGCTTGCCGCGGCGCTGATCCTGCGCGGGGCCTGGAAGATCGTTCGGCGCAGTGCCCATACCCTGCTCGAGGGCACCCCGGACGGGGTCGAGATCGCCGAGATCCACGAGGCGCTGGCCTCGGTGGAAGGGGTCAGCGACGTCCATGACGTGCACCTCTGGGGGCTGACGCCCCAGGACCCGCTGCTCAGCCTGCATCTGGTTGTGGACGCCGAGGCGGACAATGATCGTGTGCTGCGCGAGGCCTACGCCCGGCTGCACGAGCGCTTCGGCATCCATCATGCCACGCTGCAGCTCGAGGGGCGGGCCTGCCTGACCGGCGGTGACTGCCAGACGCCGTCGCCGGCGTGATCATGACCCGCGCTCATGGCCAGTGCCGAGGGCGAGCCGGCAACATGACCGGGCTTCATGATCGACCTCGAAACTTTCATTGGTCGTCGGCAAGCCCGGCGGGCACAATGCGGGCATTCTGCACGCATGGAAACGACAAGGGTTGACCGATGAGCGCACACGAGCATCCGCTGGGCATCAGCTTCGAATTCTTTCCCCCCAATACCGATGCCGGGCGGGAGAAGCTCATGGCTGCCCGGGATGCCCTGGCCGAGCGCAAGCCGCGCTTCTTCTCGGTGACCTACGGCGCCGGCGGGTCGACCCAGGCGCGGACGCATGAAACGGTACAGCGCGTCCGCGACGGCGGCATCAGCACCGCACCGCACCTGTCGTGCATCGGCAGCGAAAAGGCCCAGGTGCGCGAGTTGCTCGAGCGCTACCGCGCCGACGGCATCGACAGCCTGGTGGCGCTGCGCGGTGACCTGCCCTCGGGCATGGGCGGCGTCGGCGAGCTGCGCTACGCCAACGAGCTGGTCGAGTTCATCCGTGCCGAGACCGGCGATCATTTCGAGATCGCGGTGGCCGCCTACCCCGAGGCCCATCCGCAGGCGCCGAGTCTCGAGCACGACCTGCAGAACTTCGCGCGCAAGATGCAGGCCGGTGCCGATCTGGCCATCACCCAGTACTTCTTCAGTGCCGAGGCGTATTTCCACTTCGCCGAGCGGGCGCGGGCCCTGGGGGTCGACAAGCCGATCGTGCCGGGCATCATGCCGATCACCAACTACACCAAGCTGGCGCGCTTCTCGGATGCCTGCGGGGCCGAGATCCCGCGCTGGATCCGCAAGCAGCTCGAGGCCTACGGCGACGACAGCGAGAGCATCCAGGCCTTCGGCGAGGAGGTGGTGTCCCGGCTTTGTCAGCGGCTGCTCGACGGCGGCGCCCCGGGGCTGCACTTCTACACGCTCAACCAGGCCACCCCGGCGCTGCGCATCCTCGACAACCTCGCCTGACGGCCATGCGGTATGCGTGATTCACGGACCCCACCCCTACGGTGGGGTTTTTTCGTTTGTGGGTGTTCGTTTGCGGGGGTGAGTGCGCGGAGCGATAAAAGTGTGCGGGTTCCCGCACAAAAGCCTGAATGAGCTGTGTGGATCTTCGCACGCATGACGTGATAACGCCTTCGGTAAAGTCAGCCTGTTTGTGTCCATGTCATTGTAATATCTGGTTTTTGCGGAATTGGCACAGCGATTGCCAAGGGGTTGGGCGACAGGTCGCTGCGGCGGCCCGACACGACAATCGCAACAATAGCCGCAAGGAGCCAATACAACATGCGCACGCTCAAGCTCGCTTCCCTGACCGCCCTCGCCGCCGGTGTCATGATGGCCGGCAGCGCCATGGCCGACCCGATCACCATCAAGTTCTCCCACGTGGTGGCCCCGAACACGCCGAAGGGGCAGATGGCCGAGAAGTTCAAGGAACTGGTCGAGGAGAGCTCGGTCGGCGATCAGGTCGACGTCGAGGTGTATCCCAACTCGCAGCTCTACGGCGATGACCAGGTGCTCGAGGCCATGCTGCTCGGCGACGTCCAGCTCGCCGCGCCGGCCCTGTCCAAGTTCCAGAAGTACACCAAGCAGCTCCAGGTCTTCGACCTGCCGTTCCTGTTCAAGGACATGGACGCCGTGGAGCGTTTCCAGAGCAGCGAGACCGGCCAGAAGCTGCTGACCTCGCTGGAGCCCAAGGGCCTGATCGGTCTGGGCTACCTGCATAACGGCATGAAGCAGCTCTCCGCCTCCGAGCCGCTGCGCGTGCCCTCCGACGCCGCCGGCAAGAAGTTCCGCATCATGACCTCCGACGTGCTCGAGGCGCAGTTCGAGGCGGTCGACGCCGCGCCGCTGAAGAAGCCGTTCTCCGAGGTCTTCATGCTGCTGCAGACCGACGCCATCGACGGCCAGGAGAACACCTACTCCAACATCTACTCGCAGAAGTTCTACGAGGTGCAGCCCTACATCACCGAGTCCAACCACGGCCTGCTGGACTACATGGTGGTCTCCTCGGCGCGCTTCTGGAACGGCCTGCCCGACGACGTGCGCCCGGTGGTCAAGAAGGCGCTCGACCAGGCGATCGCCTACGGCAACGACATCGCCGCCAAGGAGAACCAGGACGCCAAGCAGGCGATCATCGACTCCGGCAAGTCCGAGATCATCGACCTGACGCCGGAACAGCGTCAGCAGTGGGTCGACGCCATGAAGCCGGTGTGGGACCAGTTCTCCGACGAGATCGGCCAGGACGTGATCGACGCCGCCCGGGCCGCCAACAACGAGGGCTGATCGGCCCGAGGCATCCGGCGACGGCGCCCCCCGGGGCGCCGTCGTTGTCTCCATGAGGAAAGACCATGATTGTACGTTGGCTCAACAAGCTGGAGGAGGCGATCTTCTCGGCGCTGCTGGTGGCCATGGTGCTGCTGGTGGGTGTCGAGGTGTTCTATCGCTTCGTGCTGGCCGAGGGGATCAGCTGGGCGCAGGAGGCCTCGCTCTACCTGTCGGGCTGGTTCGTGCTGTTCGGCGCCTCCTGGGGGATCAAGCACGGCGCCCACATCGGCGTCGACGTGCTGGTCAAGAAGCTGCCGCGCGGCGGACGCCGCATCGTCACCCTCGTCGCCCTGGCGGTGTGCCTGACCTACTGCGGCCTGCTGCTGGTCGGCAGCTACCAGTACCTGTCGCTGACCAAGATGATCGGCATCGAGCTGCAGGACATCCCCATACCCAAGTGGCAGGCGACCCTGATCCTGCCGATCGGCCTGGGCCTTCTGGTGCTGCGCTTTCTCGAGCTCGGCTGGCGCGTGATCAAGGATGAGGCCGACGGCTTCGGCTTCTCCGACGAGGGCGAGGAGAGCCTGCGTCTCGCCGAAGAGGGCGCCGCCGACGAGCCCCATGACAAGGAGGGCCGCTCATGACCATCGCGACCCTGTTCATCCTGCTGTTCGGCGCCATCTTCCTGGGCATGCCGATTGCCTTCGCGCTGGGCTTCTCCAGCGTGACCACGATCCTGCTGTTCTCCAATGATTCGCTGGGCTCGATCGCCATCAAGCTGTTCGAGTCGGTCTCGAATCACTACACGCTGCTGGCGATTCCCTTCTTCATCCTGTCGAGCGCCTTCCTTTCCACCGGCGGGGTGGCGCGGCGGCTGATCAACTTCGCGACCGACGCGGTGGGCCACGTCAAGGGCGGCCTGGCGATGGCCTCGGTGCTGGCCTGCATGCTGTTCGCCGCGGTCTCCGGCTCCTCGCCGGCCACGGTGGCGGCGATCGGTTCGATCGTCATCGCCGGCATGGTCCGTCAGGGCTACCCGGAGTCCTATGCCGCCGGGGCGATCGCCAACGCCGGCACGCTGGGCATCCTGATTCCGCCGTCGATCGTCATGCTGGTCTACTCGGCGGCCACCGAGGTCTCGGCGGCCAAGATGTTCATGGCCGGCCTGATCCCCGGGCTGATGATGGGCTCGATCCTGATGCTGGCCATCTATATCTCGGCGCGGCGCATGAAGCTGCCCGCCCAGCCGTTCCCGGGGTTCGGCGCGCTGCTGCGCTCCGGCGGCAAGGCCACGGCCGGGCTGCTGTTGATCCTGCTGGTGCTGGGCTCGATCTACGGCGGCGTGGCCAGCCCCACCGAGGCGGCGGCGATCGCCGCGATCTACGCCTGGCTGGTGGCGGTGATCGGCTACCGCGACATGGGCCCGCTCAAGGGCATTCCCTGGAAGCGCCCCGACGAGAACCTGGCCGCGGCGGCCGTGCGCAACCTGTGGCAGACGCCGCTGGCGCTGGTCGGCTCGTTCGTCAACCGCGAGGTGCGCGAGGTGGTGCTGGATGGCGCCAAGGTGTCGATGATGCTGCTGTTCATCATCGCCAACGCCATGCTCTTCGCCCACGTGCTGACCACCGAGCGCATTCCCCATCACATCGCCGAGGCGATCGTCTCCTGGGGCCTGCCGGCGTGGGGGTTCCTGATCGTCGTCAACCTGCTGCTGCTGGCGGCGGGCAACTTCATGGAGCCGTCGGCGATCCTGCTGATCATGGCGCCGATCCTGTTCCCGATCGCCATGCAGCTGGGCATCGACCCCATCCACTTGGGCATCATCATGGTGGTCAACATGGAGATCGGCATGCTCACGCCACCGGTGGGACTCAACCTGTTCGTCACCGCGGGGATCACCAACCGCTCGATCGGCTGGGTGATCAAGGCGGCGCTGCCGTGGCTGTGCCTGTTGCTGCTGTTCCTGATCGCCATCACCTACATCCCGGCGATCTCGCTGTGGCTGCCCAACCTGCTGTCGTGAACGCGACGCCCCGAGATGAAACAGAAACCCCGCCGAAAGGCGGGGTTTTTGCGTTCGGGGGGAGCCCGCGCTCAGCCCTTGGGGTCGAGGATGCGCACCGGGGTCACGCTGTTGTCTTGCTCCTCCTCGCGCGGCTGGTTGACCCGGGTGGTGAGCTCCGGCGCGGTCTCGTCCTCGATGGGCAGCTGCTCGAAGAAATCGCAGGCCACGCAGTCCCGGTAGCGGATGCCGTGCTGTTCCCAGGTGCGGATCTTGTCCATGGCGGCGCAGCGTGGGCAGATCGCCCCGGCGATGAAGCGTTTCTGGATGGCCATGGGCCCTCCTGTGACGAGCCCCCGGCGAGCCGGGGGCGCGGGTGGATGGTGGCGGGCGGTGTCAGGCGGCGCGGATGCCGCTGTGGCGCAGCAGCGCGTCGACGCTGGGATCGCGGCCGCGGAAGGCCTTGAACAGCTCTGCCGCATCCCGCGAGCCGCCGGCCTCGAGGATATGGTAGCGGAAGCGGGCACCGGTTTCGGGATCGAAGATACCGGCTTCCTCGAAGGCGCTGTAGGCATCGGCGGAGAGCACCTCCGCCCACTTGTAGCTGTAGTAGCCGGCCGCGTAGCCGCCGGCGAAGATGTGGCTGAAGCTGTTCTGGAAGCGGTTGAAGTCGACCCGCGGCACCACCGAGTAGCGATCGCGCACGTCGTCGAGCAGCGCCTGGACGTCGGCCGCCGAGGGGGCGTCGAGTTCGTGGTGGAGGCGGAAGTCGAACAGCGAGAACTCCAGCTGGCGCAGCATGCCCATCGCCGACTGGAAGTTGCGCGCCGCCTGCAGCCTGTCGAGCAGCGTGTCGGGCAGGCGCTCGCCGGTATCGACGTGGGCGGCGATCATGTCCAGCCCCTCGCGCTCCCAGCAGAAGTTTTCCATGAACTGGCTGGGCAGCTCGACCGCATCCCAGGCCACGCCGTTGATGCCGGAGACGTCGGCGACGGTCTGCCGGGTGAGCATGTGGTGCAGGCCGTGACCGAACTCGTGGAACAGCGTCAGCACCTCGTCGTGGGTGAGCAGCGCGGGCCGCTCGCCCACCGGCCGGGTGAAGTTGCAGGTCAGGTAGGCCACCGGCAGCTGCAGGCTGCCGTCCTCGCGCTGGCGGCGCACCCGGCACTCGTCCATCCAGGCGCCGCCGTGCTTGCCCTCGCGGGCATAGAGGTCGAGGTAGAAGCCGGCGATCGGCGTGTCACCGTCGTGGATCGTGTAGTAGCGCACGTCCGGATGGTAGCGCGGGGCCGTCTCGTCCTCGACGAAGCGCAGGCCATAGAGCCGCCCGGTGACGCGGAACAGCCCGTCGATCACCTGCGGCGCCGGGAAGTAGGGGCGCAGCTGTTCCGGCGAGATGGCGTAGCGCGCCTCGCGCAGCTTCTCGCTGGCGTAGCCGACATCCCACGGCTCGAGGCTCTCGAGGCCGAGCGACTCCCGGGCGAAGGCCTCGAGCTCGTTGAACTCCTCCTGCGCCTGGGGGTGGGCGCGCTCGGCGAGGTCGGCGAGGAAGTCGAGCACCTGGCGCGGCGACTCGGCCATCTTGGTGGCCAGCGAGTAGTCGGCATAGGTGGCAAAGCCGAGCAGCGTGGCCAGTTCCTGGCGCAGGGCGAGGATCTCCTCGATGACCGGTGCGTTGTCGAACTCGCCGGCATCGGGGCCGACGTCCGAGGCGCGGGTGACGAAGGCGGTGTAGATCTCGCGGCGCAGCTCGCGGTCGCTGGCGTAGGAGATCACCGGGAAGAAGCTGGGGAAGTCGAGGGTGATGCGATAGCCGTCGACGCCCTTGGCCTCGGCGTTGGCCCTGAGGGTGTCCAGGGCGCTCTGCGGCAGGCCGTCGAGGGCGTTGGCGTCGGTGACGTCCTTGTGCCAGGCCTGGGTGGCGTCGAGCACCTGGTTGGCGAAGGTGTTGGACAGCTCGGAGAGCCGGGCCTGGATCTCGCCGTAGCGCCGCTTGGCGTCGGCCGGCAGATCGACGCCGGCGAGCCGGAAGTCGCGCAGGGTGTTGTCGACCGAGCGCTGCTGGGCGGCATCGAGCTCGGCCCAGGCCGGCGAGTCCCTGAGGGACTGGTAGGCGCGGAACAGCCCCTCGTGCTGGCCCAGCCAGGTGCCGTATTCGGAGAGCCTGGCCAGGCAGGCCTGGTAGGCCTCGCGCAGCTCGGGGTTGTTCATCGTGCCGTTCAAGTGCGAGACCGGCGACCAGGCCTGGGACAGGCGGTCGTTGAGCGCTTCCAGGGGCGCGGCGAGGCTCTCCCAGATGGGCGTCTCGCGCTCCGCCCGGGCGGCGAGCCGATCGATGGCGTCACGGTTCTCGTCGAGGATCCGCTCGATCGCCGGCACCACGTGTTCCGGCCGGATCTCGGCGAAGGGCGGCAGGGTGTGGGTCTCGAGCAAGGGGTTGCGGGACATGCGCGGTGGCCTCGTCTGCAAGAAGGGGAACTGTTTGTTAGATGCGGCCGCACCCGGCGGGTTTCAACGCCGCATCGACGATCGCCCGGGCGGCGCCATTCCCGTGCCGCGCCGCCCCTGCTAGGCTTGCGGCTTTCGAGCGCCGTCGGCACGGCAGGCCGCGCCGGCGCCCGTGGCGGGACAACAAGGGACACGAGCGATGAAAGAGACACTGGAGCGCTGGAGCAGCCGGCGTGCATTCATACTGGCGGTCACCGGCGCCGCGGTGGGACTGGGCAATATCTGGCGCTTCCCCTACATGACCGGCGAGAACGGCGGCTCGGCCTTCCTGCTGCTCTACATCGCCTTCGTGGTGCTGCTGGGGCTGCCGGTGATGATGGCCGAGATCCTCATCGGCCGCGCCGGACGGCGCAGCCCCATGCAGTCGCTCGGCCACCTGGCGCGGGCCGCCGGGGCCTCGCCGCACTGGCGCTGGCTCGGCGTGTTCGGGGTGATCACCGTGTTCTTCATCCTGTCGTTCTACTCGGTGGTCTCCGGCTGGTCGATCGAGTACCTGGTGGAGTCGATCAACGGCAACTTCGCCGGCGGCACGCCGCAGGCGATCGGCGCCAACTTCAACGACTTCCTCGCCGACCCGCTGCGCATGACCTTCAACCATACCCTGTTCATGCTGCTGACCATGTCGGTGGTCGCCGCGGGCATCTCCGGCGGACTCGAGAAGCTCAACAACCTGCTGATGCCGCTGCTCTATCTGCTGCTGATCGTGCTGGCCGTCTACGCCACCACCACGCACGGCTTCGGCACGGCGATGGCCTGGCTGTTCACCCCCGATGCCTCGGCGATCACGCTGTCGGTGGTGCTCAACGCCATGGGCCATGCCTTCTTCACCCTGGCGGTGGGCGCCTGTGCGCTGATGGCCTACGGCGCCTACATGCCGGATCACCAGAGCCTGCCGCGGGCGGTGGCCGCGGTGGCGGTGCTCGACGTGCTGGTGGCGCTGCTCTCGGGCATCGCCATCTTTTCGGTGGTGTTCTCGCAGGGCCTGGACCCCGGCGAGGGCCCGGGGCTGATGTTCGTCACCCTGCCGATCGCCTTCGCCGAACTGCCCGGCGGCTCGCTGTGGCTGGCGGTGTTCTTCCTGCTGCTGCTGCTGGCCACCTGGACCTCGTCGATCAACCTCGCCGAGCCGATGGTCGCCACCCTGCAGGGCGCCGGGCTCAAGCGCGGCCGCTCGGCGGCGCTGGTGGGCATCGCGGTCTGGGCCGTGGGCCTGCTGTCGGTGCTGTCGTTCTCGACCATGGCCGACGTGCACTGGATCGGCGAGATGAACTTCTTCGATCTGGTGACCACCGTGCCCACCGATTTCTTCCTGCCCGTGGGCGGGCTGCTGATCGCCATCTTCGCGGCCTGGGTGATGTCCGCCGAGGCCGCCGAGCGTGCCCTGGATGCCGGGCCGGGCGGCTTCCGCACCTGGCGCGCCCTGGTGCGCTACGTTTCCATTCCGCTGGTGGTGGTGGTACTGCTGTCGGGACTGTTCTGAATCGCGAGGAGGTGACGAATCATGAACCTGAGAACCTTTCGCGGCTACACGCCGCAGCTCGGCGAGCGCGTCTACATCGACCCGGACTGCGTGGTGCTGGGCGACGTGACGCTGGGCGACGACTGCTCGGTGTGGCCGATGGCGGTGGTGCGCGGCGACATGCACCGCATCCGCGTCGGTGCGCGGGTCAGCATTCAGGATGGCAGCGTGCTGCACATCACCCACGCCAGCGACTACAACCCCGGCGGCTACCCGCTGAGCATCGGCGACGACGTGACCATCGGTCACAAGGCGATCCTGCACGGCTGCACCGTGGGCGACCGGGTGCTGGTGGGCATGAATGCCACCATCATGGATGGCGCCGTGGTCGAGGACGAGGTGATCATCGCCGCCGGCGCGGTGGTCACGCCCGGCAAGCGCCTGGAAAGCGGGCACGTCTACGCCGGCAACCCGGCCCGGTCGCTGCGCCCCCTGAAGGAGGCCGAGCGGCAGTTCTTCACCTATACCGCCGGCAACTACGTCACGCTGAAGGACGAGTACCTCGCCGCAACCGATCCCGCCTGACGGCCCGGGCCTCCGGACGGCGCTCCGGGGGCCGGTTTCTCGCGCTCAACTGATTGTTTTTCCGAGGTGCCGTGCGCGATAATCTGGATTTACATCCAGTCATTCGCAGGTGGCGGCGCGTGGCCGACTTCAAGACTCATTTCAGCGTGGCCGTGGCCGGTGGCGCGCTGCTGGCCGTCGGCGGCTGGCAGGCGACCCTGTGGACGCCCCCCGAGGGCGCCTCGCTGGCTGCACTGACCGCCTTCGGCGGCATCCTGCCGGACATCGACTCCGACCATTCCCGGGCCATTCGCCTGATCTTCAACCTCTTCGCCCTGCTGGCGGTGGTCGCCGGCGCCTGCTGGCTGCAGGGGCGGGTCAGCCCGGCGATGCTGCTGGTCGGCTGCGGCGGGCTGTATGTCGCGGTGCGCTACGGCGCCGGGGCGATCTTCCGGCGCTTCAGCGTGCACCGCGGCATCTGGCACTCGCTGCTGGCGATGGGCCTGTGCGGGCTGACCACCACCGCGCTGAGCTATCAATGGCTCGCCCAGCCGGCCTGGCAGGCCTGGGCGCAGGGCGTGGCCCTGGTGGTGGGGGGCATTATCCACCTGCTGCTCGACGAGCTCTACAGCGTCGACCTGGTCGGCTCGCGGCTCAAGCGCTCCTTCGGCACGGCGATGAAGCTGTTCGACTATCGGGAGCCGGGCAACTCGATGGTCATGCTGCTGCTGGCGGCCGGGCTGGCGCCCTGGCTGCCGCCCTGGCAGACCCTGCTCGACCTGCTGGCCCACAGCACCCGACTGTGGCAATGAGCGTGCGGCAGTAAGCCCGCTCAGTCGGCGCCCGGGCGCTGGCGATAGTCCTCGGCGGGCAGGTCGTACTTCCTGAGCTTGTCGTAGAGGGTCTTGCGCGGCAGGCCCAGGTGCGCGCAGACGGTGCTGACCCGGCCGTGATGCGTGGCGAGCGCCTGACTGATCAGGCTCTTCTCGAACAGCTCGACCTGGCGGGGCAGGGTCAGCGCGGTGGCACCGCCGTCGTGGCCCTCCAGCAGGCGATCGAGCCGGTAATCGTCGGCCGCGCCCAGCAGCACGAAGCGCTCGGCGAGGTTGCGCAGCTCGCGCACGTTGCCCGGCCAGTCGTGGGCCATCAGCACCGAGACGCCGGCGGCGTCCAGCGGCGGTGCCTCGAGCCCGCTGCGATTGGCGGCGACCACCGCGAAATGCTGGAAGAGCAGCGGCACGTCCTCGCGGCGCTCGCGCAGCGGCGGGATCGGCAGGGTCACCACGTTGAGCCGGTAGTAGAGGTCCTCGCGGAATTCGCCGCGTTCGGCTGCCGCCCTGAGGTCCACCTTGGTGGCGGCGATCACCCGGATGTCCAGGGGCACGGCGCGATTCGAGCCCAGCCGCTCGATGCTGCGTTCCTGCAGCACGCGCAGCAGCTTGACCTGCAGCGACAGCGGCATCGACTCGATCTCGTCGAGGAACACGCTGCCGCCGCTGGCGTGCTCGAACTTGCCGATGCGCCGTTCCACCGCGCCGGTGAAGGCGCCCTTCTCGTGGCCGAACAGCTCGGATTCGATGATGTTCTCCGGCACCGCCCCGCAGTTGATGGCGACGAACGGCTGGCCGCCGCGCCGGCTGCGCTCGTGCAGCGAGCGCGCGACCAGGTCCTTGCCCACGCCCGTCTCGCCGAACAGCAGCACGTCGGTTTCCACCTGGCTGATGCGCTGGAGCATGGTGGTCAGGTGCTGCATGGCCGGGGTGCGGCCGACGATGCGGGGGCCGGGGGCGGCGCGCTGGGCCTCCAGTTCGGCCTTGAGGCGGCGGTTCTCGAGGCTCAGCCGGCGCTTTTCGACGGCGCGGCGCACCACGTCGGTGAGCCGCTCCCCGGCGAAGGGCTTCTCGAGGAAGTCCCAGGCACCCTCGCGCATCGCCTCCACCGCCGTGGAGATGTCGCCGTGGCCGGTGATCAGGATCACCGGCAGGTCGGGGTCGCGGCGGCGCACTTCGCGCAGCAGCGCCAGACCGTCCATGCCGGGCATGCGGATGTCGCTGACCACCACGCCGGGGAAGTCGGCCTCGAGCCGGGCCAGCGCGGACTCGGCGTCGCCGACCGCCTGCGGCTGATAGCCGGCCAGCTCCAGGGTCTGGCCGGCGGTGATGCGCAGGTGTTCCTCGTCGTCGACGATCAGCACCGGGGTGGCGTCCGACTCATGCATGGCGTTCCTCCTCGGGGGGCGGCTCGGCGGTGGCCGGCGCGGCACAGGCCGGCAGGGTGATGGTGAAGCAGGCGCCGCCGGACGCGACGTTGCCGGCGTCGAGCTGGCCGCCCAGGTCGTCGATGATGCGCGCCGAGATCGACAGCCCCAGGCCCAGCCCCTTGCCGGTGGCCTTGGTGGTGAAGAAGGGCTCGAAGACCCGGCCGAGGTGATCCTCGGCGATGCCCGGACCATTGTCGCGCACCTCGATGCGCACCGTCTCGCCGGGCCGGATGCGCAGCCACAGGTGCGGCTCGGGCGTCTCGCTCATCGCCTGCAGGGCGTTGCCGATCAGGTTGACCAGCACCTGCTCGAGGCGCACCAGGTCGGCATGCACCCAGACATCGCCGGGCGGCCAGTCACGGGTGATCGTCACCCCGGCATCGACCAGCCGCGAGCGGTACAGGCGCAGGGCGTAGCCGAAGCTCGCCTGCACGGAGACGGGGGCCAGGTTGTCGCCGCTTCTGCGCGAGAACTGCTTGAGCTGGGCGCTGATCTCGGCCATCCGTGCGGTGAGCTCGACGATCTGCTCGAGGTTGGCGTCGGCGGTCTCGTGGCGGCCGCGCTCGATGAAGGTCCGGGCATTCTCGGCGTAGGCGCGGATCGCCGCCAGCGGCTGATTGAGCTCGTGGTTGATGCCCGCCGCCATCTGGCCGAGGACCGCCAGCTTGGCGGCCTGGACCAGCTCGTCCTGGGTCTGGCGCAGACTGGCCTCGGCGCGCTTGCGCTCGTCGATCTCCGAGGACAGCCGCTGGTTGGAGGCCAGCAGATCGCGGGTGCGCTCGGCGACTCGTTGCTCCAGCTGGTCGCGGGCGCGGGCCAGGGCGTGTTCCTGGGCCTTGCGTTCGCTGATGTCGAACACCGTGGCCAGCCAGCGCTGGCCGTGGGGGCTGACCAGCCGGCTGACGGTGAGCTCCAGGGGAATGCCGTCGCCGCCGGGGCGCAGGGCCAGCACCTCGATGGCCGGCGACTGGCGGGCGTGGCGCAGGGCGGCGATGCTGCGCGCATCGGCCGGCGCGAGCAGCTCGGTGAGGTGGCGCCCCTCGACGCTCTGCGGCGTCTGGCCGAACAGCGCTTGGGCGGTGGGGTTGAGGTAGGTCAGGGCGGCATGCTCGTCGAGCACCAGCAGGCCGGCGCGGGTGCGGTCGATGATGCCGCGCACCCGGGCCTGCCCCTCGGCCAGGGCCCGACGCTCGCGACTGGCGAACAGCTCGCGCTCCCGGCGCAGGCGCCAGCGCTGCCAGCCGATGCCGCCGGCGAGGATCACCACGCCGTAGAGCCCGGCGGCCAGCATGCCGGCCTGCCACTGGGCGCTTTCCAGGGAGTGCAGCGGCTTGAGCATGCGCATCTGCCAGTTCAGGGCCGGCAGCTCGCGGGTCACCGAGAGGAAGCGCTCCCCCTCCAGCGGGCCGGCGGCAAAGGTCATCAGGCGCGAGCCGTCGCGGCGCCGGCCCAGGCGAGTCAGGTCCAGGAGCGGCAGGTGGGCGCCGTCGTAGCGGCGCGTGGCGTTCAGGCGCTCGCGCTCGCCGGCCTGCAGCGGACGCAGGCTGGCCAGGCGCAGCCCCGGCGAGCTGGCCATGAACACCACGCCGTGTTCGTCGCTGACCAGCAGTTCGCCGTTGAGGCTCGTCCAGTTGGCCTCCAGCGGCGCGACCAGCACTTTGACCACCAGCACCCCGGCGATATGCCCGCCCCGGGCATCGGTGACGCGCACCGGCGCCGAGAAGTAGTAGCCGCGCTCGCCGGATTGCGTGCCCAGGCCGTAGAAGCGCCCCATCCGCCCCTGCATGGCGTCGAGGAAGTAGGGACGAAAGCCGTAGTTCTGGCCGACGAAGCTGTGCGGCAGGTTCCAGTTGCTGGCGGCGAGCGTGGTGCCGGTGGCGTCGAGCAGGTAGATGTCGGAGACATCGGCAATGCCGCGGAAGTCGTCGAACAGGCGGTTGAGGCGCATCACCGCCGCCGGATCGTCGGGGTGGGTGACGGCGTAGCGCACGGCCTCGCGGCTGGCCAGCAGGTGCGGCAGGTAGTCGTGGCGCGACAGGTAGGCGGAGACGCCGGCGGCGGACAGCCGCAGCTCGTTGCGACCCTCGGCGTACAGGGCATCGAGCGCTTCCTCGCGGGCCAGCAGCGAGACCTGCCAGACGCTCAGGGCCAGCCCCAGCGGGACCAGCAGCAGCAACAGTCGACGCCAGCGTCTGGGCAAGCGGGTGGCCTGCATGGGCGCTCCTCGGGCTCGTGGAATCAGTCGCCGCGTTCGGGCAGGGCCTGGGCGCGGCGCAGGGCACGCTGGGCGCGGGTCTCGGCGCGCTCCAGTTCGAGCAGCCCTTCCTCGACGAACACCAGGTGCTCGTGGGCCAGCAGGCGGGCGTCCTCCGGACGGCCCTCGAGGATGGCATCGAGCAGCGCGCGGTGCTGGGTCATCAGCTGCTCGCGGGAACCCGGCTTCTCGAACAGGTGCGCCAGGTTGGAGACGATGCTCTTCTCCAGCAGGTGGAAGATGCCGCGGATGGTATGCAGCAGCAGCACGTTGTGCCCTGCCTCGGCGATCGCCAGGTGGAAGGCGGCGTCGGCCTTGGCCTCGCGATTGGGGTCGTCCTGCAGCGCCGGCTCGGCGTAGCTGGCCTGGAGCTCCTCGAAGCGCCGGATCAGCAGTTCCTTGTCGGCCGGGGTGGAGCGCAGGGCCGCGTAATAGGCGGCGATGCCTTCCAGGGCGTCGCGGAACTCGAGCAGGTCGAGATGGAACTCGCCGTGGCGCGAGAGCATCTCCAGCAGCGGGTCGCTATAGCCGCTCTTGAGTTCCTCGCTGACGAAGGTGCCGCCGCCCTGACGGCTGCTCAGCAGGCCGCGGGCCGAGAGCTTCTGGATCGCCTCGCGCAGCGAGGGGCGCGACACGCCGAAGCGCTCGGCCAGTTCGCGTTCCGACGGCAGTCGCTGGCCCGGCGCCAGGCTGCCCTCGAGGATCATCGACTCGAGGCGTTCGGTGATGACGTCGGCGATACGCGGTTGTCGGACCGGCTGATAGACCATGACGTGTTCTCGGGATACCGGGTGGCTGGGCCCGCCCTGTCGCGAGCGGTCGACAGATTGTGTCAAAGGCGTGACGGGGCGGCTAATGTCAAATTGGTTTTACCAATTCTAGCGAGATGCCGGGCGCTCGCAACCTCGCTGGAGACAGGGGATTTCAGTGGTATGACAACAAGTTGCCGTTGCCGCTCGGGCAGGCAATACCAAAGTCTAAAGCGTCGGACGGCGAGTTTGTTACGCTGACGTTTGACTCTCGCCTAACCTTGCCCATAAGGTTCCCCAACATCAATTGTCAATTGGTTTTACCAATTAGAGCTCGGCGCCAGCGCGGCGCGGTGCCCGGGTCGCGACGCAACTGGCTCGAGGAGAGGACATGACGCCACTCAAGCAATACCCCCCCAGGCCGGACAAGGTGTACTTCTATGGCACCTGTCTGATCGATCTCTTCTATCCCGGCGCCGGGCTCGACGGCATCCGCCTGCTCGAGCGGGAGGGCATCGAGGTGGTGTTTCCCGACGACCAGACCTGTTGCGGCCAGCCGGCCTACACCTCCGGCTACCATGACGAGGCCCGGGCGGTGGCGGCCGCGCAGCTCGACCTGTTCCCCGAGCCGTGGCCGGTGATCGTGCCCTCCGGGTCGTGCGGCGGGATGATGCGTACCCATTACCCGCAGCTGTTCGCCGGCACCGGGCGCGAGGCGCAGGCCCGCGAGCTGGCCGGGCGGATCTTCGAGCTGACCGAGTTCCTGGTGCATGTCTGCCATGTGACGCTGACCGATCGCGGCGAGCCGCAGCGCGTGGCGATGCACACCTCGTGCAGTGCCCGACGCGAGATGGGGGTGGCCGACACCGGCCCGGCGCTGCTCGGCCAGCTCGAGCACGTGGAGCTGGTCGAGCAGGCGCGCGCGGCGGAGTGCTGCGGCTTCGGCGGGACCTTCGCGGTACGCCACCCGGAAGTCTCGGGGGCGATGGTCGACGACAAGGCGCGCGCCATCGAGGAGGCCGGCGCCGAGCACTTCGTGACCTCGGACTGCGGCTGCCTGATGAACATCGACGGCCACCTCGAGCAGCAGCAGCGCCCGGTGCGTGGCGAACACATCGCCAGCTATCTGTGGAGGCGCACCTCATGAGCGTTCAGACCTATACCCCGCAGGCCTTCCATCGCCAGGCGCATGACGCGCTGGGCAACCCGCAGATCCGCAGCAATTTCCGGCGCGCCATGGACGGGCTGATGGACAAGCGGCGCAGCGTCTTCAGCGAGTGGGACGTGGAGACGCTGCGCGAGCTGGGCGCCAACATTCGCCTGCGCGCGCTGTCCCGCCTGCCGGACCTGCTCGAGCAGCTCGAGGCCAACTGCCAGGCCAACGGCATCCGCGTGCACTGGGCCGGCGACGGTGACGAGGCCTGCCGCATCGTCCGCGAGATCTGCCAGGCGCGCGAGGCGAAGGCGGTGATCAAGGGCAAGTCGATGGTCTCCGAGGAGATGCACCTCAATGCGCATCTCGAGGCGGCGGGCATCGAGGCGCTGGAGTCGGATCTCGGCGAGTACCTCGTGCAGCTCAACGAGCAGACGCCCTCGCACATCATCATGCCGGCGATCCACCTCAACACCGACGAGATCTCGGACATCCTCCACGACAAGACCGGCACCGAGCGTACCCGCGACGTGGACGCCATGACCGCGGCGGCGCGTGCCCAGCTGCGCGAGCGCTTCATGGCCGCCGACGTGGGGATCTCGGGGGTCAACTTCGCGGTCGCCGAGACCGGCACGCTGTGCCTGGTCGAGAACGAGGGCAACGGCCGCATGACCACCACGGTGCCGCCGGTGCACATCGCGGTGACCGGCATCGAGAAGGTGGTCGAGCAGCTGCGCGACGTGCCGCCGCTCTATGCGCTGCTGACCCGTTCGGCGACCGGCCAGCCGGTGACCACCTACTTCAACATGATCTCCGGGCCGCGCCGGGCGGACGAGCATGATGGGCCCGAGGAGGTCCACCTGGTGCTGGTCGACAACGGGCGCTCGGCCATCTACCAGGACGACGAGCTGCTCGACACCCTGCGCTGCATCCGCTGCGGGGCGTGCATGAACCACTGTCCGGTCTACACCCGGGTGGGCGGGCATACCTACGGCACCACCTATCCGGGGCCGATCGGCAAGATCCTGATGCCGCACCTGATGGGCCTGGAGGCGACCCGCGACCTGCCCAGCGCGTCGAGCCTGTGCGGGGCCTGCGGCGAGGTGTGTCCGGTGAAGATTCCGATTCCCGATCTGCTGGTGCGGCTGCGCAAGGAGTCGGTCGGCGAGGGGCGCGGCAACGTGCCGGGGGCCGGGGTCAAGCGCAACCGCAAGGAGGTGTTCGCCTGGAAGAGCTGGCAGTGGCTGGCCACCCATCCCGGGGCCTGGCGGGCCGGTACCGGCATGGCCGGCAAGCTGCGCGGGCTGGCGCCGTCGACGCTGCGTCCCTGGACCGACTACCGCACCGCACCGAAGCCGGCATCGACCACGCTGCATGCGTTGGTCAAGCGCCATCGCCAGGACCACGACACCACCGGGGAGAGCGAGTCATGAGTGCCCGCGAGACCATTCTCAAGCGCCTGCGCGAACGTGCCGACGGGGCGCTGAGTGCGCCCGAGAGCGACTTCTCGGTGATGACCGGGCGCGGCTGGACGCCCGCCGAGCGGCTGGCGCGTTTCGAGTCGATGATCACCGCGGTGCACGGCGAGGTGCATCACGCCGCGCGGGGCGAATGGACGCAGGCCCTGGCCGCCGTCCTGCGCGACAAGGGCGTGACCCGACTCGGTGTGGGGCGCGAACACCCGGTCGCCGTCGAGGCGCGGGCGGCGCTGGCCGACGGCGGCGTGATGCTGGTCGATGCCGACCGTGATATTGCGGCCTGGAGTCGCGAGCAGTTCGAGACGCTGGAGGCCGGCCTGACCTCGACCCGGGGTGCCATCGCCGAGACCGGCAGCCTGTGGCTGTGGCCGACCCCCGACGAGCCGCGCCGGCTGAGCCTGGTGCCGCCGCTGCACATCGCCGTGCTGGACGCCGAGACCATCGAGGACACCTTCTTCGACGTGGTCGAGGCTCACGGCTGGGCGCAGGGCATGCCCACCAATGCGCTGCTGATCTCCGGGCCCAGCAAGACCGCGGACATCGAGCAGACGCTGGCCTACGGGGTCCACGGCCCTCGCGAACTGGTGGTGATCGTGCGCCATGCTGACGCCCCCGGGCAGGCGGACGCATGACGCCGGCCTATCGTGACCTGCTCGAGGCGCTGCGCGAAACGCTGCCCGACGAGCGCCTGATCCATGATCCGCTGCGCCTGCTGGCCTATGGTTCCGATGCCAGCTTCTACCGGCTGATTCCGCAGTTGGTGGTGCGCCCTCTCGACGAGGCGGAGCTGGGTGTCGTGATGCGCGCCTGCCGGGAGCGCGGGCTGCCGATGACGTTTCGCGCCGCGGGCACCTCGCTGTCCGGCCAGGCCGTCGGTGATTCGGTGCTGATCCAGCTCAACCAGGGCTGGCGCGAGTACGCGATTCTCGACGCGGGGCGAGCGATCCGCCTGCAACCGGGAATCATCGGCGCCCGGGCCAATCAGCTGCTGGCGCCGTACGGGCGCAAGATCGGTCCCGACCCGGCGTCGATCGGCAGCTGCATGATCGGCGGCATCGCCGCCAACAACGCCTCGGGCATGTGCTGCGGCACGGCGCAGAACAGCTATCGCACCCTGCGCGACCTGCGAGTGGTGCTGGCCGACGGCACCTGCCTGGATACCGCCGACCCGGACAGCGTGGCGGCCTTCAGGGATTCGCACGACAAGCTGCTCGACGAGCTGGAGCGGCTGGGGCGCGAGACGCGGGCCAATACGGCCCTCGCCGAGAAGATCCGTCACAAGTACCGGCTGAAGAACACCACCGGCTATGCGCTCAACAGCCTGGTCGACTACCGCGACGGCCTGGATATCCTGACGCGCCTGATGATCGGCTCCGAGGGCACGCTGGGCTTCATCAGCGCCATCACCTACGACACCGTGCCCGACGAGCCCGAGAAGGCGGCGGCGCTGATCTTCTTCCCCGACATGGCGACCACCTGCCGGGCGACCATCGCGCTCAAGGCCACGCCGGTCTCGGCGGTGGAGCTGATGGACCGGGCGGCGCTGCGCTCGGTGGCCGACCAGCCCGGCATGCCGGAGGCGCTGGCGACCCTGCCCGAGGGAGCCGCGGCACTGCTCGTCGATGTGCGCGGCGACGATGCCGGGCAGCTGGCCGCGCGCATCGAGGCGGTGCAGGCGGCCCTGCAGGGGGTGGCCACGCTGGAGCCGGTGGTCTTCACCCGCGACCCGGCGCAGTACGCCCTCTACTGGAAGATCCGCAAGGGGCTGTTTCCGGCGGTGGGGGCCGTGCGTGAGGTCGGCACCACGGTGGTGATCGAGGATGTCGCCTTCCCGGTCGAGCGTCTCGACGAAGGCGTGCTGGCGCTCACCGAAGTGTTCCGCCGCCACGGCTACGCTCAGGCGATCCTTTTCGGTCATGCGCTGGAGGGCAACCTGCACTTCGTCTTCCCCCAGGGGTTCGAGAAGCCGGGCGAGACCGAGCGCTACCGGGCGCTGATGGAGGACGTGGCGCAGCTCGTGGCGGTCGAGTATGGCGGCTCGCTCAAGGCCGAACACGGTACCGGGCGCAACATGGCGCCCTTCGTCGAGCGCGAGTGGGGCACCGAGGCCTATGCCCTGATGTGGGCGATCAAGGCACTGTTCGACCCCGGGAACCTGCTCAACCCCGAGGTGATCCTGAGTCGCAACCCGACCTTGCATCTGGAGAACCTCAAGCCGCTGCCGGCCGCCGACCCGATTGTCGATACCTGTATCGAGTGCGGCTTCTGCGAGTCGGTGTGCCCGTCGCGGGCCCTGACGCTGACGCCGCGCCAGCGGATCGTCGTGCGTCGCGAGATGGCCCGGCTCGAGGCCCTGGGCGAGCAGGCCGACGCCGAGGCCCGCGAACGGCTGGCAACGCTGCGCGAGGGGTATGTCTACGACGGCATCGATACCTGTGCGGCCGACGGGCTGTGTGCGACCCAGTGCCCGGTGGGCATCAATACTGGCGATTTGGTGCGGGCGTGGCGGCACGACCACCAGGCCGGCAAGGCGGGGATGGCGCATCGTCTCGGTGCCCATTTCAATGGCGTGACGCAGCTGGCCCGCGGGGCGCTTAAGGCCGCCGACATGACGCATGGGCTACTGGGTACGCCGGCGATGACACGGTTCACCGGCACGCTGCGGCGGGCCAGCGGACAGCGCCTGCCGCAGTGGCTGCCGACGCTGCCGGACGCGGCACCGGTGCGCGTGCTCGACCGGCCGCGCCGCGAGAAGCCGGGGGCGCCCCGAGTGGTCTATCTGCCCTCGTGTGCGACACGGGTGTTCGGTCGCTCGCGAGGCGATGACGAGACGCGCTCGGTGATGGAGGTGACGCTGTCGCTGCTCGACAAGGCGGGTTTCGAGGTCATCCTGCCGGAATCGCTGGGCGGGCAGTGCTGCGGCATGGCATTTCAGTCCAAGGGGCAGTTCGCGGAAGCCGACCGCAAGGCGGGTGAACTCAACGCCGCCCTGCTGGCCGCCAGCGAGAACGGCCGCTATCCGGTTCTCTGTGACACCAGCCCCTGCACGCTGCGCATGCAGGAAACCCTGGATGCGCGTCTCGCGCTGCACGAGCCGGTGGGCTTTGTGCATGACCAGGTGCTGCCGCGGCTTGCCATCACGCCCAAGAAGGCGCGTGTCGCCGTGCATGTCACCTGCTCGAGTACGCGCATGGGGCTGGCCGACACCTTCATCGCCCTGGCCCGGGCCTGTGCCGAGGAGGTGGTGGTGCCGCCGGAGATCACCTGCTGCGGCTTCGCCGGTGACAAGGGCCTGCAGGTGCCGGAGCTCAATGCCTCGGCGCTGACGGGGCTGGCCGAGGCGGTCGCCGGCTGCGAGGTGGGCTACTCCAACTCGAGGACCTGCGAGATCGGCCTGGCGGCCCACGGCGGCATTCCCTACCGTTCGATCCTGTCGCTGGTCGACGAGGTCGGGCGCCCGCGGGAGGCGGCGGAAAGCGCGGCAGAATAGGACGTGTGGCGGGGTGGTCGATTTTTTTCGACCCTGGTCGCAAGAAAGGGCTTGCATCCCGCCGTTGTGATCCGTAAAGTACGCATCCGCTGCCGACGACGGGACACGTCGCCGGCGGTGGAGAGGAGAAGCAAGTGGTTGTTTCCTCGAAGGTTTCTGGAAGGCGGCGATGAAAATCGCCCTTGCCAGAGCGCTTCGAAACGCCTAGAATGCTCTCCCACGATTCGGCAGGCCGGCGGCCGCCGCGGGATCGGTTTTCACCGATCGCCACGACGAAAAACGCCGCTTGACACGTCGGG
>LSBP01000038.1 GCA_001577635.1 Halomonadaceae bacterium T82-2 | reverse complement strand
CCGCGGCGACCGACTCGCCGGCACCGCCGCCCGAGCCGACCGCCCCCGATGAACCGGCGGCGCCTTCCGAGCCCCCCCCGGCTCCGGCGCCCGAGCCCGCGCCGGCACCGGATTCAGCACCGCCGCCGCCGTCTCCTGACGAGCCACCGAAACCGCGGCGTGATGCGTCGGCGGCGAGCGGCCGGGACCTGCTGGCCCAGGCCACGTCCAGCGTCCGCGAGCGCGGCTTCGACGCCGCCCCGGCCGGCGGCGGCGAGGGCGATGCCAGCCAGCGCGCCGCCCGCAAGGCCGCCGAGGCGCGCTACGAGGCGGACTGGACGCGGCGCGTGGAAACCTACGGCAACCGCTTCTACCCGGCGCCGCCGGATCTCGACGGCCAGCTGCGCATCCGCGTGGTCATCGGCCGCGACGGTCAGCTGCGCCAGGCAGAGGTGATACAATCCTCCGGAAAGCCCCGACTCGACCAGGCCGCCCTCGACACCGTGCGAGGCGCCGCGCCCTACCGGCCCTTCGACAAGGGCATGGGTGCGCGCGACAGCCTCACCATCACGCGGGTCTGGCGGTACGGCAAAGGCAACAATTTCGGCGTGCGCTGACGCCCGGGAGGCCCATGCAAAGCTTGCGCAACCATTTCCTGCTGGCGATGCCTCATCTCGAGGATCCCAACTTCGCCGGCAGCCTGAGCTATCTGTGCGATCACGACGATGACGGCACCATGGGCGTGATCGTCAACCATCCGCTGGAGCTGACGCTGGACGCCCTGCTCGAGCAGCTCGACATCGATGCCGATGCCTGCCCGGCGCGGGACCAGCCGGTCTACTACGGCGGGCCGGTGCATCGCGACCGCGGCTTCATCCTGCATCGCGGCAGCGCCGAGCCCTGGGACTCGAGCATCCAGGTCGCCGACGACATCGCCCTGACCACGTCGATGGACATGCTCAAGGCGCTGGCCCGCGGCGAGGGCCCGGAGCAGTTCATCGTCTGCCTGGGCTGCTGCGGCTGGGAGGCCGGCCAGCTGGAAAGCGAGCTCAAGGAAAACACCTGGCTGACCGTCGAGGCCCAGCCCGGCGTGATCTTCGACCTGCCGCCGGAACAGCGCCTCAACGCCGCCGCCGGGATCCTCGGCATCGACCTCAACCTGCTGACCGGCGAGGCGGGGCACAGTTGAGCGGCGAACGCCTGATCCTGGCCTTCGACTTCGGCACCCGGCGCATCGGCGTGGCGGTGGGCAACGAGCTGATCCGCCGCGCCACGGCACTGGAGCCGCTGCCGGCCCGCGACGGCATCCCCGACTGGGCCGTGGTGACGCGGCTGGTCGAGGAGTGGCGCCCGGACCTGTTCGTGGTCGGCCTGCCGATCGACAACGACGGCAGCGAGACGACCATGAGCACGCGCGCGCGCAAGTTCGGCAAGCGCCTCTACGGCCGCTACGGCAAGCCCTGCGAGATGGTCGACGAGCGCGGCTCGACCCGCGAGGCCAAGAGCATCGCCCGCGAGCGCGGGCATCGCGGCAACTATCGCGAGGAAAGCGTCGACGGCCTGGCCGCCCAGCTGATCCTCGAAAGCTGGTTTGCCGCCGGGGAGGGGCTACCGGCGCGCCCGCTCGGCTGACGTGCCTCCTGCCTGAATGCAACACGGCCGGCCCGCAAGGGCCGGCCGTGCGTCGTTCTGGACCGCCGTCAGAGCGTGCGGTCGTCGACGCCGACGGTCTTCGGCACGAACCAGCGCACGTCGCGCAGGTCCTGCTCGATCAGGTCCTCGACCTTGAGCAGGGTGGCGAAGATCGCCATGCGCACGGGGATGCCGTTGTCGGTCTGGCGGAAGATCGCCAGGCGCGGGTCGCCGTTCAGGTCGACGTCGAGGTCGTTGGTGCCGGGCCGGCTGTCGCGCGGCAGCGGGTGCATGACCACGGTGGTGGCGCTGCAGTGGCGGTCGAGAAACGCCTTGTCGACGTGGAAGTCCCGGGAGAGCCCGGCGAAGCTCTCGGAGAACTCCTCGGTGAAGCGCTCCTTCTGGATGCGCGTGGTGTAGACCACGTCGAGGTCGCTGAAGTCGCTGTCGAGGCTCTCGCGCTCCTCGACCCGGTGGCCGCGCGAGGCCGCCAGGTCGATCAGTGCGCGCGGCATCTCCAGTCCCGGCGGCGAGACCAGGGTGATGCGCAGCGGATCATAGAGCGACAGCAGCTTGATCAGCGAGTGCACGGTGCGCCCGTGGCGCAGGTCGCCGGTGAGCAGGATGTGGGCGCCGGCCAGGTGCTTGCCGAGGCGGGTGAATTCCTTGTCGATGGTGTAGAGGTCGAGCAGCGCCTGGCTGGGGTGCTCGCCCGGGCCGTCGCCGCCGTTGATCACCGGCACGTTGACCGCCTCGGCGAACTCGGCCACCGAGCCCTGGTCCGGATGGCGCATGACCAGGGCGTCGCAGTAGCCGCCCAGCACCCGGCTGGTGTCGTAGAGCGACTCGCCCTTGGCCATCGACGAGAAGGTGAAGCCGGTGGTGTCGCAGACGCTGCCGCCCAGCCGGCAGAAGGCGGCGTTGAAGCTCACCCGGGTGCGGGTGCTGGCCTCGAAGAACAGGTTGCCGAGCACCGCGCCTTCCAGCACGCGGGTGACCTTGCGGCGCTGGGCGATGGGCTCCATGCGGCCGGCGACGCGCAGCAGGTGGTCGACGTGGTCGCGGGAGAGGGAATCGACGGAAAGCAGGTGGGACGTCATCGGCATGGCCTCGCGGTCGGCAAAATGTCGGGCGCTAGTGTAGCGGCCGCGGGGCGTCTCGGCACGCTGTCGCGGCTTGAGTCGGCGCGGGGGCGCATCTACCTTGCAGTGACCGGCCGCGCCAGGGAGACGGCGCGACATGCACACAGGAGTGACGGCCATGAGCGAACGCAAGCAACCCCCTCAGGAACAGCACCGGCAGCCCGGCATCGAGGCCGACATGCGCCCCGAGCCGCTG
Source organism: Halomonadaceae bacterium T82-2 (assembly GCA_001577635.1). Taxonomy (GTDB): domain Bacteria; phylum Pseudomonadota; class Gammaproteobacteria; order Pseudomonadales; family Halomonadaceae; genus Modicisalibacter. The sequence continues at coordinate 16,009 of LSBP01000038.1, read as the reverse complement.
TTCATCCGCGACAGCTACCGGGGCACCGGCAAGCTCGCCGGCAAGACGGCGATCATCACCGGCGGCGACAGCGGCATCGGCCGTGCCGTGGCGCTGCACTTCGCCCGCGAGGGCGCGGACTGCGTGCTCGCCTATCTCGACGAGGAGCACGATGCCGAGGACACCCGTGCGCGGGTCGAGGCCGAGGGGCGGCGCTGCGAACTGGTTCGTGGCGACGTCGGCGACCCCGGCTTCTGTCGCGAGGTCGTCGAGCGCGCCCGGGCGGTGTTCGGCGGCGTCAACATTCTGGTCAACAATGCCGCCGAGCAGCACGACTGGGACGATGTCACCCAGATTCCCGACGAGCAGCTCACGCGCACCTTCCAGACCAACATCTTCAGCCATTTCTACCTGGCCAAGCAGGTGGTGCCGCTCATGGGCGAGGGTGACACCATCATCGCCACCTCGTCGGTCAATGCCTTCAAGGGCAACAATACGCTGATCGACTACTCGGCGACCAAGGGGGCCATTCAGGGGCTGGTGCGCTCGCTGGCGCAGTCGCTGGTGGGGCGCGGCATTCGCGTCAACGCGGTGGCCCCGGGGCCGGTGTGGACGCCGCTGATCCCCGCCAGCTTCGATGAGGAGAAGGTCGCCGGCTTCGGCGCCCAGGTGCCCATGGACCGTCCCGGCCAGCCCGCGGAGATGGGCCCGGCCTACGTCTACCTGGCCTGCGAGGAGTCCTCGTACATGACCGGGCAGACGCTGCACCTCAACGGCGGCGTGATTCTCAACACCTGAGGGGCCGCGTCTACGACCAGTCCTCGACGCGCGGCATATGACCGCCGATCTGGGTGGTGATCTCGCGGGCCGCCCGGCTGACCATGCCGCCCAGTTCCGCCAGGCGCGACTCGGGGATGCGCGCCACCGGCCCGGATACCGAGATCGCCGCCAGCGGGGCACCGTGCTCGTCGTGCAGCGAGGCGGCCACGCAGTTGAGGCCGATGGCATGCTCCTCGCGGTCGCAGGCGTAGCCCTGGCGGCGAATCTCGGCCAGGCTCTCGCGCAGCCGGGCCGGGGTGTCCAGGGTGTTGGGCGTCACCCGGTTGAGGCCGCGGCTCTGCAGGATGCGCTCGACCTCCTTGTCCGGCAGCCAGGCGAGCAGCGCCTTGCCCACGCCGGAGGCATGCAGGGGGGCCCGCGAGCCGAGGCGCGTGATCATGCGCATCATCTGCGAGGACTCGCTCTGGGCCAGGAACACCGCCAGGCCGTCGTCGCGGATCGCCAGGTTGGCGGTCTCGCCGCTGTCCCGGGTGAGGCTGCGCAGGAAGGGGCGGGCGGTGGCGACGAAGTCGCGGGCCTCGAGGAAGGTGTTGCCGATCTGGAAGGTCTTGACGCCGACCTTCCACAGGCCCAGCTCGGCATCGTGGGTGATGAAGCCCTGCTTGTGCAGGGCCTGCAGCAGGCGATGGGTGGTCGAGGGGGCCAGCCCGACGATCTGCGCGATGTCGGACAGACCCAGTCCGCCGGGCGCCGCCGCCAGGCCCTCGAGGATGTTCAGGCCACGCACCAGCGACTGGCTGTGGCCGCCGCTGCTCTTGCCGGACCCGGCCGGCCGACCGACCGGCTTGCGTCGATTCTCTACTGTCACGCCCCGTTCTCCATTGCGACTCGGTCTATTGGCGCACAAGGATACACACTCCCGCCGGGGCTGTCCGCCGCCAACGGAAACGGCTTCCATTTTCCGGGTCGCAATGCGGCGCTAGCGGGTGACGCGGTCGTTCAGGCGCAGCAGGGCGATGCGGTGGATCTGTTCGATGGCGGTCCGCCGCTCTTCGTCGGGGGTATGCTCGAGGCGCTGCTCGAAAGCGGCCAGGATCCGGTGACGGTCGCTGCCCTTCACGGCCATCACGAAGGGAAAGCCGAAACGTGCCTTGTAGGCATCGTTATAGCGGTGAAAGCGTTCGTATTCGGCCTCGCTGCACTGATCAAGCCCGGCGCCGGCCTGCTCGCGGGTCGAGTCGGCGGTCAGGGCGCCGCTCTTGGCGGCCTTCCCGGCCAGGTCGGGGTGGGCGCGAATCACCGCCAGTTGCCGCTCGGTGTCGGCGGCGTCGAGCACCGCGGCCAGTGCGTCGGCGAGCCCCGCCGGGGTGTCGTGGCGGGCGTCCAGGCCGATGTCCCAGGCCTGCTCGGCGATCCACGGCGAGTGCTCGTAGACGTCGCCGAACTGGCGGACGAAGGCGGCACGATCCAGGGTGCTGGGGCGAGGGTCGAGAAGCGCGTCGGTCATTAAGGAGGCTCCTGATAGCGATGACAAACGGGGTGAGTCGGTGCGACGCCCCCAGTGTAGAACAGGTTAACCATTAAACTGTATACAAAAAAATTTTGAAATGTACTCTTTGTCGCGCTAAAACTGTCTGCATGCCTGCTGGGCGTGCATCGCGCCCCTGCCGACTTGTCGACTTTCAGGAGAGCTGACCGATGGGACGTCTGACCACCCATGTGCTGGACACCGCCCGGGGCACCCCGGGCAGCAACCTGCGTATCGAGATCTTCCGCCTGGAGGGCGACACGCGCACCCGCCTGGGGGAAGTGCACACCAACGACGACGGCCGCTGTGATGCGCCACTGCTGGAGGGTGAGGCTTTCACGGCCGGTGAATACGAGCTGCTGTTCCATGCCGGCGAGTATCTGGACGCGTGCCGGGTGCCGGGCGCATCACCGCGCTTCCTGGACCGCATTCCGCTGCGCTTCGGCGTGGCCGACGCCGAGGCGCACTACCACGTGCCGCTGCTGCTGTCGCCGTATGGGTACTCGACCTATCGCGGCAGTTGACGCCCGCCACGGGGCCGGCAAGCAATAACAATGCATAACACGAGTATTGGCTGATGGAAGCGTACCTCATCGACTTCGGAAACCTGCTGCTGCGCTGGCTGCACGTCATCGCGGCGATCGCCTGGATCGGCGAATCGATCTACTTCGTCATGCTGGACAACAGCCTGCGCCCGCCCAAGGCCGCCGAGGACCAGCAAAAGGGGGTCTTCGGCGAAATGTGGGCGGTGCACGGCGGCGGTTTCTACCATAACCAGAAATACGCCAGTGCCCCGGCCAAGCTGCCCGCGGACCTGCACTGGTCGTTCTGGAAAGCCTACACCACCTGGCTGTCCGGGTTCGGCCTGTTCCTGCTGCTGTATCTCGCCAAGCCGGACTTCTACCTGATCAATCATTCCAGCGACTGGGCCTGGGCGGCCAACCTGGCCGGCTGGCAGGCCAACCTGCTGGCGCTGGCCTTCCTGTTCGGCGGCTGGCTGGTCTACAACGAGCTGTGCAAGCGCATCAGCCCCAACATGACCCGGGACGGGCTGCTGAGCATCGCCGTGGCGGTGATGATGGTGATCGTTGCCTACCTCAGCACGCAGATCTTCTCGGGGCGCGCGGCCTTCCTGCTGACCGGGGCGGTGATGGCCACCGCCATGTCGGCCAACGTGTTCTTCTGGATCATCCCCGGCCAGCGGCGCATGGTGAAGGCGATGAAGGCCGGCGAGACGCCGGACCCGCTCGACGGCAAGCGCGGCAAGCAGCGCTCGGTGCACAACACCTACTTCACGCTGCCGGTCGTGTTCCTGATGCTCAGCAACCACTATTCCTTCACCTACTCGCATCCCCATGCCTGGGTGATCATGGTGCTGTTCATCTTCTCCGGGGCGCTGATCCGTCAGTTCTTCGTGCTGATGCATGCCGGGCGCATCCGTCCGGCCTATCCGGCCGCCGGCGTGGCGCTGATCCTGGTGGCCATCTGGTTCGCCGCGCCGTCGTCGGCGCCGGTCGACAAGGGGGCGGCCGACACCGGCAGTGCCCGGGCCGCGAGCGAGGCACCGGCGTCAGCCGATGCCGCGGCATCCAGCGCCTCCGCCGGCTCGTCCGCCTCGGCCGAGGCGCAGGGAGCGCTGGCGCGCATCCAGCCGATCATCGAGGAGCGCTGCACGGTCTGCCACTCGAAGAACCCGTCGCACGCCGCCTTCACGGCGGCCCCGGCCGGGGTCATGTTCGATACCCGCGCCGAGATCGAGCGCCAGATGGCGCAGATCAAGCAGGTCGTCGGCAGTGGCTACATGCCGCTGGGCAACATGACCCACATGACCGACGAGGAGCGTCAGGCGATCGCCGCCTGGGGTGAGTGAGTCGATCGCGTCAGGCGGTCCGCCGGTCTGCGGCGGGCCGCCGTCGCGTGCGTGTGGCGGGTAAGTCGTCGCTCGCGGTCATATCCGTATACAATGGGCCGTATCGATGACAGCCGATACGGGGACCCGATCATGACCGAGCAGCCATCGTCGGAGGGCAGCCAGGTACCGGCTCGCGGCGAGCCGGCAAAGCGTCGCCGCGGCAAGAACGGTGACGGCGCCCAGCGCCACGATGCCATCTACCGCACCATCAGCGATGCCATCATCGAGCATCGCCTGCGTCCCGGCGCCCGGCTGCGCGAGGATGCGCTGGCCGATGTCTTCGGGATCAGCCGGACCGGCATCCGCAAGATTCTCCAGCGCCTCGCCCATGAGCACCTGGTGACCCTCACGCCCCGGCGCGGCGCCAGCGTCACCCGCCCCACCGCGGAGGAAGCCCGCGACGTCTTTGCCGCCCGGCAGATGGTCGAGTGCGGCATCATGGAGGCCGTGGCCCGGCGCATCACCCCTGCCGACGTGCGCGAGCTGCGCGAGCTGGCCGGCCGCGAGCGTCAGGCGCTCCGCGATGGCGAGCAGAGCACCGCCATCAAGCTCTCCGCCGCCTTTCACGAGCACCTGGCCCAATTGTCCGGCAACGCCACGCTGGCCGAGTTCATCGGCCGGCTGTGCTCGCGTTCGTCGCTGATCCTGGCCGTCTACGGCAGCGCCGGCCATCTGGGCTGCGAGTCCCACGATCACGACGAGTTGATCAACCACCTCGAGGCTGGGCGCGGCGAACGGGCCACCGCCTTCATGGGCCGCCACCTCAAGGCGATCGAGGCCTCGCTGTCGATCGAGGAGGAGCAGGAGGAGACTCCGGACCTGCGCCAGATCTTCGCCCTGTAACGGAGAGCCGTGTGGCACGGCGCTGGACACCTCGCGGCGCAGCGGTTAGGATACGGCGCGTCGATACGTCGAACGTGTCGGCCATCCGCCCTTAGCTCAGCTGGATAGAGCGTTGCCCTCCGGAGGCAAAGGTCATAGGTTCGAATCCTATAGGGCGGGCCAAAAGTTACTGCAAAAACCGCCACTTACGGATAATACCGGGTGGCGGTTTTTCGTTGGTGGGTGCGCCGGGTGACATATAGGTGACACGCATCCGGACGGGCCGATCAAGCAAGCCCCACGAGTCATGCGTGTACGGGGCCGTGTCCTGATAACCACGGCGGCGCCCGGGGTCGCCAACTCGGCTGCCTGGAGGGCGCCTGATCGAGATCGGCGACTCACCGCCACAAGACGAAACAGGAAGCCGGCCGGCCATCCATCTGCTCATCGGCTGCCACCGAAGGAAGACAGCTGGCTCAGGCGACTCTTTCACTCCTGCAAGCATGTCCTGTCCAATCCGCTCCTTCGGTACATGGAGTTAAAGCTGCTAGACATGTTCGTGAGCCGTGGGGTCGGCCAGCTGCAAACGCCCGTTGCGCTCCTGCACCTTACCCTGGTCATGTAGCTCACGAAGCACGGTTTCGACACGCTGGCGAATCGGCTTGGTCAGACGCTTGAAGCCAAGCAGGTTGATGGCCGCTCCCATCGCATCCACTGGCTCGATCGAGACACTGTCTTTCAGGGTGAGCATGAGCGCCTGCTCCAGTTCACTGGTCGGCACGAGCTCAAACTTGCGCTCACTGGCCGGCAGGCTGCTCCAGTCGCGCCGAGGCGGTACCGCCCGTTCCGGCGTATTCAGGAAGTCCCCCTGACGCTGTAAACGTCCCTGACGCTCCAGCGACTGACTCTCGGCCTCGACCCGACGCTGGATCCGCGCCCCGGCCCGCTGCAGGCCTGTCGCGTCGGTCAGCCTCGAAAGCAGCATCTTGATGTGCATGGGGCCTTCGTGTGCCACCACCCGATGAATGGCCTGTTGAAGTCGGTCACGGGGGATTTCCTCGAACTGGCTGTCAGCGGGCGAGAGTCCCAGGGTGTTGGTGTTCACTGGCGCGTAGGCCGGGATACCGGGCGCTGCCTGGGAGGCAGTCTCTCGCTTGATGCTGGCCGAAATCGCCGGTGGCTCAGCCGCGTCGTCGTCGGTCTCCATGGGGAGGCCCGGGGCGTCTTGAGGGCTTTCACCCGAGATGGCCTCCTCGGCGCCGGGGCTCGTTGCTTCAAGGGCTTTCTGATGGCGCTGCGCGGCCTCGATGGCCTCCTTCAGGCGCTGGGTCTCGGTCGCGGCATTACGGAACCACTCGGTGCTCCAGATGCGGTGGAATCGCCAGCCCAGACCCTCCAGCACCGACTGCCGTAACCGGTCCCGATCCCTGGCCACGGCGCTGCTGTGATAACTGGCTCCATCACATTCCACGGCCAGCAGGAAGCGTCCCGGAGCCTCGGGATCACGTACCGCCAGATCGATGAAGAAGCCCTGACTCCCCACCTGCGGCTGGACCTCGTAGCCAAGATCTTGGATGGCTCGCATCACCTCCCACTCGAAGGGCGAATCCGGCTCCCTGTCCGTCATCTCGTGGGTCGGCAACTCTCCCGTCTCGGCGTACTTGAGGAAGGCGTGCAAGGCACGGATACCGAACGGCGATGACTCGGTCACCTTCAGCTCGTCGGCCTGGAAGTTGGCAAAGACATCCATGGCCAGCCGTGCGCGGGAAATCAGCACGTTCAGGCGTCGCTCGCCGCCGGTCTTGTTGATCGGGCCGAAGTTTTGCCCCAGGCGGCCCGCCGACGTCCGTCCGTACCCCACACTGATGAAGATCACATCACGTTCATCACCCTGGACGTTTTCCAGGTTCTTGATGAAAAATTCGTCACCGCCATCGTGGTGGTGGAAGAAGTGTTCGAGCTCCTCATGCTCGCGGCGCAGGCGCTCCACCTCCAGCAGAATGGCTTCGCGTTGCGCGGTACTGAAAGCCACCACCCCGAGCGACAGCTGGGGCGACTGTCGGGCGTGCTGGATCACTGCCTCGGCAACGGCTCGGGCTTCACCGGCGTTGGTCCGTGAACCGCCCCGGTCGTAATGGGTTTCCGGCAGGTGGCGAAAATGCAGGCCCCTGGCCTCCGGGTGGACGCCCGGGCTGGGAAAGATCAATAACTGATTGTCGTAGAACTGATCGTTCGAGACGGCAATCAGGGAGTGGTGGCGACTGCGGTAGTGCCAGCGCAGCATGCGTTCCGGCATGCCTTGCGCCTTCATCATGCCAAGGATGCTCTCCACGTCGGCCGTGGCGCTCTCTTCGGCCTCCTCGTCACTGAGCTCGACAGACTGCCCGAAGAAGTTGGTAGGAGGCATCTGCTTGCTGTCGCCGACCACGACGACCTGACGGCCACGCAGGATGGCGCCCAGGGCCTCGGGGGCCGGGATCTGACTCGCCTCGTCGAAGATCACCAGGTCGAAGTCCAGGTTGCCTTGAGCGAGATAACCCGCCACCGACATCGGACTCATCATGAATACCGGCTTGGCCTGCTGGATGACGGCCCCGGCTTCACGCAGCAATTTGCGAATGGGCAGGTGGCGGCGCTTCTTGGTGAACTCCCGGCGCAGGATATCCATTTCCCCCGGCGCATACTTGGACGGGAGGTTGGCATGCAGCCGCTCGACCAGCGATTCCTGGGCGTACTGGAAGCTGGCCCCATCCAGCTGATTGAATTCCTGAATGAGGCGCTCGTGAGTCAGCCGGTCGAAACGTGCCAGGCGCGGGCGCTCGACATAGGCATGATCCACCAGGCCGCCGAAATAGCTCAGTTCCAGCCATGCGCTCAGGGCACGCGGTGCATGAGACCAGCTGGCCAGGGTTGCCGTCAGGTGCCCCAGCTCGGCTTTCTCGAGATCTTCGCTCAGCTGATTGAAGCGGACCACGGCATACAGTTGAGCGGTGTGCCGCCAGCCGGCAAGCCGCTGATGCCAGGTGTCCAGCGTCAACGCCGAGACTTCCTCGTCCCATTCAATCTGCCGGCACAAATCCTGAAGCATTCCCCGGACGCGCTCCGACTGGGATTGCAGCGCCTCGACCTGGTTTGCGTGTTCACGCAGGTCCGGATTGCCATCCAGGAAGGCTGCCAGCCCCGCCGGCAACTCCCCTTTGCCGATCGCCTCGTACAGATCGATGATCCACTCGGCGAGCTGCGCCAGCACCGACCAGTCACTTTCCTCGCCCTGCCACTGTGCCCCGAACAGGGTCTGACAGGTGGGGGACAGGCGCTCCAGTGTCTTGCGGTGTTGCTGGGCTTCCAGCAGCTCATCCACCCAGCCCAGCCAGTCTACCGGCGTGCCCGTCAGCTGCCCGCGGGCATAGCCTTTCAAGGTGGCAGTGGCACGCCGATACTCGCCGGAAAAGATGCGCCACCACTTGTCGGCCCGTCCGGCGAGCCCGGTGCGAATCGGCAGCAGGTCGGCGTCATACACCGCCTCGATGAAACGTGGCTGCATGGCGTCACGGGTGCGTGATAGCGCCTGACCGGCAGCGATGGCCTGATGCACCTCGTCACGACGGGCCTGCCACTGCTCGGTATTTACCCTTACCCCGGCCAGGTGCGGGGCATTGAGCGCTCGCTTGCCGGCCCGCTGAAGGATGGCAATGTCATCGAAGTCCTGCGGAATCGGCAGCTGCATGGCCTGGGCGAGGCTGACGGCATTGTCGTTCAGTTCCGTCAGTTGATCGGCGGCCTGCTGAACCCGCTTGCGAAGCGCCTGTTCTTCGCCGGGCGACAGGTCATGGCGCCGCGAGTCACGGTAAGGATTCTCGGAGGGCGGCCCGTACTCGGCCAGATAATCACCCATGGCATCCATGGCACGCTGCCCTCGCGCCAGCTCCTGGGGGCCCCAGTGGCGGAGACGCTCGAAGTCGATCCGCTGCAATGCCTGCAAGCGTTCATCACGCTGGAGCTGCAGCATTTTCCCCAGTGCCGTCACGTAGTCGGTCTGCGAGGCCAGGATAGGTCCCCGGAGCTCTTCCACATAGCTATCCAGTGACTCGCGCACCTCGCCGAGACGCTGATACTCGCTTGAGCGATCCGGTACCCTGGGGCGCCCGTTATCGAACACGCGGCGCAGCGAATCGAGGACCGCCTTCTTGTTGCTCTTGTGGCTGTGCAGCTCCAGCACGGCATCGCCGAGATGACACTCATCCAGGCGTGACTTCACGACGTCCAGGGCCGCCATCTTCTGGGCGACGAACAGGACCTTCTTGCCGCGCGCCAGCGCCTCTCCGATGAGGTTGCTGATCGTCTGCGACTTGCCGGTTCCTGGCGGCCCCTGGACCACCAGGCTGGCGCCTTCCATCACCGCGAGAATGGCCTCGAGCTGGCTGGAGTCGGCATCCTTGACCAAGTGAAGAGTCTCGGGTGTCTTGAGCAGGTCATGGCCGGAAGACGCCTCGAGGCGCTCGGCATCCTCGCGGTATCCGGTCTCGAACAGTTTCTCGAGCTGAGGGTGTTCCAGCAGTTGGTGAGAGTCTGGCCAGTTGTTCGGATCCAGATCGGTATACATCTGGAACTTGCCGAACGAGAAGAGCCCCAGCCGTATCTGATCGACATGCACCTTCCAGCGAGGGCGATCGGCGATCGTCTGCTGGACCTGGCCGAAGTAATCCACCAGCGACGTCTCTTCGTCGAATTCGGGAAGCGTCAGGCGGAAGTCCTGCTTCAACCGGGCGGCCAATGCTAGGTTGCCGCCCATCTCAGCATTGGTGAACGACAGCGTAAAGCCGGCGCGAGCCGACTCCCGCTGAAGCTCCACCGGCAGCAGGATTAGTGGCGCATAACGCGGTGTGTGGGCGTTCTCATCCTCGTACCACTCCAGGAACCCCAGCGCCAGATACAGCACCTCGATGCCCTGCTCCTGAAGCAGGGTATGGGCTTCGTTCTCCAGCTTGATCAGTCGCGTGTCCAGCTCGCGAGCCGGCAGGCGCGTCTGCAGATAGAGGTCGCTGAACCGCTCCTCGCCCTGTTCCTGCGCGAGATACGCTTCCAGGGGAGGAAGAGGCTCCTGCTCCTCGTCCTGCTCCGCAGCCAGCTCATCATCCGAGTCGGATTCGTCCTTCTCGTAAGCCTCCGGAAGCGGTAGAAAGCGCATGGCCTTCTTTTCCTCGACCAGAATGTTGGCGACCTCGGTCGATCGCTCGTCCACGATGTCGAGGAAGCGCTTGTTGTTGGGCACATGCAGCAGCGGATTCCCACGCAGCCCCATGTCGAGGAGCTCATGACGAGCCAACTCCAGCTTATTTTTTAATGCGAAGGAAACCATTTTTCACCGTAAATATAGCCGCGAGCCACACAACAAGACCTTTTTGACCTAAGGCGAAACGCTTATCTCAATGCTGCTTAGATGCAAGTCTATAGAGTTCAATGAATCATTGACTTGCTTAGCGAAGGCGAGATCTTCAGCCCAATTCAGCTCTGAACGAATTTCACCAAGCTCAGCTTTTACATCAGCAAGCTGATTGGAGATGTTCTCATTTACTTCAATGAGACGAGAGAGCAGCATTTCGATATTTTCAGTATCCATTTTTCCCCCTTTCATGATTTGACGTTGTCTTTCTATCCGCCAGCAGCTTGAGTATCAGCAGAGCGAACTCGCGACCGGTCTTCTCGTCCTCCAGCAGCGGCATTGACAGTTTCTCGTGATCGCTCATGGCGTCCAGCACGGCGTCGGTGACCCGCTTGGGGAAGAGGCCGTGCATGACCTGATCCTCGTCGTGGTGCCGGATCTGGGCCATCACCGCTTCGTCCCGCTCGATGCGATCGGCAATGCCATTGGCGAAGTGCAGCTTGTCGTCGTCGCTGACTTCGGCCCCATAGAGGTCGTTCAACTTGTCGATGATCTCGTCGAGGCGCTTCTTCTCGGGGTCATGGGGCTTGCCGGAGCCGACCTCGCTGATCGGCTGAAGGCCGTAGTCACCCTGCTCCTCTTCCAGGCGAAGCTGGTGCTCGGCGCGTTTGGTCAGCCGGTAGTGGGTTAGCTCAAGTTCACTGACGTCGATGGTGTCTTCCTCGCTCCGATCGGTACGCAGCAGCGGCTGGAGGTGCTTGGCAAACACGCAGAGCTGCTCCAGCTCGCGGTCGTCGAAGTGCACGATCTGCGACAGGAACTCATAGGTGCGCACGAAGCTGGCGAGGTTCTTGCGGAACAGGTCCAACTCGTCACGGGTGGTGCCGGCGTCCTTGAGCTCCTGATCGGCGCGGTGCATGCCCGCCTGATCGCCTTGTTGCTCGGCCTGCTGTCGCGCCGCCTGCCAGGTCTGGATCTGATCGACGATTGCCTTGTAGCGCGTGGTGAAGCGCTCCTTGGCCGGCTTGCAGTAGTAGCTCAGTTGGGTCGCGGGCGCCTTGGGATCGAAGAAGGCCTTGGCGAAAGCCTCGACCTCCTCCCAGTGATAGATCCCGCTGGCATCCAGGGTCTGCTGCAGGTCGTAGACCACGTTGACGTCGGAGACATCGGCCAGCTCGGCCTTGCGGTAGTAGGGAGTGAAGGCGCCAAGGACTTCCTCGGGGTCGTTGAAGAAGTCGAGGATGAAGGTTTCCTTGCCCGGGAAGATGCGGTTGAGCCGTGACAGGGTCTGCACGCAGTCCACGCCCTGCAGCTTCTTGTCCACGTACATGGCGCACAGCTTGGGCTGATCGAAGCCGGTCTGGAACTTGTTGGCCGCGATCATGACGTTGTAGTCGTCGGTATCGAAGGCCTCGGCCAGATCGCGCCCCTTGAGGCCCGGGTTGAGCTTGGCGCTGGTCTCGGTGACCTCCTCCTCGATCACCTCATCCGGCAGCACGCTGCCCGAAAAGGCCACCAGCGGGTGCACGTCCTGGTAGCCCTTCTCCTTCACGTAGTGGCGCATGGCGAGCGCATAGCGCACGGCTTCCTGACGGCTGGCGGTGACCACCATGGCCTTGGCCTGACCATCCAACAGGTGCTTCACGTTGGCCCGGTAGTGCTCGACGATCACCTCCACGCGCTGCGCGATGTTATAGGGGTGCAACCGCACCCACTTGGCCAGGGTTCGCGAGGCCTTCTTGGAATCCACTTCCTGATCGTCGCCGTCCGGGTGAGCAAGGCGCCAGGCGGTGCTGTAGGTAACGTAGTTCGTGAGCACATCGAGGATGAAGCCTTCCTCGATGGCCTGGCGCATCGAGTACAGGTGGAAGGGCTCGGGCTTGTTGTAGCTGCTGGGCGGCAGCTCGGGGTCGGGCACCCGGCCGAACAACTCCAGGGTCTTGGCCTTGGGGGTGGCGGTGAAGGCGTAGTAGCTGATTCGCTCGCTTGGCTTGCGCGCACTCACGGCGGCATCCATCAGCGCCTCGGCACTCACTTCCTCCTCGTCATCGGCCTCCCCAGCGGCGGTCAACAGGGCCTTGAGCTTGCTGGCCGAGGAACCGGTCTGGGAGGAATGCGCCTCGTCGGCGATCACCGCGTAACTGCCCTCGGCCAGCTGCGGGCGCTTGTCGAGGGCATCGAACAGCGCCGGGAAGGTCTGGATGGTGACGATAATGATGCGGGTGTTGGTCTCGAGCGCCGCTGCGAGCTGCTCGGACTTGCTCTGGTTGCCGATGTCGCGGGTGATAGGGCAGACCACACCATGGGCATGCTCGAACTGGTAGATGGTGTCCTGCAGCTGGCTGTCGAGCACCGTGCGATCGGTGACCACGATCACCGAGTTGAACTGTTTTTGGCCGTTCCCGTCATACAGGTTCGCCAGCTGGTGGGCCGTCCAGGCGATCGAGTTCGACTTGCCCGAGCCGGCGCTGTGCTGCACCAGATAACGGCGCCCCGGCCCCTCGTCGCGAGTGGTCTCGACCAGCCGGTTGACCACGTCCCACTGATGAAAGCGAGGGAAAATCAGCGTCTCTTGGGTCTGGCGGCGGCCGTCGAAGTCTTCCTTGGTGACTTGCTCCAGGTGCAGGAAGCGGCCCAGGATCTTCAGCCAGGCATCGGGCTGGAAGACCCGATCCCACAGGTAGGCGGTGGCATAGGTGGCATCATCGGGTGCCGGCGGGTTACCGGCGCCGCCGTCTTCCGTGCCCTGGTTGAAGGGTAGAAAGAAGGTATCCTTGCCGGCGAGCCTGGTGGTCATCGCCACTTCTTCCTGGCTGACCGCGAAGTGCACCAGGGCGCCGCGCTTGAAGGTCAGCAGCGGCTCGGGCTTTCGGGTCACCGGATCCTTCACCGGGCGGTCGTAGCGATACTGGCGCTTGGCGTTCTCGACCGACTGCTTGAAGGCGCTCTTGAGCTCCAGGGTAGCGACCGGCAGGCCGTTGACGAACAGCACCAGGTCCAGACGCGGGTTATAGCCTTTCCCTGCCCCCTGAGCGCTCCCTGAGGCACTCTCGCGGGCGTGGGGGGAGTAGGAGACCTCGGGCACCACTCGCAGCCGGTTCGCCCGGTAGCGGGCCTGGGCGTCCGGATTCATGCCGTGGTCGGGCTGGAAGCTGCACAGTTCGATCCGGTTGCCCGGCACCTTGAAGCCGTGGCGCAGCACCTCGAGGGTGCCGGCCCGCTCCAGCTGGCGCACCACGGCCTTGATCAGCGCCGTCTCGGGGGCCTTGGGATGGGCCTTGGCGAACTTGTCCCAGCGCTCGGGGTAGGCCTCCTGGAAGTAGCCGATCAAATCCTCGGGGTAGACGGCATTGACCCGGTCATAGCCGCTGGCCTGGCCCACGCGCCAGCCGTTGGCGGCCATGGCATCGATGATGTCCTGCTGGAACTGCGCTTCCCTGCTGTCCGCCATGTTATCCCCTGCGCTTGGCGTAATGATGTGTAACAGCCTAGCGTTTCAGGGATATTAGGAGAAGGCTACCTAGGACGATGCATGGCCCATAGAGGGCGGACTCTCCCGCCTCCAGGGAACCCCATTTCGGTCACATGGTTGGCGTGGTGATCGCTGCGCCTGATCCACCGCTCCCGGCAATGTTGAAACTGAGGCCCAGGCTGCCATCGCACAGCCTGGGAAAAAGTAACCCCCCAAGGTGCGCTTCCATGAGAGGCGTGGGGGGTGTTGTCGACTGAGATGATAGCTGAACACAGCAACCGAGGCGAATGGATCCCCATGCACCGGTGGGCAGCCCCTCGGCTGGTTTAGTTCTTTCTCTGAAAGTGGCCTTTAAGGGCGATTCCAAGCGCATTTCTAAACTGCACCTCGCCACCGAGTACCAGAACAGCACTGATGTTGCTTCAGCTTACCGCCTCGATCAGAACCGGATCATCCTCCACCGGCTTGTTGACTCGAGTGCTCACCGGCCAGTGGGTCAGCCGGTCATGCGGAAGATGGTGGACAAGGTGGCGGATCGTTTCGCGCTCCGCCAGCTCGGGATCGAGCCAGGGCTCAAGGCTCTGCTGATCCAGGATCAGCGGCATGCGCGGGTGGATCGCCTTGGCGACGCCGCGGGCGGGCTCGGTGAGGATGGCGCAGCCGGGTTTGCCATCCGGGCGCTCCGTCCAGATGCCGGCGAACCAAAGTAGCTCGCCGTCGCGGCGGGTCAGGTAGTAGGGCTGCTTGCGGTCTTCCACGGCCAGCCACTCATACCAGCCATCAGCTGGCACCAGGCAGCGGTGATGGGCGAAGGTGCCGCGGAAGTAGGGTGAAGTAGCGACCTTCTCGACGGTGGCGTTGATGGGCTGCGGGGCCTTGTCATCGGCCCAATGGGGCCAGTAACCCCACCACAGCGCATCCAGGCTCAGCTGGCCGTCATCGTCATGCCGGCGCACAGCCGACATCCAGGTGCCCGGCGGGACGTTGTAGCGGGGCGTCAGCTCACCCTCGGCCAGCGGCAGCTTGAGGGAGGCTGCCAGGCTAGAAAAATCGCTGTAGAGGGCGAAGCGGCCGCACATAGTAAGGCATTGCTCAAGTAAGAGGCGTGAGAGGTGTCGTTGGTCACCCCATACCCGTTGACGGTGGGAGGAGTCTGGCAGCCTAGCCAGGAGCATGGCTCGTCAAATACCCATCAAACAAACCAACCCAGGATTTACGCTCACTACCCATTGATTTTAAAGGATTTTGTTACACCGGCCTCGTCGCGCACACAGTAGACCGTCAAATACCCATCAAAGAACGCCACCCTCATGCCCAATGGGGGAGGTAGCGAGCGTTCTTCTTGCCTTGCTCAGGGTCATAAGGCTTGATCACCTTTGCCTCCAGCGCATCACGGATGATTCGTGATGCTGTAGCACTGTTTCTGGATTCGATACCGAACCTCTCGCGAAGTGAGGTGTTGGTCATCTGCTCACGCATGACGTACTTCAAGCAGGCATGCAAGTAACAGGCATGAACCCTTTCCTGCTTGTCCATGCTCCGGAGCTCGCGGTGAGCAAAAAGGACGACTCGAAGTGAACCATCCGGGCGTTCCCAGCGAGGCGGAGGAAGCTGATAAAACTCGGTTTCAAACACCACCTTGTCGACACCGCTGCCTCTCTCTTCACAGATACCGACTCGCCGCATGAAAGATGCCAGGGCCTCGTTTCTGGAGCGAGGCGGGCTATCGAGAAAGCGCTCAATTTCGACCAAGGGCTCACCGGGGTTGGTTATCTCCAGGCGGTCATCGAATATCTCCACCATCGGCCCCGCCCCACCAACAGAAAAATCCTGGTGGATGAGCGCATTCGCAATCAGCTCACGCACTGCCAGGTCAGGGTACATAGGAACATCCTGTCTCAATGCTTTCCCTATCACCTCATTCCTGGGAAGCAAGGCCGACAAGTACTCGATCAGCCCTTCGAATCCAGATGCATACCCCTTTCTTCCTTCTTGCTCTCTGACAGTATGAAGCCGCCCTTTCCCTTTGTAGACACCTGAATCCGTGATGCCGGCGTCGACACTTTCCCTATCGCCGTCAGCGAGCATTTTTTGACCTCCGATTCCGTCTCAACCGCCGAATGCATCTCTGCC
>LSBP01000055.1 GCA_001577635.1 Halomonadaceae bacterium T82-2 | reverse complement strand
CAGGCGCTGGTCGCCACCGCCCAGGCGCGCCCCGAGCCGATCCCGATCTACGCCGAGATGAGCTCGATCAACCCGGTGTTCCCGCTGCCCGCGGCGCTCGAGGCGCGCGGCGAGAGCATGGCCGAGGGCTTCGTCGCCTCGCTCAACCTGGGTGCCGGGCAGTTCTGCACCAACCCGGGGCTGGTGATCGCGGTCAAGGGCCCGGCGCTCGACGCCTTCGTCGAGGCCGCCGGCCGGGCGGTGCGCGACAGCGCCGGCCAGACCATGCTCACCCCGGGCATCCACGACGCCTACACCCGGGGCGTGGACAGCCTGGCGAGCCATGAGAAGACCCGCGAGGTGGCCCGCGGCCAGGCCGGCGAGCAGCCCAACCAGTGCCAGCCGGGGCTGTTCGTCACCGCGGCGAGCGACTTCCTCGCCGACGAGGCCCTGCAGGCCGAGGTGTTCGGCGCCAGCTCGCTGGTGGTCGAGTGTGCCGACGAGGCGGAAGTCAGGAAGGTCGCCGAGCACCTGGAAGGCCAGCTGACCGCCACGCTGCAGCTCGACGACGCCGACCACGACAGCGCCCGGGCGCTGCTGCCGATCCTCGAGCGCAAGGCCGGGCGGATCCTGGTCAACGGCTGGCCGACCGGCGTCGAGGTGTGCCATGCCATGGTCCACGGCGGGCCCTACCCGGCGACCTCGGACGCGCGCACCACCTCGGTGGGCAGCGCGGCGATCCATCGCTTCCTGCGCCCGGTGTGCTACCAGAACCTGCCGGACGGCCTGCTGCCGGAGGCGCTCAAGGAAAGCAATCCGTACCAGCTCAACCGCCTGGTCGACGGCCAGCGCGAGGGCTGAGTCTTTCACCACCCGGCAGACGAAGCGGGCTTCTCCGGCGACAAGGCTTCGCGAGGGCGCTGTAAACCCCTCCTTGGGCGCTACCTTTGCCATCTGACCGCCATGGATGGCGGAAATGCCGGCATGGGAGGGATCACTTTCCGGCCCTGGCAAAGGACCCTCGCTTCGCCTTGTCCCCGGCGCCCACCATTGCTGGAGTTTGGAGGAGATGAGCTCTAAGCGGTGCTAGCGCAACCCACGCAGGACCCCGACGGGACGGCC
>LSBP01000013.1 GCA_001577635.1 Halomonadaceae bacterium T82-2 | reverse complement strand
CATTACACCGCGAAGGACACGGAGACACGACCCGCAGAAGGTCGGCCCGCACTGAAGAGCGCTACATGCCCCGATGCTGTGATCCAGCGGAAGGGCAGACCGACACCCTATCTTCATTCGGAGAGACGTCTATGAGTCTGGAGGCAAGAGAAGATATCGATCCGACCGAAACCCTGGAATGGCTGGAATCCCTGGAATCGGTCCTGGATCGAGAGGGCGAAGAGCGCGCCCAGTACCTGATGAGCCGGCTGGCCGATCGGTTCCGTCGCGACGGTCGTCAGGTGCCCTTCTCGGTGACGACGCCCCATCGCAACACGATCCCCGTGCACCGCGAGGCACGCATGCCGGGCGATCTGTTCATGGAGCGCAAGATCCGTTCGCTGGTCCGCTGGAACATGGCCGCTCAGGTCATCCGGGCCAACAAGAAGCACAAGGGACTGGGTGGCCACCTGGCCAGCTACATGTCCAGTGCCACGCTCTATGAAGTCGGTTTCAACCACTTCTTCCGAGCTCCGCAGGGCGACTTCAAGGGCGACCTGATCTACATCCAGGGCCATGTGTCCCCGGGCATCTACGCGCGTTCCTTCCTGGAAGGCCGGCTGACCGAGGAGCAGATGGACAACTTCCGTCAGGAAGTCGACGGCAACGGCCTGTCCTCCTATCCGCACCCGTGGCTGATGCCGGACTACTGGCAGTTCCCCACCGTGTCGATGGGCCTGGGTCCGATCACCGCGATCTACCAGGCCCACGTCATGAAGTACCTCGATTCGCGCGGCCTGCAGCCGATGCAGGATCGCAAGGTCTGGGCCTTCCTCGGCGACGGCGAGTGCGACGAGCCGGAATCACTGGGCGCGCTGCACCTGGCCAGCCGCGAGAAGCTCGACAACCTGATCTTCGTGGTCAACTGCAACCTGCAGCGCCTCGACGGCCCGGTGCGCGGCAACTCACGGATCATGGACGAGCTGGAAGGCGTGTTCCGCGGCGCCGGCTGGAACGTCATCAAGGTGGTCTGGGGCCGCTTCTGGGATCCGCTGTTCGAGCAGGACTCCAAGGGCGTGCTGCAGAAGCTGATGGACGAGACCGTCGACGGCGAATACCAGAACTGCAAGGCCAACGGCGGCGGCTACACCCGCGAACACTTCTTCGGCAAGTACCCCGAAACCGCCAAGATGGTCGAGAACATGTCCGACGAGGACATCTGGAAGCTCAACCGTGGCGGTCACGACCCCTACAAGGTCTATGCGGCCTACCAGGAGGCGGTCAGCAACGCCAACAGCAAGCCGACCGTGATCCTGGCGCATACCGTCAAGGGCTACGGCATGGGCGGCGGCAGCGGCGAAGCCGACATGGAAGCGCACCAGATCAAGTCGATGGATACCGAGGCGCTCAAGAAGTTCCGCGACCGCTTCGCCATCCCGGTTTCCGACGAGCAGCTCGACAGCGGCGTCATGCCGTACTACAAGCCCGCGGAAGACAGCCCGGAAATCAAGTACCTGCACATGCGTCGCGAGCAGCTCGGCGGCTATCTGCCGGCGCGCAAGCACGACTTCGAGAGCATCGAAATCCCGGGGCTGGACGACAAGACCTTCGCCGCCCAGATCAAGGGCTCCGGGGATCGCGAGGTCTCCACCACCATGTCGTTCGTGCGCATCCTCAACGGCCTGGTCAAGAACAAGGCCTTCGGCAAGCAGGTGGTGCCGATCATCCCCGACGAGGCGCGGACCTTCGGCATGGAGGGCATGTTCCGCCAGCTCGGCATCTATACCTCCGAGGGTCAGAAGTACGAGCCCATGGATTCCGGCCAGATCATGTACTACCGCGAGGACAAGGCCGGTCAGATCCTCGAGGAAGGCATCACCGAGGCGGGCGCCATGTCGGCGTGGATCGCCGCGGCGACCTCCTACTCCAACCACCACATGCCGCTGCTGCCGTTCTACATCTACTACTCGATGTTCGGCTTCCAGCGCATCGGTGACCTGGCGTGGCTGGCCGGCGACATGCAGGCCCGCGGCTTCCTGGTCGGCGGCACCGCCGGGCGCACGCCGCTCAACGGGGAAGGTCTGCAGCACCAGGACGGTCACAGCCACATCCAGGCCTCGACCATTCCCAACTGCCGCAGCTACGACCCGACCTACTCCTACGAGCTGGCGGTGATCGTTCAGGACGGTCTGAAGCGGATGTACCAGGACAAGGAAAACTGCTTCTACTACCTGACCGTGATGAACGAGAACTACGAGCATCCGGAAATGCCCGAAGGTGTCGAGAATGACATCATCAAGGGCATGTACCTGCTGCGCGAGGTCTCGGGCAAGAAGGACAAGGCCCATGTCCAGCTGATGGGCTCCGGCACCATCCTGCGCGAGGTCGAGGCGGCCGCCGAGATCCTCAAGGAGGAGTATGGTATCGGCTCCGACATCTGGAGCGTGCCGAGCTTCAACGAACTGCGTCGCGAGGCGCTGGAGATCGACCGCCAGGCCTTCCTCAAGCCCGAAGAGGAGCCGGCCAAGCCACACGTCACGGCGTGCCTGGAAGGCCGCAAGGGGCCGGTCATCGCCTCGACCGACTACATGAAGCTCTATGCTGACCAGGTCCGTGCCTGGGTGCCGACCGACTATCACGTGCTCGGTACCGACGGCTTCGGCCGTTCGGACACCCGCGAGAAGCTGCGCCACTTCTTCGAGGTCGACCGCCACTTCGTCACCGTGGTCGCCCTCAAGTCGCTGGCCGATCGCGGCGAGCTCGACCGCAAGGTCGTGGCCGATGCCATCAAGAAGTACGGCATCGATCCGAACAAGCCCAGCCCGCTGGTCTCCTGAGACCGTTCAGGCGGCTGATCTGACGCCGGACGGGCTACGCTGAAGGACACGTGGCCCGTCCGCGCCGAGCACGATTTGGAAGGAGCGCGACCTTGAGTAGCGAAATCATCAAAGTTCCCGATATCGGCGGCAGCGAAGACGTCGAGATCATCGAGGTGGCCGTGTCCGAGGGCGACGTCATCGCCCCCGAGGACACCATGATCACGCTGGAGTCCGACAAGGCCAGCATGGACGTCCCCGCGCCCAAGGGCGGCAAGGTCGTCAAGGTGCTGGTCAAGGAAGGCGATACCGTCTCCGAGGGTGACGACATTCTCGAGCTGGAAGCCGAGGGCGGTGGCAGCGACGAGTCCGCCGAGGACGCGGCGCCGGCCGAGGAAGCCCCCAAGGCCGAGGACAAGCCGGCCGAGAAGGGCGACAAGAAGGACAGCGGTCAGGCGGCGAAGCAATCCACCGGCGGCAAGCGCACGGTGGAGGTCAAGGTCCCCGACATCGGCGGCAGCGAGAACGTCGAGATCATCGAGGTGGCCGTGGCCGAGGGCGACAGCGTCAATGCCGAGGACGCGCTGATCACCCTGGAGTCCGACAAGGCCTCCATGGATGTACCCAGCCCGCATACCGGCAAGCTGGTGTCGCTGGCGGTCAAGGAAGGCGACACCGTCTCCGAGGGTGACCTGATCGGTACCATGGAGATCGAGGGCGAGGGCGGCGACGAGGCCGAGCCCGAGCAGGCCGCCGGCGGTGAAGCCGTCAGCGAGACCGCCGAGCCCGATGAGCCGCAGAGCGGTGAGGTCGAGGAGAGCGAGGGTGAATCCCAGCGCAAGGAGATTCGCGTCCCCGACATCGGCGGCAGCGAGAACGTCGAGATCATCGAGGTCGCGGTATCGGCCGGCGACGCGATCGACGAGGAAGACCCGCTGATCACCCTGGAGTCCGACAAGGCTTCCATGGATGTGCCCAGCCCCTACAAGGGCACGCTGGTCGAGGTCAGCGTCAAGGTGGGCGATACCGTCTCCGAGGGCGATCTGATCGGCTATGTGGAAGTGGCCGGCGCCAAGCCCAAGCCGAAGAAGGCCGAGGCCCCGAAAAGCGACAGCAAGCCGGCGGCCCAGTCCGAGAAGCCGGCGGCGGCACCGGCCGGTTCGCCGAGCCCCGAGGCCCAGGTGGCCAACGAGCCGCCGCGCGACGGCAAGCTGGTTCACGCCGGGCCGGCGGTGCGCATGCTGGCGCGCGAGCTGGGGGTCGACCTGGCGCAGGTCAAGCCCTCTGGGCCCAAGGAGCGTGTGCTCAAGGAGGACGTGCACACCTATGTCAAGCAGGTGATGAGCCAGAAGTCAGCGGGTGGTGCGCCCGCGACCGCCGCCCCGGCGGCCGGGGGCTCGGGCATTCCGCCGATCCCCGATCAGGACTTCAGCCAGTTCGGCGAGGTCGAAGAGAAGCCGATGGGCCGCCTGATGAAGATGGGCGCCACCAACCTGCATCGCAGCTGGGTCAACCTGCCGCACGTCACCCAGTTCGACGAGGCCGACATCACCGAGCTCGAGGCCTTCCGCAAGTCGATGAAGGCCGAGGCCGAGGCACAGGGCGCCAAGCTCACGCCGCTGCCGTTTTTGATCAAGGCGGCCGCCTTCGCGCTGCGCAAGTTCCCGCAGTTCAATGTCAGCCTGAAGAGCGACGGCGAGACGGTGGTGTGGAAGAAGTACGTCCACATCGGCATCGCCGTCGACACCCCGGACGGCCTGATGGTCCCGGTGATCCGCGACGCCGACAAGAAGTCGCTGGTCGACCTGGCCAAGGAGTCCGTGGAGCTGGCCAAGAAGGCGCAGTCGAAGAAGCTCAAGCGCGAGGAGATGACCGGCGGCTGCTTCACCATCTCGAGCCTCGGCTCGATCGGTGGCACGGCGTTCACGCCGATCGTCAACGCGCCGGAAGTGGCCATACTCGGCATCTCCAAGTCGCAGATGAAGCCGGTATGGGACGGCCAGGCCTTCCAGCCGCGGCTGATGATGCCGCTGTCGCTGTCCTACGACCACCGGGCGGTCAACGGGGCCGACGCGGCGCGCTTCACCGCGTTCCTCGGCCAGGTGCTCACGGATATCCGTCGCCTGCTGCTGTAACGCCCGCTGGCCTTTCACGGCCAGCGCCAACGACGGCGGCCCGAGCGATCGGGCCGCCGTTTTTTTGTCCGTGTGCGGCGGTTCAGTGTCGCCGGGCGCTTGGTTATGCTGGGGGTATCTTCACCGACCGCACGGAGCCCTGCCATGGCGCTGCCCGACGCCTTTCTGCCCCTGATGGACCTTCCCTCGTCGCTGCAGGAGCGCCTGCAGCAGATCGAGACGCGCTGCCGGGACGCTCTCGTGCAGGCCGACGAGCGAGCCGGCCGGGAGGAGATGGACCCGCCCGGCGAGGCGTGGGCGGCGCTGCCCGAGTCGCGCCGCGCCCAGCTGGCGCGGGTGCTGGCCGTGTCCGACTTTGCTGCCGACGTGCTGGCGCGGCATCCGGGCTGGCTGGCGCAGCTGGACGCCGACGCCGAGCTCGATGCCGCGCCCGAGCGAGCGACACTCGACGGCTGGCTGGCGGATGCGCTGGACGGGGTCGGCAGCGAGGAGCAGCTGCATGCCGCGCTGCGCCGGTTCCGCAACGCCCGCCTGCTGGGCATCGTCTGGCGGGATCTGGCGCGCCCCGAGGGCCACACCATGTGGGATACCGCGGCGAGCGTCTCGCGGCTGGCCGAGTGCTGCCTGGAGGGGGCGCTCGGTTGGCTGGAGCAGCACCTGGCGCCGCGCTGGGGACTGCCCGAGCCCTGTGCCGACGGCACTCCGCAGCGGCTGGTGGTGCTGGGCATGGGCAAGTTGGGGGCCGGTGAGCTCAATCTGTCCTCCGACATCGACCTGATCTTCGCCTTTCCCGAGAAGGGCACCACCCAGGGCGGCAAGCGCGAATACGACCACCAGGAGTACTTCACGCGGCTGGGCCAGAAGCTCATCGCCGCGCTCGATGCGCCCACCGCCGACGGTTTCGCCTTCCGCGTCGACATGCGCCTGCGCCCGCTGGGCGACGGCGGTCCGCTGGTGGGCAGCTTCGCCATGCTGGCCAGCTATTACCAGGATCAGGGTCGCGAGTGGGAGCGCTACGCCATGCTCAAGGCGCGCCCGGTGGCCGGCGATCTCGACGCCGGGCGGGCGCTGCTGGAAAGCCTGCGGCCGTTCATCTATCGCAAGTACCTGGACTTCGGGGCCATCGAGTCGCTGCGTGAGATGAAGGCGCTGATCAACCGCGAGGTGCGACGCCGCGGCATGGACGAGAACATCAAGCTCGGCCCCGGCGGCATCCGCGAGGTGGAGTTCGTGGTCCAGGCCTTCCAGCTGATCCGCGGCGGGCGCGACACCGAACTGCAGGTCACCTCGCTGCGCCAGGCGCTGGCGCACCTGCCTGAGCTGGAGCTGCTGCCCCAGGCGGTGGTCGACGAGCTCGAGCCGGATTATGTCTTCCTGCGCGACCTGGAGCACGTCCTGCAGGCGCTCGACGACCGCCAGACCCAGACCCTGCCCTCGGCGGCCATCGATCGGGAACGGGTGGCGCTGGGGATGAGCCACGACGGCTGGTGCTTCGAGGACTGGCCGGCGCTGGTGGCGCATCTCGGCGAGGCCCGGGAGCGGATCCGTCGCCACTTCGATGCGGTGATCGCCGAGCCCGAGGCCGACGAGGAGGACGCCACGGCGGAGGCCGAGGAGGGCAGGGAGGCGGTGTCGCGACGCGTGCCGCTCGGTGAATGGCGTGCCCTGTGGCGTGGCGAGCTGGACGACGAGGAAGCCCGGGAGCAGCTCGCCGAGGCTGGCTTCGACGACGTGGCGGGCGCCCTGCGGCGGATCACGGCGCTGCGCCAGTCCCGGTCCGTGCAGGGCATGCAGCGGATCGGCTTCGAGCGCCTCGACGCCCTGATGCCGCTGCTGCTCGATGCCGCGGCCGACAGCGAGGCGCCGACGGTCGCCCTGGAGCGGGTGCTGCCGCTGATCGAGGCGGTGCTGCGGCGTACCGCCTACCTGGCCCTGCTGCGCGAGAACCCCGACGCCCTGGAGCACCTGATGCACCTGTGCGGCGCCAGCCCATGGATCGCCGAGCAGCTGGCCCGCCACCCGGTACTGCTCGATGAGCTGCTCACCCCGGCGACGCTCTACTCGCCGGCCGACAAGGCGCGGCTGGCCGACGAGCTGCGTCAGGCCCTGACGCGGATTCCCGAGGACGACGAGGAGGCCCGGCTCGAGGCGCTGCGCATCTTCAAGCACGCCCAGGTGCTGCATGTGGCGGCGTCCGACATCGCCGGCGCGCGCACGCTGATGAAGGTCAGCGACTACCTGACCTTCATCGCCGAGGTGGTGCTGGAGCGCGTGCTGGGCATGGCCTGGCGCCACCTGGTCCGCAAGCACGGCTGCCCGCAGCGCCACGACGGCTCGCGGGCCGCGGCCGACACGCCGGCCTTCCTGGTCGTCGGCTACGGCAAGCTGGGCGGCATCGAGCTGGGCTACGGCTCGGATCTCGACCTGGTGTTCCTGCACGACGGCGCCCTGCAGGGCAGCACCGACGGCCCGCGGCCGATCGACAACAGCGTCTTCTACACCCGGCTGGGGCAGCGCATCATCCACCTGCTGACCGCCGTCACGCCGGCCGGCGCCCTCTACGAGGTCGACATGCGCCTGCGGCCCTCGGGCAACGCCGGGCTGCTGGTCACCAGTCTCGACGCCTTCGCCGAATACCAGCGCCACGAGGCCTGGACCTGGGAGCACCAGGCGCTGGTCCGCGCGCGGGTGGTGGCCGGCAACGCCGCGCTCGGCGAGCGCTTCGCGGCGGTTCGTGGCGAGGTGCTGGGGCGGGAGCGCGACCCCGAGAGGCTGCGCGACGAGGTGGTCGCCATGCGCCACAAGATGCGCGAGCACCTGGGCAGCCGCGCCGACGAGCGCGAGGCGGGGCGCGTCGATCTCAAGCAGGATGCCGGCGGCATGGTCGACATCGAGTTTCTCTGCCAGTACGCCGTGCTGGCCTTGAGCCATTCCGAACCGGCGCTGCTCGAGTGGAGCGACAACATGCGCCTGATCGAGACGCTCCAAGCGACGCGCCACCTGAGCGGCGACCAGGCCCGCCAGCTGCACGATGCCTACCTGGCCTACCGGGACACCAGCCACCGGCGGGCGCTGGCCAAGGCGAGCGGCGCCGTCGAGGAGGCGCCCTTCCACGCCCATCGGGAAGCGGTGAAGGCGCTGTGGCGGGCCTGGCTGGAGCCCGGCGGCGATGACTGACGGGCGATCGGCTCTCGAGGCGTATTGGCTATGCTTATGCTTGATGCAGGCTAGCGTCGTCGCGGGCAGAAGCCGTTGGCCTTGCGACGTGTCACGAACGCGCGGGAGGCGCGTTTTTCAGGTTACCGGCAAAGGGAGAGGCCATGTTCGAGTGGATCGCGCAACACAAGGCCGTGCTGACCGTCTTCACCAACCTGGGCACGCTGTGCATCTGGCTGGTCTACGCGCAGCTGCTCTACTGGGGGTTCCGTCGCCAGCGTCGCCCGCGGCTGATCATCAACCGCGGCAAGCAGAAGGACATCAATGCACTGTGCATCATCAGCAACATGAGCGCCGAGTCGATCTTCATCGAGTACATCATCGCCGAGCTGGAGACGAATCAGGGGACCGTCGTGATGGATGTCACCGACTTCGAGATGCAGTACAGCGAAGGCGAGTCGGTCGAGAAGGACGGCGAACGGCCCTCCGCGCACGACCGGCCGCTGGCGGAGAACACGCGCCAGGGCCCGCTGGGTTCGGGCGACTTCCTGCACATCGGGACCTTCGACGGCCTGATTCGCCGCATGGCTCGTGACGAAGGGATCGAGATGGACGGGCACAGGCCCTGCGGTGACCTCGAGTTCAGGAGCCTGACGATCCGGCTGATCGGCATCTACGGGCCGGAGGACATGCCGATCGGCGCCGTGCGCACCTTCCGGCTGCAGGACAACGACCGCTACTGCTCGCTGACCCCCACGTCCTGGGACACCCGGCGCCTGGCCTCGCGTCGCGAGCGTCGTCAGCTGCGCCGGGAGGTGCAGAAGCTCAACTCGACCAACTTCAGCGTGTCGTCGTCGTTTCAGCAGGCCGAGAAGTGAGCGAGGCCTGTCGCTGGCTTTCGATGCTTCTGCGAAGATAGCGGGGCCGGGCGCGCAGGCGGCTCTCGCCGGTGCCCGCCCTGATCCCAACGCTTCGCTGGAGACAACCCCATGAGTACCCACAAGGTCCTGGTGCTGCACGGCCCCAATCTCAATCTGCTGGGCACCCGTCAGCCCGAGATCTACGGTCACGAGACGCTGGACGACATCAACAACCGGCTCTATGAAAAGGCCGCGATCAACGGCTGGGATATCACCTGCCGGCAGAGCAATCACGAGGGCGAGCTGATCGACGCCATCCAGGCTGCAAGGACCGACGGCACCGACCTGATCGTCATCAACCCGGCCGCCTACACCCACACCTCGGTGGCGATTCTCGACGCCCTCAACGCCTACGAGGGCCGGGTCATCGAGGTGCACCTCTCCAACATCCACAAGCGCGAGGCATTCCGCCACCACTCCTACGTCTCGCGGCGTGCCGATGGCGTGATCGCCGGGCTGGGCAGCCGCGGCTATCTGCTGGCGCTGGACACTCTGTCCTGACCTCCCGGTGCTCTCGCCAAAAAACCGCCATGGCATTGCGCCATGACGGTTTTTACGTCAGTCCGGGGGGCGCCGGGGATGCTCGGGTAAAGCAGTGTCGGCCACCCTGAAGCAAGGGGCATGTTGTTTGAAGATGATGCCCCGTATTTTCTTGAAAAGTCTTCTCCAGGCAGGAAATAACTAGAGCGAGAGGCGCATCGAAAGGTCTGCTGCCTTTATGTCCTTGGTAAGTGTCCCCAGAGAAATATAATCCACTCCTG
This sequence comes from Halomonadaceae bacterium T82-2, assembly GCA_001577635.1. GTDB lineage: Bacteria > Pseudomonadota > Gammaproteobacteria > Pseudomonadales > Halomonadaceae > Modicisalibacter. The sequence continues at coordinate 57,432 of LSBP01000013.1, read as the reverse complement.
TTCGAGCGATGTCGCTCAAGGTTTTTTCATTAACTCCCCCCGATGCTTCCAGTATGGCGCGACCATTGTTGAGGTTGACGGCCGTGTAGAGGTCATCAAGAGTAAAGTTGTCCAGCATGATGATGTCAGCGTCAGAGTCCAAGGCTTGCTTTAATTCATAAAGATCTTCGACTTCTATCTCCACAGGTACTTTTATTCCTGTCAGTCGTGCCGCATGTATCGCCTTGGCGATGCCCCCGCAGGCTGTAATATGGTTCTCCTTTATGAGGAATGCATCATAAAGTCCTGTCCTATGAGAGTGACACCCTCCACAGGTGACCGCGTATTTTTGAGCTAGCCTCAGGCCTGGCAGGGTCTTGCGTGTATCGAGAAGCTTGGCGCCTGTATCCCTGACCATTGACGCATACCCATGACTGCGTGTGGCGATTCCCGTCAGTAACTGCAGGAAATTTAACGCACTACGCTCTCCGCTTAGAATAGAGCGTGCGGGACCGTATATATTACAAAGCACGGTGTCTTCATCGATCCAGTCTCCCTCTGCAACCAGCCATTCTATTTTTACGCTTTGGTCAATCTGCCGGAAGACTTCATTTACCCATTGCTGGCCGCACAATATAGCGCTTTCTCTTATCATCAGATTGGCTTCAGAATAAACGTCATCAGCGATCAGTTGGCCAGTAATATCACCACTGCCGATATCTTCCAGAAGTGCTGCGGCGATGTTGTCGTGGACTGCCTGGTCAAGAGCTGTCTTGTCAATGTGATACATCAGTGTAAGGTCTCTTCTATAAACCGTCGATTAATAACGATGTGGAGGAAAGGTTGGGTTTCTGCCTGGTTCAATACAGGTCACTGGGTAAGAAAAAGGCACCCTGTACAGGGTGCCGCGGAGACTGTCGATGTCATATCAGAGCCTTGGTTTTACGCAGGTATTTTGTGGTTGCTGTGTCTGAGGTGTGGCGTAGAAATGAAGCAAACACCAAAAATTGCGATGGCAAGAATAACGGTCCACCAGGTGGGGATAATAAACATTAGGCCTGCCACCCCGAAGCCGACCCTCGGGAATGCTGTCAGATTCTTTCGCCAGTAGCCTTCGATCGCAATGCTCAGGATCAGCACCCCAATGACTGCCGTCAGACAGGAGATGGCGATGTCAAGCCAGTTCCCGACCAGCAGAAGTCCTTCGCCATATACAAACGCGAAGGGAACGATAAAGGCTGTTATGGCCAATTTGACTGCGCCAATTGCGATTTCCGTGGGCTTGGCATCGGCTATCGCAGAAGCCGCAAAGGCGGCGACGGCTACCGGAGGCGTCATTGCTGAAAGAACAGCGAAGTACAGAATGAACATGTTGGTCTGCAAAACGCTGAATCCTAGCGACAGTAACGTCGGGCTAACCAGGACCGTGGCAAGAATGAAGGCAGACGGCGTTGGCATGCCCATGCCGAGAATGATGGCCAGGATGGCTGAAATTACCAAGGCAAGGAACGCGCTGTTGCCGGCCAGAAGGAAGACCAGATCGGAAAACTTGCTGCCCAGCCCGGTCATCGATATGCCGCCGATAACCAGCCCGGCAGCCGCACAGGCGGCCACCACCGACACCATGCGTAGCGTGGTAACCGCGAGTGCATTCCAGACCGCCCTGGGTCCCATGCGGGTTGATTTTCGAAAGGCGGCAACAACCAGGACCATGAAGGTTGAAATGGCGGCCACATAAGTGGGCGAATATCCCATGACCAGTGCGGTCGACAGGGCCACGAGCGGGACAATGAAGAGCCCACCGTTTTTTAGGGTGCTTCTGAACGCCGGAGTTTCATCCTTGGGAAGCCCGCTTAGGCCCAGTTTTTTCGATCGGATATGTACCTGGCTGTAGACACAAAGGTAGTACAGCAGGGCAGGGATAATCCCCGCGATGGCAATATCCCGATAATCGATGCCAGTGTACTCTGCCATGATGAAGGCCGCTGACCCCATGACGGGAGGCAGCAAGCTCCCCCCCGTCGAGGCGGCAACCTCGACACTACCCGAGAGGGCCTTGTTGTATCCCAGGCGCTGCATGATGGGGATGGTAACAGAGCCGGTCGTGACCACATCCGAGGTCGGACTACCGGACATGGTGCCATAGAGCCCTGAGGAGATTACTGCAATCTTGGCGGGCCCCCCCGTTCTATGGCCTGCGATGGAGGAAGACAAGTTATAGAAGAATTCGGCACCGCCCGCTTTAGAAAGGAAGGTGCCAAACATGACGAAGAGAAACGCATAAGTAGCAGCCACACGCAGGGGGACACCGAACAAGCCGTCCGATGTGAACATCATGATATCCATGAAGTGGTTGTAACCCACTTCTCTGAACCCAAGAGCCCCGGGCAGTCCGTGGCCGAACAGGTTGTAGACCAGAAAAAGGAGAACGACACTGGTCAATCCCATCCCGACCGTGCGGCGTGTCGCTTCTATGGTAAGAAAGAGCAGAATGCTGGAAGCAATCAAGTCCTCTTTCCCCAGCGGGAAAAGGAGGGTTATTCTTTCAGCAATACGATCGCTTTCTATGAAGAAATAGATGCCTACCGCAATGCTGGCCGCCACAAATAGCCAATCCAGAATGCTGGGGCGATCAGTGCGGCTATTGGGGCCTGCGCTAATGGTCAGGAACAGTACTGCAAGCATTGCGGACAGGAAAACGACAGTCATTGTATACAGGTCAACGTACACAATGGTTGTGGTGTAAATGACCGCTATGGCTATCAAGGCAGCACATCCATGTACTGCCATGCCCAGTTTACCCGTCAGTGGCCGCCTCGTTCCCGTGCCGGCCAGGAGTTGGAAAAACGGAATCATCGGAATCATCCTCAGCAGCGAAAGTATGCCGGGCTAATGAATTAACGAAGCCCCGCTTCCTTCAGGTAGCGAATGGCGCCTTCGTGATAGGGGACGCCTTCAGAGGAAGCCATGACCTCGGGTGTCAGCCCTTTCATCGCGGGATGAACGGTGGCAATCTTCTTGTAGTTTTCAAACAGGGCCTTGGTGATGTTGTATGCAGTCTTGTCGTCCATGTCGCTGCGTACTGCCAGAGCGGCGCTGATCGTCACGGTAGGAATAGCTTGGGGAGCCCACTTGTAGGCACCGCCGGGGATGATAAAGGGCTTGGTTCCTGATTTTTCATCCACCGCCTTGACCGTCTTCTCTGAAAGAGGCAACAGAGTCAGGTCAATACTGTTGCTTGCCTGGAGAATTGAGCTCTGGCGCACAAACAGGCTGTTCAGGAACATGTCGATGCGGCGATCCTGGATGAGACTGGACTGCTCTCCGGAAGCTGCATAAATGATTTTTCCACCCCAGCTCTTAATCTTGTTAGGTCCTGCGCCGATTTCATTCAGCATATCCATGGCAACGCTGGAGGCGATATTGCCTCGCTTGTTGATAGCGATCGTGATCGGTGGCTTGACCTTGGCAATGTCTGAAAATGTCTTGATTCCGTACTTTTCGGCAAAATCCTTCCGCATGACGGCTTGCATGGGAGCCCAATTATAAAGGTTGGCAATTACTCTGATGTCCTTTATCGGCTCCCGGAACGGTGCCGACCCATCTTGTGCCAACTTCAATACCGCATCCTCGATGATCGCGAGGCTGGCATCGTCACGCTCCAGGACGGCAACATTGGCAAGGCCACCGCCAGATGTTTGGTAGGTGATTGTCGAGCCAGGATACTCGGCCTTCATTGCTGAATCGATGCCGGCCCCCAAAAGTGACCATAATCCACCTGGTGAAGCACCGGCTACTGTCATGTCGTAAGTCTGTGCTGAGGCAGGGTTCAGGAGAAGGCTTGGAGCGATAATGGCTGCCGTGCAGAGTGCCTTCTTGATGAGCTTGTTCATTGTATTCACCATTTTGTCAGGTTTGATAATTTGTTGTTGTGAATGAGTTGTTCTTTATATTTTGAAGCTTTCCAGAGTGGATGGGTGGAAAAGGTCTTCCGGTGTTAGTTGCCGGCTTGAGAGGCCTTCAGAATAGTGCTGTTCCAAGAAGCGTTCGAGGGTTTTTCGGTTTTTCGAAAAGCCATATGACCAGAAGTCATCTCCCATCAGTTTTCTTGCAGAACGGAGCTGGTCCTCGACGAAGGGGAGCGTCACTTTTGTGGCAGCAGTGTCACTGAGCTTGGCTACGGCCAACGCCTTGGATTGCTCAAAAGCCTTGTAGACCGAGAATGGTAACCATGGATGGCGGTCGACCAAGGTCTTGCGAATACCCAATAGATGCATGATCGGAAAGATACCGGTACGGCGGTACCAATCCGATGCTGCCTGCTGCGGGTTGGCATAGAGATAGCCCACATGAGGATGTCCACGATCGAAACAAGACGGCGCGCGAGGCCCCATCACTGCGTCCAGTTCTCCCGAGGCCAGCATACCGGAAAGCGTTTCCCCCTCGGGGATGTTTTCTACATTTACCCCCTCCGGCAGATCGAGATTGATCTTTTCGACCCGCCCCGGTTGCTCATACCCGCCGCGCAGCCAGGTAACATCGCTGGGCTTCAGCCCATGATCTTCTTCGAGAAACAGTCGTGCCCAGACGTTGGCAGTGAGCTGGTACTCCGGTACCCCGATGCGCTTGCCGCGTAGGTCCGCGGGAGTTTCGATGCCGCGGTCGGTGCGGATATAGATCGAGGTGTGGCGAAAGGCGCGTGAGGGGAACACGGGGACCCCCACATAAGGACAATTGTCTGCCGCGGTCTTCACCGAAAAGCTGCTCAGTGAAAGCTCGGTGATGTCGAATTCGGCATGGCGAAAAGCACGGAAGAATATCTCTTCCGGGTCGTGAAGCATGAATACCGGATCCACGCCGTCAATCTGCACCTCCCCGTCGATCAGTGGGCGCATGCGATCATAGTTGCCTACCGCAATTGAGAGTTCTAGCTTGTTCATCGGCATTCCTGGTCGGTCGTCGTTTATCAGCTGGATACCTTACTGGGCTTGGGTATCTGTTTCTTCCGCATAGAGTTCGGCTTCCTCGGGAGCGGTTCCCAGCTCACGCCAGTCTGTTTCCTTGGGAACGACGCCCTGAAAGGATTTCAGCTTGTAATGTGGAATACGCGGCTCCTCAGTACCGATAACCGGTCCACCCTGCTGCATGGTCCTGGCCGCCTGGACCATCTGCCGGCGGAATTCGACGATGGCAAGGTCGCTGGCACCAAGGCGGTCGTGGGTACGGTCGGCGATGGGACCCATGGTTTCCCACATGGCGATATCCTGGTTGGGGATGCCGCGGATGCCGGTGAAGCTTGTGCCGAGCTGCATGATCCGACGATCCTGCCAGTAGTTGTTTTCGCGAGTGCGGAATTTGCGAAAACGCTCGTCCAGATCGATGCCAATCTGGGTGCCGAGGAACTTGCGCCAGGACTCGGTATCCGGTGTGGTTGCTTCGTCGCCCCAGGCGATGAAATGGAATGCGGTATGCGTATCGTCGATTGGAACGTGGAGGATCGCGATATCGTAAAGATTGTTCGGAGGAATCTGTACCGTGTAAGGAGCAATGAACAGGGTCGTGCGTATGTAGTCGTGCGTCTTGGCATCAGTGATCGGGCGACGGATGGCTGCGTAGCGGAATCCGAAGCGGGTCTTCTGTACCTGCAGACGCGGAGCCTTGTCCGTTGACGGACGCAACCAAAGCTTATCATTGGCTTCGGCGCCACCGATGCGAGCCGGTACCATATCGGTGGAATGCAGTGACGACGAGTGTGCCGAATCGATGGCTCCTTCCAGAATCTGGGCCCAGTTGCAGTCGACGATGACCTTGGATATGGACACCTTGGTTTCCGGCGTCGGCTGGAATACCGGTGCGGTGAATTCCGGCTTCTCCTCGGCGGGCCCCATGTAGACCCAGACGAAACCGGCTTCCTCATGAGTCGGGTATGCTTTGTGCTTGACCTTTTCGGTCATTTTTGAGGCCGATGGTTCGGACGACATCTCAAGTACGTTGCCATCGACGTCCATCTTCCAGCCGTGATAAAGGCAGCGGAGTCCACACTCCTCGTTGCGGCCCAGTGCCAATGATGCACGACGGTGGGGACACATCTCGTCCATGACACCAACGCGACCGTCAGTGTCGCGGAAGGCAACCAGGTCTTCCCCCAAGAGGCGTACCCGGACGGGATCGCCATCCGGCTCGGCGACTTCTTCGGAGAGGCAGGCAGGCAGCCAGTGGCCACGCATGATCTGCCCCATGGGGGCATCACCTTCGACACGGCAGAGGAGCTCGTTCTCTTCGTGAGTCAACATTGCACGAAATCTCCAGATAGGGTTTGCGACACGATCCCAGTCTTGTGCAGGGAAAATGCTTAGATATCTAACTTACATATCTAAGTTAGTCCAAGATCCCGCATCGTCAAATACGGCGAAAGTCGTAATTTATGCTGCATTCGCACTCTTTTGAGACCTTCTTTCAAGGCGAAATCTGCGGGGGGCGGCAACCCGTCTTCGTGTGCCTGTCGCCCCTGATGCGGTTATCTCCCGCGTCTATGGTAGGAAGCCTGTATCTGTCCGGTCTGGGCGATGTTCCCGGATCGTGAAGAGTTGAGTGCCGGGCGAGGAGCACAGCCTATGCACTGCGTCCCTGGCGCTCCGGAAGCTATCGGGAAGCTGAAGGAGGTACGCGTTCAATGGGGCCGTGGCGCCCCGCTCACCGGTCAGTAGAGCGGAGCGTCACTGCCGGGGGCAAGCCGGCTCGATCGAATCGAACACATGGATGAGGTCGATGAGTGCCGGAGTCATGGCAATGGCTCTGGTCCGGCGCCGCCCTCGTAATGGCGCAGGTGAGTGGCTAGCGGCGCGCCTCGGCGCGCTGCTTCCACAGCTGCCAGGGCCGCTCGACCTGCCCCTCGACCATCTCCATGGCCGTCTTGGCTTCGCCCGGGGTCAGGTATTCGACGGGACCGAGGCGCAGGGCGTCGGCCTGCAGGCGTGCATTGACCTCGACGTAGACTGCGCGATAGACGGCTTGCTTGAGCGTCGGCGCGGCAATGGTTGCGCCATGGCCTCGCATCAGCACGACATTGTTGCCGCCCAGCGAGTCCGCCAGGGCCTTGCCGAGCGGGGCGCTGCGGATCAGCAGGTCCGTGGCGTCACCGGCAACGTCGCGGATCTCGAAGATCGGAGCGCCTTCGCCGAGGAAGCCGCTCATGTGGCACATGGGTCTCAGCGGTGTCGACTTGACCGCACTGAACGGCACTACCGAGGGGGAATGACTGTGTACCACCGCCATGACGTCAGGCCGGGCACGGTAGATTTCGCCATGGATGAAGCGCTCGAGATAGACCTTGCGTCCAGCCGCGTCGACGGGTGTGCCGTCCAGTTCGAACTCGATGATGTCTTCCGCACGGACCAGGCCGGGGGCCATGTTGCGCGCGAGCAGGAAGCGATCGGGCCTGTCGGGATGACGGACGCTGACGTGGCCGAAGGCATCGAGTACCCCTTCATCGAAGAGGATGTGGTTGGCGTGTACCAGATCCTGCAGCAGGTCATCGCTATCCGACGCTGCAGCAGCGGCTTGGGGGGTATGGGTATTCATCGTGGGTCCTGATGGCTGGGGAGGGGGCCTGGCTGCAAGGTTATTCGTTGGCCTCCGCCAGGTTGCTGATGATGGCAAGCAGGGTGCGCCGTGTCGCGAGCAGGTCGTCCTCGTCGATGCCGCGCACGGCGCGCTCGTTGACCGCCTCGGCAAGGGGGATCAGCGTTTCCTTGAGATCGCGACCTTTCTGGGTCAGGTAGATGTGGATGTTCTTGCGATTGCCGTTGAGTTGGCGACGTTCGATCAACCCCTTGGCTTCCATGGCTTTCAGGGCGGTGTAGGTCGTGGGCTCCATGAGTCCCGCCTGTTCGCTGAGCTCCCGCTGGGTCAGCCCCTCGGTCACCCATAGAATGCGCAGAAACGACCAATGGCCGAAGCTGATGGAGTGCTCTGCCAGCTTGGCCTGAAGACTCTTGGTGAGTACGCGCCCGGCATCGCGTACCAAGTGGGCCAGGCGGTCGTCGGGGACGTCCTCCTGCCAGTGCCGAAGCACCGTTTTCGTTTCCTGGGTGTCGCTTCTTGCCATCGTGGTTTCCTTTTGACGCTCCGGTGGGTCTCCCAGCCAATGTTCACCTTAACGCAGGGGAGTGGGGTAGTCCCACTTGCTGGGACAACGTCACATCGCGTCCCGTGGCTGCGGACGTGAGCATGCCCAGGCAGACTTCCATGGTCGCCAGACCCCATTCTCCGGAATGGATTGGCGCTCGGTCGTGACGTACCGCGTCAATCAGTTCATCCAGCACCTCTCGACGGGGAATGGTTGGTGGTGCAAGCGGTTCCAGGTACTGGCGGCTGTCCGCATAGATCTGCACGCCTTCCGGGGTGGGGCGCAGGTCGGCGTGATCGCAAGAGACCAGGACGAAGCCGAAATGGTTGTGCGTGATGCCCTCGAGGCTGCTGGTGGCAAGCGACAGGCCGGCGCCATAGGTGCGGGTGTTCTTGAGAGCCGTCTCTTCCTCGGGGCTCTGCACCTGGGCGAGCCGGCGTCGGGCTTGACCGTATTGATCGGGGGCACGTGGCTGGCCGAGCTCGCCCGACCAGCCGCAAAACTCGTCGCTGTCGAAATGCGCGAAGCCGCTGTAAGTCAGGTTGGCGAAGGGGCCGTCCTCGAAGTTCAGCAGTGCGCCGTAGGCGCCTTCGGTGGGGCGGGTGGCGTCCCAGCTGCCGGTGCTGGCGCGAACACTGCTCGCGCGACCGCCGCCGAGCAGGCGCACGATATCGACCTGATGGGCGGCCTGGCTGAAGACCACGCCGCCTCCGCGCGCTGTATCCAGCTCCTCCGGGCGTCGCGGACGATAGAGAAAGTCGGTGAAGTTGAGCGCATGAATCATGCGTACTGCGCCGAACTTGCCGCTATCGATCAACTCGCGGGTACGTCGGTAAGGCCCATCGAAGCTGTGGCTGTGTCCGACCATCAGCCAGCGTCCGGCCTGGCGCATTGCCGCTATCATGGCCCGGCAGTCCTCGAGCGAGAGCGCCATGGGCTTCTCGACGAGGACGTGCTTGCCACATGCTGCCGCCAGTTCGACATGCTCACGGTGAAACTGGTGCGGGGTGGCGATGTAGACGGCCTCGACGTTGGGGTCGGCGCACAACTCGGCGACGTCGGCGTAAGTCACGGCGTCGAAGTCGCTCGTGAATTGCTGACGGGCCGCCTCTCGAGGATCGGCGGCCGCGACGAGGCGGATGCCAGGGTGTGCCGCCAGGGTCGGCAGCAACAGCATGAAGCCGCGACCGAGACCGGCGATCCCGAGTCGCAAGGGCGGTGGTGTCATGGGACTCTCCGGCGAAAACGGACGGCTCATTCTGGAAGGTCGATGATCAGTTCTTCCGAGACGGCACGCGAGACACAGACCATGATGTTGTCCTGATGTTCGGCCTCCGACAGCACCAGGTCGCGATGATCGGCCTCACCTTCCACCAGGCGCGTGCGACAGGAGCCACAGGTGCCACTTTCACAGGAGTAGGGAACGTGATGCCCATTGGTCCTCAAAGCTTCGAGGATCGACACGCCCGCCGGGACAGGCACGGCTTCGCCGGTCTGGGCCAAACGCACGGTAAAGGGCTTGTCATCTTCCTCGTTTGCTGGCTTGCGCGTGCCGAAGTCCTCGAAGCGCACGCTCGAGGATGACCAGTGCCCCGTCATGTCGCGTACCGCTTCCATCAGGCCACGCGGTCCACAGCAGTAGACGTGCGCTCCCTTGGGCTGCTCGAGGACAGGCCACAGGTCGAAGGCGTTGTCGGGGTCGCCCTGATCATGGTGAATGACCACCTTGCCACGATATTCAGGACCGCTGAGCTCCTCGAGAAAGGCCGTCTGGTCGGCGTCGCGTGTCAGATAATAGAGCTTGAACGGCTTGCCGCTCGTGGCTCTGAGGTGATGGATCATCGCCATGATCGGCGTGATGCCGATACCGCCGGCGATGAAGATGTAACGCGCTGGATTGCCCTTCAACTCGAAATCGTTGTGCGGCTCGGAGACCTGGAGCTTGTCCCCGACGCGGGTTTCGTCGGTCAGGCTCTTCGAACCACCGGTGCCGGTCTCTTCACGCTTGACCGCGATCACGTAGTGGTGGCGCTCCTCGGGATCGTTGCACAGGGAGTAGCGTCTTACCTGGCCGTTGGGTACCTCGATGTAGACATGGGCCCCGGGGGTGAATTCTGGCAGGTCATCACCCTCGGGATGCGCGAATTCAATTTGGTAGATGCCGTCGGCAATGGCATCCAGTGCCTTGACTTCAAGCGCGCTCATGGGGATTTCATCGGATGGGGAGGCCATGGGAAAGCACCATTTTTTGTCGTCAGTTTTAAAATACTTTTATATCTAAGTATTTTAGCAATACAGATGCAAGCCCGATAGCATTCGACTTTAGGGGTAGGAAACGAGTGGTTTGACGAGCCGTCAGGCGTCGGCTGGTCATCAGTACCAGTCGGACCCATTCGAGAATGGAGCGCTCAAGCTCTCGTTGCGCATACGACGGTGCTTGTATCGGCGATCAACGATAATCGAGGTAGGGCAAGAGCGAGCCGGGCCGTCGGGAGACGGCGGGGAACTGTCAATAGAGCGGGAGCGGGTAAGCCTCGAGCACCCACAGCAGGGTGCTGATGGTGACGAACGACAGCAGCGTGCCCAGCATCAGGGCCGCGGTGCATACCTCGCCGTGGCCGTAACGTTGGCCGAGGAGCGGATAGATGCTGATCATCGGCGCGCTGGCGATCACCACCGCAGCGGTGGCCAGCGCCGGGTCGATGGGCGGCAGCCACCAGAGCAGCAGGAAGATGATGAGCGGATGGAGCAGCAGCTTGCCGGTCACCACCTGGGCGACATCGCCGAGCATGCCGCCGATGCGCAGCCCGTAGAGGGTGCCGCCGATCACGAACAGCGCGGTCGGTGCGGCGGCGGTGGCCAGCATGTCGATGGTCCGCGAGATCGGGGCGGGCAGGGTGATGCCGCTGAGCGCGGTCAGGATGCCGGCAAAGATGCCGATCAGGATCGGGTTACGGGTCAGCCGAACTACGGTGCGGCGCAGGGCGGTGAAGAAGGAAACACCGCTCTGGCGACCTGCCTCGCCGATAGCCAGGGCCGTGGGGATGATCAGCAGGTTCTCGACCATCATGTTCAGGGCCAGGGCGACCACCGCACTCGAGCCCACCACCATCGCGGCCACGGGGTAACCGATGAAACCACTGTTGGCCGCCGACACACCCAGTGCCAGGATCCCGCTTTCGCCCAGCGGCTTGCCGCGATGGCGGGCCAGCAGCCAGGCGCCCAGGAACAGCACCGCCGAGCCGCCCCCGTAGGCGGCGAGGTAGATCGGGTTGAAGACCTCGTCCAGCGGCCGCTGGACGAGGGCCCGAAAGATCAGCGCCGGCAGCGCGAAGTTGATCACGAAGCCGCTCAGGCCCTGGACCTGCTCCTTGCTGAACAGGCGCAGCATGACCGCCAGGAAGCCGATCCCGATGAGCAGGAAGATGGGCGTAGTGATGGCGAGAATATCGAGCATGTCGATTACCGGAGCCGGCCCCGAGAGCGGGGCCGCACGCTCAGCTGACCTGCGTGGCGATCTGGCGGGCCTTTTCCTGCAGCAGTGGCAGGAAGCGCTCGTTCAGCGTGGCCAGGTCGATGCGGGCGGCGTTGGTACTGACGTTGATCGCGCCGAGCAGCTTGCCGTGGGCATTGAAGGCCGGCACGGCCAGCGAACGCAGACCGGAGTCGAGTTCCTGGTCGACGATGCAGTAGCCCTGCTCGCGGACCCGGCGCAGACAGTCACGCAACTCGGTCTTGTCGGTGATGGTGTGCTCGGTGTGTCGCTCCAGCGTCACCGCCTCGAGCAGGGCGTCGAGTTCGTCGTCGGGGAGTTGCGCGAGCAGCACGCGGCCCATCGAGGTCAGCACGGCCGGCAGGCGGGTGCCGACCGCCAGGGTGATCGCCATCAGGCGGTGCGGCGCCGCCGAGCGGCCGACGTAGATCACGTCGCTGCCGTCGAGCACGCCCAGCGACGACGACTCACCGGTTTCCCGGGTGATGTCTTCCAGATGCTGCTGGATCACCGTGCGGTAGTTGTTGGCCGACAGGTACGCGTAGCCGAGCTGCAGCGTGCGGGGGGCCAGTTCGAAGTGGCGGTGCTGCTTGCGCACGTAGCCCAGGGCGTTGAGCGTGAGCAGAAAGCGCCGGGCGCGGGCCCGGTTCATGCCGGTGCGGGCGGCGACCTCGCTCAGCGTCATGCGCGGATGTTCCTGGTCGAAGGCGAGAATCACGTCCAGGCCGCTGGCCAGTGCGGTCACGAAGTCCCGGTCGTCGGGGCTGAGGCGTTCGTCCTTCGGCTGTGTGGTCATCGTCGTGGCGCCACCTTGATCCTGTTGCGTTGCTCGGTTGGAAGGCTGATTCTAGCATAGAGTTCGAAATGCGAACACGTGTCCGCCGATGCGCCATTGGTGGTAGAGCGTGGATGCCCAGCTAATGGAGATAGCCCATGTACGAGCAACTGTTGCGTCATCCCTTCACGAGCGCTACCGGTCGAGACCACTGCCGGGCCCGGGATTTGGTCGCGGCGATGCGGGAGGTAGAACTGGCGCTGGCCGCCGAACAGGAAAGTCTGGGCATGTTGCCCGACGGGACGGCCGAAGCGCTCGGTCGGCACCTGCCGCTCGAGGCCTTCGACATCGAGACGCTGGCAGCCGACACCGCCAAGGGCGGCAATGCGACGATTCCCTTCGTCAAGCAGGCCAAGGCGGCCCTGCCCGATGCATTGAAGCCGCATTTCCACCGCGGGGCAACCAGTCAGGACATCGTCGACAGCGCGTTGATGCTCGTGCTCAAGCCACGACTGATGCGTTGCCGCACGTTGCTGACGGAAGCCATCGCTGCTGGCCGGGTGCTGATGACGACTCATCGCGACACGCCGATGGTCGGGCGCACCCTGATGCAGCAGGCCCTTCCGATCACCTTCGGCGCCAAGGTCGCGCAGTGGCTGTGGGGACTGCACCAGGCCGGCGAGCGCCTGGACACGGTACTCGGTGAGGGGCTCTACGTGCAGTTCGGCGGCGCGGTGGGCGTGCATTCGGGCCTCGACGACAGCGGCGTGACGATCATGGCCGGCATGGCGCGGCGTCTCGGGCTGGCCGAGCCGTGGCTGCCCTGGCACACCGATCGTCAGCCGATCCACGCGCTGGGCTGCGCCATGGACGCCGTGGGCGTGGCGGCCGAGAAGATCGCGCTCGATGTCGCCCTGATGACCCAGACCGAGATCGGTGAGCTTGCCGAACCGGCCGAGGCCGGGGTCGGCGAATCCTCGTCGATGCCCCACAAGCGTAACCCGGTGGGTTGTGCCCGTATCCGCGCGGCGGCGCGGCAGATTCATGGGGCGCTGGGGGTAATCAGCCAGGTGGGGGCGCAACCGCTCGAGCGCGGTCTGGGCGAGTGGCATGCCGAGTGGGCACCGCTGCTCGATGCGGTGCTGCTGCTCGAGGGCGCGCTCGAGACCCTGCGCCACCTGCTCGATGGCCTCGAGGTCCACCCCGAGGCGATGGTGCGCAACCTGGCGGTCACCGGCGGGGCGATCATGGCCGAGCCGGCCGCCCGGGCCTTGCAGAGTGTGCTGTCCAGCGATGATGCCCGCCGGGTGGCCCGTGACGCGTCCGAGATGGCACGCCGCGCGGGCATGGATTACGCCGAAGCGCTGCTGGCCCATGAACAGGTGGTGGATCGCGGTATCGATGCCGAAGCGCTGCGCCGGGCGGTACGTCCGGAATCCTACATTGGTAGTAGTCGTCAGCTGGTCGCGCGTGTCGAGGCGCGTCTGGATACGTAGTAACGCCTTGTATGGAAAGAGCTTTTCTCGGCTCGCACCGCTTCGGTGCCGGGCCCTCGGCTTCCAGGAGGGTTTGACGGCGCGGCGCTGGAGCGCTTATTTTGTTCGTATCACAAACCTGTGTTCACTCAACGAACATTTCGTGTCGAGAGAGGCAACATCATGGCCGAGTTTCTCAGCCTGCATGACGCGGTAGCCCGTCACGTCGAGGACGGCGACACCGTGGCCATGGAAGGCTTCACCCACCTGATCCCTTTCGCCGCCGGCCACGAGATCATCCGTCAGGGCCGGCGTGATCTGACGCTGATCCGCATGACGCCGGATCTGATCTATGACCAGTTGATCGGTGCCGGCTGCGCGAAGTCGCTGATTTTCTCGTGGGGGGGCAATCCCGGGGTGGGCTCGCTGCACCGCCTGCGTGATGCCGTCGAGAAGGGCTGGCCGCACAAGGTCGAGATCCTCGAGCACAGTCACGCCGCCATGGCGTGCGCCTACGAGGCCGGCGCCGCCGGCCTGCCGCTGGCGGTGCTGCGTGGCTATATCGGCAGTGACCTGCCCAAGGTCAATGACCAGATCAAGTTCATCGAATGCCCGTTCAGCGGCGAGCGACTCGCCGCGGTGCCGTCGATCCGGCCCGACGTCAGCGTGGTCCACGCCCAGAAGGCCGACCGCAAGGGCAACGTGCTCGTCGAGGGCATCATCGGCGTGCAGAAGGAAGCGGTGCTGGCGGCCAGGCGCAGCATCGTCACCGTCGAGGAGATTGTCGACGACCTCGAGGCCACGCCCAACGCCTGCGTGATTCCCGGCTGGGCGATCGATGCCATCGCCGTCGCCGAGAAGGGCGCCTATCCGTCCTATGCCCACGGTTACTACCCGCGTCACAACCGCTTCTACAAGGAGTGGGACGCCATCGCCCGCGACCGCGACAGCTTCAACGTCTGGCTCGAGGAAAACGTCTACAACGCCGGAGGAGCGTCCTGATGAGTCTCGAATACACCTCTGCGGAAATGATGACCGTCACCGCGGCGCGGGCGCTGGAAAACGGCACTACCTGCTTCGTGGGGATCGGCCTGCCCAGCGAGGCGGCCAACCTGGCGCGACTGACCCATGCGCCCGACGTGGTGCTGATCTACGAGTCCGGCACACTGCAGACCAAGCCCGACGTGCTGCCGCTGTCGATCGGTGACGGCGAGCTGTGCGAGACCGCGCTGACCACCGTCTCGGTCCCGGAAATGTTTCGCTACTGGCTGCAGGGCGGCAAGGTTGACGTGGGCTTCTTGGGCACCGCGCAGATCGACCGCTACTGTAACCTCAACACCACCCTGATCGGCGACTACACCGCGCCCAAGGTGCGCCTGCCGGGCGGTGGCGGGGCGCCGGAGATCGCCACCAACGCCGGTGAGGTGTTCATCACCCTCAAGCACTCCAAGCGCACCTTCGTCGATCAGGTCGATTTCGTCACCACCCTGGGCTTCGGCCGCGACGGCAAGGGCCGCGACGGCGTGCCCAACATCGGCAAGGGCCCCACGCGGGTGATCACCGACCTGTGCGTGATGAAGCCCGACCCCGAGACCCGGGAGCTGGTGGTGGTGTCGCTGCATCCGGGCGTCACCGCCGAGCAGGTCCAGGAGGCCACCGGCTGGGAGATCCGCTTCGCCGAGCAGCTCGAGACCACCGCCGAGCCCAGCGAGAAGGAGCTCGAGGTGCTGCGCGAGCTCAAGGCGCGCACCGAACGCCATCATTCAGGAGAGTGAGCGATGAACGACGTCTATCTGTGCCGGCCGCTGCGTTCACCGGTGGGCCGCTTCGGCGGCACCCTGGCCAGCGTGCGCCCCGATGATCTGGCGGCGCGGCTGTTCGAAGCGGTGCTGGCTCAGCACCCCGGGGTCGATCCTGCGGCGATCGACGACGTGATCATGGGCTGCGCCAACCAGGCGGGCGAGGACAACCGCAGCGTGGCCCGCATGGCGGCATTGCTCGCCGGGCTGCCGACCTCGGTGCCCGGGTCGACCGTCAACCGGCTGTGCGGCTCGAGCATGGACGCCATCGGCACCGCGGCGCGGGCGATCCGCGCCGGCGAGGCCGACCTGATCCTGACCGGTGGCGTCGAGTCGATGTCGCGCGCCCCCTACGTGATCGGCAAGGCCGAGACGCCGTTCTCGCGCGGCCAGCAGATGGAGGACACCACCATCGGCTGGCGCTTCGTCAACCCGCTGATGGAGAAGCGCTACGGCACCCACTCGATGCCCGAGACCGCCGAGAATGTCGCCGAGCAGTTCAAGATCTCGCGCGAGGACCAGGACCGCTACGCCTATCGCTCGCAGCAGCTGACCCAGGCGGCGCAGGAGTCCGGCCGGCTCGGCGAAGGAATCGTGCCGATCGAGATCCCGCGGCGCAAGCAGGAGCCGCTGATCTTCGATCGCGACGAGCATCCGCGCCCCGAGACCACCCTCGAGAAGCTCGCCAGGCTGCCCACGCCGTTTCGTGAGAACGGCACCGTCACCGCCGGCAACGCCTCCGGGGTCAACGACGGCGCGGCGGCGATGTTCGTCGCCAGCGAAGCGGCGCTCAAGCGTTACGACCTCGAGCCGATCGCGCGCATCCACGGCATGGCCACCGCCGGCGTCGAGCCGCGGATCATGGGCGTCGGCCCGGTGCCAGCGACGCGCAAGCTGCTCGACAAGCTGGGCATGAGTATCGACCAGATGGACGTGCTCGAGCTCAACGAGGCCTTCGCCGCCCAGGTGCTGGCGTGCCTGCGCGAACTCGGCGTCGCCGACGACGACCCGCGGGTCAACCCCAACGGCGGTGCCATCGCGCTCGGCCACCCGCTGGGCATGTCCGGCGCACGGATCATCAGCTCGGCGGCCTACGAGCTCTCGCGCAGCAACAAGCGCTTCGCGCTGTGCACCATGTGCATCGGCGTGGGGCAGGGCATCGCCACGGTGATCGAACGGGTCTGAACGGCCGCTTCACAAGAACACCCAAAAAAGGAAACTGTCCTCTGATGGAGGCGATTACCAACCTTTCCGTACGCGTTGTGCAGCGCTATCTGCCCAGTGCCTTCGTCCTGGCGGTGATTCTCACCGCCATTGTCTTTGTGCTCGGCATGGCGGCGAGCGGCGAGTCACCGATGGCCATGGCCGGCTACTGGGGCGAGGGCTTCTCGTCGCTGTTCAAGTTCGGCATGCAGATGGTACTGGTGTTGCTGACCGGCTATGTGCTGGCGCTGACGCCGGTCATGCAATCGCTGCTGACCCGCCTGACTCGCCAGGCCAGCACCCCGCGGCAGGCGCTGCTGCTGACGATCGTCGTCAGCTTCACCTGCTATTACCTGAACTGGGGCTTCGGCATGATCGCCGGGGCGATCTTGGCACGGGAGATGGGGCGCCGGGTGGCGGTGCACTTCCCGCTGATCGTCGCCGCCGCCTACGGTGGCGAGCTGGTTCGCGGACCCTCCTCGTCGATTCCCCTGGTGATCGCGACGCCCGGGCATTTCATGGAGGACGCCATCGGCATCGTGCCGGTGTCCGAGACGCTGTACTCGGTCTGGAACATCGCCCTGACCCTCGGCCTGCTGGCGCTGCTGGTGATCTTCTTCATGCTGCAGCGCCAGCCGAGTCGCATCGCCCGTTTCACGGCGGACAACGAGGCGGTGGATGACGATGCCCCGGGAAAGGGGGGCGGGCGGAGCTTTTCCGATCGACTCGAGCACAGCCGCTTGCCGACGCTCTTTCTGGGCCTGCTGGCGGCCGCCTACCTGGTCGGCAAGGTCGTTGAGAACGGGGTCAGCATCAACCTCAACACCATCATCCTGGTATTCCTGGCCCTGGGGCTGATCCTGCACCATAGCCCGGCGGCCTATCTGCAGGCGGCGGAGCGCGCCGTCGGCGCGGCACGCGGCATCATCGTGCAGTTTCCGTTGTACGCCGGCATCGCCGGCATGATGACCCATGCCGATCTGGTGACCCAGTTCTCCGAGGCGATCATCTCGTTGTCGAACTCGGCAACCTTCCCGCTGCTGACGTTCCTGTCGGCCGGCGTGGTGAACTTCTTCATTCCCTCCGGGGGCGGACAGTGGGCGATTCAGGGGCCGATCATGATGCAGGCGGCCCACGCGCTGGGGGCGGATCCGGCACAGACCATCATGGCCTTCACCTGGGGGGACGGCTGGACCAATCAGATTCAGCCATTCTGGGCATTGCCCCTGCTAGGAGTCGCCGGTCTTTCCGCGCGTGACATCATGGGGTATCTGCTGATCTGGCTGGTGATCTCCGGTGTCACCATCGCCGGGACTTTCGTTGCATTGTCGGTTTTCGGATGAGAACCGGCTCGTGAGGAGTGTGAAATGGCTTTTCTGACAATCAACGGCCGCAGCGTCGCCTACCGCCTGCTGGGCGCCGAGGCCAATCCGCTGGTGGTGCTGGCGCATCCACTGGGCATGACCCAGGCGGTGTGGGACGACATCCTGCCGCGGCTGCTGCCGCGCTTCCGCGTGCTGACCTGGGATCTGCCCGGGCACGGCGCCAGCCAGGCCTGGCCGGCGGACTCGGGCGACATCACCCCGGCCGACCTGGCCCTCGAGGCGCTGGCCCTGGCGGACCATGCCGGTGCCGAGCGCTTTCATTTCGCCGGCACCTCGATCGGTGGGGTGGTCGGTCAGCAGCTGATCGCCGCTCACGGCGAGCGGCTGCTGTCGGCGACCCTGACCAACACCGGCGCAGTGATCGGCAACGCCGAGCTGTGGAACACCCGGGCCCGGCGCGTGCGCGAGGAAGGGCTGACGGCGATGGCCGGCGAGATCGTGCCGCGCTGGTTTGCCCCCGCTCTGGTCGAGGCCGAGCCGGCACTGAAGGATGGCTGGTGCGTGCAGATGGGCCGCGGCGACGATGAGTCCTACGCGCGGCTGTGCGAAATGCTGGGGCGTGACACCTTCACCGGCCAGTTGAGCGGCAAGGACGTGGCTATCCAGTTGTTCGGCGGCAGCGAGGACGCGGCGACCCCGCCGGCGACCCTCGAGACGCTCGCCGGAGAGTGCGACGGCGCGCCGCTGACGATCTTCGACGGGGTCGGCCACGTGCCCTCGGTGGAGGCACCCGAGCGCTTCGCGGCGGCGCTGCTGGCGGGGCTGGCGATGGATCTGGGCGATGTGGGCGCCCACGGTGTCGCTTACGCCACCGGCCTCGAGACACGCAAGCAGGTGCTCGGCGAGGAACATGTCGCGCGTTCCACCGACAACGCCACCAGCCTCGATGCCCCCTTCCAGCAGATGATCACCCGGCTGGCCTGGGGCGAATTGTGGAGCAACGACGACCTGACGCGCCGCGAGCGCAGCATGATCACCACCGGTATTCTTGCCGCGTTGGGCCGCGAGGAGCTGGAGTTGCACCTGAAGACCGCCCGGCGCATCGGTCTGAGCGAAGCCGAGTTGCGTCAGGTGTTGATGCACGTGGCGATCTACGCAGGGGTGCCGGCGGCCAACCACGCCTTTGCGCTGGCCAAGACGCTGGGCTGGGGCGAGCCGCGCTGATAGAACGACGTGAAATAGCCGTTTCCGCCGGACCCGACGCCCGACCTCATGGTCGGGCGTTCTCGATGAGGTGACTCGCCATTACGACCAAGGTCGGGGGAGGATCTTGGGAATTGACAGGTTACCGCTTGCGATTTGCCACTTTCGCGACGGGCGGGCATGACAGAATAGGCAGCATTACCGAAGGTTCGCAAAACGAACTAACGTTCGTCTAATGGATAAATCCGCCGGCCTCGGTAATCCTGACGTGAAATTCGACCTTCGTGTCGCCTCGACCCATCACCCAATCAATAATCAAGGGGCTAGCCATGAACCGCACTTTTGCACGCTGTCTTCTCGCGCTTTCCGTCGCCGGCCTGGCGACCACGGCTCAGGCCGAGACCACCCTGCGTCTATCGCATTTCTGGCCCGGGGCCTCGGCGATCAACAAGCAGATCTTCGAGCAATGGGCCAAGACCGTCGAGAAGGAGTCCAACGGCGAGATCAAGGTCCAGAACTTCCCCTCGCAGACGTTGAGCCAGGCGGACGAGACCTATGACGCCGCGGTCAACGGCATTGCCGATATCGGCATTACCGCGCAGGGCTACACCAATGGCCGTTTCCCGCTGAGCCAGATCGTCGAGCTGCCGGGCGTGGCCGAATCCGCGCCGCAGGGTGCCTGCGTGCTGCAGACGCTCTACGACGAGGACAAGATCGCCAGCGAGTACGACGATTCTCACGTGCTGTTCATGTTCACTACCGGTCCGGGCTATATCCACACCAAGGATACCGACGTGCAGAAGCCCGGCGACCTCGAGGGGCTGCGTATCCGCCGCCCGACGGCGGTGGCCGGCGAGATTCTCAAGAACATGGGCGCGCAGCCGGTGGGCATGCCCGCGCCGGACATCTACACCTCGCTGCAGCGTGGCGTGATCGACGGCCTGAGCTTCCCGTGGGAAGGCATCAAGAGCTTCCAGCTCGGCGAGCAGCTCCACTACCACACCCAGGTGCCGTTCTACACGCTGATCTTCGTCGCCACCATGAACCAGAACACCTACGACCGTCTCAGCCCCGAGGCGAAGAAGGTGATCGATGCCAACTCCGGCATGAAGTGGGCGGAAAAGGCCGGCGCCGTGTTCGCTGCTCAGGACAAGGCGGGCAAGGCCCAGGCCGAGAAGGCCGGTGACACCATCCGCGTGATCGACAATCCGCTGCAGGACTCCGACTGGCAGAAGCCGCTGCAGGACGGGATCGACAATTACCTGAGCGATCTTGAATCGCGCGGTCTCGATCAGGCGCGTGACGTCTATCAGGCGGCGCTCGATGCCAGCCGCTCCTGCGGCCAGTAATCCGGAGACGCGGCATGCAAGCGCTTCTGCGAATCAGTCGTTGGCTGGAAGGCCTGTGCCGGATCATCGCCGGTGCCGCGCTCGTCGCCATGCTGGCGGTGACGGTGATCGACGTCGCCCTGCGCTACCTCTATCGCCTCAGCGACGGCGCGCTGTCGCTGAGTGTGACGGGCAGTGTCGAACTGGTCAGCTATCTGATGCTGTTCGCACTGCTGGCGGCCATGGCCGCCAACGTCGAGAAGGGGCAGGTGGTCGTCGAGGCCTTCAGTCATGGGCTGAGCGAAACCATCAAGGCGCGCGTTGCCGGTGTCTATCTGCTGGGCTTCGTGGCGCTGGGCGCGGTGCTGTGCGTGGGCCTGTGGGACTCGGCGGCGAGCGCGGCGTCCCACGGTGAAACCACCCAGGACCTGCGCATCTCCATGGCGCCCATCTATTACGTCGCAGCCGGGTTGTGCGCTCTGCTCAGCCTGCGTTGTCTGCTGCACGCCGTGCTCGGCACGGTATTCGCTCACCGGGTGGAGAGCGTCGAATGAGTAGTGAAATGATCGGTGCGCTGGGGCTGGGGTTGCTGCTGGTGCTGATGGTGCTGCGCGTGCCGGTGGCGCTGTGCATGCTGATCGTCGGCGTCGGCGGCTTCTCGCAGGTGATCTCCTGGGGCGCCGCGATCTCGATGGTCAAGTCGGTCCCCGTCGAGGTGCTGTCGAACTACAGCTTCAGCGCGATTCCCATGTTCATCCTGATGGGGGTACTTGCGGCGCATTCCGGCATGGCCGGCAAGCTGTTCGATTCCACGCGGACCCTGTGCGGCGGCTGGAAGGGCGGTCTGGCGATCGCCGCCGTCGGCTCGTGCGGGATGTTCTCGGCGATCTCCGGCTCGTCGCTGGCCACCGCCAGCACCATGACCCGTGTGGCCCTGCCCGAGATGGAACGCCTCGGCTACAACCGCGGCCTGGCCACCGGCGCGCTGGCCGCCGGCGGCACTCTGGGGATCATGATTCCGCCGAGTATCGCCCTGCTGATCTACGCGATTCTCACCGAGCAGTCGGTGGGCGACATGTTCATCGCCGGGTTCGTGCCCGGGCTGATGGGGCTGCTGTTCTATGCCCTGACGGTGACCGTCGTGGTGCATCTCAAGCCGTCGCTGGCGGTGCCGGGCGAGAGCACTTCCTGGGGTGAGAAGCTGGCCTCGCTGGCCGGGCTTCTGCCGTTCTTCGGGGTCTTCCTGGTGATCATCCTGGGGATCTACTTCGGCCTGTTCACGCCTACCGAAGGGGCCAGCGTCGGGGCCTTCGCCACCCTGGTCTACGCCGTGGTCAAGGGGCTGCGCGGCCGGGAGCTGTGGACGGCGATCCAGGAAACCCTGGGCCTGTCGACGGTGGTGTTCTTCATGCTGGTAGGCGCCGACACCCTGGGCTATTTCATCTCGGTATCGCGGATCTCGTTCTCGATCAGCGACTTCATCTACGGGCTGTCGCTGTCGCCGATGCTGGTCGTGCTGTGCATCCTGCTGCTGTACTTTGTGCTGGGGATGTTCATGGACTCGATCGCCATGCTGGTGATCACCGTGCCGGTGGTGTTCCCGATCATCCAGACGCTGGGCATCGATCCGATCTGGTTCGGCATCGTCACCGTGCTGACCGTGGAACTGGGGCTGATCACGCCACCGGTGGGCATGAACGTCTTCGTCATCAAGGCGATGGCGCCGCATGTGGGGCTCGGCGAGATCTTCCGCGGCGTGTCGCCGTTCATCGTCTCCGACTTCGTGCGGCTGACGCTGCTGATCCTGTTCCCGGCGCTGACGACCTATCTGTTGACCGTGTAGCCGGCAGGCCACCGTCGGCAACCGGCCGCCGCGCGCCTCCGGGCCGCGGCGGTTTCCGGTTGGCTGACCCGGGCCCGCGGCTGGGGTACAGTCGGGACCCATCTCATCGGGGGCTCGCCGAACCATGCTCAATCCGCGCGTCAAGCTGCGCCACCTGCAGGCCTTTCTCGAGCTGGCCAAGCGGCGCAGCTTCGTGCGTGCCGCCGAGAGCCTGGCGATCTCGCAGCCGGCGCTCTCCAAGGCGATTCGCGAACTCGAGGATCACCTCGGCACGACGCTGTTCGAGCGCAGCCCGCAGGGGGTGTCGCTCAACCAGGCCGGGCTGACCCTGCTGCGTCACGCCGGGCCGGCGCTGCGGGCGCTGGACGAGGGCATCGCGGCGATCGGCGACGGCCAGGGAGGCGAGCGGCGCATCCGGGTCGGCGCCCTGTCCACGGTGGAGAGCCGTTTCCTGCCGCAGGCCATCGAGCGTCTGCATGCCCGGCACGCCGACATCGGCGTGCGGGTGGTCGACGGCCCCAGCGCCTACCTGCTGTCGCGGCTGCGCGCCGGCGAGCTCGATCTGGTGGTGGGGCGCATGACCGAGGCCCGCGAGATCCGCGACCTGACCTTCGAGCACCTCTACTACGAGCCGCTGGTGGTAGTGGTCCGCGCCGGCCATGCGTTGGCGTCCCAGCGGACGCCGCCGCTGCAACGGCTCGGCGAGTTTCCCTGGGTGCTGCCGCCGCCCCAGACCACACTACGCCAGCAGGTCGACAGCTTCTGCGTGCGCCATGCGCTGGTCCTGCCGGGGCGGGTGCTGGAGACGCTTTCGCTGGCCGTCAGCCGCCGCTACGTGCTGGACAGCGACGCCCTCTGGGTCGCGCCCCGCGAGGCGGTGAGCGAGGACGTCGAGGCCGGGCGGCTGGCCGTGCTGGAGGTGGGGCTGGAACGCCAGGGCGGATCGGTCGGCCTGTGCATCAACGCCAGCCTGCGCCCCTCGCTGGCCCTGGAGGCCTTCTGCGAGATGCTGCGCGAGGTGGCGGCAGCGTATCGCTGATGGACGCGGCACGATGCGTCACACGTACTCGGGATCGCTCGTCCTCACCGTCACGGCTTCCGCCTCGCCCGGCACCGTGATCGAGAACTCGCCGTTGCCCAGGTAGGTGGCGACATGCCCGTCATGGGTGCGGAAGCTCGGCAGCCCGCCGCGGGTGGCGCCGTGCGCATGCAGGGGGCCGAGTTCGCGGGCGTCGTCGAACACGTCGATCATGTACTCGCGGCCCAGGTCGTCGAAGGCCATGATGGTTTTCTCGTGATGGGACATGGGGGTCGCCTCCCGATAGGATTTTCACGCTGTCAGCGATAGGTCTAGCAGTCCGGGGCGGCGCTGACGAGGAGCTCGCCGATCAGGCCATAACCCCTGGGTTATGGCGGCGGCGCGAGATTTCATTTCACCCCGGGCGATGCCGCGGCGACACTGGGCCACGCCTGTGCCCCGAGGGGCACTCCACCGACTTCACGAGACGCCAGCCATGCAAGACTCCGATAACAAGCGCTTCGTGCCGCGCGACCGTAACTGGCATCCGCCCGCCTATGCGCCGGGCTACAAGACCAGCGTGCCGCGTTCGCCGAATCAGGCGCTGGTCAGCCTGCAGCATCCCAGCCGCAGCGAGCTGACCGGGCCCCGCTTCGAGGCGCTGCGCCTGGGGCCGCACGACAACGACCTGCTGATGAACTACCGCGAGGGCCAGGGGCAGGACGGTCTGCCGATCGGCGAACGTATCGTCATGTTCGGCCGCGTCGTCGACCAGTTCGGCAAGCCGGTGCCGCATACCCTGGTGGAAATGTGGCAGGCCAACGCCGGCGGCCGCTATCGCCACAAGAAGGACGGCTACCTGGCGCCGCTCGACCCCAACTTCGGCGGCGTCGGGCGCTGCCTGACCGATGCACAGGGCTGGTATCACTTCCGCACCGTCCGCCCGGGCCCCTATCCGTGGCCCAACGATCCCAACTCCTGGCGCCCGGCGCACATCCACGTCTCGGTGATGGGGCCGGCGATCGCCACGCGCCTGATCACCCAGATGTACTTCGAGGGCGACCCGCTGATTCCGCGCTGCCCGATCGTCCAGACCCTCGGCGACCCCGAGGCCGTGGACACGCTGACCGGCCGCCTGGACATGGCGCGCAGTCGGCCGATGGACTACCTGGCCTATCGTTTCGACATCGTCACGCGCGGCGCACTGCAGACCTATTTCGAGAATCAGGGGTGAGAGCATGAGTCAACAACCGACCCGTGAAGGCGGCCTGCTGTACCGCGAGACACCGTCGCAGACCGCAGGCCCCTACGTGCACATCGGCCTGGCGCTGGATGTCGCCGGCCTGCCGCTGCGCGACGAGGAGATCTGGAGCCGCATGGCTGCACCGGAGGCCGAGGGCGAGGCCATCGAGCTGGTCGGCCGGGTGATCGACGGCAACGGCGATCCGGTGCGCGACGCCTTCCTCGAGGCCTGGCAGGCCGACGCCAACGGCGACTTCCAGCCGGATTTCGACCTGCAAAAGCCGTTCAACAGCTTCGGGCGCTCCGCCACCACCGCCGACGGCGCCAGCGAGTGGTCCTTCACCACCGTCAAGCCGGGGCGCGTGCCGGCCGCCAACGGCAAGCCGATGGCGCCGCATGTCTGCCTGGCGGTGTTCGCCCGCGGCATCAATATCCACCTGAACACGCGGCTGTACTTCGACGACGAGGCCGAGGCCAATGCCGCCTGTCCGGTGCTCAACGCCGTCGAGTCGCCGGCGCGGCGCGAGACGCTGATCGCCCGGCGCGAGGAGGTCGACGGCAAGATCCGCTATCGTCTCGACATCCGCCTGCAGGGCGAGGGGGAAACGGTCTTCTTCGACATCTGAGCCGAAGTGACCGCCAACCCTGTATCCCTTGCGGCCCGGCGCCCTGTGGCGTCGGGCCGTGTCGTCGTGCACGACGACTGTCTCATCACGACAGGCGAAGCGACGTCGCAATGCCAATTTGCGACATCGATGTCGTTTCTGCGTGCGTTCCTCCCTGCCTATCCGCAAGAATGACCGACAGGCGGAGGCCATTTAACCCTGTTCGGGTCGGCAGGTACTCTCTCCATGTCGGCCATTGGCAACCGCTCCACAACCCACAACAAGCACAAGACTCCCCGGCCTGTTCCGGGGTGAATCCGTGGACAGAGGAGAGAACCCGCATGGCATCCTCCCGGACAGCAAGCGCATCACCGACGGTCGGCCGCACCCCCGCTCCCCAGACCCTGGGGTTTCTGCTGCTGGACAACTTTACCCTGATTTCCCTGGCCTCGGTGATCGAGCCGTTGCGCATGGCCAACCAGCTGGCGGGGCGCGAGCTGTATCGCTGGTATACCCTGAGCGTCAACGGGGAGCCGGTGCGTGCCAGTGACGGGCTGCAGGTCACGCCGGATGCCTCGACGTCGATTCCGCTGTCGCTCGACTGGGTCGTGGTCTGCGGGGGCGTGGCGCCGCACCGCAGCGTGACCCGCGAGCATATCGCCTGGCTGCAGGCCCAGGCCCGCCAGTCCCGTCGCCTGGGGTCGGTGTGCACCGGCAGCTGGGCCCTGGCCAAGGCCGGCCTGCTGGATGGCTACGAGACCAGCATCCACTGGGAATGCCTGGCCGCGATGCAGGAGGCCTTCCCGCGGGTGCCGCTGACCACCCGGCTGTTCTCGATCGATCGCGACCGCTTCACCGCCTCCGGCGGCACCGCTCCGCTGGACATGATGCTCAACCTGATCGGCCAGGACCACGGTCGCGAGCTGGCCGCCGGCATCTCCGAGATGTTCATCTACGACCGGGTGCGCGGCGAGCAGGACCAGCAGCGCGTGCCGCTCAAGCACGTACTGGGCACCACCCAGCCCAAGCTGCTGGAGATCGTCGCGCTGATGGAGGCCAATCTCGAGGAGCCCATCGCGCTCGATGAACTGGCCACCTACGTGGACGTGTCCCGACGCCAGCTGGAGCGGCTGTTCCAGAAGTACCTCAACTGCTCGCCGTCGCGCTATTACCTCAAGCTGCGCCTGACCCGGGCCCGGCAGCTGCTCAAGCAGACCTCGATGTCGATCATCGAGGTGGCCTCGGCCTGCGGCTTCGTGTCCACGCCGCACTTCTCGAAGTGCTACCGGGAGTACTTCGGCATGCCCCCGCGCGACGAGCGGGGCGGCATCGGCACGCGGCAGGGACGCGGCGACGACGGCGAGCGATCCCGGGTGGTGCGTCGTGCCCTGCTGGAGACGTCCCCGGAACCCATGTCGAGTGCCGTGCTGGCGCTGAACCAGGCGCAGGGCGAGCCGACCTACGCCAGCGTGCCTCTGTAGCCCCCGCCGGTGATGTTGTCTGACGGCCCGGCTCGCCGTTCGGCATGTCGGGCCGGGCTGCCATCATCGGGCGCGAAAGAGAGCCCTTGCCGATAATCCGGCCCGGCCCTGTATACTGGCGCGACCTTCGCTACCCGGGAACGCGCTGGCATGACAAGGGACTGGTCGCGCAGGCTGCTGCGTTACATCCTGCTGGGCCTGGCCGCCTTCGTGCTGGCCTCGCTGGCAATGGTCCTGTTCTTTCGCGTGGTGCCGGTGTTCGGTTCGATGGTGATGGTCGAACGCCAGGTGCAGGCCTGGACGGCAGGCGAGTCGCTCGACATTCAGCAGTCCTGGATGCCCTGGGAGCGGCTCTCCGACAATGCCAAGCTGGCGGTGATCGCCGGCGAGGACCAGCGCTTTCCCGACCACTTCGGCTTCGACTTCAACCAGCTGCGCAAGGCCCTCACCACCTGGCAGTCGGGCGGGGATCTGCGCGGCGCGAGTACCATCAGCCAGCAGACCGCCAAGAACCTGTTCCTGTGGACCGGGCACAGCTGGGTCCGCAAGGGGCTCGAGGCCTGGTTCACGGTGCTGCTCGAGACGCTGTGGCCCAAGCAGCGCATCCTCGAGGTCTATCTCAACATCGTCGAATGGGATGACGGTGTTTTCGGCCTCGAGGCGGCGGCCCGGCACTACTTCGGGGTTTCCGCCGACAACCTGAGCGTGCTGCAGGCCAGCCGGCTGGCGGCGATCCTGCCCAATCCGCGCGGCTGGAGCGCCTCGCGGCCATCCGCCCATGTCGCGCGTCGCAGCCGCTGGATTCGCCAGCAGATGCGCCAGCTGGGTGGCACGGCCTATCTGCAGCGGCTGTAGGCCACGATCGGCTCGATGACCGGAATGTTATCGCGGCAGGCCCGGGCGATGGCTGGCAGCCGCGACGGCGCCCCGTTATGGTGTGGCCCCTTTCGCCAATCAACGAGGCGCTTCTCATGACTGCACGCAAGATCGGCCTCGTCGGCCTGGGCAAGATCGCCCGCGATCAGCACCTGCCGGCGCTTGCCGCCAACCCCGATCTCGAGCTGGTGGCGGTGGCCAGCCCCGGCGCCGCCCTGGACGGCGTCGACGGCTTCGAGTCGCTGTCGGCGATGCTCGCGGCGCGTCCCGAGCTTGACGCGATCACCCTGTGCACGCCGCCGGGCGTGCGCCATGCGCTGGCCTCTGAGGCGCTCGCCGCGGGCAAGCCCGTGATGCTGGAAAAGCCGCCCGGTGCCACGCTCAGCGAGGTCGAACTGCTGGCCCGGCAGGCCGAGAGCGCCGGCCTGACCCTGTTCGCCAGCTGGCATTCCCGCCATGCGCCGGGGGTGGCGCCGGCCCGCGAATGGCTTGCCGACCGCGAGATCCACCGTGTGCAGATCGTGTGGAAGGAGGACGTGCGCGTCTGGCACCCCGGTCAGGAGTGGATCTTCGAGCCCGCCGGCATGGGCGTGTTCGATCCCGGCATCAACGCCCTGTCGATCGTCACCGCGATCCTCCCGCGGCCGTTCTTC
Source organism: Halomonadaceae bacterium T82-2 (assembly GCA_001577635.1). Lineage (GTDB taxonomy): Bacteria > Pseudomonadota > Gammaproteobacteria > Pseudomonadales > Halomonadaceae > Modicisalibacter. The sequence continues at coordinate 29,006 of LSBP01000013.1, read as the reverse complement.
CTGCGCGATGCGCTGCTGCAGGTGCCGGCCAACCGCCAGGCGCCGATCGCCGCGCAGCTGCGCTTCACGGACACCGCGGGAGCGCCGGTCGAGGCCGATCTCGACTTCCTGCAGACCGGGCCCCAGACCTGGGACATTCACGTGGAAACCGACGCCGGCCGGCTGACGCTGACGAAGGGCGGCAGCGAGCTGACGATCGCCGGCGAGTCGGTACCCGTGGGCCCGGCCGGGGAGTACCCGGCCCTGTATGCGCGTTTCGCCGAGCTTCTCGACACCGGCGCATCCGACGTCGATCCCACCCCGCTGCGCCACGTCGCCGACGCTTGCCTGCTGGGACGGCGTGAGGCGGTGGCGGCCTTTCATTTCGCCTGATAGACCAACGCCGGGCGACTCGCCCGGCGTTGGCTCGTATCGGCTTTGGTCTTGGGCCTTACTCCTCGGGCAGCGCGTAGGCGACCACCTGATCACCGACCTGCTGCTTGAGAATGGTGTTGCCGCCACCGATGAAGACCACGTACTCGCGGCCCTGGTACTCGTAGACCGCCGGGTTCGACACGGAGGGCGCCTGGGCCTGGTCCGACCACAGTTCCTTGCCGCTTTCGAGCGAGTAGGCACGCACCTTGGCATCCATCGAGGCGCCGATGAACACCACGCCGCCGGCGGTCACCGCCGGGCCGCCGATGGTCGGCGAGCCCCAGCTTTCGGGCATGAAGAAGCCGTACTGCTGGGAGGCGCCGACGGGCCGGCGCCATTTCACGTTGCCGGTGGTCATGTCCAGCGCGACCAGTTCACCGTAGGGCGGCTCCCAGCAGGGCATGCCGAGCCAGTTGCGGGCCACCTCGAGCCGCAGCCCGTAGGGCGCGCCTGTCTGCGGCGCGAAGCCACTTTCGTTGCCCGAGCCGCTGTCGGCCTTCTCGTAGGCCTGGCGGTCATAGAGCTTGATGGTCTGTACGATGTGCGAGGTGTTGACGATCGCGGTCTGGCTCTCCGGGTCGAAGGCCACGCCACCCCACTGCACGCCGCCGGCGCTGTCGGGATAGGCCAGCGTCCCCTCGCCCCGAGTGGTGGGCGGCGTGTACATGCCCTCGTAGGTCAGCTTGTCCCACAGTGCCGAGCACTCGCCGCCGCTCACCGCATCGGCGAGTCCCCAGACCTTGGGTTTCTTCGCCTGGTCGAGCAGTGGCTTGGGTTTGGTGGGGAAGGGTTGGGTCGCCGCGTACTTCTCGCCCTTCACGGAGCCGTCGCCCTGCGGCACCGGGCGCTCCTCGATGGGCCACACGTCTTCGCCGGTCAGCCGGTTGACGACGAACAGGAAGCCCATCTTGGTGGACTGGATCAGCGCCGGAATCTGCTCGCCGTCGACGGTGATGTCCATCAGCGTCGGCGCGGCGTTGATGTCGTAATCCCAGACGTCGTGATGGACCCACTGGCGCGACCAGACCACCTTGCCGGTGTCGACGTCGAGCGCCGTCGTGGACGTGGCCAGCGGCACCTTCTGGGTGCGGTTGCCGCCCCAGTAGTTGGGCGAGGGCGAGGACACCGGCAGATAAACGAGACCATGCTCCTCATCGGCCGACATCTGCGTCCAGACGTTGGCGGTGCCGCTCTTCTCGCGCATCGCGTCGGAGAGTGCCTGGAAGGTCCACTCACGCTCGCCGGTGCGGGCGTTGATGGAGAACACCGTGCCGGGCGGGGCCTGTTCGAAGACCCAGTCCTTGCCGGCCCAGCCGAGAATCAGGTGATCGCCGACCACGGTCGGCGGCTGCAGTACCGACAGCGGCCACTTGTCGTGGGTGTCGTTCCACTGATTGACGTCGAGCACGCCGTTGTCGGCGAACGACTGGCAGGCCTTGCCGGTGTCCGCATCCACGGCGAACAGGCGGGCATCCATGGTGCCGATGTAGACGATCTTCTGGCACGGTTCGCCGGCGACCGGGTCGTCCGCTTCCCAGTAGGCCACGCCGCGATTCTTCAGCGCGGGCTGGGTCATGGCCTCGAGCGTCGACTGGGTATCGAAGCTCCACTTCTGCTCGCCGGTGGCCGGGTCGAGCGCGAGGATGCGGTAGAACGGTGTGCCGATGTAGAGCGTGTCGTTGGCGAAGATGGGCGTCGCCGACCAGACTGTGGCAGGCAACTCGCCCGAGCCGTCCGAGACGTCGCCGGTATGGATTTCCGGGTATCCGGATTATCTGGTTGGTATGCGAGAGCGAAAGGTGGCCGACAAACTCAACCCACAACGGATTAGCTGGTTGATGGCTCGCTGAGTACGCTCACTTGCTAGAGAGCAGATACTTCACCAAACAGGCGATGCCCAGGACCAGTAGCAATAGTAGGGCAATTCCGATCACTGGCATTATCCAGCCCATCGCCCCCATCATCCCGCAATCTGGTAGTGTCGTGTTCATCGTGACAGGGCTCCCTGTGGTGTCCATGCCCAAAACCCGTGGTGCCGCCGCCCAGTGGCACCACGGTCGCGCTCATATCGTTCACCCGGCACAGCAGGACAACTGCGTCACATCCTTGGTGAAAGTCTGGGCACAGAGCTTGAGCCCTTCCACCATGGTCAGGTAGGGAAACAGCTCATTGGCGATGTCGTGTACGGTCATGCGTGCGCGTAGCGCCATCACCGCCGTCTGGATCAGCTCACCGGCTTCCCCCGCCACCGCCTGCACCCCCAGCAACCGGCCCGAGTCGCGTTCGGCCACCAGCTTGATGAAACCACCGGTGTCGAAATTCACCAGCGCACGCGGCACGTTTTCCAGGTCCAGCTCACGGGTATCGACGCTGAAGCCTTGCTCGATGGCCTCGGCTTCCGTCAGGCCGACGGTGGCCACCTGGGGGTCGGTGAAGATCACCGCCGGCATGGCGCTCAGGTCCAGGGTGGCTTCGCCCCCGGTCATGTTGACGGCAGCCCGGCTGCCCCCGGCGGCGGCGACATAGACGAACTCCGGCTGATCGGTGCAGTCACCGGCGGCATAGAGCCCCGGCACCGTGGTGTGCAGATGCTCATCGACCAGAATAGCCCCATGTGCGGTTTCCACGCCGAGGCTCGCCAGGTTCAGGGCCTCGGTATTGGGTGTCCGTCCGGTGGCCACCAGCAGTTGATCCGCCCGCAAGGTGCCGGCGTTGGTGTCGACAATGAATTCATTGTCGGTGTAGTCCACACGGCTCGCCTGGGTCTGCTTGAGGACCTCGATGCCCTCGCGGCGAAACGCCGCCTCCACCGCATCCCCTACCGCCGGGTCTTCCTGGGAGAGCAGGCGGCTGCGGGCCAGCACCGTGACCCGGCTGCCCAGCCTGGCGAAGGCCTGGGCCAGTTCCAGGGCCACCACCGAGGCGCCGATCACAATCAGCCGCTCGGGAAGAGTGTCCAGGGCCAGAGCACTGGTAGAGGTCAGGTAGGGGGTGTCGGCAAGACCCGGGATCGGCGGTACTGCCGGTCGGGCGCCAGTACCGATGAAGGCGCGGTCGAAGTGGACGACCTGCTCGCCGCCCTCGTTCAGCTTGACCATCAGGCTATGGGCATCGATAAACCGGGCCTCGCCGTGCAGGACAGTGATGGCCGGGTGGTCGCGCAGAATCCCCTCGTACTTGGCGTCACGCAGTTCCTCGACACGTCGCTGCTGCTGCTCGAGCAGCTTGGCCCGATCCACCACCGGCGCCTGGGCGCTCAGGCCTGCATCGAAGGGACTTTCCGTACGCAAGTGGGCAATATGGGCCGCGCGAATCATGATCTTCGAAGGCACACAGCCTGTATTGACACAGGTACCGCCGACGGTGCCGCGTTCGATCAGGGTGATCCGGGCGCCGCGCTCGGCGGCCTTCAGGGCCGCCGCCATGGCGGCGCCGCCGCTGCCGATCACCGCGATGTGCGGGGCGTCTTCATCACGGCCCTTGGACACCGATGCGCCTGCCGGGGAAGTGGGCCCACTGTTGGCCAGTCGAGCTTGGTAGCCAAGTCGGGTCACGGCAAACGTCAACGCCGAGGCCGGTGTCCCCGGATCAACGGCTACCGATGCCGTCCTCTGAGGATAGGATACCTCCACCGACTGCACGCCGGGCAGCTTCTCCAAGGCTTCCCTGACATGATCCGCACAGCGGTCACAGGTCATGCCGCTCACGTTGAGTTCAATCATCACGTTTCTCCGAGTCTTCATTAGTAAAGCCGGCATCCTGCTTCCGCTTGTGGTATCGCGCGTAGAGAGGTAAGCCGATGACGATGGCCAGGACGGCAAACAGCAGGTAATCGAGATAGCCTGCCAACGCGGCCAGGCCCGCCGTACCGAATAGCACCAGGGCGATTGGCCCGGCGCAACACAGCACCATCAACCCGGTGCCAAGCACGACGCTTATAAATTTCTGCGAATCTTTCACGCTTATTCCTTCACCGTGACGGACAAGCTCGTAAACAACTCACCCGATGACCGCGATGTGCAGCTGCTTGATGTCACTCAGGGGGCGTATTCCTTGATTTGATAGAGCCGTTGTCACAACAGGCGTCGAACTGCTTCTTACGCCAAATCGCATAAATGGTCAGGCCGATGAAGAAGGCCAGGGCCGGCAATAACACAACGTCGAGATAGCCCGTCAGCGCCGCCAGGCCCACCGTGCCAAGCAGGATCACCAGGATCGGCGTAAAGCAGCACAATGCCACCAGGACGGTGCCGATCACGCTCACGCGCAGCAGGGTCTTGGGATTCTTCATGATCACTCTCGATCCGCTTGCGAGGATGTCGGGGTTGATGGATACCCAGCGTTGGTGGTGGCCTCGGTCAATGCCTCCACCGACGTTCGGGCGTCGTCAAAGGTGACCACGGCCTCGAGATCCGCGTAGCTCACGTCGACTTGCGAGACGCCGTCCACCTTGTTGAGGGCGGCCTTGACGGTGATCGGGCAGGCGGCACAGGTCATGCCCGGCACCGACAGCTTCACGGTCTGCAAGGCCGCTAAGGCGGGCGTGCTGAGCAGGGCGAGTAGCGCGATGAAGGCGAAACGAGCTTTCATGGTAGATCTCCTTTTAATAGAACAGGGGCAAGACGTAGGGGAATACCAGGGCGATTAGCACCAGCAGCGATACGAGCCAGAAGATCGCCTTGTAGCCCGTCCTGACCCGTGGCACGGCACACACCTCTCCCGGCTGGCACTTTTCCACTGGCCGAAAGACGCGACGCCAGGCGAAGAACATCGCCACCAGCGCGACGCCGATAAAGAGCGGGCGATAGGGCTCCAGCGACGCCAGATTGCTGATCCAGGCGCCGGAAACGCCCAGCGTGATCAGAACCAGCGGGCCGAGGCAACACGCCGAGGCCAGGAGGGCCGCGACTCCTCCGGCGGCCAGGGGCCCTCGCCCCGTTTTAGGTGTCCGCATTGACGATTCTCCTTTCGGGATGGGGGGAGCTACGATAAGGTTACTTCCGTAGCTTGGTACGGAGTCAAGCATCATGAAGAGACATGCAGATAAAGTGGCGGACACCATGACCATTGGCGGCCTGGCCAAGGCGGCCGGCGTCAATGTCGAGACAATCCGCTATTACCAGCGACGAGGGCTATTATCGGAGCCCGAACGACCTCCCGGAGGTATTCGACGCTATAGTGCCGCCGATATCGACAGGTTGACGTTCGTGAAAACGGCGCAGCAGCTGGGCTTTAGTCTGGATGAGATCAGTGACCTACTTCGGCTGGAAGATGGCGCCCACTGTCAAGAAGCCAGTGCTCTCGCAGAGCACAAGTTAGGGGACGTTCGCGAGAAGATCGACAGGCTTGAAAGAATTGAGAAGGTGCTGAGCGAAATGGTCGACCGATGCCATGCACAACAAGGCAATATCACTTGCCCGCTAATTGCGTCATTGCATGAAGGGCTCAGAGAAGCAGAAGACCCAAGGGAGTAAATCACCTTCAGTTCGTAGAAAACAACGCGGTCAAAGAGTCGCAATCATCTATGGACCATGTCGACAAGGAAAGTTTGCATGACCAGCTTGCCTGACAACATCCTGCACCTTCCCGAGTACCACGTCCTAGCCACCAAGATGGAAGAGCATGATCTCCACTACCAGGTCGAAGCTCCTGAGCCTCTAGCTTGCGAGGAATGCGGCGTTGAGAGTGAGTTTGTCAGGTTCGGCAAGCGCGATGTGGCCTATCGCGACCTACCCATCCACGGAAGGCGGGTCACCCTCTGGGTGGTCCGTCGCCGCTACACCTGCCGGGCGTGTGGAAGGACGTTCCGGCCAGCTCTTCCGGAAATGGTAGACGATCACCGCATGACGCGGAGGCTTTACAACCACGTCGAGAAGGAAGCCTTCAATCACCCCTACGCCTACGTGGCTGATACCACGGGCCTCGACGAGAAGACTGTCCGCGAGATATTCAAGAAGAAGGCTGAGTTCCTGGCAGCCTGGCATCGCTTCGAGACACCCCGCTGCCTGGGGATCGACGAGCTGTACCTGAACCGCCGCTACCGCTGCATCCTGACCAACCTGGAGGAGCGTACCCTACTGGACCTGCTGCCCGGTCGCCAGCAGGACGCGGTGACGAGGCGCCTCATGAGCATGACCGAGCGCCACCAGGTCGAGATCGTCAGCATGGATATGTGGAAACCCTACCGCCGTGCTGTCCAGGCGGTGCTGCCGCAGGCTCGCATTGTGGTCGATAAGTTCCACGTCGTGCGAATGGCCAACGAGGCCTTGGAAAAGGTCCGCAAGGGGCTCAGGAAAAAGCTGACGTCCAACCAGCGCCGAACCCTCAAGGGTGACCGGAAGATCCTGCTGAAGCGCGCTCACGATGTCTCAGATCGCGAACGGCTCATCATGGAGACCTGGACAGGGGCATTCCCCCAGCTCTTGGCGGCCTACGAGCACAAGGAGCGGTTCTTCCACATCTGGGACGCCACAACCCGGCGTGACGCCGAGAAGGCGCTGACTGCCTGGATTGACGACATCCCACAGGGGCAAAAGGAGGTCTGGAAAGATCTCGTCAGTGCTATCAGTGGCTGGCATGAGGAGATGCTGACCTACTTCGAGACCGACATCCCGATCACCAACGCCTTCACGGAGTCAATCAACCGGCTGGCCAAGGATAAGAACCGCGATGGCCGTGGCTACTCATTCGAGGTGATGCGGGCCCGGATGCTCTACACCACCAAGCACAAGAAGAAGGTGCCGCAGACCAAGGAATCCCCCTTCCTGGGCAAGGCCACCATGACCTACAGCATGGGTCTTCCCGAGCCTGAGAAAAACTACGGCGTCGATCTATCAACCTTCTGGAAGAGTTAAGGGTTCGAAGGAGCAAGGGGCTCCATCTACCACTTAATCCGGATACCCGCCTTAACTAGTCAGGAACTTAGCCATCCATGCGCTTCCTCAAAACCTTACCTCAGCGAGACAACGGGCAGCCCGGCTTACCCGGGCTGCCAAAGGATTCCGCTAGTTATTTAGGCTGTCGCACAACACGCAGATACGGTGTCTTCTCGTCCCAGCCTTCGGGAAAGCGCTCTTTGGCTTCATCACTCGATAGTGAAGGGGAGATAATGACGTCCTCACCGCTCTGCCAATCCACGGGGGTCGCCACCTTGTGCGTGTCGGTCAGCTGAAGCGAGTCGATAACCCGTAGGATCTCGTCGACGTTGCGCCCGGTACTCGGCGGATAGGTCAGCATCAGGCGTATCTTCTTGCTGGGGTCGATGATGAAAACGGTGCGTACCGTCACCTTGGGATCGGCTTTGGGATGAATCATCCCGTACAGCTCAGCGACCACCTGATCGTCGTCGGCCAGCAACGGGTAGTTCAGCGCCGCACCCTGGGTGGTCTCGATATCCTTGGCCCAGCCGGTATGCGAATCCAGCGGATCGACGGACACACCGATCAGCTTGGCGCCACGCTTGTCGAACTCACTTTTGCGCTTGGCAAACGCGCCAAGCTCTGTCGTGCAGACAGGCGTATAGTCGGCCGGGTGAGAAAATAGCACGGCCCAGCTATCACCAAGCCATTCGTGGAAGCTGACGGTGCCTTCCGTTGATTCGACCGTGAAATCGGGGGCTGTCTCTCCAAGTTGCAATGCCATCACGCTATCCTCAGGTTAGATATTTGGAAGATGCAGCTTAAACGCTAATCCTTATACCCACCATAAGGTCAAGCCTCTTTTGAAAAGGCTACAGCCCAGCAGTCTGGCGTGTAGCTAATCAAACGATGTGCTTGCCTTAGGGCCAGATTAGGGTTTTAGAATCAAGGGCTGGACTCAGCCGGCCGACTCATGGCCCTCACTACCTCAGGAAGCGATAGCCCTTGGAATCTCTCTCTTCTATCGGTCTGATTGGCGCGTTTGCAGGTGGCTTGATCTCCTTCTTCTCGCCCTGCACGTTGCCGCTCTTGCCGGGCTACCTTTCCGTCGTCACGGGCGGCAGCGTCAACAAACGGGACAAGAAAATCGAGGCGCTGATACTGAGCGTTTTCTTTGTGACTGGCTTCACACTGGTATTCATCATCCTGGGGCTAGGTGCCAGCTCACTCAGTCAGCTCCTGCGAGGCTACCGTCAGGAGCTCAACTGGATCACAGGCTCGGTGGTCATCCTGCTAGGGGTCTTCATGACCGGCCTGTTCAACGTCCCGATCTTTCAGCGTACCTTACAATTCAATCCTCGTTTTCAGGGCGGATCGCCGCTGTCGGCCACGGCCTTCGGCGTATCGTTCGCCATTGGCTGGACGCCCTGTATCGGCCCCATCCTCGGTGCGATTCTGATGGCTACCTCCAATGCCGCCAGTGCACAGCATGGAATGATCTATCTGAGCGTGTACTCCGCCGGGTTGGCGTTGCCCTTTCTGGCGAGTACGCTCTGCGTCAACAGCCTCAGCCGCCATAGCAAAAAGCTTGGCAGGTGGAGCGCCTACACCCGGCCGGTCGCCGGTATAATCCTGATTCTCATGGGCATCGCCATCGTCTCGGGCACCATGACACGGCTCTCCAGCTTCATGATCGGCCTGTTTCCCTCCCTGGCGACGCTGGGATAAGCGGGAATAGCGAAGCATGGCGGAAGCGAAACGTCTGACAGGGCGATACTGCGGTTGCAGCAGTAACCCAAGCTCGCATGCCGAGAAGCGCAATGAGTCGCCGCGACCAACACACCATGCATTCACAATGTCGCTGCAAGGTCCGGCGTGTCTCTGCTCAGCGCTTATTGCCTGAGCCAGCCCTACATAGTTGTTGTTTGCTCTCCTCGCTGATACCCGCCAGGATGCCGCAGGCACTGATTTCTCGTCCATCATTGCAACTCGCCCTCAGGGCAACGAGCTGTTTCTCAAGCGTCTGCAGTGCGGTTATCTGCGACCGCACATGAGAGATGTGGTCATCGAGCATGGCGTTGACGGCGGTACAAGGCTGGTGAGGGCCGTCCTGATAGCTCTGTAGCTCGCGAATCTCTGCCAGTGACAGGTCCAGGATTCGGCAGCGACGGATAAAGGCAAGCTGCTCGATATGCCGCTTCGTGTAGATACGGTAACCATTCTCCTGCCGGTCTGGCAATGGCAACAGGCCCCGCTGCTCGTAGAAGCGGATCGTCTGGGGGTCGACACCCGCTATCTGTGCTAACTGACCAATGCGCATCAGGCTTTCTCCTCAACGAATCATCTGTCCCATTGACCTTATGGTGGCTATATGGTTTTTAATACTAGCAATCTATGTTGGTTAACTGGAGCCGTATCGTGAGTAAATCCTGTGATGGCCCATGTGGCTGCGATGCAACGCCTGCAGCGGATACCGATATGCCGGTCTCTTCCGAAGCGTCAGGGGAATGGGTCAGCGTGTATGCCGTGCCGAAGATGGATTGCCCCTCAGAAGAACGGATGATCCGCTTGGCGCTGAACGGCTTTGATGAGATTCGAACGCTGTCCTTCGACTTGTCGAACCGTCGGTTGGAGGTCGTGCATGACGGCGAGGCTGAGCCCATTACCGCGAAACTAGCGACCTTGGGGCTAGGCGCCTCTCTTCAGGAAACCGTCATTGCCGACCCAGAGACAATCAGGGCCGCTGAGAGCTCGGCGGCTTCTGCCGCGCAAGAGTCCGGCACCCTGCGTTGGTTACTCGGTATCAATGCCGTCCTGTTCGTGGTGGAAATGACGACCGGCCTGATCGCGCACTCCACCGGCCTGATTGGAGAATCCCTGGACAATTTTGCCGATGCGGCCGTGTACGGGCTCGCCCTGTATGCCGTAGGGCACAGTGCGAAGATGCAGGTGCGTGCCGCGCATCTGGCAGGGGTACTGCAACTGATTTTGGCTATCGGCGTACTCGTCGAGGTGGTGCGACGCTTTGTTTTCGGTAGTGAGCCTGAATCGCTGATGATGATGGCGATTGCATTCGTCGCACTGATTGCCAATACCACCTGCCTGCTGATGATATCCAAGCATCGCGAGGGCGGTGCGCATATGAAGGCAAGCTGGATATTCTCGGCCAACGACGTGGTGATCAACATGGGCGTCATCGCCGCAGGCGCCCTGGTGGCGTGGACCGGATCCAATTATCCGGATCTGATTATCGGTACCATCGTGGGCCTGATCGTCCTCAACGGCGCTCGGCGCATCCTGGCGCTCAAGGGGTGAGGCTGCACGGTACGCAGCTATCGATGCCTGGGACACTTGATCGAAGTGGCTGTACAAGCGCGCTAGGCCTGAACGACAGCATATAGCGCGAAGGCTCGGAGCCAGCAAGGTAGCGTATCTAGGAATCAACCAAGGAAGGAAGATGATGGATAGTATCTGGCTGGTACTCGGCCTGGCGCTGTTGCCCGCCTTAGGCAATTTTAGTGGTGGGCTCGCTGCGGAGGCCTCCCGAACTACCGGGCGCCGTCTCAATTACGCCCTTCACGGCGCTGCCGGCCTCGTCATTGCGGTGGTGGCGGTTGAAATCATGCCGCGCGTGCTAGAGAACCTCTCAGCCTGGGTAATCGCCCTCGCTTTCGCGCTGGGCGGCATTGCTTACGTAGGTATCGAGAAGCTCGTTGAGAGTCTCCAGAAGCGACAAGGCCAGCAGGGAGAAGGCGGTCAGACGAGTGTCTGGATGATCTATATCGCCGTATCCATCGACCTGTTCAGCGATGGCCTCCTGATCGGGGCGGGGTCGGCGGTCTCACCGTCGGTCGCGATAATCCTGGCGGCGGGTCAGGTTCTCGCCGATGTTCCTGAGGGCTTTGCGACGATCGCCACCATGAAAGATAAAGGAATCCCTCGTAGCAAGCGGATACTGCTCTCTGCTTCCTTCGCGATTCCTGTGCTCTCGGCAGCCGTCTTTGCTTACTTCGTACTCAGGAACCAGCCGGAGGCATTTAAGCTAGCGGCACTGACGTTCACGGCAGGCCTTCTCACGGTCGCTGCCATCGAAGATATGGTCTCCGAGGCTCACGAGAGCGGTGACGATACGCACATCTCACCGCTGGCTTTCATAGGCGGCTTCGTCCTGTTCGTTCTGGTATCAGCGGGCTTGGAAGGGGTGGTATCGCAAAGCTAACGTACTGCTCCCCAACACAGCCACTGTCGTGCTGGCCGAATACGAAGCAGCTCCCAGCTTACGGCGCACCTAGTCGAGTCCAGAAACATTCACTTTGCCACCCTGGCCAGCCGGCCGAATGAATTGACGCAGCTTGATTAAGCGGAGCAAGAAAGCATGAGCCACAGGGTTGATCCTGGATTCGGAGGCGAGAGAGCATTGGGTGATAAGTGCGCGCTACCCTCTAGCCTATACACGGGCGTGCGCTATAAGCCGCTTCTGACAGGGGGGATGGCTCTACTTGCTGGAGGCGCCATGCCGCTTGCCTTTGCCCCTGTGGGCTGGGCATGGCTTGCGGTGATCGCTCTGGCAACATTTTTTGTCCTGACCGCGCAGTCTTCAAGGCGTCAGGCGCTGTGGTCGGCCTACCTCTTTGGCCTTGGCTACTTCGGCGTGGGTGTCTCCTGGGTCTTTATCAGCATTAGCCAGTACGGCAATGGCCCCGTGGTGGCGGTGTTAGTCACGGCGGCCTTTGTCTCGCTGCTCGCCCTCTTTCCATGGGGCGTCGCGTACCTCGTGCGCTGCCTGCGCCCTGAGATGGATGCAATGGCACTCTGGCTAGGGCTACCTGCGGCATGGGTGCTGAGTGAATGGATGCGCACCTGGTTCTTGACCGGCTTTCCCTGGCTCTTCATTGGCTACAGCCAGACCGACACCACACTTGCCACTATCGCTCCCGTCTTTGGCGTGCTTGGCGTGAGTTTACTGGTGGCACTTCTCGCTGGCGGGCTTGCCTGGGTTGTCCAGGGGCCAAGCCTGCGCCGTGCTGCGGTAGTCGGTGCCGTGTTAGTCGCTACCCTCGCCGGCTTGCAACTGCTGGATCGTGAATGGACGCAGCCAGCCGCTGACCCGATCGATGTCGTCCTCTTGCAAGGAAACATCGCGCAAGACAAGAAATGGGACCCGAGATACCGGGACATCACACTTGAGCGCTATCAGGCGCTTACCGCGCAGCATCTCGGAGCCGATATCGTGATCTGGCCAGAAGCGGCAATCCCGATGTGGCATGACCAGGCCAAAGCATATCTTGCTGAGCTTGAGGCGTTAGCCGATCAGGCAGGCACATCGTTAATGATTGGCGTCCCGGTACGCGAGGCGGAGGGCCGTACCTACAACGCCGTGGTAAGCCTCTCCGATCCCTCAGGCTTCTACTACAAACGCCACCTGGTGCCCTTCGGTGAATATGTTCCGTTTCGGGATCTTTTGGGGTCGGCCCTCGACGTGCTCGGGGCGCCCATGTCCGACTTCACACCGGGACGGGAAGCGCACGTCCTGAATGCAGCAGGGGTGCCCGTAGGGGCACTCATCTGCTACGAGGCGGTCTTTGGTGCCGAAGTCACTGAGCTTCTGCCCGAAGCGCAGTTACTGGTGAATGTCAGCAACGATGCCTGGTTCGGCAGCTCGCTCGGCCCCCTCCAGCATTTCCAGATGGCACGCATGCGTGCCATCGAAACCGGACGTGACCTTCTTCGAGCCACGAACACCGGTATCACAGCAGCCATCAATCATGAGGGCAAAGTGCTCAAGCGTGCTCCGCAGTTCGAAGTGGCCACCCTCAGCGCCGAAGTGACACCGCGAACTGGCGCGTCCCCTTATGTGCGCTGGCGGGATTGGCCTGTCCTTGGCCTGACCGCACTCGGACTCGGCCTGCTCCTGCTCCGTCGAATTCGTCGGCATCATCGGTTGGGTACATGACGCTTGTTATTTAGCAGCGAGCAAATTCTAGATTGGGTCAGGAGGAAGGGGATATGTCTACTTATGGCAGTCGGCTCGCAGAGAAAGCCCACGAGCCGGGAAAGGCGATGCGCTGGCTGTGGCTCTCGCTCCTGTTACTGTTTGTCGATCAGGCGAGCAAGTACCTTGCCAGCACCATGCTAGCGCATGGTGAAAGCGTGCCTGCCGCACCCTTCTTCAATTGGGTCCACCGCCACAATACGGGGGCGGCCTTCAGCTTTCTCGCGGATGTCGGCGGTTGGCAGCAGCCGCTTTTCATCGGACTGGCCCTGGTTATCTCGATATTACTGGTGTACTGGCTTTGGCGTTCACCACGCGTACTGAGTTATCGGCTCGCCCTCAGTGCGATCCTCGGCGGCGCGTTGGGCAATGTCGCAGATCGCTTGCGGTTAGGCTACGTAGAGGATTTTCTCGATTTTCACTATGCCCAGTGGCACTGGCCATCGTTCAACCTAGCGGACGTATGGATCTTCCTCGGTGTCGCCCTCTTTATTTGGGCGGAAATACGACATCAACCAGGCAGCCGCCGCCGCTGAATCGCCTAGCGTCTTCGCTATCGCATGCTTGACTTCCGGAATAGGCGCGTCCTGGGCCTTGATAAGGCGGCACGCCTTCATGAGCCAGCTGTACGTTCCTGATGCACGACTGCTGCCAAGGGCTCTGCTGCATCCTAACCAATCTGGAAGAGCGCACCCTGCTGGACCTGCTACCCGGTCGTCAGCAAGAGAGGGTGACAAGACGCCTCATGAGCATGGCCAACCGCCACCAGGTCGAGATCGTCAGCATGGACATGTGGAAGCCCTACCGCCGCGCCTTCCAGACGGTGCTGCCACAGGCCCGTATCGTGGTCGATAAGTTCCACGTCGTGCGCATGGCCAACGAGGCCTTAGAGAAGATCCGCAAAGGCCTAAGGAAGGAGTTGAAGCCCAATCAGCGCCGGACCCTCAAAGGTGACCGGAAAATCCTGCTGAAGCGCGCTCACGACGTTTCAGACCGCGAACGGCTCATCATGGAGACCTGGACAGGAGCATTCCCCCCAGCTCTTGGCGGCTTACGAGCACAAGGAGCGCTTCTACCATATCTGGGACTGTACCAATCGGCGTGGTGCCGAACAGGCTCTCGCCACCTGGATTGACAACATCCCTCAGGGGCAGAAGGAGGTTTGGAAGGATCTCGTCAGCGCCGTCAGTGGCTGGCGTGAAGAGATGCTGACCTACTTTGAGACCGACATCCCGATCACCAACGCTTTCACGTAGTCGATAAACCGCCTAGCCAAGGACAAAAACCGTGATGGCCGGGGCTATTCGTTCGAGGTAATGCGAGCCCGGATGCTCTATACCACCAAGCACAAGAAGAAGGCGCCACAAGTCAAGGAATCCCCGTTTCTGGGCAGAGCCACCATGACCTACAACATGGGACTCCCCGAGCCTGAGAAGAACTTCGGTGTCGATCTATCAACCTTCTGGAAGGACTAAGGGTTGGATGGGGCTGGAAGGCCCATCAACCACTTAATCCGGATACCCGGATTTCCCAGACCTTCTCGAGATCACCGACGTTATCGGCCGTGATCTGATCGAGCGGGCTGTACTTCTGCGCATTGAGCTGGCCGTGGAAGCTGTCCCAAGTCGGCTTTTCGGGGACCAGCGGAATCGGTGGGCCGACGGATTCGTCGGCCTGAGCGTTCGATGCCTGCCCGCTGGCCTGGTCTTGTGCGGTGGCGGCCTGATCCGGGTTGGCGGTTTGCTCTTGGGAGTCGGATGCCTGGGTGCCGGTCCGCGCCTGGTCCTGGCTGGTGGTCTGTTCCTGGGCGGTGGACTGCTCCTGAGCCGAGGCCGTCAGGGGAACCACGGAAAGCGTCAGGGCGGTGGCCGTGACGAGACGCGGCAAGGCGAATCGGGTGGTCAACATGGCGCGGCTCCTCAGGCGTGGGTGGGGCGAGTGGTACGGGGCGGGCGGATCATGTCGATGATCAGCCCGACGAGACCCACTACCATGGCGATGGCGACCCACCATTGATGCAGCAGGAGGCCGGCGAAGAAGGTGCCGGCAAGGCCCAGCAGGATCAGCACGCGCAGCGCGATGCGGGCTCCGCGCCCCGGTACGGCAGCGAGCCCGATTGCCAGGATGGCGAGCACGATACAGGCCAGAATGGCGACCATGGCGCCCAGCGTGCCGTTGACGCCGGTCAGCGGGGTGAAATAGGCATAGAGGGCGAAGGCGAGCCCGACGAGCGAGGCCAGCAGCAGCAGGATGGCCCCCGTTCGGGACACAAGAGGTTGCGACATGTCGTTTCTCTCTCCTTGGGAAACCGAATGACGATGTGAGGCGTCCTGTCCGACAAAAGATCGTTAGTCGGTAAACGATGAGCCCGTGATGTTAGCAGAAAGCCGTGCTCCGTTTTCAGGGGTAGTCTCCGGGACCGGCGCGAACCAGCAGTCACCCGGCTATCCGGACCGCGACCACCACCAGGCCGAAGGTGGCGACACCGACGATCACCGGCCATCCCAGGGTGCGGGTGCGTCGCCACACGATCAGGGTAGCGCCGATACCCACCAGTGTCGCGCACCAGCCGACGGAATCCTGTCGCTGCGGGATCAGCGATACGCCGAACAGGGCGGCGATCATCAGCGGCCCCAGCAGGCGCAGCCAGGGGGGCAGGGTGTTGCTGCCCTCGCCGTCGTTGGTGGAGCGATGCAGGCGGCGGCGCATCCAGAGTAGCGGCAACAGGCGCAGGGCCAGGGTACCCAGGGCGGCGATCACCACCGCCAGCCACATCGACGCACTCATGAGGCCGCCTCGCCATCACCGCCTGGACGGTTGCCGATGGCATAGAAACCCAGCGCGCCGGCGGCGGCGGCCAGCGGAATGCTGACGTTGGCGAATCCGCCGAGCGCCAGGACGAGCGCCGCCGCCATGCTGATACCCAACGCCAGCGACCAGCGCAGCGACGTGAAGTGGGGCGCCAACAGCACCAGAAACAGCGCCGGCAGGGCGAACGGCATCACCTCGCCGAGCAGCGGCCAGCGGCGGGTCAGCCACTCGCCGGCCACCGCACCGAGTACGCTGCCGGCGATCCAGCTCAGCCAGGCCAGCCCGGCGGCACCGCTGAACCAGCCGAGGCGTCGTTCCGGCGCTATCTGCGGCAGGCGGGTATGCGCCAGCGCGAAGATCTGGTCGGTCAGGCCGTGCATTAGCCAGGGCCACCAGCGGCTGCGGGTCAGCCAGGGTGCCAGGTTGGGGGCATAGACCAGATGGCGGATATTGATCAGCAGCGTCATGGCCACCGTCAGCCACAATGGCGCGCCGGCGGCGGCCATGCCGACGAACAGGAACTGCGAGGCGCCGGCGTAGATCAGTGTCGAGATCGCCGCGACCTCAGTGGTCGAGAAGCCGGCCTGGGTGGCGACGAGGCCGAACGAGACTGCCACCGGCACGTAGCCGCCGAGCAGTGGCAATGCCTCGCGCAGGCCAGTCAGCCAGGCCGGGGGCTGGCGGTGGACCGGGGTATTATCGGTCATCCGTGTTCCCCTCCGCCGTAGACGATGGTCAGCAGACAGGTCGCGGCGGTGTCGCCGGTACGGTAGGCGTGCGGTCGATCGGCGGCGAAGGCGTACTGGTCGCCGACGGCCAGTGCCTGCATCGCCTCGAGCGGGCCGGCCTCCAGCGCACCGCTGATCAGGCTCAGGTACTCCCGGGTGCCTGGCGAATGCGCTTCGGCGCGGCGACAGGTGTGCGGTTCGCAGCGCATCCAGTAGGCATCCACGGCCGGCGCGTCGTGCCCCTGGTCGATCAGTTGCACGGTAACGCCGTCCTCGCCGAGCGTGGCGGTGATCGGTGCGACCAGAGCGCCGAAGGGCACCTCGAGCCGTATCGCCAGGCGCCAAAGGGTATCCAGCGTGGGGTTGCCATCGCCCTGCTCGAGGCGCGACAGGTTCGACTTGGCGATACCCGCCCGCTCCGCCAGATGCGACAGCGACCAGCCGCGGGTGCGACGCAACGTCTGTAGATGGCGTCCCAGAGTAGTCAGTGACGGATTGTCCATGAACGGTCGATGTCTCCAGAAGATGTTCTATATAAAGAACGTTCTATAAAAGGAACGACGTGTCGTCAACCCGCGAAGCTGTTACGGCACCCTGACACGCTGCCCGGGGCCGGCATGGCCGGTTCGGGGAGCTAGGCATGGCGCCGTTGGCCGGGACGTCAAATCGGATAGCGTCGTATTCGCGACACCCATGACGCTTTTGGAATTTCCCCCGTCGCTTCCAAGCGCCGGGCGCCCCGGGGGCAAGGCTATTCTGCGGCCATGACGCCAACCCCATCGGAGCCGACCATGACCCCGCAAGCCCTGCACGACGACGCCATCGTCATCGACGGTCTCATCATCGCCAAGTGGAACCGCGAGCTGTTCGAGGACATGCGCAAGGGCGGCCTTACCGCCGCCAACTGCACCGTGTCCGTCTGGGAGGGCTTCCAGGCCACCGTCGACAACATCGTCAGGACCAATGCCCTGATGGCCGAGTCCCGCGACCTGGTTCGGCCCGTGCGCACCACCGCCGACATCACCCGGGCCAAGGAAGAGGGCAAGACCGGCATCATCTACGGCTTCCAGAATGCCCATGCCTTCGAGGACCAGATCGGCTACGTCGAGGTCTTCAAGCAGCTCGGCGTGGGCATCGTGCAGATGTGCTACAACACCCAGAATCTGGTCGGCACCGGCTGCTACGAGCGTGACGGCGGCCTCTCCGGCTTCGGCCACGAGATCGTCGCCGAGATGAACCGCGTGGGCATCATGTGCGATCTGTCCCATGTCGGCGAGAAAACATCCCGCGAGGTGATCGAGGCCTCCGAGAAGCCGGTCTGCTACTCCCACTGCCTGCCCGCCGGCCTCAAGGAGCATCCGCGCAACAAGTCCGACGAGGAACTGCGCTTCATCGCCGAGCATGGCGGTTTCGTCGGCGTGACCATGTTCACGCCCTTCCTGCGCGCCGGGGTCGACGCCACCGTCGACGACTACGTCGAGGCCATCGAATACGTGATGAACATCGTCGGCGAGGATGCCATCGGCATCGGCACCGACTTCACCCAGGGCCACGGCCATGACTTCTTCGAGTGGCTGACCCACGACAAGGGCTATGCCCGGCGCCTGACCAACTTCGGCAAGATCATCAACCCCGAGGGCATCCGCACCATCGGCGAGTTCCCCAACCTCACCGAGGCGCTCTCGCGTCGCGGCTTCAGCGAGGCCCAGGTGCGCAAGATCATGGGCGAGAACTGGGTGCGGGTGCTCAGGGACGTCTGGGGACAATAAGCCACGAGCCACGAGCCACGAGCCACGAGCCACGAGCCACGAGCCACGAGCCACGAGCTGAGAGCTGAGAGCTGCGAACAATCCTGCTACCGAAGCCCGAAGCCCGAAGCCCGAAGCCCGAAGCCCGAAGGCCATAACAATCAGCAAGATTGAGGAACCCAACCGTGACCAAGACGGCCCCCGAACTGCCCATCGAGGTGGATAGCGAGACCGGCGTGTGGACCACCGATGCCCTGCCGATGCTCTACGTGCCGCGCCACTTCTTCATCAACAACCACGTCGCCGTGGAAGAGGCGCTGGGTGTCGAGACCTACGCCGACATCCTCTACCACGCCGGCTACAAGAGCGCCTGGCACTGGTGCGAGAAGGAGGCCGAGCTGCACGGCCTCGAGGGCGTGGCGGTGTTCGAGCATTACATGAAGCGCCTCTCCCAGCGTGGCTGGGGACGCTTCATCACCGAGGCGATCGACCTGGAGGCCGGCACCGCCCAGGTGCGCCTCGAGCACAGCGCCTTCGTCTATCAGCTCGGCAAGGTCAACCGCAAGGTCGAGTACATGTTCACCGGCTGGTTCGCCGGCGCCATGGACCAGATCCTCGAGGCCTGCGGAAGCGACCTGCGCACCAGCGCCGAGCAGACCCAGAGCGCCGCCGAGGAAGGCTGCGACGTCGGCCGTTTCACGGTCATTCCCCGTCATACTTTGGCAGGCTGAGGTTCCCGAGATGGCATTCGACGCCCTGTTCAAGCCGATCGAGATCGGCAATCTCACGATCCGCAATCGCGTGGTCAGCACCGCTCACGCCGAGGTCTACGCCACCGACGGCGGCATGACCACCGAGCGCTACGTCAAGTACTACGAGGAGAAGGCGAAAGGCGGCGTGGGGCTCGCCATCTGCGGCGGCTCCTCGCCGGTGTCGATCGACAGCCCGCAGGCCTGGTGGAGCTCGGTCAACGTCTCCACCGACCGGATCATTCCGCACTTCCAGAACCTGGCGGATGCCGTCCACAAGCACGGCGGCAAGATCATGATCCAGATCACCCACATGGGGCGCCGCTCGCGCTGGGACGGCTTCGACTGGCCGACCCTGCTGTCGCCGTCGGGGATCCGCGAGCCGGTCCACCGCTCGACCTGCAAGACCATCGAGGAAGAGGAGATCTGGCGCGTCATCGATGACTTCGCCCAGGGGGCGCGGCGCGTCAAGGAAGGCGGGCTCGACGGCATCGAGCTGTCCGCCGTCCACCAGCACCTGATCGACCAGTTCTGGAGCCCGCGCGTCAACAAGCGCGAGGACCAGTGGGGCGGCAGCTTCGAGAACCGCATGCGCTTCGGCATGGAGGTGCTCAAGGCGGTGCGCGCCGAGGTCGGCGACGACTTCGTGGTGGGCATGCGCATCTGCGGCGACGAGTTCCATCCGGACGGCCTGACCCACGACGACATGAAGCAGATCGCCGCCTACTACGACGCCACCGGCATGGTCGACTTCTTCGGCGTGGTCGGCTCGGGCTGCGACACGCACGACACCCTCGCCAACGTGATTCCCAACATGTCCTATCCGCCGGAGCCGTTCCTGCATCTGGCGGCGGGCATCAAGGAAGTGGTCGGTGCGCCGGTGATCCACGCCCAGAACATCAAGGATCCCAACCAGGCCAGCCGCATCCTCGAGGGCGGCTATGTCGACATGGTGGGCATGACCCGCGCGCACATCGCCGACCCGCACCTGATCGCCAAGATCAAGATGGACCAGGTCGACCAGATCAAGCAGTGTGTGGGCGCCAACTACTGCATCGACCGCCAGTACCAGGGCCTCGACGTGCTGTGCATCCAGAATGCCGCCACCTCGCGCGAGTACATGGGCCTGCCGCACATCATCGAGCCCAGCGACGGGCCGAAGCGCAAGGTCGTGGTGGTCGGGGGCGGCCCCGGCGGCATGGAGGCGGCGCGTGTCGCGGCCGAGCGCGGCCACGATGTCACCCTGTTCGAGGCCGCCGACCAGCTCGGTGGCCAGATCACCCTGGCCGCCAGGGCGCCGCAGCGCGACCAGATCGCCGGCATCACCCGCTGGTATCAGCTCGAGCTGGCACGCCTCAAAGTCGACCTGCGCCTGGGCACCCGCGCCGACGCGGCGACCATCGGCGACCTGCGCCCGGACATCGTGGTGCTCGCCACCGGCGGTCAGCCCTTCCTGTCGCAGGTGCCCGAATGGGGCTATGCCGAGGATCGCGAACAGAGCCTGGTGGTCAGCACCTGGGACATCCTCAGCGGCGCCGTGGAGCCCGGCAGGAATGTGCTGATCTTCGATTCCATCTGCGAGTTTGCCGGGGTCTCTGCGGCCGACTACCTGGCCGACAAGGGCGCCAAGGTCGAGATCGTCACCGACGACATCAAGCCCGGCGCGGCGGTGGGGGGCACCACCTTCCCGACGTACTACCGCAGCCTCTACGAGAAGGAGGTGATCATGACCTCCGACCTGGCGCTGCACAAGGTCTATCGCGAGGGCGACTCGCTGGTGGCGGTGCTCGAGAACGAGTACACCGGCGCCCAGGAGGAGCGGGTGGTCGACCAGGTGGTGGTCGAGAACGGCGTGCGGCCCGACGAGGCGCTCTACTACACGCTCAAGGAGCAGTCCCGCAACAAGGGCCAGGTCGACCTCGAGGCGCTCTACGCCATCCAGCCGCAGCCCGCGCTGGCCACGCTGGACGATGACCCGAATGCCGGCTTCGTGCTGTTCCGGCTGGGCGACTGCACGGCACCGCGCAATACGCATGCGGCGATCTATGATGCCCTGCGGATTTGCAAGGACTTTTAACTCGAGCTTGAAGCCGGAAGGGTCCTGGCCACCCAGGCCGATGGGCGCCGGGGGCAGGGTGTAGCGAGGGTCCTTTGCCATGGCCGGAAAGTGTTCCTTTCCATTCCGGCATTTCCGCCATCCATGGCGGTCAGATGGCAAAGGTAGCGTCCAGGGACGGGTTCACAGCGCCCTCGCGAAGGCCTGCCGCCGGATCAGCCCAGGGGCATGCAGGGTGGCGAAGCGAATTCCTCCGCTTATGGTTCCGAACACGAGGTGAGCGAGATGCTCGATATCCTCCTGCCGATCCTGATCTTCTCCGCTCTGGCGCTGGCGGCGATCGGCGCCGTGCGGCGCATTCGCCTGTGGCGCCAGGGGCGACCGTCGCCGGTGCCCGTTCTGGGTGGCCTGGCCGCGGTGCCGCGCCGTTACCTGGTCGACCTGCACCACGTGGTGGCGCGCGACAAGGTGATGTCCAGCACCCACGTGGCCACCGCCGGCGGCTTCGTCGCCGCCATGGCGCTGGCGATCGTCGTCCATGGCCTGGGCCTGGCCGAGGGCGTGCTGGGCTGGCTGCTGCTGGCGGCCAGCGCGACGATGTTCGTGGGCAGCCTGTTCGTCGCCCGCCGCCGGATCAACCCGCCGGCGCGGCTGTCGAAGGGTCCCTGGATGCGCCTGCCCAAGAGCCTGATGGCGTTCTCGCTGGGCATCTTCGTGGCCACCCTGCCGGCGGTGGGCGTGCTGCCCCCCGACGCCGGTGGCTGGCTGGTCGCGGTGCTGCTTGCCGCGGCGGTGGCCTGGGGGCTGGCCGAACTGGTGTTCGGCATGACCTGGGGCGGGCCGATGAAGCATGCCTTCGCCGGCGCCCTGCATCTGGCCTTTCATCGCCGGGCCGAGCGGTTCTCCACCGCGGCCGGTCCGGGACGGCGTTCCACGGGGCTCAAGGCGCTGGATCTCGACGATGCCGAGGCGCCGCTGGGCGTCGAGACGCCCGCCGACTTCACCTGGAACCAGCTGCTGGGCTTCGACGCCTGCGTGCAGTGCGGGCGCTGCGAAGCAGTCTGCCCGGCGTTCGCCGCCGGTCAGCCGCTCAATCCCAAGAAGCTGGTCCAGGACATGGTGGTGGGCATGGCGGGCGGCAGCGATGCCGCCTACGCCGGTTCGCCGTATCCCGGCAAGGCCGTCGGCGAGCACGCCGGCGACCCCCACGGGCCGATCGTCGCCCGCGAGGGCACGGCGCTGGTCGACGCCGAGACGCTGTGGTCCTGCACCACCTGCCGCGCCTGCGTCGAGGAGTGCCCGATGATGATCGAGCACGTCGATGCCATCGTCGACATGCGCCGCTTTCTGACCCTGGAACACGGCAACACGCCGAACAAGGGCGCCGAGGTACTCGACAACCTGATCGCCACCGACAATCCCGGCGGCTTCGATCCCGGTTCGCGCCTGCACTGGGCGGCGGACCTCGAGCTGCCGCTGATGGCCGAGCGCGGCGAGGCCCAGGTGCTGCTGTGGCTGGGCGACGGGGTCTTCGACATGCGCAACCAGCGCACCCTGCGGGCACTGGTCAAGGTGCTGCGTGCCGCCGGGGTCGATTTCGCGGTGCTCGGCAACGAGGAGCGCGACAGCGGCGACGTGGCGCGGCGGCTGGGCGACGAGGCGACCTTCCAGAGCCTGGCGCGCCGCAACATCGCCACCCTGGCCCAGTACCGCTTCGATCGCATCGTCACCTGCGATCCGCACAGCTTCCATGTGCTGGCCAACGAGTATGGCGAGCTGGGCGGTAACTATGAGGTCAGCCACCACAGCACCTACATCAACGAGCTGCTCGAGGCCGGCTGGCTGTCACTCAAGGCCAGCCGACTCGGCCGCGTGACCTACCACGATCCCTGCTACCTGGGCCGCTACAACGGCGAGTACGCCGCGCCGCGGGCGGTGCTCGACGCCCTTGGCGTGGAGCGGGTCGAGATGGCGCGTTCCGGCTACCGGTCGCGCTGCTGCGGCGGCGGCGGCGGCGCGCCGATCACCGACATCCCCGGCAAGCAGCGGATCCCCGACATGCGCATGAACGACGTGAGCGAGACCGGCGCCGATCTGGTCGCGGTGGGCTGCCCGCAGTGCACCGCCATGCTCGAGGGCGTGGTGGCCGAGGACCGCGCCGTGGTCAAGGATATCGCCGAGCTGGTCGCCGATGCGCTGGACGAGAGTGCGCCGGCGAAGGACCGGCGGCGTGTCACCGAGGAGGAGGCCGCATGAGCGAGATCGTTCGTCGCGATCCCCGCAAGGAGTGGATCGCCCGCAACCGTCTGCACCCCGAGCATCTCGACGTGCTCGCCGAGCTGGGCGAGGGCGCCGCGCCCAGCGAGTGGCCGGGCCCCAACGGCCGGATACGCCGCGATCCGCATGCCGTCGGCTTCACCGGCCCCAACGGCATCAAGCGCATCGATCGCAGCGGCGTGCAGCAGGGCGCCGGCCGGTCGTCGGCGGGCGACCGTGGCGACGGCCAGCCGGCCCGGCAGCGTGTCGAGATCGAGTCGCCGGCGTTCCTGGTGGCGGTGGTGCCCGACCTCGCCGGGGGCCGCCTGTCGTCCCACGACCGCGACCTGCTGGGGCTGGCCCGCCGGCTGGCCGATGCCGATCCGCAGGCCCCCGGGGCGGTGGTGGCGATCGTCTTCGGCGAGGCCCGCGAGAGCGGCTTCGCCGAGGCCGGGGTCGATCGCCTGGTCACCCTCGATGAACCGCGCCTTGCCGGCTATGCGCCCGAGGCGCGGATCGCGGCGCTGAGTGCCATCGAGGAGTCGCTGTCACCGCGCCACTGGCTGCTGCCGGACTCCGCGCTGGGCGGTGGCGAGCTTGGCCGCCGTCTGGCGGCGCGGCTGGGCGAGCGACCGGCCGCCGGACTCTGGCAGATCGAGCCGGACGCCGGCAGCGCCCTGGGCTGGCATGCCACCTGCCGCGGCGCGGCGGGCTCGCTCGACATCCGGCGCGACCTGCCGCGGGTGGCGCTGGCGCTGGCGGAGTGTGCCGAGCCGGTCAGCGAGACCGTGCATGCGGCGCGACCGCTCGCGCCGCCGGCCCTGCCGGAGGCCTTCTCGCGGGTCGAGGACCTGGGCGCGGTGGCCGTCGATCCGGCCAGCGTGGCGCTGGGCGAGGCGGAGTTCATCCTCGCCGCCGGCAACGGCATCCGCGACTGGGAGGGCTACCACCGGGCCGCCACGGCGCTCGGCGCCACCGAGGGGGCGTCGCGGGTGGCGGTGGACGACGGCTTCATGCCGCGCGACCGCCAGGTGGGCGCCACCGGCACCTGGGTGACCGCGCGGGTCTACGTGGCCGTGGGCATCAGCGGCGCCATCCAGCACCTGCAGGGGATCCAGCGCTGCGACAAGGTGGTGGCCGTCAACGTCGACCCCGGCTGCGACATGATCAAGCGGGCCGATCTGGCCGTGATCGGCGACAGCGCGGCGATTCTCGAGGCACTGGTGACGCGCGTCGAGCAGGCGCGCCAGGAAGACGGAGGCAAGCGTGATGCCGCATGAGACGACGAAGAACGCCGCCGGGGCGCTGGACGTGGCGGTGCTGGTTTCGGTCGGCCGCCACCCCGTGACCGGGCGGACCCGGCGGGCCGATCAGGATGCCCGCGCCGTGGAGGCGGCGCTGACCCTGAACAAGGCCCACGTGCGGTTGATTCATGCCGGGCGCCACGAGACCGACAGCGAGACCGCCCTGCGGGGCTATCTGGGTATGGGCTTCGAGGGCCTGACGTTGATCGAGCAGACGCGTGACGCCGATGTGCTGCCGGCGTTGACGAGCACGTTGCGCGAGGCCCCGCCGCGGTTGTTGCTCTGCGGCACCCGGGCGGAAACCGGTGAAGGCTCGGGGCTGCTGCCCTATCTGCTGGCCGAGTCGTTGGGGTGGCCGATCGTCACCGGCCTGGCCGAGATCGAGCGCATCGAGCCGGAGCATGTCACGTTGCTGCAGGCGCTGCCGCGTGGCCAGCGCCGCCGACTGCGCGTTCGCCTGCCGGCGGTGATTACCGTCGACGAGGCGGCGCCGGCGCCCCGCCAGAGCGCGTTCGGCCCGGCCCGCCGTGGCCGGCTCGTCGTCAGCGAACAGGTGTCGCGGCCCGATGCGGCGCTGGCCGGCTGGACGCTCGAGCCTGCCCGGCCGCGCCCCAAGCGGCTCAAGGTGGTCAAGGCCGCCTCGGCGCGGGATCGTTTCAAGGCGGCCGCCGCCAAGGCGGAAGGCGGTGGTGGGCAGGTGCTGACCGACGCGACGCCCGAGCAGGGCGCCGAGGCGATCGTCAAGCTGCTGCAGGACGAGGGTGTGCTGCGGCGCTTGCTATAGCCATTTCGACAGCGTGATCGACCCGAAGCGGTCGGCACTCGTTTGCGTCTCGAATTCGCGGGTGCGCCAGATGTGGGTAAGGGCGATCTGCCAGTTGTCCCAGCTGACGACGAGGCCGGCGCTCAGGTCGCCCACCCACTCGCGCCGGTCGACGCTGGGGCCATCCTTGAAGGAGTTGCCGTCGAGCAGCAGGTTGTGGGCCATGTAGCGTGCCTCGGTCCCGAGGAAACCGTACCAGCCGAAGCCGCCACCGGCCCGGAAGCCCTGGCGTCCGCCCAGGGCCGGGGCGACGCTGGGGATACCGAAGCTCTTGTCGAGACCCTCGCCGAAGCGAATCGCCCCACCGCCGCCCACGTAGTCGTAGAGGTTGCCGACCTGAAAAGAGGTGCTGGGACCGTACTCCCACTCCAGCCCGGCCAGCCGGTCCTGCCACCACCAGGCCTTGTTGCCGGCGACCCCGAGCAGCGGCTCGTTGTCGAGCTGGTGGCTCCAGCCCCTGGGGTCGTCGCTGCCGGTCATCTTGTGGACGCGGTCCTGCAGCACGGCGCCGCCCGCGGCGGGGCCCACCCAGCCGAGCTGCAGGTCGAGCATCGAGGCCTCGCGCCAGCCATCGTGTTCCTCATCGGCGAAGAACGAGACCCCGCCGAGCAGCACCCCGGCATAGGGGCGATCGTCGCCGCGTGGATGGCGGCGCCTGATGTCGTTGGGAGTGTAGATCTGATGCGCCAGGTGATAGCTGACGGCATCGACATCGTCGGCCTGCCAGCCGGGCAGCCAGTCGGCGAAGCGCCGCGACCAGTGGTCGGCCTCGGGCAGGGTGGTGCGGCTGAGCTCGACTCCGCTGGAGTAGTGGCCATCCTCGCTGGACGAGAACAGGTCGTTGCTGACCTTGAGCGAATAGAGGTCGGTCGCGGCGGCGAACGGCGAGGCGAGCAGGCCGGTACACAGCAGGGCGAGCGGCGTGACGTAGCGTGACATGAGCATGGTTTCGGCGCTTCTTTTCCAGGAGGTCTCTTGGTACCTACACCAGTGTATGTATTGATCGGGCAACTTTCCATGGCGTGCTAATTATATAAACGCTCATTGTCTTGCGACGCCTTGCCGCCAGAGCATCGCAACCCGCCGGGCGCCCCGCCGGTCGTCAGCCGCCGAGAACGGCGCTGAAGCGTTCGGCGGGGACGTTCGGAAGGCTCTCCACGGCCGGTCGGGCGAAGTGGTAGCCCTGCTGCCGGGAGATGCCCGCCTGATGGAGCCAGCGTGACTCGGCCGGGGTTTCCACACCCTCGGCAATCAGTCGGCAGTCGATGCGGTCGGCCAGGGCGACAAGCGTCTCGACCAGGGCCTGCCGGCGTGGATCGCTGTCGATACCCATCACCAGCTGGCGGTCGAGCTTGAGCGTGTCGGGGTGAAGTTCGGTGAGCAGGTCGAGATTGGCGTAGCCCGCGCCGAAATCGTCCAGCGCGGTGGAAAACCCCATCTGGCGGTAGTCGTCGACGATGCGCTTGAGGTGCTGGCGGTCGGTAACGGCCTCGCTCTCGACGATCTCGAAGTTGATTCGCTCGGTCGGCCAGGCGTGGCGCCGGGCGGCTTCCATGGTTGCCTGGATGCAGGCGGCCGGCTCGTAGACGGCGTTGGGCAGGAAGTTGATCGACAGCATGGCTTGCATTTTAAGGCGGCTGGCCAGTTCGATGGCCTTGACACGGCAGGCCTGGTCGAAGCGGTAGAGCAGCGCGTCGTTCACTTGCTGCAGGACCTGCCAGGCCGATTCGCCCTGGTTGCCGCGTACCAGGGCCTCGTAGGCCACGACGCGGCGCTCGCCGACATCGACGATGGGCTGAAAGGCCATGGTGAAATCGAACGGCAGGGGCTGGTCGCAGCGACCGCAGCGGCCCTCGACGCGTGCACAGTGGGTCATGGTAACGCTCCCTGGTGGCTACGGAGGCGGTGTCGGGCGACCGCTCGTCGTGTGCTTTTGCAAGGGTGGATAGTGGCAGATCGGATACGCGGCAGTATACCGCGCCCGGCCGGTGTGCCGCGCCCACGGTGGTCGATTGACGGGGCCGCACCGGCGCAGGCGAGATAAAAGGGGTGGTTTTGCGCCTTGTTTTGCCTCCTTGGCGACGGGGCGGGGGCAAAGGGCAACCCCGATAAGGTCGTGCTTTGGTCTAAAAGGTTGAATTGGCAGGGTAACTGGTATGACCAGAGCAGCCCGCACGGGGCGTGGCCGGCGGCGCGATAACGGGGGCGGAGCCCGTCAGCCGGGGCGTTCAGCGTTGACGACCCCGGTGGCCAGCCAACGCAACTCGGCTACTGTGAACAGCGGGACGTACTGCCGCGCCAGGCAGAACGGGTAGAACAACAAGCCATATCACCCTGCATCAGTCAGGGTGGCCTGATTCCCAGGAGACCTTGCCATGCAAGATAAAACGCCCAAGACGCCCGCTACCGAGACCTCTACGACCGATACCCTGAACGCGGCGGTATCGCAATCCACCACACGCCGCCGCTTCCTGAAAGGCGCCGCCGTGGGGTCCGCCGCCGCCGTCGCGGCCCCCTGGGTCGGCAATGTCCAGGCCCAGCAGGGAATCCAGATCCGCATGCAGTCCTCCTGGCAGCCGGGGACGACCGGGTACAAGACCTTCGAGACCTGGGCCAACAGTGTCCAGGAGCTGACGGGAGGGGAGGTGACCATCAAGCCGTTCCCGGCCGGTGCGGTCGCCGGGGCCTTCGAGGTTGCCGATGCCGTGCGCAACGGTGTGCTCGACGGCCAGAACTGGTTCACCGTCTACTGGCCCGGCAAGATGCCCGCCGGGGTGTTCCTGACCGCCTACCCGATGGGGCTGTCGATGCCGCACCAGTGGGACATCATGTTCGGTGCCTACGGCGGCTTCGGCATCGCCAAGGATCTCTATCACAAGCAGGGGCAGGAACTGCTGGGCTACGTCCACCACGACCTCAACTTGATCCACTCCAAGGTGCCGCTGAGAAGCTTCGACGACTTCAAGGGCATCAAGCTGCGCATGCCCGGCGGGATCGTCGCCGAGACCTTCGCCTCGATCGGCGCGCGGACCACGCTGCTGCCCGGTTCCGAGGTCTATCCGGCGCTGGAGAAGGGCACCATCGACGCCGCCGACTACACCGGTGCGGCGGTCAACTATGAGCTGGGCTTCTGGCAGGTGGCCAAGTACATCATCATGGGCCCGCCCTCCACACCCTGCCTGCACCAGGCCGTCGACCTGATGGACATCGCCGTCAACCGGCGCGTCTACGAGCGCATGTCGCCGCAGACCCAGGACCTCATGCACGA
>LSBP01000054.1 GCA_001577635.1 Halomonadaceae bacterium T82-2 | reverse complement strand
GATGCGCGTGAACAGGGTGTTGGCGAAGGCGACTTCCTTGGGGCCGTGCATCTTGGGCTTGACGATGTACACCGAGCCGGTGCGGCTGTTGCGCGGCTGGTCGTCGTCCTTGTTGAGGTCGTGGATGGCGATCAGGCCGGTGAGCACGCCGTCGAGGATGCCTTCGGGGATCTCGTGGCCGTCGGCGTCGAGCACCGCGGGGGTGGTCATCAGGTGGCCGACGTTGCGCACGAACAGCAGCGAGCGCCCGGGCAGGCGCAGGGCGCCGCCGTCCGGCGTGGTGTAGTCGCGATCCGGGTTGAGGCGACGGGTGACGGTCTTGCCGCCCTTGTCGAAGGACTCGGCGAGATCGCCCTTCATCAGCCCCAGCCAGTTGCGGTAGACGCCGACCTTGTCCTCGGCGTCGACGGCGGCCACCGAGTCCTCGCAGTCCATGATGGTGGTCACCGCGGCCTCGGTGAGCACGTCCTTGACGTGGGCCGGGTCGGTCTGGCCGATGGGATGCGTGGCATCGATCTGGATTTCCAGGTGCAGGCCGTGGTGGGCGAGCAGCACCGCCTCGGGGGCGGCGGCGTCGCCGCGGTAGCCGACCAGCTGGTCGGGGCGCGCCAGGCCGGTCTCGCGGCCGTTGTCACGCGAGACGACCAGCTTGCCGTCACGGATCGCGTAGCCGGTGGCTTCACGATGCGAGCCCTCGGCCAGCGGCGCGGCGGTGTCGAGCACCTCGCGGGCGTAGGCGATGACCTTCTCGCCGCGCTTGGGGTTGTAGGCGGTGCCCTTCTCGGCGCCGTCGGTCTCGGGGATGACGTCGGTGCCGTAGAGGGCATCGTAGAGGCTGCCCCAGCGGGCGTTGGCGGCGTTGAGCGCGTAGCGGGCATTGTTGACCGGCACCACCAGCTGCGGGCCGGCCTGCACGGCGATCTCGGCGTCGACGTTGCGGGTGGTGACCTGCACCTCGCCCGGCTCGTCGGCCAGGTAACCCTGCTCGCGCAGGAACGCCTGGTAGGCGGCCATGTCGCGCACCGGCCCCGGGTGGGCCTGGTGCCAGGCATCGAGCTCGCCCTGCAGGCGATCACGCTCGGCAAGCAGCGCGCGGTTGGTGGGCGCGAGGTCGTGGACCAGGGCATCGACGCCGGCCCAGAAGGCCTCGGGGTCGACACCGGTGCCGGGCAGGGCCTCGTCGGTGATGA
>LSBP01000053.1 GCA_001577635.1 Halomonadaceae bacterium T82-2 | reverse complement strand
CAGCCGCGCAACAGCCGCACCGGCTCGGTGTACATCGTCAAGCCCAAGATGCACGGCCCCAAGGAAGTCGCCTTCGCCAACACCCTGTTCACGCGCATCGAGGACGTGCTGGGCCTTCCCCGCGACACCCTCAAGATGGGCATCATGGACGAGGAGCGCCGCACCAGCGTCAACCTCAAGGCCTGCATTGCCGAGGCCGCCTCGCGGGTGGTGTTCATCAACACCGGCTTCCTCGACCGCACCGGCGACGAGATGCACACCGCCATGGAAGCCGGGCCGATGCGCCGCAAGGGCGACATGAAGAGCGCCCCCTGGATCCAGGCCTACGAGGCCAACAACGTCCAGGTCGGCCTGCAGTGTGGCCTGCGCGGCCGCGCCCAGATCGGCAAGGGCATGTGGGCGATGCCCGACCTGATGGCCGCCATGCTCGAGCAGAAGATCGGCCACCCGAAGGCCGGCGCCAACACCGCCTGGGTGCCCTCGCCCACCGCCGCGGTGCTCCACGCCCTGCACTACCATCAGGTCGACGTCGCCGCCGTCCAGCAGGAGCTCGAGTCGCGCCCGGCCACCGACTACCTCGACGACCTGCTCACCGTGCCGGTGGTCGAGTCCCCCGACTGGACAGCCGAGGCCATCCAGCAGGAGCTCGACAACAACTGCCAGGGCA
The DNA here is from genome assembly GCA_001577635.1 of Halomonadaceae bacterium T82-2. Classification (GTDB taxonomy): domain Bacteria; phylum Pseudomonadota; class Gammaproteobacteria; order Pseudomonadales; family Halomonadaceae; genus Modicisalibacter. Next base: position 548 of record LSBP01000053.1, on the reverse strand, counting down.
TCCTCGGCTACGTGGTGCGCTGGGTCGAGCACGGCGTGGGCTGCTCCAAGGTCCCCGACATCCACGACGTGGGGCTGATGGAAGACCGCGCCACGCTGCGCATCTCCAGCCAGCACATCGCCAACTGGCTGTATCACGGCATCGTCAGCGAGGCCCAGGTCCGCGAGACGCTGGAGCGCATGGCGAAAGTCGTCGACGACCAGAACGCCGGGGATCCGAGCTACACGCCGATGACCGCGCATCTCGCCGACTCCAGCGCCTTCCAGGCCGCCTCGGACCTGATCTTCAAGGGCCGCGAGCAGCCGGCGGGCTACACCGAGCCGCTGCTGCATCACTGGCGCGCGGTGGACAAGGCCAAGGCGCACTGATCCCGCCTGCCGGCACCGCCGGCCAACGATAGGCACCGGCGACAAGGCACAGCGGGGGGCTTTTGCCAGGGATGGCAAAAGTAGCGCCCATGGAAGGGTTCACAGCGCCCCCGCGACGCCTTGACACCGGTGCTGCTATATCACCGCCCCCTGCCATGAACGGCAGGGGGCGGTGTCGTT
>LSBP01000037.1 GCA_001577635.1 Halomonadaceae bacterium T82-2 | reverse complement strand
GGCATGGCACTATCTGGGTGAATGGCGATATTCGCTATATTGCCATGCAGTTCAGTAGGTTAGAAGCATTCCTGGGGGCCGGTCTCACGGATTCAGGATAAATTAAAGAGTCGTAGAAGCTCAAAAAAATATAATAAATTACTGGTGACGCAAGGGAGAGGGTATGAACCAAGCTGTAAATGTCTTGACTGGCAATTTTCCTTTTGAAGGTGTGATTATAGAGAAGTTGATGATCCACCATGTGTTTGCGCCAGCCGAGGATAAAACTCGGGTGCCGCCTGCAATTAAAAAGCATTTTATTAATTTGAATGCTGAAGAGAAGTCGGCTCTTCAAAGCCGTGTGACTGCCGCGCTTGGCAATAAGTCCCATGGCATTGAGATGAGCATTGATCAGGCGGATGAAGGGAGTTTTTTTCAAATTGCAGCAGAAATGCTGCACTGTGATGTAGACCGCTTTATTGAGCTTTCAGAAGTTTTAGCAAATAATTTGACTGATGCTCTGACGAGAAAGATTCCGGGTGGAGTTATGGCGATCATCTCTGGGCGGGTTGGTGAGCATGCCAGACCGTTTGTCTCAGTGATAAAAGCAGAGTTTCAAGATGGATTTACCACTGAGGCTGTAGATGATCAAACGGTAGCTTTGAACTATGTTAGAGACATTTTTCTTACTGAAGCTCAGAAGCTCTATAAGATTGGCTGCTTAGTTGAGACTGTTTCGGCCCCTCCGGAAAATGGAAGGTATAATAAATCAAATTATAGAGCGTTTTTGTTCGATCATTTGCTGACCAGTGTTGAGACGCGAACTGCAGCTTCATATTTTTATAATACTTTTCTTGGCATGGGGATTAGCTCTTCTTCCAAAAAGCTAACGCAAAATTTTTATGAGTATACTGTTGACTACATCAACTCTCTAGATGTTGATGAAGGTAAGAAATTTGATTATGTAGAGTCGTTGCGGGCAGAGCTTAAAAGTCAAACTGCTATCGTTAGTTCAGCAGATTTTGCCGAAAAGTATCTTGAAGAAGATCACTCTGAAGCCTATGTTGATTACATGCAGGATCGAGGCTTCCCTCAGGGTGGCGTTGAGAAGGATGTAGAGTATATTGAGTCTAAGCTCAGGAAGAAAAGAAAGGTCAATTTCACCTCGGGCATTTCCATAACGGGGCCTTCTGATGACTTCCAGAACTTGGTTACAGTAGAAGAGCGTGGTGACAATGATACTTTAGTTAGAATTCAGGGTAATGTAAGTGACCTAGGATGACTACTGAAGAAGAGTTTGCAGAGTATCTTGAGTCCATAAGGCCTGCTTTGCAGGCCTGGGGAGACTATGTCAGCGAAATCGTTAAGCACGAAATTTCTAACCGGCTTGGCGCACTGTCTCCCCAGTTTTTAAAAATTGACGCTACTCCAAGAGTGAAAGCCGTAAATTCGGCGTTGAATAAAATAAGTATAAAGCAATACGATGATCCTAAGACGCAAATGACAGATCTCGTTGGGGTAAGGTTTGTGGTTCTCACTACAGACGACCTATGCCTTGTCGAAAAAATTATTGAGCATCAAGACTGGGGGTGGGAAGTATCTAAAGATTTTGCACTCGATATAGAGGTGAGTCCAAAAGTATTTGACTACCAATCTAAACATTACGAGGTTCGGCCTAAAAGGGACTTGGACGTCGGTGGAGTAAGGGTACCCGATTTTATTTGTTGTGAAGTTCAAGTAAGGACTCTGCTTCAGCACGCATATGCTGAGCTGGTGCATGATAATATCTATAAAGCTAAAGGGGTGGTGCCTCCCTCAGCGGAAAGATATGTTTCAAGAAGCATGGCTTTGATGGAAACCACAGATGAAATATTTTGTACAGCTTTGCAAAAGCTGCAGGCAGAGAATTATAAGCGGGATTCCGTGATCAAGGTCTTGGAGAAGGTTTTTTCAGAAGACTTTGGGTTGCAAGTTGATGATCCTGATAGACAGCTGCACTTTGCGGTTTTGGAAAGTTATGCTGATGCAGTTGAGGAGTTTTCTTCTGAGAGGTTAAGAGATATTTTTGATAAGAAGAAATTTATCAGGCATTTTGTTGAGGATCGTTATGGAGAGTTTTATTTCTTCAGGCAGCCGATCGTTCTTTTTGTGTATTATATTATTTCAGTTTACGGAATGACATACTTTTGGAGTAATTGGCCGCTTTCTGTTTACAATAAAGAAGTGAAATATGTGGCTAATGACCTTGGCGAATCTTTTACTCCTCATGGACGCTGAAGAATCAACTAAACATTATGTGCGGCCGCTTAGCTCTCTATAGCCTATATCCCAAGCTCTCCCAGGCCCTGCGCCTGCCGCTGGGGCCTCGGAAACTGACACCGCGCTACAATGTGGCGCCGGGCACTTGGATCACCGCGGTGCGCCATCCTAGCGATGATGCGCCGCTGGTGATGGACGAGGTGTGGTGGGGCTACCGGCCGCACTGGGCGAAAGAGAAGGCACCGGAGCCCATCAACGCCACCGTCGAGAAGGTGGCCACCTCCAACTACTTCAAAGGGGCGTTCGCCCATCACCGCTGCCTGGTGCCGGCGGATGGCTGGTACGAGTGGCTGCTGGTGGACGGGAAGAAGCAGCCGCACTTCCTGTGCCGCGAGGATCGCGAGCCGATCTGGCTGGCGGGCATCTGGAGCGAGCGGCCGGACGGCAAGCCCGGCTGCGCGATCCTCACCGAGCCGGCCCGCGGCGTGGCGGCAAAGATCCACTTCCGCATGCCCCTGGCCCTGGACGAGGAGAGCCTCGAGCCATGGCTCGATCCTCTCCTGACTGATCGCGAGACGATCCGCCACATCGTCCACCACCTGCCCCCCGAGCGGATCACCCACTGGCCGGTGAGTACCCGGGTGAACAAGCCCACTCAGGATGACGCGGAACTGATCGATCCCGTCGACGCCTGACCGATCCAGTGCTCGGTAGCGTGGCCGCAGGCATGGCAGACGACGCGGTAATGCCTGCTTTCCAGCTTCTCCAGTGTGAACGTCGCCCATTGTGGGCCGTTCTGCGCGGATCTCGACGGCTCCGCAGGGGCACATCATCACCCAGCGTCCCATGGGAACCGGCATCAGTGTGATCTCTGGCATGGTGAATCCTCCCCGTTGCTTTCAGGCTAGATGGGGGGAGGAAAGCGCTATGTAGGTGTAGGACATCCGCGACATCATGCGTCATGGATCTCTTATGCCGCTGTCAGGTTCTGGCCTTGGGCAACTCTCGCCACTGCGTGGTCCACCTCGGCGTGCGGTGCGCGCAGCGCAGGTGCCAGGCGGCGTTCTGACGCGGCACGCCCAGGCGTACCGTTCCCTTGCCCATCCTCCCGTTCAGCTCGTCCAGGGCGGCCATCAGTTGGTGGTCGCGTTCGCGCTGGACTTCCCGCTCGGGCGTGTCGAGCAGCGAGAGCTGCTCGCGGTTGGCGTCCACCAGGTCGAGCAGCATTACGCCGGCCTTCATAAAGCGATACCCGCGGCGATAGATCGCCTCGAGCCCCTGCTGCGCGGCGGCCAGGATCGGCCGGCTGTCGTCGCTGGGCTCGGGCAGCTCGACGACGACGCTGGGCGAGTACTGGGGCAGGTCGGACCGGTGGCGGTTGGTCTTGAGGAACACGAGCACGGCGCGGGCGTGGCTGTCCTGCTGGCGGAGCTTCTCGGCGCCGCGCTGGGCGTGCTGGCGGATGGCGTCCTGCAGCTCGCCCAGCTCGCCGGTCAGGCGGCCAAAGGAGCGCGAGGTCATGATGCGCTGGCGGGGCTCGCTGGCGTCGTTGAGCTCGATGCAGGGCGTGCCTTGGAGCTCGCGCACGGTGCGTTCGAGGGTGACGGAGTAGCGTCGGCGGATGGCCTTGGGGTCGGCCTGGCGGAGATCCCAGGCGGTCTCGATGCCCTGAATGGCCAGCCGCTCGACCAGCCGGCGGCCGACGCCCCAGACGTCGCCCAGGGCGGTGCGCTCGAGCAGGCGTCGTGTGTCGTCGCCGTCGGCGTGCATCACGCACACCCCGTCGAATTCCGGCAGATTCTTGGCGGCGCGGTTGGCCAGCTTGGCCAAGGTGCGGGTGGGCGCCACGCCCACGCAGACAGGGATGCCGGTGAACTGGCGCACGTTGCGGTAGAGCGTGCGCGCGAGTGCCTGGGTGGTGGCGGCGTCGAAGTCGTCGAACCTGACGAACATCTCGTCGATGGAGTAGGGCTCGACGCCGGCGGAGAACTCCTCGAGGACCTCGCGCACCCGGGCGCTCATGTCGCCGTAGAGCTCGTAGTTGGAGGAGAGTAGGTGAATGCGGCCCTGGTTGACCCACTGCTGCAGCTCGAAGGCTGGGGTGCCCATCTCGACGCCCAGGGCCTTGAGCTCGTTGGAGCGGGCGATCACGCAGCCGTCGTTGTTGGACATCACGCCCACCGGCAGGCCCTCGAGCCGCGGCTGGAAGACGCGCTCGCAGCTGACGTAGAAGTTGTTGCAGTCCACCAACCCGATCATACGGCGTACTCGTGGATGACCGAGCGCACCACGCCCCATACCTGGCAGTCGAGGTTGGCGAGCGGGATCGGCGCGTACTGGCTGTTGCCGGAGCACAGGTAGGGCCGCTTCCCGATCATCTCGTAGCGCTTCACGATCACCTCGCCGTCGACCAGGGCGACGACGATGTGTCCGGGGCGGGCGTCGATCGAGCGGTCCACCACCAGGGTGTCGCCGTCCTGGATGCCGAACTCGACCATGCTGTCACCGGTGACGGTCATAAAAAACGTGGCCGCGGGGCGCTTCACCAGCCGCTCGTTGAGGTCGAGCGTGCGGCCGACGTAGTCCTCCGCCGGCGAGGGGAAGCCGGAGATGCCGGCGCGGATGGTGGCCAGCGGATGGGGCAGGGCGCTGTACGGCGGTGCCGGGTGCGGATGGCGGATCTCGGGATCGCGCATGGCGGTTCCTCTTGTCAAATACTGTTCATTTATACAGTATTCGACAGCAGCACACCCTTAGGCAAACGCTAATATGAACAGCAGTCAGGGGGAACAAGCGGCCGGGCCCGGCATGGCGCGGATTGTGGCAGGATCACGAATTGGCAGGAATGAACATTTACCGGATGCTGGATCACAATCCAGCATCCTGAAGGACAGCAGCTACATCCTGTCGTCATTCTCAATATATCCGTCCTTGCCATAATTTTTATCGATGAAATTTTCAATGAGCTCGTCCTGATCACTGTCCAGCTCATCTATAGGTGTGCCCTCAAAATCTAATGCTCGCATAGCTTCCTTCAGCACCTCCGGGCGTATCATAGTCATAGCGTGCACCTCCTGTGTGAAATGGCTTTAGTGGGAACGCAAGCTATGGGGGCTGGAGTCTGTAAATTCAATCGCCCTAATAAAAAAATATGTGCTGGGCATCTAGCCCCTCCATGATGGAGGGGCTTAACGTATGCGCTTTACACAAGGTCTCGCTCGGCAAACGAAACGCAGGCATCCAAGCCGATCACCAAATGGTCAACGACGCGAATCTCCACCAGTCCCAGTGCCTCCTTCAGCCGCTGGGTGATGCGTCGGTCGGCGTCACTGGGTTCGGGATCACCCGAGGGATGGTTGTGAACCAGGATCACTGCAGCAGCGTTGCAGGCCAGGGCATGCTTGACCACTTCACGCGGGTAGACGCTCGCTGAGTCGATGGTGCCGCGAAACAGCTCCTCGAAGCAGATTACCCGATGTTGGCTGTCGAGGAACAGGGCGCTGAAGACCTCGTGCTCGTAGTCCTGCAGCAGCACCTGCAGGTACTCGAACGCGAGAGCTGGCTGGGTGATCTTGCGTCCTTTGGCCAGTCGGCGACGAGCGAATGCCTTGGCGATGTTTAAGAGCTCCGATTCAGTCACCGTGTCGGTGATGCGATAGGTGCCGGCGGTCTCGCCGGCACTCAGCTTGCGGTGGTGCATGGTGTTGCTCCTTAGGCCGCCATGACCATGGCCATGCGGCGTTCCAGCTCCTCATAGAACGCCTCGACGCGTTCGGCGATGGTGCGGATCATCACCTCGTCCCGGTAGGCGCGCTTCACGAACAGCGGCATGCCTGGCCAGTAGCTGACGAAGTCGATCCACTCGCACTCGCTGACCCACAGCCCGCCTTGGCACTGAGCGACGTGCTCCTGGGGCAGCTCGTCGGTCAGCAGTAGCTCGATCTGGTACTTGGGCAGCTTGGTCTTGATTTCGACTAGGCCATTGCTGTCGACCAGGCAGTCAGGCGAGTAGCCCACCCCGTGGTTGAGGATGATGCCGACCTGCTCCAGTTGGGGCAGGCCGGCGGCCTCGTGATAGAGCTCCCGGGCCACGGGTTCCAGCTCATGACCGCGCTGGGTGTGAGCGTTGCCCTGGAAGGCATCGGAGGGCTCGCCGGTGATGCGCTCGCCGATCAGCTGATGCATGTAGCTCATCGCACCGGTACCGAAGCCTCCCGGCCCCTTGCCCTTGACCAGCAGAGTCTTCAGCTCGGACATGGTGACGATGCCCAGACGGGCGGCATGCCACTCGGGCGTGCCCTGTTCCAGTGTCAGGGTCTGCATGACGATCTCCTTCTCGATGACACGGCATAGGCCAGCGAGGGGAGGCCCCTCGCCGGCCGCTCAGTGATGTTGACGGTTGGGCTGGGCCCGCTTCTGCAGGGAGGCACGCAGCTTGTCGAAGTCACCACGGGGCACCTGCTGGGCGTCGCCGTACTTACCGACGAACCACTCCTGGGTCGCTGGGGGACAGGCGGCAATCAGCTGCCGGATCTGCCCGGCCTGGAAGGGCGTGACCAGATTCACCGGGGCGGCGGCGTGGCCGTTGTCGTCCTGGCCCCGGGTGGTGATGTTGAGCAGGGCGCAGAGCACGTAGCGCTTGCCATAGCTGGTAGAGGAACCGAAGGCCTGGACGGCGTTCTTGCTGCCGCTGGTATCGGCCGGCAACAGCATGCTGGTTTCTTCACGATGACCGTCCTGGTGCATCAGCACGCCGGTCACCTGAATGCCACGCTCCTGGGTCTGAATCCGGAAGCTCACCGCGAAGCCGTGCTTCTTCATGATCGGACGCACGGTATCGACGATGTCTTCTAGGGTGGCGTAGTGCCCGTTATTGGTCTTGCCACGCTCGGCGATGCTTGGCAGCTCGGTCTGCATGGCCGCCATGGCGGCGCTATAGGCCATCAGTGCCTGGCGGTCGAGCACCCGCTCCTGCATTTGCAACAGGCGCTCCATCTTGTCGATGTCGACCTCGGGATTGAGGGCGGCCCGCTCGATCACCTGGATGATCGCGGTGCTGTCCTGGGTTGCTTGAGCGATCGGTGTCTGGTCGGCGGTCTTGGGATGAATGGGGGTTGCCATGATGGCCTCCGTTATCGATAGCGTTGGATGACGTCAGGGAGCTCCTCGGTCGGGACCGGCTCCAGGGATACGGCCACGCGATAGACCTGACCCTTGGCCAGCACGTGGGTCTCGGTCGCTTGCTCGCCAGCCTCGAGTAACTGACGCGTCAGCTGGGTCAGGGCATGGCAGATCTCGAATGTCATGGGTGGTTGCATCGGTACCTCCATAAACAAAAACGCCCGGCCTTTGATGGGCCGGGCGCTATGCCGTGGTGAGGGAAAGACGGGGGAGAACGAAGGGCGCCGTTCAGGCCACCAGCGCAAGGGCGGACTCCAGCGCCTTGTCCTTGAGGCCGGCGCCCTGGCCGAACCAGGCGGAGTCCATGCGGTAATCGTTGCTGCGAGCACGCTTCTCGTGGTCCACGTACTCGGTGACCGCGTTGAGCAGGCCCCAGGCGGTGCCTTGCGCCGTGCACAGCTGAGAACCGCGTCCCTCGCCCTGGTAAAGCTTCTGGACGCGATTGAGGGCACGGAAGTTAGGTAGCTTGGACGGATCCTCCAGCGGCGCCTCGGCGTTGCAGATCACCGACTGGAAGTAGGTCCTCGCTTCTTCCTGGCTGACCTTGCGCTCGGCCAGGGTTTTCAGGCGATACATGAAGTCGTCCCACTGGGACACGGAGATCCCCAGCTGCTGTTTGACCAGCTGCGGACGGAACTCGGTGCTGTGCGGCACCTTCACGCCTTGCGAAGTACCGTCCACGGCGATGGTCAGGGTGTTGTTGCAGACCACCCGCACGGACGTCGGGGTGGCGACGGTAGCCAGTGAACCGTCGCAGGAGGTGGCCAGCAGCAGGTAGTCGTTGACCTGATCCTGGCCCTTCAGAGCTCCGCCCAGGCCACTGCGCGCCAGAGCCCAGAACTTGCGGCCACCCTTGAGCACGCCGGCCGTCTCGAGCTCATAGCCTGCGTATTCCGTGAGATCCCGGTAGAACTCCAGCACCTCTTCCGGCTGTACCACCTTGTAGCGTTGGGAGACCACCGACAGCGGGGCCTGGGTGTCGGAGCGATAGAGCACCTTCTGCTCCGGGAAGGAGTGGATGCTGCCCAAGTGGCCCGCGCCATTGGTGATTGAATCGCCCCAGATCTTCTAGACACCCGTCAGGCTCTGGGTATAACGCCGTTCGTCTTCTATGGATGACAAGTCATCGCTCGGACTGGTCACAAAAACCGCTCGACTACGCGACCTTGTCGAGGCAGGCGGCTTGACCTTTGGGTTGCACAAGGGTTCTAGGTTATAAGCTTAGCCAGGGTCATGGCCGAAGCGCCTGGCCGTGTATGCCGCATGCGCGAATTCCTCTCAGGCACTGAAGGAGGTGAATGCCCTTGAGTAGCGTTGCGTCAACGTCTTCCGTACAGCACAAGAAGGCCCGTATCTACCGTATGAAGACGGATGAGCACCTCTGTCCGTTTGGCCTGAAGACCGTGGATCTTCTCAAGCGCAAGGGCTATCGGGTCGAAGATCACACCCTCGCCTCGCGGGACGCGATCGAGGAGTTCAAGGAGCAGGCCGGTGTCGATACCACGCCCCAGGTCTATATCGGCGAGAAGCGTGTGGGGGGCTATGAGGAGGTTCGTGCTCACCTGGGCCTGAGTGTGCCCGGCGAGAAGGAGACCACCTATCAGCCGGTCATCGCCATCTTCGCGACTTCCCTGCTGATCGGCCTAGCGGTGAGCTGGGCGGCCAGTGGCACTCTCGTGTCGATGCGCATGCCGGAATATGCGATTGCCACCGCCATGACCCTGCTGGGGCTTCAGAAGCTGCAGGATGTCGAAAGCTTCAGCACCATGTTCCTCAACTATGACATGCTCGCCCAGCGCTATGTCCCTTACGGCTATGTCTACCCCTTCGCCGAGGCCCTGGCCGGTATCCTGATGCTGGCGGGTGCCCTGACCTGGCTGTCAGCTCCCCTGGCGCTGTTTGTCGGCACGGTAGGGGCCGTTTCGGTCTTCAAGGCCGTCTATATCGACAAGCGGGAGCTCAAGTGCGCTTGCGTGGGCGGCAACAGCAACGTGCCCCTGGGCTTCGTCTCCTTGACCGAGAACCTTGTCATGATGGGCATGGGGCTATGGATGCCGCTGAAACAGCTCATCGTATGACGATACGGAGGCATGGATGACCGATTCATCGGATCGTACACCCGAATACGAGGAGGGTAGCCTGACCCTGGTGGGCGCGGTTGCCTTGGGCACGGGGGTCATGATCGGGGCTGGTATCTTTGCCCTGACCGGCCAGATGGCACAGATGACGGGGTGGTTGTTCCCGCTGGCGTTTCTGTCGGCGGCCCTGATCGTCTCCTTCAGTGCCTACTCCTATATCCGAATATCCAGCACCTATCCCTCCGCCGGGGGGATCGGCATGTATTTGCAGAAGGCCTATGGCTCGACATTGCCGACCGCCTTTCATGCCTTGCTGATGTACTGCTCCATGGTGATCGCCCAGAGCTTTCTGGCCAGAACCTTCGGGTCCTATACCCTGCAGCTGTTCGACGTCGAGAACCGCTCCCTGCTTGTCCCGCTACTGGGGGTGGGGCTGCTGTTGGCGGCCTTCCTGATCAACCTGTCGGCCAATCGGCTGATCGAGGGTGTCGCCTCCGTGCTGGGGGTCATCAAGATCGGGGGGATCATCGTGTTTGGCGTGGTCGGGGTATTCGTCGCCGACTCGCTGAAGATGGACGTTTCATCGACAGCGCCCCAGGCTTCCCTGTCGGGCTTTCTGGGGGCCACAGCCCTGGGCATATTGGCTTTCAAGGGGTTCACCACCATCACCAACAGCGGGTCGGAGCTCCAGGACCCCCACCGCAATGTGGGCAGGGCGATCATGATCTCGATTGCCCTGTGCGTGGTGATCTACGCACTGGTGGGCTTTGCCGTCGCCAGCAACCTGTCGCTTCAGGAGATCATCAAGACCCGGGATTATTCCCTGGCGGCTGCCGCCAGGCCGGCACTGGGCGAGGCGGCGGTCTGGTTTACCGTCATCTTGGCAATGCTGGCGACGGCGGGCGGTATCATCGCCAGTGTCTTCGCCGTATCCCGCATGCTGGCCATGCTGACCGAAATGCGGCTGGTGCCTCACCGCCATTTTCATATGCCCGGCAGTATCCAGAAGCACACACTGGTCTACACGATCGTGTTTGGCTTGCTGCTGACCGCGTTCTTCGACCTCAGCCGCATCGCCGCACTGGGCATCATCTTCTACCTGATCATGGATATCGCGATTCACTGGGGCGTATTTCGCCACCTCAGGCACAAGGTCAGCGCCAGGCCCGCGATACCGATCATTGCCATCCTGCTGGATATCGTCGTGTTGGGTGGCTTCGTCTGGGTGAAGGCCACCTCCGACCCGCTGGTATTGATCGTCGCCGCCGTGGTGATGGCACTTATCCTGATCGGTGAGTGGCTGTTTCTATCGAAACGTGAAGCGCTGCCCGGCGATGATCACTCGCACACTCATTGACCCCGATCGGACATGCCTTTTCGCATGCTGGCGCATGTCGTCGTCCCGTTCGGGGACGGTCACTGGCAGGGCATGATGCCGGGTCGATGCTATCCACCACCATGCCCGGGCCGTTTTGTCTGCCCGTCATGCCGGGGCCTTCCGCTGTACGGCTACAGGTCTCGAGCCCGGTTGGATTGATGAGCCAGCCGCATCGCCTCATGCTCCTCGAGCTTGAGGAGTTCGCGAACCAGTTCGCGTGCCTCGGGGATCTCGGCCCGCCCATCCAGGTAGCGGTACAGGTCGATGACCTGATCATGCAGGGAGAAGACTTCCCGACAGATATCCTCGAAGCTCATCTCGGCATAGGGAGCGCTGCATGCCTGGTGGGGGGTGATCGGATTATGGGACAGATAGTCGTAGACCCGAGTGTGTAAGGCCTTGGGGTCGGCCTGCTTCTCAGAGCTGGCCACGGTGCGCTCCAGGGTCGCCTCGTGCGCCGCGAGGTACTCCAACAACCATTTTCCCAGGTCTTCTTCATGCTGGGAGGCACAGTGGCCGAAGCACTCCGCCAGATGGGCATGCAGCTGGCGGGTCCAGTCGATCAGGTCCTTAAAGGTTTCGATCTTCATCTACGGTTCTCCTCTTGACGGGGAGTGCTTCCCGTCCTTGCTGGAAAGTGTGCCGGTTTCAGCTCGGTCTCTCGTCTTCAGCCGGCAGGTCCCAGCCATAGAGGGCGCGAAAACCCATCTCGCACAGGCTGTCGCGGGTCGTGCCGGCAACCGACAGCGCCGCTGAGATCGTCTCGCCGATGAGCCCCTCCCACTGCCGAAAAGGATTGTCGTCGTTGAGCGGCTCCCGGGCGGGGCCTGCGACATCGGCCAGCCACTTCACGCCGCTCATCCAGGGCGCGAAACGCTCCGAGAACATCAGCCGGCTGGTGCGTGCCGGATGCAGCTGGCGCAGCGTCTCGGCTGTCCACGGATTGGTGGCCATACGGACCCAGGGCCCGGCGAAGGTCTCGTAGAGGGCCACGTTGTGCTCGGAGAGGGTGCGTACCCGGTCGAAGGCTGAGGTCTGCTTCGGATAGTTCAGATCCTCCACGCAGCGCTCCTCGAAGTGCACCTGGAACTGTGGCTTGTGACACTCGGGGTCACCGGTGGGGTTATCGATGCGCAGCTCGTAGAGGCCGGGGGCCAGGTCATTCAGCTCCCGGACGCTCTCGAGGATGGCTCGATGCTCGAGGCGCGCAACTCGGGAGGAGACGAATAGCCCCAGATGGCCGACATGGGCATTGAGCAGGTAGACGATGCGCTGGCCGGCGGCCTTGATCGCTGCCGTGTCCGGGTAGACCGCGGGGATCCAGTTGAGCGCCTGATGAGGCGGGGTGATGTTGTCGCCGCCGGAGGCGAAGATCACCAGCGGATTGCGGATCCGCTTCAGGTCGATGGTGCAGCCATGACAGACCGTGAGCTCGCCGCGTTCGAGCCGGTTGCCGACGAAGAGGTTATCGACGATGGCGGTGATCTCTTCCTTGCTCAGCGTGTAGAAGCCCGTCCACCAGCGCTCGAAGTCCAGGAAGCGTTCGCGCTGGCCGTCGATGTCGGCAAACAGCTGGTAGTCCTTCTGCCACAGGGTATTAGCCGGCTTGAGGGCCTCGAAATTGGCGACCAGATGGGCGCCATCGAAGCGGCCGTCCCCCAGGTCGGCGAGCAGGTGGGTGAGCCAGGTGCCGCCCAGCAGGCCACCGGCCAGGCGCATGGGATTGACGCCGGATTCGCCCGACCAGTAGGAGAGCGGCGATCCGTTGAGTACCGCCGGCCCCACCAGACCCTGACAGTCGGCGGAGAGCAGGGCGATGGCCCAACCCGCCTGACAGTTGCCGTAGAGCACCGGCGGCATGTCGGGATGCCGCTCGGCCACCGTTTCGACGAAGTGGCGCAGGACGTGCAGCACGTCCGCGAGGGTCTGGCCCGGCAGGGGCTCCGGGAAGAAGCTCACGAAGTAGACCGGATGGCCCTCGTGGAGCGCCATGCCAACCTCGGAATCGCGTTTGAAGCCGCCGATGCCCGGGCCGTGGCCGGCGCGGGGGTCGACGATCATGACCGGGGGCTTGCTGGCGTCGAGGCAGTCCTCCAGGCAGTCATCCCCGACCCGAGTGATGTGCAGAAGAGCATAGTTAGCGGGGCGCGACAGCCGGCGGCCATCGAGCATCATCTCGTAGTCGAAATCCAACAGTGGCGGTTTACCGGCTCGCTCGTGCTCGAGCATGTTCTCCGCGCGCTGGCGCAGGGTATCCAGATAGCGCACGCTGCGTTGCCACAGGTCGAACTGATAGGCGAGCAGCTCCGTTGCTGGATGCCCCAGGGCGTCGGCCCCGGGGGGTGACGATGAGGCGGTCGACGCGTGGCTACTCATCGCGCCCGTCCTTGTGGTCATCATGCCCGCCGCGAGATCCGTGCCCGCCATGCCTGCCGTGCATGACCAGGTGCATCAGCGGGCAGGCCAGCAGGATCAGCCAGGGCAGGGCGCCGAGCAGATGCTCCTCGTGCTCCTCCCAGAGCCAAAAGCCCATCACCGCCAGGGCGATCGCCACCATCAGCCAGAAGGTGCCCTTGCTCGGTCTGCGGTCCAGCCAATTTTTCTCGTCATGCATGGTCAGATCCTCACTCGGCGCAAGCGCAGTGAATTCATCACCACCGACAGCGACGAGGCGCTCATCGCGAAGGCGGCGAACATCGGGCCGATCAAAAGGCCGAGGAACGGATAGAGGACCCCGGCGGCGATCGGCACCCCGGCTCCGTTGTAGACCAGGGCGAAGAACAGGTTCTGTTTGATGTTGCGCATCGTGGCCAGCGACAGCTTGCGGGCCCGAACGATGCCATCGAGGTTGCCCTTGACCAGGGTGAAGCCGGCGCTTTCGATCGCCACGTCGGCGCCGGTGCCCATGGCGATGCCCACATCGGCTTGGGCGAGGGCGGGGGCATCATTCACGCCGTCGCCCGCCATGGCGACCTTGCGGCCTTCAGCCTGCAGTTCCTGGATGATGCGTGCCTTGTCCTCGGGCAGCACGTCGGCGCGGATCTCGTCGATACCCAACCGACCGGCTACCGCCTTGGCCGTGCGTTCGTTGTCGCCGGTGGCCATGATGATGCGGAATCCTAGCCGGTGCAGCGCCTTCAGGGCGTCGGGCGTGGTCTCCTTCACCGGGTCGGCCACGCTGACCAGGCCGGCGATCTGGCCGTCGAGCACCACGAACATCACCGTTTCGCCCTGATCGCGGCGGGCGTTCGCGGTCTCGGCTATCCGACCGCCGTCCAGGCCCAGTTCGGCCATCAGCTTGGCGTTGCCAAGCGCCACCGCGTGGCCGTCCACCATGCCCTTCACGCCCATGCCGGTCACGGCCTCGAAATCGCGGGCCTCGGCGAGGGAGACGCCGCGCGCCTCGGCGCCGGCGACGATGGCCTCGGCCAGCGGGTGCTCGGAGCCCTTTTCGAGGCTGGCCGCCAGGCGCAACACCTCGGTCTCGTCATGGCCTTCCTCGGGCAGCACCGCCACCAGCTTCGGCTTGCCCTCGGTCAGGGTGCCGGTCTTGTCCACCATCAGGGTGTCGACCTTGGCGAAACGTTCCAGCGCCTCGGCATTCTTGATCAGCACGCCGGCCTGGGCGCCGCGCCCGGTGGCTGTCATGATCGACATCGGGGTGGCCAGCCCCAGGGCACAGGGGCAGGCGATGATCAGCACCGCCACTGCCGAGACCAGCGCATAGGACAGCGCCGGCATCGGGCCCCAGATCGCCCAGGCGATGAAGGAGAGGATGGCGACACCGATCACCGCGGGGACGAACATGCCCGCTACCTTGTCGGCGAATTTCTGGATCGGTGCGCGGGAGCGCTGGGCGGCGGCCACCATCTCGACGATCTGGCTGAGCATGGTGTCGGCGCCGACACGGGTGGCCTCCATGATCAGGCTGCCCGTGCCGTTGATGGTAGCTCCGGTGACCTTGTCGCCCGCGACCTTCTCCACCGGCACCGGCTCGCCCGAGATCATCGACTCGTCGACCGAGGAGCGACCCTCGACCACCTCGCCGTCCACCGGCACCTTGTCACCGGGGCGTACCCGCAGGTGATCGCCCACCTGCACCTCTTCCAGCGGCACCTCCTCCTCGCTGCCGTCGGGTCGGATCACCCGCGCGGTCTTGGCGGCCATGTCGAGCAGCGCCCGGATCGCCTTGCCGGTACCCTCGCGGGCGCGCAGCTCCATTACCTGACCCAGCAGGACCAGGGTCACGATCACCGCTGCGGCCTCGAAGTAGACCCCGACGCTGCCGTCTTCCCGGCGGAAGCCTTCTGGGAAGATGCCAGGCACGAGCAGCGCGACGATCGAGAACAGATAGGCTGCACCGACCCCCATGCTGATCAGGCTGAACATGTTGAGGTTCCAGGTGCGAAAGGAGTTGATGCCGCGCACGAAGAACGGCCAGCCGGACCACAGGATGACTGGCGTGCTCAGCACCAGCTCGATCCACATCGCCGTGCGTTCGCCGAAAAACTCGCGGATCGCAGTGAGGCCAAGAAAGGGGCTCATCGTCAGCACCAGCACCGGCAGCGTGAGCACGGCCGAGACCCAGAAGCGGCGGGTGAAATCGATTAGCTCGGGATTCGGCCCTTCATCGCCGACCGTCGCCGATTCGAGTTCTAGCCCCATGCCGCACAGTGGGCAGGCGCCGGGGGTAGTCTGTCGCACCTCGGGGTGCATCGGGCAGGTGTAGACGGCGCCCGCATGCCCCGCCGGCACCTTGTCGTACTGGCCGCCGCGCACCGGGGTACTCGCCTCATGGCCGGCGTGATGGGCGTGCCCGTGGCACTGGCCATGAGCGGAGGGAGCCTGAGCCTCACTGCCTTCCTGGGGCACGAGGTGCATGCCGCACTTCGGGCAATCCCCCGGCTGCTCGGAGACGACCTCGGGATGCATTGGGCAGGTGTACTGGGCAGCGCCTTGATCGCCGGCGCTCATGGAACCGGCATCGATACCTTCGTTCAGCGTATCGTGATGCGAGTGCTCACGCCGCTTGCTGTGCTGCTGAGTCATGAAGCCGTCTCCGTTTCGTGCGTCGGCTGAGGGGATCTCAGACGATTCCTTTCCGTGAATGAGGGACGTCACGGTCCCTTTGCCGCGTCTTCATCGCTTCAGATCGCGTCTGCGCCGCTCGTATTCCTGCTGGTCGATCTCGCCACGGGCGTAGCGTTCTTGCAGAAGTTCTAGTGCGGTTGGCCGCTGGTGCGCGGCCTCGCTCCGTCCTCGGGTCAGGCCGCGCACCAGCAAAACGGCCAAGGCAATGACGGCGCCCCAGAACAGCACCATCATGAGTCCGCCGAAGAGCATATGCCCCCAACCAACATTTCCCATATACGCCATCATGTCGCCCCACATGGTCGGATCTCCTTTCGTGTTGAGTCACCCTGACGTCAGGCTAAAACCTGCGGGTAACCCAAAGGTCAAGATACGGTAGAAATGAAAGCGAGCGTTTCTTGATCCCGGTCAGCTTTCATCGGTGGAATAGAATCAACGCCCCACGCATGCGTTGATGTGTGAATCCACGTTAGTGCCCCCCCCGGCTCATCCTGAGGGTTGCGTGAAGTATCCGTTAGCTTCCGCCACTGTGCCCAGCGAGGAATAAGCAACGGTACTCGGCGCTGATAGGCGCGAGATGTCGCTTACGCTGCCAATGCTTTGGCAAGCTAGAATATGGCTGAACAAGATGAAATGACCCTGAGCGGCTGATTGCCGCGTGACATGCGATGCTCATGGGGCTTGCTTCCCGGCGATTCTCCGTCCAAAGCGTGTGACAAAGAAGTTATAGAGCGGCCCGAAGACCAGGGCGACGTACCAGCCGTAGCCGAAGCTTTCAGCCAGTCCCAGGAAAAAACTTGGCCAGCTCAACCAGGTGAAGCCAGGCAGCAGGCGCAACCAGCTCTCATACATCGCTTGGTCGGGAAACAGCAGGTCGAAGCCGACGCATAGGATGAAGGTTACGGCCAGAAACAGCCCCAGGCTCATCCCGAGCGCGATCACGGGAATCCGAGGCGTGGCCTGAACCGGCAAGCGGGTTCCGTAATGCGGCTTGGCTGTCGACGGAATATCGGCATCAGGCATCTTCATTCTCCGGTTGGGAAGGTAAGACCTTTGTTACAGGTGCGAGATACTGTTCGGGCGCGGCCTCGAAGCGCTCCCGGCAGTCACGAGAGCAGAAGTAAAAGACATGGCCATCAAGGACGCTCGGCTTAGCTCTTTCCGTGATGACGGTCTTGCCACAGACGGGATCGACGTCCTCGGCTGGTGGGATCCACTTCAGCCCCTCGGTTGCGTGTGGATCCTCTGGGCTATCTGAATCGCCCCGGGTTTCGTAGACACCTCCAGGCCTTATACTGAAGGCACCAAGGAGGTCCCATGAGCCGCCAGCGATATACCGAAGAATTCAAGATCCAAGCCGTCAAGCAGGTGACGGAGCGCGGTCATCCCGTTTCGGAAGTGGCCGCCCGGCTGGGGGTATCCGGCTACAGTCTCTATCAATGGATGAAGCGCTATGCCAAGCCTGCGGAGCAGCGGCAGCAGGACGCGGATCTCCAGGCGGAGAATCGGCGTTTGAAGGCCGAGCTGAAGCGTGTATCAGAAGAGCGAGATATACTAAAAAAGGCCACCGCGTACTTCGCCAGAGAGTCCGACTGAGGTACGCGTTTATCCATGACCATGCGGACCAATATCCGGTGCGGCGTCTGTGCCGCATCATGGCAGTGCACCCGAGCGGCTACTATGCCTGGCGCCGTAACGCCCTGTCTGAGCGGGCGCGAGACGACCAGCGTCTGATGGGGCTGATCAAGCATGCCTGGCTCGAGAGCGGCGGCGTCTACGGCTATCGCAAGATTCACCAGGACCTCAGAGAGGCCGGCGAAACCTGTGGCAAGCACCGCGTAGCCCGGTTGATGCGCCGGGAAGGTTTGCGCTCCCAGACCGGTTACCGGCGGCGCCCTGGCGCCTATGGCGGCAAGCCGGCAGTCGTGTCGCCCAATCGTCTGGAGCGCCGATTTGACGTGACGGCACCCAATGTCGCCTGGGTCACCGACATCACCTACATCCGCACCCACGAAGGCTGGCTCTACCTGTCAGTAGTCATCGACTTGTTCTCGCGTCAGGTCGTGGGCTGGTCGATGAAGCCACGCATGACCACCGACCTGGCCTTGGATGCCTTGCTGTCAGCCGTCTGGCGGCGCAAGCCCCAAAGGCTTGTCATGGTGCATTCGGACCAGGGCAGCCAGTTCAGCAGTGCGGATTGGCAGAGTTTTCTGAAGGCCAATCACCTGGAGGGCAGCATGAGCCGTCGAGGAAACTGCCATGACAACGCTGTTGCCGAAAGCTTCTTCCAGCTGCTCAAGCGAGAACGCATAAAGCGCCGGATCTATCCGACTCGGGAAGCCGCCAGGAGCGATGTGTTCGACTATATCGAGATGTTCTACAACCCAAGGCGCCGTCACAGCACAAGCGATGGTTTGTCTCCCATCGAATACGAACGGCGTTACACCCAGAGCCTGACAGGTGTCTAGAATACCCGGGGCGATTCAACATGACCTGGCGCAGCTGCGCTCCCTGCAGGACTGGTTCCTGAACTACGAACTGAAGAACCTCCCCAACGTGGCCGAAGTCGCCACGGTAGGCGGGATGGTCAAGCAGTATCAGGTCGTCCTCGATCCGGTACGGATGGCCAATCTCGGCATCCCTCAGCAGGTGGTTACCCAGGCTATCAAGAACGCCAACCAGGAGGCCGGCGGTAGCGTCCTGGAGATGGCGGAAGCCGAGTACATGGTCCGGGCCTCGGGCTACCTGGAAAGCCTGCAGGACTTCCGTGACATCCCCCTGCGTCTGGATGGCGACGGCGTCCCGATCACGCTGGGGGACATCGCGCATATCCAGATCGGGCCCGAGATGCGCCGCGGCATCGCGGAGCTGGACGGGGAAGGCGAGGTGGTCGGTGGCGTTGTCGTGCTTCGCAGCGGGAAGAACGCTCGCGAGACCATCAGGCTCGTCAAGGAGCGGCTCGATGAGCTCCAGGGGAGTCTCCCGGAAGGGGTGGAGGTCGTCACCACCTACGACCGCAGCCAGGTCATCGACAGGGGGGTGAGCAACCTCACGCAAAAGCTGGTGGAGGAGTTCATCGTGGTGGGGCTGGTGTGCCTGCTCTTCCTGTGGCACTTCCGCTCCTCGCTGGTCGTCATCATGACGCTGCCCATCGGGGTGCTGATCTCCTTCGTGATCATGCAGCAGCAGGGGATCAACGCCAACATCATGTCGCTGGGCGGTATCGCCATCGGGGCCATGGTCGATGCGGCCATTGTCATGATCGAGAACGCGCACAAGCACATCGAACGGTGGCACGAGAGGCATCCGGGCAAGACGCTGAAGGGGGCCGAACATTGGCAGGTCATTACCCAGGCCTCCATCGAGGTGGGGCCGGCGCTGTTCTTCAGCCTGCTGATCATCACGCTCTCGTTCATTCCGGTGTTTACCCTGGAAGCCCAGGAGGGACGCCTGTTCGGCCCCCTGGCCTTCACCAAGACCTATGCGATGGCCGCGGCGGCGGGCCTCTCCGTCACCCTGGTGCCGGTGCTGATGGGCTACTGGATTCGCGGCAAGATCCCGTCCGAGTCCCGCAACCCACTGAACCGAGGGCTGGCTCGCATCTATCGTCCTGCCCTGGACGGGGTCCTGCGGTGGCCGAAGACCACCGTGGCAGTGGCCATGATGATGTTTCTCTCCAGCCTGTGGCCTGCCACGCAGCTGGGGGGCGAGTTCCTCCCGCCAATGGATGAAGGAGATCTGCTCTACATGCCCACGGCGCTGCCCGGGCTGTCGGCACAGAAGGCCTCGGAGCTGCTGCAGCAGACGGATCGCATGATCAAGTCGGTCCCCGAGGTCCACCGGGTATTCGGCAAGGCGGGCCGCGCCAACACGGCCACCGACCCGGCGCCGCTGGTGATGTTCGAGACGACGATCCAGTTCAAGCCCAGGGATCAGTGGCGTCCCGGCATGACCCCGGAAAAGCTGGTGGAGGAGCTGGATGCCGCGGTACAGGTTCCCGGCCTCGCCAACATGTGGATTCCGCCGATCCGCAATCGTATCGACATGCTGGCGACCGGCGTGAAGAGTCCCATCGGTGTGCGAGTCTCGGGAAGCGACCTGACGGCCATCGACGAGATCACCCAGGAGATCGAGCGCATTGCCCGCGATGTCCCGGGGGTCAACTCGGCCACCGCGGAACGTCTTGCCGGCGGGCGCTACATCGACGTCGATATCAAGCGATCCGCGGCGGCGCGGTATGGCCTCAACATTGCCGACATCCAGGCCGTGGTGGCAGGCGCGATTGGCGGAAAGACGGTCGGGGAGACGGTAGAGGGGCTCGCCCGCTACCCGATCAACCTCCGCTATGGTCGTGAGTGGCGTGACAGCCTGTCGGATCTGCATAACCTGCCGATCTATACGCCCCAGGGCAGCCAGATCACGCTGGGCACGGTTGCCGACATTCATGTGGAGAGCGGCCCGCCGATGCTCAAGAGCGAGAACGCCAGGCTGTCGGGGCTGGTCTTCGTCGACGTGCGTGGTCGTGATGTGGCCTCCGTCGCCAACGAGCTGAGGGCGACGCTGGGTCAGAAGCTCTCGCTGCCCGCGGGGATGAGTGTCAGCTACGCCGGCCAGTTCGAGTACATGGAGCGGGCCAATGAACGGCTGCAGCTGGTGATCCCCGTCACGCTGATGATCATCCTGGTACTGCTGTACCTGACCTTCCGCAGCGTCACTGACGCCTTGCTGATCATGGCCATGCTGCCCTTCGCGCTGACCGGCGGGGTCTGGTTCCTGTATCTCCTCGGCTACAACCTCTCGGTGGCCACCGGGGTCGGGTTCATTGCCCTGGCCGGGGTCGCTGCGGAGTTTGGCGTCATCATGCTGCTCTACCTGAAGAACGCCTGGCATGAGCGGCTGGCCTCTGGGCATGGCGGCGAGGCCGGCCTGCTGGAGGCCATCCGCACAGGCGCCGTCCAGCGGGTGCGCCCCAAGGTGATGACCGTCGCCGTGCTGATTGCCGGTCTGGTTCCGATCCTGTGGGGCAGCGGAACCGGCAGTGAAATCATGAGCCGGATCGCCGCCCCGATGATCGGCGGCATGGTGACGGCGCCGCTGCTTTCCCTCTTCGTCATGCCGGCAGCCTACCTGCTGATGCACCGACGCCAACTGCGTGCAAGCGCAACCCACCGCAACACCCTCGAAACCTCGAAAGGAGTCAACGCATGAAAACCCTGCTTCTCGCCTCAGCTATCGCACTGGTGTCGCTCTCCGCCCAGGCCAACGAAATGACCGGCCACGGCTCCCAGGAGCAGATGGCGGACATGGGGCATGACCAGGCTCAGGAACAGCAGCTGACGACGGCCACCGGCGAGGTCCGCAAGTTGGATCGCGACAAGGGGGTGGCCATCATCGCGCATGAACCGGTCCCGGCGCTTGGCTGGCCGGCGATGGTCATGCCGTTCAAGATGTCGGAAGAGGCCATGGCCAGCCTGGCAGAGGGCGACACCATCACCTTCGATTTCTCGCCGGACAACACCACAATTCAAGCGATTCATTGACCGGATGGACCCCAGCGGTGGACGGCGGCAAAGAACCGTCTGCATGGGGTGGCGCGTGATGAGAATGGCCTGGCGGCCGGATATCTCGGTTGCCAGGGAAACAAGCCACCTGAAATGTGGCTGAACTCAAAGCAGCTTGACCTTGAGGCGGCACTCAGGTTTTAAGCTTATAACGCAATCTTGTCCTATTCCCTGTGGCAGGGAATAGATTCTGCCATCGGAAAGTCGAGGAGAGGGGATATGATCAAGCACAAGCAGGTACTCGCAGTTGCATTGGCCGCTGGTCTTGGTATTGCCGCCAGCGTCACCGCCTCTGCACAGGGCATGCAGCAGGGCGGTATGGGGCCCGGCATGATGGGCTACGGCCAGGGAGGCATGGGGCCCGGCATGATGGGTCACGGCCAGGGAGGCATGGGGCCCGGCATGATGGGCTACGGCCAGGGAGGCATGGGGCACGGCATGATGGGCTACGGCCAGAGCGGCATGGGCCCGGGCATGATGCCCTGTCCATTGATGGCGAAGGGCATGAGTATGATGCAGCAACTTTCGCCCGATCAGCGTAGCCAGATGCGTGAGCTGATGCAGCAACAACGCCCTGCCCATTTCGAGCGCATGGGGAAGATGATGGACTTGCGCATGGAACTGATGGAAGTGATGCATGCCGAGTCCCCTGACCCCGAGCAGGTCAAGACTCTGCATGGCCAAATGGGTGAGCTTCGCGGCGAGATGATGGCCGAGATGGTGCGGATGCGCAGCCGCATGCTCGACCTGCTCACCGATGAGCAGCGTGAGCAGTTGCATCAGGGGGCTGCTTCTCCCGAAAGCACGCAGTGAATCGTCCCTCTTACATGCATAACAGCCCGCTGTATGGATGTCACTGACGCGACTCGGCCCCAGTCCGCTGATGCGCGTCAGTGACTCAATGCTGGGCCACGGACGGCCCTCGATGATGTCGTCGGCACGGGCTGGGCCGTCAGTGGGGAGTGCTTCCAGTCGCTCGGCCGAGTCGCTGTTAAGGTCGATGCAGCGAGCGCCTTTGCAAGACAAAGGATCAGCGCTCGACGTGGGGGCATGCCCGGGAGTGCAGAAATTGGTGAGTGAGCTGTTCACCCTCTAATTCATCGCATTTTGTGTTTGAGACCAGCGTACTAGCTAGGTGCTGCTGATGAAGTCAGCCCAGTCCTGCATCATCGCCCTCCGCTTCTCGAATAGGTCACCGCGGCGATAGGCCGCTTCCACTTTCCTGAATCCGTGAGACCGGCCCCCAGGAATGCTTCTAACCTACTGAACTGCATGGCAATATAGCGAATATCGCCATTCACCCAGATAGTGCCATGCC
>LSBP01000036.1 GCA_001577635.1 Halomonadaceae bacterium T82-2 | reverse complement strand
GGCATGGCACTATCTGGGTGAATGGCGATATTCGCTATATTGCCATGCAGTTCAGTAGGTTAGAAGCATTCCTGGGGGCCGGTCTCACGGATTCAGGATTATGACATGAGAAATTAACTCTTTGTTACGCGATTGTCAGTCCGATAACGCCGAACGCACCACACGCCGATCATGCGCAGGTACGAAAACAGGCGGCCGGGCACGGGATCTTCAGGCAACAGGGTGGGCGTGCGATGAACAAGCGGTCGATGACCTTGGGGACACTGGTCTGTCTGTCGGGGCTGCTCGCGGCCCCGAGTGTGCTGGCGCAGAGCGGCGGCACGGACGCCCGGCGCGAGGCCTGGGTGGTCAAGGCCCGGCAGGGCGAGCGCGACGCGGCGATCGAGGGCCTCAAGGCGCTCTATGCGCGAACCGGCGACACGCGGGTCCTCGACGACCTGATCGCGCTGCTGGTGCGCGCCGGCCGGCTCGAGGAGGCGCTGAACGCCTGCGGCCCCTGCCGGGCCGAGGACTACTCCGAGACCAGCCTGGTCGCCCTGGGCGGCGCGGCGCGCCAGCTCGGCCGCCCCGAGCGCGCCCAGGAGTTCTTCCGGGAGCTGACCCTGCGCGACCCCAACAACCCCCAGGGCTGGCTGGGGCTGGCGCTGACCCATACCGACCTGGGCAACGTCGAGTCGGCCGGCTGGGCACTGGCCCGCTACGAGGAGACCTTCGGCCGTACCGACGAGTACCTCGAGGCCCGTGCCTACCTGGCCGCGCGCACCGACAACACCCTCGGCGAGCTGCAGGCCCGCCAGCGTCTGGTCGAGCGCCAGCCCGAGAACGACCAGGAGGTCAAGGCGCTCTACCGGCTGGCCGTCACCCTCGGCGCCAGCGCCGCCGCCCAGCGGATGATGAGCGAGCATCCCGATGTCTTCACCGAGGCCGACCGGCTCTGGCTGCGCTACTACGATGCGGTCGCCAGCCTGCGCCTGGCCGACAGCACCGGCGACCTGAGCCATGCCGAGCAGGGCCTGGCGGGGCTGAACGCGGTCATCGCCGACGAGCGCTCCGCCCCCGGGCTGGTGCAGCGCGCCGAGTACGACAAGGTCGTCGCCCTGGCGACCCTGCGCCGCTTCCGCGACGCCGAGGCGCTGGCCGCCACGCTCGAGACCCGCTACGGCCCGCTGCCCAACTACGTGCAGGAAGCCCGGGCCGACGCCCTGAGCGGCCTGGGGCGCCCCGGCGAGGCGCGACGCCTCTACCAGTCGCTGGTGGCCTCCAACCCCGGCAAGGCCCGCGACGTCGATCACCCGCTCTATGAATCGCTGATCTACGCCTACGCCGACGCCCAGCAGTACGGCCGGGCCAACGACCTCCTCGAGCGCTGGAAGGCCGAGGAGCCGGCCACCCGCTGGGACTTCACCGGCACCCGGCGCATCGACAACCCCAACTTCGAGAAGGTGCGCTACCTGGAGGTCATGCTCACGGCCTGGCGCGGCGACGAGGACGGCGCCGAGGCGCAGCTCGACGACTACCTCGCCGAGGCCCCCGGCAGTGCCTCGCTGTGGCGCATCAAGGGCGACCTGTACCGCTGGCGCGGCTGGCCGCGCCAGGCGGAGCAGGCCTATCGCGAGGCCGCCGACCGCCGACCGCCGGACAGCCGCCAGGCGGCCGACTACGGCATTCTCGGCGCGCGCCTCGACCGCGGCCAGTGGCGCGACACGGTCGCCGCCATCAAGCAGGAAATCGCGACCCGGCCGCCCAGCGTCGCGCTCGAAGGCCTCGAACGCGACTGGCGCGAGCAGCGCGCCGGCAAGCTGTCGATCCAGGCCGAACGCGGCGACACCCAGGGCAACGGCGTGCAGAGTTCCCGCGACTGGCGTTACGAGATGCGCCTCGACGCGCCCCGCAACGACGCCGGCTCGCGCTTCTTCGCCCAGCGCATCGGCATGTACGGCAAGTACAACGGCGACAACCTGTACGCCGCCTACGATGCCGCCGGCTACGAATTCAACCTCTACCCGGCGACGCTCTCCCTGGCGGTGGGCCAGGGCGCCCAGCTCAACGAGGACTGGCTGGCCTGGGGCCGCTTCAACTATGCCTTCTCGGACTTCTGGTCGATCAACGCCAGCGCCGAACTGAATACCGCCCAGACGCCGCTGCGCGCCCTCAACGACGACATTCAGGCCGACCGCTACAGCCTCGGCGTCAAGTACCGGCGCGACGAGAAGGGCGAGGGCGGCCTGGGCCTGGCCCTGACCGACTTCGACGACGGCAACCTGCGTCGCGAGGTCTTCGCCTACTGGGACGAGGACCTGATTCATCACGACGCCTGGCGGCTCAACGGCCAGCTGTTCGTCGGCGGCTCGCAGAACGACACCGTCGCGGCCAGCTACTACAACCCCGCCAGCGACATCAGCACCAGCGGCCAACTCGCGCTGAGCTACCTGCTGCCGCTGGGCTACCGCAAGGGCTTCACCCAGACGCTGACCCTCGGCGGCGGCAACTACTGGCAGGAAAACTATGGCAGCAACGCCACCTGGCAGATCGGCTACGCCCACCAGTGGACGTTCGAACCCGACCTGATCCTCAGCTACGGCATCGCCCGCCAGAAAGCCGTCTACGACGGCGACCCGGAATACGGCAACTTCATCACCGCCGGCATCGAATGGAGGTTCCTGTGAAAACGCGGCTGCTTGCTCTGCTGGCGCTGTGCCTGACCGTGGCACTCGCCGCCCCGGCCTTCGCCGGCCGCCAGCCCGGCGACCTGGCGGTGATCAGCTATCACGACATTGTCGATCTGGACCGCACCCCGAACCAGAAGCTCTACCCCCAGACGATCACCCGCAACAAGCTGATTCAGCACTTCAACCTGATCGCCGAGCTGGGCTATCGGCCGGTCAGCCTGCAGCAGGTGCTGGATGCCCGCGACGGCAAGCGCCCGCTGCCGGACAAGGCCGTGCTGCTGACCTTCGACGACGGCTATCGCAGCTTCTACGACATCGTCTATCCGCTGCTCGAGCTCTACAACTACCCCGCGGTGGCCGCCATCGTCGGCAGCTGGCTGGACGTGCCCCCGGGCCGGCAGGTGCTGTACGGCGACGACCGCCTGCCACGCTCGCACTTCATGACCTGGGACCAGCTTCGCGAGATGGACGCCTCGGGCCGGGTGGAGATCGCCTCGCACACCTATGCCCTGCACTACGGTCTGGTCGGCAACCCCTTCGGCAACCAGCAGCCGGCCGCCGTGACCAGCGCCTGGACGCCGCAGGGCTACGAGGATGCCGCCACCTACCGCGCCCGCATCCGCGAGGACTTCCGCCGCTCCCAGGAACGCATGCGCCAGGAGCTGGGCCACCCGGCCCGGGTGATGGTCTGGCCCTACGGCGCCTACAGCGAGGCCACATTGCAGATGGCCGCCGACGCGGGCATGCCGACCACCTTCAACCTGATCTCGCGCATGGATGACATCAACGAGGGCACCCGGGCCCTGGGTCGCTACCTGGTGGACCAGGAGACCTCCCTGCAGTACCTGCAGGAAATCCTCGCCGGCACGACCTGGGACCGCACGACCAAGCGCATCGTCCATGTCGACCTCGACTACGTCTACGACCCCGACCCCGCCCAGCAGGCGCGCAACCTCGACCGGCTGCTCGACCGCATCAAGGCCTACGGGGTGAGCACCGTCTACCTGCAGGCCTTCGCCGACGCCGACGGCAACGGCGTCGCCGAGGCGCTCTATTTCCCCAACCGCCACATGCCGGTCAAGGCCGACCTGTTCAACCGCGTCGCCTGGCAGCTGAAGAAACGCGCCGACGTCCAGGTCTATGCCTGGATGCCGGTGATGGCCTTCGACATGGGGCCGGGCTACCAGTACGTCAGCGACCTGCGGCTGGGCAAGCCCAACCCCCACAACTATCGCCGCCTGTCGCCCTACGTGGCGGAAAACCGCCGGATCATCGACGACATCTACGAGGATCTGGGCCTGTACACCAAGTTCGACGGCCTGCTGTTCCACGACGACGGTTTCTTCAGCGACTACGAGGACGCCGGCACCGCCGCGCTGGCCTGGTATCACCAGAAGTGGGGGCTCCCCCCCGGCGTTTCGCTGATCCGCCAGGACAAGGCGCTGATGGCCCGCTGGACCCAGCACAAGACACGCTTTCTGATCGACTTCACCCAGGAACTGGCCCGTGCCGCCGACCGCTACCGCCTGCACGACGAGCAGCGGCTGCGCACGGCCCGCAACGTCTACGCGCCGGTGGTCCTCGACCCCGATAGCCGCGCCTGGTTTGCCCAGGACCTCGAGGCCTTCGCCGACGCCTACGATTACACCGCGGTGATGGCGATGCCCTACATGGAGGGCGCCGACGACGCCACGCTGTGGCTGCGTCAACTCGCCCGCGATGCCCTGGCCAGGGTGCCGAGCGACAAGCTGGTCTTCGAGCTGCAGGCCACCGACTGGCGCGACAAGTCACCGGTACCCAGCGACACCCTGGGGCGCTGGATGCAGGTGATCCGCGAGGCCGGCGTGCGCAACTACGGCTACTACCCCGACGACTTCCTCAACAACCATCCGGACGCGGGCGTGCTGCGCCGCAACTTCTCGTTGACCGCCCGCCTGGGAGCCCGGCCATGACGTCCACGGAACTGCTCGAACTGCTGGTGCTGTTCAGCGTCGGCTATCCCAGCCTGATGGCGACCATCTGGATCTCCGGCGGCCTCTACTACTACTTCCACTGGGAGCGTCGGCAATCCCGCGAGACGGTGACGCCCTCGCGGGAGGACGACCCCTGGGTGACGGTGCTGGTGCCCTGCCACAACGAGGCCGCGCACATCGACGAGACCATCGCCCACCTGTTCCGGCAGAACTACCTCAACTACGAGGTGATCGCCATCAACGACGGCTCCCGGGACGACACCGGCCCGCGACTCGACGCCCTGGCCCGGCAGTACGCGAACCTCACGGTGCTGCACCAGCCCAACCAGGGCAAGGCGACGGCCCTGAACAACGGCCTGCGCCAGGCCCGCGGCGAGATCGTGGTGGGCATCGATGGCGACGCCGTGCTCGACTACGACGCCCTCTACTGGATGGTGGCGCACTTCCGCCAGAGCCCCCGGGTGGGCAGCGTCACCGGCAACCCCCGGGTGCGGACCCGCTCGACCGCGATCGGCAAGATCCAGACCGGCGAATTCTCGTCGATCATCGGCCTGATCAAGCGCGCCCAGCGCATCTACGGCATGGTATTCACCATCTCCGGCGTGGTCTGTGCCTTCCGCCGGAGCGCCCTGCAGCAGGTCGGCGCCTGGAGTACCGACATGATCACCGAGGACATCGACGTCAGCTGGAAGCTGCAGCTCGCCGGCTGGCAGGTGCGCTACGAGCCCCGGGCGGTCTGCTGGGTGCTGATGCCCGAAACCCTGCGCGGCCTGTTCCGCCAGCGCCTGCGCTGGGCCCAGGGTGGCGCCGAGGCCTTCCTGCGCCACCTGGGCGCGGCCCTGCACTGGCGCAATCGCCGCTTCTGGCCGCTGCTGGTCGAGTACGTGATCAGCGTCGCCTGGTGCTACGGCATGCTGGCGCTGGGCGGCCTGTGGCTGGTCGACCTGGCGATGGGGGCGCCGGTCTCGAGCTGGTCGCCGCTGGAGGCGCTGCTGCGCTGGTCCGGCGGGCTGCTGGTCATGCTGTGCCTGCTGCAGTTCGCGGTCAGCTTCTTCATCGACAGCCGTTACGATCGGGCGATGTACCGGTGCCTGTTCTGGTGCATCTGGTACCCGTTCTTCTACTGGCTGATCAACATGGCCACCGTGGTGGTGGCCTTTCCCAAGGCCGTGGTGCGTCGCCGCGGCCAGCTGGCCACCTGGACCAGCCCCGACAGAGGAGAGCGCTTCCGTGAACCATGAACTCGGCTCGATGATCATCGACAATCCCCAGCGTCGCAGCCTGAGCTACCGGCTGCGCGATACCGCCCTGGTGATGGCGACCCTGGGCCTGTGGGGGCTGTTCGCCCTGCAGGGCTGGACCGCGCTGGCGAGCAGCGAAATCCTGATCGAGCAGGCCTATGCTCTCGCCGTGCTCAAGCTCACCGCGCTGGACTTCCTCGGCGTGTTCTTCCTGC
This sequence comes from Halomonadaceae bacterium T82-2, assembly GCA_001577635.1. Taxonomy (GTDB): domain Bacteria; phylum Pseudomonadota; class Gammaproteobacteria; order Pseudomonadales; family Halomonadaceae; genus Modicisalibacter. The sequence continues at coordinate 18,669 of LSBP01000036.1, read as the reverse complement.
TGCACAGCTGGGTGATCTACGAGCGCCTGCTGTTCCGCTGGCGGCAGCGGGCCGCCTCCCGGAGCGGCTGACCGGCAGTCACAAGGCCACCGGGCGCCTCTCAGGGGCGCCCGGCGTCCGAATCGTGGCACTCGATGCGATTGCGGCCGTATCGCTTGGCACGGTAGAGGGCATGATCGGCGCGGACGAACAGGCTGTCGAAGCTGTCCCGTACCTGGCGGTCGGCCAGCCCCACGCTCAGGGTCACGTCGGCGTCGATCGACCAGGTGTGCGCGGCCACCGCGCGGCGCAGGCGTTCCATGGCGCTACCCGCCTGGCGGGCATCGGCCTCGTGCAGCAGCACGGCGAATTCCTCGCCGCCGACCCGGAAGATGGCATCGTGATCACGGAAGGTCGCCCGCATCAGCCCGGCCAGTTGCTGCAGAATCTCGTCACCCGCGGGATGACCATGCCGATCGTTGATGGCCTTGAAATGGTCGATGTCCATCAGCGCCAGCGTCAGCGGCTCGCCCTCGGCGTCTTCGGCCTCCTTCAGCCAGGCGGTAAGCGTCTCGTTGAAGGCGCGCCGGTTCTTCAGGCGGGTCAGGGCATCGCTGTAGGCCCAGTGCTCGAGGTGGCGGTTCTGCTCGAGCAGCTCCCGGCGGTGGGCCTCCAGCTCCGCCTTCAGCGCCTCGAGCTCCGCCACCGCGGTGACCTTGTCCTGCAGCGCGCGCTCCGTGGTGCGGCGTGCCTGAATCAGTTCCCGCTCGAGGCGGCTCTTGCGCCGAATCGGCATCAGCGCCCAGTGCCACTGTGCCCGGCCGTCCACTTCGCGGCGCTCGATCCCGCACAGCACGGGAATCTCGCTGCCCCTGGCGGTCTTCAGCGCCAGATGCACCTCCTCGGCCTGGCACGCCTGCTCGAGTTGCGGCACCACGTGCCAGTGGATCAGGGTGCGAGCACTCGGCGTCAGCCACGCCTCCAGGGCATCCCCTGCCAGCCGGGGTGCCCCCAGCCAGTCGTGCAGGCGCTGGTTGGCCGCCATCACCTGTCCCTCGGGCGAGGTGATCAGCAGCCCGCAGGGCGCCATCAGCCACGCCGTCAGGGTGTCGGCGTCCATCCGTGGCGCTTCCGGGCTCATGCCGCGATCCAGTCGCGCAGGGCGTCGGCCAGCACGTCGGGGGCGCGGATCTGCGGGTAGTGCCCCTCGACCGGCAGCCCCGCGAGGCGCGCGTTCGGCAGCTGCGCGGCCAGGTACTCCGCCGCCTCCCGGGAGACCACGGCGTCGCCGTCGGTCTGCGCGACCACGACGGGCACCGTCACCTCGGGCAGCCGTGCCCGGGTATCGCTGAAGAAGACCACCTCCGCGAAGCGGCGTGCGACCACCGCCTCGGTGGCCAGGAACTGCTCGCGCAGCTGCGCTTCCGCCGGGGCCGGTGCCGAGACGCCGATCACCTCGGCGGCCAGGCGCCCGGCCCAGTCGAAGTGGTTCTGCTCCATCAGGTCCAGCAGGGCGTGGATATCCTCGCGCTCGAACCCGCCGTGATAGTCGGGCGCATCGTTGAGATAGCGGCTCGAGGCATTGATCATGATCAGCTGACGGAACCGCTCGGGGCGCCGTCGCGCCGCCAGCATGGCGATGATGCCGCCGATGGAGTGCCCCACCACCACGACCGGCTCCTGCCCGAGCGACTCGACCAGTCCCAGCAGGTCGTCGGCGTAGGCATCGAGCGTGGTGTAGTCCGCCAGCTCGGCGGCCTCGCGGGTGGCTCGCCCGGTGCCCGCGTGGTCAAAGCGGATCAGCCGGTACGCCCCGTCCAGCTGCTCGCACAGCGGCTGCCAGAGGCTCTGCTCGTAGCCGAAGCCGTTGACCAGCAGCACCGCTGTCTGGCCGCGGCCCGTGATGCTGACCCCGTGGGTTCCCTTGTCCGACACTGTTCTTTTCATGTGACCGCCAGGGTTGAAGACTATCGGGTCGATGAAGGCCGCTCCCTCAGCCAGGGTCAAATGTTTGTTTGACCCTCGACAATGGCCTTGATGACGGCCTGAACCAGCCTAATCGGACTCGATGCAGGAGCGCCATAGGCCGACGATCGATTCGTCGCAAAAAAGCGACAATTATGACGCCGTGCATCCGGAAATGTGCGCCATGACTGGCGACACTTCCGCCACCTCGAGCGGCACGGCTCCCCGGGGATTGACCCACGTCAACGCAATCGGTGCCCGGGGCCGGTATGCCTTTCCCGTAGCCCCGCCGGCGTCATGGCTGCCCGGAAACAACCCCGAGACCGGCGCCGGGTGACATACACTGAACCGGAGACAGGGCGATCCGGAGGGAGGCGGGACATGGACAGGCGCAACCAGATTCACCTGTGGTACGCGATCGCGGCCTTCGTGCTGGTACTGATCTTCCAGAACGCCTACCTCGAATGGCGTTCCCGAGAGCCGATTCCCTATTCGGAATTCACCCAGCGGCTCGAGGCCGGCGACATCGCCACCATCAAGGTCGGCAGCGAGCAGATCACCGGCACCTTCAAGACGCCCGGCCAGGACGGCCGCACCGGCTTCACCACCAACCGCGTCGACCCGGCGCTGGCCGCGACGTTCGAGAAGTACGGCGTGACCTTCGACGGCACCCGCGAGAACACCTTCTTCACCACCCTGCTGTCGTGGGTGATCCCGGTGCTGTTCTTCTTCGTGCTGTGGTCGCTGGTGATCCGGCGCCTGGCCGGCAGCCAGGGCATGGGCGGGATGATGACCCTGGGCAAGTCGAAGGCCAAGGTCTACGTCGAGACCGCCACCCGGGTGACCTTCGCCGATGTCGCCGGCGTCGACGAGGCCAAGGACGAGCTCAAGGAGGTGGTGGCCTTCCTGCGCGACCCGCAGCGCTACGGGCGGCTCGGCGCCCGGGTGCCCAAGGGCATCCTGCTGGTCGGCCCGCCGGGCACCGGCAAGACCCTGCTGGCCCGGGCGGTGGCCGGCGAGGCAGGCGTGCCGTTCTTCTCGATCTCGGGCTCGGAGTTCGTCGAGATGTTCGTCGGCGTGGGCGCGGCGCGGGTCCGCGACCTCTTCGAGCAGGCGGCCAAGGCCAAGCCCTGCATCATCTTCATCGACGAGCTGGATGCGCTGGGCCGGGCCCGCGGGCCCAACGTGATGGGCGGCCACGACGAGAAGGAACAGACCCTCAACCAGCTGCTCACCGAGCTCGACGGCTTCGACACCGCCTCGGGCATCGTCCTGCTCGCCGCCACCAACCGCCCCGAGATCCTCGACCCGGCGCTGCTGCGCGCCGGGCGCTTCGACCGCCAGGTGCTGGTCGATCGCCCCGAGCGTCTCGGGCGCAAGGCGATCCTCGAGGTGCACATCGGCAAGCTCCAGCAACTCGCCGCCGACGTCGATCTCGACCACATTGCCGCGCTGACGCCGGGCTTCACCGGCGCCGACCTGGCCAACCTGGTCAACGAGGCGGCGCTGCTGGCCACCCGCCGCGGGGCCGACGCCGTGAGCATGGCCGACTTCACCAACGCCATCGAGCGCATCGTCGCCGGGCTGGAGAAGAAGAGCCGGCTGCTCAACGCCCACGAGCGCGAGGTGGTCGCCCACCACGAGATGGGCCATGCGCTGGTCGCCGCCGCGCTGCCGGACATGGACCCGGTGCACAAGGTGTCGATCATCCCCCGCGGGGTCGGCGCGCTGGGCTACACCATCCAGCGTCCCACCGAGGACCGCTTCCTGCAGACCACCACCGAGCTCAAGCACCGCATGACGGTGCTGATGGGCGGGCGCGCCGCCGAGCGGCTGATCTTCGACGAGATCTCCACCGGCGCCGCCGACGACCTGGCCAAGGTCAGCGAGATCGCCCGCCACATGGTCACCCGCTTCGGCATGGCCGAGGGCATCGAGCCGGTGGTCTACGAGGAGGAGCGCCACGCCTTCCTCGGCGAGACCTACGGCATGGCCCAGCCGCGCGAGTATTCCGAGGCCACCGGACGCGAGATCGACCTCGCCGTGCGCCAGCTGGTGGACGAGGCCTATCGCCGCGCCTTGGGCATCCTCGAGGCCCGCCGCAGCGACCTGCAGGCCGGTGCCGCCCTGCTGCTGGCACGGGAAACCCTCACCGCACAGGACTTCCCGCCGATCCGTCCCCGGACCGGACAGGCCCTGCCGGCCCCCGCGGAGCCGGCGGATACCGGCTCTTCGGCCCCCGGCGCCGCCTCGGACTCTTAGCCTGAGTCAATCCACGGCAAAACAGCGATAGCGAGAAATCACGAATTTTTCTTCGTGTTGATAACCCAGGCTAAATCGACATCCACTGCAAGCTGCGAGAGTGTGCGGTGTCGGGCAAGGGAGAGCCCCACAGGGAAGACCGAGCAACGGATGGCTCAGCAACCAGGGATGTACGAGCAGGAGGCTCGTTGAAGTCGGCACGGAAACGCAGCGCTACGGCAGGATCGGCCCCACGGGGCCGACCTTGTCGCCTTTTTCCATGACCGCACGAGATATGGATCAACATGCAGGCTCTATGGCCTGAAAGGAAAATCACCCTATCGGGTCACAATGTTAACTATTGTGTGCTAGTGTAACATTGCTCGTCGCGATCAGGACGATCGCCGGCAAGGAGGCCACGGCCAGGAAGGCCCCGGTATCAGGACGATACCGCCACCAGGAACGGCAAGACCGGCCAGCGGAATGGCCGGCATGACGAGACTCCCTGCATGTGCGCCCTGTCAGTCATTGGCAGGGCGCTTTTTTTGTCACCCGGTCCGGTTACCGCGCCGCCGGGGCGTCGGGAATCGGCAGGCGGGCGATCAACTCGCCGACCTCCTCGGTCATCGCGGCGATGGTCGCCTCATCGTAGAGGCGCCCCTTGCGCTTCTTCAGGCCGCGCTCGTAGAGCCGCACGTGCTCGGTGGGCGTCACCCCGGCGTTGGCCAGGCAGTGGCTGGCGCAGTGCATCTGGCAGCCGTCGATGGCGACGATCGGCCGTCCCGAGCGCGCCGTCTTCACCAGCCCCGGCACGCCGCCGCCGACGCCGGCGATGCACGACATCTCGGCGGTGCCGGCGTGATCGAGTCGCAGCGCCACCGCGTTGGCCAGCTGGGCGACATCCGAACACCCCGAGCAGGAGTAGACTAGCGGCGGCCGGGTGGATGCATCGCGTGTCATGACAACCTCCTTCCCCGCCCATAGCAGCGGGACAGTGACGGACTTCCGGCGCGGCGGCCGGCCTGCGTTGCTCAATCGTTACTGCATCAACGCGCCCTCGGCATCGTCGTCGAGCCGGAACCCGGTGACGCCGATCTCGGCCTCCAGGGCCAGCAGGTAGTGGCGCAGGGCGCGGCGCGAAGCCTGTTCGCACAGGGTGTGGCGCACCCGTTCGGCGACCGCCTCGAAGGGGCGCGGGCGGGCCTCGCGGCGCTCATCGATGCAGACCAGGTGCCAGCCGTAGCGCGAGGCCAGCGGCCGGTCGTGCAGGCCCTCGGGCAGGGTCTGCAGGGCGCGGTCCAGCTCGGCAACGGTCTGCCCCGGGGTGAGCCAGCCCAGCTCGCCGCCGGCTTCCTGCGAGGGGCAGGCGGAGTGGCGGCGGGCCAGGTCGGTGAAGCGTTCGGGATGCTCCTCGAGCTCGGCGATCAACGCCATGCCCCGGCGATAGCCGGCGTCGCGGGCCTCGGCATCGTCCGGGGCCGCCGCCAGCAGGATATGGCGCACCGACAGCCGCGCCGGCTCGCCGAAGCGCTCGCGGTGAGCGTCGAAGTAGCGTCGGCAATCGGCCTCGTCGGGCTCGGGAATCGGCAGCTCCTGCTCGAGCAGGGCGGCGACGGCGGCCTCGTCGTCGCCGTCGAGGCCCAGCATCTGTGCGCGCTGGCGCAGCAGCTCGCGGACCACCAGGGCCCGCAGCGCGCCGTCGCGGGCGCCGTCGGCGCTGTCGGCCGGGTGGTGCTGCATCTCGCGGGCGATCTCGGCCTCGTCGATGGCGATCTCGCCGACGCGGATCGGCGCGGCGCCGCCCGGCAGGGTTTCGATGGCAATCTGTTGCATGGTCATGACTCTCTCAATGTCTTCAGGCGTGCTGCCTCGCCCAGCGAGGATGTAGCCATCTCACGGCCACTCGGGGCTGAACCGGAGGCAGGCCTGCGAGGAGGCGCTGTAAACCCATCCATGGGCGCTACCTACGCCTTCCATGGCGTAGGACCTCCTCTACGGCCTGCCTCCGGCGCCCTCGTCCTGCACGCCCAGCCAGATATCCCCCCTGGCCTTGTCTGAAAATCGCCGAGCGCAGGCATTTTTCGGCAGACCCTCAGGCCCGGCGCCGGACGATCTGATACCGCCGCCCCAGATACCCCAGCGGCGCGCTCCACACATGCACCAGCCGGGTGAACGGGAAGAGCAGCACGATGGTCAGCCCCAGCAGGATGTGCAGCTTGTAGATCCAGCCGATCTCGGCGAGATGCACCGCCGCGTTGCCCTTGAAGTAGACAACCGCCTGCGCCCACTCGGCGAGCATCAGCATCGCCCCGCCGTCGAGGTGATGCAGGGCCGAGAAGATCGTCAGCAGGCCCAGCGACACCTGGATGAGCAGCAGGATCAGGATCAGGTTGTCGGTAAAGCTCGAGGAGGCCCGCACCCGCGGGTTGGTGAGCCGGCGGTGCAGCAGGATCGCCCCGCCGGCCAGACACGACAGCCCCGCCAGCCCGCCGACCACGATGGCGACGACCTGCTTGGTGCCGGCGGCCATGAACGGCGCGTAGACCCAGTGCGGGGTCAAAAGGCCCACCAGATGGCCGAAGAAGATCACCAGGATACCGATGTGGAAGAGATTGCTGCCCAGCCGCAGCTGGCGCCGCGAGAGCAGCTGGCTGGAGCCGGTCTTCCAGGTGTACTGGCCGTGGTCGAAGCGCAGCAGGCTGCCGATCAGAAAGACGCTGCCGGCGAGATACGGGTACAGCCCGAACAGCAGGGTATTGACGTAGTTCATGACGGTTCTCCGGAAACGGCGGAAACACGCGGCGCGGCGTCGACGAAGCGCACGGCCTCGGCGGGCGCGGTACGCTTGCGTTCGGCGAGCCGTCGCCCTTCGGCGGACTGCAGCGCACAGTCCTCGTCGGAGGCGGCCGAGAAGCGCACCGCCTCCTCCTCCCACACGGCATCCAGTGCCGCCGGGGTGTCGTCGCGGGGCTCCTGCTTCACCGGCTCGCGATGCTCGGCGACGTCGCCCTCGGCGCCGATCAGCGCCAGCAGCGCCAGCGGCACCAGGGCGTGGCCGGCCTCGCGCTCCTCCAGGCGGGCGGCGAGCCGCGCCAGGATGTGACGGATCTCGCCCAGCCAGCGGCCGATCTCGGCCTCGTCGCGGGTGGACAGGTACTCGAGGAACAGCGGCAGGTAGTCGGGCAGCTCGCGGGCGTCGAGCGCGAAGCCGGCGGCCTGGTACTCGTCGAGCAGGTCGACCATCGCCTGGCCGCGGTCGCGGGACTCGCCGTGGACGTGCTCGAAGAGCAGCAGCGAGGTGGCGCGGCCCTTGTCGAACAGCGCCACGTAGTCGGCCTGCAGATCGAGCAGCGGCGTCGCGGCGAGCCGTCGGCACCAGCCGACGAGCGCCTCGCGCAGGGCCGCCGGCAGCCGAGCCTCGGCGGCGAACACCGCCGCCAGCTCGTCGGCGGCGGCCTGCAGCTCGGCCTCGGGGTAGTCGAGCAGCCGCGCCAGGGCGCGCAGGCTGCGCTGGGTGGTGTCAGTCACGGGCGGCCTCCTCGGTCTGCGGGTCGTAGACATTCACCGGCTGCACCAGGGTGGTGGTCTGCTTGCGGCCGCCGAACAGGCTGGTCTCGCTGTCGCCGCCCTGGCAGCCGTTGCCGAAGCTGAAGCCGCAGCCGCCGCGCTCGGGGAAGGCCTCGCGGGCCAGCTCGCGGTGGCTGGTGGGCACCACGAAGCGGTCCTCGTAGTCGGCGATCGCCAGGTAGCGGTACATGGCCTCGACCTGGGCCTCGCTGAGTCCCACGGCGTCGAGCACGGCCTGGTTCGTCTCGCCGTCGACGTGCTTGCCGCGCATGTAGACGCGCATCGCCATCAGCCGCTTGAGCGCCAGCACCACGGGGCCCTCGTCGCCGGCGGTGAGCAGGTTGGCGAGATACTGGACCGGGATGCGCAGCGACTCGATCTTCGGCAGCACGCCGTCGTCCTCGAGGTGCCCGGCCTCGGCCGCCGACTGGATCGGCGACAGCGGCGGCACGTACCAGACCATCGGCAGGGTGCGGTACTCGGGGTGCAGCGGTAGCGCCAGCTGCCAGTCCATGGCCAGCTTGTAGACCGGCGAGGCCTGTGCGGCGACGATGACGTTCTCCGGGATGCCGTCACGCCGCGCCTGGGCGATCACCTCGGGGTCGTTGGGGTCGAGGAAGATCTCGCACTGGCGCCGGTAGAGGTCGCGCTCGTCGGCGGAGGCGGCGACCTCCTCGATGCGGTCGGCGTCGTAGAGCAGCACGCCCAGGTAACGGATGCGCCCCACGCAGGTCTCGGAGCACACCGTCGGCTGGCCGGCCTCGATGCGCGGGTAGCAGAAGATGCACTTCTCGGACTTGCCGGACTTCCAGTTGTAGTAGATCTTCTTGTACGGGCAGCCGGAGACGCACATCCGCCAGCCGCGGCACTTGTCCTGGTCGATCAGCACGATGCCGTCTTCCTCGCGCTTGTAGATCGCGCCACTCGGGCACGACGCCACGCACGCCGGGTTGAGGCAGTGCTCGCACAGCCGCGGCAGGTACATCATGAAGGTGTTCTCGAACTGGCCGTAGATGTCGGCCTCGATCTGCGCGAAGTTGGCGTCGCGACGCCGCTTGGCGAACTCGGTGCCGAGGATCTCCTCCCAGTTGGGGCCCCATTCGACCTTCTTCATGCGCTCGCCGGAGATCAGCGAGCGCGGCCGCGCGGTGGGCTGGTGCTCGCCCTGCTTGGCGGTGTGCAGGTGCTGGTAGTCGAAGGTGAACGGCTCGTAGTAGTCGTCGATCTCCGGCAGGTCGGGGTTGGCGAAGATGTTCGCCAGCACCCGCCACTTGCCGCCGATGCGCGGCTCGATCTTGCCGTCCTTGCGGCGCAGCCAGCCGCCCTTCCACTTGGCCTGGTTCTCCCACTCCTTGGGGTAGCCGATGCCGGGCTTGGTCTCGACGTTGTTGAACCAGGCGTACTCGACGCCTTCACGGCTGGTCCAGACGTTCTTGCAGGTGACCGAGCAGGTATGACAGCCGATGCACTTGTCGAGGTTGAGCACCATGCCGACCTGGGAACGAATCTTCATTTCACGGCCTCCTGTTCGTAATCGTTGCCTTCGCCGTCCAGCCAGTCGACACGCTTCATCTTGCGCACGATGACGAACTCGTCACGGTTGGCACCCACGGTGCCGTAGTAGTTGAAGCCGTAGGCCAGCTGGCCGTAGCCGCCGATCATGTGGGTCGGCTTGGGGCAGATGCGGGTCACCGAGTTGTGGATGCCGCCGCGGGTACCGGAGATCTCCGAGCCGGGGATGTTCACCAGCCGCTCCTGGGCGTGATACATCATCGCCATGCCGGTCTTGACCCGCTGGCTGACCACCGCACGGGCGGTGATCGCGCCGTTGGCGTTGTAGAGCTCGAGCCAGTCGTTGTCCTCGACGCCGATGGCCTGGGCGTCCTCCTCGGAGAGCCAGACGATCGGCCCGCCGCGGGACAGGGTCTGCATCAGCAGGTTGTCCGAGTAGGTGGAGTGGATGCCCCACTTCTGGTGCGGGGTGATCCAGTTGAGCGCGATCTCCGGGTTGCCGTTGGACCTGGGCGCGTGGACGCTGGCCACCGCCTTGGTGTCGATCGGCGGCCGGTAGGCCAGCAGGCTCTCGCCGAAGGCGCGCATCCAGGGGTGATCCTGGTAGAGCTGCTGGCGGCCGCTGACGGTGCGCCAGGGGATCAGCTCGTGGACGTTGGTGTAGCCGGCGTTGTAGGAGACGTGCTCGTCCTCGAGCCCCGACCAGGTGGGGCTGGAGATGATCTTGCGCGGCTGGGCGACCACGTCGCGGAAGCGGATCTTCTCCTCCTCCTTGGGCCGCGCCAGGTGGGTATGATCGCGCCCGGTGACCTTGGACAGCGATTCCCAGGCGCGCACCGCCACCTGGCCGTTGGTCTCCGGCGCCAGCGAGAGGATGGTCTCGGCGGCGTCGATGGCGCTCTCGATGCACGGGCGGCCCTTGGCGGCGCCGTCGAGCTTGCGGCGGTTGAGCCGGCCGAGCAGTTCCACCTCCTTGTCGGTCGTCCAGTTGATGCCCTTGCTGCCGTTGCCCAGCGACTCGAGCGCCGGCCCCAGCGAGGTGAAGCGCTCGTAGGTGGCCGGGTAGTCACGCTTGACCTCGACCAGGCTGGGCATGGTCCTGCCGGGAATCGGCTCGCACTCGCCGCGCTTCCAGTCCTTGACGTCGAGCTGGGCGAGTTCTCCCGGGGAATCGTGCTGCAGCGGCAGGGTGACCAGGTCGGTCTCCTCGCCGAGATGCCCCGGGCAGACCCGCGAGAACGCCCCGGCGATGCCCTTGTAGATCTCCCAGTCGCTGCGCGATTCCCAGGCCGGGTCGGTGGCCGCGGTCAGCGGGTGGATGAACGGATGCATGTCCGAGGTGTTGAGATCGTCCTTCTCGTACCAGGTCGCGGTGGGCAACACGATGTCCGAGTACAGGCAGGTGGTGGACATGCGGAAGTCCAGCGTCACCAGCAGGTCGAGCTTGCCCTCGGCGGCCTCGTCGCGCCATGTCACCTCCTCGGGCTTGACGCCGTCCATGCTGCCCAGATCCTTGCCCTGCACGCCGTGGTTGGCGCCCAGCAGGTACTTGAGCAGGTAGTCGTGGCCCTTGCCGGAGCTGCCCAGCAGGTTGGAGCGCCAGATGAACAGGTTGCGCGGGAAGTTCTGCGGGTTGTCCGGGTCCTCGGCGGCGAAGGCGAGCTTGCCGGCCTTGAGCTGCTGCACGACGTAGTCCTTGGTGGACAGGCCCGCCGCCTCGGCGGCCGCGGCCAGGCGCAGCGGGTTGGTGTCGAGCTGCGGCGCCGAGGGCAGCCAGCCCATGCGCTCGGCACGCACGTTGTAGTCGATCAGGCTGCCTCCGTACTGCTGGGGATCGGCCAGCGGCGAGAGGATCTCCTGGATCTTGAGCTTCTCGTAGCGCCACTGGCTGGAGTGGTTGTAGAAGAACGAGGTGCCGTTCATCTGGCGCGGCGGGCGCGTCCAGTCGAGGCCGAAGGCCAGCGGCAGCCAGCCGGTCTGCGGGCGCAGCTTCTCCTGGCCGACGTAGTGCGACCAGCCGCCACCGCTCTGGCCCACGCAGCCGCACAGCACCAGCATGTTGATCAGCCCGCGGTAGCTCATGTCCATGTGGTACCAGTGGTTCATGCCGGCACCGACGATGATCATGCTGCGGCCATGGGTCCTGGAGGCGTTGTCGGCGAACTCGCGGGCGATGCGCAGGCACTGGGCGGCGGGCACCCCGGTGATCTTCTCCTGCCAGGCCGGGGTGTAGGGGCGCACCTGGCCGTAGTCGGTGGCGCCGTCGTCGGCGTCCGCCGCACCGAAGCCACGGTCGATGCCGTAGTTGGCGCAGGTCAGGTCGAACACCGTGACCGCCAGCACCGTGCTGCCGTCGGCGCGGGTCAGGCGCTTGACCGGCAGGCTGTGGTAGAGCACGTCGTTGCCGGCGACGTGGGCGAAGTGCTCGCGCTCGATGCCGCCGAAGTAGGGGAAGGCGACCCGCGCCACGTCGTCACGATGCTCGGCGAAGGTGAGCAGCGGCTCGATCTCGCGACCCTCGGCGTCCCGCGGCTCGAGGTTCCACTTGCCCCGGTCGGCCTCGACGCCGTCCTGGCCCCAGCGGAAGCCGATCGAGCCGCGCGGCACCACCAGCCGGTCGCTCGCCTTGTCCCAGGCGACGGTCTTCCACTCGGGGTTGTTGGCCTGGCCGAGCGCCTCGCCGAAGTCGCTGGCGCGCAGCTGGCGGCCGGGGGCGTAGCTGCCGTCCTCGCGGGGCTCGAGCTCGACCAGCATCGGCATGTCGGTGTAGCGGCGCACGTAGTCGGTGAAGTAGGGGTCCTGGCGCTCGAGGTGGAACTCCTTGAGGATCACGTGGCCCATCGCCATCGCCAGCGCCGCGTCGGTGCCCTGCTTGGCGGACAGCCACTCGTCGGCGAGCTTGGCCACCTCGGCGTAGTCCGGGGTGATCGCCACGGTCTTGGTGCCCTTGTAGCGCACCTCGGTGAAGAAGTGGGCGTCCGGGGTGCGGGTCTGGGGCACGTTGGAGCCCCAGGCGATCAGGTAGCCCGAGTTGTACCAGTCGGCGGATTCCGGCACGTCGGTCTGCTCGCCCCAGGTCTGCGGGCTCGCCGGCGGCAGGTCACAGTACCAGTCGTAGAACGACAGGCAGACCCCGCCGATCAGCGACAGGTAGCGTGCCCCGGCGGCGTAGCTGACCATCGACATGGCGGGGATCGGCGAGAAGCCGATGACCCGGTCGGGGCCGTACTGCTTGGCGGTGTAGACGTTGGAGGCGGCGATCAGCGTCTCCATCTCCTCCCAGTTCGCGCGCACGAAGCCGCCCAGGCCGCGGGCCTTCTTGTACTGCCTGGCCCGGGTCGGGTCCTCGACGATCGACGCCCAGGCGTCCACCGGGTCGTCGTGGCGCTCGAGCGCCTCGCGCCACAGCGCCAGCAGCGGCTTGCGGATCAAGGGGTACTTGAGCCGGTTGGCGCTGTACAGGTACCAGGAGTAGCTGGCCCCGCGCGGGCAGCCGCGCGGCTCGTGGTTGGGCAGGTCCGGCCGGGTGCGCGGGTAGTCGGTCTGCTGGGTCTCCCAGGTGACCAGGCCGTTCTTGACGTAGATCTTCCAGCTGCACGAGCCGGTGCAGTTCACGCCGTGGGTGGAGCGCACGATCTTGTCGTGCTGCCAGCGGGCCCGGTAGCCGTCCTCCCAGTCGCGGGTTTCGTCGCGGGTCTCGCCGTGGCCCTCGGCGAAGTGCTCGGGGCGGCGGGTCAGGTACTTCAGGCGGTCCAGAAAATGACTCATGGAATCTCTCTCCTCAATGGCTCGGGGTCATGACGACGCGGTCTGGGCCGGCGTCGCCCGCCCGGGCTCCTGAAAGCGGATCTCGGCGTTGGCGCGGGTGTAGTAGAACCAGGTCAGGGCCACGCAGACGGCGTAGAAGGCGATGAAGCCGTACAGCGCCAGCTCGGCTCCGCCGGTCAGGGCGATGGAGCTGCCGAAGGTCTTGGGAATGAAGAAGGCCCCGTAAGCGGCAATCGCCGAGGTGAAGCCGATGGTCGCCGCGGATTCCTTCTCGCTCTGCTGGCGCTGCGCCGCGGCGTCGAGATCGGGCATCAGCCGCGCCACTTCCTGGCGGAAGATCTCGGGGATCATCTGGAAGGTGCTGGCGTTGCCCACCCCGGTGAAGAAGAACAGCAGCAGGAACATGGCGAAGAAGCCCCAGAAGGCGCCCGGCTGGTCCTTGATGCCGAGGAAGAACAGCACCCCGGCGACGCAGGCGATCATCGCCGCGAACACCCACAGGGTGACCCGGGCACCGCCGAAGCGATCCGAGACCCAGCCGGTGCCGGCGCGGGACAGCGCGCCCACCAGCGGCCCCAGGAAGGCGAACTGCAGCACGTCGACCTCGGGGAACTGGTTGGAGGCCAGCAGCGGGAAGCCCGCGGAATAGCCGATGAAGCTGCCGAAGGTGCCGGTGTAGAGCACGCACATCAGCCAGTTGTGCTTGCGCTTGAAGATTACCGCCTGGTCCTTGAACGAGGACTTCGCGCTGGCGATGTCGTTCATGCCGAACCAGGCCGCCACCGCGCCGATCAGGATGAACGGCACCCACACGAAGCCGGCGTTCTGCAGCCACAGGCGGTCACCGTCGCCGAGGGTCTGGGGCTCGCCGCCCAGTGCACCGAACACCCCGGCGGTGATCGCCAGCGGGATCAAGAACTGCATGACGCTGACGCCCAGGTTGCCCAGTCCGGCGTTGAGCGCCAGGGCGTTGCCCTTTTCGCGCTTGGGATAGAAGAACGAGATGTTGGCCATGCTCGAGGCGAAGTTGCCGCCGCCGAAGCCGCACAGCAGCGCCAGGATCAGCATCACCAGGTAGGGAGTGTCGGGGTTCTGCACGGCGAAGCCGATCCACAGTGCCGGCAGCGCCAGCGAGGCGGTGGACAGCGCGGTGAAGCGCCGGCCGCCGACGATCGGCACCATGAAGCTGTAGAAGATGCGCAGCGTGGCGCCGGACAGCCCGGGCAGCGCGGCCAGCCAGAACAGCTGGTTGGAGCTGTAGTCGAAGCCCACCTGGGGCAGCTTGGCGACCACCACCGACCACACCATCCACACCGAGAAGGCCAGCAGCAGGTTGGGGATCGAGATCCACAGGTTGCGGGTGGCGATGCGCTTGCCCTTCTCGGCCCAGAAGTCCGGGTCCTCGGGACGCCAGTCCTGAAGCACGAAATGGCTGGGGGTGGCCAGTTCCGGCAGGTCGCGGACCTCGCGGCCGGTACGCCATTCGTGACGGCTGGCCCGCAGGATCGCGTAGTGCATCCACGCCAGCGCCGCGCCGGAGACCACGAACAGCAGCATGAAGCAGCTCTGCCAGATACCCACCACGTCGTTGAGCATGCCGAAGGTCAGCGGCAGGAAGAAACCGCCCAGCCCGCCGATCATGCCCACCACGCCGCCCACCGCGCCGACATGCTGCGGGTAGTAGCTGGGGATGTGCTTGAACACCGCCGCCTTGCCCAGCGACATGAAGAAGCCCAGCACCATGATCAGCGCGACGAAGCCGATCAGGTTCATGGTGAAGGAGAACTCCAGGGTGCCGTGCACGCCCTGCACGCTGTAGCGGGTCGGCGGGTAGCTGAGCAGGAAGCTGCACACCGCCGAGGCGATCAGCGTGGCGTACATCACGCGCCGTGCGCCGTAGCGATCGGAGAGCCAGCCGCCGAGGATGCGGAACAGCGACGCCGGGATGGTGTACAGCGCGGCGACGATGCCCGCGGCGGTGATGCTCAGGCCGTAGACCTCGACCAGGTAGTGCGGCAGCCACAGCGCCAGGGCGACGAAGCCGCCGAAGACGAAGAAGTAGTACAGCGAGAAGCGCCACACCCGCAGCTCGACCAGCGGCGCCAGCTGCTGCTTGAGCGGCACGGCGTCGGCACGACGCTGGGCGCTCTGCGGGTCGGTGCGGGCCAGCAGCAGGAAGGCCACGCCCATGATCGCCATCACCGTGGCGTAGACCAGCGCCGCGCCCTGCCAGCCCAGCGCCAGCAGCAGGAAGGGCGCCCCGAAGTTGGTCACCGCCGCGCCGACGTTGCCGGCGCCGAAGATGCCCAGCGCGGTGCCCTGACGCCCGGGCTCGAACCACGCCGAGGTGTAGGCCACGCCGACGATGAACGAGCCGCCGGCCAGGCCGATGCCCAGGGCGCCCAGCAGCAGCATGGGGTAGCTGGTGGCGAAGGTCAGCAGGTAGACGCAGCCGGCGGTGGCCAGCATCAACAGGCTGAACACCCAGCGCCCGCCGAAGCGGTCGGTGAGGATGCCCAGGAACAGTCGGCTGATCGAGCCGGTGAGTACCGGCGTCGCCATCAGCAGGCCGAGCTGGGTGTCCGACAGGTCGAACTCCTGCTTGATCTGCAGGCCGAGAATGGAAAACAGCGTCCACACTGCGAAACACAGGGTGAACGCCAGCGTGGAAAGGCCCAGGGCGCGATTCTGGGCGCGCTTCGGCGGGCTGGTAGTGTTGGCCATGGTCGTCCCCTCTGGCTCGGTCAAAGACTTCCCGAGCGCCTTTTCGCCCGGGTCGGGCGCTGCGAAAGGCGCTCTGAGCGGACCTTGCTACAGGGGGGCGGGCCGGCCGTTGACCTGAGTCAATGTGCTTGTCCCGACGCCTCGGCGAGACTAGGCTGGATACCTCTTTCGGGGTATTCGGCCACCCCTGGCAACACCTTGAACAACAACAATTTTTCAGGAAGGGTCGCCCCGGCGGCGTGGCGCCCCCGGCCGGTTGACTCATTGGAGGTACTCCCCCGTCGTGTGTCGAGATCGTCTCTCATGCCCCGTTCCCTGACCTTTCGCGCCGGGCTGGCCATGGCCGGCATCGTGCTGCTGGCACTGACCAGCATGCTCGGCTCGATCGTCATCGCCGAGACCGCCAGCGGCGACGCGGCGGCGATCAACCAGGCCGGCGCCCTGCGCATGCAGGCCTACCGGCTGCTCGCCACGCGGGCCCGGCCCGACAGCGCCGAACGCCTGCCTGACCGGCTCGCCGAACTCGACCGCAGCCTGGCCTCGCCGGTGATCACCGAGCGCCTGCCGGACGACCCGCAGCACCCGCTGACCCGCCAGTACCAGGCGGTCGCCGAACAGTGGCGCGAGCAACTGCGCCCGCTGATGCAGACACCCGCGGCCACCGCACCGGCCGACGTCGCCGCCCGCGTGGGCGACTTCGTCGACCAGGTCGACCGGCTGGTCGGCCAGCTGCAGCGCGAGGCGGAATCGCGCATCCAGCTGCTGCGGCTGTTCCAGGGCGTCATCCTGTTCCTGACGCTGGGCCTGGTGTTCCTGGCCATGTACAAGCTGGCCGCCGGGGTGATGCCGCCGCTGCGCGATCTGCTGCAGGTGGTCGAGCGGGCCCGGCACGGCGACTTCAGCGGCCGCACCCGCTACACGGCGGGCGACGAGCTGGGTCTGCTGTCGCGCACCATCAACCAGATGAACGAGAACCTGTCGCAGATGTACGGCCGGCTGGAGGAGCGGGTGGCCGCCAAGACCGCCGAGCTCCAGCGCAGCAACGAGAGCCTCGGCCTGCTCTATCAGGCGGCACGCCGGCTCAACGGTGCCCCGCCCGGCGATGCCCGCTACCGGCACGTGCTCGCCCAGCTCGCCGCCGTCACCGGGCTGGGGCCGATCACCCTGTGCCTGGCCCAGGCCGACGCCGAGCAGGCCTACCTGCGCCTGTCCACCCGGGCCGAGGACTGCCCCGACTTCTGCCGGGCGCCGGACTGCGTGCCCTGCCTCGACGACCACGACGACACCCCCTCGCCCTGGGTCTACCGGGTGGCGGTCAGCGAGGCCGACCGCCACTACGGCGTGCTGCTGATCCAGCACCCGCCCCACTCGCCGCCCGAACCCTGGCAGCGCGATCTGGCGGACACCATCGCCGGGCTGATCGCCACCTCGATCTCGCTGGCCCAGGGCTACGCCGAGCAGCGCCGCCTGGCGCTGATGGACGAGCGCGCGGTGATCGCCCGGGAACTGCACGACTCGCTGGCCCAGTCGCTCTCCTACCTGAAGATCCAGGTCGCCCGCCTGCAGGCGCTGGTTCGCGCCCAGGCCCCGGCGGCCGACACCGAGGCGGTGCTCGACGAGCTGCGCGAGGGGCTCAACGCCGCCTATCGGCAGCTGCGCGAGCTGCTCAGCACCTTCCGTCTGAAGATGAGCGGGCCGGGGCTGGAGGCCGCGCTCGAGGAGACGGTGCGCGAGTTCACGCGGCGCGGCGAGCTTTCCATCCATCTCGACTACCGGCTCGACCACTGTCCGCTGTCGCCCAACGAGCAGATGCACGTCCTGCAGATCGTCCGCGAGGCGCTGTCCAACGTGCTCCATCACGCCCGGGCGAGCCGCTGCGAGGTCTGCCTCGAGACCGACGCGCACGGCCGGGTGACGGTCAGTGTCCACGACGACGGCGTCGGGCTCGGCGAGCGCACGGACCAGCCCGGCCACTACGGCACCACCATCATGCGCGAGCGCGCCGCCGGGCTGGACGGCCGGCTCGACCTGACGGCACCGACCGCGGGCGGCACCGAGGTGCGCCTGCGTTTCACACCCCAGGTGCGCCGCGAGGCACCCACCACCACCCTGCCCGGAGACGCCGAATGACGACCCCGGTCCTGATCGTCGACGACCATCCCCTGTTCCGCCGCGGCGTTCGCCAGCTGCTCGAAATGGACACCGCCCTGAGCGTCGCCGGCGAGGCCACCGACGGCCAGGCGGCCCTGGATATCGCCACCCGCGAATCCCCGGCGCTGATCCTGATGGACCTGAACATGGCCCGGATGGACGGCCTGGATGCCCTGCGGGCCCTGCGCGAGGCCGGGGTCGAGTCGCGCATCGTCATGCTCACCGTCTCCGACGCCGAGGACGACGTGATCGCCGCGCTGCGCGCCGGCGCCGACGGCTACCTGCTCAAGGACATGGAACCCGAGGACCTGCTGGCGGCGATCAAGGAAGCCGCCGAGGGGCAGATGGCGATCAGCCCGCGGCTTGCCGGCCTGCTGGCCCGCGCCCTGAGCGGGTCACGCACCGCCCCCGGCGAGGACGCCCTGGCCACCCTCACCGCCCGCGAGCGCGAGACCCTGCGCGCCCTGGCCCGCGGGCTGAGCAACAAGCTGATCGCCCGCCGGCTGGCGATCAGCGAGGGCACGGTCAAGGTCCACGTCAAGCACGTGCTCAGAAAGCTCGGGCTGCGCTCGCGGGTCGAGGCCGCGGTCTGGGCGGTCAATCACGACCTCGACTAACGGTGTACCGGTGGCCGGTTCATCGCGACTGAAGTCGCTCCCACAACCAGCAACCGTGGCCGAGCCGGTCAGCCGGATGGGCGGTCTTGTGGGAGGGGATTCATCCCCGACGGCGGTGTCCCGGTGGCCGGTTCATCGCGACTGA
>LSBP01000012.1 GCA_001577635.1 Halomonadaceae bacterium T82-2 | reverse complement strand
CCCGAAAAAAATTTCGGCGCCACGCCCCTCGCCCGAATCCGCCTGTCCACAGCCGCCTTCATGAACCGCCGACAACCGGGTGTGGATAAACTGAATAGACAAAAACGCCCGCCAGAAGGGGGGCGTCGGGGGAACATTTCCGGCGAGGAGCCGTACTCAATGCTCGACGTCGGTATTTACCCTGTCGGGGGCCGGCTGCCCCTTGAGCTTGCGCTTGGCAGCCATCAGCGGCCCGGAAGCCACGTAGCAGCCGAACAGCGCCAGCAGCATCACCGATGGCTCCAGCGAGATCACCACAAAGATCAGCACGATCGCCAGCAGCGCCACGAACGGCACCGGCCCCTTGAGGTCGATTTCCTTGAAGCTGTAGTAGCGAATATTGCTGACCATCAGCACGCCGGCGGCCACCACGATGAAGGTCATCAGCAGCTTGAAGGCGTAGGCTTCGATATCGAAGCTGTGGAACACCCAGACACATCCGGCCACCAGGGCCGCCGCCGATGGACTCGGCAGGCCGATGAACCACTTCTTGTCGGTGGAACCGAGCTGGACGTTGAAGCGTGCCAGGCGCAGGGCCGCGCCGGCCACATACACGAAGGCGGCGATCCAGCCGATCTTGCCGACATCCTGAAGAATCCACGAGAAGGCCACCACCGCGGGTGCCACGCCGAAGGAGAGCATGTCGGCCAGGCTGTCGTATTCCGCCCCGAAGGCACTCTGGGTGTTGGTCAGCCGCGCCACGCGGCCATCCAGGCCGTCGAGCACCATCGACACGAAGATGGCGATGGCCGCCGCGGCAAAGTCGCCGTTGATGGCCGCCACCACGGCGAAGAACCCCGAGAACAGCGCCGAGGTCGTGAACAGGTTGGGCAGCAGGTAGATGCCGCGGCGTCTGACCTTCTTGCCATTCTCGACGGTTTCCTCGACGACATCGGTTTCCCGGGCGAATTCGGAAAACTCGGACTCGGCCGAGGTCGGGGGCGTTGAAGCGTGCGTATCCTGTTGAGGCTCTTGGGTCATAAAGTCTCGTTCCGTTGCCAGCATCCGGCATGAGCGCGCATTCTACACCCTGCCGCCCCTAACGATAGGCTCACTCGCCCATCCACCGCCACCCGGAAACGCCAGAGGCGCGGATTTCCGCGCCTCTGGAGATGCTGCCTGTCGTTCGGAAACGCTCAGTTCTTGCTCTTGTCGACCAGCTGATTGGCGGCGATCCACGGCATCATGGCACGCAGCTTCTCGCCGACCTGCTCGATGGGATGCTCGGCGTTGAGACGCCGACGGGCATGCATCGACGGATAGTTGGTGTTGCCTTCCTGGATGAACATCTTGGCGTACTCGCCGCTCTGGATGCGCTTGAGCGCATTGCGCATCGCCGCACGCGACTCGTCGTTGATGACCTCCGGGCCGGTGACGTACTCGCCGTACTCGGCGTTGTTGGAGATCGAGTAGTTCATGTTGGCGATGCCGCCTTCGTACATCAGGTCGACGATCAGCTTGAGCTCGTGCAGGCACTCGAAGTAGGCCATTTCCGGGGCATAGCCGGCTTCGGTCAGGGTCTCGAACCCGGCCTTGACCAGCTCGACGGCGCCGCCGCAGAGCACGGTCTGCTCACCGAACAGGTCGGTCTCGGTCTCGTCGCGGAAGGTGGTCTCGATGATGCCGGTACGACCACCGCCGATCGCCGCGGCGTAGGACAGGGCGATTTCCTTGGCCTGGCCAGAGGCATTCTGCTCGACGGCGATCAGGTCGGGGATGCCGCCGCCACGGGTGAACTCGGAGCGCACGGTGTGACCCGGCGCCTTGGGCGCGATCATGATCACGTCCAGGTCGCTGCGCGGCACGATCTGGTTGTAATGGATGTTGAAGCCGTGGGCGAAGGCCAGCGTCGCGCCCTGCTTGAGGTTGGGCTCGATCTCGTTCTCGTAGATGGCCTTCTGGTTCTCGTCCGGCGCCAGCACCATGACGATGTCGGCCTCGCGGCTGGCGTCGGCCACGCTGGCCACCTTGAGGCCGGCACCCTCGGCCTTGGCCGCGGAGGAGGAGCCCTTGCGCAGGGCGACGGTCACGTCGACGCCGGACTCCTTCAGGTTGTTGGCGTGGGCATGGCCCTGGGAGCCGTAACCGACGATGGCCACCTTCTTGGCCTGAACGAGCGACAGGTCGCAATCTTTGTCGTAGTAAACGCGCATGGGGAAACTCCGTGATATCGAGCGAGTAAAGGATTGCGTCAGCGTTGATGGCCCGCCGTCTAGCGCGGCGTGGTGGACCGGTCGACCGCAGTGCGGGCGCCGCTCCTTGTGTCTGGAGACACGATACGGCAGGCACTGCGTTGCGTAAAACGCTATATTTGCAACATTTCAATTCACCAGGTGCAATACGCCATGGACCTGCGCCCCCTCAGGCACTTCCTCGCCCTGGCCGAGACCCTGCACTTCGGCCGCGCCAGCGACGCCTGCCACGTCAGCCCCTCGACGCTCAGCCGCACCATCGCCCAGCTCGAGGCCAGCCTCGGCGTGTCGCTGTTCGAGCGCGACAACCGTCGCGTGGCACTGACCCGCGAGGGCCGCCTCTTCCAGCAGTACGCCCGTGACACCCTGGAACAGTGGGCCCTGCTGCGCCAGACACTGATGGAGCAGAGCGGCGAACTGACCGGCGAGATCAGCATCTACTGCTCGGTCACCGCCAGCTACAGCTTCCTCTACGAGCTGCTCAGCGAGTTCCGCCTGCGCCACCCGCGCATCGAGCTCAAGCTGCACACCGGCGACCCGGCCGACGCCATCGGCCGGGTCATCGGCGGCGACGAGGACATGGCGATCACCGCCCGTCCCGAGGCGCTGCCCGGGTCGCTGGCCTTCAAGCCCATCGCCACCTCGCCGCTGGTGTTCATCGCCCCCAGCGAGCCCGCCGACTGGGTGCCCTCGCCGGACAGCCCGCCGGCGCAGTGGGCGACGACGCCGATGATCCTCTCCGAGTCGGGGCTGGCCCGGGATCGCACCGATGCCTGGTTTCGCCGCTTCGGCATCAAGCCGCGCATCTACGCCCAGGTCGCCGGCAACGAGGCGATCGTCAGCATGGTCGGGCTGGGCTTCGGCGTCGGCGTGGTGCCGCGGATCGTGCTCGACAACAGCCCGCTGGCCGATCGCGTGCGCATCCTCGATGTCACGCCGCGCCTGGCGCCCTACGACGTCGGCCTGTGCGTACTCGAGCGCAAGCTGCGCCATCCGCTGATTCACGCGCTCTGGCAGCAGATTCCCGACACCCCGGCAACAAAAAGCCGCCCCCGGAGGGACGGCTCGACGGCCCCCATCGCAGGCGACGCGCCTAGAGGCTGAGCACCTTGTCGCCCCGGGAGATTCCCGAGACGCCGGTGCGCGCCACTTCCAGCACGCCGATCGGGCTCATGGCCTGCAGGAAGGCGTCCAGCTTGGCGGCATCGCCGGTGATCTGCACGGTGTAGACGCTCGGCGTGACGTCGACGATCTGCGCGCGGAAGATGTCCACGGTACGCTTGACCTCGTCACGCTGCGCGCCCAGCGCCTTGACCTTGACCAGCATCAGCTCGCGCTCGACGTGATTGCCCTCGGTCAGATCGACCAGCTTGACCACGTCGATCAGCTTGTTGAGATGCTTGGTGATCTGCTCGATCACCCGGTCGTCGCCCACGGTGGTCACCGTCAGGCGCGACAGGGTGGCATCGTCGGTCGGCGCCACGTTCAGCGACTCGATGTTGAAGTTGCGCTGCGAGAACAGCCCCACCACGCGGGACAGGGCGCCGGGTTCGTTTTCCATCAGGATCGAGATGATATGGCGCATCAGGTCCGCTCCGTCTTCGAAAGCAGCATGTCACGCATGGAGCCCAGGGGCACCTGCATCGGGTAGACGTGCTCGCGCGGGTCGACGTAGACATCGAGGAACACCAGTTCGTCCTTGTCGGCGAACGCCCGCTCCAGCGCCGGCAGGAGGTCCTCCTCGCGTTCCACGCGAATCGCGGTGAAGCCGTAGGCCTCGATCAGCTTCTGGAAATCGGGCAGCGACTCCATGTAGGAGTGCGCGTGACGCGACTTGTAGTTCAGGTCCTGCCACTGGCGGACCATGCCCAGCGACTGGTTGTTGAGGTTGACGATCTTGACGCCGATGCCGTACTGCTTACAGGTCGACAGCTCCTGCATCATCATCTGGAAGCTGCCCTCGCCGGTGATGCAGACCACGTCATCGTCCGGGTAGTTCTGCTTGATGCCCATCGCCGCGGGGAAGCCGAAGCCCATGGTGCCCAGCCCGCCCGAGGTGATGAAGCGGTTGGGCTTGTCGAACTTGTAGTACTGCGCGGCGAACATCTGGTGCTGGCCGACATCGGTGGTGACGAACGCCTCGCCCCGGGTGGCCTCGCAGATCGCCTCGATCACCTGCTGCGGCTTGAGCGGCTCGCCAGGCGCGGCCGGTTCGTAGAGCTTGCCGCGGCGCTCGTCGCGCCAGCCGTCGATGCGCTCCCACCACTCGGTCAGCGCCTCGGGGTTGGCCGGCTCGCGCCCCTGGACCAGGCTGATCATCTCGCTGATCACGCTGCCCGCCGGGCCGACGATCGGCACGTCGGCGCGCACGGTCTTGGAGATCGAGCTGGGATCGATGTCGACGTGGACGATCTTGGCCGTGGGGCAGAACTTGGAGGTGTTGTTGGTCACCCGGTCATCGAAGCGCGCGCCGATGGCGACGATCAGGTCGGCATGGTGCATGGCCATGTTGGCCTCGTAGGAGCCGTGCATGCCCAGCCAGCCCAGCGACTGCCGGTCGCGCTGCGGATAGGCGCCGATGCCCATCAGGGTGGTGGTGATCGGATAGCCCAGCCGCTGCACCAGGTCGGTCAGCGCCTCGCTGGCATCGCCGGTGACCACGCCGCCGCCGGTATAGAACACCGGGCGCCGGGCCTTGAGCATCAGCTCCACGGCCTTCTTGATCTGGCCGGTGTGCCCGCGGGTGACCGGGTTGTAGGAGCGCAGCTTGACCTTCTTCGGATAGACGTACTCGTAGCGCTCGGTGGGCGCGGTCATGTCCTTGGGAATGTCCACCACCACCGGTCCCGGCCGCCCGGAGGCCGCCAGGTAGTAGGCCTTCTTGAGCACCGTCGGGATCTCCGTCGGGTGCTTGACGATGAAGCTGTGCTTCACGATCGGCCGGGTCACGCCGACGATGTCGGTTTCCTGGAAGGCATCCTCACCGATCAGGTGGCTGGCGACCTGCCCGCACAGCACCACCATGGGAATCGAGTCCATGTAGGCGGTGGCGATGCCGGTAACGGTGTTGGTCGCGCCGGGGCCGGAGGTCACCAGCACGGTGCCGGGCTTGCCGGACGCCCGCGCGTAGCCGTCGGCGGCGTGGGTCGCGGCCTGTTCATGGCGCACGAGGATGTGCTTGACGGCATCCTGACGGAACAGCGCATCGTAGATGTGCAGCGCTGCCCCTCCCGGATAGCCATAGATGTATTCAACGCCCTCATCCTTAAGGAAGCGGGCGATCATGTCGGCGCCGGAAAGCAATTCCACAGTGTATCTCCCCTGGAGGTCTCGAGTGCCTTGTCGCCACCCCGGCAAGGGTCGCGAAAGTCGAGTGCGGCGGTATGCCGCTGCCGGCCCGCGGCCGGCACCTGATGCCAAACCCTGGCGTTCTTCGGCCCGGATGGGGCCTGCACTCTGCACCGCGACGGATCGCCGCGTCGGGGGTTGGGCCAGGCAAGGCGGTTAACCCGTGCCCGGAAGTCCTTACAGGGCGAGTAGAGGCCGAAACGCCTACCCGTCACGCGGCGTTGGGGGATCGCCCGCTGAAGCCACGTCCCTTGCTCAGGAACCGTCAAGATTCCAATAGCCGGATAACCATGTCAACCACGGCGGCCTTTGCGGTGGCGGATTGCCCGGCCCGGAACATGAAAAGGCCCCGCCTTCCCGGGGGAAGACGGGGCCTCGGTGCGACGCGCCGAATGAATGCTTACTTGGCGAAGGCCAGGTGACCATCCTCGGTGGTGACACGAACGGTATCGCCCGGGACGAAATGCCCGGCCAGCAGCTCCTGGGCCAGCGGGTTCTCCAGCCGGCTCTGGATCGCCCGCTTGAGCGGCCGCGCCCCGAACACCGGGTCGAAGCCGACCACCGCCAGCTGGGCCATGGCGTCGTCGGAGACTTCCAGCCCGATGTCGCGTTCGGCGAGCCGGTCACGCAGCCGCTGCAGCTGGATCGCCGCGATCTGCTGGATCTGCTCCTGCCCCAGCGGGTGGAACACCACCACCTCGTCGATGCGGTTGATCAGCTCGGGCCGGAACTGCTGCCCGACCACCTCCATCACGGCGTCCTTCATCCGCGTGTAGGCGTCCTCGCCCTCGCCGGCCAGGCGCTGGATCAGGTCGGAGCCCATGTTGGATGTCATCACGATCACCGTGTTGCGGAAGTCCACGGTACGCCCCTGGCCATCGGTCAGCCGGCCATCCTCGAGCACCTGCAGGAGGATGTTGAAGACATCCGGGTGGGCCTTCTCGACCTCGTCGAGCAGCAGCACCGAATAGGGCTTGCGGCGCACCGCCTCGGTCAGGTAGCCACCCTCCTCGTAGCCGACATAGCCGGGAGGGGCACCGATCAGCCGCGCCACGGAGTGCTTCTCCATGAACTCGGACATGTCGATGCGCACCATCGCCTCCTCGGTGTCGAAGAGGAAGCTGGCCAGCGACTTGCACAGCTCGGTCTTGCCCACCCCAGTGGGGCCGAGGAACAGGAAGGAACCGTTGGGCCGGTGCGGGTCGGCGAGCCCGGCGCGCGAGCGGCGCACGGCGTCGGCGACCGCCTTGACCGCCTCGTCCTGGCCGATCACCCGCTCGTGCAGCGCGTCCTCCATGCGCAGCAGCTTGTCGCGCTCGCCCTCGAGCATCTTGGCCACCGGGATGCCGGTCCAGCGCGACACCACCTCGGCGATCTCCTCCTCGGTGACGTTGGAGCGCAGCAGCTGGTGGCTCGAGGTATCGCCCTCGGCCTCGCTGGACTCGGCGATCTTCTTCTCCAGCGACGGAATCACCCCGTACTGCAGCTCGGACATGCGGCCCAGGTCACCCTGGCGGCGCGCCGCCTCGAGATCGATGCGCGCCTGCTCCAACTCGGCCTTGAACTGCGCCGCGCCCTGGATGCTGGCCTTCTCGGCCTTCCACACCTCGTCGAGGTCGGCGTACTCGCGCTCCAGCTCGTCGATCTGGGCCTCGAGGTTCTCGAGCCGCTTGCGGGAGGCCTCGTCGGTCTCCTTCTTGAGCGCCTCGCGCTCCATCTTGAGCTGGATCAGCCGGCGGTCGAGACGGTCCATCTCCTCGGGCTTGGAGTCGAGCTCCATGCGGATCCGCGAGGCCGCCTCGTCGATCAGGTCGATCGCCTTGTCGGGCAGCTGGCGATCGGTGATGTAGCGCTGCGAGAGCTTGGCCGCGGCGATGATCGCGCCGTCGGTGATGTCCACCCCGTGGTGGACCTCGTAGCGCTCCTTGAGGCCGCGCAGGATGGCAACGGTGTCCTCCTCGCTGGGCTCGTCGACCAGCACCTTCTGGAAGCGGCGCTCCAGGGCGGCATCCTTCTCGATGTACTGGCGATACTCGTCGAGCGTGGTGGCGCCTACGCAGTGCAGCTCGCCGCGCGCCAGGGCGGGCTTGAGCATGTTGCCGGCGTCCATCGAGCCCTCGGCCTTGCCGGCGCCGACCATGGTATGCAGCTCGTCGATGAACAGGATCACCCGGCCCTCTTCCTTGGCGAGCTCGCTGAGCACCGCCTTGAGGCGCTCCTCGAAATCGCCGCGGAACTTGGCACCGGCCAGCAGCGCGCCCATGTCCAGCGACAGCACGCGCTTGTCCTTGAGCCCCTCGGGCACCTCGCCATTGACGATGCGCTGGGCCAGGCCCTCGACGATGGCGGTCTTGCCCACCCCGGGCTCGCCGATCAGCACCGGGTTGTTCTTGGTGCGCCGCTGCAGCACCTGGATGGTGCGGCGGATCTCGTCGTCGCGGCCGATCACCGGGTCGAGCTTGCCCTCGCCGGCACGCGCGGTGAGGTCGAGCGTGTACTTGTCGAGCGCCTCGCGGTTCTCCTCGGCACCGGCGTCGTCCACCGCCTGGCCGCCGCGCAGGCTGTCGATGGCCGCCACCAGTGCCTTCTTGTTCAGGCCAGCCTGGGTCAGCACCTTGGTGATGCGCTGATTCATCTCCAGCGCCGCGAGCAGCACCAGTTCGCTGGCGATGTACTGATCGCCGCGCGCCTGGGCCTCGCGGTCGGCGAGGTTGAACAGCCGCGCCAGATCCTGGCTCATGGTCACGTTGCCGTCGAACTGGCCGACGCTGGGCAGGTTGTCGAGGTATTCGGCCAGGCCGTCGCGCAGCTTGGCGACATCGCCACCGGCCTTCTGCACCAGGCCCTTGATGCCGCTGTCGCCGGCGTCGAGCAGCGCGGCCAGCACATGCCCGGGGTCGAGCTGGTTGTGGCTGCGTCCCACCGCCAGGGACTGGGCCTCGGCCAGGGCGTTCTGCAGCTTGCTGGTCATGCGGTCGATTCGCATCGAAAATCCTCCATTGGGGGCAATGGCGCGGTCGGACGCGCCACGCGGCCCTTGTCCGTGTTGACACTATCAATGGAGGTATGCTGGGCGAGTTTCAAGTCACCGGCATGGCGATGCACGGCGGGCTTGATGCGGATCAAGCCCGGACGGGATTCAGCGCAGCCAGATCACGCTGGCCATGCGACCGGTGACGCCGTCATCGCGGCGGTGGGAGTAGAAGCGCGATTCGCAGGCGGTGCAGAAGTGGCCGCCGCTGACCTGCGCGAGCCCCAAGCGCTCGAGGCGCAGCCGGGCGAGTTTGTAGAGGTCCGCCATGTAGTGGCCGAGCCGATAGGGGCTGGGCTCGAAGGCCTCCTCGGCCTCGGCCTGGAACGCCACGAAGGCGTCCCGGACCTCGTGGCCCACCTCGAACTGGGCATTGGAGATGGCCGGCCCCAGCCAAGCCATCAGCTCCGTGGGCGCAATGCCCAGCGCTGCCACGCTGGCTTCCAGCACGCCGCCGGCCAGCCCGCGCCACCCGGCGTGCGCCACGCCGACGCGGGTACCGCGCCGATCGCAGAAGAACACCGGCAGGCAGTCGGCGGTCAGCACCACGCAGGCATGGCCCGCGTCACCGGCGACCGCCGCATCGGCACGCGGTGCTCGCTCGGCATACGCAGGCCGATAATCCTGGACGACATTGGCGCCATGCACCTGGTCGAGCCACAGCAGCGCCCGCGCGTCGCCGATCTCCTCGGCCAGCAGCTCGCGGCAGCGCTGCACGTCCCGCGGATCGTCGCCGACATGCAGCGCCGGATTGAAGGCCGCGAACGGCCCGCGGCTGGGCCCGGTCTCGCGGGTGGTGACGAAGGCGCCGACAGTGGCCGGCGCCGGCCAGTCCGGCAGCAGCAGGGTCGGACGCTCGCTCATGAACTCTCCTCCTGGTCGGCCCGCAGGCCATCCAGCAACAGCCACAGATCGTCCGGCAGCTCGGCCCGCAGGGTCAGCGTCTCGCCGCTGTCGGGGTGAATGAAGGCCAGCTTGCGGGCATGCAGGGCCTGGCGCGGGAAATGGCGCAGCAGCTCCTTGAGCGACTCGCCGGCCCCCGCGGGCAGCTTGAGCCGCCCACCATAAAGCGCGTCCCCCACCAGCGGAAAGCGCTGATGGGCCAGGTGCACGCGAATCTGGTGGGTGCGCCCGGTTTCCAGCTTGCAGCGCACATGGGTATGCCCGCGGAAACGCTCCACCACCCGATAATGCGTCACCGCCGGCTTGCCGGAGACATGGACCGCCTGGCGCTTGCGATCCCGCGGGTGGCGGCCGATGGGGGCATCGACCGTGCCCCCGGCGGTCATCACCCCGGTCACCACCGCATCGTACTCCCGTGACACCGTGCGCGCCTGGAGCTGCTCGACCAGCGACGTCTGGGCGGCCAGCGTCTTGGCCACCACCATCAGCCCGGTGGTGTCCTTGTCCAGACGGTGCACGATACCCGCCCGGGGGATGGCGGCCAGTGCCGGGCGATGATGCAGCAGGGCGTTGAGCAGCGTGCCGTCGGGATTGCCCGCGGCCGGATGCACCACCAGCCCGGCGGGCTTGTTGACCACCAGCACCGACGCGTCCTCGTGGACGATGTCCAGCTCGATGGCCTGGGGCGTCCAGCGCACCTCGTCCTCGAGCACCGTCTCCAGCACCAGCCGCTCGCCGCCGGCCACCTTGTCCTTGGGCCGGGCCCTGGCGCCGTCGACGGTCAGCTCGCCGCGCTTGATCCAGCTCTTGAGCCGCTCGCGGGAATAATCGGGCAGCAGCTCGGCGGCGGCCTGGTCCAGGCGCAGGCCAACCATCGTCTCGGGAATACGCGCGTCGCGGTGCAGAGTCTCTGACATAGCTTGCCGAATGCCTGTAGCGGGAGTGGATGTGGGGTTTTCCCGGCAAGGCCTGTCCCCGCCGGTAGCGTGTGCTTTATAGTGGGGTGCTTTGACTGGTGACCGAGTTCGACCGATTCTACCACGGCCCCAGACGATTGCCCGAGACGAGGATGACGATGCGTGTTGCTTCCCTGGCCGCCCTGGCCCTGACTGCCACCCTGCTGGCCGGCTGCGCCAGTACCGAGGTATCCCCCGAGCTGCAGGAAAAGGAGCTCTACCAGAAGGCCCAGTCGTCGCTCGACACCCATCATTACAACGACGCCGTCAAGCAGCTCGAGGCGCTGGACACCCGCTATCCGTTCGGCCGCTACGCCGAGCAGGCCCAGCTCGAGCTGATCTACGCCTACTACAAGGTCACCAACTGGGAAGCCGCCCGGGCCGCCGCCAGCCGTTTCATCCGCCTGCATCCGGATCATCCCCAGGTCGACTACGCCTACTACCTGCGCGGCCTGGCCGCCTACGAGGCCGGGCGCTTCAGTCTCGAGAGCCTGGAGATGATCGACATCTCCAAGCGTGACCTCGGCGCCACGCGCGACGCCTACGTCGACTTCAGCGAACTGGCCCGTCGCTTTCCCGACAGCCCCTACGCCGCCGACGCCCGCCAGCGAGTGATCTACCTGCGCAACGTGCTGGCGCGCCACGAGCTGCAGGTGGCCGACTTCTACCTGCGCAAGGGCGCCTACGTGGCCGCCGTGGAGCGCGGCAAGTGGGTACTCGAGCACTATCCGCGCACGCCGGCCACCCGCGACGCCCTGGCCACCATGGTGGAGGGCTACCTGGGGCTCGACATGCGCGACCGCGCCCGCGAGGTGCTCAAGACGCTGATCGACAACGACCCGAACAACGACCGCCTCGACGGCACCACCTTCGAACCGAAGTACGTCGACGCCGAGCCGCTGACGCTGTAATGCCCCTCCGGGGGGGGGCGGTAAGTGATAAGCGGTAAGCTGGAAGAAAAATCAAACACCACGCTGTCTTGGCAGATAGCAATTCTTCCAGCTTCCAGGCGCGTAGCGCCGCTCTTGCAGCTTATGGCTCCCCGGCGACAGCCGGGGTCATTCCCCGGGCTGCCAGCGGTTGACGATGGGATAGCGCCGGTCGCGGCCGAAGCCGCGCGAGGTCACCCGCACACCGACCGGCGCCTGGCGGCGCTTGTACTCGTTGCGATCGACCAGCTTGACTACCTTATAGACGGCCTCGCGGTCGAAGCCGGCGTCGATGATCGCCTCGGCACTCATGTCGCCCTCGATGTAGCGCTCGAGAATCGCGTCCAGCACGTCGTAGCCGGGCAGCGAGTCGCTGTCCTGCTGGTCCGGCGCCAGCTCGGCGGAGGGCGGACGGGTGATGACCCGCTCGGGGATCACCGGCTCCTGCGCGTTGCGCCACGTCGCGAGGCGATAGACCCAGGTCTTGTAGACATCCTTGAGCGCGTTGTAGCCGCCGACCATGTCGCCGTAGAGCGTGGCGTAGCCCACCGCCATCTCGCTCTTGTTGCCGGTGGTCAGCACCATCAGGCCCTTCTTGTTGGAGATCGCCATCAGCAGCACGCCGCGACAGCGTGACTGCAGATTCTCCTCGGTGGTGTCCTGCGGGGCGCCGGCGAAGCTCTGCGCCAGCGTCTCGTCGGCCGCCTCGACCATCGACACGATCGGCAGCACCTCGTAGTGCACGCCCAGCCGCCGGGCCTGCTCGGCGGCGTCCTCGCGGGAGATGTCGGCGGTGTAGTGATAGGGCATCATCACCGCCTGGACCCGGTCCGGGCCCAGCGCATCCACCGCGATGGCCAGCGACAGCGCCGAGTCGATGCCGCCCGACAGGCCCAGTACCACACCCTTGAAGCCGCTCTTGTTGACGTAGTCGCGCACCCCGGTGACCAGCGCGCAGTAGAGGCTCTCCTCGGCATCGAGCAGCGGCTCGATCTCGCCCGCCTCCGGCCGCCAGCCCTGTGCCTCGCCGAGAAAGCGCACCGGCATCAGGCCGGCCTGCCAGTGCGGGGCACGCACCTGCAGCTCGCCGGCGGCATCGACCACCAGCGAGCCGCCATCGAAGACCAGCTCGTCCTGACCGCCGACCTGGTTGGCGTACACCACCGGGCGCTGCACCTCGCGGGCCCGGTCGGCGAACAGCGACAGCCGCTCGGCCGGCTTGTCGCGGTGATAGGGCGAGGCGTTCAGGGTCACCAGGATGTCGGCGCCGGCATCCCGGGCACGCCGGACCGGCGCGCCGTCCCACAGGTCCTCGCAGATCAGGATCCCCAGGCGAGCCCCGCCATGCTCGATCACCAGCGGCGCATCGCCGGGCGTGAAGTAGCGGTGCTCGTCGAACACCAGGTAGTTGGGCAGCGACTGCTTGGCATACTCGCCCAGCCACTCGCCGTTGTAGAGCACGCCGGCCAGATTGAAGTAGCCATCCTCGCGTCGGCCGGGATAGCCGATGATCACCATCACGTCGCGGGCGACCTTCTCGGCCATGCGCTCCCGGGCCGCCGCCAGCCGCGTCTCCATCGAGGGACGCAGCAGCAGGTCCTCGGGCGGGTAGCCGGTCAGGAACAGCTCGGGAAAGACCACCACATCCGCCTTGTGCTCGATGCGGGCCTCGCGCACCGCCTCGATGGCCCGATCGGCGTTACCGGGTATATCGCCCACCAACGGGTCCAGCTGGGCCATTACCAGGGTCAAGTCTTGCATGGCTGGGTCATTCCTCGAATCACGGTCATGGACGGACGGGGCAGGCTGCCCGATAGGCAGGCGCAGTCGCTTCCCTTACACTACCCCATTGACGCCATTGTCCCGCATGGATCGCCGCCTGCAAAGCACCGGCCCATCCGGCGGGGGAGCCACGGGATGAACCTCTTGATCATACGCCTGATCATCTTCGCGGTCCTGTTCTGGGCCGGCCTCAAGCTCTATCGCCTGTACCGCCAGTGGCGGCTCGACCAGGACGACGCCAGCCGGCCGCGCACCATCGACGACGGCCGCATGGTGCGCTGCGCCTACTGCCGGGTGCACCTGCCCGAGTCCGACGCCATCCGCCGCGATGCCCTGTGGTTCTGCAACGAGTCCCACCACGCGCGCTTCCTCGAGGAGCAGCAGCCCAAGGGTTGAGCGCCAAGCGGCTCAGCCCAGCCGGTAAGGAGCGGGGTCGACGATCGGCTCCCGCCCCAGCAGCTCGTCCACCAGCAGGTGGGTCGACGCCGGCGCCAGCACCAGACCGTTGCGGAAATGGCCGGCGTTGACGTAGAGGTTGGCGAGCCCCGGCACCGCACCGATCATCGGCACCCCGTCCGGCGAGCCGGGACGCAGCCCCGCCCAGTGGTGCTCGACCTCGCAGTCGGCCAGCGCCGGAATGATGCGGATCGCGCTGTCCCGCAGCGAGGCGCGCGCCGACTCGCTGGTCGAGGTATCGAAACCGGCTTCCTCGAGGGTCGAGCCGGCCAGCACCCGCCCGTCGCCCCGCGGGATCACGTAGCGCCCGTCGAGCAGCACCACCCGCTCCACCAACCCCGGCGGCGCCCTGAACAGGATCATCTGCCCCTTCACCGGCCGCACCGGCAGCTCGACGCCCGCACTCGCCAGCAGGCCGGCGCTCCACGCCCCGCCGCAGACGATGACCCGCTCGGCCGACCAGCGCCCCTGCTCGCTGTCCACCCCCGTGACCCGCCCGTCGGCGACGCGCAGCCCGGTGACGGTCACGTCCTCCTCGAGCGTCACCCGCGGCATGGCCGCCAGCCGCGCCCGCAGCGCCTGGCCCAGCCGCGGGTTGCGGATGCTGCCGAGGGTCGGCATCCACAGCGCATCGCCAAAGCCCGGCGCCGCCTGCGGCTCCTTGCGATACAGGAAGTCGGCGTCAACCCGCTCCAGCGGCTTGCCCACCTCGCGCGCCCAGTCCATCGCCCGCGCCTCGTCTTCGACGCCCAGGTACAGCAGCCCCTTCTGGCGATACTCGGGATCGATGCCGGTCTCCTCCAGCAGCCGCAGCGCCAGCTCCGGATAGAAGCCTTCCGACCAGCGCGACAGCGCCGAGATCGGCCGGGTATAGCGCCAGGGATAGAGCGGCGAGACGATGCCGCCGCCCGCCCAGGAGGCCTCGCGGCCGCACCGGCCGCGCTCGAGCACGGTCACCCCATGGCCGGCATCGGCCAGCTGCAGCGCCGTCATCATGCCGATGACACCGCCGCCGACGATCAGGAATTCATTCACGATGAGACTCTTCGGTTCGTTGGCCAGGCCGACAATCTACCATGCGCGCCCGCCACCGGCAGTGCGACTCACCAGCACGCCGCCCCACTCTCGGCCCCGCGACGCCCGGCGCTGTCCAGGGTCAGCTCGCCGCAGGCATCCTGGCGCTGCGCGCCGAGCGGCCGCGCCGCCAGCACGAAGCGGCTGTCATCCGCCTGGCGCAGCGAGAAGGCATAGTCGTCGCTCTCGGTCAGCTCAGGCGGCAACGCCTCGACGGCATAGCTGTCCTCGCTGGCGTACTGACGCTCCATCCAGTAGGCGAGCCGCATCAGGGTGGCCCGAGCGTCGTCACGCCGGGCCTCGCGCAGATGCTGCGTGTAGGCCGGCACGGCAACCGCGGCGAGTATGCCGGCGATCGCTACGACGATGACCAGCTCAACCAGGGTGAAACCGCGGGCTCGATCCATGATGACAGTCCTCCTCGGGGTGGCAGTAAGTAGTCAGCGCCGGGCGGCCCGCCAGGCTTCGTCAACGAGCGCGGGGGGCGTATCGGACGACGTGGCGGCAAGCCGGGCCGAAGGCGCTTCCGTCTTCGCCGGCAGCGGCATGACGACCCGACGCTGGAGCGTGCTTTGCGTGGTCTCGCGCCGCCCCCAGGCATGCGCGACGATCACGAACGTGGCCCGGCAGGCGGCATCCGGATCGGGACACTCGCTGCCCCGGTAGTCGATGACCAGCCGCGGCGGCTCGACCAGTGCCGGTAGTGGCGGGGCCCCGCTGACGCCGTAGCCGATGCTGCGCTTACGCCACTGGGCATCACTCCAGGTCGCCGGCGACGTCGGAGGCTGACGGCAGCGCCCCTCGGGGCAGGCCGGTGCGTAGCGGGTCGGATCGAAGGGCTCATGGCGCAGCAGCCATTCGCCCTCGAGCAGCGCCGACGACGCCGCCTGAAAGGCGGCCTGGCGGTCCAGCTCGCTATGGGCCATCCGCGCCTGAAGCGATGCCCCCTGCAACGCGCTGACGCCCAGCAGCGACATCGCCAGCAGCAGGATCAGGGCGATGAGCAGCGTCATTCCCCGCTGGCGCCGGCCGCTCATGCGCCCGTCTCCGAGGGCACGTTGCGCAGGCGGATGGTGGTGGCATAGACGCGCCGCAGGCGCCGATCCGGCGCGGTCACGGTTCGGCCATCGAAGGTATAGGTTTGCGGGGCATCTAGCAGCCCGGCCTGCCGCGAAACCAGCAGCAGCTCGACGCGCACGCCGGTCACCGCGGCCCAGTCACCCACCCCGACAGCGCGATGCCAGCGCCCTGCCGCAAAGTAGCGCACGGCCATCGCCGCCACATGGTGTTCCAGCGGCTGCGGCGAGTGATTGTCCACCGCACAGCGCAGCCCCGGCTCGTCGCCCACCGTGAACCGTGTAAGCACCGGCGCATCGCGATCGAGCCAGCCGCCCAGGCAGTTCTGCAGGGGCGCTCGCGCACTGCCGTGATAACGCACGCGCAACGTGTGGTCATTGCCGGCGACACTGGCCGAGGCCGCGAAGCCGTTTCCCGCCGGGAAGGCATCCGGCGCGGTTCGCGGCGCATACCCGGCCTTGCGCAACTCGCGATCGATCACGTCCAGCGCGAAGCGACCGTCCTCCTGCATCCGCGACAGGGACGCCTGCAGCCGATATATCCCCTGATACTCGATGAACAGCCGGGTCATCCCGGCCATCACCATCAACCCGATGGCCAGCGCCACCATCAGCTCGATCAGGGTGACACCCCGCTGCCGACCGCCGACGCCCGGCTCACAGCCGGGTCGACAGGCTGATATGCGACTGTCGTGATTCGCTTCCCGCATCGCCACGCTCCCGCCACTGCACCTCCACCCGGGCGGTGGCCAGCGTGGTATCGCCGGTCACCGTCACGCAGCCCTTGCCATCCGGCAGGGTATCCGCCACCACACGCCGCCAGGCCCGCAACCCCGAGCCCCCACCACCCCCGCTGTCACAGCTGCTGTCGAACGCCCCGGCCAGGGCGTCCCGACGGTTGAGGCGCAGGCGTTCGAGCATGTTGGCGGCATGACGCACGGCCAGCGCCTCCGCCTCGGCCCGGCGCTGGGCATGCAGGGCATGAATCTGCGTGGTCGCCAGCCCCAGCAGGCCGAACGCCAGAATGAAGAGCGTGACCAGCACCTCGATCAGGCTGAAACCCCGGGCGCGTCCGGCAGGCACCGGCCCCACCCCTACGGCATCGGGCATCGTATTCATCGGCAAGCGGCCTTGTGGTTGTTGTCATCATTTCTTATAAATAAAAATACAATATTAAGAAAAGTGCAAATTCCCCATGCATTGCTCGACACGACGCCACATGCAGGGCATCACCCTGATCGAACTGCTGGTGGTACTGGCGATTCTGGTGATCTGGGCCGGTATCGGCGGACCAGCCATGGGGCGGCTGTTGCAGACGCAGCGGCTGCAGGCGGCCAGCCAGACGCTCTATCAGGCCCTGCATTATGCGCGCAGCGAAGCCGTGCGCCGCGGCATGCCGGTGCTGGTGGAAAGCCGTCAGCCACGGGACTGGAACGCCGGCTGGCGGATCTATGTGGACCGCAACGGTGATGGCGATCGTTCGTCCGATGAGCCCATCCTGCGCGTGGAGCCCAAGCCGCCCGGCGACGTGGATGTTATCGCCAACCGGCCGGTGGCCAGGCAGGTGCGCTATGCGCCCAACGGTTACTCGATGCGGGCGAGCGGGGCCTTTCAGATCGGCAGCTTCTATCTCTGCCCGCCGGGGCGAAAAGGCGATGCAAGGCGGCTGGTGCTGAGCCGGGGCGGGCGATTGCGCATCGAGCGGATCGGAGCCGATGAGGGGAAATGCTCAGACGAATAGTCGCTTTTCAGGACTTATTCCATGAGCAGTGGCAGTAAAATACTAAAACTTAAAAAATAATCTACACCTATGCTCCCAGAAAGCGGTGTTCAACCTTCCCACCACTTTATGGATTTTCCTCCAGAATCAATATCCAATAACGCCTCATCATAATGAATATCACCACTGCCTGACATATTGACTTCCTTGCCGCGCACAGCGCCATAGATGGACCCACTCCCAGTCACTTCAACATTAGCTCCCGGTGCATAAATATTGACATATGAATCATTGGCGCCACTCACCTCGACACCTGCATCATTCTTCCCACTAGAGCGGTACGCACTAAAAATTGAAAGAGCTGGCTTCAATTTTCCATCCTGCCCCTTTCTTACCAAAGCATTTGATGTCAGAAGATTTGACCCACCACTCAGAGTCGTCTTACCTGTCACCAGCACCTCAAGAGACGCATCTTTATCAACAACAAGCTGAGTATTATTCCCGATATCAAAATCGCCATTAACCACCAAGACAACGTCGCCTTTCACGCGTATCTTTCGAAGCTTTCCTCCTGTCGAAAGGTCACCGCCAACTTCCATAACCAAACTCTTACCGGCCTCACCAATCACGGTATCCGACGCATCCTTGTTACCCTTTCCTCCCGTCAGGTTAATACCCTTTGAATTACTGGAGTAACAATGTTCACACCCGTGACTATCAAACCAGCCTGGAGCAGTCACCGTGCTATTTCCACTCAAGGTTTCAGAGAAGAACTTCCCAGGGCCGGAGCCATTCTCACCCAAGACTGACAATGCATCGCATTGCCCCTCCCCCTGACTCCCAGAAACTTTTCCCACATTAACGTTACTTCCCTGATGATAAGAACTGGAGGCCAGTTGAGAAAAGGTATCATTATATTGCCACCAACTGGGGTATGAAATGCTTCCACCGGCCCTGACAGACTGAGGTGGACTGCCGGTAGATCCTATATTTACATTGCCTTCAGCGATCACACCGCCATTTGTAACCGAAGAGGAGCTGAAGTCAGCGTTCCCACCTATCTCGATATCCCCTTCCACCTTTCCAGAAGAAGACATATCACCATTGGCGCTCACCTTTCCTTGAACAACTCCGGCGTTACCGACAGTGACATTTCCCATCACACTCAAGTCACCGCCCACCGACTTTCCCGAACCATCCATGCCACCGATCTTCCCGTTGATTTCAGCATTCCCGCCCACGACGGCATTTCCATATAATGGAGTCTGCCCCTTCATGATCAAATCACCAGCAATATTCAAATCGCCATAAATGGGGGAATGGCCTTTCAACTCAAGCCCCGCCCCCGCCTTGATAGTTTTAACTGTAACATTAGATCTCTTTCCATTATAAAAACTTCCAGCATCCTTGCTTACTGTCTCGCCGTAACTCCCTAGCCTTGAGTCATAGCTGTCTATCATTGGCCCACCACTCAGACTCACCCCGTCACACCCAACCAGGCCATCATATGGCGAGGAACTTGGACCACCTTCATTAACTATAAAAACACCGTGTTCTGCAACAGCCTTGCCTTCCGATGAAGGCCCGGAATAAACTCTACCTATTATAGCGTAACCAGCTTTTTCACCCTTTCCATCTTTACTGCATTTTTTAAAAAAAACCTTAACATTCCTCCCTCGACTAGACTCTTCCCAGTCACTTACTTCTTGGTCATCAAAAGATCTAACCAAATTAACGCAGACATCCAGCGCCTTTGTTGGATTTGTTCCATTTAGGGACACGGCTTTCAAAGAAGCCACTGACTCCGCCGCCATCTGCGCCAGCGCATCAGCACGATAGTTGCCGGCCAGCTTCTCGTTGGTCACCCCGCCCTGAAGCCCTGTCACGGCAAGCATCGCGGCCATGACCATCAGGATCAGCACCACGATCAGTGCAGCACCATCCTGTCGATGGGAATAACACCCTGATTTCATTTGCACTCCTTGGGTTTCCTACCTTTTCCCCACGGTGGTCCCTGACGACCCATTGCCTCCCGATGACCCGGAAGAACCATCCTGGCTATTGCCATTTTCCTGCGCAGTATCGATTGCGGCAGTACGGTTTGTTACCCGAAACGTGAAGGTCGAGTGGTCAGCATCGCCGGCCACCCCGGGGGCCAGCTTCAGGGTCACCTGATAAGTCGCGTCCCCGATGGATATCACGCCGAAGGCCTTTGCCTCATCGGCTAAATCACCGAACATAACCTCCTCGTTGCGCAGCAGCTGCTCGGTGTCCGTGTCGACTCGATAGTCAACCGGCTCGTCATCGATGCTCAGCGTCAGGGGATCGGTACCCGACACGTCGACACTGTCGGCGCGGCGAATATCCCCCAGCACCCGATTGGCAAAGAAACTCAGGTTCGCCTGACGTTGACTCAACTGACTGATGCGCTCGAACTGACCGCGCACCAGCTGGAACACCTCGCCGGCGCCCAGCAGGATCAATGAGCCGATCAGCAGGGCCACCATCAGCTCCACCAGCCCCAGTCCCGTCTGGCGCATCATGCGCCCTCCCCGAGGTTCGGCAGACGTACCGTATAACTAAAAGACTGTCGGCTGGATTCGTCGGGGGTAGCACGCCCTTCATCCCAGCTTACAGAGATGTCATAAACGCAATCATCGTTTTCCCTTGGGCTTACAGGGTTTTCACCAATTCCCGGAAGCCACTGCCCCCACTCAGGCGCCCACTCATTCTTCATTTGATCTTCCCAGTCCGCAGTGCTCGGATCTGGACACGCGGAATCATCGGCCAAACCTTGCCAGAGCCGCTCCTGCAGGTCCTGAGCAGCCAGCGTGGCAATGGTCCGTTGATAACCCATATGCGTGCTCTGCAGGGCCTTGAGCTGCATGCCCGCCACGCCCAGCAGGCCGATAGCAAGGATCAGCAGCGCCACCAGGGCCTCGATCAGCGAGAAGCCCCTGTCGCGCCGACCACCTTTCCTGACCACGACATGCTGGAAGCCGCTCATTGCGCGCTGATGCCCCCCGACTTCGAAATGGAAAATCCGGCACTGTTTTGAGTCGCGGTATTCGTGACCACGAACTCGCAGGACGTCGACTGGTCGCCGCAATTGGTGCGCTCGCCCAGCTCGCCAAACGTCACGCTCCGGCCGGAAAGGGAGAGGCCGTCCAGCGAGCCGCTGCGTGTCAGCGCTCGGTTCTCGGCGTCAACACTCAGCGTCCAGTCCGAGTCGGTCACCTCGAGTTCCAGAGAGACCTTCGCATGCTGCGTGATGGCCGCGCTGCGCGCATAACGCACCCCGGCCAGTATCTCGTTGTAGGTGCTCGCCAGGCGATTGTCGCCCAGCAACCGATCGAATCCCGGCACCGCGATGACGGCCAGAATGGCGGCAATGGCCAGCACCACGATCAGCTCGAGCAGCGTGAAGCCATTCTCAAGCCCCTTACTGCCAGCCACAGGAGGCACCGTCCGTCGCGTTCTCGAGAAGGCGTTTGCCGGATTGCTTTAGGACCAGGGTTCCGCAACGATCGCCGGCCTGCGCCGATCCTGCCTTTGGTGATGCCTCGAGCCGGTACTTGGAAGCCGAGGGCGTGGCGATGGTCAGCGTGTAGTAGTCGCCCACCGAAAAACTGCCGCTCGGGCAACTGTCCGCTTGATAGCTATAGTGTTCGGTAAAGCAGCGCTCCAGCCGATTCGCCGTATCGAGCAGCGCCGTCTTGGCCTCGTTGCGCCGGGCGTCCTGAACGTGGCGGATATAACTGGGATAGGCCACCGCCGCCAGGATGGCCACGATTACCATGGCGATCATCACTTCCAGCAGAGTGAACCCTCTGGCATTTCGCCGCATGACGTCACTCATCCGTTATCTAGCGTTTCATTATGTATCAATACTGCCAGACTGCCACCCGACATCCATAAAAAAAGTCGGGCCGAGGCCCGACTTCGAAAACTGGCGCCAGCTGCGTTCAGCCGCTGGCGATGACCCGTTCGCGCAGCTCCCGGGGCATCGAGAAGGTGATCGTCTCCTCCTGGCCAACCAGCTCCTCGGGCGCCTCGGCGCCGAGTTCACGCAGCCGGGCGACGACGCCCTCCACCAGCACCTCGGGAGCGCTAGCACCGGCGGTGATGCCGATCGTGGCGACGCCCTCGAGCCAGGCCGGGTCGATCTGCTCGGCGTCGTCGATCAGCCGCGCCGTGCTGCCCATGCGTTCGGCCAGCTCGCGCAGGCGGTTGGAGTTGGAACTGTTGACGCTGCCCACCACCAGCACCAACTCGGCCGCCTCGGCCAGCTCGCGTACCGCATCCTGGCGGTTCTGGGTGGCGTAGCAGATGTCGTCCTTGCGCGGCCCGGCGATGGCGGGAAACTTGTCGCGCAGGGCGTCGATCACTCGGGCGGTGTCATCCATGGACAGCGTGGTCTGGGTGACGAAGGCCAGCTTCTCGGGGTCACGCACCTCGAGAGCCGCCACGTCCGCCTCGTCCTCGACCAGGTAGATCGCGCCACCGTACGAGGTGTCATAGCGACCCATGGTGCCTTCCACCTCGGGATGGCCGGCGTGGCCGATCAGGATGCACTCCTGGCCGCGCCGCGCGTAGCGCAGCACTTCCATGTGCACCTTGGTGACCAACGGGCAGGTAGCGTCGAACACCTTGAGCCCCCGCCGCTCGGCCTCCTGCTGCACGGCGTGCGAGACGCCGTGGGCGGAGAAGATCACGGTGACGTCGTCGGGCACCTCGTCGAGCTCGTCGACGAAGATGGCGCCCCGGTCGCGCAGGCTTTCCACCACGTAGCGGTTGTGGACCACCTCGTGGCGCACGTAGATGGGCGGGCCGAGCACGTCGAGCGCCCGGTCGACGATGTCGATGGCGCGATCGACGCCGGCACAGAAGCCGCGGGGATTGGCCAGCTTGATCTGCACGGGGGTAGCTTGCATGGTTTCCTTGCCTTGATGCTTGAGCACCTGCCTATGGACAGCGGGAAAGCGCTGAATTCCGTCGCGAGCGCAACAGGAAGTCAGCGTTTTCCTAGTGGGTGGTGGCGGGCTTTACGTCGATCACCTCCACCGCGAAGGTCAGGGTACGCCCCGCCAGCGGATGGTTGAAGTCGACCTCGACGCGCTTCTCGCCGATCTCGGCGATCACCCCCGGCAGCTCGCCGCCGGCCGGGTCGGCGAATGACATTACCAGCCCTTCTTCCAGTTCGTCGGTATCCGCGAAGCTGTCGCGGGGGATCGACTGCACGTTCTGCGGATTGTGCTGGCCGAAGCCATGCTCGGGGGTGATGGTGAAGCGCCCCGTCTCGCCCGCAGCCATTCCCTGGATGGGCTGCTCGAAGCCCGGCGGCAGGTTGCCGTCGCCCACCTGGAAGGTGGCCGGCTGCTTGTCACGGGTGGAGTCGACCACCGTGCCGTCCTCGAGCTCGAGGGTGAAGTGCAGGGTGACTTCCATGCCGTCACCGATCCGATAATCGCTCATGCTCACAGGCTCGCTATGCAGAATGTCACGCCCGGGAACGCCGGACGTCACGCAGGGATTCGACGATCAGCCCCAGCGCGCCCAGGGTGATCGCGGTATCGGCCAGGTTGAAGGCGGGGAAGTAGTGGCTCCCCCAGTGGAAGGACAGGAAGTCCACCACGTAGCCATGCACCAGCCGGTCGTAGAGATTGCCCAGGGCGCCGCCGATGATCAGCGCCAGCGCGGCGGCCATCAGGGTCTCGCCGCGCTTCAGGCGGGTCAGCCACACGGTCAGGCCCGCGCTGGCCCCGACCGCGATCAGCGCGAACAGCCAGCGCTGCCAGCCGTCGTGGCCGGCCAGGAAGCTGAACGCCGCGCCGGGATTGTGCAGCAGGGTCAGGTTGAACACCGGCAGCACCTCGACCGGCCGGGCGTAGGTCAGCAGCGCACTGGCCAGCAGCTTGCTGCCCAGGTCGAGGATGATCACCAGCGCCGACAGCAGCAGCCAGCGCAACGGTTGCCGCATGGGCACGGCCTCGCCTTCGCGACGCGTCATCGCCTGCTCCTTCACGAGGAAATCCCCCTGGACTCGATTGCCGCGCCCGCCTCAGGCATAGCGGCGAACCTCGCCGGAGCCGTCCGGCAGGTTGCTGATGCAGCGCCCGCACAGGTCCGGATGCTCGGCATGCGTGCCGACGTCCGGGCGATGGTGCCAGCAGCGCTCGCACTTGGCATGCGCGCTGGCGGCCACCGCCACGGCCAGCCCCTCCAGCTCGGTGGCCTCGGCGTCGTCACCGGCGGCGTCCCGCGAGGCCAGATGCACCTCGCTGGTCAGCAGCACGAAGCGCAGCTCGTCGCCCAGCCGGCCCAGCGTCTCGCGCAGGGCGTCGTCGGCGTAGAGGGTGACCTCGGCGGACAGCCCGCTCTTGATGCGCTTGGCGTTGCGGGCGTCCTCCAGGCACTTGTTGACCGCCTGCTTGACCTGCAGCACCCGCTCCCAGAACTCGCGGTCGAACGCGGCACCGTCGTCGAGGGTCGCCAGGCCGTCGTAGAAGGTCTCGAGCAGCACGCTCTCGCGACGTTCGCCGGGGATGTGCTCGTAGATCTCCTCGCCGGTGAAACTCAGGATCGGCGCCACCCAGCGCGCCAGCGCCTCGACCACGTGATACAGCGCGGTCTGGCAGCTGCGCCGCGCCAGCGAGTCGGCCTGGGTGGTGTACTGGCGATCCTTGATCACGTCCAGATAGAAGCCGCCCAGCTCCCGCGAGCAGAAGGTATGCACCTGCTGGTAGACCTCGAGGAAGCGGTACTCGGCATAGGCGGTCTCGATGCGCGACTGCAGCTGCGCGGCACGATCGATCACCCACTGGTCCAGCGCCAGCAGGTCGTCGAAGGCCACGGCGTCCCGTGCGGGGTCGAAGCCGTTGAGGTTGGCCAGCAAAAAGCGCGCGGTGTTGCGGATGCGCCGGTAGGCGTCGGCGGTGCGCTTGAGGATCTCGTCGGAGACCGCCATCTCGCCGGAGTAGTCGGTGGAGGCCACCCACAGGCGCAGGATATCGGCGCCCAGCTTGTCCATGACCTCCTGCGGGGCGATCACGTTGCCCACCGACTTGGACATCTTGCGGCCGTGGGCGTCGACGGTGAAGCCGTGGGTCAGCAGCCCCTTGTAGGGCGGATGGCCGTCGATCGCACAGCCGGTGAGCAGCGAGGAGTGGAACCAGCCGCGATGCTGGTCGGAACCTTCCAGGTACAGGTCGGCCCGGGGCCCCTGGGCATGGCCGAGGGCGTGGGAGCCACGCAGCACATGCCAGTGGGTAGTGCCGGAGTCGAACCACACGTCGAG
Source organism: Halomonadaceae bacterium T82-2 (assembly GCA_001577635.1). Classification (GTDB taxonomy): domain Bacteria; phylum Pseudomonadota; class Gammaproteobacteria; order Pseudomonadales; family Halomonadaceae; genus Modicisalibacter. The sequence goes on along the minus strand of LSBP01000012.1, from coordinate 54,901 downwards.
GGTGTCGGTGGTCTTCTCGTAGTCGGCGGCCTCGTCGCCCAGCAGCTCGGCGGCGTCGAGCCGGAACCAGGCGTCGATACCCTCGGCCTCGATGCGCTGCGCCACGGCCTCCATCAGTTCCAGCGTGCGCGGATGCAGCTCGCCGGTGGCCTTGTGCAGGAAGAACGGGATCGGCACGCCCCAGTTGCGCTGGCGCGAGATGCACCAGTCGGGGCGGTTGGCGATCATGCTGTGCAGCCGCGCCTTGCCCCAGGCCGGAATGAACTGAGTGGCCTCGATGCCCTCCAGGGCGCGTTCGCGCAGGGACTTGCCGTCCTCGCCGCGAATGTCCATGCCCACGAACCACTGCGCGGTGGCGCGGTAGATCACCGGCGTCTTGTGGCGCCAGCAGTGCATGTAGCTGTGGGTGATCTTCTCGTGGGCGAGCAGCGCGCCGACTTCCTCGAGCTTGGCGACGATCTGCGGATTGGCCTTCCAGATCAGCTGGCCGCCGAAGAACCCTAGATCGTCGGCATAGACGCCGTCGCTCTGCACCGGGTTGCGGATCTCGTCGAAGTCCATGCCGTAGGCGCGGCAGGTGACGAAGTCGTCCTCGCCGTAGGCCGGCGCCGAGTGGACGATGCCGGTGCCCGCGTCGGTGGCCACGTAGTCGCCCAGGTAGACCGGCGACAGGCGGTCGTAGAACGGGTGCCGGAAGCGCAGGTTCTCGAGCCTCGCCCCGGTGGTGACCGCTAGCGGCTCGCCGCTCAGCCCGAAGCGCTCGAGGCTGCTCTCGACCAGGTCCTCGGCGAGCACCAGCAGGCGTTCGCCGGTATCGACCAGCGCGTAGTTCACCTCGGGGTGCACGTTGAGTGCCTGGTTGGCGGGGATGGTCCAGGGCGTGGTGGTCCAGATCACCACCGCCGCCGGCTTGCTCAGGGCGTCGAGACCGAAGGCCTCGGCCAGCGCCGCGGCGTCCTCGGCAGCGAAGGCCACGTCGATGGCGTCGGACTTCTTGTCGGCGTACTCGACCTCGGCCTCGGCCAGCGCCGAGCCGCAGTCGAAGCACCAGTTGACCGGCTTCAGGCCCTTGAACACGTAACCGTGGCGGACCATCTCGGCCAGCGCCCGTACCTCGCCCGCCTCGTTGGCGAAATCCATGGTGCGGTACGGGTGTTCCCAGTCGCCCACCACGCCCAGGCGCACGAAGTCCTTGCGCTGGCCGTCGATCTGCTCGGCTGCGTACTCGCGGCACAGCGCGCGGGCCTCGTCCGGCGGCAGGTGCTTGCCGTGCAGCGTCTCGATCTTGTGCTCGATGGGCAGCCCGTGGCAGTCCCAGCCCGGCACGTAGGGCGCGTCGAAGCCGGCCAGGCCCTTGGCCTTGATGATGATGTCCTTGAGGATCTTGTTGACGGCGTGCCCGATGTGAATGCTGCCGTTGGCGTAGGGAGGGCCGTCGTGCAGCACGAAGGACTCGCGATCCCGCCCCGCCTCGCGCAGGCGCCGGTAGAGGTCGAGTTCCTGCCAGCGCTGGATGCGCGCCGGTTCCCGCTTGGGCAGGTTGCCGCGCATCGGGAAGTCGGTTTCTGGCAGGTTGAGGGTGTGCTTGTAGTCGCTCATAGCCTTGGGTCAGCCGTCATCGTTGTCGGCGGACGCGTCCGCCGGAAAATCGGAAGTCATGGAACCCGGCGCCAGCGGCGCCGAGGCCAGCTCGGAGAGACACGCTCCGCCGTCATGCCCCGGGGCGACGGCGTGTTGACGAAAGTAGGCCCGCGCGCGCGCCTGATCAAGGGTGATCTGGTGCTTGAGCGCCTCGAGGCCGTCGAAGGTCAGCTCGCCGCGCAGCCGGGCACAGGGCAGCACCTCGATCACCTGGCCGTAGAGGTCCTCGTCGACATCGAACAGGTGGACCTCGAGTACCGGCCGCGAGGCCCCGACCGTGGGCCGCCAGCCGATGTTCGCCACCCCCGGCAGGCAGCGCCCGTCGGCCAGCCGGGTGAGCACCGCGTAGACGCCGCGCAGGGCGAGCGGCCCGGGCAGCAGCGGCACATTGGCGGTGGGCACGCCGATGGTGCGTCCCAGCTGGCGGTCGGCGACGACGCGGCCGGTGAAGCGGTAGGGCCGGCCCAGCAGCCGCGCGGCCTGATAGAAGTTGCCGCTGGCCAGCAGCGTGCGGATGCGGGTGCTGGAGACCCGCTCGTCGTCGAGCAGGAAGGTCCGGGTGTGCTCGACCCCGAACCCCTCCTGTTCGCCGATCTCGCGCAGCAGGGCGAAGTCGCCGCGCCGGTCGCAGCCGAAGCGGAAGTCGTCGCCCACCACCAGGTGACGCACGCCCAGCCCCTCGATCAGCACGCGGTCGACGAAGGCCCGGGCGGTCAGGCTGCGCAACGCCTCGTTGAAGGGCAGGCAGACGATGCGCTCGGCGCCGTGCTCGGCGAGCAGGCGCACCTTGTCGCGCAGCCGGGTCAGCCGCGGCGGCGCCTGGTCGCCGGCGAAGTACTCGCGTGGCTGCGGCTCGAAGATCACCACGGTCACCGGCAGCGCCAGCGCCCGCGCCCGGTCGCGCAGCTGGTCGAGGATCGCCTGATGACCGCGATGCACGCCATCGAAGTTGCCGATGGTCGCCACGCATCCCCGGTGATGCGCTTTCAGATTGTGCAGACCGCGGATCAGTTGCATACGTCGCTCGGGCATCATCAAATCGTCGATTATAACGAAGGGGATGGGGCTTGACAGCCGCCATCACCCCTGCAGGCGAAAGTCACGCAGGCGCACCCCGGTCGCCCACAGCCAGGCAAAGTAGGTCGCGGCCCCGCCGACCACCAGGGCCGCGAGCCAGGCCGCGCGGCGCCAGACGCTCCAGTCCAGCCACACATGCCAGTCCGGCGACAGCCACCACAGCCCGCCCACCATCAGGGCGCAACCGCCCGTCAGCTGCAAGGCATAGCGCCCCCAGCCGGGCTGGAAGACCAGCACGCCGCGCCGGCGCAACCCCCGGGCCAGCAACCCGGCATTGACGAAGGCCGACGCCGAGGTGGCCAGCGCCAGCCCGGCATGCGCCAGCGGCAGGATCAGCGCCAGGTTGAAGGCCATGTTGGCGACCATGGCGACGATGCCGATCTTCACCGGCGTGGCGGTGTCCTGGCGGGCGAAGTAGCCCGGCGCCAGCACCTTGATCAGCATGAAGGCCACCAGCCCCAGCGCATAGGCGCGCAGGCTCCTCGACGCCATGACGATGTCGTGGTCGGTCATCGCCCCGTAGTGGAACAGGCTGACCAGCAGCGGCTCGGCGAGCACCACCAGCGCCAGCGCCGCCGGCAGGCCCAGCAGCAGCACGGCGCGCAGCGACCAGTCGAGCATCTTCGCGAAATGCTCGCGGGACTGCTCGGCATGGCGCTTGGACAGTGCCGGCAGGATCACCGTGCCGATCGCCACGCCGAACACCCCCAGCGGCAGCTCCACCAGCCGATCCGAATAGTAGAGCCACGACACGCTGCCCGAGGCGAGCAGCGAGGCCAGCACGGTATCCAGCAGCAGGTTGACCTGCGACACCGAGACCCCGAACAGGGCCGGCGCCATCAGCCACAGGACGCGCCGCACGCCGGGATGGCGAAAGCGCGGCCAGGGCCGCGGCAGCAGCCCCTGGCGCGCCAGGAACGGCACCTGAAAGGCCAGCTGGGCCGCCCCGGCGATCAGCACCCCCCAGGCCAGCGCCATCGACGGCACCGCCATCCACGGGGTCAGCCACACCGCGGCGCCGATCAGCGCCAGATTGAGCAGCACCGGCGTGAAGGCCGGCACGGCGAAACGGTTCCAGGTATTGAGCACGCTGCCGGAAAACGCCGTCAGCGAGATCAGCAGCAGGTAGGGAAACGTCAGCCGCAGCATGTCGGCGGTCAGCGCCAGCTTCTCGGGGTCGCGGCCGAAGCCCGGCGCGAACAGCCAGGCCAGCCAGGGCGCGGCCAGCATGGCCAGGGCGGTAAGCAGGGCCAGGACCAGCGTCAGGCTCCCCGATACCGCATCGAGCAGCTCGCGCACCTCCTCGCGGGTACGCCGCGTGGCGTACTCGGAGAGCACCGGCACGAAGGCCTGATTGAAGGCCCCCTCGGCGAACAGCCGGCGCATGAAGTTGGGGATCTTGAACGCCACGAAGAAGGCATCGGCGCCGCTGCCGGCCCCGAACAGCGCGGCGATGGTCACGTCGCGCACCAGCCCCATCACCCGCGAGAGCATGGTCATCATGCTGACCACCAGCCCCGAGCGCAGCAGCCCCCCGCGACGCGACGCCGCCTTGCCCGGGGCGGACTCGGGGCCGCCGTCGCCGGCGGCCGGACCGACGCCGGTCACGTCATCGGCACTCACGCGGCGACCGGACTGCGCTTGCTGCTCGGCCATCACGACTCCTTGCTGACCCTCACGCCACCGGGTGCCCCGCACGCGGGTGGCACGCACAAAAAAACCGGCCGAAGCCGGTTTTTCGAGAACCCGTGACCGTCGGGCACGCCGACGGTCATCGGCTCAGCGACACCGGCTCAGGCAGCCAGCGCCTTGATCCGCTTGTTGAGACGGCTCTTGATGCGGGCCGCCTTCTTCTTGGACAGCGCATCCTTGTCGGCGATGCGGTCGATGACCGGCTGCGCCGCCTTGAACGCGTCCATGGCCTGGGCGTGGTCGCCGGTCTGGATCGCCTTGATCACACGCTTGACGTAGGTCCGCACCATGCTGCGCTGGCTGGCGTTGTGCTTGCGACGCTGTTCCGCCTGGCGCGCGCGCTTCTGGGCTTGCTTGGTATTCGCCACCGTAATCTCCTTGGAGAATCGCTAAATTCGGTAGATAAGTCTTTGACCGGCTTCGACTCTTCGGATCCGCCGAAGCGGTTTGGCCGCTCAACAACCACGGGCCATGTCTGAGAGGATGCGGCATTCTAGCACGGCGCCCCGGGGCTTGCCACAGCCCGCGCGGTGCCTGAATCGAGCGACAGCACACTTCCATCGGCAAGGGTCATCCGAAAAGGCGGTGGGAGACGGCCAGCCAGGCAGTGGGAGCGACTTCAGTCGCGATGAAGCCGCCACCGGGCCGCCGCTGTCGGGGATGAATCCCCTCCCACAGAATACTCCAGCAGGCCAGTCAGCCTGGATTAACCGGGCGGAAGCCCCCGCAAACAACCTGATGAATTTACACAGCTACAGCACCACCAGGTTGTCGCGATGGATCAGCTCCGGGGCTTCCATGTAGCCGAGGATCGCCTCGATCTGGTGACTCGGCTGGCCGAGCAGGCGCACCGCCGCGTCGCTGCCGTAGTTGACCAGCCCCTTGGCCACCCGCTCGCCCTGCTCGTCGACGCAGACCACCATGTCGCCGCGCACGAAGTGCCCCTCGACGGCCCGCACCCCCACCGGCAGCAGGCTCGAGCCGCGATCGCGCAGCACGCTCACCGCACCGGCATCCAGGGTCAGGGTGCCGCGTACCTTCAGCTGCCCGGCCAGCCAGCGCTTGCGCGCGGCCAGCGGCGCGTGCTCGGGCCGCAACAGCGTGCCCAGTCGGTCGCCGTCGATCAGCCGGGTCAGCACGTCCGCCTGGCGACCGCTGGCGATCGCCGTCACCGCCCCGGAGCGCGCCGCCAGCCGGGCCGCGCGGATCTTGGTGGTCATGCCGCCCCGCCCCAGCACACCGCCGCCGCCGGCCATGGCCGCCAGCCGCGGGTCGTCGGCGCGCCCCTCGGGGATCAGTGCGGCCTGCGGATTGTGGCGTGGGTCGGCGTCGTAGAGACCTTCCTGGTCGGTGAGAATGACCAGGGCATCGGCCTCGAGCAGGTTGGCCACCAGCGCACCCAGGGTGTCGTTGTCGCCGAAGCGGATCTCGTCGGTGACCACGGTGTCGTTCTCGTTGACCACCGGGATCACCCGCAGGTCGACCAGGGTGCGCAGCGCGGAACGCGCGTTGAGGTAGCGCTTGCGGTTGGACAGGTCGTCGTGGGTCAGCAGCACCTGGGCACTGCGCAGCTCGTGGCGAGCGAAGTGACCCTGATAGCACTGCGCCAGGCCGGTCTGCCCCACCGCGGCGGCGGCCTGCAGCTCGTGGACCGCCGAGGGGCGCACGCTCCAGCCGAGCTGCGCCATGCCCGCCGCCACCGCGCCGGACGAGACCAGCACCACCTCGATGCCGCGGGCATGCAGCGCGGCGATCTGGTCGACCCAGTCACCGATGGCCGGCTCATCGAGGCCGCGTCCGTCATCGGTCAGCAGCGCACTGCCGATCTTCACCACCACGCGCCGCGCGCCGGTCAGCGCCTCGCGTCCCGGCGCCCGCTCGTCGTTGCTCTGCATCCTGTCCTCGACTCGATCATTACCAGCTACCCCAACTGAGCGAGTACAGCCGGTTCGTCAGGGGGCGTATTCGACCTCGACATCGTAATCATCGTCGTCGAGGTCGTCATCGTCGTCCACGTCCTCGTGGGCCGGCTTGCGCTTGCGGCTCAGCCGCGACTCGGCACGCGCCACCGCCTCGGCCTCCATGCGCTCGCGCATCTCGCGTTCGCGCTCGGCGACCCCCTCGTCCTCGGTCTCGAGGATGCGCTGGTCGGTCAGCCAGCGATGCACCGCCTCCACCAGCGGCCGCGTGCCCTCGGCGGCGATCGCCGAGATGCGGAACACCGGCCCTTCCCAGGCCAGCGCGGCGATGATCGCCTCGGCGCGCGCCTCGCGCTCTTCCTCGGGCAGCAGGTCGAGCTTGTTGAGCACCAGCCAGCGCGGCCGTTCGGCCAGGGCCGGCGAGAACTGCTCGAGCTCGCGGGCGATCGCCCGGGCCGACTCGACCGGGTCGGACTCGTCGAACGGCGCCACATCGACCACGTGCAGCAGCAGCCGCGTGCGGGTCAGGTGCTTGAGAAAGCGCAGCCCCAGCCCGGCACCGTCGGAGGCGCCCTCGATCAGCCCCGGCACGTCGGCCATCACGAAGTGCTCGTGGGTGCCCAGCTTGACCACCCCGAGATTGGGCACCAGCGTGGTGAACGGGTAGTTGGCGACCTTGGGCTTGGCGGCCGAGACGGCACGAATCAGCGTCGACTTGCCGGCATTGGGCATACCCAGCAGACCAACGTCGGCCATCACCTTCATCTCGAAACGCAGGTTGCGCCGCTCGCCCGGCGTGCCCGGCGTGGTCTTGCGCGGCGCGCGGTTGGTCGAGGACTTGAAGTGGATGTTGCCCAGCCCGCGGCGTCCGCCCTGGGCGACCAGCACGACCTGGCCGGGCTCGGTGACGTCGGCGATCACCTCGAGGGTGTCCTCGTCGATCACCGTGGTGCCCACCGGCACCTTGACGTGCAGGTCGTCGCCGGCCTTGCCGCTCATCTGGCGACCCTGCCCCGGCTGGCCGTTCGGGGCCTTGTAGAAGCGCTGATACTTGAAGTCGATCAGGGTGTTCAGCGCGTCGTCGCCGATCAGGTAGACGCTGCCGCCGTGGCCGCCGTCGCCGCCGTCCGGCCCGCCCTTGGGCACGAACTTCTCGCGGCGGAAGCTCAGGCAGCCCTTGCCACCGTTGCCGGCCTCCACGATGATCGATGCTTCGTCGACGAATTGCATTGGACACTCTCCCGACGGCACAGGCCGTCATGATACAAGAAGGCCCCGCCATGGCGGGGCCGGATGGCGAGGCCTTCCTGCGTCGGTTCGCGGCGGTCTCAGGCGGAGACGACGCTCACGAACTTGCGGTTCTTCGGACCCTTGGTCTCGAACTTGATCACGCCTTCGTCCAGGGCGAACAGGGTGTGATCCTTGCCGATGCCGACGCCGGTACCGGCGTGGAACTTGGTGCCGCGCTGACGCACGATGATGTTGCCCGGCGCGACGGCCTGGCCACCGAACAGCTTGACACCCAGACGCTTGGATTCGGAGTCGCGACCGTTACGCGTACTACCGGCTGCCTTCTTGTGAGCCATTGCAAATACCTCGCTCGTTCGGGGGAGTACTGCCGCTTACGCGGAGATCCCGGTGATCTTGACTTCCGTGAACCACTGACGGTGGCCCTGACGACGCATGGAGTGCTTGCGACGACGGAACTTGAGGATGTTGACCTTCTCGCCACGACCGTGGGACACGACTTCGGCGGTCACCTTGGCACCATCGACCAGCGGCGCGCCGACCTTGACGTCGTCGCCGTCGGCGACCAGCAGCACCTGGTCGAAATCGAGGCTGTCGCCGGTGGCCACTTCAAGCTTCTCGAGCTTCAGGGTCTGGCCTTCCTGGACGCGGTACTGCTTACCGCCACTCTTGATAACAGCGTACATGTTGCTCTCCAGACACTCATCGGGGGATGGGCTCTTCATCGACCTGCGGCGAGTGGCGCCCCTTCCGGCAGCCATCTGACAGGGAGCATGATGAGTAGGGTCGCGGATTATAACCGTCGTCGACCACGCCGGCAAGGGGGCTCGACCGGGCGCCACGCCCCGCGGCGCCTCGCCTTGACGCCTCCTACCCCCCCTCATAGCATAGCGACAAGCCTAGGCTGGCCCCGGGCTCGACTGCCACGCGGTTGCCGGGTGCACAGAGCCTCGTCCATTCCACGACGACGCCCTCGGCCAGCGCCCGGCGCTTGCCGGGCCCCAACTCCAGGACCACAGCCCACGACATGCAACCCAACGCATCGCCCATTCATGCCGCGGTGGCCGAGGATTTCGCCGCCGTCGATCGCACGGTACTCGACCAGCTTCATTCCCGGGTACCACTTGTCGAGACCATCGGTCAGTACATCATCGACAGCGGCGGCAAGCGCCTGCGCCCGCTGCTGGTACTGCTGTCCGCACGCGCGCTGGACTACGCCGGCGACGCCCATATCCGTCTGGCCACGCTGATCGAGTTCATGCACACCTCGACGCTGCTCCACGACGACGTGGTCGACGAGTCGAGCCTTCGCCGGGGCCGTACCACCGCCAACGAGAACTGGGGCAACGCTCCCTCGGTGCTGGTCGGCGACTTCCTCTACTCCCGCTCGTTCCAGATGATGGTCGAGATCGGTTCGATGCGGGTCATGCAGATCCTCTCCGCGGCCACCTGCACCATTGCCGAAGGCGAGGTGCTGCAGCTGACCAACGTCGGCAATCCCGACGTCGACGAGGCCGCCTACTTCGAGACCATCACCGGCAAGACGGCGATGCTCTTCGAGGCCGCATCCCACAGCGGTGCCGTGCTCGCCGGCGCCACGCCGGAGCAGGAAGAGGCGCTGCGTCTTTACGGCCGCCATCTGGGCCTGGCCTTCCAGCTCATCGACGACCTGCTCGACTATCAGGGCGACGCCGGCACCATGGGCAAGAACGTCGGTGACGACCTGGCCGAGGGCAAGCCGACCCTGCCGCTGATCCACGCCATGCGCGAGGGCAACGCCGATCAGGCCGCGCTGATCCGCAAGGCGATCCGCAAGGGCGGCCTCGATTCGCTCGACGAGGTGCTGGCGATCGTCGACGAAACCGGCGCGTTGGAGTACACCCGGCAGCGCGCCGAGGACATGGCCGCCAAAGCCCTGGCCCAGCTCGAGGCACTGCCTGCCAGCCGCTATCGCGACACCCTCGCGACCCTGGCGCACCTGGCCGTCGAACGCAAAGCCTGAACAAGGGGGTTGCCAAGCGCGCCGCGATGCGTATAATGCAGCCCCGTTGAGGCACACGCCCAGCGACACGGAGTATAGCTCAGCTTGGTAGAGCGCTGCCTTCGGGAGGCAGAGGTCGTAGGTTCGAATCCTGCTACTCCGACCAAAGAATCCAGTAAAAACGGCCACTTAGCTCCTCGGAGCAGTGGCCGTTTTTCGTTGCCGAGCATTCAGGTAGCAAATAGGCAGCAGCCGGCGACATCGCGCCAAGTCAGCCTTCAGCCCTCCCCGAAACCGCTGTCCGCCCCAACCGGTTCGTCCATATTGTCCGCCAGCACGCCCCCTTCCTCAGCTACAGCAAGGCTCATCCCAATCAGCCGTAGCCTTCCTCCCCCAAGTTTGATGTGATAGATGCCAATTTTTATGGCTGTCTACTACAGCCGGCTCACCGCATCCAGGGAACCGCAGTACATGATCCTCACGCTCAACCAGCTCGAACGGCACCTGTTCAAGGCCGCCGATATTCTGCGCGGCCGCATGGACGCCTCGGAGTTCAAGGAATACATCTTCGGCATGCTGTTCCTGAAGCGCTGCTCGGACGTCTTCGAGCAGCGCCAGGAGGAGGTCCACGAGCAGCTCAAGCAGGCCGGCAAGAGCGAAGTGGACATCGCCCAGGTCATCGAGATGCCGAGCTGGTACAAGGCCACCTTCTACGTGCCCGAACAGGCGCGCTGGCCCTACCTGCTGAAGGAAGCCCACCAGGGCGTCGGCAATGCGCTAAACAAGGCGCTGGCCGGCCTGGAGGAGCACAACCCCAGCCTCGCCGGGGTGCTCGAGCACATCGACTTCACCCGCAAGGTGGGCTCCACCACCCTGCCGGACAAGAAGCTCCGCGACCTGATCGTCCACTTCAGCGAGTACCGCCTGCGCAACGAGGACTTCGAGTTCCCCGACCTGCTCGGCGCCGCCTACGAGTACCTGATCCGCGACTTCGCCGACTCCGCCGGCAAGAAGGGCGGCGAGTTCTACACCCCGCGCCCGGTGGTTCGCATGATGGTGCGGCTGATGGACCCCCAGGAGGGCCACAGCGTCTATGACCCCTGCATGGGCTCGGGCGGTATGCTGATCCACGCCAAGGAGTACCTCGAGGAACAGGGCGGCGATCCTCGCCGGCTCAACCTCTTCGGCCAGGAGGCCTCCGGCTCGGTGTGGGCCATCGCCAAGATGAACATGCTGCTGCACGGGGTGAGCAGTGCCGACCTGCGCAACGACGACACCCTCACCGACCCGCAGCACGTAGAGGGCGGCGAGCTGGTGCGCTTCGACCGCATCCTCACCAATCCCCCCTTCTCCATCGGCTATACGCCGAGCCAGAACTTCCCCGAGCGCTTTCACTACGGCAGCGTGCCCGAGGGCGCCAAGAAGGCCGACCTGATGTTCCTGCAGCACATGATCGCCTGCCTCAAGGCAGACGGTCGCCTGGCCACCGTCATGCCCCACGGCGTGCTGTTCCGCGGCGGCGACGAGAAGCGCATCCGCGCCGGCCTGCTCGAGGACGACCTAATCGAGGCGGTGATCGGCCTGGCCCCCAACCTCTTCTACGGCACCGGCATCCCGGCGAGCATCCTGGTGCTGCGCGCCAAGGGCGCCAAGCCCGACGAGCGAAAGGGCCGGGTGCTGTTTATCAACGCCGACCGCGAGTTCTATGAAGGCCGCGCCCAGAACCACCTGCTGCCCGAGCACATCGAGAAGATCGCCAGTACCTATGAGGCCTTCTCGGAGGTGCCCGGCTTCGCCCGGGTGGTGCCGCTCGAGGAGCTGCGCGACAACGACTACAACCTCAACATTCGCCGCTACGCCGATAACACCCCGCCGCCGGAGCCCCAGGACGTGCGCGCCCACCTCAAGGGTGGCGTGCCGGTGGCCGAGATCGACACCAGGCGCCCGCTGTTCGATGCTCAGGGCCTCGACCCCATGGCGCTGTTCATGCCTCGGGCGGGCGACCTCGACTACGTGGACTTCGCCGAGCGCCTTGCCGAGAAGCGCGACCTCAAGCCCGCCATCGAGGGCGACGCCGGCCTGGCCGACAAGGAGGCCAGCGTGATGGCCGCCTTCGAGGCCTGGTGGGCCAAACACGGCGAGAGCATTACCACCCTCTCCGGCAATGGCGGCCGCCTCACCCGGCTGCGCGACGAGCTGCTGGGCAGCTTCACCGCGGCCCTGGAGCCCACCGCCATGCTCGACCGCTTCGCGGTGCGCGGCATCATCGCGGGCTTCTGGTTCGACAACAAGAACGAGTTCCGCACCCTGCAGGCCCGCGGCTGCCTGGGCGTGGTGGATGCCTGGCGCACCAGCATCGTGAGCCTGCTGGAAGACGAGCAAAGCAAAGCCAACCCGCTGGATCACCGCCTGGTGCACTTCCTGCTGGAGGACTACGTAGCCGAGCTGGAGGAGCTGGCCGCCCGCAAGGCCGAGCTGGACGCCCGCATCAAGGCCGCCGAGGCCAAGCCCGAGGGCGACGACGGCGACGATTCGGAAGCTAGCGACGGCGAGGAGGACGACGACACCCCCACCGAGGCCGATATCAAGGCCTGGAAGAAGGTGCGTACCCAGGTGCGCAAGGACCACAGGGCCATGTTGGTGAACTTTGAGACGCGCCTGAACCAGGCCGTGGAAGCCTTGGAAGAGCAAGCAGCTGCCGAGCTGGTCGGCACCATCCTGCATAACGACCTCAAGGGCATCCTCGAGCGCTATATTCGCCAGCAGCGCCAGCAGGTGATTGCCGCCTTCGAGACCTGGTGGGACAAGTATCGGGTCACCTTGGCAGACATCGAGGCCGAGCGTGACGACGCCGCCCGCGAGCTGCAGCAGTATCTGGGGGAGCTGGGGTATGTTTGAGCCACTCGGGAAGCTGGTCAGGCTCGAATATGGGCAAGCATTATCTTCCGACAAAAGATCTGGATATGGCTACCCAGTCTTTGGTTCGAACGGTGTTGTAGGCCACCACGAATGCCCCTTGGTCACTGGCCCCGGCATTGTTATCGGCAGGAAGGGAAGTGTTGGCAAAGTTGCTTGGTCTGATACCAGCTTCTGGCCAATTGACACCACCTATTATGTTGAATCTCAAGGCTGCGATATTTCATGGGCTTATCGAGTACTGGATTGGCTTCCACTTCAAGTCCTAGACACCTCAACGGGTGTCCCGGGCCTAAACAGAAACGATGTTTATGAAATTTCTGTTTTTGTCCCGCGTAAGAAAGAGCAGGCGGTAATAGCGAAAGTCCTCGACACCCTCGACACCCAGATCCAGAAGACGGAGGCGCTGATCGCCAAGCTGGAGAAGGTCAAGGAGGGCCTGCTCCACGACCTGCTGACCCGCGGCATCGACGAGAACGGCCGGCTCCGTCCCAGCCCCGAGCAGGCGCCGGAGCTCTACAAGAAGTCGCCGCTGGGGTTGATTCCGAGGGAGTGGGAACTATGCACAGTTGGTGGCCTTGGCTCATGGAAGGGTGGTAGCACTCCATCAAAGTCTAACCCCGGTTTTTGGCCAGAGTCAGGAATCCTTTGGGTTTCCCCCAAAGATCTAGTTGGTGATGAGATTGACGAGACAGAAGATAAAATATCTGAACTGGCAGCCCACTCTTCAAACCTTTTTATTTTCCCCGCCGGATCAGTGCTAGTGGTTTTCAGAAGCGGAATTTTGAGGAAGCGGCTGCCGGTCGTCAGGGTCGGCAAGAACTTTACCATAAACCAAGATATAAAAACCTTAATCCCTTCTGAGGGTGTTGCTGGGGAGTTTGTAAAATACTTGCTTCAGGGCAATGCAGATCGAATCCTGATGAAGTCAGTCAAGGCAGGGACCACCGTAGAGAGCTTGGACTATAAGTTTTTCTCCTCTTATGGGGTGGCACTACCGAGAAAAATTGAACAACATAAAATTTCAAAAATCATGAAAAACATGGAAGGACGCATAAGTTCTGAGCGAGCTTTAATAAAAAAACTGAAGGAGGATAAAGCCGGTCTCATGGACGACCTCCTTACCGGCCGCGTCCGCGTCACCCAGCTTCTCGCCGAGGCCCAAGCCACCACCCCGGCATAGACCGGGACGCTTACAACAGCATCACAACATCAGGATCACATCGCAAAGGGAACCGCCATGACCACCTTCGACAGCACCAAGCGCTCGCTGCCTGAGCTGCTCAAGGACATCACCACCGGCAAGATTCAGCTCCCCGACTTCCAGCGTGGCTGGGTGTGGGACGACGACCACGTGAAGAGCCTGCTGGTCAGCATCGCCCGCTCCTTCCCGGTAGGCGCGGTGATGCTGATGGAGACCGGCGGCGAGGTGCGTTTCGAGACACGGCCGGTCGAAGGCATCGACGCCGATGGCGTGACCAAGGACCCCAACCAGCTGATCCTCGACGGCCAGCAGCGCCTCACCAGTCTGACCCAGGCGGTGGGCCTGCCCATCCCGGTGGATACGCGCACCGCCAAGGGCAAGCCCATCAAGCGTCACTACTATTTCGATATTCAGAAGGCACTGGCAGGAGAAGACCAGCTCGATGACGCTATCGAGGCCGTAGATGAAAATCGTCAGGTTCTTACTAACTTTGGTCGAGATGTGAAGCTGGACCTCTCCAGTCGCAGACTCGAATGCGAGCAACTGTTCTTCCCCTGTGATCAGATCATCAACTCCGATGACTTCGAGGAGGCCCTGCAGGAGTACGCCCCGGAGAACTTCAGCACCTACATGAAGTTCCGCAAGGAGGTCATCAACGCGTTTCGCTCCTACCAGCTTCCAGTAATCGAGCTAAAGAAGGAGACCTCCAAGGAGGCCGTCTGCCTGGTGTTCGAGAAGGTGAACACCGGCGGCGTGCAGCTCTCGGTGTTCGAGCTAATCACCGCCAGCTACGCCGCCGAGGGCTACAACCTGCGCGACGACTGGTTCGGTTCCGACATCCGCCAGGTGGCGTCCCGCAAGGCACGCTTCGAGGCGCATGAGCTGCTCAGGGATGTGCAGAGCACCGACCTGCTCCAGGCCATCACCCTGCTGCACACCCGCGAGCGCAAGCTGGAGGACCTCAAGGCCGGCAAGACGGGCAAGCAGGTGCGCCCGGTCAGCGCCAAGCGCGCCTCGGTGCTGGACCTGCCGTTGTCGGCGTACAAGCACTGGGTCGATGAGGTCGAAAAAGGCTTCGTCGAGGCGGCCCGCTTCCTGCTCGGCGAATGCTTCTACAGCCGCCGCGAGCTGCCCTACGGCACTCAACTGGTCCCCCTGGCCGCAGTCATGACTCTGCTGGGCAACCGCTGGCGCGAGCCGCGCATCCACGCCAAGCTCTCGCGCTGGTTCTGGAGCGGGGTGTTGGGCGAGCTCTACGGCGGTGCGGTGGAGACCCGCATCGCCCTGGACCTGGAAGAGCTGATGAACTGGTTCGAGGACGACAGCCAGGTGCCACGCACCGTGACGGACGCCTCCTTCGACCCGACCCGGCTGGAGTCCCTACGCAGCCGCCTGAGTGCCGCCTACAAGGGCATCAATGTGCTGATCCTTCGCGAGGGAGCCAAGGACTTCTTCTGGAAAGGCGACATCCAGCAGCTGGATACGCAGGGGGTCGAACTGGACATCCACCATATCTTTCCGCGGACCTGGTGCGAGGCGCAGGGCATACCGCCGCGGGTCTACGATGCGATCATCAACAAGACCCCGATTTCCTATAAGGCCAACCGTATGATCGGCGGTGACGCGCCCTCCCAGTACCTGACCGCCCTGCAG
Source organism: Halomonadaceae bacterium T82-2 (assembly GCA_001577635.1). GTDB lineage: Bacteria > Pseudomonadota > Gammaproteobacteria > Pseudomonadales > Halomonadaceae > Modicisalibacter. Next base: position 39,570 of record LSBP01000012.1, on the reverse strand, counting down.
GGCCACGAACAGGTCCAGCTCGATGACGAGGCGATGAACGCCCTCCTCGAGGGCCACCGCCTCCCCGCCGCGACGCTGCGCGCCGACGACTTCGACGCCTTCTACCAGCAGCGCAAGCGCCGCCTGCTCGAGATCATCGAGAAGGCCATGGGCAAGAAGCCGCTGGCAGGCGCCGATGAGGAGGGGGAAGACTGACCCATGGCCACCGACCTCTCACGTAGCCTGAATGCCCGCAAGGCACTGATCTTTCGCATTACGCATCGCGATAATCTGCCATGGCTACTGGCGAACGGGCTCTACTGCCGTTCGGCCGCGGAGCAGGACCCCGGATTCGTCACGATCGGCAATCGCGATCTGATAGGACGGCGAGCGACTCGAGAGGTCCCCATGCCACCTGGCGGCACGCTCAGCGATTACATTCCTTTCTACTTCACACCCGCGTCTCCGATGCTGCTCAACATCGTGACAGGGCGTGGCGTGCCTATCCAAAGCAAGCAGGACATCCTCGTGCTGGTCTGCTCACTGCCGCGTATGCAGGAAATGGGACTGCCCTTCGTCTTCACCGACCGCCACGCCTATCTACCCCTGGCCCGCTTCAGCAACCGGCTGGAGGATCTCGCGGAGTTCGTCCCCTGGCAGCTGTTGCAGGCGCAGGACTTCCGTCGAGATCCAGAAGACCCGGAGAAGACTGAGCGATACCAGGCCGAGGCGTTGGTACATCATCATCTGCCGGCCTCTGCACTACTTGGCGTTGGCACGTATACTGACGAGGTGCGAGTCGCTGTAGAAACACAGGTAGCAGCACACCAGCTTCCGCTGAAGGTGGTGACACGCCCCAACTGGTTCTTCCGATGATTGAGTACACCCGTGGCAACCTCCTCGAGGCCGACGTCGAGGCACTGGTCAACACCGTCAACACCGTCGGTGTGATGGGCAAGGGCATCGCCCTGATGTTCAAGGAGGCGTTCCCCGAGAACTTCGCCGCCTATGAGGATGCCTGTAAGCACCAGCAGGTGGTAACGGGGCGCATGTTCGTCACCCAGCGGGACGCCCTGATGGGGCCGCGCTGGATCATCAACTTCCCGACCAAGCAGCACTGGCGCGCCAGGACGCGAATGGAGTGGATCGAGTCCGGTCTGGAGGACCTCAAGCGAGTGATCCGAGAACAGGACATTCGCTCCATCGCCCTGCCCCCGCTGGGTTGCGGCAACGGGGGGTTGGAATGGGACCAGGTACGCCCGCGTATCGAGGCTGCTCTCGGCGACCTTGGTGATGTGCGAGTGCTTGTCTTCGGGCCGACCCGCGAATACCAGAATGTCGCCAAGCGCTCGGGCGTCGAGAAGCTGACTCCGGCGCGGGCACTGATCGCCGAGCTGGTGCGCCGCTATTGGGTGCTGGGCCTCGAGTGCTCACTGCTGGAAGTCCAGAAACTCGCCTGGCTGATGGAACGGCGAATCATCGCTCACGGCCTGGAAAACCCTCTCAGGCTCGAGTTCCAGCCGCACCGCTATGGTCCCTACTCCGATCGGCTACGGCACTTGCTCAACGGCCTGGATGGCAGCTACCTCCACAGCGAGAAACGCATCAACGATGCCACCCCTGATGAGGTGGTCTGGTTCGACGAGTCCCGCCGAGAGCGTGTCAGCGCCTACCTGCGCAGCGCCGAAGCACACCCCTACGCCGAAGTACTCGAAGAAGTCGATGCACTGATCGACGGCTTCCAGTCGCCGCTGGGAATGGAAGTGTTGGCGACGCTGGACTGGCTCATCAGCCAGGAGCATGTCGAGCCAACCGTCGAATCCATCAAGGAGGGCTTGCGACATTGGCCCGATGACATTGCCGGCCAACGCAAGTTGCGGCTGTTTTCGGACCGCCTGATCGCGCTGGCGCTCGAGCGACTGACGGATGGAGGAGGTGTTCACATACCTTTGATCGCCGAGTCATAGGACGATATGACAGCGGTCTTCGAACGGGAGGGAGGGGATCGTGGCGGAAGATGCACCGGTTACACGTATCGATCGCGAACGGCTATATGAAAAGGTGTGGTCATCGCCCATGAGCCATCTGGCTCGCGAGTATGGTGTAGCGAGCCAACGGCTGAAGGATCTATGCGACCAGGCCGAAATACCCACGCCTCCCGCAGGCCACTGGTCGCAAGTGGCGGCTGGAAAGGCCGTGATTCGGCCACCGCTTCCCGAAGCGCCCGGCGATACCAGTACCGTGGTCATTGCGCCTCCCCCCTCTCGCAGCAAGATATCGCCCCGAACTGATACACCAAAGGCGGCTGGTAGAAAGGCCAGGCCTGCTCCGACATCGACGCCTGAGTCGAAGAAGAAGGCACCCGCCAAGTCAGGTCCCAGCTTGAGTGTTCCGGCACAACTGAGAAAGCCTCATCGCATCATCGCCGGCTGGCTGGAAGACCATAAAAGAAGAAAGGAAGATGGTCGTCGGGATCCACTGCTCAACTGGTCTTCACCTCCCTTTACCCCGATAGATCGACGCCGACAGCGGATTCTCGACACCCTTTTCAAGGCCATCGAGAAGGCAGGCGGCAAGGCAATGGAGGAAGAGCGCAAGAAGTTGGCTATCGAGCTTCAGGGGGAGAAGATCCCCATCCAGCTTCGCGAGAAGAACCGGCAGATTCGGCGCCCCTTGACGGCAGAAGAAAAACGCTGGAGCTGGAATGCCGGTAAAGACTGGAAGCCGGAGCTTCAACCGACTGGGCGGCTGGTCTTCGAAATCAAGCGCTATCTACCCACAGGCTTCAGGCATGAGTGGCTGGAAACGGATGAAGTGGCGCTGGAAGCGTGTCTCCCGGAGATTTTCGAGACGTTGACGAAGGCCGCACCGCTGCTGGTGCTTGAAACACAGCAGCGGCTGGAGAAGGCGCGGCTTGCCAGAATTGCCGAACATGAACGCTATCTTGCTGAGCAGGCGCGTCAACGCGACGACAATCAATGGCAGCGGTTTCTGGAGCTGGCGGATACCTGGCAGCGCCATGAGCGCGCCCGTCATTTTTTTCTGGCTCTGAAGCAGCTTGATCTTGAATTGGATACCATGATCGGCGAGACATCGCTGGGCGAGTGGCTGGCCTGGGTCGAGCACAGACTGGAGGCCGGGAATCCGCTGAATCAGGGCATCGCCACCTTGTTTGCCGATATCGAAAATGTGACCAGCTACACCTATTCTCGGCAGCGCAGGCAGTGGTAGTAGCGTGCCAAATTTCCCAAAGCATTAGGTGTCCATTAGCATCGAGAGTCTTTCATCGCATATTGGAGCCAGGGCATGGCAGGTCCCGAGTACACGGACGTCGAGAAGCCCTTTATCGATCAACTGGTGGATCAGGGCTGGGAGTTTCTGGCCGGATCATTAGACGACCCCACCATTACCCACCGCGACCGCTTTTCCCAGGTAGTGATGGAGCCGCTATTACGCGAACGACTGCGCCGGCTCAATCTCCGTGATGGCAAGCCTTGGCTCGATGAGACGCGCCTGGACCAGGCGGTGGCGGCCATCACCCGGCTTCCGGCCAGCAAGACCCTTGAGGCCAACAAGCAGGCCACCGAACTACTGTTGAATGGCCTGCCCGTCGAGGGGCTCGAGGGTTGGGACGGCGGCCGCGGCCAGACGCTGCGCTACATCGATTGGGATGTCCCCTCGAACAACATCTTCACGGTAGTCAACCAGTTCAAGGTGAAGTGCCCGCCAGGCCACGACTCGGCCAAGGGGCACGTGATCCCGGACCTCGTGCTGTTCGTCAACGGCATTCCACTGGTGGTGGTGGAGTGCAAGAGCCGCACCGTGCCGGAGGGCCTCAGCGAAGCGGTGGACCAACTGCGCCGTTACCACGACCAGCGCTTCCTGGAGAACGAGGTCGAGGAGCACGAGGGCGCGCCAGCGTTATTCGCCACCAGCCAGTTCCTGGTCGCCAGCAACTTCGATGAGGCGCGAGTGGGCACCATCGGCACCCGCTTCGCCCACTACCTGAGCTGGAAGACGGTGGCGCCCCAGCGCGAGGCGGAGGTGGCCATCGACCTCGGCGTGGCCGATCTCTCCGCCCAGCAGCGGCTGATCGCCGGCATGCTCACCCGGGCCAACCTGCTCGACATCGTGCGCCACTACACCCTGTTCATGACTATCGGCGGCCAGGAGATCAAGCTGGTGTGCCGCTATCAGCAGTTCCGTGGTGTGACCCGAGCCGTCGAACGTCTAAAGAGCGGCAAGACGCGCCGCGAGGACGGCGAGGCCGACCGACGCGGCGGCATCGTCTGGCACACTCAGGGCAGCGGCAAGAGTCTCTCCATGGTGTTCCTGGTGCGCAAGCTGCGCACCGACCCGGCGCTGCGCCGCTTCAAGGTGGTGGTGATCACCGACCGCAAGGACCTGCAGGCCCAGCTGTCCGCCACCGCTGAGCTTACCGGAGAGAGAGTCGAGAAAGCCGGTAACACCACTCAGCTCAAGAAGCTGCTGGCCCGCGATGGCCCCGGCCTGGTGTTCGGCACCATCCAGAAGTACCGCGACCCGGATACCGAAGAAGAGGCCCGCGACGACTACGCCAGTACGTCACCGAGCTTGGACACCGGCCGTCGCGATGCCGCCGAACCGGATGTTTCCACGGGCGATAACGCACCGAAGAAGCCGACCCTCAGCGAGCCCTTCGAGGTGCTCAACACCAGCGAGGACATCCTGATCCTGGTGGACGAGGCCCACCGCACCCAGGCCGGCGACCTGCATGCCAACATGATGCGCGCCCTGCCCAACGCCGCCCGTATCGGATTCACCGGCACGCCCATCATCATGGGCGACAAGAAGCGCACCCACGACATCTTCGGCGAGTACATCGACCGCTACACCATCAAGGAGGCGGAGCAGGATGGCGCCACGGTGCCGATTCTCTACGAGGGGCGCACCGCCAAGGGGGCGATCAAGGACGGCGCCAGCCTCGACGGCCTGTTCGAGGACCTGTTCCGCGATCACAGCAAGGAAGAGCTGGAGGCGATCAAGAAGAAGTACGCCACCAAGGGGCAGATCTTCGAGGCGCCACAGCTGATCCAGGAGAAGGCCCAGGACATCCTGCGCCACTACGTCACCCATATCCTCCCCAACGGCTACAAGGCCCAGTTGGTGGCCTACAGCCGCCGTGCGGCGCTGCGCTACTTCGAGGCCCTCGAGCAGGCCAAGGCCGAACTGCTGGAGGAGGCCATGGCACTCTCCCCCGAGGACAAGGCGCTGGACGATGGCCAGCTGCTCCTGCGCCCACCCCGGGTCAAGGCGGCGATCCAGGCCTGGCGCTATCGCAAGGTGCTGTGCGAGCTGGAGTTCGCGGTGGTGTTCAGCGGCGGCAACAACGACGATTCCGCCTGGGCCAGGTGGAGCGACCGCGCCGCCGTCGAGAATCACATCAGGCGCTTCAAGAAGCCGCTGCGGCCGCTCTCCGGCGAGGCGCCCAAGGATCCCGCCAAGCACGATCCGCTGGCCTTCCTGATCGTCAAGAGCATGCTGCTGACCGGCTTCGACGCTCCCATCGAGGGGGTGATGTACCTGGACCGTTCGCTGCGCGAGGCGGAGCTGCTGCAGGCCATCGCCCGGGTCAACCGCACCGGCCACGGGAAGACCCACGGCATCGTGGTGGACTACTTCGGCGTGGCCAACCACCTCAAGGAGGCCCTGGCCGCCTACAGTGAGGAGGATATCGAGGGCGCGTTGCAGAGCCTCAAGGACGAGATACCGCTGCTGCGCGATCGCCACCTGCGGGTCATCGACGTGCTGCGTGCTCAGGGCGTGGACGACCTGGACGATGCCGAGGAGGCGGTGCAAGCGCTCGGTGATGAGCGGGTGCGCGCCGAGTTCATGGTCAAGCTCAAGGAGTTCAATCGTGGCCTGGACGACGTGCTGCCGCGGCCCGAGGGACTGGAGTTCGTCAACGACGCCAAGCGCCTTGCCTATATCCATGCCTTGGCGCGCAACCGCTACAAGGACACCCCGGAGCTCGGGCGCGATACCGGCAACAAGGTGCGCAAGCTGATCGACGACTATGTAATCTCGCTCGGCATCGACCCGCGCATCCCGCCGGTTCAGCTCACCGATGCCGAGTTCGATGAGCACGTCGGCCGCCAGGCAGGCGACCGGGCCAAGGCCTCGGAGATGGAGCACGCGGTGCGCTCCCACGTGCGCAAGCACCTGGATGAAGATCCGGTTAAGTACAGCCGCCTGAGTGAGCGCCTGGAGGAGCTGCTCGACCAGCTCGATGGCCAGTGGGCCGAGCAGGTGGAAGCGCTCAGGACGCTGATCCAGCAACTGCGTGACGGGGCTAGAGACCCGGGCGAGGGAATTCCCGAGATGCCCGCCCATGCCGAGCCCTTCTGGCGTGAGCTGGTGGCCAGCGCCGGCCTGGAACCAGAGAGCATGGACCCGGCCACCGCCCAATCGCTGCTCGATGCCACCGAAGAGGTCGTAGCAACGATCCAGCCGGAGATCGCCATTCCCGACTTCTGGAAGCCTTCTCACATCCCGGATCAGGAGCGCCTCAAGCAGCACCTGTTCAGCCAGCTGATGATGGGCAGCCTGGTGCCGATGGACCAGGCCGAGGCCACCGCCGAGCGGCTCTTCGAGTTGGCGCGCAGCAACCACCATAAGCTGGTGAACGCATGACACAGCTGGACGTGGACGACCTCACCCTCGAGGTGCGCGAAAGCTCGCGTCGCAAGACGCTGGAGATCACCGTGGACCGCGACGGCGAACTGGTCATCGCCGCGCCCACGGGCACCGATGAACAGCTCCTGCGCAATTTCGTGCTCGAGAAGCGGCTGTGGATCTACCAGAAGCTGGCGCAGAAGGCCGAGCGCCGGCGCCAACTTCCGCGCAAGGAATACGTCAACGGCGAGGGCTTCCTGTATCTGGGACGCAGCTACCGACTCAAGCGAGTGGCCCCTGATATCCAGGGTGTTCCGCTCAAGCTGGCCGCCGGGCGCTTCCAGCTACGCGAAGACGCCCTGCCCGATGCTCGTGAACACTTTGTCCATTGGTACAGCGCCCGCGCCGGAGACTGGCTCGCCGCCAAGGTGAGGGAGCATGCCCGACGCATGGGGTTGGAGGCCGCTGGCGTGAAGGTCCAGGACCTTGGCTATCGCTGGGGCTCCTGCGGTAAAGCCAACCGGGTCTACTTCCACTGGAAGACCATCCTGCTGCCCCGGCACATCGCCGAGTACGTGGTCGTTCACGAACTCGTCCACCTGTACGAGCCCCACCACACCCCCGCCTTCTGGCGCCGCCTGGAGCGCGCCATGCCGGACTATGAACAGCGCAAGGCCTGGCTTGCTCGGCATGGGATCGAGGTGGAGGGGCTTTAAACTTACTCCTCTGAACCCTGAGTCGCCCCGGGTGTTCTAGACACCCGTCACCCTCGCTTCGATCACCGCATTACCTACAGACACGAGGCATTGCGATGAAGGATAGCGATAGCCATTGCCCTCAGAACATCTTCCCGGGCAACCACAGAGTCAGCATAGGAAGCGCTGCCAGCAGCACGAGCCGCACCACATCCGCCAGGATGAACGGCAGGATCCCGCGGATGACCATGCGCTGAGTCAGATGGGGCTGGGTTGCCTGGACCACGAACAGGTTCATGCCGATGGGCGGGGTGATCAGGCCGATCTCGGCCACCGTCACCACGAGCACGCCGAACCACACCATGTCGAAATCCAGCGAGGCCGCGACCGGCGCCAGGAACGGCACGGTCAGCAGGATCATCGACATGGCGTCCATGAAGCAGCCCAGGATGATGTAGAACAGCATGATCAGGACCAGCACCATGGCCGGCGACAGTCCGCTGGCCTCGATGCCGCCGATCAGCGCGCTGGGCAGCCCGGTGGTTTCCAGGAAATAGTTGAACAGCGACGCGCCGATCAGGATGAAGAAGATCATCCCCGTCAGGCCCGCGGTTTCCCGCACCGCGCCCCACAGCGCCTGGCGATCGAGCTCACCGGAAAGCAGCGCCAGGCCGAAGGCGCCGACAGCCCCCACCGCGGCGGCCTCGGTGGGCGAGAACCAGCCCAGATAGATGCCCCCGATCACCAGCGCGAAGAGCAATAGCACCCCCCAGACCCGACGCAGCGTGGCCAGCCGAGTGCCCCACCCGGCCCTGGGCGTGGAAGGCGCCAGATGCGGGGCCATGCGTACCCGCACGATAATCGCCAATCCATAGAGCACCGCCCCGATGATCCCGGGCAGGATGGCACCGATGAACAACTGGCCGATCGAGGTCTGGGTGAGGATGCCGTAGATCACCAGCAGGATGGAGGGCGGGATCAAGACCCCCAGCGTGCCGCCCGCGGCGATGGAAGCGGACGACAGCGAGCCGTCATAGCCGCGCTTCTCCATCTCGGGGATCGCCACGCGCCCCATCGTCGCGACCGTGGCCAGGGACGACCCGCAGATGGCGCCGAAGATGGCACAGGCACCGACGCCGGTCACGGCGAGCCCGCCACGCACATGACCCAGAAAGCTGTTGACCATGTCGAACAGCGAACGTGACAGCCCGGCGCGCGCCGCAAAGACGCCCATCATCACGAACAGCGGCACGACACTCAGCGAGTACGGGAAGATCGCCTCGAAGGGTGACGAGCCGAGGATGAACCCGGCCCCCATGAGTCCGTTCAGCCACCAGAAACCACCGACCCCCACCAGCGCCATGGCCACCGCGACCGGGAAGCCAAAGGCAATCAACACCAGCGTCAGGCCAAAACCGGCCAGACCGAGCATCGCGCCACTCATGAGGCGACCTCCGTGGAAGCCGTCGGCTGCAGGGACGGCAGCAGGCCGAGTCCGGTCCCGACGATGGAGAGGCCGACGCCAAACAGCAGCGGCACCCAGTAGTAGAAGATCGGGATGCCCAGTTGCTGCGAACGATCACCGAACATGACCTGCTGCTGGAAGGTGGCGTAACAGAAGTACAGCATCATCCCCAGCAGCGCCATGGCGGCCAGCCCGGCGACGCCCCGCATCACGCGCGTCAGCTGACGGGGCAGCGACTCGACAAGTAGATCCACCCCCACATGGGCCCCGGTCATGAAGGCGTAGGGAATGACCAGCCAGGCCCCGCCCAGCACGAACAACTGGACCAGATCGACCACCCCGGGCACGGGATAGCCGAGCTGGCGGCCGATGATGTCGGCCACCGTCAGCAGCGCGGCCGCCGCATACGCCGCGACCCCGATCACGGCGACCAGCGTCACCAGGGAGCGCAAGGCGGTTATCACATATCGCATAAATAGGGTCACCCTAAAGACGGCGGGCCGTCACCCTGGCGGGTGCCGGCCCACGCAAGGAGGCTCAGGAGGCGTCGTCTTGCTGCTTCTCGGCGAGCAGCTCGCGCATGCGTTCGTAGATCTCGCGCGCGTTGTCGACCCCGTGATCGGCGACCTCCTGGATATAGGCCTCGGTGGTGGGCTTCAGTGCCTCGCGCCAGCGCTCACGCTCGGCATCCGTCAGGTGGGTGATGACATCGCCGGAGGCCACGGCTTCCTCGCGGCCGGCGGCGTCCCACTTGTCCCACCAGTCACCGAACTTGGCCTCCAGCGAGGCCCCCGACGCTTCGTCGATGCACGCCTGGACGTTCTCGGGCAGCGAGTCGTACTTGCGCTGGTTCATCACGAAGAAGAACGGGACCGTATAGGCGCCGGCGTCCAGGTGATAGTTGAGCACCTCGTTCAAGCCGAACGACTTCACCGGGTCCCAGGGGAACACGGTCCCGTCGATCACGTGCTTCTGAATGTTCTCGTAGACCTCGCCCGGCGGCAGGCCCTGCGGGGTGGCGCCCAGCGCCGTCAGCATCTGCGAGACGGCGGGACTGGGAGTGCGCAGGCGCAGCCCCTGCATGTCCTCCATGGTTTCCACCTTCTTGTCCGCCGTATGAATGAGCCCACCGTTATGGGCGAACAAGGCGAGCACCTTGAGGCCGCGATATTCGGGGGCCAGATACTCGGGATACATCGCCCACAGCGTCTCGCTGGCGGCCCCGGCATCGCGCGTCATGAACGGCAATTCGATCAACGAGGTGCGCGGGAAGCGCCCGCGGGGGATCCCCTGGAGGCCGAGTGCGATATCCACGACGCCGGCCAGCACCTGCTCCTGCTGCTTGGCGACATTGCCCAGCTGCGTTCCGCCCGGATAGATATCGAACTGGACCTCACCGTTGGTGCACTTTGTGACCTGCTCGGTCCAGGGCACGATGAAATCGGTATGGATGCCATGCACGGGGGGCAGGTAATGGCTGACCTTGAGCGTGGTCTGGGCGGAGGCGGCTTGCGACATCAGCAGCGTCGCACCGATGGCAAGCGAGGCGAAGGTAAGCGTCTTGTTGTTCACAGGGTGCTCCTGATTGCTCCGCAGGCGCGGAGATGGGGTTGGTATTGTTGTTTGGCCGTCAGGGGCCGGGAGAAAGACGTTATCGACCGGCTAGAGTCCCAGCACGAGCTTGCCGCGCTTCGCACGGGAGCAGCAGGTCATCATGCGCCGGTTGGCGGTTCGCTCGTCGGCGCTCAGAACCTTGTCACGGTGATCCACGTCGCCCGCCATGACGGCTACCTCGCAGGTGCCGCACAGCCCCTCTTCACAGTCGCTGGGCACGTCGACACCGACCGCGCGCAGCGCCTGCAGCACGGTCTGGTCGGCGGCTACGGGCACGGTCAGTTCGGAGTCGCTGAGTTCCACCTCGAAGGCCTGCTCCTGGCGGGGATCGAGGATCGCGTGACTCGCGCTGAAGTGCTCGACATGGATGGCGTCCGAAGCGTCCCGGGTGAGCTCCGCCAGCGCATCGAGCAGACGCGCCGGGCCACAGGCATAGACCTGGGCCTCGCCACGTCCGCCCACGACGGCCGGTAGATCGAGACGCCGCCCCTCGTCTGCCGGATACAGGCACAGCCGATCGCCATGGTCCCGCTTCAGTCGCGCCAGCAAGGGCATGGAGCCCCGGGAACGCCCCCCGTAGTGGATGGTGTAACGCTTGCCAAGCCGCTTGAGTCGATCCGCCATGGCGATGATCGGGGTGATGCCGATGCCACCGGCGATCAGCAGGTAGTCGTCGGCAGTCTCGTCCAGCCGGAAATGGTTGCGCGGGCCCCGCAGACGTACCCGGGTCTGCGGCTTGACCGTGTCATGGATGTAGCGGGAGCCGCCCCGCCCCGGCGCTTCCCGGCGGATGGCGACCTCCAGGCGATACTCGTCGTCCGGGTCGCCGCACAGGGAATACTTGCGCGTGACGTCGCCCACGGCCAGGTCAATGTGTGAGCCGGGCGTCCAGCGCGGCAGTGGTCGCCCGCGCGGATCTTCCAGCACCAGGCGGATGACGTCGGGCGTCTCGTGGATGACCTGAGTCACCACGGCCTCCCGCTCGGCATCGCGCCGGGAGGGCGCGCCCAGCGGGAAATCACGCCCCTGCTCCCGTAGCGAGCCGTCGCGGCGTTCGGGGTTCCGGGTCGGGTTCCAGCGTACCCACAGATGCTCCGGGCCACGGAACGAGGTGTTGGGCACGAAGGTGAATGTCTGGTCGGGAACCAGGGTCATGTGCGGCAGGCGGCGCGTGAATTCTTCGAGAAAGATCCGCATCTCCAGGCGAGCGAGATTCTTGCCCATGCACTGGTGGCTGCCGTAACCGAAGGTCAGATGATCGGTGGTGTTGTCCCGATAGATGTCCAGCTCATCGGGATTCTCGAAGTGCCGGCCGTCATGGTTGGCCGAAGCACTGACGATCAACAGCTTCGCCCCCTCGGGGATCGCCACGTCGCCGATCCGTGTATCGGTCGTGGCGATACGCCGCCAGGCGGCCACCGACCCCGACAGACGCAGGCACTCCTCGACGGCATTGGGAATCAGGGACGGGTTGGCACACAGATCCTCCCAGACCGCGCGGTTTTCCAGCAGCAGGCGCAGCATGTTGGCGGTGGCGTGTGCCGTGGTCTCGTGGGCGGCGACGATGCCGGCCATCATCATCGAATGCAGGTAGGAGTCGGTGACCACCTCCGGCAGTTCCTGCTGGCGACGAATGGCGTATTTCATCCAGCCATGGCCGGCAGGGTCCTGCCGCATCTTCTCCAGCACCTGGCCGGCATACTGCCAGAACTTGCCCACCGCCTCGGCGACGGCGACCTGCTCGTCCGGCGAGGGCCGGCCCCAGGTGTTCACGGTGTGGGCGATGGAGTACTCGCGAAGCGTGTCCATGTCTTCCTCGGGCACGCCGAGAAAGTGCAGCGCCACGGTCAGCGGGATCTCCCAGAGCATCTCATCGACCAGATCCGCCTCGCCCTTGTCGACCAGCCGATCCAGATACTCGCGCGTCAGGCGCCGCACCATGGGTTCGTGATGGGCCAGCTCCTCCAGCTCGAACGACTTCATCAGGGCGCGGCGGCGCTCCATGTGGGCCGGTTCGTCCTCGTTGACCAGCGTGCGGTTCATGGCATAGCCGTAGCGCTGGAGCGTGTCCTGCGCAGCCTGGGTGGTCGGCGTGATCTTCTCCAGGGCAATGGACGGCGAGAACGTTCGGTTGTCGCGGAAGATGGCCTTCACATCGGCGTAACGGCTGACCACCCAGTAGCCGAGTTTGGGGCTGTAGAAGACCGGCTCCTGATCGCGGGACCAGCGCAGCGCCTCCGCCGGATCCAGCTGATAGTCGCTTTCGAAGGGATCGAACGATGCCGCCTGCGGCGATACCGGGCAGCCGTTCGGCGCCACATCGGAGGCATGAGAGGCGGCGTCGCGAAAAGGACAACGTCCTTCGTCGGCACGCGGCGAGGTCCGAGGCGTGAGCATGGCGGGTCTCGTTATTTACTTTTATTGAAAAGACTTGTTCTGTGAACGAACATAGGTAAGCCCTTGACCGGGGTCAAGGGGCGGACAGGTGATACCCTGGGCTCTCTAGCCCAAAGTCTAAGTTGCAGTTTCTGAACGGCGAGCCACGCACGATGAGTCAATTGCAAACCCTCGATCGGGGGCTCCAGGCCCTCAAGATCATCGCCCGCCACCCAAGCGGCCTGAGCATTGCCGAGTTGGCAGAGGCGCTGGGGATCAACCGGGCGATCGTCTATCGCATCGTGGCGACGCTGGAGGCGAACGCCCTCGCCTATCGCCGGGAGGACGGGGCCATCTGCCTGGGGGGTGGGGTCCTCGGCCTCGCCGCGCAATTCGAGCCGCAACTACGCAGCGTGGCCGAGCCCTTGCTGCGTCGCCTCGCCCGCGAGACGAACGCCACCGCCTACCTGTCGGCCGCCCAAGGCGATGAGTGCGTGGCCTTGATGGTGGCCGAGCCCGAAGAGGCGTTGCTCCGGGTCGGCTACCGGGTGGGAAGCCGACATCCCCTGACCCTCGGTGCGGCCGGCATTGCCATCCTCTCGGCACGCCCCGAAACTGAATCGGACAGCGACGCGGTACGCGACGCTCGCCGCCTGGGCTACAGCATTACCCGCGGGCAGCTCCAGCGCGGCGCCGTGGGCGTGGCCTGTCCGCTGTGCGATCCGGCATCACGTTCGGGCTTCGAGGGCAGCGTGGGGGTCGTTGCGCTGGACGACCTGGATGCCGACACGGCGGCAAGCGCCGTCAAGGACTGTGTGGAGCGACTCAATACCCTGTTGTCATGACGCGATAGAGCAACAGACGTCGGGATAGGGGCCGGCCAACAAGTGACGTGAATCGCCCCCGGCCTCACCGACTCTCCCGCCTCCCTGCTTGCCGCCCGCCGTCATCCATTCGTGTGCTGACCAGCATCAAGGAAGCCCTGGCCTCGAATGCCATCCTTTATAGCTCCACACCGTTACACGATGGCTAGACAGGGGAGAAAAGGCATGTCCTGGAACGTATTCGTGATTGGTTACGACGCTCTGGGCAAGCGGCTGATGCCAATGCTCCGGCAGGCTGATGACTATGCTTTCCACCCTCTGCTGTCGGTCGATGAGGTCGTGCACACCGATGAGTACGACATCGATGGATTGGTGGATCGAGCACTGAACGAGCTGTCGCGCTTTCCGCACCAGGTAGATGCCATCATCAGCTACTGGGACTTTCCCACTAGCGTACTGCTCCCCTTGCTGCGCCGTCGTCTGGGGCTGCGCGGGCCGTCGCTCGAATCGATATTGCAGTGCGAGCACAAGTACTGGAGCCGAATCGAACAGAAACGTGTCGTACCCGACTGCGTTCCCACCTTTCAAGTGATTGATCCCTTCGATGAGAACCCCGTCAGGCAGGTGGTGCTGAATTACCCTTTCTGGCTCAAGCCCATCACGGCGCATTCTTCCCACCTCGGCTTTCGCATCGACGACGCCGCAACACTACGCAACGTCTTGCCGGTTATCCGCGCCGGTATTAGGCGCTATGGCAAGCCGCTCGCACAGAGCACTGCCCACGCGGAAATTCCGCGAGACGTCGCGACCGTGACCGGCCACCACTGCATTGCCGAAAGCCTGATCTCCATCGGCCGGCAATACACGCTGGAAGGCTATGTGCAGAACGGACGGGTACATGTCTATGGCGTCGTGGATTCGGTTCGCGACTCGCATCACCGGTCGGTGCTGTCGCGCTATGTCTACCCATCGAAGCTGCCAGGGTCAGTGCGGGAGCGGATGGTCGCGTGTACAAGACGCTTTGTCGAACACATCGGTTATGACGATGCCCCTTTCAACATCGAGTTCTTCCATGATCGGCGGCAGGACCGGATCTGGCTGCTGGAAATCAACTCCCGGCTTTCCCGATCCCATGCCGCGCTGTTTCAGCTGGTGGATGGCGCGCCGCATTTCCAGGTGATGATCGATGTAGCTCTGGGCCTGCCGCCGCGAATGCCGCGCGGACAGGGACGCTATCGGCTGGCGGCCAAACAGATGATTCGGGTGTTCCACGAAGGGCGGGTAAGCCGCGTGCCGACGCGCGACGAATCGCAGCAGGTCGAGGCGTGTTTCCCGGGGGCTATCTTCGAGAGCAACGTGCATGAAGGCATGTCGCTGTCACGCCTGCGACACCAGGACTCCTTTTCCTACGAGCTAGGGGTAGTGTTTCTCGGCGCCAATAGCGAGTCGGCGCTGCGCAACCGCTTGCGACGCTGCCAGGACATGCTGCCCTACGAGGTGCAGCGCAGGCCAAACCGGGCGGCTGAGCGCAACACAGGGGCCGAGCAGGAATGAGCGCGATGGATATCGGTCGCCGGCAGGCGCTGTCATGAAGGTCGTCACGGCATTCCCGCATGGGGTGGAGCGGCGTGCCCTCGTCTGGATTCCCCTGCGTTCCCCTGCGCGATGGAACTCGGCTCAATGCGCGCCTCTGGCTTCCGGAAGATACCCACGAGTCTCCCGTGCCGGCGAGCCTGGAATATATCCCCTACCGGCTGCGTGACAGCACCGCCAGGCGGGACGCCATCCACCCTCATTATTTCGCCGGGCACGGCTATGCGTCGGTACGCGTGGGCCCGCGTGGCAGCGGCAACTCCGAGGGAATACTGCATGACGAATACCTGGAACAAGAACTTCTCGACGGCGAGGATGTACTCGTATGGATCGCCGCGCAGCCCTGATTCAATGGCATGACCGGCATTTCCTGGGGCGGCTTCAATGGCCGGCAGCTGGCCGCTGGCGCTCGAGGCCGTGGTCAGCGTCTGCTCCACCGATGATCGCTATGCCGATGATGTGCACTACATGGGGGGTGCCTGCTGGGTGACAACCTGTCCTAGGCGGCCACCATGTTTGCCTACAACTCCCTGCCGCCGGACCCTGCCGTGGTCGGCGAACGCTGGCGCGGCCGGCATTGCGATCCTCTCAGCATGCCCCGAATCCAACAGCGACGCGGCGGCAAACGTCGTTCAGGCCTGTGTGGAGCAACTCAATGCCCTGCTGGCGTGACGCCCTGCAGCTATAGCTATAGAGAGGCATTCCTTAGCGTTGCCCTCTTTTGGCTGTGAGCCCTCCGAGGCCTGCCTCGGAGCCGACAAGATCAGCAGCAGGACACACACCACGCCACAACATCACGTCAATGCCCCTTCCCGGAGCGGAACGCCCAGCCCGAGGCGGCGATCACCAGCGCAATGGCGATACCCAGCTCGAGGATCGGCCGCCCTGCGCCCAGCTTGACGGCGTTCTCCACGAACAGGATCACCAGCACGATGCCGGCCACCGTGACCAGCGAGTGCTTGAGCTCGGTGAAACTGGCCACCTGCAGAGGCCCGGGGCTTTCGAAGTCGGGGCGCAGGAACAGCCGATACATGCCGTGGGCCATGATCTGAAAACTTGCCGCGATCAGCAGCAGGTCCATCATCTTCAGCAGCCCCACGGCGCTTTCCTTGAGGGTATTGCCATCCCCGACGCCGCCTGAGGCCAGCGACCACAGCGTCTGCAGCAGGCTCAGGCAGGCCAGAGCGTAGAGCACGAAGGCCGCCAGGATGGCCAGCACCACCGTGACATGAATCATCTGTCGGCTGCGTCGCAACCAGCGCTCGATCATGGCGACCACCTCCGGTTATCAGGCTGTCCGGATGTTATGCCATCACCGTCGCGGATGCGCCACTCTCGACGACCCCGCGGCGAGCGCGTCACGCTCGAGCGGCGGGCCGGCGGATCTGCTGCACCTGAATCTTGAGATCCGGTCCGGCACTCTGAAACACGGCCACGTTGACCTCCCCTCGCGGGTTGACCCATTCCATCTGGTTGGAGCCGCTTTTCACCAGGCTATTGGCCTCGGCTGCCGTGGACGGCATTCCGCCATTGAGGGTGCGAATCACCGCCCATTCCGGCACCTTCCCCCGCAACGGACTACCCTGGGCCATGCGCAATATACGTAACCCGACATCCTGATCGTCGGCCAGAAGGTCGATATCCTTGATCGGCTTTCTGCCTCTCGATTTCCGAGAAAAGGCGTCGTCACTTTCGGCGTCATTCTCCTGCATGACCGTATCGAGATCCTCATTCAACTTAGAACAAAGAAAGGCAATCCCGATGAATGCCATCACGAAAAACGCCAGCATCACGGCCACGAATTCCCGCCGCGATAACGGCAGACCGGCGTAGACAGCAGGATTGAAGCGCATCACCACTGCCATGGCGCCGGGAATAAGCAACAGCGTAAAGCTCCAGCAGGCCACAACGGCTCGCTGCCGCACCTTGCGCGCCAGCATGGTGTTCCTCACTTTTCTTATATGGCATCTCTTATAGACGTCAGCGTGAGAAACAACAATTTCATCAACGTTTTATACTGTTTACTTGCGCATCCTTTTGTTAATTGCCGCACAAGGGAAGACGTCAGTCAGACATCCAGGTCTCGGAAGCCCGCCGGGCCCGCTCGGCGGCCGCCTTGCGCGCCCGATTGCGGCGGTAGAGACGCACCAGGGCGATGCTCAGTGCCGCCGTCAGCATCACCGCCAGGGTCACGCCCTGCCAGGGGCGCGCCGCATCGCCGAGCATGGTTTCCAGGGTGATGATGAGGATGAAACCCACGGCCTGACTGGCAATCGCCAGGGCGCGCAGGGTGTCGACTCGCTTTGCCATGGACACTCCGGGCGGCAGGACCGCCTCAAGCCAACGGAAATCAGGCTCCGGGCCACAGCCCGCAGGCGGCTCATTGTAGCCCGGCGTCACGCCGCTGGCGACGCACAGACGGGAACCCGCCTGTGCGTCGCATCTTCCTGCTCCCGCAGGACGAGTTTCCTGCTCTTTCCGAGGCCGCTTCACGCGCCCGCCTGACGGTCTTATTCACGGCGAAAATCGCGTTTCACGATGCATGTCGCTCTTCCATGCTTGTTTTGTATCCTTGTGTAACATAAGGAGGGTGTCATGGCGATTCGCAGCTTCAAGATCACGCCGGCCAACCTCGGCCCGGGCAGGCAGCTCAAGCAGCCCGACTACTGGCTGCTGCTGGAAACCACCGGCGGCAAGATCCGCGAGGTCGACCGCTACCCCACCTATACCCAAGCTCTTCAGGCCAATCGCGCCCTGAGCGAGCCCCGACTGCACTGACCTCGCCCTGCCCGTGGGGCCGCCACCGGCGACAGCATCCCGATGGCGGCCCGGCGCAGCGACGACGTCACACCAGATCGCGGGGAATCGTCTCGTCCCAGGTCTTGGCGAACACCCGGCTCTCGCCCTCGTAGGCGTCCAGGGTGGCACGCAGGCGGAAATGCTCGGCGTCCGAGGTCATCAGCGTGCGGGCCACGGTGTGCACCTGCCAGTCGCCGCGGGCGAAGCTGCGCCGCCATTCGGTCCAGCCGCTCAGGCTGTCGTAGTTGCCGTAGGCGTAGCTGTAGCGCTCGGTGACCCGCACCGCGAGCTCGAGGTCGATGTCGTCGAGGCGGTAGGTGCCTTCGTCGTTGATCACTTCCAGGGTGGTGCGGTCGTTGCCCAGGTCGCGGATCACCCGCCAGGCCTCCTGGCTGGGCTGGATCAGCGTGCGCGCCAGCGGCGGCGCCCCCTCGGGATCGGCGAAGGCGGGCAGCGCCGCCTCCTCGGCGGGTTGCGGCTCGCGACACGGCAGGACCAGCCGGCACTCGGCCGGATGCAGGGTCAGCTTGGCCGGGATCGGCGCCGGCCAGGCCAGCGGCCAGTAGCTGCTCGACAGCGACAGGCGGATCGCATGCCCCGCGGGGAACTGCTGGGCGATGTGCTTGAGCAGGACACGCACCTGGTATCGCCGACCCGGCTCCAGCGGCTCGGGAAACGCGTCGCTGTCGCGATGGGTCAGATTGAGCAGGCCGTAGGAGACCCGCGTCGCCTTGTCGTCCTCGCCGACGTCGATCAGGCGCAGCGCGACCATCGCCACCGGCTGATCGGCCTCCAGATCCAGCTCCACCACCGGCTGGCCGCAGATCTCCAGCGGCTGCTCGAGCGGCGCGGTCTGGAAGATCAGCGCACCGCCGTCCTCGTCGCGCTGGTCGTGGGGCAGGTCGGGCGGCGCATTGTAGGAGCACCACTTGCCGGCATACAGGCCCACGAACAGCGGCGAGCGGATCGTCAGCGGCATGTCGTCCAGATCGCTGTCGGCAGCGATCCGCGCCACCTCGGGCTCCAGGTCGTGGCCGCTGGTCAGCCGGAATGGCGTCGGCACGATCCGCGGCGACGGCCAGTCAGGTTCGGCGACCCAGCGTCCCGGGCGCACGTCGTAGCGCGCCGAGGGCGGCACCGATTCCTGCATCCACACGCGCAGCATGGGTTCGTCCATGATCCCGGTATCCTTGCCCTTCAGCCAGTGGTCCCACCAGCGCAGCGCCTCCTGGAGAAAGCCGATCGCCGGCCCGGGAACCCCCAGGTGCGGATACTTGTGCGCCCAGGGGCCGACCAGCCCCTTGCGCGGCACCGAGAGGCCGTCCAGCAGCCGGAAAACCGCATTGCAGTAGCCGTCGGCCCAGCCGCTGATGGCATAGACCGGGCAGCGAATGCGCGAGAAGTCCTCGCACACCGAGCCGTGCTTCCAGTAGTCGTCGCGGCGCTGGTGGGCCAGCCAGGTGGCCAGCCACAACCCGCTGCCCTCGAGACGTTCCATCCACATCTCGCGCCAGCGCTCGCCGACCAGCGCCGGATCCGGTGGGCAGGCGTTGGCGTCGAACATCGTCGAGGCCCAGGAGAGGTTGTCGCCCAGCAGGCAGCCGCCCATGTGGTGGACGTCGTCGGCATAGCGGTCGTCGGTCGAGCACAGGGTGATCACCGCCTTGAGCTCGGGTGGCTGCAGCGCGGCGATCTGCAGGCCGTTGAAGCCGCCCCAGGAGATGCCCACCATGCCGACATCGCCGGTGCACCAGGGCTGCGCGGCGATCCAGCGCAGCACCTCGAGGCCGTCGTCGAGTTCCTGCTGCAGGTATTCGTCGGTGAGCACGCCGTCCGACTCGCCGCTGCCGCGGATATCCACCCGCACCCCGGCGTAGCCGTGCCCGGCCCAGTAGGGATGGGTCTGGGCGTCACGGCTCGCGGTCAGGTCACGCTTGCGATAGGGCAGATACTCGAGGATCGCCGGCACCGGGTGACGCTCGGCATCGACCGGCCGCCACAGGCGCACCGCCAGCCGACACCCGTCGCTCAGGGTGATCCAGGTCTCCTCCTCGTGAACCCGGCGCGAATAGGTCTCGACGATGCGCATACGCTCCCCCTTCCCCGTGTGATTGTCGCCTCGGCATCAGCCGATGATGTCCTCGAACGCGAAGACCAGTTCCTCGGCCAGCCGGGCGTAGTTGGCCTCCAGCGCCTCGTCGCTGTCCGCGCCCATCCAGACCAGCGCCAGCGCATAGCTGTAGCTGTCCTGCTCGGGCAGCGCCGACAACCGCATGCCCGGGGTGACCTGAAGCTCGATGTGGGTGCCGGGGAAGCGCCGCTCCAGCGCCGCGATCGCCTCGGGATCGGGAACGCTCACGATCGTGGCGTCGACGAAGAACACCCGGTAGAAGAACTTGCCGGCCACCGCGTACTCGCCCTCGCGATGAGGCATGTCGGGACGCTGGCCCAGCGCCAGGTCGACGGTGACCTGCTGATGGCTGACACCGTCGACCTTCTCGAACAGGTCGCAGTGCGACTGCGAGATGCGGGTATTGATCTCCAGCAGCCAGATGCGGTTCTGGACCTCGTCCCAGAAGAACTCGATGTTGAAGGCCGCGTTGTCGTAGCCAATGTGGGCCATGATCGTGCGGGTGAGTTCCTCCATCCGGCTCTGGATGCGCGCCGGCAGTCGCGACGGATAGCGGTAGCAGAAGAAGCTCAGCACCTGCGGATAGCGGATCGAGTCGACGATGCCGTAGGGCACCACCTCGCCCTCGAAGACATAGCCTTCCACCGTGCACTGCCAGCCGCCGATGATCTCTTCGGCCATGCAGTGGCCGCCGTCCACGGCACGCACCGCCTCGGGCAGGCTGGCCTGCTCGAGGACGAAGTTGAACGGCTCGGAGATCAGGCCGATCTCGTCGCGCAGCCGCCCGGTCGCCATGATGAAGTCCTCGGGGCTGTCGATGCGAAAGCCCAGCCGCGAGCCCGACGACTTGATCGGCTTGACGAAGAACGGGAAGTAGAGCCCCGCCTGGCCGATCTTCGACAGCGCCTCGTCGTCGAAGGGATCGAAGGCGGTGAAGCGCGGAATGTAGTTGCCGATCACCTCGCGCTGGACCAGCCGGCTCCAGTACTTGTGCTCGCACTTGAGCAGGCTCTCGAGACTCGCCGTGCGCGTGCCGAAGCGTTCGCAGAGCAGCGGCAGCATGGTCGACACCGGAAAGTCCATATAGCCGACGATGGCGTCCACCGGGCCGTCGAAGTCGCGCAGCGTGGCCTCGGCGCGCGACAGCATGTCCTCGATCGGAAAGACCTCGGTGTCGTAGACCTCGGCGGGTTCGATGACGCCGTGAAAGCGATAGTCCTGCGCGCCGCGCAGCTGCTCGAGACGCGCGCGATTGAAGTCATTGAGTCCGACCACGAAGATGTTGCGCTGGCCCACGGCAGCCTCCCGGGCGGCCCGTCAGGCCCGCCACGCCGGCGAGGAGCTGATAAAGGAACGCGCCACGGCAGGCAGCGGCCGCCGGCCGACCGCATCCCGACGTGCAACGTTGAAATCACGTTGTGCTCTGAAACGTCGCTCTCAGGATAGTTGCTTTCGCCGCCGGCAGCGGGAAATGGCGCGCTAAACCGTCGCAGGTCGGGAGCAGCCCCCTGAATCCACGGAACATGACAAGCCGGGCCCCGCCCCGTAGGCTGGTCACGGTATCGCCGCCACCGCTGCACCCACGCCATGCGCCCGATCGCTCGAACCCCCCGTCGCCCATGAACGCCATCACTCTCGGCTCCTGGCTGATCCCCCTGCCGCGCCTCTACGCCGGGCTCATCGCCGGCGGCGTACTGATCGCCGCCACGCTGGTACTTCGCCTGCCGCGTCGACGCCGCGCCGTCTGGTTCGGCGGCGGCCTGATTCTCGCCCTGCTCGCCGCCCGGTTGGGCCATGCGGCCCTGCACCCCGAGGCCTCGCTCGCCGCCCCGCTGGATCTGCTCCGCCCCTGGCTGCCGGGCTACCAGCCGCTCGCCGGCTGGCTGGGCGCGGCGGCCTGGAGTGCGTGGGCCCTGCGCGACCGCCGACGCCCCCGGCTCGCCGCCCAGGGGCTGCTCGTGGCCGCCGCCCTTGCCTGGCTGGGCCTGACAATCTGGCAGCCACTCGCCCCGGCACCGGGCCTCGCCCGGCTGCCCGACCTGGCCCTCGACACTCTCGAAGGGCAGAGCGTCACCCTCGCGCCCGCCGACGACCGGCCGCTGATCGTCACCCTCGTCCAGACGCGCTGCCGGGCCTGCCGGCATACGCTGCCCCGCCTGGCGGCACTCGCCGCGCGGGGCGAGGCCCGGGTGGCGGTGATCGCCGAGGGCGACAGCCTGCTCGCCGTCGGCCGCTATCTCGACCGGCACGGCCTCTCCCTGCCCCGGGTGCTGCTCGACCCGCACGAAAAGTGGCTGGCGCTGAGCCACGCCCCCGGGCTACCCGCGACCCTGGTGTTCGATCGCCACGGCCGCCGGGTGGCGAGCCACGCCGGGGAGCCGACACGGGCGCTGCTCGACAGCTGGACCCGGCTCGCCCACCGCTGATCGGCGAGAAAGCGCGAGCGGCGCTTAAGCCGCCTGCCGCTTTGCGTTAGTATACGGCGCCCCATCGCCGGGCGGCCGGGACCGCAAGCCCGCCGGCCCGCAAGCCCCGATTTCTTCGAGCATTTAGGACACCATGAGCGACTTCATTCCCGGCCAGCGCTGGATCAGCGACGGCGAGGCCGAACTGGGCCTGGGTACCATCCTCAACGTCGATTTCCGCAGCGTCACCGTGCTCTTCGCCGCCAGCCAGGAAACCCGCACCTACAGCGCGCGTCAGGCACCGCTGACCCGCGTGGTCTTCGGCAGCGGCGATCACATCGAGTCCGCCGAGGGTGTCACCCTGACCGTCGACGACACCAAGGAAGTCGACGGCCTGGTGATCTATATCGGCTTCGACGCCGCCGGCGAGTGGCACGAGCTCTCCGAGGCCAAGCTCTCCGACCGCATGCAGTTCAACCAGGCCCGCGATCGCCTGCTCACCGGCCAGGTCGACCGCAACGACTGGTTCGACCTGCGCTTTCGCACTCTGCATCACCACCACCGCATCAGCCAGAACCCGGCGCTGGGCCTGGCGGGCCCCAAGATCGACCTGATTCCCCACCAGCTCTATATCGCCGACGAGGTCTCGCGGCGTCACGCGCCGCGCGTGCTGCTCGCCGACGAGGTGGGGCTGGGCAAGACCATCGAGGCCGGGCTGATCCTGCACCGCCTGCTGCTCACCGGGCGCGCCGAGCGGGCGCTGATCCTGGTCCCCGACAGCCTCACCCACCAGTGGCTGGTCGAGCTGCTGCGCCGCTTCGCCATCGAGGTCACCCTGCTCGACGAGCGCCAGAGCCAGGCCCATGGCGAGGCCAACCCCTTCGAGGCCGGCCAGCTGATCCTCGCCAGCCAGCAGTGGCTGTTCGCCAACCCGCATCGCCAGAGCCAGGCCGAGGCCTGCGCCTGGGACCTGCTGATCGTCGACGAGGCCCACCATCTGGACTGGACGCCGGAGGAGAGCGGCCCCGGCTACGCCTGCGTCGAGCGCCTGGCCGCCGTGGCGCCGGGGCTGCTGCTGCTCACCGCCACCCCCGAGCAGATGGGCCTGGAGAGCCACTTCGCCCGGCTGCGCCTGCTCGACCCCGACCGCTACCATGACCTCGAGCGCTTCCGCGCCGAGGAAGCCGGCTACGTGCGGGTCGCCGAGGCCATCGACGCCCTCGACGCCCTGCCCGGCGACGCAACGGCACTGGACACCGCCGCCACGGTCATCGACGACGCCGACAGCCGGGCGCTGCTCGACACCCTGGCCGACCCCGAGAGCGATAGCGCCCAGCGCGAGGCCGCACGGACCCAGCTGCGTGACCAGCTGCTCGACCGCCACGGCACCGGCCGGGTGATGTTCCGCAACAGCCGGCGCCATGTCGGCGGCTTCCCCGAACGGCGCCTGCACGTCACGCGCCTCGACCCGCCCTCGGCCTACCGCCGCGTGCTGCGCAAGCTCGCCCGCGACGAGGACTCTCTCGATGAACTGCTGATCGAGACCGGGCTCGATCACCCCGACGTGATGCTCTATCTGGACGCCACCTACCGGGCGCTGGACGACGACCCGCTCAACGGCGAGCCCTGGTGGCAGATCGACCCGCGCGTCACCTGGCTGCTCGAACAGCTCACCGAGATGGGCCGCGACAAGGCGCTGGTGATCGCCCACGACCGCCAGACCGCCATCGATCTGGCCGAGGCGCTGCGCGTGCTGGGCGGTGTCCACGCCCCGGTGTTCCACGAGGGGCTGACACTGGTCGAGCGCGACCGCGCCGCCGCCGACTTCGCCGACGCGGAGGACGGCAGCCAGCTGCTGATCTGCTCGGAGATCGGCTCGGAAGGACGCAACTTCCAGTTCTGCCGCCATCTGGTGATGTTCGACCTGCCCCAGCATCCCGACCAGCTCGAGCAGCGCATCGGCCGCCTGGACCGCATCGGCCAGCGCCACGCCATCGAGATCCACGTGCCGGTGTTCACCGACAGCCCCGGCGAGCGGCTGCTGCGCTGGTACCAGGAAGGCATGGACGCCTTCAGCGCGCCCCATGGCGTGGGCAGCGACCTGTTCGACGCCTTCGGTGATGATCTGGCCGAATCGCTACTCGACGACGACGCCCTCGCCGAGGTGGTCGACGAGACCCGCGCGCTGTTCGACGCCAAGCTGGCCGAACGCAACGCCGGACGCAACCGCCTGCTCGAGCTCAACGCCTGCCGCAACGAGCGCGCCGATGCCGTCGCCACGGCGATCCGCGAGCTCGACGCGGACCGCGCCCTGCCGCGCTACCTGGACCAGGCGCTGGACATCTTCGGTGTCGACAGCCAGGACCTGGGCGGCGAACTGCTGCACCTGCGCGCCGGCCCGCAGATGCTCGACGGCCTGCCGGGGCTGGTGAAGGGCGAGGAAGGCTTCACCGCCACCCGCTCCCGCGAGCGCGCCCTGGCCCGTGACGACGTCCAGCACCTCTCCTGGGAGCACCCGCTGACCCGCGAGATCATGGACCGCATTCTCACCGGCACCATGGGCAACACGGCACTGGCGCTGCTCGATCATCCCGCCATCCCGCCCGGCCGGGTGCTCACCGAGCTGGTCTTCTGCACCCACTGCCCGGCGCCCACGCACCTGCACGTGGACCGCTTCCTGCCGCCCACGGCGATCCGCGTGCTGCTCGACGAATCCGGCGCCAACCTGGCCGACAAGGTCTCGTTCACCGGACTGGCCAAGAACCTGCAGAAGGTCAAGAAGGCGGTGGCCCGCGACCTGATCAAGTCACGCCACGAGCAGCTCCGCGACCTGCTGACCCGCGGCGAGAGCGAGGCCGAGCGCGAGCTGCCGACCATCCTCGAGGCCGCCCAGAGCCGCATGCGCGAACGCCTCGACGGCGAGCTGACCCGCCTGCAGGCGCTGGCCCGCCACAACCCCTCGGTGCGTCAGGACGAACTCGATGCCCTGCGCGACGAGCGCGCGGCCCTCGACACCGCCATCGAGGGCGCGCGGCTGCGTCTCGACGCGGTGCGGGTGATCGTGACGGTGGACAAGGAAACTCGACGCTAACATCACGTCGTTGCGGGAGCGAGTTCATCCGCGACAGGCAAGCCCCGGGGCTCCGTCCTCGGGGATGAATCCCCTCCCACAAGCAGCCATCGAGACATCTTCCCTGTGGGCATTGTGGGAGCGACGTCAGTCGCGACGCTTGCCCCGCGAAAGGATCGCGGCGAGCGCGGCGTCCAGCGTCTCGTAGTCGAAGCGAAAGCCGGCATCGAGCAGCCGGCGCGGGCGCATGTCCGCGCCGGTAAGCAGCAGTCGCGCCATCTCGCCCAGCGCCAGCTCGAGCAGCCTGCCCGGCACCGGCAGCAGCGCCGGGCGATGCAGCCGCTGCGCCAGAGTGCGGGTGAACTCGGCGTTGGTGACCGGGTGCGGGGCCGAGGCGTTGAACGGCCCGTCAAGGTCGTCCCGCGCAAGCAGGAACTCGATGCTGCGCACGTGATCCTCGCGGTGGATCCACGGCATGAACTGGCGGCCATCGCCGAAGCGCCCCCCAAGGCCCAGCCGGAACGGCGGCAGCATCTTCGCCAGGGTGCCGCCGCCGGCATCCAGCACCAGCCCGGTGCGCAGCAGCGCCACCCGCACGCCGGCCGGCTCGGCCTCGCGGGCCGCCGCCTCCCACTCGGCACACAGCCGGTGGGCGAACTCGTCGTGGGGCGGCGTGTCCTCGTCCACCACCCGCTCGCCCTGAGCGCCGTAATAGCCCATCGCCGAGCCCGAGACCATCACCCGGGGCGGCGCGTCGGCCGTGTGGCACAGCGTCACCAGCTCGCGGGTGATGGCGACCCGGGAGTCGACCAGGCGGCACTTCTGTGCCGCGCTCCAGCGCTTGTCGGCGATCGGCTCGCCGGCCAGGTTGACGATCGCCTCGACGCCGATATCGCGGAAGTCGAGCACTCGGGAACGGATCGCGGTCGCCGGCGGCAGTACCCGGGCCGCCGCCTCGGGGTCACGGGATACCACCGACAGCGTGTGACCGGCCGCGGCCAGCCGCTCGGCGAGCCGACGTCCCACGAAGCCGGTCCCGCCGGTCATCAACACATGCATCGGGCCTCCTTGGCTTGGCTGAAGCCGAGTTATACAGACGTTGTACGCTTTGCTAGTCTAGTCGGCGCGGCGTGCCGGCGACTACCTGTTCGGCAGCCCTTTTCCGCCCCCGCACAGGAGAGCCTCGCATGACGGTCGCCCCGCTTGCCATCATCGGTGCCGGTATCGCCGGCCTGGCCTGCGCCCGCGTGCTCGTCGACCACGGTCGGGCCGTGCAGCTCTTCGACAAGGCCCGCGGCCCCGGCGGCCGCCTGGCCAACCGCCGCGTCGACGAAACCGTCTTCGACCTCGGCGCCCAGCACTTCACCGCACGCCACCCGGCGTTTCGCCAAGCCCTGAGCGCCTGGCGGGACGCCGGCCTCGTCGCACCCTGGCCGACTCGTCCGTGGCGGGTCACCGCCGACGGGTGGCAGCCGGCACCCGACGCCGAGCGCTTCACCGCGGTGCCGCGCATGAGCGCCCTGGCCCGGCACCTGGCCGAAGGGCTCGAGGTACACACCGGCCAGCGCATCATTGCCATTCGGTCCACACCCGAGGGCTGGTGGCTGGCGGCAGAGACCAACGCGCACCACGGCCCCTTCGCCGGCGTGGTGCTGGCCCTGCCGACGCCCCAGGCCGCCGTGCTGCTCGGCCCCATCGCCCCCGAACTGGCGGCGGCCTGCACGCAACGCCCGATGACGCCCTGCTGGGCCGCCTGCGTCCGGTTTTCCACGCGGCTGCCGACGCTCGAGGCTCCGGCACCGGACTGGCAGACCGCCGCCTTCCCGACGGGGCCGCTGCATCGCGTCATCCGCAATCACACCAAGCCCGGTCGCCACGCCCAGAGCGAGAGCCTGACTCTGCTCGCCGACGTCGCCTGGAGTATCGATCATCTGGAGGACGATCCCGACACGGTGGCCGCAGCCCTGCTCGCCGCCTTCGCCGCGCAGTATCCCGCGCCCCTGCCCGCCGCCGAGCTGCTCACGGCACATCGCTGGCGCTACGCCCAGCCGGTGACAGCGGACAGCGACGGGCCCGGCTACCGGTCGGGTGGCAACGGCCTGGCGCTGTGCGGCGACGCCTGGCGGGACGGACGCATCGAGGACGCCTGGCTGTCCGGCCACGCTCTGGGCCACCATCTGGCCACTCGACTCGCCGACAAGGAGAACCTGCATGCATGACGCCCTGATCCTGCTCGCCCACGGGTCCCGCGACCCGCGCTGGCGCGCGCCCTTCGACAACCTGAGCCAGTCCCTGGCCGAACGCCTCGAACGCCCGCTGCGCCTGGCCTACATGGAGCTCTGCGAGCCGTCGCTGGACAGCGTCGCCGCCGAGCTGGCCGCCGCCGGCTGCCGCCGCGCCGAGATTCTGCCGCTGTTCTTCGCCGCCGGCCGCCACCTGCGCGAGGACGTGCCCGGCCAGCTCGAGCGCCTGAGCGCCGAGCACCCCGACCTTGCACTAACGCTGCTGCCCCCGGTGGGCGAGCATTCCGCCTTCGTCGACGCCCTGGCGGCGATTATCGAGAGTCGCGCACACCCCACGGCGTCGCGATAGAATGGACGCGAAGACGATTTGTACAACGCGGTTGCCTTGTACAACTATCTCCCCCATTCTGTAGATGATAACGGCCCCCGGGAGGCGGGCCGTGTCGTTGGACTGCAAGAGGCCCGAGTGCGCATGAGTGACAAGTCAACGGATCCGACCGGCGCCCCGCTGTATCCGATTCGCGAAGTTTCCCGCCTGACAGGGGTCAACTCCGTCACCCTGCGGGCCTGGGAGCGCCGCTACGGCCTGATCCGCCCCCAGCGCACTCCCAAGGGGCACCGTCTCTACGCCCGCGACGACATCCAGCGTGTCGAACGCATCCTGCAATGGCTCAACCGGGGGGTGCCGGTCAGCCAGGTGCGCGACCTGCTCGATCAGCCCGAGACGCCCCCCGAGCCCCTCACCGACGACGGCGGCGACTGGGAGGGCCAGCGCCGGCAGCTGCTGGCCGGCATCGAGGCCCTCGACGGCGCCCGGCTGGAATCGCTGTTCAACCAGGGGCTGGCGCTCTATCCCGTCGCCACCTGCCTGCACGAGCTGTGGCAGCCGCTGATCGGCGAGCTCGAGGAGCGCTGGGGCGACCAGCTGGGCGCCGGCCTCCAGCGCCAGTTCCTGAGTGCCTTTCTGCGCACGCGCATCGGCACCCGGCTCTACCATGCCAATCTCCGTTCCAGCGGTGCCCTGGTGGTGGTCGCCTGCCTGCCCGACGACCCCGGCTCGCTGTGGTCGCTGCTGTTTGCGCTGGCCGCCGCCGACGCCGGTTACCAAGTGCAGCTGTTCGATGCGCCGCTGCCCCAGGGTGACTGGCCGCTGGCGGTGGAGCGCCTGCGCCCGTCCGCCGTGGTCATGCTCAGCGGCCGGGCCGAACGCAACGACGTGGTGCGTCGCCAGCTGCCGCGGCTGGCCGACCAGCTGCCGGTACCGGTGTGCCTGGCCGGACCGGTAACCCGGATCCGCGCCGGCGACATCGAGGACACCGCACTGGAGGCCCTGGGCGATCAGCCCACCCAGGCGCTCGACCGGCTGCGCCCGCTGATCGGCTGAGCCCACGCCCTGCAGGAGTGCCCCATGGCCCGTCAACTTGTCTGGTTCCGCAGCGATCTGCGCACCCTCGACAACACGGCCCTGGCCGCCGCGGCCCGCCGTGGGCCGGTGATCGCCGTGTTCCTTCACTGCCCGGCGCAGTGGCAGGACCACGGGCACGGGGCCAACAAGATCGACTTCCTGCGTCGCGGCGTGGCGGCGCTCGGCGAGGCCCTGGCCGGCTACCATATCCCGCTGCTGCAGCGCGACATCGGCGACTTCTCGGCCGCCGCCGAGCCCCTGCTGGCCATCGCCCGCGAGCATGACGTCGCCGCGCTGCACTTCAATCGCGAATACCCGCTGAACGAAGCCCGGCGCGACGCCGCCGTGCAGGCGGCCTTCCGCGAGGCCGGACTGGCCAGCCACGCCTGGACCGATGCCGTGGCCTTCGAACCCGGCGAGCTGCTGACCGGCCAGGGGCACTACTACAGCGTCTTCACCCCGTTCGCCCGAGCCTGGCACCGCCAGATCGACGCCGAACGGCTGGCCCTGCGCGACGCGCCGACCGTGCAGGCCGCGCTGCCGATCGCCGCCGAGGCGCTGCCGGACGCGCCACGCCTGGCCGACACGCCGGTGGATGCCCGACTGTGGCCCGCCGGCGAGACGGCCGCCGCCGACCGACTGGCGCGCTTTTTGCGCTATCGGGCGCGCCACTACCACGAACAACGCGACCAGCCGGCCATCGCCGGCACCAGCGAGCTCTCGCCCTACCTGGCGCTGGGCATGCTCTCTCACCGCCAGTGCCTGCAGGCGGCGATGGCGGAAAACGGCGGGCACCTCGGCGACGGCGACGCAGGGCTCACCGGCTGGATCAACGAGCTCGTCTGGCGCGAGTTCTACCAGCACATCGTGGTCGGCTTCCCCGAGGTCTGCCGTCACCGCCCCTTCCAGCACCACACCGAGGCCCTCGCCTGGCGCGACGATGACGATGCCTTCCGCGCCTGGTGCGAAGGGCGAACCGGTTACCCGCTGGTCGACGCGGCGATGCGCCAGCTGGTGCGCACCGGCTGGATGCACAATCGTCTGCGCATGGTCACGGCGATGTTTCTGACCAAGCACCTGCTGATCGACTGGCGCCGCGGCGAGGCCTTCTTCCTGCGCCATCTGGTCGACGGCGAGTTTGCCGCCAACAACGGCGGCTGGCAGTGGGCGGCCTCCACCGGCACCGATGCCGCGCCCTACTTCCGTATCTTCAACCCCACCACCCAGTCGCGGCGCTTCGACCCCGACGGGCGTTTCCTCGCCGAATACCTGCCCGAGCTCGCCGACCTGCCCGCCAAGGCACGGCACGCTCCGCCGCGTGACGCCCTGGGGGCGGCCGACTACCCGCCGCCGATCGTCGACCACAAGGCCGCCCGGGAACGCGCCCTGGCGGCCTTCAAGGCCCTGCCCAGGAGCTAGACCGTTTGTTAATTCAAGGCTCACTTTTGCTGTCTGAACATCGGCAGCAAGGTGAAGCGAGGGTCCTTTGCCATGGATGGCAAAGGTAGCGCCCAAGGAGGGGTTCACAGCGCCCTCGCGCAAGCTTGCTGCCGTAAAGCTCATGTACCGACCGTTTCAATCATATCCAGGAGGCGACGATGACCCGAGATCCGTCCCTGGAGGCGTTCTGCGCCTTCTACAATAAGCTGGACAAAACCTGTACAAATCGACTCGCAGAGTTTTACACTGCGGATGTGAGTTTCCGCGACCCCTGGCACCGCATCGAAGGCCGGGAGGCACTGATCCGCTACTTCGACACGCTCTACGAGCGGGTGGGCGAGTGCCGCTTCACGTTCGCGGAACGGCTGCGCGACGGCGATCAAGCCTTCGTCCGCTGGATCCTGACGGTGACGCACCCGGCGCTGGCCGGCGGTGATCCCGTCACGGTGGAGGGCTGCTCGTACCTGCGCTTCGAGGCCGAGCGGGTCCGCGAGCATCACGATTACTTCGATGCCGGCGCGCTGCTCTACGAGCACGTGCCGCTGCTCGGCGGCGCGATTCGGTACCTGAAGCGCCGCCTGGCCTGACCGGCGACGCAAGGAGGGGATCATCATGCAGGGACTGTCCGGCCGGCGGCGCATCTGGCTCGTCGGCGCCAGCTCGGGGATCGGCGAGGCGCTCGCCCGCCGACTGCTCGAACAGGGCCACCGGGTGGCACTGAGCGCGCGCCGCCGCGAACCGCTCGAACGCCTGGCCGGTCAGTACCCGGACGCGCTGGTGCTGCCCTGCGACCTGACCGACCCTGCCTCGGTGCACGAAGCCGCCGACACGCTCGGTGCGCGCTTCGGCGGCCTGGACGTGCTGCTGCATGTCGCCGGTACCTGCGAATACCTGGACGTCCGCCGCTTCGATACGGCGCTGGTGGAGCGGGTCTTCGCGGTCAATTTCCACGGCGC
This sequence comes from Halomonadaceae bacterium T82-2, assembly GCA_001577635.1. Classification (GTDB taxonomy): domain Bacteria; phylum Pseudomonadota; class Gammaproteobacteria; order Pseudomonadales; family Halomonadaceae; genus Modicisalibacter. The sequence goes on along the minus strand of LSBP01000012.1, from coordinate 7,921 downwards.
CATCCGGGTGATCGACGCCGCCCTGCCGCTGCTGCGCCGGGCCCGCGCCCCGGATGCCCTGCCCCCGCTGCTGGCTGCGGTGTCGAGCGCCGCCGCCTACCTGCCGCTGCCCCGGGCCGAGGCCTACGGCGCCTCCAAGGCCGCGCTCAGCCACTTCCTCGAGTCGCTGCGCATCGACCTGGCCGACGAGGGCATCGGCGTCAGCCTCGTGCATCCCGGCTTCGTGGCCACGCCACTGACTGAACGCAATGACTTCGCCATGCCGCTGCGCATCGACGCGGACACCGCCGCCCAGGCGATCCTCGACGGCCTGGAGCGCCGCCGTCTGGACATCCACTTCCCGCGCCGCTTCACCGCTCTGGTGAAGCTGGCCGGCCTGCTGCCGCCGGGACTGCGGCTACGCCTGGGCCGGCGTCTGGTACGCCGCCGGCACCACACGGAGACCGTCTCATGAGTCACGCCCAGCACATCGCGGTGGTCGGCAGCGGCATCAGCGGCATGGCCGCGGCCCACTACCTATCGGCCCGCCACCACGTCACGCTGTTCGAGGCCGGTTCACGCCTCGGCGGCCATACCGCCACCGTCGACATCACCCTCGGCGGCCGCGACTATGCCGTGGACACCGGGTTCATCGTCTTCAACGACCGTACCTACCCGCACTTCAACCGGTTGCTGACCCGGCTCGGCGTGCCCGCCCGGCCCACCGAGATGAGCTTCTCGGTGCACGATGCCCGGCGTGACTTCGAGTACAACGGGCATACCCTGGCCACGCTGTTCGCCCAGCGCCGCAACCTGCTGCGCCCGCGCTTCTACCGCATGCTCGCCGACATCCTGCGTTTCAACCGCGAGGCGACGCATGATCTCGACAGCGGCCGCCTGGACGCATCGCTCACCCTCGGCGCCTACCTGGACCGCAACGGCTACGGCGCGGACTTCCGCGAACGCTACCTGCTGCCCATGGGCGCGGCGATCTGGTCGGCCAGCATCGCCGAGCTCGACGCCTTCCCGCTGGCGTTCTTCGTGCGCTTCTTTCACCACCACGGCCTGCTGTCGATCGACGACCGGCCGCAGTGGTACACCATCCCCGGCGGCTCGCGGCGCTACATCCCCGCCCTCACCCGGCCCTACGCCGAGCGCATCGCGCTCGACTGCCCGGTGCGGACGATCCGGCGTGACGCCGAGGGCGTCACCCTGTCCACGACCCGCGGCGAGGCCCGCTTCGATCAGGTGGTGCTGGCCTGCCATGCCGACCAAGCACTGGCACTGCTTGCCGACCCCAGTCCCGCCGAACGCGAGATCCTGGGCGCCCTGCCCTATCAGGACAACGACGTGGTGCTGCACACCGACACCCGGCTGCTGCCACGCCGGCGCCGTACCTGGGCGAGCTGGAACTACCGCCTTGACGGCCGCGGCGACGATGCCCGGGTGTCGGTGACCTACGACATGAACATCCTTCAGGGGATCGATGCGCCTCACACCGTCTGCGTCACCCTCAACGACACCGCCAGCATCGACCCCGAACGCATCCTCGGCCGCTACCGCTACGCGCATCCGTGCTTCACCCTCGACGGCATCGCCGCCCAGGGTCGCCATGCCGAGATCTCCGATACCGCCCGGCGCACCCACTACTGCGGCGCCTACTGGCGCAACGGCTTTCACGAGGACGGGGTATGGAGCGCCTGGCGGGTCGCCGCGGCCCTGGGCACGGCGCCGGAGGCCGCGGCCTCGCCGGCCGGCGCGCCCGTCATGGAGACACCGGCATGAAGGCGCCCCCACGCAGCCGCATCTATCGCGGCGAGCTGCGTCACCGGCGGACGGTGCCGAGGGCACACGCCTTCACCTACCGGCTGTGGATGCTCTGGCTGGAGCTCGACGAGCTGCCCGCGCTGTTCGACGGCGTGCCCGGCTTCAGCGCGCGTCGCCCGGCACCGGCGCGCTTTCGCCGTGAGGACTACCTCGGCCCCCACGACCGGCCGCTGGACGAGGCAGTGCGCGAGCGCCTGCGCCAGGAACTGGGCGAGACGGTGGCGGCCCGTGCCGACGGTCGAATCGCCGTGCTCACCCAGCTGCGCCTGTTCGGCATGGTCTTCAACCCGATCACCCTCTATTACGTCCACGACCGCCACGGCCAGCTGCGCGCCCTGCTCGGCGAGGTCACCAACACGCCCTGGGGCGAGCGCCAGGTCTACGCCTGCGAGGTCGACCCCGCCCGCCACGGCCATGCCGCCCACTTCACCAAGGCGCTGCACGTCTCGCCGTTCAACCCCATGGACATGACCTATCACTGGCGCTTCAACGCGCCGGGCCGGCACCTGTATCTGCACATGGAGGCCCACCGCTCGGGAGTCCGGCACTTCGACGCCACCCTGACGCTCGAGGGGCAGCCGGCAACCCGCGCCGCGCTGCTGCGCAGCCTGGCCCGTCACCCGTTGATGAGCCTCAAGACGGTCGCTGCCATCCACTGGGAAGCCCTGCGTCTGTGGCTCAAGCGCGTCCCCGTCCATGACCACCCCGGCGGCGGCCGCTCCACCCGCAAGCGCCCCGACGCCGCCACCGAGGAGAGCCGACCGTGACCTCACTGCGCCCCCTTCCCCTGCGTCGCCCGGCCGCCCGGCGCGACGACTGGCTGCTGAAGCGCCTCAAGCCCCGCCTGCTGGCCCGCCTGGATGCCCTCGAGGGCGGCCGGCTGCTGCTGATCGACGGCGCCACCCACCATCGGCTCGGCCGCGGGGGCGACCTGAACGTCACCGTGGTGCTGCACCGCCCGCGTGCCTGGCGACGGCTGGCGCTGGGCGGTACCGTGGGCGCCGCCGAGGCCTACATGGACGGCGACTGGGAAGCGGACGACCTGGTCACCCTCACGCGGCTGTTCGCCCGCAACATCGCCCACGTCAACGACCGCTTCGAGAGCGGCAGCGCGTGGCTGGCACGGCTTGCGCTGCGCGCCCTGCACGCCCTGCGGCGCAACACCCGGCGCGGCTCGCGGCGCAACATCCAGGCGCACTACGACCTCGGCAACGAACTCTTCGCGCTGTTCCTCGACCGCGAGCATCGCATGTACTCGAGTGCGCTGTTCCCCACGGCCGACGCCGACCTGGAAACGGCCTCGACCGGCAAGCTCGACCACCTGCTCGACAAGCTGGAGGTACGTGCCGAGCACCACCTGCTGGAGATCGGCACCGGCTGGGGCGGACTGGCGATCCACGCCGCGCGCACGCGCGGCTGTCGGGTGACCACCACCACCCTGTCCGACGAACAGTACGCCGACGTCGCCGCGCGCATCGCCGCCGCCGGACTCGAGGATCGCATCACCCTGCTCAAGCAGGACTATCGTGAACTCCAGGGCCGCTTCGACCGCCTGGTCTCGGTGGAGATGATCGAGGCCGTGGGCCACCAGTACCTGCCTGCCTACCTGGCGACGCTGGACCGGCTGCTCGTCGACGATGGCCTGGCGGCGCTGCAGGCGATCACCATCCGCGACCAGCGCTACACGGCGGCCCGGCGCGAGGCGGACTTCATCAAGCGCTACATCTTTCCCGGCGGTTTCCTGCCCTCGCACACCGCGATTCTCGAGGCCATGACCCGGCACAGCACGCTGAACCTGATCGATCTGGAAGAGATCGGCCCTCACTACGCCCGCACCCTGAACGAGTGGCGGCGACGCTTCGAGGCGCGTCTCGACACCGTACGGCGACTGGGCTACGACGAACGCTTCATCCGCCTGTGGCGCTATTATCTGAGCTACTGCGAGGGAGGCTTTCGCGAACGCACCATCGGCACCTGCCAGCTGCTGCTGGCCAAGCCCGGCGCCCGCCCGGCGCCGCGGACCGGCGCCCCCTGACGGGACCGGGGCGTTGCCGGCAACGGTTCAGGCGGTCTGCAGGGCGCGCAGGTAGCGGGACTCGACCTCCGCCGCGGGCTGGGGTCGAGCGAACAGGAAGCCCTGGGTATAGAGGCAGCCCTCGGCGATCAGGAAGTCGCGCTGGGGCTGGGTCTCCACGCCTTCGGCGATCACCTCGAGCGACAGGCCGCGGGCCATCGCCAGCACCGCCGCGACGATCGCCGCATCGGCGACATCCTCGGGCAGCGCGCGGATGAAGGCGCGGTCGAGCTTGAGCTTGTCGATCGGCAGGCGCTTGAGATAGGCCAGCGACGAATAGCCGGTGCCGAAGTCGTCGATGGCGATGGGGTGGCCCTGGGCACGCAGTGCCTCCAGGCGTGGCGAGACGTCACCGGCACGTTCGTCGAGCAGCACCGATTCGGTCAGCTCCAGCCCCAGCAGGGCGGCGGGCACGTGATGACGCGTCAGCGCCGCCGCCAGCCGCGCCTCCAGATCGCCCTGGATCAGCTGCAGCGCCGAGATGTTGACCCACACCGGCACCCGCGGCATGCCGGCGGCCTGCCAGTTGGCCAGCTGCGCCACGGCGCGATCGATGACCCAGTTGCCCAGCGCGGCCATCAGGCCGTGGCGCTCGGCCAGCGGGATGAAATCCCCCGGCGAGATCATGCCCTGCTGGGGATGGCGCCAGCGCAGCAGCGCCTCCATGCCCACCAGGCCGCCGTCCTCGAGACGATGCTGGGTCTGGTAGTACAGCTCGAGCTGGTCGCCCTGGGCCAGGGCACGCCGCAGCTCGTTGACCAGCTCCAGCTGGCGGTCGCCCTCGACCTCCAGCGACGGCCGGAAGCGCCGGTTGTGGTTGCGGCCGTGGCGCTTGGCGGTATACAGCGCCGATTCCAGGCGCTGGAACAGCACGCCGGACTCGCGGCCGTCGTCCGGCGCCCGGCAGCTGCCGATGGTCAGCCCCAGGCGCAGCGCATTGCCGGCCATGTCGAACGGCTCGCTCATGTGGTCGCGCAGGCTGGTCACCCAGGTTTCGTGATCGTCGAAGGTGGTGGTGCGGATGACCATGAACTCGTCACCGCCCAGCCGACCGACCACACCGCCGGCAACGAACGCCGCCAGACGCTGGCCGAAGCGTGCCAGCAAGCGGTCGCCGTCATCCACGCCGAGGGCGTCGTTGATCGCCTTGAAGGCGTCGATGTCGATCAGCGCCAGGTCCAGCCCCTCGCCGGCCCGCAGGCGATTGAGTCGCGAGGTCAGCAGGTCGTGCAGCCGGCGGCGGTTGGGCAGCCCGGTCAGCGGGTCCTCGAAACCGATGCGACGCAGATCCTGCTCGCGGGCCTTGTGGCGGGAAATGTCGGTGAACAGGCCCACATAGTGACTGACCCGACCCTTGACGTCGTGACAGGCCTGCATGCGCAGCCACTCGGGAAACTGGTCGCCGTGCTTGCGCTGGTTCCAGATCTCGCCCTCCCAGCGCCCGGTGGCCTGCAGGGTCTGCCAGTAGCGCTCATAGAAGGCCTTGTCGTGACGACCCGAGGAGAGCATCGAGGCGTCCATCCCCAGCACTTCCTCGCGGGTATAGCCGGTGATCTGGGTGAACGCGGGGTTGATGCCGAGGATGCGGTTGTGGCGGTCGGCGATGATCACCCCGTCGCCGGAGAGCTTGAGCGCCTCCTCGCTGAGCCGGCGGCGCTGGTGCTCCCGACGGATCTGCCGCCAGCCGTCGACCAGGGCCACGGCGACGATGCCCAGCGCCGCCAGACGCAACCCGAGAAACGGCAGCCAGACCATCGCCGACAGGGCGGCCAGCCCCATCCAGCTGGTCGGGCGATTAAGCGTGAAGGCGGGCCACATGGTGTTTCATCGTGCGGTTTCTCGAGAGGGTAAAAACCCACGCATCATGCCCCGCTCGCGAACCCCGGCGCAAGCCGACCTCCGTCCAAAGATGCGTTGCGCCGGCCGCCGGTGCCCACTAGCCTTGGGGCCCGGCGTGCATTCGCTTCACGCTGCCAGTAGACTAGGCGCGTCGCGCAGAGTGCGGGGCACAACAATTCTGACTCTCGGAACGACTCAGTGAGCAAGCAACACTCCTTTAGTTACGAAGAACTGCTGGCTTGCAGCCGCGGTGAGCTCTTCGGCCCGGGCAACGCCCAGCTGCCGGCCCCCAACATGCTGATGCTCGACCGCATCACCAGCATTCAGGAAACCGGTGGCGAGCACGGCAAGGGCGAGCTGATCGCCGAGCTGGATATCCATCCGGACCTGTGGTTCTTCGATTGCCACTTCCCCGGCGATCCGGTCATGCCCGGCTGCCTGGGCCTGGACGCCATGTGGCAGCTGGTCGGCTTCTATCTGGGCTGGCTGGGCCATCCGGGCCGTGGCCGCGCACTGGGCTGCGGCGAGGTCAAGTTCTCGGGCCAGATCCTGCCGGACGCCGGCAAGGTTACCTATCACATCAACATCAAGCGGGTGATCACGCGGCGGTTGATCCTGGGTATCGCCGATGGAACCGTGTCGGTCGACGGCCGGGACATCTACCAGGCCAACGACCTGCGTGTCGGTCTGTTCACCTCCACTGCGAATTTCTGATCAGGAGGCTTCCATGAAACGAGTGGTAGTCACCGGCCTGGGCATCGTCTCCTGCCTGGGCAATGACCAGCACCAGGTTCTGGACGCGCTCAAGGCGGGGCGCTCCGGCATTCGCTTCAAGGACCAGTACGCCGACATGGGCTTTCGCAGCCATGTGGCCGGCGTGGTCGACATCGACCTCGATGCCCTGGTCGACCGCAAGCAGCGCCGCTTCATGGGCGATGCGGCAGCCTACGCCTACGTGGCGATGGCCCAGGCGATCGAGGATGCCGGACTCACCCCCGAGCAGGTGTCCAACGAGCGCACCGGGCTGATCGCCGGTTCCGGCGGCGCTTCCAGCGCCAATCAGGTCGAGGCGGCGGATATCCTGCGCGAGAAAGGCCTGCGCCGCGTCGGCCCCTACCGCGTCACCCGCACCATGGGCAGCACGGTATCCGCCTGCCTGGCCACGCCGTTCAAGATCAAGGGCGTGAACTACTCGATCTCCTCGGCCTGCGCCACCTCGGCACACTGCATCGGCAACGCCGTCGAGCAGATCCAGCTCGGCAAGCAGGATGTGGTCTTCGCCGGCGGCGGCGAGGAGGAGCACTGGACCCTGTCGTGCCTGTTCGACGCCATGGGCGCGCTGTCCACCGGCTACAACGACAGCCCCGAGAAGGCCTCGCGCCCCTACGACAAGGACCGCGACGGCTTCGTCATCGCCGGCGGCGGCGGCATGGTGGTGCTCGAGGACCTCGAGCACGCCCGGGCCCGCGGCGCGACAATCTACGCCGAGGTGGTCGGCTACGGCGCCACGTCCGACGGCTATGACATGGTCGCGCCCTCCGGCGAGGGCGCGGCGCGCTGCATGCGCCAGGCCATGGCCACCGTCGACGGCGACATCGACTACATCAACACCCACGGCACCTCCACGCCGGTCGGCGACGTCGCCGAGCTCAAGGCGATCCGCGAGGTATTCGGCGACGCCACACCGGCGATGAGCTCCACCAAGTCGCTCACCGGCCACTCGCTGGGGGCCACCGGGGTTCAGGAAGCGATCTACTCGCTGCTGATGATGAAGAACGACTTCGTCGCCGCCTCGGCCAACATCGACTCGCTCGACGACCAGGCCGACGGCTTCGACATCGTCACCCGGCGGCGCGACGGCGTGAACCTGGAGCGCGTGCTCTCCAACAGCTTCGGCTTCGGCGGCACCAACGCCTGCCTGGTGCTGCAGAAGTTCCGCGACTGAGCGGCTCCCGCTCCCGCTGAACCGAGACGCCCGGCCAATTGGCCGGGCGTTTTGCATATCATCATGGGAGCGACTTCAGTCGCGATGAGTCAGCCCCGGGGCCCCGCCGTCGGGGATAAATCCCCTCCCCCCAGAGCCACCTCACCAGGGGAAGCAAAGCCGTGGGAGATTCTATGTTGCCCGTCAAGCCTTGATGGGGCTTGGAGGGCGATATCCCGTCTCATGCTTCATCAGTGAAAAGGCGATGCGTGCCAGCT
>LSBP01000035.1 GCA_001577635.1 Halomonadaceae bacterium T82-2 | reverse complement strand
AAATCAGCGAAAAAGCGGAGTTTACGGGGTGTAAATGAGCATTTTGAGCTGATTTTTAACGCAGTATGGCCGAGCGCAGACAGTTTTCAGACAATGCCTGGCCCTGGTTCGGGCGCTCACGGCTCCCTGAACAGGATAGCAGGGAACGCGCGCCCGGCCATGCCGGTCTTACTGTCGGCACCCCGCTGAAGGAGACGACGCATGGCCCCAGGCTCTCTCATCCGACCGGTGCGACTGGCCCTCGGCCTGGCGCTGTGGCTGGTCGCCCTGTCCGCGCTGGCCGCGGCCGAGCCCCACCCCTTTTCGGCGACCTACCGGCTACACGTCGCCGGCTGGCCGGACGTCACCATCCACCATCAGCTGAGCCGTGACGGCGGCCAGTGGGAAAGTGCCATGAACGCGCAGATCGCCGTCGCCGAAGGCAACGAGCGCGGTCGCTTTCGCGTCACCGACGACGGCCTCGATGCGCTGTTCTACAAGAGCGGCTATCGGCTGTTCGGCTTGGGCAAAAACTATCGTCTCGACGGTCACGACCTGGCAGCGTTGCCCGATCGCCAGACCGCCCTGGTGGCCCTGGCCCGCCAGGCGGCCACGACATCCTGCAACGGCGCCGACGCGGCCCCCTGCACCCTGCGCTACCGCGATTACGACGGCGCCCCGGTCACGCTGGCCTACCGCATTCTCGATCGCGACGACGTGACCGTGGAAGGCCATCACTATCCCAGCCTGAACATTCTCACCTGGCACCCCGACAAGCCGGAGCGCCAGTTGCGCCTGCGCCTGACACCCGCGTTGCCCGGACTGTTGCTGGGCGGCGACTATCGCCGCGACGGCGACCTCCGCAGCACGCTGGAGCTCGCCGATTTGAACCGCAACCCGGGGGCCGATCAGTCCCGCTGATGGGGCATCAGCGATTGTCGTCACCGCCGCGCATCGCACTTTGCTAAGGTAGGGAGCCTTTCACGGCGGCAATGCCCGCCCTGCCCCCACCCTGCCGAGGAGTGACGATGTTCTCCGGTCTGCTGCTGATCCTGCTGCCACTGATTCTCGGGTATCTGGTGCCGGTGCGCCGGGACGGCCTGATGCAGGCCATCAACCGGGCGGTCAATGGCTCGATCTACGCCATCCTGGCGCTGATGGGGGTGAGCCTCACCGGCCTCGACGACCTCGGCGGCCAGCTGGCCCGCATGAGCGGCCAGGCGATCACGCTGTTCGCCGTCATCACGCCCGTCAACCTGCTGGCGCTGTATGGGCTCTCACGGCGCAGCGCCCTGCACGCCGGCGATTCCCCGCGCCTCGCGGGGGCACCGACCAGCAAGCTGGCGGCCATGGCCGGCTCGCTGGCGCTGGCCGGCGTGGTGATCGCCGGTATTTTCGCGGGGTTGCTGCTTGTGCAGCTGGGATTCGCCGAGGCGCCTCACCACGCCGAAACGCTGGCCGAATGGGTCCTCTACGCGCTGCTGGCGCTGATCGGCTGCCAGCTGCGCAATTCCGGCATGCCGCTGCGCCAGATCCTGCTCAACCGCCACGGCCTGGCCATCGCTCTGACCGTCGCCGCCAGTTCGCTGGCCGCCGGGCTGCTGGCCGCCCCGCTGCTCGACCTGCACTGGAACGAAGGCCTGGCGATGGCGGCCGGTTTCGGCTGGTACTCGCTCTCCGGCATCCTCATCGGCGACCAGCTGGGCCCGGTACTGGGCGGCGCGGCCTTCTTCAACGACCTGGCCCGGGAATTGACGGCCTTCCTGCTGATTCCGCTGGTGATCCATCGCGCTACGCCGCTGGCCATCGGCTACGGCGGCGCCACCTCCATGGACTTCACCCTGCCGGTCATCCAGCAACACGGGGGGGTGTCCTGCGTCCCCATCGCCGTGGTCAGCGGCTTCCTGCTCTCGCTGCTCTCGCCGCCGCTGATCCTCTTCCTGCTGTCGCTGTAGGCAACACATCAAAAAAACCCGCCACCGTGGGGTGACGGGCCAGGCTCGATCGAAGTAAACGTGTGCCGGTTCGTTATCGCAATGGCAGCGCTCGCCTCAGAACCAGATTTCCATCTGGGTGCCGAAGGTCCACTCGCCGCCGGTGAAGGTGTCGTCCCCCAGGGCATCGTCGCCGGCGAAGTCGTTGAGTGAGGCGTCCCAGTCGCTCCAGCTGGCGAACAGACGAATCTCCGGGCGCTGCCAGAAACCGCCGACCTCGGGCTTGAAGGTCGGCGCGACGGTCAGCTTGGTGTAGGCACCATCCACCGCGTTGTGTCCCTTGTAGCCCTGCGGGTCGAGGTCCATCCACTGGTAGCTGGCCTCGTACTGCATCTCGAAGTTCTCGGTCAGCTCGTTGGCCAGGCGGGCGTTGACGGTCGCCCAGTCGTAGCTGTCGCCTCGCGCGTAACGATCCGCACTGTGCTGGGCGAGCACGGCCGGCGCCAGCCGCCAGTCGGGGGCCACATAGGTCGTGCCGTAGAGCGCCAGCCGCGTGGTCTCGGCGTCGTCGAGCAGGTTGCCGTCGGAGCCGAGTGACTTGACCTCCGCACCGAGCCCCCGGCCGTAGAGCGCCGCCGCCTTGAAGCTGCCTTCGCCGAGCCCGAAGAAGCTGTCGCCGTGATAAGCCAGCATGGTATGGAAGCCACTCTCCGCGGCGGTGGCACGGCTGCCCGTGTCACGCTGGTCGTTGTCGTTGGCCGACAGCCCGCTGGCCATCCACTGCCAGTTGCCGATGTGGTTGTTGAGCGTGAAGATCAGATTGTCGGTGCTGCCGGTCAGCCCCGGATTGCTGCGTCTGACCACGGGATAATCGCTGAAGCTGCGCCCGTAGAGCGAGACGTTGGTGGTCCAGGCATCGCTGAGGCGGATGTCATAGACCCCGGCACCGGTACCGGCGAGGAAGATGATATCGCTGTCGAGCCAGTGGATATCGAAGTTGTCGCGGTCGAAACGCTTGCCGGCCCAGATCTTGGCGTCCTTGAAGGCGCCGGTGAAGCTCGGCAGGTCACTGAACTGGGCATAGACCTGACGGACATTGAGGTTCGACTCGTCGGCGGTCCAGTCGTTGCTGGTGGTGACACCGTCGGCCAGCATGACACGGTAGTGCGAACGGGCTCCGTTGTCGAAACGCTGCTTGTAGTTGAGGGTTGTCTCGACATAGGTGTCCGGCTCATTGCCCAGGCGCCCTACCGCGCCGCCGGTGCCGCCCGCCGGGGTCAGGTAGGGCCCGCCGGGCGCGCTCTTGCCGTGATCGTCGAGCAGCAACCCGGAACGTGCATAGGCGCTGAGCGACAGCCCCAGATCGCCGTCGGCATGGGCCTCGACGTCGGCCAGGCGCGGCTCCAGCTCGGCATCGTCGAGGGCCTCCAGCGCCGCCTCGGCCCGGTCGGCCCGCTGTTCGGCCGCCGCCGCCCGCTGCTCGGCAGCAGCAATGCGATCTTCCAGTGCGGCCAGCCTGGCATCCAGGCTCTGGGGCTGGGCAGCGGCGGTCGATGCCGCACCCAGCGATGCCAGGGCAATGGCAACGGTCAGCGGCGTCCGAGTCAGAAATCGTGGCATGTGATGGCTCCCGTTATGGTTGTTGTCCTCGCCTCGCCGGGCATCTACCGATGGCGAAGCGAGTCAAAACTTAAACGTTTAAGTCCTGCGCTTCAAAACCCGGGCAGCCAATTTTGACCAATGTCTAATTCCCGCTCATGCAGCCTCTCTGGACTCCACCAAAGTCTAGGTTGTCGGCATGCCGTGAAGACGACTACCGTTAAAAAACTTAAACGTTTAAGACCCCTGCTCGGGATGCGAGCACCTCACTGACGTTGCTTGGGAAGACGCGTTCTTTCTCAATAACAACAACCAACATCGGAGGTATACGCCATGATTCGCCAATTGATCCCCGCCATCGCCCTGGCCGGCGCCGCCGTCGGCCAGGCGCATGCCGCCGACCTGACCATCTCCTGTGGTGCCGTGGGCGCCGAGCTGGCGCTCTGCAAGGAAGGCGTCGCCGCCTGGGAGAAGCAGACCGGCCACAGCGTCGACGTGGTGTCCACGCCCAACTCCTCCACCGAGCGGCTGTCGCTCTATCAGCAGATTCTCTCCGCGCACTCCAGCGACATCGACATCATGCAGATCGACGTGGTCTGGCCGGGCCTGCTGGCTAACCATCTGGTCGATCTGCGCAAGCTGGGGGGCAAGGACATCGCCGACGGTCATTTCCAGGCGATCGTCGACAACAACACCGTCGATGACCGGCTGGTGGCGATGCCCTGGTTCACCGACGCCGGCGTGCTCTACTACCGCAAGGACCTGCTCGCCAAGTACGACCGGGAGGTGCCCGAAACCTGGCAGGCAATGACCGATACCGCCGAGGCGATCCAGCAGGGCGAGCGCCAGGCCGGCAACGACAAGATGTGGGGCTACGTCTTCCAGGGCCGTGCCTACGAAGGCCTGACCTGCAACGCCCTGGAGTGGGTGGCCAGTTACGGTGGTGGCAGCGTCGTCGACGACCAGGGCGAGATCACCATCGACAACCCGCGTGCCGCGGCGGCGCTCGACCAGGCCGCGCAATGGATCGGCAACATCTCGCCCGAAGGGGCGCTCAACTACACCGAGGAGGAAGCCCGCGGCGTCTTCCAGTCCGGCAATGCCGTGTTCATGCGCAACTGGCCCTACGCCTGGGCACTAACTCAGAGCGAGGACAGCGACGTGCGCGGCAAGGTCGGCGTCGCCATGCTGCCGCACGGGCCCGAGGGGTCGAGCGCCGCGACCCTCGGCGGCTGGAACCTGGCCGTTTCCAAATACAGCAAGAACCCGGAGATGGCGGTGGACCTGGTCAAGTTCCTGACCTCTGAGGCCGAACAGAAGCGCCGCGCCATCGAGGGGTCCTACAACCCCACCATCAAGTCGCTCTACCAGGACGAGGACGTGCTCGCCGCGGTGCCCTTCTTCGGCAAGCTCTATGACACCTTCACCCACGCCGTGGCCCGCCCTTCCGCACCCACCGGCGACAAGTACGGCCGGGTCAGCAACGCCTTCTTCAACGCGGCTCACCAGGTACTGGCCGGTGACATGAACGGGGAACAGGCGGTTTCCGGGCTGCAGCACGAACTCAAGCGCATGAAGCGTCGCCGCTGGTAACCCGAGGTTCATATGGCCACGACTGATTCTCTCTCGACCTCGTCCCCGGCGCCCGCGCGCCGGGGAGTTCATCGAGGCACCCAGGTACGCCGGCAGCGCGTCCGCGCGGCCTGGCTGTTTCTGGTGCCGATGCTGGTCACCCTGGCGCTGGTCGCCGGCTGGCCGCTGCTGCGCACCTTCTATTTCAGCTTCACCGATGCCTCGCTGGCGGACACCACCGGCGCCAGCTTCATCGGCTTCGAGAATTACCTGATCTACGACGACGGCGCCTGGTACGGCCTGCTGACCGATCCCGCCTGGTGGCAGTCGGTGTGGAACACCCTGTTCTTCAGCGCCGTCTCGGTGTCGCTGGAAACGGTCTTCGGGATCATCGTCGCGCTGATCCTCAATGCCGAGTTCAAGGGCCGCATGCTGGTACGTGCGGCGGTGCTGATTCCCTGGGCGATCCCCACCATCGTCTCGGCCAAGATGTGGGCGTGGATGCTCAACGACCAGTTCGGGATCATCAACCATCTGCTGATGGCCCTGGGTCTGATCGACGCGCCCCTGGCCTGGACCGCCAACGCCGATCTGTCGATGTGGGCGGTGATCATCGTCGACGTGTGGAAGACCATTCCCTTCGTCGCCCTGCTGGTGCTGGCCGCCCTGCAGATGCTGCCCCGCGACTGCTACGAGGCGGCCGAGGTCGACGGCATCCACCCGGTCAAGGTGTTCTTCCGCGTCACCCTGCCGCTGATCACCCCGGCGCTGCTGGTGGCGGTGATCTTCCGCCTGCTCGACGCCCTGCGGGTGTTCGACGTCATCTACGTGCTGACCTCCAACTCCACCAGCACCATGACCATGTCGATCTACGCCCGCCAGCAACTGGTGGAGTTCCAGGACGTCGGCTACGGCAGCGCCGCCTCGACCCTGCTGTTTCTGATCATCGCCCTGGCCACCGTGATCTATCTCTACCTCGGCCGCCGTCAGCTGGGAGGTGACGCATGAGCGCCAAGCACGCGAAGACCCTGATCAAGCGCACCGGCTTCTGGCTGCTGGTGGCCATCCTGCTCATCTACGCGGTCTTTCCCTTCTACTATGCGGTGATCACCTCGCTCAAGCCCTCCAGCGAACTGTTCCAGGTCGACTACTGGCTGAATAGCGTGGACTTCAGCAACTACCGGGCGATCTTCTCCCAGGGCAGCTTCGTCCAGGCGATCATCAATTCGATCATTGTCGCCGTCAGCGTGGTGGCCATCGCCCTGCTGCTGGGCGTCACCGCCGCCTACGCCCTGGGGCGGGTGCGCTTTCGCGGTCGCACCACGGTGATGATGATCGTGCTCGGCGTGTCGATGTTTCCCCAGGTCGCCGTGCTCTCGGGGCTGTTCGAGGTGATCCGCACGCTCAATCTCTACAACAGCCCGGGCGGGCTGATCCTGAGCTACACCATCTTTACCCTGCCGTTCACCGTCTGGGTGCTGACCACCTTCATGCGCCAGCTCCCCCAGGAACTGGAAGAGGCGGCGATCATGGACGGCGCCACACCCTGGGTGACCATCACCCGCGTGTTCCTGCCGCTGATGTGGCCGGCCATGGCCACCACCGGCCTGCTGGCCTTCATCGCCGCCTGGAACGAATTTCTCTTTGCCCTGACCTTCACCCTCACCAACGAGGAGCGCACCGTGCCCGTGGCGATCGCGCTGATCTCCGGCGGCAGCCAGCACGAGCTGCCCTGGGGGCCAATCATGGCCGCCTCGGTCACCGTCACCGTGCCGCTGGTCATCCTGGTGATGATCTTCCAGCGACGCATCGTTTCCGGGCTCACCGCCGGTGCCGTCAAGGGCTGACCCACGACCGACAGGACATTTCGCCAAGGACTTCATGATGCAGGACAACACTTTCTGGTGGCGCGGCGGTGTCATCTATCAGATCTACCCGCGCAGCTTTCTGGACAGCAACGGCGACGGCATCGGCGACCTGCCGGGCATCACCGAGAAGCTCGACTACGTCGCCTCGCTCGGTGTCGACGGCATCTGGCTGTCACCGTTCTTCACCTCGCCGATGGCCGACTTCGGCTACGACATCAGCGACTATCGCGACGTCGATCCCATGTTCGGCACCCTCGGCGATTTCAAGGTGCTGCTCGAACGCGCCCACGCTCTGGGCCTGAAGGTGATCATCGACCAGGTGATCAGCCACACCTCGGATCAGCATCCCTGGTTCCAGGAAAGCCGGCGCGACCGCCAAAACCCAAAGGCCGACTGGTTCGTATGGGCCGACCCCAAGCCCGATGGCACCCCGCCCAACAACTGGCTGTCGATCTTCGGCGGCTCGGCCTGGACCTTCGACTCCCGGCGTCGCCAGTACTACCTGCACAACTTCCTGATCGAGCAGCCGGATCTCAACTTCCACAATCCCGAGGTGCGCGCCGCCCAGCTCGACAACATGCGCTTCTGGCTCGATCTCGGTGTCGACGGCTTCCGCCTGGATACCGTCAACTTCTACTTCCATGACCCCGAGCTGCGCGACAATCCCGCGCTCGAGCCCGGCGAGGCCCGCACCCTGGGTGCCCCGGAGGCCAACCCCTACACCTGGCAGCGCCACGTCTATGACCTGAGCCGCCCGGAGAACCTCGACTTTCTCAAGGATCTCCGTGCGCTGATGGATAAATATCCGGGTACCACCACGGTGGGCGAGATCGGCGACGACAACCCGCTCGAACGCATGGCCGAGTACACTGCGGGCGGTGACAAGCTGCACATGGCCTATACCTTCGACCTGCTCAACGCCCCGCACTCCCCGGCCTATATCCGCGAAGTGATCGAACGCTTCCAGCGCATGGCCGGCGATGCCTGGCCCTGCTGGGCGCTGTCCAACCACGATGTGGTCAGAAGCGCCACCCGCTGGGGCGCCGACGAGGACCCGGACGCCTATCCCCGCGTCGCCCTAGCGATGCTGCTGTCATTGCGCGGCAGCGTCTGCCTGTACCAGGGCGAGGAGCTCGGCCTGCCCGAGGCGGAGGTACCCTTCGAGCGTATCCAGGACCCCTACGGCAAGGTACTCTGGCCGGATTTCAAGGGCCGCGACGGCTGCCGCACCCCGATGCCCTGGACCGACGACATCCAGGGCGGCTTCTCGCGCGTCGAGCCCTGGCTGCCGGTGGACACCCGCCATCTGCTGCGGGCCGTCTCGCGTCAGGAAGAGAACCCCGACTCGCTGCTCAACGCCCTGCGTGCGCTGATCGCCTTCCGGCGCCGGCAGCCGGCGCTGTTCGACGGCGACCTGCGCCTGGTCGACGTCGGTGGCGACCTGCTGGGCTTCGTGCGCGAGCGCGACGACGAGCGTCTGCTGTGCGTATTCAATCTCGGCGGCGAGGCCCGTGACTGCCGCCTGCCCGAGCCGGGCCGCCTGCTCGACGCCCCCGGCTTCACGGCCCGGCTGGAAGGCCAGGACCTGCATCTGCCGGCCTACCAGGCCGCCTACCTGCGCCTGAACTGACCTTACTTTGGACGACATGCCGCCGGCGCCCCGGTGCCGGCCAGGAGCACACCCATGGCAAGCCTGACGCTCAACAAGCTCAACAAGTCGTTTGGCGACACTCACATCATCAAGGACGTCGACCTGGCGATCGGCGACGGCGAGTTCGTGGTCTTCGTCGGCCCCTCCGGGTGCGGCAAGTCCACCCTGCTGCGGCTGGTCGCCGGGCTGGAGTCAATCAGCGACGGCGAGCTGAAGATCGGCGACAGCGTGGTCAACGACTTGCCGCCTCGCGAGCGGGGCGTGGGCATGGTCTTCCAGTCCTACGCCCTGTACCCGCACATGACGGTCTACGAGAACATGGCCTTCGGCCTCAAGCTCGCCAGGACCGCCGAGCAGACCGTGCGCGAGCGGGTCCTCGAGACCGCCCGCATCCTCCAGCTCGAGGAACTGCTCGAGCGCAAGCCCAAGCAGCTTTCCGGCGGTCAGCGCCAGCGCGTCGCCATGGGCCGGGCGATGGCCCGCGAGCCGCGCATCCTGCTGTTCGACGAACCGCTGTCCAACCTCGACGCCTCGCTGCGCGTGCAGATGCGCAACGAGATCGCCCGGCTGCATCACCGGCTCGGCTCGACGGTCATCTACGTCACCCACGACCAGGTCGAGGCGATGACCCTGGCCGACAAGATCGTGGTCCTCAACGGCGGGCGCATCGAACAGGTGGGCAGCCCGCAGACGCTCTACCAGCAGCCGGCAACCCGCTTCGTCGCCGGCTTCATCGGCTCGCCGACCATGAACTTCCTGCCCGCCACGCTGCGCGAGGGCGGTGCCGACGGTTGCCGTGTCGACGTTGCCGGGATCGGCGAGCTATCGCTGCCGCAGTCCGGCCAGGGGCTCACCCCCGGCACCCGGCTGACCCTCGGCGTGCGGCCCGAACACCTGTGCCTGGCCGAGGCCCGCGGCGACAATGCCTTCGAGGTGGTCAACGTCGAGTACCTGGGCAACGAGGTCTATGTCTACCTCGACGCCGGCAGCGACGCGCCGTTGCTGATCCACCGCAGCGACGCTCCCGGAAGCTGGGAGATCGGTCAGCGTGCCGCCCTGACACCGGCGCTCGACAACGTGCACCTGTTCGATGGCGACGGCCGTGCGCTGGGCATGGCGCCGGCGCGACACGCCGCCTGACGAAGCGCCGGGCCCCACCGACGGCGGCACGCTCGCCGGGCTGCCGCCGTCGGCTCTGGAGTGTCCGCGGGCAGACAGGTATTCTCACCCGGTTCGATCCGCAACGAGGCAGGCCGTGACTCAACCGCAGCGTCGCATCACCATCAAGGATCTGGCCGCCCGGCTCGAGGTTTCCACCGCCACGGTATCCAATGCCTTCAACCGTCCGGACCAGCTCTCGCCGGCCCTGCGCGACCGCATCCTCGACGAGGCCCGCGCCGTGGGCTACGCCGGCCCCGACGCCCGAGGCCGCAGCCTGCGTACCGGGCGCTCGCGGATCATCGCCGTGGTGCTGGCCGAGAGTCTGACCTACAGCCTCAACGACGCCGTGGCCAGCGAGTTCCTCGCCGGGGTCGCCGAGGTGGTCGACGCCCACGGGCATACCCTGCTGCTGCTGCCCGGCCGCAAGGGCGCACGCCTTGAGTCGACCAGCATGGCCGACGGCTTCATCGTCTACGGGCTGGTGCCCGACCCGCAGGTCCTCGAACAGTTCCCGCGCCAGCGACCGCTGATCGCCGTGGACTTCAACGTCGCCGGCCACGCCTCGGTTCACGTCGACAATCGCCCCGCCTCGCAGGCAATCGGCCGGCACGCCCTGCGCCGGCGGCCCCGTCGTCCCGGCATCATCAACCTGCGCCTGACCGCCGAGCCCTGCAACGGGCGCATCCTCGACCAGCCACTGTTCAGCGAGACACAGACCATCACCCGCGCCCGCCTGAACGGCTTCTACGATGCGCTCGCCGAGCACGACTTCGACCCGGCCGAGGTGCCGATGTGGAACATCGAGGAGAATACCCACGCGGTCTGCGCCCCGGTGATCGCCGAGATCCTCGACCTGCCGGATGACCAGCGCCCCGATCTGCTGCTGTGCATGTCCGATCGCATCGCCCTGACCGTGCTGACCCTGGCCGAGCAGCGCGGCCTGCGCATTCCCGAGGACCTGCGCATCACCGGCTTCGACGGCATTGCCGAAGGCCAGTACCGTGCCCCGCGGCTGACCACGGTGCGCCAGGACAGCGTCGCCAAGGGGCGGCTCGCCGCCTCGATGATCCTCGGCCTCACGCCGACGGAATCGCGGCAACTGGCCACCGAACTGCTGATCGGTGAGACCTGTCCTTGAGATTCATGCCCCGGCGGGACGAATACCGGCACAAGGGCGGTGCATTTCCCTGACACATCCTGCGCGGTGATGCGTCAAGATGGCAGGATAACCGAGTCATCATCGCCACTCCGAGCCACTCATGAAACCTGAACTCTCTTCGTCCGGACGCGCGCCGGTGCGTCAGGGCGAACGCCTTGCGCCCGGCGCCCTGCTGGCCCTGGGCGTCCTGCTGCTGGCCGGCGCCGTCGCCTACTGGCTGATGAGCCACCCGCCGCGCACCGGTCAGCGCGCCGCCGCGCCCGAGCCCGCACCCCCGATGGTCAATGTCGCCCCCGTCCAGCGCCGTGGCGTGGCGCCTGCGATCATCGCCTACGGCCGGGTCATCGCCGCCCGCGAGACCCGCGTGGCCAGCCGCGTCGCGGGTCAACTGGCCCGGTTCGCCCCGGACGTCGAGCCGGGGCGTGTGGTCGAGGCCGGCGCCACCCTGGCAACGCTCGACGACGCCGACTACCGGCTGGCCGTCCAGCGCGCCGAGGCGGCACTGGCTCAGGCCCGGGCCGAGCTGGCGATCGAACGCGGCCAGCAGCTTCAGGCCCAGGCCGACTACCGGGCCTACGGCCGCGAGCTGCCCGCCGAGCGTCGCGCCCTGGTCCTGCGCGAACCGCAGCTCAAGGCCGCCCGGGCCGCCGTCTCGAGCGCCGAGGCCGACCGCGAGCAGGCCCGCCTCGAGCTGGCGCGAACCACCATCACCGCGCCCTTCCGCGGCATGGTTCAGGAACGCCTGGTGGGCGCCGGCAGCGCCGTGGCAGCCAACACCGCCCTGCTCAGCCTGGTGGATGTCTCGCACTTCTGGGTGCGTGTCTCGCTGGAGGCCGATGCCCTGGACTGGCTGGAAACCGGCGACGGCATCGACAGCGGCTCGCTCGCCACCCTGGTCAGCGATGCCTGGTCACCGGGCCGGCAACGCCGGGGGCGCGCCTTCTCGATCCTGCCCGGCCTGGCCGAGAACGGCCTGATGAGCCGACTGCTGGTACGGGTCGAGGACCCGCTGGCGCTCGACACGGACGCACCGGCCCTGCGCCTGGGCGACGTCGTCGAGGCTCGCTTCAGCCCGCCCGGGCGCGATGACCTGATCGGCCTGCCGGTCGCCGCGCTGCACGAGGGCGACCGTGTCTGGACGCTGGATGCCGACAACCGACTGCACATCGTCTCCGTCACGCCGTTCTACCGCGACCAGCACCAGGTGCTGTTCCGTGCCGACGGCGCCCCGCTCGACGGGGCCGAACGCGTGGTGGTCAGCCCGCTCGCCCGCCCCCGCGAGGGCATGGCGCTGCGCGTGGCCCCGACACCGGACGACACGTCGCCCGGCGGCGATGCCGACGACGGGGAGACGCCGCCATGACCCGGCACGGCCCCATCGCCTGGATGACCCGCCACGGCGTGGCTCCCAACCTGCTGATGCTGATCCTGCTGCTCGGCGGCCTGATGGCCAGCCTGACGATCAAGAAGGAAGTCTTTCCCGACTTCACCCTGGAAGCGGTCGACATCGAGGTGGCCTACCCGGGCGCCACGCCCGAGGAGGTCGAGCAGAGCCTGCTGCTGGCCATCGAGTCGGCGCTGGCGGATATCGACGGCATCGACGAGGTCACCGCCACCGCCAGCGAAGGCAGCGCCAGCGTGACCGCCGAGCTGCGCCCCGGGGCCGAGACCATGCGGGTCTATCAGGAGATCCAGCAGGCGGTGGACCGCATCCGCACCTTCCCCGAGGCCGCCGAGGCGCCCACCTTCAGCCTCGCCGGGCGCTCGCGGCAGGTGCTCGAGCTCAACCTGCACGGCCCCACCGATGCCCTGACCCTCCAGCGGCTGGCCGAACGCCTGCGCGAGCAACTGCTCGGCGAGACCGCGCTGGGCAAGATCGAGCTCGAGGGCAGTCGCGACCGCGAGATCCAGGTGCTGCTCGACCCGGCGGCGATGCGCCGCTACGGGCTCAGCCATGCCCAGCTGGCCGAGCGCATCGGCGCGGAGGCCCTCGACCTCGCCGGCGGCCGCCTGGACACCCGCGACGGCGAGTGGCTGGTCCGCTACCAGGGGCGGCGCCGGAGTGCCGCGGACTTCGCCGAGCTGCCGGTGCTGTCGACGGCCGACGGCGGCGTGGTTCGCCTGGGCGACATCGCCCGCGTGCAGCCCGGGCTCGCCGAGGGCGATCGCGAGGTGCTGTTCAACGGCGAGCCGGGCATCTCGCTGCAGGTCTATCAGGTCGGCGACCAGACGCCGCTGGGCGTCTCGGCGATCGTGCGCGGCGAGCTCGACCGCCTGCGTGACGAACTGCCGGACGGCATCTCGCTGACCCCGGGCTGGGACAGCTCCACGATCTACCGCCAGCGCCTCGATCTGCTGCTCGGCAACGCCTGGCTGGGCCTCGCCATGGTGCTGGTGCTGATGGGGCTGTTCCTCGAGGCCCGCCTGGCGATGTGGGTGACGCTCGGCATCCCCACCGCCTTCCTCGGCGCCATGCTTTTCCTGCCCGGGCTCGGCGTGTCGATCAACATGATCTCGATGTTCGCCTTCATCATCGCCCTGGGTATCGTCGTCGACGACGCCATCATGGTCGGCGAGAACATCTACGCCCATCGCGAGAAGGGCCACTCGGTCTTCGAGGCCGCCATTCACGGGGCCCGCGAGATCGCCGTGCCGATCGGGTTCGCCGTGCTCTCCAACATGGTCGCTTTCCTGCCGCTGCTGTTTCTGCCCGGTTTTCTGGGCATGATCATGGGCGTGATTCCGCTGGTGGTGATCACGGTCTTTGCCGTGTCGTGGATCGAGGCGCTGTTCATCCTGCCCACCCACCTGGCCCACAGCCAGCCGCGCCAGCGCGTCCCCGCCTGGCAGCGGCCCATCGAGCGGATCCGCCGGACCATGCAGCACGGGCTCGACCGCTTCACCCATCACCGCTTCGCCCCCTTCCTCGAGCATGCCCTCGACCGGCGTCTGCTCGCCGTGGCGATCGGCGTCGCAGTGCTGACCCTCGCCCTGGCCTACGCCGCCAGCGGACGGCTGGGCTTCTCGCTGATGCCGCGCGTCGAGGCCGACCGGGTGCAGGCCACCGTCAGCCTGCCGCCGGGCAGTCCGCTCGCCGCGGATCATGCGGTCCGCGACGCCCTGCTGGCCGGCGCTCGCCGCCTCGCCGACGCGCATGCCGACCTGGCCTACGACAGCACCCGCGCCCGCCAGCGCGGCGACACCCTCGAGGTACGCCTGTCGATCGCCGCCGACAGCCTGCGCGCCTGGCCGCCCTCGCGGCTGGCCCGGGCCTGGCGCGAGGCCACCGGCGAGCTGCCCGGGGTCGAGGCGATCCGCTTCGCCAGTGATGCCGGCGGCCCCGGCGGTGGCGCCGACCTGACCCTGCGCCTGTCGCATCCCGACGGCGCCACGCTCGACGCCGCCGCCAAGGCCCTGGCCGCACGGCTCGGCGACTACCAGGGCGTGGAGAGCGTCGACAGCGGCGTCGGCAACGGCAAGCCGCAACTGTCGATCCGCCTGTCGCCGGAAGGCCGTGCCCTGGGCCTGACCGGCCAGTCGCTGGCCCGGCAGCTGCGCGGGCCGCTTCAGGGCGCCACCGCCCTCAAACAGCAACAGGGCCAGGCCGAGGTCAGCGTCGAGGTCCGGCTGCCCCCCGCCGCGCGCGACAGTCTGGCCGAACTGCGTCGTTTGCCGATCCTCACCCCGGACGGCGGCGAGGTGGCCCTGGCCCGCGTGGCACGCATCGAGCGCAGCCGGGCCAGTGCCGGCCTGACCCGCATCAATGGCCGCCGTATCGTCGAGGTGACTGCCGATCTCGATGCCGCTGGCGCGACCCCGGCGCTGATGACCACCCTGGAGGACTCGCTGTTCCCGCAGCTGCGCCAGCGCTTCCCAGGGCTCGAGATCGGCCCGGGCGGGCGCCAGGAGGAAACCGCGGACAACCTGGCCGTGCTCCGGACCGCCCTGTGGGCGACACTGGCCGCGCTCTATGGCCTGCTGGCGATTCCCTTCCGCAGCTACACGCAGCCGCTGCTGGTGATGACGGCCATCCCCTTCGGGGTGATCGGGGCGGTGCTCGGCCACCTGATCATGGGCTTCGGGCTGTCGATCATCAGCCTGCTGGGCATGCTGGCGCTGTCCGGAGTCGTGGTGAACGACGCCCTGGTGCTGATCGACTACGCCAACCAGCGCCGCCGCGAGGGCTTCAACGCCCGCGAGGCGATCATGGCTGCCGCCACGCGCCGCCTGCGACCGATCATGATGACCACCCTGACCACCTTCCTGGGGCTGGCGCCGATGATCTTCGAGACCTCGCGGCAGGCGCGCTTCATCATCCCCATGGCCGTCTCGCCGTCTCGCTGGGCTTCGGCATCCTGTTCGCCACGCTGATCCTGCTGGTGCTGATCCCCTGCCTGTACCTGATCCTCGAGGACCTGCGCGAGCGCCTGGGCGCCTCGCCAGCGGAGGCGAGCCGCTCGTCGCCCAGCGACTGATTCACCGCCTTCCCCATCAGGCCCGCTTCGGCGGGCCTTTTTTCGCTTGCCGCTCCCTGTATGGCGAAGCCCCAGCCCACGGCATCACGGGCTGTCGTCGTCGGCCAACCCGCTCGGGGCTGTACCGGCAACGGAACTTCGAGGGAGCGCTGTAACCCCTTCCCTGAGCGCTACCTTGGCCCTCCCTGGGCCGAGCCCCCCGCTTCGCTCCATCCCCGTCGCCTCTCGCCAACATCCCCGATCGTTCCAGTGGAGACATCCCCGGGACTTGCAAGGCCGACGGGAGATGCGTATTTTAATTGAACGATCAATCAATAAAAACTCGCCGGGACGGCGACATGCAACGCCATCGGGCATCGCTTGCTCATTAGGGTTTGTCCGAAAAGTCGGCGAGCGACGATCAGGCAAGGCAAAAATCAGCGAAAAAGCGGACCGGGCTGGCGCACCAGTTTACGAGGTGTAAATGAGTATTTTGAGCTGATTTTTAACGCAGCATGATCGAGCGCAGCCAGTTTTCAGATAAAGCCTAGCCACGCTTGGCAGCGGGATCCGGGTCCTGCTGCCAAGCGTGTCTGCATCCGGCAGCCCGCCCGGGTGCCTCGAGCAATGTCGCGATTACCGTTCCACACGACAACAGGACCCGACATGCACCAACACACCGACGCCGAGCCACGGGATCGTCTCAATCCCGTGGTGTTCTACGGCTCCGCGATCGGCATCGTCATCTTCGCCGTATGGACGATGTTCTTCACCGACTCCTCCAGCCGCATCATCAACACCGCCCTGGGCTGGATTTCCGACACCTTCGGCTGGTACTACGTGCTCGCCGTGGTGGTGTACCTGGCCTTCGTGATCGGCATCGGCCTGTCGCGCTTCGGCAAGATCCGCCTGGGCCCGGAACACTCCCGACCCGATTTCAACATGGCCTCCTGGGCCGCCATGCTGTTCTCGGCGGGGATCGGCATCGACCTGCTGTTCTTCTGCATCGCCGAACCGGTCACCCAGTACCTGGCGCCGCCGGACGGCAGTGCCGAGACCATCGCCGCGGCGCGCCATGCCATGGAACTGACCTTCCTGCACTGGGGGCTTTCCGGCTGGGGCATCTACACCCTGGTCGGCATGTCGCTGGCCTTCTTCAGCTATCGCCACAACCTGCCGCTGACCATCCGCAGCGCCCTGTACCCGATCTTCGGCCAGCGCATCCACGGGCCGATCGGCCACACCGTGGACATCGCCGCCGTGCTCGGCACGGTGTTCGGCATCGCCACCAGCCTCGGTATCGGCGTCATCCAGCTCAACTTCGGCCTGAACTACATGTTCGCCGTGCCGGAGAACACCATGATCCAGGCCGCGCTGGTGATCATGATCGTGTTCTTCGCCACGGTGTCGGCGGTCACCGGCGTCGAGAAGGGCATCCGCCGGCTCTCCGAGTTCAACATGCTGCTGGCGCTGGCGCTGCTGCTGTTCGTGCTGTTCACCGGCAAGACACTGTTCCTGCTCAACGCCCTGGTGATGAACGTCGGCGACTACCTCACCCACTTCATCGACCTGTCGATGAACACCTACGCCTTCGACCCGCCCACCGACTGGCTCAACGGCTGGACGCTGTTCTTCTGGGCCTGGTGGATCGCCTGGGGCCCGTTCGTCGGCCTGTTCCTGGCGCGCATCTCGCGCGGGCGCACCATCCGCGAGTTCGTCGCTGGCACGCTGATCCTGCCGCTGGCCTTCATGATGGCGTGGATGTCGATCATGGGTAACAGCGCCATCGACATGCTGATGAACGGCGCCGCGGCCTTCGGCCAGGAAGCCATGAACAACCCGGCCTCCTCCATCTACCTGTTTCTGGAGTCGTTCCCCTGGACCGGCGCGACCACCATCGTGGTCACCATCCTGGCGATCGTGTTCTTCGTTACCTCCGGCGACTCCGGCGCCCTGGTGCTGTCGAACTTCACCTCGATCCTGCATGACGTGAACAGCGACGCGCCGATCTGGATGCGCATCCTGTGGGCGGCGGTGATCGGCGTGCTGACCCTGGCCCTGCTGATGGCCGGCGGACTCTCCGCCCTGCAGAGCGCCGTGGTGGTCACCGGGCTGCCGTTCTCGATCGTGCTGTTCTTCATGATGGCCGGCCTGCTCAAGGCCCTGAAGGTCGAGGGCCGCAAGGAGGACAGCCATCGCGCCAGCCTCGCCGGCAGCCTGTCGAGCCGGACCGGTGGCGAACGCGGCCACAAGAGCTGGCGTCAGCGCCTGGCGCGCGCCGTGAGCTTCCCCGGCCGCCGCTCGGCACAGCGCTTCCTGAGCGACGTGGCCCATCCAGCCATGGAAGAGGTCGCCGGGGAGCTCCAGGCACAGGGCGTGGAAGCCCGCATCACCGAGGGCGAAGGCGACGACGTCGGTCTCGCGCTCGACGTGACCCACGGCAGCGAGCAGGATTTCACCTACCGGATCCGGCCGCGGCGCTTCGCCACGCCCTCGTTCGCAATGCGCGCCCAGCACGCCAACGCCGACTATTATCGCCTGGAGGTGTATCTGCTGGAGGGCAGTCAGGGCTACGATCTGATGGGCTACAGCAAAGAGCAGGTCATCGAAGACATTCTCGATCAGTACGAACGCCACCTGCACTTTTTGCACCTCAACCGCGAGGCGCCCGGCAACACGGCTTCACTGCCCGACGGCGCCACGCAGTCGCCCGCCTGAGTCGATTTCGGCAGACAATACCGGCAACGAAAACGCCCCCGTTCGGGGGCGTTTTCATGTCGGAGCCATGAAGGCCGAGGACCACCTCAACGTGTACTGGCAACTACCACGCACTCCATGCCCTGCTG
Organism: Halomonadaceae bacterium T82-2; assembly: GCA_001577635.1. Lineage (GTDB taxonomy): Bacteria > Pseudomonadota > Gammaproteobacteria > Pseudomonadales > Halomonadaceae > Modicisalibacter. The sequence goes on along the minus strand of LSBP01000035.1, from coordinate 24,083 downwards.
CTGCAGCTGCTGACAGGAGCGACGCGCCTGGGCCTCGCGCAGATCCACCACCCGCGCGCGGAAGACACTGGCGTCGCCCTCGGCGGCCATCACCGCCGGGCGGGCGCTGCGCAGGTCCGTGGTCAGCGCGGCAGCGGCCCGCGACGCCAGCGACTGCGCCTGGCGCCGGGTGCTGAAGGCACCGACCTGAATCGCCCAGGCCGCACTCACCGTCGATACCGAAGGCGTGTCTTTCGATTTGGCCTGCGCGATCAGCTCACGAATCGGATCGCCGGCATCGCCCTGGCCGGTAACCGGGCCATCAGCGCCGGGCGATGACTCGGCCACCGCCAGTGACGTGCCCACTGCCTTGGTGGGCGTGGCCGAGGCCCGGCTGGCCGCCCGACCCGGCCCATCGAACAGCGCCGTCTTGGCGATCCAGTCGTTGCCATCCATCAGGCTGGCCCGGGCGAACCCGCGATCGAGCAGCCGGGCCATGTGGGCATCGCGGGAGCGGGCGGTGAAGCCGCCCATCACCACCGAGACGATGCGCCGGCCGTCATGAACCGCCGAGGTCGCGACATTGAAGCCGGAGGCGTTGATATAGCCGGTCTTGAGTCCATCGGCCCCCGGATAACTGTCGAGCAGGTTATTGTGGCCGGTGACGGTCTTGCCGCGAAAGCGAAACTCCGTGCGTGCGAAGTACCCGTAGTATTGGGGAAAGTCGCGCATCAGGTGCATCGACAGCGTGGCCATGTCACGGGCCGTGGTGACTTGGGCATCGTCGGGCAGTCCCGAGGCGTTGCGGAACAGCGTGTCGTTCATGCCCAGCTCCCGCGCCTTGGCGGTCATGCGCCGGGCGAAGGCCGGCTCACTGCTTGCCAGATTCTCGGCCACCACCACCGCCACGTCGTTGGCCGAACGCACGATCATCGCCAGAATGGCGTCCTTCACCGCGATGCGCCCGCCGGTCTTGAGCCACAGCTTGGTGGGCGGCTGGTCGGCGGCATGGGACGACACCGCCAGCCGATCGTTCAGCGACAACCGGCCGGAGTCCAGCGCCTCGAACAGCAGATACAGGGTCATCATCTTGGTCAGCGACGCCGGGTAGCGCGCCGCATCGGCGTTGGCAGCAGACAGCACCTCGCCACTGGCAGCATCGATGACGATCGAGGCATAGCGCGGGTTGGGCTTGGCCTGGGCGGCCGTGGCGATCAGCGTCAGCAACAGCACGGCGAGCGATAGCGTCACGAACCGGGCAGGCGGCAACGGCGCGCGCGCGCAGACGCGCCAGGGCGAGCGAGGGGCGAGGATGACCATGTGAATGTCCTTGCGTTTTATTGTGACTTCCGTCGGGCGCTACGGGGTGCGCACAGACTCTTTTCGGAGTCTATGTCAGTCCGGCGGTTCCTGCCGCCTGGTATCCCGACGCAAACAGGGCCTCTTTTTGGTCAGTGACCCTTCACTTCGCAGCCGGACCATTGTCCATGCCAGGTACGTTGCTGAACAGCCCCAGCGGAGGGAAAGCATCGCGGGAATATCCGCGATAGCAGCGGCCTATTCGTGCTATTGCAGGAATCTCCTTCAAGAATGATTCTCAACTGCCTATAGTCAGTGTCAGACACTTGCTCACGAGGCTTGCCGCCATGTTCAAGACACTGACCTTTGCCTGCATCCATTTTTCGGTGGCCTTCACGGTCACCTGGCTGTTGACCGGCAGCTGGGTGGTCGGCGGCTTGATCGCACTGGTCGAGCCCTGCATCAACACCGTCGCCTACTTCCTGCACGAGAAGGCCTGGGAGCGGCTACACCGTCGTCGTGACGCACGCGACCGGCAGCCACGGCTGGCCGCCTGAGACTCCCCCGGTCCGCTCAGGCCGGGGTGCGGCTCAGCCGCTCCTGCAGCCCGGTACAGAAGGCCCGCCACGCCTCGCCCATGGGCGCCAGCCGGGCCTGCGCATGCAGGGCGCCATGCACCATCGCCGGCGCGCGGTGATAGCGAATATCGGCGCCATTCGCTCGCCAGTGACCGATCGCCGCCTCGAAGGGCGACGTCAGTGGATCATGATCCACGGCCAGCGCCTCGATGAGTGGTGAGGGAGGATGGGCCTCGCACAGCGCCGGCACGGTCTCGGCGATGTCCCGCCACATCTGCAGGACCTCCTCGCGGGTCAGCAGGGGCGCATCCGGCCCCAGCGAGTCGGCATCGGGCGTGCCCACCGGCGGGTAGATCAAGCCCAGCGGGCCCTGCCAGCCGACCCGACGCGCCAGATCCAGGGCCAGCCGGGCGCCCGCACTGTCACCGGCCAGCGCCAGTGGCCGGCAGGCTTCGAGCACGGCCTGGCAGTCATCCAGCGCCTGCCCGTAGTCCGCCTCGGGCGCGAGCCGATAGCCGACACTCGTCACCGGCTGGCCCAGGCGCATCGCCAGATCGGCGACGATGCCGTGATGACTGCGCACGGAACCCAGCGTCCAGCCCCCGCCGTGCAGATAGAGCACCTCGCCCGTCGCGGCCTTCGGCGGCACATAGCGGCGAATGCGCACGCCATCCACCTCGCCGTCTTCCCAGCTCAGCCCCGGCGGGTCAGCCGGGGCGAAGGTGTCGCACAGATCCTCGTAGCGACGCCGGGCGGTCAGCCAGTCATCGGCGGCGCCCACGTCGCGCATGCCCTGTTCGAACTCGCGGATGAAATCCTCGACGGTCATGACAGCCTCCTCGACGGTACCGGTGCACCGGTGCCGCCACGCTCACTATGTCGCGTCTGGCCGCACGATGGCGATGCGTCGACCGGCCAGGCTCGGCCAGTCGTCCGGCGCGCATCCCGGCAGCGTGGCCAGACGCTCGGCCACCTCAGGCGGAAACGCTGCCGGACGGCCCTGGTCGGTGGCCATGCCCATCAGCATCTGCTCGCTGGTGGCCAGGCAGTGGCCCTGGTCGTCCTCCATGGTGAAGAAGGCATGCAGGCGCTTGGCATCGGCATCGAGCCGTACCATGCCCACCTGCAGCGGCTGTCCCTGATGGGCCTCCCGGCGATAGCACAGGTGCGTCTCCAGAGTATAGAGAGTGTAGGCATGGCGCTCGCGGCCGGCGGCGTCCAGCCCCAGCCGCTCCATCAGGGCATCGACCGCCAGCGAGAACACCCTGGCATAGGCGGCGTCGTTCATGTGGCCGTTGTAATCGACCCACTCCGACGCCACTCGAGTCTCCAGCACGCGCAACGACGGCGTCTCGCTCATAGTCGCCCCTCCAGGCCCTCGGCCTCTGGCCAGTACTCCTCGACCAAGGCTAGCAGGCGTACCAGGAACTCGTCGCGCCGCGACTCCAGGGCGTCGATGCTGCGACCCGCCGCCTGATGCTCGCAACCCTCGACCACGCGATCGATCAGGGTGTCGGTCAGCTCCGGGGCCTCGAGCTTGGTCCAGGGCAGTTTCAGCGCCGGGCCGAACTGCTCGAGCATGTGACGCATGCCCTGCTCGCCGCCGGCCAGATGGAAGGTCAGGAAGGTGCCCATCAGCGACCAGCGCAGGCCGCAACCGTAGACCACCGCGGCATCGATCTCCTCGGTGGTCGCCACGCCGTCGTTGACCAGGTGCAACGCCTCACGCCACAGCGCCTCCATCAGCCGGTCGGCGATGTGGCCCTCGATCTCGCGGCGCACCACCAGCGGGCGCATCGCCAGCTCGCGATAGCGTGCCTCGGCGCGGGCGAGATGATCCGCGGTGGTCGCCTCGCCGCCCACCAGCTCCACCAGCGGCAGCAGGTAGACCGGATTGAAGGGGTGGGCGACGACGACCCGCCCCGGCTCCCGTGTGCAAGCATGCTGCAGATCGCTGGGTTTGAAGCCGGAGGTGGACGAGCCGATGATCACGCCGGCCGGCGCGGCCGCATCGAGTGTGGCGAGAATCTCGCGCTTGAGCGCGAGGCGCTCGGGCACGTTTTCCTGGACCAGATCCGCCTGCGCCACGGCGGCCTCGAGGCTGTCGACGAAAGCGAGCCGTTGCGGGTCCGCGCCCTCGGCAAGCCCCAGCCGTTTCAGCGACGGCCAGGCCCGGGCCACCGCCTCGCGGGTACGCGCCTCGGCGCCCGCCGCCGGGTCGAAGGCGACCACGTCCCAGCCCTGCGCCAGGGCGCGGGCGATCCAGCCGTTGCCGATCACCCCGGTGCCGATCACTGCCAGCCGACTCATGCCTCGCCCTCCACGATCTTGCCGGTACGCGGGTCGCGCAGCTTGAGGTGGGCGCGGGTCTCGGCCGGGGTCATCACCCGCGCGCCGAGGTTGTCGATCAGCCCGGCCGCCTTCTCGACCAGCTGGCCGTTGCTGGCCTTCACCCCCTTGCGCAGGTACAGGTTGTCCTCCAGGCCGACCCGGGCGTGACCGCCGAGCAACACGGCCTGAGCGACCATCGGCATCTGCGCGCGGCCGATGCCGAACGCCGCCCAGTTGGCGTTAGCCGGCAGCTTGTTGCGCATGGCCAGCATGGTTTCGGTATCGGCCTCCGCGCCCCAGGGAATGCCCAGGCACAGCTGGAACAGCGGATCGCCGTCGAGCAGACCCTCCTGTTGCAGCTGGCGGGCGAACCACACATGGCCCAGATCGAAGCACTCCAGCTCCGGCTTGACGCCGGCCGCCTGGACGAGCCGCGCATGCTCGCGCAGCCAGTCGGCGGTGTTGATGTAGACGGCATCGCCGAAGTTGAGGCTGCCGCAGTCCAGCGTACACAGCTCGGGCAGCAGCTCGCCCACCGGGGCGTGGCGTTCGGCGGGGGTCTGCATGTCGCTGCCCGGGCCGCCGCGATATGGGTCGTCCGGATGCGGCACCCAGTCGCCGCCGCCGCCGGCGGTCAGGTTGAGCACGATATCGGTATCCGCCTCACGGACCCGCTCGACCACCTCGCGGAAATGCGCGGTGGAGTGGCTGATGCCGCCGGTCTCAGGGTCCCGCACGTGAATGTGCGCGACACTCGCACCGGCGCGGGCGGCCTCGATCGCCGCCTCGGCAATCTCGGCCGGCGTGACCGGGACGTGCGGATTCTTCGCGGTCGTGTCGCCGGCGCCGGTCACGGCACAGGTAAGAATGACTCGGGAATTCATGGCGCTCCTCCGATGACAGAATGTCGCCAGTCTGACGCCGACGAGGCCCCTTGACTTGACGATTCGCGACACGGGATCGCCACGATACGCCGGACGCGTTCCGGCACGACATCTGCAGCACTCGGGAAAGCCCCCTTGCCGCGAGGAGTTACCAATGCCCGACGCCCCGTCTCGCGCCCTGCCCGCCGGCTGCAGCCATCCCGACTTCGCCGCCAGTCATGGCGTGGCGCGACACGCGACAGCCGCTGGACCTGCCCGAGCCCGACACGGGGCGCCCTTCTGCGTTCACGAAAGGTTGGCCGGCAGGGTCGCCAGACACGCCCGGTTGCCATAAAGTGCAGCTCTGACCGGCCAGGCGCTGCGGGAGTCGCGCTGCGGGCCACTTTCACACCCGAGAGGGGGCGCCATGCAGCCAGGAGCTTCCGGACACCTGCGAGACGGAGTCGCCAGCCACTCTGGCACCCGAATCCTGCGCCATATCGGCCTGATGCTGGCCTGGCTGCTGCTGTGGCGTCTCTCCGCGCTGATGGAGTTCGCGCCCCATGCCAGCCTGTGGTTTCCGCCGGCCGGGCTGAGCTTCGCCGCCTTCCTGATGCTGGGTCGACGCGCCTTCCCGGCCCTGATGGCCAGCGCGGTCATCGTCACCTTCTGGGTCGACCGCATGTACGCGACTGCGCTCCCCTGGCGTGAACTGCTTCAGGCCGGAGTGCTGTTCGGCCTGGCCCACTGCGGCAGCTACGGCCTCGGCGCCTTGGGGCTCAAGCACCTGATACGCGCCCGCGACGAGGTGTCGGTCCCGGTGATCGTGCCGCTGTTTCTGCTCGTCGGCAGCCTGGCCTCGCTGGGCGCCACCCTGACCGGCATCGTCGCATTGCAGACCGCCGGCATGCTCGGCGCAGTCGCCATCGACGATCTCTGGCTACCCTGGTGGGTCGGCGACATGGCCGGCGTGCTGGTGCTGACACCGCTGTTCGTGGGGCTGCTGAGCTGGCACTACCCGGATGTCGAGCCCTGGCTCGGCGGCCTGAGCTTCCTGCCGTCGACAAGCGGCCTGCGCGCCTTCACGGGAAAGCTGGCGCTCAGCCTGGCCGCACTCAGCCTGATCATGCTGCTCGATGCGCACGTGCACTCACCCGAGGTCGCCTTCGGCGTGTTTTTCCTGATCATCCCGCAGATGTGGATCGTCTATACGGAGCCACCCTTTCGCAGCACGCTGAGCATCGCGCTGTTCAGTACCCTGACCGCCCTGTGGGTCGCGCTTCTGGGGCTGATCGAGCAATCCCTGACCTATCAGTTCGCCCTCTGCGTGATCGCGGCCAGCGGCTACTTCGGGTTCGCCGTTCCCTGGCTGCTCGCCCAGAACCGCCGACTCAGTGAGCGGGCATTGCACGACGAGCTGACCGGCGCCGCCAACCGCGGCTACTTCTTCGAGTACGCCGACGAAACGCTCAGCGAGGTTCGTCGCCGGGGAGTGCCACTCTCGCTGGCCGTGCTCGATCTGGACTACTTCAAGACCATCAATGACACCCATGGTCATGACGTGGGCGACAGGGCGTTGATCGGCCTTTGCGCCGCCATGCGCCCGGCGCTGGACTCGGACGACCTGCTCGGGCGATTCGGCGGGGACGAGTTCCTGCTGCTGCTGCCCAACCGGGATACGGCACAGGCCCGGCAGCTGGTCACGCGGCTGCATCAGCGGATTTGCGACCTGCAGGTTGCCGGCATGCAACAGCGCCTGTCCGCCACCTTCGGTGTGGTGACCCTGGAAAGGCACGAAACGTTGACCCAGGCCTTCAAGCGCGCCGATATCGAGCTACTGAAGGCCAAGCAGGCCCGTCCGCCACGCTGGAGGTGACAAGAAGCCCCTGAGTACTGGGGGAGAGATAATACGACTTCATCCTCGGCTCATCTCGATGCGCGACCCTGCTCGCAAAGCGACTCGGGAGTGACGGGAATGCAGGCCAGGAAGGGGCATTGGTTCAACATGCTGCGCGCCGTGCTGATGCTGGGGTGCCTGACAGTGGCCTCGCTGGCGTCGGCACAGGGGCTCTTCGACCAGGAGAACACGTTTCTGTCTCCGGAAGAGGCGTTTCAGCCGACACTATCGCGCAATGGCGACGGCCTGACGGTCGACTGGCGGATCGCGCCGGGCTATTACCTCTACCGACACCGTTTCGCCGCCGAGGCGGACGGGCGCCGGCTCGCGCTGACGCTCCCCGACGGCGAAACGATCGAGGATGAATACTTCGGCCGCTCCGAAGTGTATCGCGACACGCTGCACATGACGCTCGAGCCCGGCAATGCCGAGACCCTCACCCTGCACTGGCAGGGCTGTGCCGATGCCGGGCTCTGCTATCCGCCGCAGCAACGCACCTTCGCGCTGAACGACCTCGATACCGCCAGCGGCATCACTGCCTCGTCGGTACCGGCCTCGACCACGTCCACCGTGTCGACGACCGCTTCCTCGGAGGCCGGCTATCCGGAGGCCGGCTCGCCCTCCCCCGCCGCGACCAACGACTCCCCCGGGGCTCAGGACCAGCAACTGGCAGCACGGCTCGCCGGCGGCGACGCGGTCTGGACGCTGCTCGCCTTCTTCGGCATGGGGCTGCTGCTGGCCTTCACCCCCTGCATGCTGCCGATGATCCCGATCCTTTCCAGCCTGACCGTGGGTCAGCAACCACAAGGCGGGCATCGACGCGCCACGGGATTCCTGTTGTCCACCGCCTTCGTGCTGCCCATGGCCGCCACCTACGCGCTGCTCGGGGTGAGCGCCGCGATGGCGGGCGCCAACCTGCAGATCTTGCTCCAGAATGCCTGGTTCATCGGCCTGTTCTCGGCCCTGTTCGTGGTACTGGCGCTGGCCATGTTCGGCCTTTTCGAGCTGGAGCTGCCGCGTCTCCTCCGCCAGCGCCTGGACGCCGCCCTGTCGCGCCAGCGTGGCGGTCGCTTCAAGGGCGCCGCTGCCATGGGCGTGCTGTCGGCCCTGCTCGTCGGCCCCTGCTCGACCGCACCGCTGGCCGGTGCCCTGCTGTTCATCGCCGAAAGCGGCAACCCCTGGCTGGGTGGCGCAGCACTGCTGGCCCTCGGCCTGGGGATGGGCGCGCCGCTGGTGCTGATCGGCACCCTGGGCAGCCGCCTGCTGCCCAGGCCCGGGCCCTGGATGAGCCGGGTGCGCGGCCTCTTCGGCTTCGTGCTGCTCGGCACGGCGATCGGGTTCCTGGACCGCCTGCTCGCTGATGCCATCGTGATGGGACTCTGGGGCGCCCTGGGGCTGGGCTTGGCGGTTGCGCTGTACCACCTGGCGCGGGGCGAATCAGGCGATCGCACGCTGGGCCAGCTGGCACAGGCCGGCGCCGGAGTGGTCGGGCTGTGGAGCACCCTGGTGCTGGTCGGCGCCGCCGGCGGGGCCGAGGATCCCTGGCGGCCCCTGGCGGTCTATGTGCCCACCGGCGCCGCCGCATCCGCATCGGACCCGCCGTTGAGCTTTGATAACGTCGATACCTTCGATGCCCTGAAATCCCGTCTCGCGACCCCGGCCGACAAGGGGACGCTGACACTGGTCGAGTTCACCGCCGAGTGGTGTGTCTCCTGCGACGTGATCGAGGAGGAAGTCTTCGGCAATCCCGAGGTCAAGGCCGCCCTCCAGGACGTGCAGCGGCTGCGCATCGATGTCACCGACAATGACGCGACCGACCAGGCGCTCATGCAACGCTTCGGAATCTTCGGCCCGCCGGCCCTGATGTGGTTCGGCCCGGACGGCCACGAGCTGCGCAGCGCCCGTATCATCGGCGAGCTGGGTGCCTCCGACTTCCTGGACCGCTACGCCCAGGCCCGGCAGGCCGCCCGCAACGGCGGGAGCACGACGCCATGAGCCCCCTGGATCGCAGCCTGGCCATTGGCCCGCTGGTCCTGCCTCTTGGTCTGTTGCTGCTCATGCTCGCCTGCGCCGTTGCCCTCGGGGTAGCGACCCGGCTTGGCCGGCGCCGACAGGTTGCGGCCGCCGACCGTCTGTTCAACGGCCTGCTGCTCGCCGTGGTCGCGGCACGGGTGGCTTTCGTGTTCCGCTACCGAGACAGCTATGCCTCGTTCCTGGGCTGGCTGGATATCCGCGACGGCGGCTTCGAGCCGCTGGCCGGCCTCGCGGCCGGGCTCGGTTACTGGGCCTGGCGCAGCTGGCGACATCCCGTCGAGCGCCGGCCACTCGCCATCGCCCTCCTCGCCGGCCTCGTGACCTGGTCCCTGACCGCCGGCCCCCTGGCGCTGATCGCCGAGCGCGGCCCCATGCTGCCCGATACACCGCTGGCAGGACTCGATGGTTCGCGGGTGACCCTTCCCGACAGGCTGGAAAGTACCGAGGGGCCGCTGGTGGTCAACCTGTGGGCCAGCTGGTGCCCGCCGTGCCGGCGCGAAATGCCGCTGCTGGCCCGGGCCCAGCAGCAACACGACGACGTGACATTCGTGTTCCTCAACCAGGGCGAATCCCTCGCCACCATCAACGGCTTCCTGAAGCGCGAATCCCTCACGCTCGACCACCTCTATCGCGATCCACACCGCGCCTTCGGCAAGACCGTGGGAGCCGTGGGCATACCCACCACGCTCTACTACGACGCCAGCGATCAGCTGGTGGACACGCACTTCGGGGAATTGTCCCGAGCCACGCTCTCGCGCAGCCTCGAGCGCCTGCGTCGAGCCGCCTCCCCCTGAACGGAGTTGACAGCCATGCAAGATCGACGACCCATCGCCAGTCCCGCTCGCCGGATGCTGGGCCTCGCTACCGGCCTGCTGCTGGTAACCAGCCTGACGGCCCAGGCCATGGAGTTGCCGGCCCCTATCGAGCAACTCAAGCAACAGGGGCTGACGATCCACGGCACGTTTGACGCCCCCGGCGGGCTTCAGGGCTACGCAGCTAGCCTGCGTGGCCGCGCCATCGCCGCCTACCTCACGCCCGATGGCGACCATGCCGTGATCGGCACGCTGATCGACGCCCAGGGGCAAGACGTATCGGCGAAGCCCCTGGAGCGACTGGTCAACGGGCCCAAGAATGCCAGGCTATGGCAGCAGATGGCCGAGCATCACTGGGTGCGCGACGGCTCTGCCGATGCCAAGCGCGTGGTCTACACCCTCAGTGACCCCAACTGCCCCTACTGCCGGAAATTCTGGCAGGAGGCCCGCCCCTGGGTCGAAAACGGCGACGTCCAGCTGCGCCACCTGATGGTCGGCGTTCTCAAGGCCGACAGCGCCGCCAAGGCCGCGACCCTGTTGAGCGCCGAGGATCCGAGCACCGCCATCGGCGAGCATTACCGTGACGGCACCATGCCGAACAACCGCATCAGTGACGAGAGCCGACGCTGGGTGTCGGAGAATACCCGGCTGATGCGTAATGCCCGGCTCAATGCGACCCCGGTCATCTTCTACCGCGATGCTGACGGCGTACACCGTGTGATGGGCGCGCCCGGCCCGGAAAAGCTGCGCGAAATCATGGGCGGGCCCGTCGGCGATTGACCCGACTCGACGGCCCCGGCATGACACGCGTCAATCGTGCGCCTGCGGCAGCCGCAGGCGCACCAGGAATGGCGTCTCCGTGCTGGAAGCGAGCGTCAAGGCGCCTCCGAAACGCTCGGCCAGGGCCTTGACGATGGCCAGCCCCAGACCGCTGCCCCGGGGGTGGTTGCCGCGATAAAAGCGATCGGTCAGGTTCGCCAGCCGCGTCGGCGGGATGACGTCCCCCTGATTGATGACCTCGATCACCACGCCCGAGTCACCACGCCGCGCGCCGATCTCGATCGGGTGGCCCGGCTCACCATGGTGCTGGGCATTCTCGATCAAATTGCGCAGGGCGGTCGCCAGCAGCGTGACCGGCATGGCGATGCGCAGCGAAGCGTCCACCCCGGCAAGCCGGCAGCGGTCATGGCTGTGGGTCTCGGCCATGGCGGCCTCCAGCGCCTCGCCAAGCCGTGCCGGCTCGAGATCCCCCCGCCCGACGTCATTATCCATTCGCGCCAGCAGCAACAGCTGCTCGAGGGTGCGGGTCAAACGCACCACCCCCGCCTCGGCCTGCTGCATGGCTTCCCGGTGACGCTCACCGTCGACCCGCCGCGCCACCTGCAGGTGGGTTCGCACCGCCGTCAACGGCGTGCGCAGTTCATGGGCGGCGTCATCGGTGAAACGCTGCTCGCGCTCCAGCATGCGCCGGGTACGTGCCAGCAGGGAGTTGAAGCCGTCGATCAGCGGGCGGATCTCGCCGGGCAGCCCTCGGGTGGGCAGCGCCGAAAGGTCGTCGTGATCACGCTGTACCAGCCGCCGCTGCAGCCGGGCCAGCGGCGCCAGCCCCCGTGTCACTCCCCACCACAAGGCGACCAGGCTGCCGGTCAGGGCGAGCAGAAACGGGTAAAACGCGGCACGACGCACCTGGGTGAGCAGCGACTCGCGTTCGCGCATGCGATCCGCCACCGTGATGCGCCGGTTCTCGTCGATCAGAGTGTAGACGCGCCAGCGCTGGCCGTCGTGCCGACGATAGCCGTAGCCTTCGGCGCTCGCCGCCAGCACATCATTCAATTCCGGGTGTGTACCCGCCACCACCTGTCCTCGCAGCGACGACACGCGACAGGCCACGCCCTCCAGGTCGGGAATGACCGGTAGCGCACCCGTGTCGCCACGCCAGGCATCGACCGGCACCCGGTCCATCAACCCGGCGACCATGCGCGCCGACTGGGCCAGGCGCTGGTCCAGCGATTGCTCGAACTGCGTCGAGAGATCGCGAATCAGCCAGGCGGCGGTGATTCCCCACAGCGCAAGCAACGTGACACCCAGCGTCACGACAAGTCGCAATCGCAGGCTCACGCGCGCGCTGCCTCATCGACATTCCCCAGCCGGTAGCCGACGCCGCGCACCGTCTCGATCACACCACGGCCCAGCTTGCGGCGTAGCTGGTAGATATGCACGTTGAGTGCGTTGCTCTCGACCTCGTCGTCGATCCCGTAGAGGCGATCCTTCAACTGATCGGCACTCAGGAGGCGCCCACGGGCCCGAATGAGGGCTTCCAGCAGCATGCGTTCGCGACGTATCAGCGCCACGGGGACGCCGTCGAGCATCACGCTGCGATCCACGGGATCGAAGGAAAGGCGCCCGTGATGCAACAGCCGATCGGCCTGACCCGCCGTGCGCCGCAGCAGTGCCTGCAGCCGGGCCGTCAGTTCATCGAGATCGAACGGCTTGACCAGATAGTCGTCGGCACCGCCCTGCAGGCCCTCGACGCGACTGGCGACGGCATCGCGTGCCGTGAGCATCAACACGGGGGTGACGACGCCTTCGCGGCGCCACGCCTGCAGCAGCCCCAGGCCCTCGCCGTCCGGCAGGCGGCGATCGAGCACCACGAGGTCATAGTCGATCGCCTGTCGCGCGGCACGGGCGGCTGTCAGTGTTTCCACGGTATCGACGATAAACTCGGCAAGCGCCAGCCCCGCCTCGATGCCCGCGGCCACCGGGGCGTCATCCTCGACAAGCAATACTCTCATGCGACCTTCCTGCTGATGATCGGGCAACGCTCAGTATCGCGTCACCCGATTAAGCGGGAATGAGGGGAATCGCCGTGCGGTCGGCTCAGTGAGACCCGCTGAGCCGTTTCGCGACCCACCAGCCGGCGGCCATGGCGATGAGCATCGCGGCCAGCGGCTGACTCAACCCGGCGATCGAGGCCACGGCCGGTCCCGGGCAATAACCGGACAGGCCCCAGCCGATGCCGAACAGCGCCGCGCCGCCCAGTAGCCGGGGGTCCAGGTCACGGCGGGTGGGCAGCGCGAAGCGCCCGGCGAACAGGGGGGTGCCACGCTTCCAGACCAGCCGGTAGCCGATGAAGGTGGTCACCACCGCCCCGCCGAGCACGAAGATCAGCGTCGGATCCCAGGCACCGGCGACGTCCAGAAAGCCGACTACCCGCGCCGGATCGGTCATGCCGCTGATGGCCAGGCCCAGGCTGAACAACAGCCCGGCCACGAACCCCATGAGCGTCTTCATGCACCACCTCCCAGCACGTGACGAACCCCATAGACGGTGAGCATCGCCGCCGCCACGAAGACCAGGGTTGCCGCCAGCGAACGCGGCGACAGACGCGCCAGCCCGCAGACGCCGTGGCCACTGGTGCAGCCACTGCCCAGGCCGGTGCCGAGGCCGACCAGCAGGCCGGCGACCAGCATCAGCCCGGTGCCGCCGATCGGCGCGCCGATCACCGCCCCCGGCGCGCCGGCGACATTGCCCAGATTGCCACCGGCAAGCATCAGCAGCATCGGGCCGACGATCAGGCCAGCCAGAAACGCCAGCCGCCAGGCACTGTCGCCCTCCGGGCGCTCCCAGATCAAGCCTGAAAGAATGCCGCTGATGCCGGCGATACGGCCCAGTGTGGCCATCAGCCACACGGCCGACAGACCGATCAGCACCCCACCGAAAAGACCATGCAGGCTCGCTGCCATGTCCACGCGCGTTCCCTCCTGACTGATGACTGCCGCCCTTGCGGACGGGCTGACGGCACGGTGTCACGGCACCGTGCCGGCCGGTGAATGATGGATCTTCAGCGCGACGCCGGCTCGACCAGCCACTCGCGCCCCTTGAGCATGGCATCCCAGTACAGCCGCGGCATGACATGGGCCTTGAGCAGCCAGCCCAGTCGCGTGGCCCGGGTGCCCTCGAGCAGCCAGGTGGGCAGGGTCGGCTGCAGCTGGCCGCCATAGCCGAATTCCGCCAGCACCACCCGACCGTTCTCCACGGTCAGCGGGCAGGCCCCGTAGCCCAGATAGGCCGCCGCCAGGGGCCGGTCATCCAGCCAGGCCAACAGGTTCTCGGCCACCACCGGGGCCTGCTTGCGAACCGCTGCGGCGGTCTTGGCGTTGGCGGTACCGCTGGCATCGCCGAGCCCGAATACGGACGGGTAGTGACGATGCTGCAGCGTGGCATCATCCAGATCCAGCCAGCCGGCGTCGTTGGCCAGCACCGAACGGCTCACCAGTTCCGGGGCCCGCTGCGGAGGGACCACATGCAGCATATCGAAGGCCACCTCGACCTCGTCTTCCCCGGCCTCGCTCTGAACGCGGAAGAGCGCCTTGCGCGCCGGGCCGTCCACGGCTTTCAGGGTCTGCTGGAAGCACAGGTCGATGCCGTAGCGCGACACGTACTCCTGCAATGCCGGTACATAGTCGGCGACGCCGAACAGCGCACCGCCGGCGTTGTGGAAGCTCACGTCGATGTTGTCGAGCACGCCGCGACGCCGCCAGGCGTCGCAGGCCAGGTACATCGCCTTCTGCGGCGCACCGGCGCACTTGATCGGCATCGGCGGCTGGGTGAACAGCGCCCGGCCGGACGACAGCGACTCCACCAGCGACCAGGTGTAGGGCGCCAGATCGTAGCGGTAGTTGGAGGTCACGCCGTTTTCGCCGAGCGTCGCTTCCAGCCCCTCGATGGCGCCCCAGTCGAGCACCAGACCGGGCGCCACGACCAGCGCGCGATAGTCCAGCGCGCGCCCATCGTCGAGCGTCACGCGGCGCGCTTCGGGGTCGATCGCCTCGGCGGCCTGGGCGTACCAGTGCACGAACGCGGGCATCACGTCGCCCATCGGCCGGCGGATCTGCGCCGCCTGGAAGATACCCCCACCGACCATCGTCTGGCCGGGCTGATAGTCATGATGGTCGGCGGGGTCGATGATGGCGATGTCCAGCTCGGCGCGACGCTTGTGCAAGCTGGCGGCCAGGGCGATCCCCCCGGCGCCGCCGCCGATGATCAGCACATCGTGACGGCCCGAGGAAGACGCAGCGGATTCGTTGGCAGACATGAAAGGACTCCGAAATCGGTGGGCAGGGCAAACGGCCACCCTCGACCGCGGCGACGATCGAGGGTGGCACCGGCAGGCAATGATCGCTCAGAAACGGTCGAGCGGCACCTTGAGGTAGACCTGACCGTTGTCCTCGGCCGGGGGGAAGTGCCCGGCGCGCATGTTGACCTGCACGGACGGCAGGATCAGGCGCGGCATGCCCAGGGTGGCATCACGCTCGGTGCGCATCTTGACGAACGCCTCTTCGCTGGTGCCCTCGTGCACATGGATGTTGTCACGACGCTGCTCGGCCACGCTGGTCTGGTAGGCGTACTCGTCGCGTCCGGGCGCCTTGTAGTCATGGCACAGGAACAGCCGGGTTTCCGGCGGCAGGGCCAGCACCTTCTGGATCGAGCGATATAGGGTACGCGCATCGCCGCCCGGGAAGTCGCAGCGCGCGGTACCGTAGTCCGGCATGAACAGGGTGTCGCCGACGAAGGCGGCATCGCCGATCACGTAGGTCAGACAGGCCGGCGTATGGCCCGGCGTGTGCAGCACCCGGCCTTCCAGGTTGCCGATACGGAAGGTGTCCCCCTCGGCGAACAGCCGATCGAACTGGCTGCCGTCCCGGGCGAACTCGGTACCGGCATTGAAGGCCTTGCCGAAGATCGCCTGGACTTCGGTGATATGCGCACCGATCCCGGTCTTCCCGCCCAGCTTGTCGTGCAGATAGGGGGCGGCGGACAGGTGGTCGGCGTGCACGTGGGTCTCGAGAATCCACTCGACCTCGAGCCCCTCGCGCTGAACGAAGTCGATGATGGCGTCCGCCGAACGCACGTCGGTGCGCCCCGCGGCGTAATCGAAATCGAGCACGGAGTCCAGAATCGCGCAGGCGTGGCTGTCGGGGTCACGCACCACGTAGCTGAAGGTATTGGTGGGCTCGTCAAAGAAGTGGGTAACGACGGGATTGCGCATGGGATGACTCCTTCACGCTCTCGAAATGCCCACCAGCATAACGCATTTTTCGTTCTAACGTTATTCTGTTTTAAACCATAAGAGAGCAGGACTATGCGCCCGGCTCACCGTCAAACATTCCCCTGGTTGTCCTGTTCCACCGCCTCGTGCATGCGTTCGAGCAGGTCGGGAATCGCCGCCTGCACGCGATTCCAGCTGGGGATGAACGGCTTGTCACGCGGGTACTCGAGAAACGCCTGGCCGGCCTCCATGATGTTGGCGGCGAACAGCTCCACCGCCTGCTCCTCGCTGTGCCTGTCGAGGGTCAGCCCGTTCATCACCGCGTCGTTGTCGTAGGTCTCGATCAGGTCCAGGGCGATGCGGTAGTAGGTGGCCTTGATGGTCCGGAAGCACTCGGCGCTGATCGGCACCCCCAGGGTCGCCAGCTTGCGATACAGCGCCTTGGCGATGTCCAGGCTCATGCGGTTGAGCCCGCCCTGGGGGTCCGCCTCGGAGACCGGCTGGTGCTTGTGGTCGTAGACGTCGGCGATATCCACCTGGCACAGCCGCTTGGTGGAATAGTTGCGATGCACCTCGGAAAGCACGCCGATTTCCAGCCCCCAGTCGCTGGGGATCCGGATGCCGTCGAGCACATCGGTGCGCATCGAGAACTCGCCGGACAGCGGATAGCGGTAGCTGTCCAGGTAGTCCAGGTAGGGCAACGGCCCGAAGATCTTCTTCAGGGCACGCAGCAGCGGCGTGACCATCAGGCGCGCCACCCGACCGTTGAGCCGGCCGTCGGCGATCCGCGAGTAGTAGCCCTTGCAGAACTCGTAGTTGAAACGCGGATGCGCCACCGGGTAGATCAGCCGCGCCAGCAGGGAGCGGTCGTAGGTGACGATATCGCAGTCGTGCAACGCCACCGCCTCGGTACGCCCCGAGGCCAGGGTATAGCCGGCGCAGTACCAGACATTGCGTCCCTTGCCGGGCTCCTGCGGCGCCAGCCCCTCGGCGGCCAGCTCGGCATCCAGCGCGCGCAGCCGCGGCCCGTCGTTCCACAGGATGCGGTGGCGTTGCGGCAGGCGCGCAAAGAACCGGCGCGCCTCGAGGAACTGCTCGCGATCCGCCCGGTCGAGGCCGATGACGATTTCGTTCAGATACGGCACCTCGGCCAGCGCCTCGACGATGCGCTCCAGGGCCGGCCCTTCCAGCTCGGAATACAGGGACGGGAGGATCAGGCCCATCGGCCGGCGCCGGGCGAAGCGGCTCAGGTCCGCCTCCAGGGCCTCGACGGGGCGGCGGGTCAGGTTGTGAAAGTTGGTGATGATGCCGTTCTGGTAAAAATCGCTCATGGTGACGCCTCTTCCAGGGGAGCCGGGGGCGCCGGTCCGCACGCGCCCAGCCAGTAGTCCAGGCCCTCGGCCCAGCCCCGCGGGCCGGTCTCTCGGGTTCGATACAGCGCCGCATGGCGCACCTCGACGGGCTGACGATGCTCGCCACGGATCAGCACCGGCGCCTCGACCGCCTCGAGCAGGGAGATATCGTTGGGGCCGTCCCCCAGGCCGAGCGTCTCCGGCGTGACGCCGCGCAGGGCCTGATAACGCGCCACCAGCCAGCGCAGCGACCGGCCCTTGTCGACATCACCCATCACGTGCCAGAAGCGCCCGCCGCGGGTCAGCCTCAGGCCGTCGTTGTCCAGGGCGCGACGCAGCCGTTCCAGCGCGGCCTCGTCGTCATCCCAGAGCAGGGGTTCGCTGCCTTCACGCAGGCGGGCCCGTTCGGCACCCGCCTCGCTCAGCCCGGTCGCCTCGACGACCGCCGCGACGGAGAGCTCACTGAGGATGCGAAACCGCAGGTCCAGCCGCTCGCGCAGTACCGTCAGGCGACGCCGCAGAAAGGCGCTGTCGACGCCGGGCGTCTTGATGCACAGCCCGCCGATGTCTCGCGGATCTCGATCGAGACGCGCATGCTGCCAGTTCGACGGCAGCCCGATCACCGCCCCGTTCTCGGCGATGAAGGGGGTCGCCTCCAGCGCCAGTTCACGGCGCAGCGGCAACAGCTCGGCGCGTGTCTTGCTGGAGACCGGGATCACCGGCGTGCCGGCCTCGCGCAGCCGTCGCAGCCAGTCCGCCGCCGGCGACCAGTCATAGTTGTAATGGTCCAGCAACGATCCATCCAGGTCGGTGAAGACCAGCCATTCCCGCGGTGAAATCGTGGCATCCGTCATGGGGTTCCTCCCGGCAACCGGGCGACGCATCGCCTTGTGTGTCACATACCAAGCACGGAGCGTGCCAGATTTGCCATGCCGTCCGGCGGCCCGAAACACCATCAGGCCACACGACACGGCAGCTCGTGCCTTGCCCTTCTTCTCACGATAGTTCATTCATCGGCGCAGCCCCCAAGCACTACCGACAACCACTTGCACCATGCCGGTGCACTGCGACCCGGGGCGTCCGAAATTGGCACCGGCTATCTCTTCACGCGCTTTTCGAAGCCGGCAACAGACTCATTTTTTGATGATGAGAGTGGTATCATTGGTAGCCATTATTGCCATTCGACCTCGGACGATCGCAAATGCAGACCACCTCACGAAGCATCCTCGTCATGGGGGTTTCCGGCTCCGGGAAATCACATATCGGACGGGATGTCGCGGCGGCTATCGGTGCCGAATTCATTGATGCCGATGACCATCACAGTCCGACCAGCATTGCCAAGATGTCACGCGGCGAGCCGCTCACCGATGATGACCGGGAAGGCTGGCTGAAAACCCTCTCCGATCTCTATCGCCACCACCGAGAAGCCGGCCACGACCTGGTGATCGGTTGCTCCGCCCTCAAGCACCATTATCGGGACGTTCTGCGACGCGGCGCCCCGGATCTGAAGATTCTCTACCTGCACGGCGAGCGCGATGTCCTGCTGTCACGACTCAACAGCCGGGGAGGCCACTTCTTTGCCGGTGAGCACATGCTGGACAGTCAGCTCGGCACCCTGGAACCGCCGGGCGAGGATGAGGCCTTTCGGGTCGATATCCGCGAGACGCCCGAAAGGATCGTGACGCAGTTTGTCGAACACATTGCACACTCCTGACGCAATGAACGGCCGGATATAACAAGAAAAGCGGCGCCAAACGGCGCCGCTTTTCTTGTATCGATGAGCGCACAAATCAGAGGCGACCACCGAGCCAGACAAGCCATATCATTTTTTCCGCGGGAGCCCATTCATTCGCGACAAACCATCTGCAATGACAGCGCCGCCGGAGGGGCGACCTCCCTCCCACACAACCGCCCTTCAGGCCATGTGTTGTTCGGCCAGGGCGCACAGCCCTGCCAGGGTCGCTGCGTCGCTGTCGACCTCGATGGGAGAGAAACCTTCCGCCTCCAGAGCGCGTCGATACAGCCCGTTGAGAGTCGTCGACCCGACCAGCACCACCTCATTCGCCTCGGGTGCCATCGCCCGCTGCGCACGGACCTCGCTGCCGATGGTCACGCCGGACAGGAAGCTGCCCACCTGCCCGGCCGCCAGCCCGGCGTAGAGGTGACGGCTGCGCGCCTCGAACAGGGCATGCAGCAACCCGCCCGGATGATGCGCCGCCTTCAGCCCCTGCGCGAAGGCCTCGGCATCGAAATCCGCCGACTCGCGCGCCGGCTCGCCCGGCAGCGTATGAAAGCGCACCGCATGATAGAGCTCACCGGTCATCAGGGTGGTGAAACCCACCAGTCGTCCGCCCTCCAGACGCGCCCACTTGCTGTGGGTCCCGGGCAGGCAGCACAGCGCCGAGTCGCCGCCGCGCCGAGCCAGGGCACCGAAGGCCTGGATCTCCTCGCCGCGCATCACGTCGACGTGATCCTCGCGAACCACCTTGACCCCGGGAACGATCCAGGCGTTATCGAGCCCCGGCGCCGCCACCACGTTCGCCGCGAGGTCCATGGCCGTGACCGGCAGATCCAGCTGCGGCGCCTCGCTCCAGCCACGCTGCGAGCCGACCATTCCGGCCAGATAGACCGGCACCCGTTCAGCGCCGCCGTCCTCGCGCCAGTCGCCGATCTGGGCAGCGCAATAGTGCGGAAACTCGGCACTGGACAGTGCCCGCAACCCGGCCTCGGAGCGGCGCGACTCCAGGCACTCGCCGCTGGCCCGGTCGACCAGAAAAGCGCGAAAATTGCTGGTGCCCCAGTCGATGGCGATCAGCCGCTCGCTCATGCGTCGGCCTCGCGCTCGAGTTCCAAGGCCTGGTCCAGGCTCTCCTTGATCCGCCGCCACTCGGCGACCAGCACCCGGGCGCGCGCACCGACCTCATCGGCCGTGCGCCCCGCCTTGTAGAGGCTGCCGCCGAAGCCGAACCCATCGATGCCGGCGCTGACCCACTCATCCATGTTGTGCTCGTCGATGCCACCCACGGCGAGCACCGGCATGCCCGCCGGCAGCACCGCCTTGACGTCCTTGAAGTAACCGGTGCCCAGCTTGCCCGCCGGGAACAGCTTGAGCGCACGTGCTCCCGAACGCGCCGCGCTCAGGGCTTCGGTCGGCGTCATGCAGCCGATCAGCGGCGCCAGGTCGAGCGCCCGGGCTTCCGCGATCACCGCCGGGTCGGTATTGGGGGTAATCACCAGCGGTGCTTCCAGGTCCGCCAGACGGCTGCAGTCCTGCGGCTCGAGCACCGTACCGGCCCCGACCACCACATGGTCCGGGCAACGCGCGGCAATCCGCTCGATGCTCTCCCAGGGGCTGGGCGAGTTGAGCGGAATCTCGATCAGCCGAAAGCCTTCCGCCACCAGCACATCGAAGATGGCCTCGACCTCATCGGGGTGCACACCGCGAAGAATCGCCACCAGCGGCAGGTCATCGAGAGCCGCCTGAAGGGCGGCACGGCGAGTCTCGTTCATTGTTGCCTCCTGTAACTCTTCAATGCCACGCCATGAAGCGCTCAAGGCGGGAATATGCGAGAGTGACTTAACATGTGGAAGCGACTTCAGTCGCGATGCCTCGGCCACTGCTGTCGGGGATAAATCCCCTCCCACAAGAAGCCCTGGATATCGGCGCGAGCCACGTGAGCGAATTCATTCGCGACGCTATCGCTGGTCACCATTCGGCGATCGACCCGTCTTCATGCGTCCACACCGGATTGCGCCAGCGGTGGCCCACCTGGGCGCGCTCCTCCACGAAGGCCTCGTCGATCTCCACGCCCAGCCCGGGGCCGTCGGGAATCGCGCAGAAGCCGTCCTGAATGGTCAGCGCGGACTTGTCCACCAGGTAATCGAGCACGTCGTTGTCCCGATTGTAGTGGATGCCCATGCTCTGCTCCTGGATGAAGGCATTGTGGCTTACCGCATCCACATGCAGCGAGGCGGCCAGCGTCAACGGCCCCAGCGGGCAGTGCGGCGCCAGCGCCACATCGTGGCAGGAGGCCAGCGAGGCGATCTTCAGCCCCTCGCTGATGCCACCGCAGTGCGACAGGTCGGGCTGGATCACGTCGACCATGCCGTCGGCCAGCAGGTCACGGAACTGGAAGCGGGTGTGCAGCCGCTCGCCGGTGGCGATCGGGTAGCCCAGTCCGGTGGCAATATGCTTGAGGCTCGGCAGATGCTCGGGCAGCACCGGCTCCTCCACGAACATCGGGTGGAACGGCTCCAGCTCGCGCAGCAGCGCCTTGGCCATCGGCCGGTGCACGCGACCATGGAAATCGATGCCGATGCCCACGTCCGGCCCCACCGCCTCGCGCGCCTCGGCGACCCGCGCCACGGCCTCGTCGACCTTGCGGTGGGAATCGACGATCTGCATTTCCGGGGTGCCGTTCATCTTGAACGCGGTGAAGCCCTGATCGACCAGCGCTTTGGCGCCGGCACCCACGTCGCTCGGCCGGTCGCCGCCGGTCCAGGCGTACATGCGCATGCGATCGCGCACCTTGCCGCCCAGCAGCTGATGCACGGGCACGCCCAGATCGCGCCCCTTGAGGTCCCACAGCGCCTGATCGATGCCGGCGATGGCACTCATCAGGATCGGGCCGCCGCGATAGAAGCCGGCGCGATACAGGGTGTTCCACAGATGCTCGATGCGATGCGGATCCTCGCCGATCAGGTAGTCCGCCAGCTCGTGCACCGCCGCCTCGACGGTCGCCGCCCGGCCTTCCACGACCGGCTCGCCCCAGCCGTAGCAGCCCTCATCGGTCTCGATCTTGAGGAACAGCCAGCGTGGCGGCACCTGCCAGGTCTTGAGTCGGGTAATTTTCATAAAATGTTTCCATTTTCCTGTCGAACATGCAGGTCAGCATAGCTTTCGGCATCGGCGAGCAAGGCGTAGGACAAGGCATTCGGCGCACAGAAACCGGAGCATACTGGGTTGGTATGTGAGGATTGCGAGCACCGAATAACGCCGTCATACGCCTGCACAGCCATGCCCGACATCACCAGCCACATGGCCAGATCGGGGAAGAACAGCAGCGCGAACAGCACCACCAGCTGGATGGCGATGAACGGCAGCAGCGACACGAAGATGTCCTTCAAGCTGATGCTCGGCGGCGCCACGCCCTTGAGGTAGAAGGCGGCCGGACCGAACGGCGGCGACAGGAACGACACCTGCATGTTCACCGCGAACAGGATGCCGAACCAGATCGGGCTGTAGCCCAGCTGGTCGACGATCGGCACGAAGATCGGCAGCGTCAGCATCGCCACGCCGATCCAGTCGAGGAACATCCCCAGCACCAGCAGGATCGCCATCATCACCAGCAGGATCGCCACCGGCGGCACGTCGAGCCCCAGGATCACCTGCGAGATGAAGCGGTTGCCGCCCATCAGGTTGTACACCCCGACCAGCGCCGCGGCGCCGATGCCGATCCAGATGATCATCCCGCAGGTCATCAGCGTCTGGGTCAGGCTGGCGTGCAGCATCTTCAGCGTCAGCTCGCGACGCGCGATCACCGCCATGAAGACCCCGAACACGCCCATCGCCGCGGCTTCGGTGACCGAGGCCACGCCGCCGTAGATCGAGCCCAGCACCACGAAGGCGATCAGTCCGGGCACGATGATGGCCTTGAGCGCCTCCCAGCGGTTGGCGAAGCCCTCGTCGCGGTCGGCGTCGGTCAGCGGCGGCCCCAGTTTGGGGTTCTTGAGGCAGCGGATCAGCACATAGCTGATGTAGCAGCCCATCAGCAGCAGCGCCGGGGTGATGGCGGCGGTGAACAGGTCGGCGATCGACTGGCTGGCGATCAGCCCGTAGATGATCAGCACGATCGACGGCGGCATCATGGTGCCCAGCGAGCCGCCGGCACACACCACGCCGATCGACAGGTGCTTGTCGTAGCCCAGGCGCAGCATCTGCGGCAGGGCGAGGATGCCCAGCAGCACGATCTCGCCGCCGATGATCCCGGACAGCGCGGCGAGGAAGAAGGCGACCACCACGGTCTGCACCGCCACGCCGCCGGGTAGCCGCCCGGCGAAGACGCGCATGGCGTTGAACAGGTCCTTGGCGATCCCCGATCGGTCGAGCAGCGAGGCCATCAGCACGAACATCGGCACCGCCACCAGCGAATACTCGGTGACGAAGCCATAGACCCGGGTGGTGACCAGCGGCAGGGCCATGGGCCCGAACCAGCCGAAGGTGAAGGCCAGCGCCACCAGGCCGGTGATGAAGGCCAGCGGCAGGCCGGTGACCAGCAGGGCGAAGATCGCCCCGACCATCAGCAGTGTTCCGTCGGCGATACTCATCAGGCGGTCCCCTCCTCGTCGGGCGGCGTCACCGGGGCGGGCTTGCCGCGCAGCGACTGGATCAGGTGGATGAAGGCCTGCAGGCACATGAGGATCAGCGCGACCATGATCACGCCCTTGACCAGGGCCGGGAACGGCGGGTTCCAGGAGGTGCCGGACCGCTCGAGCTGCCACTCGCCCATCGGGTTGTGGGAGGCGTCCCAGAACATGGTGTAGGCGGCGTAGCTCATCGCCAGGCAGAAACCGAAGGTGACCAGGTCGTTGAAGCGGTCGAGCCACAGCTTGAGGCGTGGGCCGGCGGTGTCGTAGAGCACGCGCACGCGGATGTGGCGGTTGCTGGCCAGCGCCGCGGGACCGCCGAGGGCGAAGGAGACCGCGACCAGCATGACCACCGACTCGTGGACCCAGGAGGTCGGCGAATCGAAGCCATAGCGCATGATGACCTCGTAGACGCTGATGACCATGGCGACGAAGACCAGCCAGGCGGCACCGCGGGCGCACCACAGCACGCCGCGGTCGAAGGCGCTGCGCGCCTCGTCCGGCGCCGACTCGGGCTCGGCGG
>LSBP01000011.1 GCA_001577635.1 Halomonadaceae bacterium T82-2 | reverse complement strand
GGCATGGCACTATCTGGGTGAATGGCGATATTCGCTATATTGCCATGCAGTTCAGTAGGTTAGAAGCATTCCTGGGGGCCGGTCTCACGGATTCAGGAGTAGGTTACGTGGTTTCTTGATCATTTTTGATCCCCATTTACTCCCTTAAAACTATAAACTATTGATTTTATGACTTATTTTACATTCTGTATCGGCAAGTGACGCCGGCCGCCACGGGCCGGCTCACTCTGTCGTCCACCATTTCCCGCTGTGCCGCGCCCCTCGGCCCCACAGCGGCGCCAGGCGCTGCATGGCCGCCGACAGCTCGGTATCCAGCCCCCAGGGCGGGTTGCGCACCACCAGGCCGCTGCCGTACATGCCGTGGCGCTCCCCGGCGGCATGGTGAACGAGTTCGCTGCGCCACAGCTTGTCGATGCCCGCCGTGCGCAGCGCCTCCAGCAGGCCGTGATGGTGACCCGCCGGCAGCAGCGGATACCAGATCATCACCACCGCGTGGCGCGCCTTGGCGGCGATCCGCTGCAGCGTCTGTGCCGTCTCGGCGTATTCGGCCTTGCGCTCGTAGCTGGGGTCGATGAGCACGCACAGCCGCGGCGTCGGCACCGGCAGCCGGCGCACCAGCCCCTGCGGGCCATCCTCGTGGAAGCGCCGGGCCTGGGGCGGCAGCGCCTGGCTCTCGAGATGACGATGCTCGCCCGGGTGCAGCTCGAAGAGCGTCAGCCGGTCCTGTTGGCGAATGGCCCGAGACAGCCACCACGGCGAGCCGGGATAGTGGGTCAGCGTGCCACTCCTGGGCTGGGCCTCGGTCAGCGCGGCGAGCCAGTCGGCGAGCAGCGGCGCGTCGTCCCTGACCAGCGCATGCCGGGCCGCCCAGACCGGTTCCACCCCGTCGCGGTATTCCTGGAGCCTGTCGGTCTCCATCGCGGCCAGTGGATACAGGCCGCGACCGGCATGAGTATCAACATACGTAATGGGTGATTCTTTACGTAAAAGATGGCGCGTGACGGCATGCAGCGCCAGATGCTTGTGAACGTCGGCGAAGTTGCCGGCATGATAGGCGTGCTGATAGGCAAGCATGGCGAGATTCCGATGAAGAAAAGGCCCACCGACAGTCGCCGGTGGGCCCGAAGGTCGCGAATCGTGGAACGTCGGGGAGTTACTGCTGCCCGGTCGGCACCACGGTGATCTCGACACGGCGGTTCTGGGCGCGTCCGGCTTCGGTATCATTGCTCGCCACCGGCTGGCTTTCCCCCTGACCGACCATGTTCAGGCGCTGACGCTGCACGCCACCCTGCATGAGGTAGTCGCCCACCGCCTGGGCCCGGCGCTCGGAGAGGCGCTGATTGTAGGCCTTCGAGCCGGTGCTGTCGGTGTAGCCGGCCACGGTGATGCGGGTTTCCGGATACTCGCGCAGCACGGCGGAGACATCGTTGAGCGCCTGCCGCGCCTGGCCGGTGAGTTCGCTGGAGTCGAAGCCGAAGGTGACGCTGTTGGGCATGTTGAGGACGATGTTGTCGCCCTGGCGCTGCACGCCGATGCCGGTACCCTGCAGCCGGTCACGCAGCTTGGCTTCCTGACGGTCCATGTAGTAGCCGATGCCGGCACCGGCGGCGGCGCCCACCGCCGCGCCGATGGCGGCATGATCGCGGCGGCTGGCGGCACTGTCGCCACTGAGCAGGCCGGCCACGGCCCCTGCCGCGGCACCGATGCCCGCACCGGTGGTGGCCTTGGCGGTCTGGGGCTCCCCGGTCTGCGGGTTGGTGGTCGTGCATCCTGTCACGGCCAGTGCGGCCGACAGCGGAATCGCCATCCAGAGCTGCTTGGTGATCATGCGGTTAACGCTCCTCGTTTCCTTGGCTTCCGTGAATAAGGCTTGCCGCCCGTCACGCATCGTCGATCAGGGCCAGCAAGTCGTTCAAGAATAACAGACCCTGCGGGCTCGCCTGCAGCCGGCCGGCATCCTCGACCAGCAGCCCGCGCGCGCGGGCTGCCGCCAGGTGCGGTGTCAGTTCATCCAGCGGCCGGCCGGTATGGGCTTCCCACAGCGACAGCGGCACCCCGTCCACCAGCCGCAGCGCGTTCATGGCGAACTCCAGCGGCAGCGTCTCGAGCGCCACCGGCTCGCGCCCGGCCTCGAAGCCGCGCGGGTCGTCGGCGCGGCGCAAATACGCCTCGGGCTGGCGGGTCTTCCAGCGCCGCTCGACGTGCCAGGTGCCGTCGGGCTCCCGCCGGGTCAGCTTGCCGTGGGCGCCGGCACCGATGCCCAGATAGTCGCCGAAGCGCCAGTAGGTCAGGTTGTGGCGCGAGGCATGGCCGGGCCGGGCATAGGCAGAAATCTCGTAGCGCCCAAGGCCGGCGGCCTCGAGTCGCGCGTGGCCGGCATCCTGGATCGCCCACAGCGTCTCGTCCTCCGGCAGGGGCGGCGGCCGGGAGTGGAATTCGGTATTGGGCTCGATGGTGAGCTGATACCAGGAAAGGTGCGTGGGCGCCAGCGACAGCGCCGTGTCGATATCGGCCAGTGCCAGCTCGGCGTCCTGCCCAGGCAGGCCGTGCATCAGATCGATGTTGAAATTGTCGAAACCGGCCTGCCGGGCGCTGTCCACCGCGCGGCGCGCCTCGTCGCCGTCGTGGATGCGCCCGAGCGCCTGCAGCTGGGCCGCCTGGAAGCTCTGGACGCCCAGCGACAGGCGATTGATGCCGGCCCGGCGATAGGCCGTGAAGCGCCCCTGCTCCAGCGTCCCCGGGTTGGCTTCCAGGGTGATCTCGGCATCCCCGGCGAGCACGCCGCGCCGCTCGAGGGTGTCCAGCAGGCGCGCGTAGAAATCCGCCGACATCAGGCTCGGCGTGCCGCCGCCGATGAATACGCTGTGGATCAGTCGCCCGTCGCTGCGCGTGAGCTCCTCGTCCAGATCCATCAGCAGGGCGGCCAGATACGCCGACTCCGGCAGATCGGCGCCGGAACCGGAACCGATGCCATGGGAGTTGAAGTCGCAGTAGGGGCACTTGCGCACGCACCAGGGCACATGCACGTACAGCGCCAGTTCGGGCAACGGCCTCATGAGCCGAGGCTCTCCACCAGGGTGCGCAGGGCGCGGCCGCGATGGCTGAGACGGTTCTTTTCAGCGGGGTCGAGCTCGGCGGCCGTCAGCCCCTGGTCGGCCAGCCAGAACAGCGGATCGTAGCCGAACCCTCCCTCACCACGCGGGTGGGCGAGAATCTCGCCACGCCAGCTGGTCTGCACGATACGCGGCACCGGGTCGTGCTCGTGCTGCAGCCAGACCAGCACGCACCAGTAGCGGGCCGTGCGCTGCCCTTCAGGGACGTCCGCCAGCGCCTCGAGCAGCTTGCGATTGTTGGCCGCATCGCTGCTGGGCTCGCCCGCGTATCGGGCCGAATAGATGCCCGGCGCCCCCTGCAGGGCGTCCACCGCCAGCCCCGAGTCGTCGGCCAGTGCCGGCAGGCCGCTGATGCGACAGGCGTGCCGCGCCTTGAGCAAGGCATTTTCGACGAACGTCAGCCCCGTCTCCTCGACATCGTCGACATCGAACTCGCGCTGGGGATGAACCTGATAATCCAGGGGCGTCAGCAGTGCCTGAAACTCGCGCAGCTTGCCGGGGTTGCCGCTGGCCAGTACCAGTCGTCGCTCCATGTCTCGTCACCTTCGCTTGCTCAGTTTCGCTCATTCTATCGGTTAGCAAGGCCTGTGCGGAACGCCGGCGGGCCCGGCGGCGTTCCGTCGAGTCGCCGGCGAGGCGGCCCCGCCCACGGGGATGAGAAAGGCCATGCCGGAGTCACACGCAAAGGTTACATCGTGTTTCTGAAACGGCTGATTTTTCCCCTGCCCGACACGCTGAAAACTCTTTTAACGCCATTGGTTAACAATTAAAAACATGATTTAAAAAAGATAATTTCCCAAAGATTAAAAACGCTCGTCCATATAGCGAAGACAACCTACAAGACAGTGTAACTTAACTTTACAAAAATGACGGGAGCGACAACGCTGAATCAGACCACTGCATGACATGCAGCCACAGAATAACGACTCACGATCCAACACCATACTTCCGGAGCAGTGACGATGAGCCAAGGGAACTCATTGATTCTTCTGGTCACGGACTGCAATCCTCAGACGCAGCTGTTCATGGACTACATCGCCGAACAGCTGGACTGCCAGATTGCCGCCGTCTCCCCCCAGGATTCGCTCGATGCCTTCACCAGCGATTCGCTGCTGATCCTGCTCGATGCCGATCACGTCGATGAAAGCAGCATGCAGCAGTGGCACAGCCGGGCGGCGGAGACCCCCCACACCACTCTGGCGGCCATCAACCTGCGCGACGAGGACCACGCCGCGGACATGCTGGCCTCGCTGCACCTGCGGGGCGTGTTCTACCGGCGCGACAGCATGGCGTTGATCTGCAAGGGCATCCACGCCCTGCTGGAAGGTGACCTGTGGATGTCGCGCTCGCTGATGACCCGCTTGATCGAGTTCTACCGGCGTCAGCAGCTCAACGCCTACCGGCCGGTCTGCGGCCTGACCCATCGCGAGCTGGAAATCATCGGCCTGCTGGGCTCGGGCGCCTCGAACACCGAGATCGCCGACAAGCTGTTCGTCAGCGAACATACGGTCAAGTCCCACCTCTACAACATCTTCCGCAAGATCAAGGTACACAACCGCATCCAGGCCATGAACTGGGCGCGCCAGAACCTCGGCGCGCCCCCGCCCAGCCCGAGCAAGCCCCAGCGGCGGTAACCGTCATGAACATGCCTGTCATCAGCCTTGCCCTGTGCCTGCTGTGGTTGTCGGCAGCGCCGGTACTGGCCGGAGCCGATTCCGCCGCGCCGGCGACCGGCCAGCAGAGCGACGCCCCCGAGAGTGCGGACGGCCCGGCGACATCGCAGACGCTCAAGCCCAGCGAGCCGTCACCGCTCAACGGCCTGGTGGTGGACCGCACCATCACCATGGTCGGCAAGACGTTCTACCAGCAGTTCAGCCAGCGCCGGCTGGACAGTGTCGTGCTCAACAACACCAACCTGGTGATCCACGAGCGCCCCTCGGCACGCTGGGGCAGCCTCGTCTGGGTCGCCGAGGGCAACCGCATCCTGTACCGGGCCACCCTGCCGCCCCGCTTGAGCGACATCGATCAGTATGCCCAGGCCGCCGTGGAGCAGGTCGAGGATCTGGTGCTGCGTCGCAAGGTCATGCAGGCACTGGACCGCAATGGAGATCTGGCCGACGACGAATGGTGAGCCGGCCCAACGACACACGCGAGGGAACCCCGATGAGAATCAAGCCGCTGCTGTTGTCTCTGGCCCTGGCCACGGGCACCGCCCAGGCAGGAGAACTGGTCTATCGACCGATCAATCCGTCGTTCGGCGGCGACCCGTTGAACGGCAACTACCTGCTCAACAAGGCCCAGGCCCAGGATGACAATAAGGACCCCAACGCCCCGGATTTCGGCAGTTTCAGCGAAACCGACCTGTTCATCCAGGACCTGCGCAACAGTCTGGTCTCTGACGCCATCGACGACGCCGTGAAATCCACCGATCCCGGACGCACCAGCACCATTGACAGCGCCGAACTGAAGATTCAGATCGTCAGCAATGGCAACGGCGGCTTCCAGATGCAGATCACCGATCGCCGCACCGGGGAAGTCACCAACATCAACCTCGGCTCCGCCGCCAACAACTTCTGATGAGGGCGAACACCATGAAAGGATTGACGGCCTGCCTTGTCATCTCCCTGCTGGCTCTGAGCGGCTGCTCGAGCATGGTGACCACCGCGGAAGGGCTCGAGGCGGCCCCCGCGACGCTGATGCCGCGCTCCGGCACCTACGGGGATCTGATCAGCCTGCCCAAGCCGAGCGCCAGGATCTACGCCGCGGTCTATGACTTCCGTGATCAGACGGGGCAGTACAAGCCTCAGCCGGCCAGTACCTTTTCCACCGCCGTCACCCAGGGCGGCGCGGCGATGCTCAGCGGGGCACTCGCCGACTCCGGCTGGTTCGTGCCCCTCGAACGGGTGGGGCTGCAGAACCTGCTGACCGAGCGCAAGATCATTCGCGCCAACCTGGAACGCAACGGCCAGACTGATGCCCTCAGCTCGCTGGATGCGGCACGGGTCCTGCTCGAGGGTGGCATCATCGCCTACGACTCCAACCTGCGTACCGGGGGTGCCGGGGCGGAATATTTCGGGATCGGTGCCTCCGGTCAGTACCAGGTGGATCAGGTCACGGTCAATCTGCGGGCAGTGGATATCGCCACCGGGGAGGTGCTGGCCAATGTCACCACCAGCAAGACCATCTTCTCCCACGAGATTCGCGCCGGCGTATATCGTTTCATCGATTTCAAGCGCTTGCTGGAAGGCGAGATCGGCTACACCAACAACGAGCCCGTGCAGATGGCGGTCATGTCGGCCATCGAGTCCTCGGTGATTCACCTCATCGCCCGGGGTATCCAGAACGGCCTGTGGACACTGGCCAATCCCGCCGAGCGTGACGACCCGATTCTCAGCGCCTACCTGGAGGCGCCCACTCCCATGCTCTGACAGCCCGGCTCGCGCGATAGTGCCTGAGCGCCCTGCGGGGCGCTTTTTTCATGCCTGCAGCCTGACCGCCACCCCGCTGTTTCTCTCGACAGGCCATGCTGAAAGACAAACTTGTGACTTATCTGTGCACTTTAAAAACATCGTCTCTCACATCAGTCCGGCCAGCATGAAAAATGGCATTTACTTCTGATTGCTGCATTTTTTCACTTTGTAAAGACTTCGAAAGGCAGTGCAAAAAACCATGCCAGCAATGACAGAACGGAATGCCGTGACGGCGAGAAACGTCGTTCAGCAGGATCGCTGATGCGAGGCCCTCCCGCCGTCTCGGCACCATGAATCCGCAAGACGGAGTGACGCGTCCGGGCGTGCCGGTGCGCGAATCTCGTCGCTCGATCACGAGCAGCCACAGGGTGGGAACAGCACATGAAACTCAAGATCGCGATTCTGTCCGCCTCGATTGCCTTGTCGTCCCAGGCGATGGCAGATGGCAACGACATCACGGTCGAACAGGATGGCTACGGCAATCAGCTCAATGCCTACCAGTTCGGCAACGGCGGCACGGCCAGTTACCAGCAGTCGGGCTGGCGCTCCCGCGCCGAGCTGCGCCAGTACGGGCAGGGTAACGACGCTTCCCTGATGCAGAATGGCTACCGGGGGCAGGCCACCCTGCTGCAGCGCGGTTATCTCAACAGCGCCGCCATCGATCAGGACGGCATGAGGAGCCGCGCCTCGATCACCCAGCGCGGGCAGAACAACGACGCCGCCGTCACCCAGCGCGGCTGGCGCAGCGACGCCACCATCACGCAGCGCGGTTACGCCAACCAGTCGGCGATTACCCAGTCGGGGTATCGCAACAGCGCGACCACCCTGCAGGCCGGCCAGACCAACGCCTCCGCGATCACCCAGGCGGGGATGCTCGGCACGGTCGATATCACCCAGCGCGGCTACGGCAACCAGTCCAACGTCACCCAGGGCGCCGATAGCTACACCAACGCCGTGACCTCGGTGCAGCGCGGCACCTACAACGAGTCGACGGTCGCTCAGGACGGCTACTTCGGCACGGTCGACGTCACCCAGCGCGGCTACGGCAACCAGTCCGACATCACCCAGGGCGCCGACGGCTACACCAACAGCGCCACCTCGATGCAGCGCGGCACCTACAACGAGTCGACGGTCACTCAGGACGGCTACTTCGACACGGCCGATATCACCCAGCGTGGCTATGGCAACCAGTCCGACGTTACCCAGGGCGGCTATACCAACAGCGTGACGTCGTTGCAGAAGGGTACCTACAACACCTCCAGTGTCGACCAGAGCGGCTACTTTGGACGTGTCAATGTCAGTCAGTCGGGTTACGAGAATGATGCTTCCGTCACCCAGCAGGGCTACCGCAATCAGGCCGACGTGATGCAGTCGGGTGAGTTCAACACGGCCGAACTCAGCCAGTCCGGCGAATACAATCGCGGCGATATCTCCCAGAGTGGTTACGGCAACGACAGCACCATCACCCAGAGCGGCTGGCGGAACATGGCCACCACCGAACAGGACGGCACCTACAACACGGCGGAAATCACCCAGACCGGCTATCGCGATATCGCGGATATCTACCAGAACGGCTATGGCAACAGCGCGGTGATCTCGCAGGCCGCCGGTGGCTGGGGCTCCTGGGCGACCAACCGGGCCAGCATCGTCCAGTACGGCTACGGCAATACCGCCAGCGTGACCCAGAGCGGAGGCGCCAACACCGCCAACGTCTACCAGTACTGATCTTCGTCAGTCTTCATGGATTACCGACCCCGCTTCGGCGGGGTTTTTCCTGCTCTTTTTCGTCCCCCTTTTATCGCTATTTACCTCATCGTTTCCCCACCAGTTACCTGATGAGTTTTTCGTTGCCATCAACCAGAGAATTCACCATCAGTTTCATGCGCGCTTCTTATAGCGTGTCTCGCCTTTTGTATAAAAATGTAATCAACCATTAAAGGCGGGATTCACCATGAAATCGTCAGTGATCATCGGGGCCGCAGCCGGCCTTTTCATCACGACCTCCGTGCAGGCACGTGACCTGGCCATCGGCTCGGAACTGGACAGCTACTCCGGGGTTTCTCGTGGCGATCAGGCCGTGACGATCGAGCAGTCAGGCGTCGGCAATCGGGCCGACACTCGCCAATACGGCAGCGGCAACGGCGTCGCCATCGGCCAGTCCGGCCGGGCCAATCATGCCGTGGCGATGCAGGCCGGCAGCGCCAATGAGGCCAGCATTCTTCAGTCGGGCGGTTATCTGAGTGCCGAAATCAACCAGCAGGGGGTCGGACACAGCGCCGACATCGCCCAGTCTGGTTATCACAAGCAGGCCACCATCAATCAGCAGGGGGCCTACGGCAACGCGGAAATCGTCCAGCTGGGCAGGAGCAGTACCCCCGTGAGCATCACGCAGTACGCCCGCGGACGCATGAGCGTTCAGGTCGTGCAGCACTGATGGCGGGGTTCAAGGAGCGGCATCGACAGGACGTCACCGCGTCTCGCATGCCGGACGTTGATTGAAAAACCACACAAGGGAACACGAACCATGAAACTGCAACTCTCCGTACTCGTCGCCGCCATCGCCCTCTCCACCAGCGCCATGGCCTCCGAGGAGGGTAGCCACCATGGTGGCGGTCATCACGGCGGCTTCCACAACGGCAACAATAGCTCGGAGATCAACCAGACCGGCTACGGCAACAGCGCCGAGACCAACCAGATCGGCTACAGCAACGCCACCACCCAGCTTCAGACAGGCTGGGGCAATGACTCCAGCGTCATGCAGCGTGGCTGGGACAACTCCGCGGATGTGACCCAGAACGGCTGGGGGAACCGTTCCAGCGTCTATCAGCAGGGCTATTCCAACTCCACGGACGTGTCCCAGTCCGGCATGCACAACAAGTCGTCCGTGACCCAGAATGGTCGGGATAACTATGCCGCCGTTTCTCAGAACGGTATGGGCAACCGTTCCGACGTGTCCCAGGAAGGTCGCGACAACGTGGCCGACGTGACCCAGAACGGCACCCACAACGATTCGGTGGTGACCCAGAACGGCCGCGACCATTACGCCCGGGTCAAGCAGAACGGCATGGGCCACGCGTCCGACATCGCCCAGAGCGGCAAGGATAACGTCGCTCGCGTCGATCAGTCCGGCAGCCTCAACGACTCCGTGATCGTGCAGAAGGACGAGAGCAACTATGCCAAGGTCACCCAGTCGGGTACCAAGCAGTTTTCCGACATCTACCAGAGCGGCAAGGATCAGGTCGCCATTACCACGCAGAGCGGTTACGGCAACGATGCCAAAGTGGTCCAGGAAGGGATCGGCGACAACTACTCGTCGATCGGCCAGACCGGCTACAACGATCTCGCCGATGTCTACCAGGGCGGCTACGACAACGTCTCGTCGGTCAGTCAGGGAGCCGCCGCCGGCATGGGCATGATGAACCTGTCCCGCAATACCGCGACCATCGTCCAGCAGGGCTACGGCAACTACTCCAGCGTGACCCAGATGGGCGGTGGCAACGCGGCCAACGTCTATCAGTACTGAAGGCGTCCCGCGACGTCCATCCGACGCTCACGACGCATGCATGAAAAAGGCCCCGCTACGGCGGGGCCTTCCTGTGTCGCCACCGCTCACTGCAAGCGCAGATGCTCCTGGATCAGCCCCACCAGGGTCAGGTTGGCGTTGTCCCGGGTGGTATCGAGATGTACCAGGTGCAGGCGCTCCTCGTCGGTGAACGGCTCGAAGAGGCGTTGCTGGCGCTCGAGCACCGCCAGCCCGGCCTCGGAGGGATCACCGCCCCGACGGGCGCGCTTCTCGATGCGCGCGCGCAGGGTCGCGTCGTCGGCCTCGAAGCTGACCAGCAGCACCGGCAGCCCCCGGGCCTCCGCCTGATGGCGAAGCCGATCGCGCTGTGCCTGACGCAGGCAGGTGGCGTCGATGCACACCGGCAGCCCGCCGTCGAGCACCATGCCGGTCAGCGCGGCAAGGTGCCGATAGGTGCGCTCGGTGGCCTCGGGGGTATAGATATCCACACCCGCCTGCTCGGTGCGCGCCTGGGGATCGAATCCGTGCAGACGCTTGCGCTCCACATCGGAACGCAGCCGGACCCCGCCCAGCCGCCGGATCATCTCGCCGGTGAAACGGCTCTTGCCGCTGCCGGAGACCCCCACGCCGATCACCAGATAGGGAAAGTGGAATTCCGCATAGCGCTCGGCAAGGTCGAGATAGCGACGGAAGTCGGCCATGATCGCCTGGCGATCGGTGGGATGCAGGTCCGGCTGGTGGTAGCGCAGCATGGCCACCTTGGCGCGCACCAGCGCCCGGTAGAGCTTGTAGAAGGGCAGCAGGCGCACCAGTTCGTGGTCCCCCGAGCGCTCCAGATAGCGGTTCAGGGCGTGCCGAGCCAGGGCTTCCTCGCCGCGTGCCTCGAGATCCATCAGCAGGAAGGCCAGATCACTGCCGACATCGTTCCAGCGCAGCGTCTCGTTGAACTCGATGCCGTCGAACAGGACCACGCGATCGGCGAAGCGCACCGCGTTGCCCAGATGCACGTCGCCGTGAGTCTCGCGCACAAAGCCGTCGCGATGACGGCGATCGAATACCTCTCCGAGCCGGGCCAGGGTCTCGTTCGCCCAGGTCTCGAGGTGTTCCAGTCGCCTACGGTCATGCTCGCCGGTCAGGCGCGCGTCGATCAGCCGGAATTCCCGTTCGACGACCGCCGCGATGGTCTCGCGTGACCCCAGGGCATCGGTGGCCGGCAGCCGCTCGGCCTCGGCATGAAAGCGCACCAGCTGGTCCACCAGGTCATCGATCAGCGGCTGCGACAGCTCGCCGCTGGCCTGCAGATGGCTGAGCAGCTCGCGGTTGCTGAACTGGCGCATCTTGATGGCGTGCTCGATGGGCGTACCCGAAGCGGCGACCCGGGGCGCCTCCGGCGTGCCGACGATCGGCACCACGCCGAGGTAGAGATCCGGCGCCAGGCGGCGGTTGAGCCGCACCTCCTCCTCGCAGCAGCGCCGCCGCCGCTCAAGCGTCGAGAAGTCCAGGAAATTCCCCAGCTCCAGCGGCTTCTTGATCTTGTAGGCATACTCCCCGGTCAGCACGATCCAGGAAATATGCGTCTCGAAGATCTCGATCGCCCCGACCGCGTGGTCGAAGCAGCTAGGGTCCCGGAGGGCGTCGATCATGGCCTGGCTCACGGCAAGCTCCCGTCAGGTGAAGGTTCAGCGCGCCATGGCGGCAAAGACCCGCTCGGCGGCATCCAGGGTGGCGTGAATATCCGCATCGCCGTGGGCGCTCGACATGAAGCCGGCCTCGAACGGCGACGGCGCCAGGTAAACCCCGTGGTCGAGCATCGCGGTGAAGAAGCGACGGAAGCGCTCGACGTCGCAGGCACCGGCCTGGGCGAAGTCATCGACGCGACGCTGCCCGGTGAAGAAGACCCCGAACATGCCGCCGGCGCGCTGCGTGATCAGATCGACCCCGGCCTCCGCGGCGCGCGACTCGAGTCCATCGCACAGCATCTCGACGCGCCGCGCCAGATCGGCGTGGAAGCCGGGCTGGCGGATCTTGTCGAGCAGCGCGATGCCGGCGGCCATGGCCAGCGGGTTGCCCGCCAGGGTACCGGCCTGATAGACCGGCCCCAGCGGCGAGATGTATTCCATGATCTCGCGCTTGCCGCCGAAGGCGCCCACCGGCATGCCGCCACCGACGATCTTGCCCAGGCAGGTCAGGTCCGGGGTGATGGCGTAGTGTGCCTGGGCGCCACCCAGGGCGACCCGGAAGCCGGTCATCACCTCGTCGAAGATCAGCACGCTGGCGTGGGCGTCACAGACCTCGCGCAGCGTCTCGAGAAAGCCCGGACGTGGCGGAATGCAGTTCATGTTGCCGGCCACCGGTTCGACGATGATCCCGGCGATGGCGTCGCCCAGCTCGTCGAAGCAGGCCCTGACC
Source organism: Halomonadaceae bacterium T82-2 (assembly GCA_001577635.1). Taxonomy (GTDB): domain Bacteria; phylum Pseudomonadota; class Gammaproteobacteria; order Pseudomonadales; family Halomonadaceae; genus Modicisalibacter. The sequence goes on along the minus strand of LSBP01000011.1, from coordinate 92,532 downwards.
GCCTCGGCGTCGTTGTAGGGCAGGGTGATGGTATGCTCGGCCAGCGAGGCCGGCACCCCCGGCGAACTCGGTTCACCGTGGGTCAGGGCCCCGGAGCCGGCCTTGACCAGCAACGAGTCGGAGTGGCCGTGATAGTTGCCCTCGAACTTGACGATCTTGTCGCGCCCGGTATAGCCGCGTGCCAGGCGGATCGCCGACATGGTGGCCTCGGTGCCGGAGTTGACCATGCGTACCATCTCGATCGACGGCATGATCTCGCAGATCCGGTCGGCCATGGTGGTCTCGATCGCCGTCGGCGTACCAAAGGACAATCCGGCGTCGAGCCGCTCGCGTACCGCGCCGAGCACCTCGGGGTCGGCGTGCCCGGTGATCATTGGCCCCCAGGAACCCACATAATCGATGTAGCGCTTGCCCTCGACGTCGAACAGGTACGCCCCCTGGGCCCGCTCCATGAACAGCGGGGGACGATCCATTCCCTTGAAGGCCCGGACCGGCGAGTTGACGCCACCGGGAATGTGCCGGCAGGCCTGTTCGAAAAGTTCCGCGGAAGTGGGCATGTCGTCCTCTCGTCAGAAGCTGTGGATAACTCTTTGGACAGTTGGAATAACTCGTCGTTGACGGCTTGTGGATAAGCTAGCCGTCTTCCAGCTGTCGTCGCAGATACTGCACGTTGCTTGCCGGTTCGCCCCGGCCGAACACGGCCTGTACGGTCGCCAGCAGTTCGGCCCCGGCGCGGCGTGCCTGCCGGACATTGTCGGCATCGATGCCGCCGATGGCCACCCGGGGCAGGCCGAATCGTGCCGCTTCGGCCAGCAACTCGAGCCGTGCGGGCGGGGCGTCGGGCTTGGTGCGCGAGGTGAAGAAACGCCCGAACGCCAGGTAGCTGGCTCCCGCCTCGCATGCCTGCGCGGCCAGGTCCAGACGCGCGTGGCAGGTGGCGCCGATGATCGCCGCCTCGCCCAGCGCACGCCGGGCTTCGCGCAGCGAACCGTCCTGCTGGCCGAGATGTACGCCGACGCCGCCATGGCCCTCGCGGCGCAGCCGCTCGGCGAGCGCCAGGTCGTCGTTGATGATCAGCGGCACCCCGTGTCGGGCACAGCGGCTCGCCAGGGCAGCGGCCTGGCGGTGGCGCCGCTCGGCATCCCGCGACTTGTCGCGATACTGCAGCAGGGCCAGCCCGCCCGCGAGCGCCGACTCGCAGGCGGCGATCAGGGTGGCGTCATCGGGCAGCAGCCCGGCATCGGTGATGGCATAGACGCCCCGGCGCCAGTCATGAACGGTCATCGAGGGCCTCCGGGTCGAAGGCGGCGGGCAGTTGCCAGAGTCGGCGCGGCAGGTGCTGGCCCGCCGCCGGCCGCCAGCCGTGGCGCAGGCTTTCCCAGGTGAAGCGCTGGGCCTGCTCGCAGGCCGCCACCAGGCGCTCGCCGGCGGCCAGGCGCGCCGCCGCCGCCGCCGCCAGGGTACACCCCGAGCCATGATAGGCCCCGGGCAGCCGCGGCCACTGCCACTGGCGAGTCAGCTCGGGGGTGTGCAGGGTATGCGTCACGCAGGTCGGATCGCTCCCCGCCGCCGGCTGGTCGGTGCCGGTGATCAGTACCGCCTGACAGCCCCGCGAGAGCAGTTCGGTGGCCCGTGCCGTGTCATCGTCGGCCTGCGGTGCCAGCCGCTCCAGCTCCTGTCGGTTGGGCGTCAGCAGATCGACCCCCGGCAGCAGCCGCTCGCGCAGGGCCTCGGGCAATGCCGTGGCGGCCAGCTCGCTGCCGCCGCCGGCGCGCAGCACCGGGTCGCAGACCACCGGCACCCCGGGCAGACGGCGCAGTACCTCCAGGATCACCTCGAGGGTGGCGATATCGGCGATCAGCCCCAGCTTGATCGCCGCGATCTCGAAGTCCTCGACGAGCGCCTGCACGGTCTCGCGCATCATGTCCGGCGACGCGGGCGTCACCCGGCGCACGTCGCGGGTGGTCTGCACCGTGAGGCTGGTGGGCACGGTCAGCGGCCAGCCGCCGCAGGCGGCGATCGCCTCGGCATCCGCCACCAGCCCGGCGCCGCCCGTGGCATCGTGGCCCGCCAGCACCAGCACGGCCGGGAGGTCTCGTGCGGCCATCAGAAGGGCTTGATCACCGCCAGCAGCACGATCAGCACCAGACCGATCACCGGCAGCTCATTGAAGACGCGGAAATAGCGATGCGACTTGTCGCAGGTGCCCGCCGCCAGCCGCTTCATGTGGGCCAGGCAGACATGGTGATAGCCGATCAGCAGCACCACCAGCGCCAGCTTGGCATGCATCCAGCCCTGGCCGAGGAAGCCGGGCACCAGGTAGAGCATCGCCCCGCCGAAGACCAGCACGGCGATCATCGACGGCGTCATGATGCCGCGGTACAGCTTGCGCTCCATGGTCTCGAAGTAGGCGATCGCCGTCTCGTCGCCGCGATCCCGGGCCATGGCGTGATAGACGAACAGCCGCGGCAGGTAGAACAGGGCCGCGAACCAGGTCACCATGGCCATCAGGTGCAGGGCTTTCATCCACAGGAACATCGGGTCTCCTCGTCGCCGTCGGGGGAAGGATCGCTCGGATCAGCGCTTGTAACGGTAGTAGTTCTCGATGGCATCACGGGTGATGATACCGGAAATCTTCTGGATCATCGGCGCCGTGGTGTGCTCGACGTAGAGCGCATCCACGCCGTAGTCGTTGAGGCGGTCGAAGGCCTCGCTGAGCGTCGCCTGCAGGTGGATGGGCGCCAGCTCGAGGCGCTGCCCGGGAATCTCCAGCAGGTCGAGCGTCGCCGTCTCGTCCGTCGCCTCCTGCTCGTCCAGCAGGGCGCGCGCCAGGTCGGCGGCCTTGAGCGCCAGCGGGGTCTTCTCCTCGCTGGAGCGGGTGATCACCAGCCAGGTGGGCTTGTCCTCGAGCAGCCGGCGGGCCTGCTCGCGGGTGATCATCCGCTGGGTCCGCGCCACGCTGCGCTCCATGACGGCGGGGACCGCCACCCGCGACAGGGCCTGCATCAGCGGCTGCTGCAGCGGATGCAGGCCGTGATGGGTGCCGGTGACATACAGGCCGTGGCAGCGGCAGATCTGGCGCGCGGTGAGCCCGGCGATCACCACCGCCAGCATGCCCGGCAGGATGATGTTGGGGTTGTGGGTGAGCTCGAGCAGCGCCATCAGTGCCGCCAGCGGTGCCTGCAGCACCGCGCCCATCATCGCCGCCATGCCCAGCATGGCGTAGAAGCCGGGATCGGAGGCCACCGAGGGCCACAGCCAGTCCCCGCTCAGCCCGCACAGGGCGCCGGCCGAGGCCCCCACCACCAGCACCGGGCCGATGATGCCGACGGGAATCCCGCAGGCAAAGGTGAAGGCGGTGAGCAGCAGCTTGCCGAGCATCAGTGCCACCAGCACGTCGAGCGCCAGACGGCCGTCGAGCGCCGCGGCCAGGCTGTCGTAGCCGATGCCCTGAACCTGGGGATACCACCAGGCCACCACCGCCACGGCCACGCCCGGCAGCATCAGCCGGGCGACGAGCGGCCAGCCGGCGAGCAGCGTGCCGCGCTGGGCGATACGGATGAACAGCCCGGCCAGCAGGCCGATCAGCAGGGCGCTGGTGGCAATCCACGGCAGGTTGAGCAGCGAGCCCAGCTTGACGATCGGCACCTGGAAGGCCGGCTCGGTGCCGTAGGCCAGCTGGGCAACCACCGCACTCATCGTCGAGGCCAGGATCACCGGCATGAAGCCGGCGATGGTGTACTCCATGATCACCACTTCCATGGCGAAGATGACCCCGGCGATGGGCGTGTTGAACGATGCCGAGATCGCCGCCGCGGTACCGCAGCCGACCAGCACGCGCAGGCTGTTGTGGGGCAGGCGCAGGCGCTGGCCCAGCCCGCTGGCGGCGGCCGCGCCAAGATGGATCGCCGGCCCCTCGCGGCCGGCGGAGAGCCCGCCGAGCACGGAGATCACGCCCACCCACCACTGGTTGAGCCAGTTGCGCAGCGGCAGCCGCCCCTGATGATAGGTCAGGCGCTCGATCACGTGGCCCACCCCCAGCCGACGCGCCTGACTCGACTGCGGCGCGAAGCACAGCGCGATCAATGCCACGGCAATCAGCGGCAGCAGCGCACGCCAGTGCGGCGCCAGCGCCTCGAAGGCTTCCGAATCATTGTGCGGCATGAACAGCCATGCCCCCAGCGACAGCAGGAACCGGAACACCACCATCAGGCCGCCGGTGAGCAATCCCGAAACCAGCCCCAGCACGCACAGCTGCGGCAGGGCATCGACGCTGGCCAGCTGGCGCCGAAATCGTTCAAGGTTCATGTCTGGGAAAGGGCGCACGCCGCCAGGCACCTCGTCGCTGTCACGGGAATGGGAGGACGACACGCAGGCGCGCCGCCCGGCAAGACTCCGCCTATCATACCCGCACAGGCACTGGTCGACTCAAGACAGACGCCCGACGCCGTCACGCTAAAGTTGACCCTTTTGCTGGGGATTGGGGATAATCCTCCCTGACTATTCACCGATTCCACGGAGAGCGCTGATGAGCGGTGCCGCTACCTTCGCCCCCACGCCCTTGCTGCTCACCGAAGCGGCCGCGCGCCGTATTCAGGCCCTGGCCGCCGACGAGGGCAACCCTCAACTCAAGCTGCGCGTCTATGTCACCGGCGGCGGATGCTCCGGCTTCCAGTACGGTTTCGACGTCGCCCAGGAGGCCGCCGAGGACGATACCCTGATCGAGGTCGACGGCGTCGGCATGCTGGTGGACCCCCTGTCGTATCAGTACCTGGTCGGCTCCACGGTCGACTTCGAGGAAGGTCTGGCCGGCGCGCGGTTCGTGATCCGCAACCCCAACGCCACCTCCACCTGCGGCTGTGGCGCCTCGTTCATGGTGTAAGTGGGTGCAAGCACCCACTGCTCACGTCCTTCCCCGCATCTTCCATTGTGTTCCATCGTGGCCGCTCCCGGTACGGGCCGCGACACCGCGCAGCGGCGCTTGACGCCCTACCCGGAACTCGCCAAGGTAACAAGGTGTTCCGTAAATAATATTCCAACCGGGGAACTCCATGAACCAATCGCTCCTGAAATCGTTGTCGCTGGCCTCCGCGCTCACGCTGGGTCTCGGGCTGTCCGCGGTCAGCCAGGCCGAAACCGTCAATGCCGTCACCGACCCGAGCTTCGTGCCGTTCGAGATGATGGACAAGGACAGCGGCGAGATGATCGGCTTCGACATGGACATCCTGCGCGAAGTCGCCGACCGCGCCGGGTTCGACATCAACCTGCGCACCATGGACTTCAACGGCATCATCCCTGCCGTGCAGACCGGCAACGCCGACCTGGCCATCGCCGGCATCACCATCACCGACGAGCGCGAGAAGATCGTCGACTTCAGCGATCCCTACTACGACAGCGGCCTGCGCATCCTGGTCTCCGCCGGCGACGACAGCGTCAAGGAGCTGAGCGATCTGGAAGGCAAGCGCATCGGCACCAAGATCGGCTCGACCAGCTACGACTACCTGCAGAAGCACCTCGGCGACAAGGCCGAGATCAAGCCCTATCCGGGCAGCGCCGACATGTACCTGGCGCTGATGGGCGGCAGCGTCGACGCCGTGTTCTACGACGCGCCCAACGTCGGCTACTTCGCCAAGACCAAGGGCGAGGGCCGCGCCCAGGTGGTCGGGCCGCTCTACGAGGGTCAGCAGTACGGCATCGCCTTCACCTCCGGCAGCAAGTGGGTCGAGCCCGCCAACAAGGCGCTCGCCGCGATGAAGAAGGACGGCACCTACGCCGACATCTACAAGAAATGGTTCGGCGAGATGCCCGACAGCCAGTAAGCATCACGACCGCAATCTTCGGGGCCGGGTGGCCGCAACGCCCGGCCCCGTCGCGTTCCTAACCCTGATTCGCGACCCGCCGACGGCGGACGGGTCGCGCCGGAGAACCCGACGTGGACGTCAACTTCCAGTTCGACTGGCAGGCGGCCATCGCCTCCATTCCCTACCTGCTCGACGGCATCCCCTGGACCCTGATCATCTCGTTCGGCGGGCTCGCCATCGGCTTCGTCATCGGCATCGTCTTCGGTCTGCTGCGCATCAGCCCGCTGTGGCTGCTGCGCTGGCCGGCCGTGGCCTACATCGAGATCTTCCGCGGCACGCCGGTGCTCGTCCAGGTCCTGTTCATCTTCTACGGCCTGCCGCAGATCATCGGCGGGCCCATCGACGCGGTCACCGCGGGTATCGCCGCCATTGCCCTGAACGCCGGTGCCTACATCTCCGAGATCGTGCGCGGCGGCGTGCAGTCGATCGAGAAGGGCCAGCGCGAGGCCGCGCTGTCGCTGGGACTGTCCCGCGCCCAGGCCTTCCGCTACGTCATCTGGCCCCAGGCGCTGCGCCGCATGATCCCGGCGCTGGGCAACCAGGGCATCGTCAGCATCAAGGACACCTCGCTGTTCTCGGTGATCGGTGTCGGCGAGCTGGTTCGCCAGGGCCAGATCTACATCGCCACGACCTTCACCGCCCTCGAGGTGTACTTCATGGTCGCCATGCTCTATCTGGCGATCACCCTGAGTCTTTCCTTCGCCCTGCGCCTGCTCGAGCGCCGTGGCCTGGTCGGTCAGTGAGGACAACGCCATGAACGACAAGCCCCACAGCGAGACCGTCCAGCCCATTGTGCGCCTGGACAAGGTCAACAAGTACTTCGGCAGCCTGCACGTGATGCAGGACATCGACCTCGAGGTCGCCCCCGGCGAGGTGGTGGTAATCATCGGTGCCAGCGGTTCGGGCAAGTCGACGCTGATCCGCTGCGTCAACGGCCTCGAGGAGTTCCAGAGCGGTCACATCACGGTGGACGGCAACGAGCTACTGCCGCACGGCAAGAGCGGGCGTTCGCTGCAGACCATCCGCACCGAGGTGGGCATGGTCTTCCAGCAGTTCAACCTGTTTCCGCATCTCTCGGTGCGTGACAACGTCACCCTCGCGCCGATCAAGGTTCGCGGCCTGAGCCGTGACCAGGCCGTGCAGATCGCCGACCGGCTGCTCGAGCGGGTCGGCATCGCCGACCAGGCCGACAAGTACCCGGGTCAGCTTTCCGGTGGCCAGCAGCAGCGTGTCGCGCTGGCCCGGGCACTGGCCATGGAACCGCGCCTGATGCTCTTCGACGAGCCGACCTCGGCACTCGACCCGGAGATGATCGGCGAGGTGCTCGACGCCATGCGCGAGCTCGCCAACGACGGCATGACCATGATGATCGTCACCCACGAGATGGGCTTCGCCCGCGAGGTCGCCGACCGGGTGATCTTCGTCCACAAGGGGCGCATCGTCGAGGAAGGCCCGCCCGAGACGGTCTTCGACAGCCCCGAACACGAGCGCACCCAATCCTTCCTCGCCCGCGTACTCAAGCACTAACCCTCCGCCCCTCGCCGACCGCGAGGGGTGTCTTTCTTCCATTCTCCCCTTCCCGGATTCCTTCCCCAGCCCCGATTTGCCCCTGTGGACAAGTTTCTCGGCGTATCCACGCTTTCTCCCGTGAAGCCCGCGTCATGCGCGGCCTGTCAGGCAACAAGCCCCACTGTTGATCGCTACACGCACTGCGCCGGTACAAGCCGGTGGACAAGTCGGGGATGCGTGCACCTGTGGATGAACGTCCTTTTCATCCACAGCTCCCGAACCGGAACTCCGCAGGCCGTCTACCTTTTTTGCAATGCATCGTCAACATTTCAGGAGACTGACATCGAACGAAAAGTCAGTCTTATCCACAGAAAATGTCCACACCAATAATCACTACCACAACAGAACTTCTTTCTCTTTTTATATTGTTTCTTTAAGACACGACGGTCGACGACTCTGCGAGGCCCGGATGTGGAAAACCCCTGACGGTTACCCACAGGGACGTTATACTGGGCGGCTTGTTGATACTTGCCCTGAAGTCGCGCGCCCGGCGCGCAAGTCGAGGTATCCGTGGATTATCCCAACCGCTTTGACGTCATCGTCATCGGCGGTGGCCATGCGGGAACGGAAGCCGCACTGGCCGCTGCCCGCATGGGCTGTCAGACCCTGTTGCTGACACATAACATCGAGACCCTGGGACAGATGTCCTGCAATCCGGCGATCGGTGGCATCGGCAAGAGCCACCTGGTCAAGGAGATCGACGCCCTGGGCGGTGCCATGGGGCTGGCGACGGACCATGCCGGTATCCAGTTCCGGGTGCTCAACGCCCGCAAGGGGCCGGCCGTCCGCGCCACCCGCGCCCAGGCCGACCGCGTGCGTTACAAGGCCGCGATTCGCGGCATGCTGGAGAACCAGCCCAACCTGACGCTATTCCAGCAGGGTGTGGATGACCTGATCGTCGACGGCGACACCGTCAAGGGCGCCGTCACCCAGACCGGCATCCGCTTTCACGCCGACACCGTGGTGCTGTGCACCGGCACCTTCCTCGGCGGGGTTATCCACATCGGCCTGGACAATCACACCGGCGGCCGGGCCGGCGATCCCCCTGCCAATGCCCTCGCCCAGCGACTGCGTGCCTTGCCGTTCCGCGTCGATCGGCTCAAGACCGGCACCCCGCCGCGGCTCGATGCCAAGAGCCTGGATTTCAGCCAGCTCGAGGAACAACCCGGCGACACGCCGACCCCGGTGATGTCCTATCTCGGCTCGCGGGACATGCACCCGCGGCAGGTAAGCTGCCGCATCGCGCATACCAACGAGCGTACCCACGAGATCATCTTCGCCAATCTCGATCGCTCACCGATGTACTCCGGCGTGATCGGTGGCGTCGGCCCGCGCTACTGCCCGTCGATCGAGGACAAGGTCCACCGTTTCGCCGACAAGGCCAGCCACCAGATCTTCATCGAGCCGGAGGGGCTGGAGACCCACGAGCTCTACCCCAACGGCATCTCCACCTCGCTGCCCTTCGACGTGCAGCTGCAGGTGGTGCGCTCGATCAAGGGGCTCGAGAACGCCCACATCACCCGGCCGGGCTACGCCATCGAGTACGACTTCTTCGATCCGCGGGATCTGAAGCACTCGCTGGAGACCAAGTTTATCCACAACCTGTTCTTCGCCGGGCAGATCAACGGCACCACCGGCTACGAGGAAGCCGGCGCCCAGGGCCTGCTGGCCGGGCTCAACGCCGCCCTGCGGGTGCGGGGCGAGGATGCCTGGTGCCCGCGGCGCGACGAGGCCTACATCGGTGTGCTGGTCGACGACCTGATCACCCTGGGCACCCAGGAGCCCTACCGGATGTTCACCTCCCGTGCCGAATACCGGCTGCTGCTGCGCGAGGACAACGCCGACCTGCGCCTCACCGAGACCGGGCGCCGCCTGGGCCTGGTGGACGACGCACGCTGGGCCGCGTTCAGCACCAAGCGCGAGGCGATCGAGGCCGAACAGGCACGGCTCGCCGCCACCTGGGTGCAGCCCCGCTCGGCGGCGGCCGAGCAGCTCAACGCCCGGCTGCCCAAGCCGCTCAACCGCGAGTACAGCCTCCTCGAGCTGCTCAAGCGCCCGGAGCTCGGCTACGCCGATCTCGTCGGCCTCGACGGCATCGAGGGCCAGGGCGTCGATGACGAGACGGTGGCCGAGCAGGTACAGATCCAGGCCAAGTACCAGGGCTACATCGACCGCCAGCAGGCCGAGATCGACAAGCTCAAGCGCCACGAGGCCACACCGCTGCCCGCGGATCTCGACTACGCCCGGGTCGAGGGGCTGTCCAACGAGATTCGCGACAAGCTCGCCGCGGCGCGTCCCGAGACCCTGGCCCAGGCCGGACGCATCTCCGGCGTCACCCCGGCGGCGGTGTCGATCCTGCTGATCCATCTCAAGAAGCGCCGCCTGGTCGACGATGCCCGGGCGGTGAACACATGACGCCCGAGTGTGAGCGGCGCCTCAACGCGGGACTGGCGGATCTGGGCATCAGCGTCGATGCCCGGGCGCGGGAGCAGTTGCTGGCACTGCTGAGGCTGTTGCACAAGTGGAACCGGGCTTATAACCTCACCGCGGTACGCTCGCCCGAGGCCATGGTGACGCGGCATCTGCTCGACAGTGCCTCGATCCTCCCGGCGATGACCGGCCCGCGGGTGCTGGATATCGGCTCGGGCCCGGGCTTTCCCGGGCTGGTGCTGGCGATTCTCGACCCGCGGTTGACGGTGACGCTGCTCGACAGCAATGGCAAGAAGGTCCGCTTCCAGCGTCAGGCGGTGATGGAGCTCGGGCTGACCAACGTCGAACCGGTACAGGCCCGTGTCGAGCGCTTCGAGGCGCCACCGTTCGATCAGGTGGTATCACGGGCCTTCGCCAGCCTCGGCGACTTCATCGGCCTGAGTGAACCGCTGCTGGCCTCACGCGGCGAGTGGCTGGCGATGAAGGGCCAGGCCTGCGAGGAGGAGCTGGCCGAGGTGCCGGACGGTGTGCAACTCGTCGAGCGGCGTATCCTCGACGTCCCCGGAGATGATGCCACCCGCTATCTGCTGCGGCTGGCCCGAACCTGACCGCCGGCCGGCACACCACGTCGACAAGGGAGCCTTTCGTGACCAAGATCATCGCCTTGACCAACCAGAAGGGCGGCGTCGGCAAGACCACGACCGCGGTCAACCTGGCGGCCTGTCTCGCGGCACTGGAACGCCGCGTGCTGCTCGTCGACCTCGACCCGCAGGGGCATGCCACCATGGGCAGCGGGGTCGACAAGCATGAACTGGACGGCAGCGTGCTCGACGTGCTGCTCGGTGAAAAGCCCGCCGAGTCGGTGATTCTCGACTGCCCCGAGGCTGGCTACGCCCTGCTTCCCGGCAACGGTGACCTGACCGCCGCCGAGGTCGACCTGCTCGACCGCGACGGCCGTGAACGCTGCCTGCACGAGGCGATCAAGGGCGTCGCCGGCGAGTACGACGTGGTACTCATCGACTGCCCGCCGTCGCTCAACATGCTCACCGTCAACGGCCTGACCGCCGCCGACGGCATCCTGATCCCCCTGCAGTGCGAGTTCTATGCCCTCGAGGGGTTGTCCGCCCTGCTCGACACCGTCGAACAGATCCAGGGCAGCGTGAATCCCTCGCTGCAACTCTTCGGCATCGTGCGCACCATGTTCGACAACCGCAACAGCCTGACCCGCGACGTCACCAAGCAGCTGCGCGACTACTTCGGCGATACCCTGCTCAAGGCCGCCATCCCGCGCAACGTGCGGGTCGCCGAAGCGCCGAGCCACGGCCTGCCGGTCACCAAGTACGCCCGCTTCTCGCGAGGCAGCCAGGCCCATCGGGTGCTGGCCAAGGAACTGATCCGTCGTTTGTCGCTATGACCCCGGGAAACGCCCCAAGGATTGCCCATGACCCGTAAACGTGCCCTGGGCCGCGGCCTGGATGCCCTGATCGGCGCCGGTGCCCGCCGCCGTGACCTGCTGGATGCCGATGTCACCCTCGATGCGCCGGTCGCCGAAGCGCCCTCACCGGACGTGCCCGACGATGACGAGGCGCGCCTGGCCCGCCTGCCGCTCGGTCAGCTGAGCCGCGGCCGCTATCAGCCCCGCCGCGATATCCAGCCCGAGGCGCTGGAGGAGCTCGCCGACTCGATCCGCAGCCAGGGGGTCATGCAGCCGATCGTGGTGCGGCCGATCGGCGAGGACCGCTACGAGATCATCGCCGGCGAGCGGCGCTGGCGGGCGGCCCAGCTCGCCGAACTCGACGTGATTCCGGCCGTGGTGCGCAACGTCAGCGACCAGGGCGCCCTGGCGCTGGCGCTGATCGAGAACATCCAGCGCGAGAACCTCAATCCCGTCGAGGAGGCCCTGGCCCTGAAGCGGCTGCTCGACGAGTTCGAGCTGACCCAGCAGCAGGTGGCCGACGCGGTGGGCAAGTCGCGGGCCCAGGTGGCCAACCTGCTGCGTCTGCTGGCGCTCGACCCGGAAGTGCAGACCCTGCTCGAGCGCGGCGATCTGGACGTGGGGCACGCCCGGGCGCTGCTGGTGCTGCCTGCGACAAAACAACGCAAGGCGGCTCATGACGTGGTCGATCGCGACCTTACCGTGCGTCAGACCGAGGCGCTGGTGAAGACGCTTCAGGCCGGCAAGCCCGCCGCCGCCAGGCCCGCCGCCGCGCCGTCCGCGGACGTGGCGCGGCTCGAGACCCAGCTCGGTGACCTGCTCGGCGCCGCGGTGAAGATCCGTCACGGTCAGAGCGGCAAGGGGAGAGTGACCATTCACTACGGCAGCCTCGAAGAGCTGGACGGGATTCTCGGGCACATACGCTGAGCGTCCGGGTCGATAGTTAGCCAGATAAATGGTTTTCCCGACGTTCGTTGCGCTTTGGTCGTAGTCCGATTCCACTTCGTGGAAATTCGCCGCAGGTTCGGTTGAAGGGTACCCCCGGCTTCCCTATAATCCGCCGAGGTCCGGCGCTGGGGGCGCTCAGTCAACGACAATTCCTGTGGACATTGCCGACGAACACCCGAGATTTTATGCCTGCTCCGAGTCCGGCCCAGATCAAACGACCCGAGTTCACGCGCCTGCTGGCGGCGCAGGCAGCCATGGTGCTGCTGGCCGCGGTGGTCGGCGCAGGCGTCGGCGGAACGGCCGCCGCCGGCTCGGCACTGCTCGGCGGCCTGGTCGCCGCGGTGCCCGGCGTCTACTTTGCCTGGCGTGCCTTCCGTTATCAGGGAGCGCGATATGCCAGGGACATCGTTAAGAGTTTCTATCGAGCCGAAGCCGGCAAGTTCGGTTTGACGGCGGCATTGTTCACCTTGGTGTTCATTGCAGTGCCCCCGTCAAACCCCGCTTTCTTCTTTGGCGCTTACGTGGCGACGTTGGCGACGCAGTGGCTGGGGCCCTGGCTGCTGAAGCGCCCGTCGTACACCTGACATCGAGGCAGTGCAATGGCAGCAGGCAACAATCTGACGCCGACGGCGTACATCCAGCACCATCTGCAGAACCTGACCTTCGGGTATCATCCCGACCACGGCTGGGCGATGGCTCACTCCGCCGAGGAGGCCGCCGAAATGGGCTTCTGGGCGATCCACCTGGACACCATGGCCTGGTCGATCGGCCTGGGCGTGCTGTTCCTGTGGCTCTTCCGCAAGGCCGCCAAGGCCGCGACCACCGGCGTCCCCCATGGTCTGCAGAACTTCGTCGAGATGATGGTCGAGTTCGTCGACAACTCGGTGAAGGAAACCTTCCACGGCAAGAGCCGGCTGATCGCGCCGCTGTCGCTGACGATCTTCTGCTGGATCTTCCTGATGAACCTCATGGATCTGGTGCCCGTCGACCTGCTGCCGATGCTGGCGCAGAAGATCGGCGTCATGTTCGGTGCCGATCCCGCGCACGTCTACTTCAAGGTCGTGCCCACCACCGACGTCAATGCCACGCTCGGCATGTCACTGTCGGTCTTTGCCCTGATCATCATCTACTCCATTCGTCACAAGGGGCTTTCCGGCTTCATTGGGGAATTGACGCTGCATCCGTTCAGCTCCTCCAACAAGCTGTTCCAGGTCATCCTGATTCCGATCAACTTCATCCTCGAGGTGGTGACCCTGCTGGCCAAGCCGGTGTCGCTCGCCCTTCGTCTGTTCGGCAACATGTATGCCGGCGAGTTGATCTTCATCCTGATCGCGATGATCGGGCTGTGGCAGTTGCCGCTGCATTTCTCCTGGGCGGTCTTCCACATCCTGATCGTTACGCTGCAGGCGTTCATCTTCATGATGCTGACGATCGTCTACCTGAGCATGGCGACCGAAGAGCATTGAACCGTCAACCCTTAACCCGCTAAACCACTTGACTGAAAACTGGAGTACATCATGGAAGCACAAGTTCTGGGCATGACCGCTATCGCCGTTTCCCTGCTGATCGGCCTGGGCGCCCTGGGTACCGCCATCGGCTTCGGCATCCTGGGTGGCAAGTTCCTCGAAGGCGCCGCGCGTCAGCCGGAGATGATCCCGCAGCTGCAGGTGAAGATGTTCATCGTCGCCGGCCTGCTGGACGCCGTGACCATGATCGGTGTGGGTATCGCGCTGTTCTTCACCTTCGCCAACCCGTTTGTGGGTTGAATCACGGTGGGTCGCAAGACCAACCGGGACTCTGACCACAAACCTGTGAAGCGAGAGGTGCTGGCGTGAATCTGAACCTTACCCTGATCGGTCAGGCCATAGCCTTCGCGGTCTTCGTCTGGTTCTGCATGAAGTATGTATGGCCTCCGGTCATGCAGGCGCTGCAGGAACGTCAGAAGAAGATTGCCGATGGCCTGGACGCTGCCAGCCGTGCCACCCGTGACCTCGAACTGGCCCAGGAGCAGGCCAACGAGACGTTGCGCGAGAGCAAGGAGCAGGCGGCCGAGATCCTAGAGCAGGCCCACAAGCGGTCGAACCAGATGATCGAGGAAGCGCGCGAGAATGCCCGTCTCGAGGGCGAGCGGATGATTACCGCGGCCCGTTCCGAGATCGAGCAGGAAATCAATCGCGCGAAGGAAGAGCTGCGTTCGCAGGTGTCGCGACTCGCTGTCGAAGGTGCGGAGCGTATCCTGGAATCCTCCATCGACGAGGCTAAACATCGCGAGCTCGTCGACAAGCTCGCCGCCGAGCTTTGAGGAGGTGACCCATGGCTGAAACGTCTACCGTCGCTCGACCTTACGCCAAGGCGGCGTTCGAGTTCGCGCACACCCAGGGGGCGCTCGAGGCCTGGTCCGAAATGCTGACACTGGCGGCCGGCGTGATTGCCGATGACGCCATGCGCTCGCGGGTGCTGGACAACCCCCGGTTGTCCGGCGCCGAGAAGGCCGACATCGTGCTCGATGTCGGCGGCGAGGCGTTCAGCGAGGAAGTCCGTAACTTCCTGCGGACCCTGGGCCAGAGCCACCGCCTGGCGGCGCTGCCGGACATTGCCGAGCAGTTCGAGCAGCTGAAGGCCGAGCAGGAGAAGCGCCTGGAGGTGACCATCGTCTCCGCGTTCCCGCTCGACGCCGCTCAGCAAGACACGCTCGCGAGTGCCCTGGCCAAGCGCCTGAACCGCGAAATCTCCATTACCACTCAGGTGGACCGTGCCCTGATGGGCGGCGTCATCCTGCGTGCCGGCGACACCGTCATCGACGGTTCGGTGCGCAACCGACTGGCCCGTCTGCGCGACACACTCTCCGTCTGAGCTTGAGGGACATGGCATGCAGCAACTGAATCCTTCCGAGATCAGCGACATCATCAAGCAGCGCATCGAAAAGCTGGATGTCGCCTCCGAAGCCCGTAATCAGGGCACCATCGTCAGCGTGTCCGACGGCATCGTGAAAATTCACGGGCTGGCGGACGCGATGTTCGGCGAGATGATCGAATTCCCGGGCCACGTCTTCGGCATGGTCCTCAACCTCGAGCGTGACAGCGTCGGCGCCGTGGTGCTGGGCGACTACCAGCAGCTCGAGGAAGGCATGACCGCCCAGTGCACCGGCCGCATCCTCGAGGTGCCGGTGGGCCCCGAGCTGGTCGGCCGCGTGGTCGACGCCCTGGGCAACCCCATCGACGGCAAGGGCGAACTGGGCACCGAGCTGACCGACGCGGTCGAGAAGGTCGCGCCGGGCGTCATCACCCGTCAGGGCGTCGACCAGCCGATCCAGACCGGCCTCAAGTCCATCGACGCTATGGTGCCGATCGGCCGCGGTCAGCGTGAGCTGATCATCGGCGACCGCCAGATCGGCAAGTCCGCCATCGCGGTGGACACCATCATCAACCAGAAGGGCAAGGGCGTTACCTGTATCTACGTCGCGGTAGGTCAGAAGCAGTCGACCATCGCCAGCGTGGTGCGCAAGCTCGAGGAACATGGCGCGATGGAGCACACCATCGTCGTCGCCGCCGGCGCCGCCGATCCGGCCGCCATGCAGTTCCTGGCCCCCTATGCCGGCTGCTCGATGGGCGAGTACTTCCGCGACCGCGGTCAGGACGCCCTGATCGTCTACGACGACCTCACCAAGCAGGCCTGGGCGTATCGCCAGATTTCCCTGCTGCTGCGTCGTCCGCCGGGCCGTGAAGCCTATCCGGGTGATGTCTTCTACCTGCACTCGCGCCTGCTCGAGCGTGCCGCACGCGTCAACGCCGACTACGTCGAGAAGTTCACCGACGGCGAAGTGAAGGGCCAGACCGGCTCGCTGACCGCGCTGCCGATCATCGAGACCCAGGGTGGCGACGTCTCGGCGTTCGTGCCGACCAACGTGATCTCGATCACCGACGGTCAGATCTTCCTCGAGACCGGCCTTTTCAACTCCGGCATTCGTCCGGCGATCAACGCCGGTCTGTCGGTGTCGCGCGTGGGTGGCTCGGCCCAGACCAAGATCATCAAGAAGCTGGGTGGCGGCGTGCGTCTCGCCCTGGCCCAGTATCGCGAGCTGGCGGCGTTCTCGCAGTTCGCCTCCGATCTGGACGAAGCGACCCGCAAGCAGCTCGAGCACGGCCAGCGGGTCACCGAGCTGATGAAGCAGACCCAGTACGCGCCGATGTCCGTGGCCGAGATGGCCCTGACGCTGTTCGCGGCCAATGAGGGCTTCCTCGACGACGTCGAGGTCAGCAAGGTGCTGGACTTCGAAAGCGCGCTGCACGACTACATGAAGGCCGAACACGGCGAGCTGCTCGACAAGATCAACCAGACCGGCGACTACAGCGACGAGATCAAGCAGGGTCTCAAGGCCGGCGTCGAGAAATTCAAGGCTACTCAAACCTGGTAATCCCCCGGGCCCGGCCTGGCCGGGCCTGCGATTCCCCGAGGGGCCACGAATAAGGTAGATCGCTATGGCAGCCGCAAAAGAGATCAAGACTCAGATCGGCAGTATCAAGAATACGCAGAAGATCACCAGCGCCATGGAAATGGTCGCTGCGTCGAAGATGCGTAAGGCGCAGGAGCGGATGCAGGCCAGCCAGCCGTATGCCAAGCAGATCCGCAAGGTCGTGGGCCATGTCGCCAAGGCCAATCCCGAGTACCGCCATCCCTACACCCTCGACCGCGAGGTCAAGCGGGTCGGCTATATCGTCGTCTCCAGTGACCGCGGTCTGGCCGGCGGCCTGAACGTCAACCTGTTCAAGGCCGTGGTCAAGGATGCGAAGGCGTGGCGTGACAAGGGCGTCGAAACCGATTTCGTCGCCATCGGGAGCAAGGCCGG
The DNA here is from genome assembly GCA_001577635.1 of Halomonadaceae bacterium T82-2. Classification (GTDB taxonomy): domain Bacteria; phylum Pseudomonadota; class Gammaproteobacteria; order Pseudomonadales; family Halomonadaceae; genus Modicisalibacter. The sequence goes on along the minus strand of LSBP01000011.1, from coordinate 75,443 downwards.
CACGTTCTTCCGCAAGTACGGCGGCAACCTGCTTGCGGCCAAGAGCGGGCTCGGCGAGGCCCCCGAGGCCAAGGATCTGATCGGCAGCGTCAAGGTCATGCTCGATGCCTTCGACGACGGTACGCTGGATCGGCTCTACGTGGTGTCCAACGAATTCGTCAACACCATGACCCAGAAGCCGACCGTGCGCCAGCTGGTACCGCTGGTCACGTCCGACGAGGACGACGACGACGAACAACCCCGTCCCGACAGCTGGGACTACCTGTATGAGCCGGACGCCCAGGCCCTGCTCGACAAGCTGCTCAAGCGCTATGTCGAGTCGCAGGTCTATCAGGCGGTGGTCGAGAATGCAGCCTGCGAACAGGCGGCGCGCATGATCGCGATGAAGAACGCGACCGACAACGCCGGCAACCTGATCGACGAATTGCAACTGGTGTACAACAAGGCCCGCCAGGCGGCCATTACCCAGGAAATTTCCGAGATCGTGAGTGGCGCCGCCGCGGTGTGACGCGCCGGTGAAACGCAGCAGGTTTCATTTGCAGGTTTAAGAGGATCCAAGATGAGCGGACGTATCGTACAAATCATCGGCGCGGTGATTGACGTAGAGTTTCCGCGGGACGACGTCCCCAAGGTCTACGACGCGCTGACGGTCTCCGAGCCGGGGACCATTCTCGAGGTCCAGCAGCAGCTGGGCGACGGCGTGGTACGTGCCATCGCCATGGGCTCCACCGAGGGCCTCAAGCGCGGCATGGCCGTGGAAAACAGCAAGGCGCCCATCTCCGTGCCGGTCGGCAAGGAGACCCTGGGCCGCATCATGAACGTGCTCGGCGAGCCCATCGACGAGGCCGGCGAGATCGGCGAGGAAGAGCGCATGCCGATCCACCGCAAGGCGCCGAGCTACGCCGATCAGGCGGCATCCAGCGAGCTGCTGGAGACCGGCATCAAGGTCATCGACCTGGTCTGCCCGTTCGCCAAGGGCGGCAAGGTCGGCCTGTTCGGCGGCGCCGGCGTGGGCAAGACCGTCAACATGATGGAGCTGATCCGCAACATCGCCACCGAGCATAGCGGTTACTCGGTGTTCGCCGGGGTCGGCGAGCGCACCCGCGAGGGCAACGACTTCTACTACGAGATGCAGGAGTCCAACGTCCTCGACAAGGTCTCGCTGGTCTACGGCCAGATGAACGAGCCGCCGGGCAACCGCCTGCGCGTGGCGCTGACCGGCCTGACCATCGCCGAGAAGTTCCGCGATGAAGGCCGCGACGTGCTGCTGTTCGTCGACAACATCTACCGCTACACCCTGGCCGGCACCGAGGTCTCCGCACTGCTGGGCCGCATGCCCTCCGCGGTGGGCTACCAGCCGACCCTGGCCGAGGAGATGGGTGTGCTGCAGGAGCGCATCACCTCCACCAAGACCGGCTCGATCACCTCCGTGCAGGCCGTCTACGTGCCCGCGGACGACCTGACCGACCCGTCCCCGGCGACCACCTTCGCCCACCTGGACGCCACCGTGGTACTGGCGCGCTCCATCGCCGAACTGGGTATCTACCCGGCGATCGACCCGCTGGACTCCACCTCGCGTCAGCTCGACCCGCTGGTGGTCGGCGAGGAGCACTACAACGTCGCCCGCGGCGTGCAGGGCGTGCTGCAGCGCTACAAGGAACTCAAGGACATCATCGCCATCCTGGGCATGGACGAGCTGTCCGACGAGGACAAGCTGTCCGTCAACCGGGCGCGCAAGATCCAGCGCTTCCTGTCGCAGCCGTTCTTCGTCGCCGAGGTCTTCACCGGCGCGCCCGGCAAGTACGTGCCGCTCAAGGAGACCATCCGCGGCTTCCAGGGCATCCTCGACGGCGACTACGACGAGCTGCCGGAGCAGGCTTTCTACATGGTCGGCACCATCGACGAGGCTGTCGAGAAAGCCAACAAGATGAAGTAAGCCGTCCACGCAAGAGGACCTAAGGTATGGCGAAAAGCTTCCATTGCGAGATCGTCAGCGCCGAGCAGTCGATCTTCTCCGGCGAGGTCAACCAGCTCGTCGCCGCCGGCATGATGGGCGATCTGGGCATCATGGCCGGCCACACGCCGCTGTTGACCGAGCTCAAGCCGGGTCCGCTGCGCGTGCTGGGCGAGAGCGGCGACGAGCAGGTCTACTACGTCAACGGCGGCTTCCTCGAGGTGCAGCCCGATCTGGTGTCGGTGCTCGCCGACAGCGCGGTGCGGGCCCGCGATCTCGACGAGGCCGAGGCCGAGTCGGCGCGCAAGGAGGCCCAGCGCGAGCTCAACGAGCAGAAGTCGGACCTGGACTACTCCCGGGCCGCAGCCGAGCTCGCCGAAGCGGTGGCCAAGCTGCGCACGCTCGACCAGCTGCGACGGGCCAGCGGCAAGCGCTGATCCCGACGTCGGCGGTAATCACGCCCCATGGAGCCCGACTCCATGGGGCGTTTTCGTGTCCGGCCGTCAGGAAACACGGCGGCCGTCATGGAGCCGTGACCGGGAGCCTCGTAAACTGGCGTCGGTCACGCGACAAGCGAACAAGGAGTGAGGATGTCTCTCGACGTGGTGATCCTGGCGGCCGGCCAGGGAACGCGAATGCGCTCGGCGCGCCCCAAGGTCCTGCATGCCCTGGCGGGCCGACCCATGGTGCGCCATGTGCTGGATACCGCCGACAGCCTGGGCCCCGAGCGGCTGCACGTGGTGATCGGCCACGGCGGCGAGGCGGTGCGCGAGACGCTCGCCGACACCCGGGCGAGCTTCGTCGTCCAGGCCGAGCAGAAGGGCACCGGCCATGCCGTGGCGCAGGCGCTGGAGGCGCTCGGCGACGGCAAGGTGCTGATCCTCTACGGCGACGTGCCGCTGATTCGCCGCGAGACCCTCGAGGCGCTGCTCGCCGAGGTGGCGGACGATCGCCTGGGGCTGTTGACCGTGACCCTGGACGACCCCGCCGGTTACGGCCGCATCAAGCGCGATGCCGAGGGCCGGGCGGTGGCGATCGTCGAGCACAAGGATGCCTCCGAGGCCGAGCGCGGAATCCGCGAGTGCAACACCGGCATCATGGCGATGACCGCCGACCAGCTGCGGCGCTGGCTGCCGCGGCTCTCCGCCGACAATGCCCAGGGCGAGTACTACCTGACCGACGTCATCGCCATGGCCGCCGAGGAGCGCCTGACCATCGCCACGGCCCAGCCCGCGACTCCGGTGGAGGTCGAGGGCGTCAACAACCGGGCCCAGCTGGCCCGTCTCGAGCGCGCCTACCAGCTGGGCCAGGCCGAGGCGCTGATGACCGCCGGCGTGGCGCTGGCCGATCCGGCGCGGCTCGACGTCCGCGGCCGGCTGACCTGCGGGCGCGACGTGTTCATCGACGTGGGCTGCGTGTTCGAGGGCGAGGTCGAGCTGGCCGACGGGGTGACGGTCGGCCCCTACTGCGTGATCCGCGACTCGCGCATCGGCGCGGACTCGCGCATCGCGGCGCACAGTGTGCTGGAGGGGGCCGTGCTGGCGGGGGCCGGCCAGGTCGGGCCCTTCGCGCGGCTGCGCCCCGGCACGCACCTGGCCTCGGGGGCGAAGGTGGGCAACTTCGTCGAGACCAAGAACGCCCGGGTCGGCGAGGGCAGCAAGATCAACCACCTGAGCTACGTGGGCGATGCCGAGCTGGGCCGCGACGTCAACGTCGGCGCCGGCACCATCACCTGCAACTACGATGGTGCCCGCAAGCACCGCACCGAGATCGGCGACGCCGCCTTCATCGGCTCCAACACCGCCCTGGTGGCCCCGGTCACGGTGGGGGCGGGAGCCACCATCGGCGCCGGCTCGACGATCAGCCGCAATGTCGACGCCGGGACGCTGGCGGTGGCCCGCGCTCGCCAGACCCAGCGCGACGACTGGCAACGGCCGACCAGGGACGACTGAGTCCGTCGTGATGCTCTCGGTGGCTTGACGCGGGCCGGCGATTGGCGTTTGATGGGCGCATTATCTTTCGAGTTGAAAGAAACAGCTTTCGTTTCGACAGAAAAATGCCCAAGCGCGATACCCTGCAGCGGCGCCATGCCATCCTCGCCTACGTCAATGATCACGGCGAGACCAGCGTTGACAGTCTGGCCCGCCATTTCGCCACCTCCGAGGTCACGGTGCGCAAGGATCTGGCCACCCTCGAGAAGGGGGGCCTGCTGCTGCGCCGCTTCGGCGGTGCCGCGCCGCTGCCCCAGGAGATGCTCGCCGAGCCCGCGGCGACGCCGTCCGTCGCCAAGCGGGCCATCGCCCGGGCCGCCGGCGAGCGCATCCGCGCCCACAACCGCCTGATCATCGACAGCGGCACCACCACCTCGGCGATGATTCCCGAGCTCGGCGGCCACGAGGGGCTGGTGGTGATGACCAACGCCCTGTCGGTGGCCAACGCGCTGCGTGAGCTGGAGCCCGAGCCGGTGATCCTGATGACCGGCGGAACCTGGGACCCGCACTCCGAATCCTTCCAGGGCCGGGTCGCCGAGCAGGTACTGCGCTGCTACGACTTCGACCAGCTGTTCATCGGCGCCGACGGCATCGATCTCGAACGGGGCACCACTACCTACAATGAGCTGATCGGCCTCTCGCGGGTGATGGCCGAGGTCGCCCGTGAAGTGGTGGTGCTGGCGGAATCCGACAAGGTCGGGCGGCGCATCCCCAACCTGGAGCTGCCCTGGGCGCGCATTCATACCCTGATTACCGACGACGGCATGGACGACGCCACCCGCGAGCGTCTCGAGGCTCACGATGTCGCCGTCATCCGTGTCGCCGTGAGCGAGTGAAGACAAGGAGGCCAGCATGTGTGGAATCGTCGGTGCCGTGGCCCGGCGCCCCGTTCAGGAGATCCTGCTCGAGGGGCTGAGACGGCTTGAATACCGGGGGTACGACTCGGCGGGCATGGCGGTGCTCTCCGAGGATGCCCGCCTGAACCGCCAGCGGGCGATGGGCAAGGTCGCGGCGCTGGAAGCCTGCCTCGCCGAGTCGCCGCTGAGCGGGCAGGTGGGTATCGCCCATACCCGCTGGGCGACCCATGGCCGGCCCAGCGAGCACAACGCCCATCCGCACCAGTCCGGCGAGAGCCTGGCGGTGGTGCACAACGGCATCATCGAGAATCACGAGGCGCTCAAGGCCGAGCTGGAAGGTCAGGGCTACGTGTTCACCTCCGAGACCGACACCGAGGTGGTCGCCCACCTGCTGGCCCGCGAGTTCAATCGCAGCCAGGACCTGCTGACCGCCGTTCAGCAGGCGGTGGCGCTGCTCGAGGGCGCCTATGCGCTGGCCGTGCTGCATCGTGGCGAGCCCGAGACCCTGATCGGCGCCCGCAAGGGCAGCCCGCTGGTGGTCGGCGTGGGCATCGAGGAAACCTTCCTGGCCTCCGACCCGCTGGCGCTGCTGCCGGTCACCGACCGCTTCATCTACCTGCAGGAAGGCGACGTGGTGCGCCTGTCCCAGGGCGAGCCCCCCGAGGTCTTCGATCGTGCCGGCGAGCGTCAGGAACGCGGCGTGCAGACCTACGAGCATGGCGACGGCGCCGCCTCCAAGGACGGCTATCGCCACTTCATGCTCAAGGAAATCTACGAGCAGCCGCAGGTCATCGCCGCCACCCTCGAGGGACGGCTGAGCGAGCGACGGGTGCTGGCGGAAAGCTTCGGCCCCCAGGCCGAGGCGCTGCTGTCACGAGCCCGCCAGGTGCACATCGTGGCCTGCGGCACCAGCTATCACGCCGGACTGGTGGCGCGCTACTGGCTGGAAAAGTACGCCGGGCTGCCCACCCAGGTGGAGGTCGCCTCCGAGTACCGCTACCGCCGGGTGGTGGTGCCCGAGGATACCCTGTTCGTCACCCTGTCGCAGTCGGGCGAGACCGCCGACACCCTGGCGGCGCTGCGCTTCGCCCGCGAACGCGGCTACCTGGGCAGCCTGGCGATCTGCAACGTGCCGGGCAGCTCGCTGGTGCGCGAGTCGGACCTGGCGCTGATGACCCAGGCCGGGCCGGAGATCGGTGTGGCCTCGACCAAGGCCTTCACCACCCAGCTGGTGGCGCTGATGCTGCTCACCCTGTCGCTGGGTCGTCGCCACGGCCTGGATGCCGCCGAGGAGGCGCGCATCGTCCAGGCCCTGCACGCGCTGCCGGGGGGCGTGCGCCAGGTGCTCGGCCTGGATGCCGCCATCGAGGCGCTGTCGATGGCCTTCGCCGAGAAGCAGCACGCCCTGTTCCTGGGCCGGGGGGCGCACTACCCGATCGCCCTGGAGGGGGCGCTCAAGCTCAAGGAGATCTCCTACATCCATGCCGAGGCCTACCCGGCGGGCGAGCTCAAGCACGGCCCGCTGGCGCTGGTCGACAGCGAGATGCCGGTGATCTCGGTGGCGCCCAACGACGAGCTGCTGGAGAAGCTCAAGTCCAACCTGCAGGAAGTCCGTGCCCGCGGCGGCGAGCTGTTCGTGTTCGCCGACGAGAGCGTGCGCCTGGAAGATACCGAGGGCGTGCACGTGCTGCGCCTGCCACCGGTCGATGAGGCCCTGGCGCCGCTGCTCTATACCCTGCCGCTGCAGCTGCTGTCCTATCACGTGGCCGTGCTCAAGGGCACCGACGTCGACCAGCCCCGCAACCTGGCCAAGTCGGTGACCGTCGAATAGGCGGCCTCAGCGCCGCTGGCGCGGCATCAGCACCCACAGCTGGCCGGGCTGCTTCATGCGCCCGGCCAGCTCCCCCGCCTGGTCGCCATGCCCCCAGAAGAAGTCGGCGCGCACCGCGCCGGTGATCGCGCTGCCGGTATCCTGGGCGACCATCAGTTGCTGCAGTGGCGTGTTGGACAGCGGCCGCGTGGTGGCCAGGAACACCGGCGCGCCCAGCGGAATGCGCGAGGGGTCGACCGCCAGGCTGCGCCGCGAGGTGAGCGGCACGCCGAGTGCACCGACCGGGCCGTCGGCGCCGGCACGCGGGTCGGACTCGCGAGGTTGGAAGAACACCACCCGCGGATTGACGTCCAGCGCGGCCTGCACCCTGTCCGGATGACGCCGGGCCCAGGCGCGGATGCCGTCGAGGGTGGCCTCGCCGGGGGTGATGGCGCCGCGGTCGATCAGCGCCCGGGCGAAGGAGCGGAAGGGCTGGTTGTTGGTGCCGGCGTAGCCCACGTGCAGGGTGCCGCCCTCGGCCAGCTCGATGCGCCCGGAGCCCTGGATCTGCAGGTAGGCGGCCTCGATGGGATCGTCGACCCAGACCAGTTCCTGACCTGCGAGCCGGCCGCTCTTGCGCAGGGCCGCGCGACTCGGCCGCTGAGCGTCGGGATCACTCCGCCAGGCGTCGGGCAGGCGGTAGAGCGGTGTCTGATAGGGGCCGTGACGCCGGCGCGAACCATGCAGCAGCGGTTCGTAGTAGCCGGTGATCAGCCCGGTGGTCGAGCCGTCGGCGTTGACCATCAGGTAGGGGGCGAAGCGGCGTTCGAAGAAGTCGCGGATGGCCTCGCTGTCGAGCGGGTCGAGGGCCTCGGCGTCGCGGCAGACCGCCGCCCAGCCGTCGCGTCGGGCAAGGCGCCGACAGCTCTGGCGGAAGGCGCCCAGGGCGGCGACGGCGTTTTCCTGACGCCAGCCGGGCAGATCCTGCCAGTCCATGGGGTGCATCTGCCGCGTGAGCTGCTGTTCCACCGGCGAGGGCGGCTCGGTCGGCTGCGGGGCCTGGCTGCTGCAGGCGGCCAGCAGGGCGAGCAGCAGCACGAGAATCAGGGAACGCACACCGCGGGCAGCGGGAGGCCAGGGGAGCTCGACGATCACGCGGGTTACCTCGCATCCGTGAAGAGGGAAAGTGAAAGTGTCTGCCAACCCGGCAGGGCACGCGGCCGGCTGGCTCGATTATAGGGGATGAGTCGCGGCGCGGCAGCCGATGCCGATTCCAGCGCCTTTGGCTCCGATGGCAGCAATGGCCTTGCCAAGGAAAAAGACGCCCGGACGGGCGGGGCGGCGATGGCGTATCCTGCGCGCTGGATCCTGATTCGCGAGGGTGTCATGAGCGACCGACACAGCGGGCCGCGGCTGCATCTGGGACTGCCGATGTGGGCCAATGCCGACTGGCGCGGTGGTCTCTACCCACGGCAGGCGGCCTCCGAGGACTTCCTGACCGACTATGCCCGGGTGTTCTCCAGCGTCGAGGGCAACACCACCTTCTACAGCGGCACCCCGCGCGCCGAGACGGTAGCGGCCTGGGCCCGGCGATCACCGCCGACGTTCCGCTTCTACTTCAAGCTGCCGGCGGCGCTGACCCATGAACGACGCCTGACCGGGATCGACGCCGACCTGGAGACCTTTCTCGACGGCCTGGCGCCGCTGGGCCCGCGCCTGGGGCCGGTGATGATCCAGCTGCCACGCGACTTCGGTGCCGCGGAACTGCCGGCGCTGGAACGCCTGCTCGCGCGCTGGCCGGCGGGCGTGCCCTGCAGCGTCGAGGTCCGTGCCCGTGAATTTTTCCACAAGGGCAGCGCCGAGCAGCGTCTCAACCGCCTGTTGATAACTCACAACGTGGACCGGGTGATGCTCGACGTGCGGCCGTTGTTCGCCACGCCCACCGGCGACGACCCGCGGCTGCGTACCGCCCAGTCCGAAAAGCCCCGGCTCCCATTACACGTGCTTTCCACGGGAGAGCGCCCCATCGTGCGCTTCATCGGCCATCTTGACACGGCGCTCAATCGGCGGTATTTCGCGCCCTGGGTCGAGCGCCTTTCCCTGTGGATAAAACAGGGGAAAACCCCTTTCCTGTTTGTGCATACCCCGGACAATCGCCAGGCGCCGGCCCTGGCGCGAACGCTCTACACGGCGCTGGGCGAGGCACTGGACCTGCCGCTGCTGGCGGCCTTTCCCGGCGAGCGTCAGGCCACGCTGTTCTGAATGGGCGCCGGGCGGAAGACGGGGCTGGTCAAGTGGCTCATCATCGGCTAGTTTTGTCGCCCTTGCGCCCCATGGCGCGATGGCCCGATGGCGAGCAAGGCGTGTCCGACCGGCATGCCTCGTCCGCCACGGCTTGTTGACGGCAGCCGGCACGCTGCGTCGCTACACCCGGCGGCGCGGTGTGCCGGCTGTCTCGCGGCAGTGATCCTGCTGGCGGTTGAGGCAACCCGCCACACTCGGCTCCGCGCGACGACAGGCAAGTGCTCCGAGTCGTGCCCTTCGATCCCCGGTGTCAGATAGTCCGCTATTCACCCGCACGATCGTGTCGATTCGTTGCTGTGCCCGGCGTCCCGCGCCCGAACGGGTTGCGAGGATCCTGTCATGCCCTGGCAGGCAGCGTGCGATCCACGCTGCGCGGGACGTGGCACAACAAGGACAAGGCGTCATCGCATCCGATCGATCGATGATGACACGTACACTCAGGGTGCATTATGTCGAAGCAATCTCATGCCCAATGGTCATCCCGGCTGGCCTTCATCCTCGCCGCGGTAGGGTCGTCTGTCGGCCTTGGCAATATCTGGAAGTTTCCCTACATGACCGGCGAGAGCGGGGGCGGTGCCTTCGTGCTCATCTACCTGGTCTGCATCGCGCTGGTGGGCGTGCCCATCCTGATGTCGGAATGGCTGATCGGCCGTCTCGGCCAGCGCAACCCGATCGCCTCGATGTCGCTGTTGACCCGGCGCTTCAAGCGTAGTCCCGCCTGGGTGCTGATCGGGGTGTTCGGCATCCTCGGCGCCTACCTGATCCTGTCGTTCTACAGCGTGATCGGCGGCTGGGGGCTGGCCTACATCGAGCTCGGCGCGAGCAATGCCTTCGCCGGTCTGGACAGCACGGCGGTGGGCGACATGTTCAGCGGTCTGCTGGCCGATCCCACGCGACTGCTGCTCTGGCACAGCCTGTTCATGCTGCTGACCATCGGTGTGGTACTGGGCGGCGTGACCGGCGGCCTGGAGCGGGCCACCAAGCTGCTGATGCCGGCGCTGGTGGTACTGCTGGTGGTGCTGGTCGGCTATGCCGCGACCTCCGGCGCCTTCGCCGAGGGCGTGGCCTACCTGTTCACGCCGGACTTCTCCAAGCTGTCCAAGGACGGGGTGCTGGCCGCACTGGGCCATGCCTTCTTCACCCTGAGCCTGGGCATGGGGATCATGATCGCCTACGGTTCCTACCTGCCGCAGGACGTCAACATCGGGCGCAGCGCCCTCATCGTCGTGGTGATGGATACCGTGATCGCGCTGATGGCGGGACTGGCGATCTTCCCGGTGGTCTTCGCCAATGACCTGAGCCCGGCCGCCGGCCCGGGGCTGATCTTCCAGACCCTGCCGCTGGCGTTCGGCCACATGACGGGTGGCTGGCTGTTCGGCGTGCTGTTCTTCGTGCTGCTGGTGTTCGCCGCCTGGACCTCGGCGATCTCGCTGCTCGAACCGATCGTCGAATGGCTGGAGGAGCGCACGCCGCTGTCCCGTGTCGGCGCGACCCTGGTGGCCGGCGCCGCTACCTGGGCGCTGGGCATCGTCACCGTGCTGTCGTTCAACGTCTGGTCCGACGTGGCGCCGCTGGGCGTGTTCGCCAAGTTCGACGGCATGACCATGTTCGCGCTGCTGGACTACTTCACCAGCAAGCTGATCCTGCCGCTGACCGGTCTGGCCGCGGTGCTGTTCGTGGGCTGGTGCATCGGCCGCGAGGAACTCTACGAGAACCTGCGCATGGGCGAGGGCGCCTTCGCGCTGTGGCGGTTCGCGGCGCGCTATGTCGCCCCGCTGGGGGTGATCGTGGTCTTCATCGGCAGCCTGTAAGCGCCGCCGAGCCCATCCCGGCATCCCGCGCCCCGGCCGTCAGGTCGGGGCGTTTGCGTTGGGGCTACTGCAGGGCGTCATCCTCGAATTCGGCGATGTCGCGCTCGAGCCGCTTGATCTCGTTGTGCATCTCGATGCCCCGGCGCGCGCGCAGGTAGCGGACGGCGGCACTCTTCTTGCGGGTCTCGTGCTCGGTGACTTCCATGGTCATGAAGATGTCGAGAAGCTCGCTCTTGACGGCACCCAGTTGTTCTTCATTGCGCATGTCGACTCTCCTTGCAACGGCAAAGGTGTCAAAGACACGTCATTTCTTACTATACCCCAGTTGACAAAATCGTGACATTGAGGGCCGGGCTGCCGTTTTCCACGCAGATTGGGCATACTGTTGGCCGGTGATGGCCCGCGAGGGCGTATCCCGCAGGCGCGCCGGTTACCACGACCGGCCGATTCAGCAAGAGGAGCGAACCGTGAGCCGTGCCCTATTCGATGAAATGCGACGTCGCATGGAGCACTTTCGTCGCTCCGAGCAGAAGGTGGCGCGCTTCGTGCTGCGTCATCCCGACGAGGTCATCCACATGCGCATCGTCGACCTGGCCACCGAGGCCAAGGTCAGCGAGCCGACCGTGGTGCGCTTCTGTCGCGCCCTGGGCTGCAGCGGCTTCCAGGACTTCAAGCTGCAGCTGGCGCAGATGCTGGCTGCCGGCAGTCAGTTCGCCCAGTTCTCGATGAACGACAGCGACAGCGTCGCCGAGTTTTCCCACAGCCTGTTCGACTCCACCATCGGCACCCTGCTGTCGGTGCGCGACCGGCTCGACAACGACGCCCTGGGGCGCGCGGTCAACGCGCTGGCGATGGCCAACCGGGTCGAGTTCTACGGCTTCGGCGCCTCCGGCGCGGTGGCCTTCGACGCCCAGCACAAGTTCTTCCGCCTGCAGATTTCCACCTCGGCCTACACCGACCCGCACATGCAGAACATGTCGGCGGCGACCCTCCAGGAGGGCGACGTGGTGGTGGCGATCTCGCAGACCGGGCGCACCCGGGCGCTGGTCGACAGCGTGCGCCTGGCCCGCGAGAAGGGCGCCACGGTGATCGGGCTGTGCCCGAGCCGCTCGCCGCTGGCCGATGAGGTCAGCCTGCCGCTGTACATCGACGTCCACGAGGACACCGAGATCTACACGCCGATGAGCTCGCGCATCGCCCACCTGGTGATCATCGACGTGCTCGCCGTGGGCGTGGCCAAGACCCGCGGGCCCAAGCTCGCCGAGCAGTTGAAGGCGGTCAAGCGCAGCCTCACGCCGCTGCGCTTCCCCGAGCCGGGCGAGGGCACCGGCAGCGAGTCCCCGGCGACGTCCTGAGGCGCCGATGTGCTAAGCTGGGCGCCCATTTCGCAGCTCGACAGCGGTATCCATGGACGACGTTCTTTCGGGCGCAGGCTCGCCGGGCAATGGCTCGCCGGGCGACGTCTCGACGCTTCTCGACGATCTCAATCCGGCCCAGCGCGAGGCCGTCAGCGCGCCGCTGGGCAACATGCTGGTGCTGGCCGGTGCCGGCTCGGGCAAGACCCGGGTGCTGGTGCACCGCATCGCCTGGCTGCTGCGGGTCGAAGGGCTCTCGCCCTACGCGATCCTCGCCGTGACCTTCACCAACAAGGCGGCGCGCGAGATGCGCACCCGCCTCGAGGCGCTGCTGGGACTCTCGCTGCGCAACATCTGGGTGGGCACCTTCCACTCCATCGCCCACCGCCTGCTGCGTACCCACTGGCAGGACGCGCGCCTGCCGCAGCACTTCCAGATCCTCGATGCCGACGACCAGCTGCGCCTGATCAAGCGCCTGCTCAAGGACTACAACATCGACGACGAGCGCTTCCCGCCGCGCCAGGTGCAGTACTTCATCTCCGGCTGCAAGGAGGAGGGCCTGCGTCCGCAGCAGGTGCAGACTCACGGTGACGCCTACCTGGGGCAGATGGTCGAGCTCTACGAGCGTTACCAGCTGACCTGCGAGCGCGGCGGGCTGGTCGACTTCGGCGAGCTGCTGCTGCGCAGCCTCGAGCTGCTGCGCGACAATCCCCGGCTGCTGGCCCACTACCGCGAGCGCTTCGCCCACCTGCTGGTCGACGAGTTCCAGGACACCAACACCCTGCAGTACGCCTGGCTCAAGCTGCTCGCCGGCGAGCACAACGGCCTGACCGTGGTCGGCGACGACGACCAGTCGATCTACGGCTGGCGCGGCGCGCGGGTCGAGAACATCCGCCGCTTCGAGCAGGAATTCCCGGGGACGCGTACCGTGCGCCTCGAGCAGAACTACCGCTCGACCAGCGCCATCCTCGATGCCGCCAACGCCCTGATCGGCCACAACACCGGGCGCATGGGCAAGGAGCTGTGGACCGCCGGGGCCAAGGGCGAGCCGATCTCCGTGTATGCCGGCTTCAACGATCTGGACGAGTCGCGCTTCATCGTCGACACCATCAAGGAAAAGGTCGACGCGGGCTTCAATCGCCGCGAGATCGCCATCCTCTACCGCTCCAACGCCCAGTCGCGGGTGATCGAGGAGACCCTGATCCGCCAGGGCGTGCCCTACCGCATCTATGGCGGCCAGCGCTTCTACGAGCGCCTGGAGATCAAGAACGCCCTGGCCTACCTGCGCCTGCTGCTCAACCGCGAGGACGACGCCTCGCTGGAACGGGTGATCAACGTGCCGGCCCGCGGCATCGGCACCCGCACCGTGGAGATCCTGCGCGTGCGCGCCCGCGAGACCGGCACCTCGCTGTGGCAGGCCCTGCACGACAGCGTCAGCGACGCCACCCTCAAGGGCCGGGCGGCCAACGCCGTGACCGCCTTCGCCAACCTGATCGAGCGGCTCGACAACGACACCGCCGGCATGGCGCTGCACGAGATCATCGAGCACGTCAACACGGTGACCGGGCTGGTCGAGCATCACCGCAACGAGAAGGGCGAGAAGGGCCAGGCCCGGGTCGAGAACCTCGAGGAACTGGTCAATGCCGCGCGCGCCTTCACCCAGGGCGAGGCGCTGGCGATACAGGAGGTCGGCGAGGGCAGCGCGGCCCTCGAGCCGTTTCTCGCCGAGGCGGCGCTCAACGCTGGCGACCACGAGGCCGACGAGTTCGAGGACGGTGTGCAGCTGATGACCCTGCACTCCGCCAAGGGGCTGGAGTTCCCGGTGGTGTTCATCGCCGGGGTCGAGGAGGGGCTGTTCCCGCACAAGATGTCACTGGAGGAAACCGGGCGGCTCGAGGAGGAGCGCCGGCTGTGCTATGTGGGCGTGACTCGCGCCATGCACAAGCTCTACCTGACCCACGCCGAGCTGCGTCGCCTGCACGGCAAGGAGACCTTCCAGCGGCCGTCGCGCTTCCTGCGCGAGCTGCCCGAGGAACTGCTCGAGGAGGTGCGCCTGCGCGGTCAGGTCTCGCGGCCGGTGACGGCGACGCGGCCGGCACGCGGCCTCGCCCAGGCGTCGGTCGACGGCGGCGGCGATCTACCGGTGCTGTCGCTGGGCCAGCGCGTCCATCACCCGCTGTTCGGCGAGGGCGTGGTGCTCAACGCCGAGGGCCAGGGCGAGCGAGCCCGGGTGCAGGTGAGCTTCGAGGGCGAGGGCGACAAGTGGCTGGTGCTGGGGTTCGCCAAGCTGACCCCGCTGTAACCTCCGGACGGGATGCGTCACATGAAGAAGAAATGGTTTCCCGAGCTGTTCGACAACTGGGCACGGCTATCCGGCTACCAGCGCTTCGAGCGGCTGGTGTCGCTAGTACTGACCGTGGCGATCGGCGCCACGGTGCTGACCGCGCTCTACTATCTGGTGATGCACGTCGTCGAACTGTTGTTCGTGCAGACCCGCGATCCCTTCGACTACCGGGTCTTTCAGGCGGTCTTCGACATGATCCTCACCGTGCTGATCGCCATGGAGTTCAACAACTCCATCGTCCGTACCATGGAGAGTGGCGGCGGGTTCATTCACGTCGAGATCGTGGTGCTGATCGCCATCATGGCGCTGGTGCGCAAGTTCATGGTGCTGGACTTCGAGGCCGTCGAGCCGCTCAAGATCCTCGCCCTGGCGGCCGCCGTGCTGGGGCTGGGCATCTGTTACTGGCTGGTTCGCCACGGCAACCGCAGTAGCGGCTGAGCGCCGGCCCCCCTGCCTTGCCGGTCAAATAAGCCCTGACGCATACTGTGGCCTTTCGGGCGGCGCGCCACGGCCGTCCGGGAGGGACACACCCCACGGGGCACAAGAACAGTTACCGGAGATACATCCGCATGCAACGACGCAAGTTTCTGACGACACTGGGGGCCGGCGCCGCCGGTGTCGCGGCCGCGCCTTTCGTTTCCACCGCCCGCGCCCAGGACACCATCCGCTGGAAGATGGTCACCTCCTGGCCCAAGAACTTCCCCGCGCTGGGTACCGGCGCCAACGACTTCGCCAAGCGCATCGGCGAGCTGTCCGGGGGGCGGATGCAGGTCGACGTCTACGGCGCCGGCGAGCTGGTGCCGGCGCTCGAGGTCTTCGACGCGGTGTCCGAGGGCACCGCGCAGATGGGCCACTCCGCCTCCTACTACTGGCGCGGCAAGGTGCCGGCGGCGCAGTACTTCACCGCCGTGCCGTTCGGCATGAACACCACCGAAACCAACGCCTGGCTGTACCAGGGCGGCGGCATGGCGCTGTGGGACGAGCTCTACGCGGGGCACAACCTCAAGCCCTTCGCGGTGGGCAACACCGGCACCCAGATGGCCGGCTGGTTCAAGAAGGAAATCAACTCGCTGGAGGACATGCAGGGCCTGAAGATCCGCCTGCCCGGGCTCGCCGGCGAGGTGATGAATCGCATCGGCGCCACCGCCCTGACCATCCCCGGCTCGGAGATCTTCACCTCGATGCAGACCGGCGTGCTCGACGCCGCCGACTGGGTGGGGCCCTACAACGACCTGGCCTTCGGGCTCTATCAGGTC
Organism: Halomonadaceae bacterium T82-2; assembly: GCA_001577635.1. Classification (GTDB taxonomy): domain Bacteria; phylum Pseudomonadota; class Gammaproteobacteria; order Pseudomonadales; family Halomonadaceae; genus Modicisalibacter. Next base: position 59,761 of record LSBP01000011.1, on the reverse strand, counting down.
GCCGACTACTACTACACCTCGGCCTGGAACGAGCCCAGCGCGATTCTCGAGGGCACGGTCAATCTCGAGGCCTGGAAGGCGCTGCCCGACGACCTCAAGGTGGTGGTGCAGGAAGCCGCGCGCAGCGCCAACCTGGCGATGATCGACGAGTTCACCTTCCGCAACGCCGAGGCGCTCAAGACGCTGGTCGAGGAGCACAATGTGCAGCTGCGCTCGCTGCCCGACGACGTGCTCAAGGCGCTCGCCGAAGCCTCGCAGAAGGTCCTGCAGGAGCAGGCCGACAACGACCCGGCGTCGAAGAAGATCTTCGACTCCTACCGTGACTTCCAGCAGCAGGTTCGCCGCTACACCGACATCGGCGAGTTCGCCTACCTGAAGAACCGCGCCCTGGTCAGCTGACGGCCCGCGCCGTCGGGTGCCACCGGCCGGGGCGGCTCAGAGGCTCTCCCGGCTGGTCTCGGGCACCGCGCGAATGCGCCCGTTGTCGTCCAGCGCCACCATCACGAAGCGGGCCTCGGTGACCTTGTGCATCTCCTCGGGGTCGCGCTCGTGGGGCGGACGGATCCACACCTCGACGTCGATGGTGATCGAGCTGCGGCCGATCTCGCGCACCGCGGTGAAGATGTTGACCACCGAGCCGATGCGGACCGGACAGAGGAAGTCCATCGCCTCGATCGCCACGGTGGCGGTACGCCCGTGGGCCTGGCGGCCGGCGCACAGCTCGGCGGCCTGGTCCATCTGATTGACCAGCCAGCCGCCGCTGATGTCGCCGTAGAGGTTGGTGTCCTGGCGGGCGGCCAGCACCTTGAGGGTCAGATCGCCACGCGGGGCGGGTACATCATCGAGATCGGTCATGGTCGATTCCCTTCCGGCACTTGTTGTTGTCACGAGCTGGCCGCCATCTTAAACGGCCGCGCCGTCGGGCGACCAGCCTCGCCGTGCACTTCGCGGCGTCCCCGGCTTCCTGCGTGCGGGCGACTCCGACTACAATCGAAGTCGAGCGGACCGGGAGCCGCGGCCCGTTCGTGACGCCCGGCCCGCCCTGATGTCGGTGTCGTGGATTCATCGGAATGCAATCTTGTTCCGGCATCATCGCCACCAGCGGTTTCGTGCCCGGAACATCATCCGCGTCTGGCGCTCAGCGAATTTCACCTCATCGGCCGTTCGTGCGCGGCCCCGGAGAACGTCATGGACATCACCAGCGAGACTCACAGTCAGCATATTTCCAAGCAGTTCAACCAGGAACTCGAGGAACTCAAGACCCACCTGATGGCGATGGGGGGCCTGGTCGAGAAACAGGTGCAGGAAGCCATCTCCGCGCTGCTCGACGGCGACACCCGGTTGGCCGAACGCGTGCGCGACAACGACAAGGCCGTCAACGACATGCAGCTGAAGATCGATGACGAGTGCACGCGGGTGCTGGCACGCCGGCAGCCGGCGGCGTCCGACCTGCGGCTGGTGCTGGCGGTGATCCGCGCCACCTCGGATCTCGAGCGCATCGGCGACGAGGCCTGCAAGATCGCCCGCAACGCCCTCGCGCTGGCCGAATCCGGACGCCAGGTGCACGGCTTCGTCGAGGTCCGCCACATCAGCGAGCACGTGCGCAAGATGACCCGCGATGCCCTGACGGCATTCGCCCGCTTCGATACCGAGCTGGCCCTGAAGGTCGCCCACGAGGACGACGCCGTGGACAGCGAGTACACCAGCGCCATGCGCTCGCTGATGACCTTCATGATGGAGGACCCGCGCTCGATCAGCTCGATTCTCAGCGTGATGTGGATCCTGCGGGCCCTGGAGCGTATCGGCGACCACGCCGACAACCTGGCCGAGTACGTCATCTACCTGGTCAAGGGGCTGGATGTCCGTCACCGCAACATCGATGCGCTTGACGATTCCTCGCTGACCGGTAAAGGTTGATCCCCGACGGCCCTCCGGGCCGTCATCGACCCCGGCCGTCGCCTGCGCGACGGCCGTTTCGTTGTTCGTTGCGGGAATCCTCCGACCATGCTCAATGCCTTCAGCGCCCTGGCCCGGGGCACGCGCCTGGTGCTCTCGCCGGGGCTGCGTCGTTACGTCTTTCTGCCGATTCTGGCCAACCTGCTGCTCTATGTCGGCACCCTCGTCTACCTGTTCGACAACTTCGGCGGCTGGATCGACTATGGAATGCGCCAGGTGCCGGGCTGGCTGAACTGGCTCGAGTGGCTGATCTGGCCGCTGCTGGTGGCGAGCCTCGCGGTGGTGGTGTTCTTTACCTTCACGCTGGTCGCCAACCTGATCGCCGCGCCCTTCTACGGCTTTCTCGCCGAGAAGGTCGAGCGCCAGGTCACCGGCCGGCCGCCGCTGGACGATCGCGGCTTCGCCCGCGCCGCCGTCGACGCCCTGGGCCGCGAGCTGGTCAAGCTGGGCTATATCCTGCCGCGCATGGCGCTGCTCTTCCTGCTCGGCTTCGTGCCCGGGCTGAACCTGGTGATGCCGTTTCTATGGGCGGCCTTCTCGGCCTGGATGATGGCGGTCACCTACCTCGACTACCCGATGGACAACAACCTGGTCAGTTTCGTCGAGATGCGCCGCCGTCTGCGCTCGCGCTGGTGGCCGACGCTGACCTTCGGCGGCTGGGTGATGGCGGCCAGCTGGGTACCGGTGCTCAACCTGCTGCTGCTGCCCGGTGCGGTCGCCGGGGCGGTGCTGATGTGGCAGCAGCACTACCGGGATCTGCCAGTGCCGGCCGAGAAGCCCCGGCGCTCCTGATTGCCGCGCAAGATTGTAACGAGAATTATTATCACTTAAGGTGGCGGACGTTGTCCGAGCGGAGACGTCCATGCTGCCTTCCCTTGCCCCCCTGTTCCGTGGCCCGCTGGCTGGCCTGGACGACCGCCTGCGGCTTCCGGATGCCGCGGCGTCGGCGAATACCCGGGCCGCGTCGGCGCTGTTCTCGACGGATGGGCTCGCCCCGGCACTGGCCGTCTTCGGCCGCGACTACACGCGGCCCGACCACCGCGCGCTGGTCTCGCTGTGGTCGAAGTATTTTCTTGCCCAGGCGATCCTCGTGCCGGCGGCGGCCGCCCTGGTGCTGGGCCGTCGGCTGCCGATGGCCCTCGAGACGCTGGCGCTGGAGCTGGATGCCGCGGGGCGGGTCGCCCGCCTGGTGGTACCCCACGAGGGCGAGATGATCGAGGCCGACGACCCCGAGCCACTGCTGCGGCCGCTGCTGGATCGCCTGCTGGCGCCGGCCATCGCGGTCATGGCCGCGCACGGCGGGCTGGCGCCGCGCACGTTGTGGAGCAACGCCGGGCACTACTACGCCTACCTGATCGATCAGCTGCGTGGACAGGCGTGGGCAGCACCCGGCCTCGGCTTGGGCGAGGCGCTGATGGCCCGGCGGGTGTTCGCCGACGGAGCCCGCAACCCGCTCCATCGGCCGGTCCGCCAGGTCCGCGATGCCGACGGCACGTGCCATACGCGGCGGCGGTTGTGCTGCGTGCGCTACCGGCTGCCGGAACTCGGCTACTGCGGCAACTGCCCGCTGCCGGCGGCGCGGGGTGTTTCCTCGGAGGGCGAGTAGGCCTCGCCGATGGACTGACGGGTCAGGCGGGCGGCGGGGAACACGCAGCGAAACAGCGCGCCTTCGCCGGGGCGGGAGTCGATCTCCAGGCGCGCGTCGTGGCGCAGCAGCACGTGCTTGACGATCGCCAGCCCCAGGCCGGTGCCGCCGGTGGCGGCGCTGCGGCCCTTGTCGACTCGGTAGAAGCGCTCGGTCAGGCGCGGGATGTGCACCGGGTCGATGCCGTCGCCGTCATCCTCGACCTCGAGGGCGCCACCGCCCTGCCAGGGGCGCCAGCGCAGGGTGATGGTGCTGTCCTCGGGGGTGTAGCGCACGGCGTTGAAGGCCAGGTTGGAGACCGCGCTGCGCAGTTCCGCCTCGACCCCCAGTAGATCGTGCGACTCGTCGATCTCGACGCGCACCCGGCGCCCGCCGCCCGCCAGGGCGGCGGCGTCGTCGCGGACGCTGCCCAGCAGCGGCGCCACGGCCACCGGCACGCTGCGTTCGGTCTGGTGGTCGGTTTCCAGCCGCGACAGCAGCAGCAGGTCCTCGACCAGGTTCTGCATGCGTCGGGTCTGGTCCTGCATCTGGCCGAGGCCGCGCTGCCAGCGCGGCGGCAGCTGGTCGGCGTGCTCGGTGTAGGTCTCGAGATAGCCGGTGAGCACGGTCAGCGGCGTGCGCAGCTCGTGGGAGACGTTGGCGACGAAGTCGCGGCGCATCTGCTCGAGGCGGTGCAGCCGGGTGATGTCGCGCACCATCACCAGCCGCTCGTTGTCGCCGTAGAGGGTGATCTGGAACTGCAGCATCAGGTCGTCGCGCAGCGGCGAGGGCAGCACCACCGGCTCGCGATAGTCGCGGGCGTTGAAGTAGTCGATGAAGCGCGGATCGCGCAGCAGGTTGGTGACGGGCTGGCCGCGATCGTGGCGGGCCTGCAGGCCGAGCATGTGCTCGGCGGCGCTGTTCCACCAGTCCATGTTGCCCTGGTTGTCGAGCATCACCACGCTGTCGCGCATCGCCTCGGCGGATTCCTGGATGCGGTGGATCACGTCGCGCAGGCGCTGCTGGGTCAGCCGCTGGACCTTCTGGTAGCGGTACAGGCGGTCGAACAAATCGCCCCACACGCCGCTGCCCGCCGGGGGCTCCTCGCTCGGGTCACTGTTCAGCCACTGGTAGAGCTCGCGCAGGTGGCGCAGGTGGATGAGCACGAACAGGGCGAGGCCGGCGGCCACGCCCCAGCCGAGATCGCCGAGCACCCAGCCCAGCAGCCCCAGCCCGATGACCAGATAGGCCAGTCGCCAGAGCTCGTTGTTCCAGTAGTACATGCCGGTGGTCTTATCCCCGCGCCGAGAAGCGATAGCCGGTGCCGCGCACGGTCTGGATCAGGTGCTGATGTGCCTCGCCCAGTGCCTTGCGCAGACGGCGGATATGCACGTCGACCGTGCGTTCCTCGACGTAGACGTTGCCACCCCAGACCTGATCGAGCAACTGGCCGCGGGTGTAGGCCCGTTCGGGGTGAGTCATGAAGAATTGCAGCAGCCGGTACTCGGTGGGACCGATCTCCAGCGCCTGGCCGTTGGACGAGACCCGGTGACTGGCTGGGTCGAGCATCAGGCCGTCGACCTCCACCACTTCCTCGACACCGCGTGGCGTGGTGCGGCGCAGGACCGCCTTGAGCCGGGCGACCAGCTCGCGCGGCGAGAAGGGCTTGGTGATGTAGTCGTCGGCGCCGGCCTCGAGCCCGAGGATCTTGTTGTCCTCCTCGCTCTTGGCGGTGAGCATGATGATCGGCAGCTCGGCGGTGGTCTCCTCGCGCTTCAGGCGCCGCGCCAGCTCGATGCCGCTGGTGCCGGGCATCATCCAGTCGAGCAGCAGCAGGTCGGGCTGGCTGTCGACGATCAGGGCGTGGGCGTCCTGGGCATTGTCGGCCTCCAGGACCCGGTAATCGGCCATCTCCAGCGCCACGGCGATCATCTCGCGGATGGAGGGCTCGTCATCGACGATCAGAACGGTCTTGGATGTCATTTCCCTGGCCTCGTGGGGTGACGGACACCGCCCGCGGCAGGCATCCGTCGGTGACAGGACGATGACGATTACAACGCGCGCGCATGACAAGCTTGTGACAGACGCCGGGCGCTCGCAATGCCCGCGTCAGCCCTCGGGCCACAGCGCCATCATGATGCCGGCGTGGAGCACCAGCCCTGCCCAGTGGTTGTTGAGAAACGCCCGGAAGCAGCGTTCCCGGGAGCGGTCGCGGATCAGCCACTGCTGGTAGACGAAGATCAGCCCCATCGCCGTCAGGCCGATCCAGTAGTAGCCGCCCAGCGCCTGGCGCACGCCCACCACGGCGAGCAGGGTCAGCGTGGCCAGCTGCAGCAGACCGATGATCAGCTTGTCGTGCCGGCCGAACAGCACGGCGGTGGACTTGATGCCGATCTTCAGGTCGTCGTCGCGGTCGACCATGGCGTATTCGGTGTCGTAGGCCACCGTCCACAGCACGTTGGCGACGAACAGCAGCCAGGCATCCGCCGGCAGCTGCTGCTGGACGGCGCCGAAGGCCATGGGGATCGCCCACGAGAAGGCCGCGCCGAGCACCACCTGCGGCCAGTGGGTATAGCGCTTCATGAACGGATAGACGAAGGCCAGTGCCACCCCGCCGAACGACAGCATCACCGTGAAGGCGTTGGTGAAGCAGACCAGCACGAAGGACGCGGCGACCAGCCCCGCGAACAGCACCCGGGCCTCGCCCGCACCGATCCGCCCGGTGGCCAGCGGACGATCGCGGGTGCGCTTGACGTGGCCGTCGAAGTGGCGGTCGGCGTAGTCGTTGATCACGCAGCCGGCGGCGCGCATCAGGTAGACGCCGGCGACGAAGATCAGCAGCGTCGCGCGCTCGGGCAGGCCGTCGGCGGCGATCCACAGGGCCCACAGGGTCGGCCACATCAACAGCCAGGTGCCGATCGGCCGGTCGAGCCGGGTCAGGTGCAGGAAGGCGGGCAGGCGCGCGGGATGCAGGCGAGCCAGACCGACGGGACGCGGGGTGGGTTGCATGACAGCCTCCGAGAACGATCGGGCCACAGTCTAGCGAGTCGCCAGCCCCAGTTCATCCGCCATGGCGGTCAGGAAGAACTCCTGGACCAGCACCTCGAAGCGGCCGTGGCGAAAGCGCGAGCGCCGTCCCCAGGGCGCCTCGGCCGTCGGAAAGGGCGGCGCGCCACGGGTGATCGCGATCGGTCCGCGCTCGAGATCCGGCTGGCGGAACAGCCAGTGGCCCAGCGAGCGCTCGCCGAGCTGGCCCAGCCGCTGGCCGGTCAGGCTGGTCAGCGGCGCCACCGAGCGGGCGAGCACCCAGGGCGTGTCGCCGCTGCACAGCGCCACCTCGCGACACCAGACATAGTGCGAGGCGGGCACGCCGAGGGCACGGGCCTCGTCGCGGCGCGGGCGGGCCAGGCGCTGGGCGAGCAGGCGCACGGCGAAGGGCTGCGGCATCGCCGCGCCCAGCCGCCGGGTCAGCGAATCGCGCGAGGCCAGCCACTGCCACCAGGCCGGGCTCATCGCCGGCCGCCAGGCGGCGGCGGGGCGCCAGTGGGGGATCGCCACGGGGCGTGTCGAAGCGGGCAAACCGGCCTCCGGGTCGGCAAACGGGCGCGATAGTGTACCATGACGACCTGGCCGGCCCGGTCCCGGCCCGTCATCCACGACCCGCTGGCACCACGACCCATGACTCGATCCCTGACCCTGATCGGCAGCGGCATGGCCGGTTTCGGCCTGGCGCGTGCCCTGCGCCGCCTGCAGCCCGAGCGGCCGATCACCCTGATCACCGCCGACAGCGGCGACGACTATTCCAAGCCCCTGCTCTCCACCGGCTTCGCCAAGGGCCTGGCGCCGGAGGCGCTGGCCGCCGACTCGGCGCTGGATGCCGCCGAGCGCCTGAATCTGGTGATGCGCCCCCGGACCCGGGTCGACGCCCTCGATCCCGTGGCCCGCGAGCTGCACATCGGCGCCGAGCGCCTGCCCTTCGATGACCTGGTGCTGGCCACCGGGGCCGCGCCGCAGCCGCCCTTCGCCATCGACGCAACACTCGCCGGGCGGGTCTTCACCATCAACGACCTCGACGACTACCGGGCCTTCCATGCCGCCCTGACGGCGCTGGGGCGGTCGGCGCGCGTCGCCGTCATCGGCGCCGGGCTAGTGGGCTGCGAGTACGCCAACGACCTGGTCGCCGGCGGTCATGCCGTGGCCATGATCGCCCCCGAGCGGGCGCCGCTGGCCCGCCTGCTGCCCGAGCCGCTGGGCCGGGTGCTGGGCGCTGCGCTGGCCGGGGCGGGGGTCGAGCTGCATCTGGGGCGCGGCGTGGGCGAGCTGGGTCTCGACGGCGGGGATCTGAGCGTGGCGCTGGATGACGGCCATGTCCTCGACGCCGACCTGGTGCTGGTCGCCACCGGCCTGGTGCCGCGCACCGAGCTGGCCGCCGCGGCAGGGCTCGCGGTCAGCGAGGCCGGCATCCAGGTCGATCGCTGCCTGCGCACCGCGGTCGAGGGCATCCACGCCCTGGGCGACGTGGCCTGCGTCGACGGCGTCAACGCCATGTATGTCCAGCCGCTGCAGGCCGGCGCCCGGGCCCTGGCGGCGACGCTGGCCGGCACCCCCACCGCCGTGCGCTACGGGCCCTGGCCGGTGCTGGTCAAGACGCCCTGCTGCCCGGTGGTGGCCCTGCCGCCGCGGGTCACGCCCGCCCGCTGGCGCATCGAGGGCGAGGGCGACGATCTCGCCGCCCTGGCCGAGGACGACCGGGGGCGGCTGCTGGGCTTTGCGTTGACCGGGCGCTGTGTACGGCGGAAAGTCGAACTGGCGCGAGCCGCGCCGCCGTTGCTAATCTAGGTGCGTCGTGGCCCGCGGCCCCGGCGGCTGCCGGAGCGCCGGCCGGCGCTCGGGAGACGCCCGAAACAACAACAAGCGGCAGTCGAGGCTGCCGTCTTACACTGCCCCAGACAGGAGGTTCCATGCGCAAGCCAGAACTCGCGGCGGCCATCGCCGAGCGTGCCGATCTTTCCAAGGACAAGGCCAGCCAGGTGCTCAACGTGATCCTCGACGAGATCACCGGCAGCGTCGCCAAGGGCCAGGATGTCTCGCTCATCGGCTTCGGCTCGTTCACCGTGCGCGAGCGTGCCGCCCGTACCGGCAAGAATCCGCAGACCGGCGAGGCGCTGACCATCCCCGCCAGCAGGACCGTGGCCTTCAAGGCGGGCAAGGCGCTCAAGGACGCCGTCGCCAAGTAACGCCTCGCGGCTGGAGCGTGTCGCGACCGGCGTGCGCTCCGCCGACGCTCTTCCTTCCCACGTGCGAGTCATGGACGGCCCATGAAACTGCGACTGATGCTCTGGCTGCTCGGCCTGCTGCTCAAGCGCGCGCGGCGTCGCCACGCGGGCTTTCGCGAGCGGCTGCGCGACCGCCCGCTGGCCTGGGGAATCGCCACCGAGGATTTGCGCATCGCCCGCCACTACCGGCTGACGGCCGAGCGCGTGCAGTCGGCATCGGGCCTGCCGGTGGACCTCGACCTGGAACTGCGCTTCCGTGACCCCGACACGGCGCTGGCCGTGCTTCGCCACCCCTCCCCGCGCGCCTTTCGCGACGGCCTGATCGACGGCCGGCTGCGCCTGGTGGGCGACACCCGCGACCTCGAGCGCCTGCAGGGCCTGCTCGCCTTCCTGCGTTGACTTCCGGCGCTGATCGCTGCGGCATGACGACGTTATACTAACGTCGAATCAGCGGATCCCCCCCGTATCCGTCCGCCCGCTGCCGAGGAGGCCCGACCGCCATCGCCATGCTGCCACGCTCCCTCGACCATTCCCTGCGCCGCCTGTGGACGCTCGACACCTTCGCCTACAGCGTGCGCGTGTTCATCGCGCTGGCCGGGGCGATGGCCTGGAGCTGGCACCTGGGCGGCATCGCCCAGCTGATTCCGCTGTTCCTGGGGGTGATCGCCAGCGCCCTGGCCGAGACCGACGACCACTGGCAGGGGCGCCTGACGGCCCTGGCGGTGACGCTGGCGTGCTTCGCCGTCGCCGCGCTGTCGGTGGAATGGCTCTTCGACCGGCCGCCGGCCTTCGCCGCGGGGCTGACGCTGTCGGCCTTCGGCCTGACCATGCTCGGGGCGGTGGGGCCGCGCTACGGCACCATCGCCCATGCCACCCTGATCCTGTCGATCTACACCATGATCGCCCTCGAGCGTCAGGGCGGCGTGGCGCCGGCCGAGCTGTGGCGCGAGCCGGTCATGCTGCTCGCCGGGGCGGCCTGGTACGGGCTGATCTCGGTGGCCTGGTGCGCGCTGTTCGCTCGCCAGCCGCTCAAGCTGAGCCTGGCGCTGCTGCTGCGCGAGCTGGGCGAGTACCTGCGCCTCAAGGCGACGCTGTTCGAGCCGGTGCGCGGCATCGACCTGGAGGCGCGGCGCCTGGCGCTGGCCGAGCAGAACGCGCGGGTCGTGGAGGCGCTCAACCAGGCCAAGGAGATGATCTTTCGCCGCCTGGAGGGCGCGCGCGGCACGCACAAGCTCGACCGCTACCTGCGGCTGTACTTCATCGCCCAGGACATCCACGAGCGGGCCAGCTCCTCGCACTACCCCTACGGCGAGCTGGCCGAGGCCTTCTTCCACCACGACGTGCTGTTCCGCTGCCAGCGCCTGCTCGAGCAGCAGGGGCAGGCCTGCCGCTCGCTGGCGCGGGCGCTGCTGCTGCGCCAGCCCTTCGACCACGGCCCCAGCGAGCAGGCGCTGGCCGATCTCAACGCCTCGCTCGACTACCTGCACCGCCAGCCGCGCCGCGACTGGCGGCGCCTGCTGCACTCGCTGGACGCGCTGGCCGACAACCTGACCACGCTCGAGCACCGGCTGGCCGGCGCCCGCAACCCGGACGCCCCGGCCGGCGACGGCGACGCCTCGCTCTACGACCGTTCGCCCCGGGGCCCGCGGGACATCTACGACCGCCTGCGCTCGCACCTGACCCCGGCCTCGCCGATCTTCCGCCACGCCCTGCGGCTGTCGCTCACCCTGCTGGCGGGCTACGGCCTGCTGCTGTGGATCCATCCCACCCAGGGCTACTGGATCCTGCTCACCAGCCTGTTCGTCTGCCGGCCCAACTTCGGCGCCACGCGGCGCTTCCTGTGGCAGCGCATCGTCGGCACCGTGGCCGGGCTGGTCGCCGGCTGGGCGCTGATCAGCCTGTTTCCCGATCCGCTGGTCCAGCTGTCGATCGCGGTGGTCGCCGGGGTGGTGTTCTTCGCCGGCCGGACCCGCCACTATGCGCTGGCGACCGCGGCGATCACCCTGCTGGTGCTGTGCTGCTTCAATCAGGTCGGCAACGGCTTCGGGCTGATCTGGCCGCGGCTGTTCGACACCCTGCTGGGGGCGGGCATCGCCGGGCTGGCGGTGGTACTGGTGCTGCCGGACTGGCAGGGGCGGCGGCTTCATCAGCTGGGGGCGGCCAACCTGACGGCCAGCGCCCGCTACCTGAGCGCGATCCTCGACCAGTACGCCAACGGCAAGGCGGACGATCTCGACTACCGGCTGGCGCGGCGCAACGCCCACAACGCCGACGCCGCCCTCGCCGCGCGGCTGGCCAACGCGCGCCGCGAACCGGGGCATTTCCGCAAGGACGCCGAGGCCGGCTTCCGCTTCCTGACCCACGCCCACACCCTGCTCAACTACCTGTCGGCGCTCGGTGCCCATCGCGGCGAGACCCGGGCATCGGAGGACGATGCCTGGCTGCACGCCCAGGCCGACGGCATCATCGCCGACCTGGAGGCGCTGGCCGCCCGGCTGGGGGTGCGCCAGGTGACGGCGGCGTCGGCGACGGCGGAATCCCGCGCCCGGGCGCTCGAGGCCTGGGCGCAGGCCACCGATGACGAGCCCCGGCGCCTGCTGGCCGAGCAGCTGGCGCTGATCAGCCGGACCCTGGTGCCGCTGGGCGAGGCCGCCGCCGGGCTGGTGAAGCGGGAGGGGTAGGCGGGGCTCACACCTGCCCGTAGCGCCCGGCTTCCTCGCCCAGCCAGCGGCGGATCAGCGTCTCGGCGGCGTCGGGGGCCTCGGCGAGCAGCGCCCGGGCCAGCGGGTCGAGACGCTCGAGCAGGTCGCGGTCGCGCTCCAGATCGGCGATCTTCATCTGCGCCAGGCCGGTCTGGCGGGTGCCCAGCACCTCGCCGGGACCGCGCAGTTCCAGGTCCTTCTCGGCGATGCGGAAGCCGTCGCCGGTCTCGCGCATCACCGCCAGGCGCTCGCGGGAGTGGGCCGACAGCGGTGGGTGGTAGAGCAGCACGCAGAAGCTCTCGGTGCTGCCGCGCCCGACCCGCCCGCGCAGCTGATGCAGCTGCGACAGGCCCAGGCGTTCGGGGTTCTCGATGATCATCAGGCTGGCGTTGGGCACGTCGACACCCACCTCGATCACCGTGGTGGCGACCAGCAGGTCGAGCTCGCCGGCCTTGAAGGCTGCCATCACCTCGGCCTTCTCGGCGGCCTTCATGCGTCCGTGAACCAGCCCCACGGCGAGCTCCGGCAGGGCCTCGGTCAGGGCGTCACGGGTCGCTTCGGCAGCCTGGCACTGCAGGGCTTCGGACTCCTCGATCAGCGTGCATACCCAGTAGGCCTGGCGGCCCTCGGCGCAGGCATGGCGGATGCGTGCGACCACCTCGGGGCGGCGCTCGTCGGCGACCGCCACGGTCTGCACCGGGGTGCGCCCGGGCGGCAGCTCGTCGATCACCGACAGGTCGAGGTCGGCGTAGGCGCTCATCGCCAGGGTGCGCGGGATCGGCGTGGCGGTCATGATCAGCTGGTGCGGCGTCAGGCCGCCGGCTTCGCCCTTCTGGCGCAGTGCCAGGCGCTGGTGGACGCCGAAGCGGTGCTGCTCGTCGACGATCGCCAGCCCCAGGCGCTGGAAGTGCACGTCGTCCTGGAACAGCGCGTGGGTGCCCACCACCACCCGGGCGCGGCCGTCGGCGATCGCCGCCTTGGTATCCAGACGGGCCTTGCCCTTGAGCTTGCCGGCCAGCCAGGCCACGTCGATGCCGAGCGGGGCGAACCAGTCGCGGAAGTTGCGAAAGTGCTGCTCGGCGAGGATCTCGGTGGGCGCCATCACCGCCACCTGGCAGTCGCCGGCGATGGCGGCCAGCGCGGCCAGTGCCGCGACCACCGTCTTGCCCGAGCCGACGTCGCCCTGGACCAGCCGCAGCATGGGGCGCTCGGTTTCCAGGTCGCGGGCGATCTCGTCGAGCACCCGGCGCTGGGCGCCGGTCAGCGAGAACGGCAGCTGGGCGACGAAGCGTGCCTGCAGGCTGCGCCCGGAGGGCAGCGCGGGGGCGCCGTCGGCCTGGATGCGCAGGCGCACCTGGCGCAGGCTCAGCTGGTGGGCGAGCAGCTCCTCCAGCGCCAGGCGCCGCTGGGTGGGATGCGTGCCCGCGGCGAGGCGCTCGAGATCGGCGTCCGGGGGCGGCTCGTGCAGGTAGCGCAGGCAGGCGTGCAGCTCGGGCAGCCGGAAGCGCTCGCGCAGCGGCCCGGGGATGGCGTCGGGCAGGGCCGCCGGGTCGGCGTCGAGCGCCGCGAGCGCCTGGGCGATCAGGCCGCGCAGCCGCGGCTGGGTCAGCCCCTCGGTGGCCGGGTAGATCGGCGTCAGGTGGTCCTCGACCGGGGTCTCGCCCGGCGTCACCAGGCGGTACTCGGGATGGTAGAGCTCCAGTCCGGTGGCGCCGGCGCGGGCCTCGCCGAAGCCGCGCACCACCACCCCGGGGTGGAACTGCTGCTGCTGGGCCGGCGAGAAGTGGAAGAAGCGCAGGCTGAGGATGCCCGAGCCGTCCTTGAGGCGCACCAGCAGGCTGCGCCGGCGGCCCTTTACCACCTCGGCGGCAGCCACCTCGCCCTCGACGACGACCTCCATGCCGGCGCGCAGGGTGCCGATCGGCGTGATGCGGGTGCGGTCCTGGTAGCGCAGCGGCAGGTGCAGCAGCAGGTCGGCGACCTGCCGGATGCCCAGCCGGGCCAGCTTGCCGGCCAGCGCCTCGCCGACGCCGGTCAGCTCGGTGACGGAGGCATCGAGTCGGGTCATGCCGGCTCGGGGTCGCCCTGACGCCAGCGGCAGCGCTCGATCGCCTCGGTCACGGCATCGATGGCCCGGGGCCGCGGGAAGCTGGCGCGCCAGGCGATGGCCACGGTCCGTGAGGGTGCCGGGGCGGTGAAGGGACGGCTGATCAGCATGCCGCTCTCGTAGTGGCCGGTGCCGATGGCCGAGTGCGGCAGCACGGTGATGCCCAGCCGGGAGGCCACCATATGGCGGATGGTTTCCAGCGAGCCGCCCTCGGCGGTGAGCGTGTTGTTGGGACTGTTGAGCTGATGGCTGATTGCCGGGCAGGCTTCGAGGATCTGGTCACGGAAGCAGTGGCCCTCACCGAGCAGCAGCAGACGCTCCTCGAGCAGATCCTCCTTGTCGATGCTCTCCCGGGAGGCCCAGCGGTGGTCGGCCGGCAGCAGCACCTCGAAGGCCTCCTCATAGAGCGGCTTGGTGACCACGTCGGTCTCGGTGAAGGGCAGCGCGATGATGATGGCATCCAGTTCGCCGCTGCGCAGCTTGCGGCGCAGGTTAGCGGTGAAACCCTCCTCGATGTAAAGCGGCATCTGCGGTGCACCCCGCGAGAGCTCCGGAATCAGGTGAGGAAAGAGGTAGGGGCCAATGGTATAGATGGCACCGATGCGCAGCGGGCTCGCCAGCTGGTCGCGGCCAGCCGTGGCGAGTTCCTTGATGATGCTGCTCTGTTCCAGCACGCGCTGGGCCTGCTCGACGATCTTCTCGCCCAGCGGGGTGACCTGCACGGTGGACTTCGAGCGCTCGAACAGCGCCACGCCCAGCTCCTCCTCGAGCTTCTTGACGGCCACCGAGAGTGTCGGCTGGGAGACGAAGCAGCGCTCCGCCGCGCGTCCGAAATGGCGCTCCTGGGCCAGTGTCACGATGTAGCGGAGTTCTGTTAGAGTCATGGTGGTGCCGGCAGGCATCCTCTTCAAAGCGGGTGACGGTCCCAGTGATCTCGCCCGATGCACAGGGACACAATAATGCCAATAGGGACTTTTTATCAGGGGGCGAGGGAAAGGTGAAGACAACGACACTGATTCTGGGCTGTGGCGATATCGGCATGGCGCTGGGAAGCGAGCTCAGTAAGGCGGGACACCGGGTGATCGGCGCACGCCGCAATCCGCATGCACTGGAGGGCAGTGGGCTCGAGGCCGTGGCGGTCGATCTGAACGACGCGACCACCCTGGCTCGGCTGCCCGACGCCGAGACCCTGGTCTATGTGGTCAGTGCCGACCGCTTCGATGAAGCGGCCTATCGCGCTGCCTACCTCGATGGCCTGACCGCGCTGCTGGGCGAGTTCACCACTCGTGACACGGCACCGGGGAGGGTGTTCTTCGTCTCCTCAACCAGCGTCTACGCCCAGCGCGACGGCGATGTGGTCGACGAGACCAGCCCCGTCGAGCCTTCGGGCTTCTCGGGTCTCGTGATGCGCCAGGCCGAGCAGGCGCTGATCGACCATGACCTGCCGGGCACCGTGGTGCGCTTCTCGGGCATCTACGGCCCCGGTCGTGACCGCCTGATCCACCAGGTTGGCGAGGGGCGCATCGCCCCGGCGAGCCCCGTCATGTACTCCAACCGCATCCACCGCGACGACTGTGCCGGGGTGCTGGCCCACCTGATCGGCCGGCAGCTGGCCGGTGAGCCGCTTGAGGATCTCTACCTGGCCAGCGACTGTGAGCCGGCCCCCCTGCACGAGGTGATGGCCTGGCTGGCGAAGCAGCTCAAGGTCGAGGCCACCGAGACCATCCAGTCGCCGCTGCGCCGCCGCGCCAGCAAGCGTTGCGATAACACGCGCCTTCGCGATAGCGGCTATCGCTTCCGCTATCCCACCTACCGCGAGGGCTACGCCCAGGTGCTGCGGGAAGGAGGTTTCCTGCAGTCGACCCCTTTGTCATCCACCCCTGCCGTCAACGACAGAGCCCGACCTTACAACGCCAGCCGGTAGACGATCGAGTAGAATTCGAAGCCGTCGTTGGGTTCATCTAGGCCGCCGTCGCTCCCGACAAATATGACGCCGCGACGACAAATCCGCGACATTTAGATGACGTCCTGTGCCAACCTTTTGATTCCCATCATAAAGCGCCCATGGCGCTTTTTTTGACGTGTCTTCTGACCCCCGTAGGTGTCATCGCTTCTTAATTGTCTAGACATATAGCCGTCAAAGCACATCGCCAGACTGTGTTCAGACTTTCGAGTTCCCCACACTTTCCAGGGCGAAGCGTATGACTGCTATCAGTGTCGAACGGCTCGATAAATCCTTCGGTAATCATGCCGCGTTGCGCGACATCGGATTCGAGATCGCCAAGGGTGAAATGGTCACTCTGATCGGGCCCTCCGGCTCCGGCAAGTCGACCCTGCTGCGTCTTTTCATTGGCCTGACGGCAGCCGACCGTCAGTCGCACAGTCACGTCAGGGTGCTGGCGCGTGACGTGCAACGCCAGGGGCACCTGGTGGGGGCGCGTCGCGAACAGCGCCGCCGCACCGGCTATATCTTCCAGCAGTTCAATCTCGTCAGCCGGTTGAGCGTGATGACCAACGTGCTGATCGGGCACCTGGGAGCCATGCCGCGCTGGCGGGCGCTGGCCGGGCGTTTCACCCGCCGGGAGTATGACGCGGCGCGCCGTGCGTTGGCGCGAGTGAGTATCGAAGAGCTCGCCGAGCAGCGCGCGAACACGCTCTCCGGCGGTCAGATGCAACGGGTCGCCATCGCGCGTGCATTGGTCCAGGACGCCGAAGTGATCCTTGCCGACGAACCGATCGCCTCGCTCGACCCGCGCAGCGCGCGGGAGGTCATGGAGATTCTTGAGCGCATCAATCGCGAGGATGGTCGCACGGTGGTCGTCACCCTCCATCAGGTTGATGTGGCGCGCCGCTATTGTCGCCGCGCCATCGCCCTCAAGAAGGGACGGCTCTACTACGACGGGCCTATCGCGGGCCTGACCGATACCCGTCTGCAGGTTCTCTACGAAGATGCGGGGCTCGATGAGCTCGGCGTTCACGAGGACCGACCGCCGACCACTGGACTGCTTCACGCCGTGGGCTGAGCCCACCTCTTTCACGACACGTTCCACTATCGCAATCAGGAGTCAAACGTGACGTTACGCTCTCTGCGCCGTCTGGCGCCGCTCATCGCCACCATCGGACTCGGCGCTGTGCTCCCGGCTCACGCTCAGGACAATGACACGCTGACCTTCGGTATCATCTCCACGGAGTCCATGAACGCGCAGCGCGAAATGTTCCAGCCCCTGCTCGACGACATGGCCGACGCCGTGGGTATGCCGGTCGAGCCGTTCTTCGCCACCGACTATGCCGGGGTGATCCAGGCGATGCGTTTCGACAAGGTCGATGTCGCCTGGTATGGCAACAAGGCCGCGATGGAGGCGGTCGACCGGGCCGGTGGCGAGATCTTCGCCCAGACCGTCGCCGACGATGGCGCGCCGGGATACTGGGGCCTGATGATCGTCAACAAGGATAGCCCCTACCACAGTATCGACGAGATTCTCGACAACGCTGACCAGCTCACCTTCGGCAATGGCGATCCCAACTCAACCTCGGGCTTTCTGGTGCCGGGTTACTACGTGTTTGCCAAAAACGGGGTCGATGCGGCCTCTGCGTTCAAGCGCACCTTGAATTCAAGCCACGAGACCAACGCCTTGAGCGTGGCCAATCATCTGGTCGATGTCGCCACGTTCAATACCGAGAGCATGGCACGTCTGAAAGAGACTCATCCGGATAAGGCCCAGCAGCTCAGGGTGATCTGGACGTCGCCACTGATCCCCTCAGACCCGCTGGTGTGGCGCGAGAACCTACCCGAGGCGACAAAAGCCAAGCTGCGTGACTTCTTCCTGAACTACGGTGACACCGAACGTGAAAAGGTGATTCTGGCACCGCTGCAGTGGTCCGGTTTTCAATCCTCCAGCAACGCTCAGCTGCTGCCGATTCGCCAGCTTGAGCTGTTCAAGACGCGCGCCAATATCGCTAACGACGGCTCGCTTGATCCCCAGGAGAAGGCACGCAAGCTCGAGGAGCTTGATGCCAGGCTCGAGGAGCTCGACCAACGCCTGAAGCAGCAGGCGGTCTCGGAAAGCATGCCGCAGGCGTCCTGATCAACGACGAGGGGCGCTCGCGCGCCCCTCGTCGCGGTCTGGATGGTGACGAATGGCTGGATGGCTTGAGTAGCAAAGATGACGACGACGATTTCCGATGAGATACAGGCGCGCGCTGGCGGGCGCAACTGGAAGAAGCCCCTGGGCTGGGGGGCTGCGCTACTGGTTCTGGGTTGGTCATGGCAAGGCGCGGGTATTGCCCCGGGTCTGCTGATCGACAATTTCGACAACATGGTGGTTCTGGCCAGTGATTTCGTGCCTCCGACGTTCACCAACCTGACGCGCTACATCCACGAGATGCTGGTGACGATTCAGATTGCCATCTGGGGCACGCTGCTGGCGGTGATCTGCGCCGTGCCATTTGGCCTTTTAAGCGCGTCGAACGTCGCTCCCTGGTGGATCAATCAGCCCATTCGCCGACTGATGGATGCGTGCCGCGCGATCAACGAGCTGGTGTTCGCGATGCTGTTCGTGGTGGCCGTGGGGCTCGGCCCCTTCGCTGGAACGCTTGCATTATTCGTCCACACCACCGGGGTGCTGGCCAAACTCTTTTCCGAGGCTGTGGAGGCTGCCGACCCCGGGCCGATGGAGGGGGTGCGCGTCACCGGCGCCGGGCGTATCGAGGAGATCTTGTTTGGCTTGATTCCTCAGATCATGCCGCTATGGGTCTCGGTGAGTTTCTACCGTTTCGAATCCAACATCCGTTCGGCGACGGTGCTTGGCATGGTGGGCGGCGGGGGTATCGGCGTGTCGCTGTGGCAGAGCCTGCGCGGATTCGACTACGCCGAAGCGGCGACCATCATGCTGGTGATCATTGTCGCCGTCACCTTGCTGGACATGCTGTCGCAGCAGGTACGCAAACGTTACATCTGATGCCGGGGGCTCCCTCGGTTTTTTTGGGACTGATGATGTCTAGACAAATTCTCTCGCTAACGCGCTATCGCGAACTGGCCGAAGTGCTTCTTCGCGAGGTCCGCGCCGACTACGGCCCCGGCGATCTGCTGCCGACCGAAGCCCAGTTGGCCAAGCGCTTCGCGGTTAATCGCCACACCGTGCGCCGGGCGCTGGACGAACTGGTCGCCGCTGGCCTGGTGACACGCCATCAGGGGCGTGGCACCCAGGTCGTCGATCGGCGACTCGATTACGCCGTTAGCGCCGGCAGCAAGGTGACCCAGAATCTCGCCGGTCTCGGTCTCCCCGCGAATACCTGCTGTCTCGAACAGGGGTTCGTGATGCCGCCCGAGGCCATTGCCCAGCGCTTCGGGCGACCCGCCAGTGAGCCGCTGCTGCGCGTCGATACCGTGCGCTATGTTGACGACGCGCCGCTGATGCGGCTGCGTCACTGGTTCGATCCCGAGCGCGTGCCGGGCTGGCTGGCGCGCTATCGCGGCGGCTCCACCCGGGCGCTGCTCGGCCAGCACTATGGTTTGCGTCTGCAACGTCGAAGGGTGCGCATAGATGCCGTCGGCGCCGATCGCGACGATACCCGCTGGCTGCAGTGTCCGCTCAACGCGCCGCTGCTGGTGATGACGAGCGACAATACCGACGTCGACGGCGTGCTGGTGGAAGTCTCCGTGGGCCGGGCGCGCGCCGACCGGCTCTCCTATCACGTTGATTTCGACATCGACCCCATGGATTTCGACACCGACGAGGTTGCGTCATGAACGACACATCACGAGGCGCGCGTCAGCGGCTGCTGGCGCTCTCCACCCGCGAGCGAATAGAGGCGTGCTGGACGGCGCTCGATGCAGTGCCCGCACATCGCTGCGTACGCGGCCCGGAAACCGGCATGGCGATGCTCAAGGGCCGCACCGGCGGTACCGGCAACGCCTTCCATCTCGGCGAGATGACCCTGACCCGCGCCAGCGTCGCCCTCGATGACGGCACCCTCGGCCACGGCTGGGTGCGGGGCCGTGACCACCGCCACGCCGAGCTGATCGCACTGGCCGATGCCGTCGCCCAGCACGCCGAATGGCAGCAGAAGCTCGAGACGCACGTACTCGCGCCGCTGGCCGAGGAACTGGCCGAGCGTCAGCGCCGCGATGCCGCCACCGCCGCCGCCACCCGCGTCGACTTCTTCACCCTCGTACGTGGTGAATAGGTACGTGGCGAGTGAGCACGTGGTGAATGAGTACGTGGCGAGTGAGCACGGGCGAATGACGATGGAGGAAGTGACGATGGACAAAGCAATGACGGTAAAGACGGAAACGACGAGGGATCTCGTCTGGCCTGGGCTGGCCGACCCCGCCCACGACAGTCAGCGTCTGTTTCGCCAGATTCTCGGCGCGCTTTCCGAGCCGGGCACGCTGACGACGCTGGCACTGCCGGCACCGCCCCAGGTGGCGCCGAGTGACGCGCTGGGCGCCGCACTGTGGGGCGTGGTGCTGACGCTTTGCGACCTCGAGACACGCGTCTGGATCGCCGCCGACCTCGACTCGCCGGCCCTGCGCGAGGCGCTGACCTTCCACACCGGCGCGCGAATCACCGATGACCCGGCGAGTGCCGATTTCGCGCTGCTGACCCACGAGTCCTTCGATCCGCAGACACCTTTCGCGGTGGGCAGCGACACCTATCCCGATCGCGGTACCACGCTGCTGGTCGCCGTCGAGCGGCTGGAAAACGATTCGAACGGTGCCGACGACGCAGACCACGGCTGGCGGCTCAGCGGCCCCGGCATCGCCGAGTCGCGGGTGCTCGATATCGGTGACGGCGCCGGCTGCCGGGCACTGATGACTCGCCTGGCCGGCAACCGTGCCAGCTTTCCGCAGGGGCTGGACGCCATCTTCGGCTGCGGCGCGCAGCTGGCGGCGATTCCCCGCAGCACCTGCATCACACGTACCGATTCTCAGGAGATGAACTGATGTACGTAGCCGTCAAGGGAGGCGAGCAGGCGATCGCCAACGCCCACCGCTGGCTGGCCGACCGCCGCCGCGGCGATCGCGATCGTCCGGAACTCGAGGTTGCCCAGATCGGCGATCAGCTGCGCCTGGCCGTCGACCGGGTGATGAGCGAAGCCTCGCTCTATGATCCCGAACTCGCCGCGCTCGCATTCAAGCAGGCCAGCGGCGATCTCACCGAAGCCGTGTTCCTGCTGCGCGCCTATCGCACCACGCTGCCGCGACTGGCGGTCAGCGAGCCGCTCGACACCGCCAGCATGCGCATCGAGCGCCGCATCAGCGCCACCTACAAGGACATCCCCGGCGGCCAGATTCTGGGGCCGACCTACGACTACACCCACCGCCTGCTCGACTTCCTGCAGCTGGCCGGTGCCGAGGTGCCGGCCGCCGAGATTCGCGAAGAGGTTACCGAAGCCGAGGCGTGCCCGCAGATTCTGGAGCTGCTCAACGACGAAGGCCTGGTGGAGCAGGAGATCGACGACGGCAGTGAGCCTGCGGACATCACCCGCGATCCGCCCGATTACCCGATGGACCGTGCCGCCCGGCTGCAGATGCTGGCCCGCGGCGACGAGGGCTACCTGCTGGCGCTGGGGTACTCCACCCAGCGCGGCTACGGCCGCAACCACCCGTTTGCCGGCGAGATTCGCCTGGGTCAGGTGGAGGTCGAGATCCACGTCGACGAGTGGGACGAGACGATCTGCGTCGGCGAGATCGCGTTGAGCGAGTGCCAGATGATCAACCAGTTCGGCGGCTCGCGCGAGGCCGCACCGCAGTTCACGCGCGGTTACGGCCTCGCCTTCGGCCACAACGAGCGCAAGACCATGGCGATGGCGCTGGTCGATCGCGCCCTGCGCGCCGAGGAGCTGGGCGAGCCGATCATCGGCCCCGCCCAGCAGGCGGAGTTCGTGCTGGCCCACGCCGACAGCGTCGACGCCTCCGGCTTCGTCTCGCACCTGAAACTGCCGCACTACGTCGACTTCCAGTCCGAGCTCGATCTGCTGCGCCGTCTGCGACGCGAGCATGCCGCACGCCAGGCTGAACTCGACGGCACCCGCGACACCGCCAGCCCCCAGCAGGAGGAGCGCTAACGTGGACGGTTATAACTTCGCGTATTTGGACGAACAAACCAAAAGGATGATCCGCCGCGCGCTGCTCAAGGGGGTGGCGATTCCCGGCTATCAGGTACCGTTCGGCGGACGCGAGATGCCGATGCCCTACGGCTGGGGCACCGGCGGTGTGCAGCTCACCGCGAGCATTCTCGGTGCCTACGACATTCTCAAGGTGATCGACCAGGGTGCCGACGACACCACCAATGCGGTCAGTATCCGCCACTTCTT
Organism: Halomonadaceae bacterium T82-2; assembly: GCA_001577635.1. Lineage (GTDB taxonomy): Bacteria > Pseudomonadota > Gammaproteobacteria > Pseudomonadales > Halomonadaceae > Modicisalibacter. The sequence continues at coordinate 37,777 of LSBP01000011.1, read as the reverse complement.
CCAGCGCGTGGCCGGCGTCGAGACCACCACCGCCACCACCGCGGCGGACGTCATCCAGACCCGCCACCGGATTCCCGAGACGCCGCTGCGAAGCGGCCAGATCCTGGTGTTCCAGGTGCCGATTCCCGAGCCGCTGCGCTTCATCGAGCCCAGCGAGCAGGAGACGCGGCTGATGCACGCGCTGGAGGAGTACGGCGTGATGCACGTCAAGCTCTACGAGGACATCGCCCGCTACGGCCATATCGCCACCACCTACGCCTACCCGGTCAAGGTGGACGGGCGCTACGTGATGGACCCGTCGCCGATCCCCAAGTTCGACAACCCCAAGCTCGACGGCAACCCGGCGCTGATGCTGTTCGGCGCCGGTCGCGAGAAGCGGCTTTACGCGATCCCGCCCTACACCCGGGTCGAGAGCCTCGACTTCGAGGACCATCCGTTCGAGGTCCAGAGCTGGGAGCACACCTGTGCGCTGTGCGGCAGCGATCACAGCTATCTCGACGAAGTGATCACCGATGACAAGGGCGGGCGGATGTTCGTCTGCTCCGATACCGACTACTGCCAGACGCGACGGGGAGAGGTGGCATGAAGAAGCCGGCACTGGAGCGCCCGGTCCTGCTGGACGTTCAGGACATCACCCGCCTCTACGGTCCCGGCAAGGGCTGCGAGGCGATCGATTTTCAACTGCATGCCGGCGAGGTGCTGGGCATCGTCGGCGAATCCGGCTCCGGCAAGTCGACGCTGTTGCGCGTGCTCGCCGGGATGGAAGCGCCCGATGCGGGACGCGTGGTCTATCGAAGGGCTATTCACGAGTCCGAAGCCGCTCGAGCCGGCGCCGGAGAAGACGTGCTGGATAAGGGAGAGTTGGAGAGGGATGAGGCCGAGCTCGATCTCTACGCCATCGGCGAGGCACGGCGTCGAGCACTGCTGCGTCTCGAATGGGGGCTGGTGCACCAGAACCCCCGCGATGGCCTGCGGATGGGCGTTTCCGCCGGGGCCAATATCGGCGAGCGGCTGATGGCCCAGGGCCAGCGCCACTACGGTCAGTTGCGTGCCACCGGCCAGGAGTGGATGCGCCAGGTCGAGCTCGACCCCGGTCGTATCGACGACGCCCCGCGCACCTTCTCGGGCGGCATGCAGCAGCGCCTGCAGATCGCCCGCACCCTGGTCACCCGGCCGCGTCTTGTGTTCATGGACGAGCCCACCGGCGGGCTCGACGTCTCGGTGCAGGCGCGCCTGCTCGACATGCTGCGCACGCTGGTACGCCAACTGGGCCTTTCGGTGGTGCTGGTCACCCACGACCTCGCCGTGGCGCGCCTGCTCGCTCACCGCCTGATGGTGATGCGCCGCGGCCAGGTGGTCGAGGCCGGCCTTACCGACCAGATCCTCGACGATCCGCAGCACGCGTATACGCAGCTGCTGGTTTCATCCGTGCTGACACCTTGAGGGAGGAATTCCGATGCTTTCCGAGACTAGCGCTTCCCCGAAACGCGCCCGACCTCGCCTCACGGTGGATGGGCTGCACAAACGGTTCCTGCTGCACGGCCAGGGCGGGCTCGAGATCGACGTGATGCGCGATCTCTCGCTGACCCTCGACGCCGGCGAATGCCTGGTGCTTGCCGGTCGCAGCGGTATCGGCAAGAGCACGCTGCTGAAGATGCTTCACGGCGACTATCGCATCGACCGCGGGCACATCCGGCTGCATTTCGAGGATGGCGAACTCGACCTCGAGACGTTGCCGGCCTACGCCTGGCACGGCCTGCGCCGGGACGTGATCGGCTACGTCAGCCAGTTTCTGCGCGTGGTACCGCGGGTCGCCGCCGTCGATGTGGTGATGGAGCCGCTGCTGGCGCGTGGTGCCGACGAAAACGAGGCCCGCCAGCGCGCCGAGACGCTGCTGGCCCGGCTCAACCTGCCCGAGCGACTGTGGCGGCTGCCGCCCGGCACCTTCTCCGGCGGCGAGCAGCAGCGCGTCAACATCGCCCGCGGCTTCATCGGCGAGCATCCGCTGCTGCTGCTCGACGAACCCACCGCGTCGCTGGACGCCACCAATCGCGACGTGGTGATCACCCTGATCGGCGAGGCCAAGGCCCGCGGCGCGGCGATGCTCGGCATTTTCCACGACGAGGACGTGCGCGAGCGCGTCGCCGATCGCCTGCTGCCGCTGGACGATAGTCTCGGCGCCCGCGCTTCCGTTACCCAGAACACTCAGGAGACGCTGTCATGAGCACGCAGGAACAGGTACTGACCAACGCCAGGCTGGTGCTCGACGACGAGGTGATCGACGGCACGCTGGTGATCCGCGACGGCCGGATCGCCGCCATCGACCATGGCGCGAGCCAGACCGGGGGCGCCGTCGATTGCGAAGGCGACACGCTGCTGCCAGGGCTGGTCGAGCTGCACACCGACAACATGGAAAAGTATTTCCAGCCGCGACCCAAGGTCGAATGGCCGGGACGTCAGGCGGCGCTGGCCCACGACGCCCAGATGGCGGCCAGCGGCATCACCACCGTGTTCGATGCGGTCTCGATCGGTGACGTCGACGAGCAGAGCATGCGCCACCGGGCACTGGACGAGATGTGCCATGCCCTGTCGCAGATCGTTCACGACGGTCTGGCGCGGGTCGATCATCGTCTGCACCTGCGCTGTGAGGTGAGTCACCCGAACACGCTGGTGCGCTTCGGCGAGCTGTCGTCGTCACCGCTGCTGGGCCTGGTCTCGCTGATGGATCACGCCCCCGGCCAGCGCCAGTTCGCCAGCCTCGAGGCGTATCGCGTCTACTATCAGGGCAAGTACCAGCTCGATGACGCGGCGATGAACGCCTTCATGGCGACCCAGATCGACAACAGCCAGCGCTACAGCGCCGAGCATCGCCGCGCCATCGCGGCCAGCTGTCGCGAACGGGGCCTGGCGATCGCCAGCCACGACGACGCCACCGTCGAGCACGTCGCCGAAAGCCATGAATATGGCACCCGAGTCGCGGAGTTCCCCACCACCCGCGAAGCGGCGGAGGCCTCCCACCGTGCCGGCATGGCGGTGATGATGGGCGCACCCAACGTCGTCCGCGGCGGCTCCCACTCCGGCAACATCGCCGCTGCCGATCTGGTCGAGCTGGGCGTGCTGGATATCCTGTCATCGGATTACTACCCGGCGGCGCTGCTCGACGCGGTGTTCAAGGTGGCGGCGATGGAGAACGGCTACGCGCTGCCCCGGGCGGTCGCCACCGCGACACGCATACCGGCCGAAGCGGTAGGCCTGACCGATCGTGGGCGCCTGGCGCCGGGGCTCCGTGCCGATCTGTTGCGGGTGCGATTGATCGACGATCATCCGGTGGTGCAGAGAGTTTGGTCTGCGGGTAGACAGGTCCATTGATGGCGTATTTTTCGAGAGGTCCGAGATGTCGCGTCTGATCTACGTCATGGGCGCCAGCGGCGTCGGCAAGGACAGCCTGCTGCGCGAGCTGGCACGACGGCGCCCGGACGCGCTGGTGGCGCATCGCTACATCACGCGCGCCAGCGGCGGGGCGGAGAACTGCATCGAACTCTCCCGCGAGGCATTTCACTGGCGGCGGGAGCAGGGGCTGTTCTGCCTATCTTGGAGCGCGCATGGGCTCGACTACGGCGTCGGGATCGAGATCGAAGCGTGGCTGGCGGCGGGGCACACGGTGGTGCTCAACGGCAGCCGGCGAGCGCTGGAGCGCGCCCGTCGACGCTTCGGCGCGGCCCTGATGCCGGTTCTGGTCGTGGCGGATGTCGAGGTGCTGCGCCGGCGTCTGATCGCTCGCGGGCGCGAGACGCCGGCCGAGATCGAGGCGCGGCTGGCGCGCGGCGGCGGTGAGGATGCGCTGGGCGATATTGCGCGAATCGACAACGGCGGCGAGCTGGCGCATGGCGTGAAGGCGCTCGAAGCCTGGCTTGACTCGCCGCACGGCCCGGATGAGACGTCATGAAGTTGCGCTTCGCCGGCACCGGCGACAGCGGTCAGGTACCCTGCTTCGGTTGTGACTGCCCGGCGTGTCAGCGCGCCCGGCTGCTGAGCGGCCACCGCCGCGAGCCCTGTTGTGGCGAGATCGAGCTCGATGGCGAGCTGATCCTGATCGATGCCGGCCGCATGGATCTGGCCGCGCGCTGCGAGCGTCAGCGTCCGGCGGCGATTGTGCTGACGCATTATCACGCCGATCACGTCCAGGGGCTTCTGCACCTGCGCTGGGGGCGGGGCGAATCGATTCCGGTCTATGGCCCGAAAGATCCTCAGGGCTGTGCCGACCTGCACAAGAATCCCGGCATCCTCGCTTTCCAGCCCGGCCTCAAGCCGTTCCGAGCGCTCACATTGGGCGGTCTCACGGTGACGCCGCTGCCGCTCAATCACAGCAAACCAACGCTGGGTTACGCTCTGGACGATGGTGCCCATCGCATCGCTTGGCTCTGCGACACGGTCGGCCTGCCCGCGGCCACCGAACGCTTTCTGGCCGAGTGGCGCCCGCACGGCATGGTGGTCGATGCGACCCATCCAGATTCGCTCCTCGCGCCCCGCAACCACAACAACCTCGCCATGGCGCTGGAGATCATCGAGCGTTTAGGCCCTTCACGCGCCTGGCTGACGCACATCAGCCACGAACTGGATGCCGACTTCATGGCGACGTCGCGAATCCTGCCGGGGGGCGTGGAATTGGCCACCGATGGTAGAGAGATACTTTTTTGAAAAACAGCGCATTCCGAGGACAACGTATGGCTTCACAACCCGCTTCCCGTCGTCTGAGTGATGCCCCCACCATAGCGCCCACGGCGAAGATCCACGAGAGCCAGCTGGGCGCCTGGACCGAGGTGGGCGATCGCTGCGTCTTCAATCACGTCATGCTCGGCGATTACAGCTATGTCGAGCGTGATAGCGATCTGATGTTTACAGAAGTTGGCCGCTTCACGTCGATTGCCTCAAGCGTGCGCATCAATCCCAGCAATCATCCCTGGTGGCGGCCGACGCTGCACCACTTCAGCTACCGCCCCGGCAAGTTCGGCTTCGCCGACAGCGACCAGAGCGTCGACGACCGGATCTTCGCCTGGCGGGCCGAGGACCGTGTCGTGATCGGTCACGATGTCTGGATCGGCCACGGCGCCATCGTGCTGCCCGGCGTCATCATCGGCAACGGCGCCATCGTCGGTGCCGGCAGTGTCGTCACCCGGGATGTCGCGGCGTATACCATCGTTGTCGGTAATCCGGCCCGCGCACTAAGGTCACGCTTTGCAGACCCCGAGACCGTGGCGCGCCTCGAGGCGCTGGCCTGGTGGGAGTGGTCCCACGAGCGGCTGGCCCGCATGCTGGTGCTGTTTCAGGGTGATACCGGGGCGTTCCTTGAGGTCGCCGAGCGCGAGTCGCGTCTGGGACCATGACCTCAGCCGGTGTTGTCGGCCAGTGTTCGATAGCATGGCCCGTCATTGGCAAGCTGTGATTCCACCAGGGCGAGATGGTCGAAGCGCCAGAGGATCGGGGTGGGTAGCCGTGATTGCGGTGCCGCGCGGTCAGCCTGACGTACCAGGCTGACGTGTGGGATAAAGTCGCGCTCAGGCGCAGTGAAGCCGTGACGGGACAGCGCTTGCCAGAGCCTGGTATCGAGCGTCAATAGTGTGTCATTCGGCGTCTGGCCGCCGACCCAGACGATGCGCGGTCGGGGGAAATGCCCTAGTCGATCCAGCGTCCACTCGCCCTGAAGCGCTGGCCAGCGCTGTGCGAGGGCCACGAGGGCTTCGATTCGGGCTTCGTCCACATCGCCCAGAAAGGCCAGCGTGATATGCAGGTTCTTTGCAGGGAGCGGATAACCGCCACAGAGCGGGGCCAGGCGCGCTGCCTCGGCGGCGAGGGCTTGGCGAGTAGCGTCGTCGGGCCACAGGGCGAAGAAGAGTCTTCTCATCGGTGATCCGATCGCTGATTCGTGGCGTGAGGTCAGGCTCAATCGCCGATGACCATGATCCCCTCCGCCTCGAATTGCGCGCCCTTGGGCAGCGCCTTGACGCCGATGGCGGCGCGGGCCGGGTAGGGCGTCTCGAAGAACTCCTCCATCACCTTGTTGACCACGGCGAAGTGCTCCAGATCGACCAGGTAGAGGTTGAGCTTGACCACGTCCTGCAGGGTGCCGGCGGCCTCTTCGCAGACTGCCTTGAGGTTGGTGAAGACCTGGCGCGCCTGGGCCTCGACGTCCTCGGAGACGAGCGCCATGGTGGCCGGGTCCAGCGGGATCTGGCCGGAGAGGTAGATGGTGTTGCCGGCCTTGATGGCCTGGGAGTAGGGGCCGATGGCGGCGGGTGCCTTGCTGGTCTGGATGACGGCCTTGTTGCTCATGACGGATCTCCTTGCTTGTCGTTGCGCCTGGCCCGGGGCCGGCAGGGTAGAAAAAACACGACGCCCGCCGCGCCGCGGTGAGGCGGCACGACGGGCGCTGCGGATTCAGTTGCGGATTCGGTTGATCCGGCCGACGTGCGGCTGGTTGCGGATCCGCTTGATGATGCGGGCCAGATGCACGCGATCCCGCACGGCCAGCGTCAGGTTGATGATCGACAGCCGGGCGTCGCGTTCCTCGATGCCGATGCGCTCGATGTTGGCATCGGCATCGGTGACCACGCTGGCCAGCTCGGCCACCAGGCCGCGCCGGGTTTCCATCTCGATGCGCAGGGTGACCGGGAAGTCGCCGCTGACCTCGTCGGCCCACTTCAGGGCGAACAGTTTATCCGGATCGTCGCGCTTGATGTCTTCCAGATTGCGACAGTCGACGCGGTGCACGACGATGCCCTTGCCCACCGACAGATGACCGATGATCGCATCCCCGGGCAGCGGATGACAGCAGCGCGCGAAGTTCAGCACCATGCCCTCGGTGCCGCTGATCACCACCGGCGCCTCCTGCGAGCCCGGCACGGCGGGCTGCGCGGTCGCCGGCGACTCGCCGCTCTCCACCAGGTGGCGGGCGACGGCATAGGCCATGCGGTTGCCCAGGCCGATCGATTCCAGCAGGTCGTCGGCGGTGCGCACGTCCAGCGCTTCCAGGACCCGCGGCAGGCGGGAGTCGGGCAGTTCCTCGAGGCTGGTCTCGAAATCGGCCAGCGCCTTGTTGAGCAGCCGCCGGCCGAGCTGGATCGACTCGGTGCGCTGCTGGTTCTTGAGCGCGTGGCGGATCGCCGAACGGGCCTTGGCGGTCATCACGAACGACAGCCAGGCGAGATTGGGCCGGGCGCCGGGAGCGGTGATGATCTCCAGCGTCTGGCCGCTTTCCAGGCGCGTGGACAGCGGTGCCAGGTGGCGGTCGATGCGGCAGGCGATGCAGCTGTTGCCGATGTCGGTGTGGACCATGTAGGCGAAGTCCACCGCCGTGGCCCCCTGCGGCATCTCCATGATGTCGCCCTTGGGGGTGAACACGTAGATGTCGTCGGGGAAGAGGTCGTTCTTGACGTGCTCGATGAACTCCAGCGAATTGCCGGCGTGGCGCTGCATCTCGAGCAGGCCGCGCACCCATTCCCGGGCCCGGGCATGGCTGCCGGCGGCGATCGGCCGCTCGGTCTGGCCGGCCTTGTAGAGCCAGTGGGCGGCGATGCCGTTGTTGGCCATCGCCTCCATCTCGCGGGTGCGGATCTGCACCTCGATGGGCATGCCGTTGGCGCCGAACAGCGTGGTGTGCAGGCTCTGGTAGCCGTTGGCCTTGGGAATGGCGATGTAGTCCTTGAAGCGCCCGGGCACCGGCTTGTAGAGGTTGTGCACCGCGCCGAGGATGCGATAGCAGGTGTCGACGTCCTCGGTGATGATGCGAAAGCCGAACACGTCCATGATCTCGGCGAACGACTTGCGCTGGTCGCGCATCTTGCGATAGATCGACAGCAGGTGCTTCTGGCGACCGATCACCGTGCCCGGCAGGCCCTCGTCGTCGAGGCCGTGCTGCAGGCTGCTCTGCACCTGGCGCATCATCGTCCGGCGATTGCCGCGGGCCTTGGCGACGGCGCGCTTGATGCGCTCGGCGCGCATCGGGTAGATCGCCTGGAAGGACAGGTCCTCGAGCTCGACGCGGATGGTGTTGATGCCCAGCCGGCCGGCGATGCGGGCGTAGATCTCCAGCGTCTCGCGGGCGATGCGGCGCTTCTTGTCGGGACGCAGCGCGCCCAGGGTGCGCATGTTGTGCAGCCGGTCGGCGAGCTTGACGATGATCACGCGGATGTCCTGGGACATCGCCATGACCATCTTCTGGAAGTTCTCGGCCTGGGCGACCGCCTTGTCCTCGAAGGTGATCTGGGTCAGCTTGGAGACGCCGTCGACCAGTTCGGCGACCGCCTCGCCGAACTGCGCGGCCAGGGCCTCCTTGGTCACGCCGGTATCCTCGATCACGTCGTGCAGCATGGCTGCCATCAGGCTCTGATGGTCCATGTGCATGTTGGCGAGGATGTTGGAGACCGCCAGGGGGTGGGTGACGTAGGGCTCGCCGGAGCGCCGGCGCTGGCCGTCGTGGGCCTGCTCGGCATAGTAGAAGGCACGCTTGACCTGCCGGATCTCGTCCTGCGGGAGATAGCCGCCGAGGCGGTCAGCCAGGTCGTCAATGGTGAACATGCAGCGCGCCTATGGTCGGTAACCTCGTGGAAGCGGACTCCGGCCCGGCCCCCGACGGCCCGCGCGAGCGGACCGGGAGCGGGCGATCGATGGCAGCGGACGAACGGGCCTCAGGCCTCCGGTTCGGCGCTCGGCTCGGGCCGGACGCGCACCGGGGCCTCGATCGGCTCGTCGAGGACGTTCTCGTCGATCTTGCCGGCGGCGATCTCGCGCAGCGCCATCACGGTGGGCTTGTCGTTTTCCCAGGGCAGCTGGGCGTCGCGGGTGCCGCGAGCCAGCTGACGGGCACGCTGGGAGGAGATCATCACCAGCTTGAAACGATTCTCGACGTGGTCGAGACAGTCTTCTACGGTAACTCGCGCCATGGACGGTCTTCCTGAAATTGCCTGTGAGAGCGGATTCGCGGGCGCGATCGATGATCGCGCGGTAGGACATTCGAGTCTACTCGACCCCTTCGATGCGTGACAAGAGCGCCTCCAGCAGTGCGCCGTGGCGTTCGCGAACCCGCGCCAGCCGGGTGCGTTCGCCGAGCACCAGCCCGCAGAGCTGGGCCAGGGCCTCATCGAAGTCGTCGTTGATGATCACGTGCTGGTACTCGTCGAAGTGCGACATCTCGCTGACGGCGTCGCGCATGCGCCGGGCGATCACCTCGGGGCCGTCGGTGCCGCGGCCGGCGAGCCGTTCGGCGAGCGCTTCCCGCGAGGGCGGCAGGATGAATACCGAGACGGCATCCGGCATCTGTTCACGCACCTGGCGCGCGCCCTGCCAGTCGATCTCGAGGATCACGTCGGTGCCGGCGGCGAGCAGTGCCTGGACCGCCGGGCGCGAGGTGCCGTAGCAGTTGTCGAAGACCCGGGCGTGTTCGAAGAAGTCGCCGCACTCGACCATGCGCTCGAAGGTCTCGCCATCGACGAAGTGGTAGTTGACCCCGTCGGTCTCGCCGGGGCGCATCGCGCGAGTGGTGTGCGACACCGACACCTGGATGCCGTCGAGGCGCTCGATCAGGCCGCGGACCAGGCTGGTCTTGCCGGCGCCCGAGGGGGCGGAGACGATGTATAGCGTGCCGTGGGACATGTTGACGGGTCCGGTTGCATCGTTTCGAAAGGGGAATCCGGCATTATCGCACATTGCGCGCCCGCCTCTACACTGGGACGGGCGTTTTACAGGAGACCGCCCATGACCGACACGCCTTCGAGCTCGCGATTCGCCTTCGCGGGCGTCGCCTTCGCCTTCCTGGCGACCATGCTCGGCACCACCCTGCCGACGCCGCTGTATCCGCTCTACCGCGAGGCGTTCGGCTTCTCGCAGCTGACCATCACGGTGATCTTCGCCGCCTACGCGGTGGGCGTGATCGGCGCCCTGCTGCTCACCGGGCGCTGGTCCGATCAGCTCGGCCGCCGCCCGCTGCTGCTGGCGGGGCTGGTGGCCTCGGCGGCGAGCGACCTTCTGTTCCTGACCGGCGACGGCCTGGCGTGGCTGATCGTCGCCCGAGTGGTGTCCGGCGTCTCGGCGGGCATCTTCACCGGCACGGCCACGGTGGCGGTGATCGAGCTGGCGCCCGAGGCGCGCAAGCGCCAGGCGACCCTCCTCGCCACCGCCGTGAACATGGGCGGCCTGGGGCTGGGGCCGGTGTGTGCCGGGCTGCTCGGCGAATATGCGCCGGGGCCGCTGCTGCTGCCCTACGGTGCGCACCTGGGGCTGCTGCTGCTGGGCGCGCTGGCGGTGCTGCGCGCTCCCGAGACCGTGACCCGCGCGGCGCATCCCGACCTGAGCTGGCAGCGGCCGAGCGTGCCGCCGGCAGTGCGCGGCTTGTTCCTGCCGGCGGCGACGGCGGGCTTCGCCGGCTTTGCGGTGCTGGGCTTCTTCACCGCCACGGCGCCGGCCTTCATGAAAGGCGTGCTGGGCCAGGACAACCTGGCGCTGATCGGGCTGGTCGCCGGGGTGGTGTTCTTCGCCTCGACGCTGGGGCAGTGGCTGCAGGAGCGCCTGCCGCAGGCGCGTCGCCTGCCGCTGGGCTGCGCGGTGGTGGTGCTCGGCGCCCTGCTGGTCGGCACCGGCATCGCCCGGGCCTCGCTGGCGACGTTTCTGGCCGGGGCACTGATCGCCGGTTTCGGCCAGGGCGTCGGCTTTCGCGCCGGGCTCGGCGCGGTCGCCACGGCCAGCCCGGCCGACCGGCGCGGCGCGGTGACCTCGACCTTCTTCGTCGTCGCCTACGTGGCGCTGTCGATCCCCGTGGTGGGCATCGGCCTGGTGTCGCGCCTGGTCGGCCTGGCGCCCACCGGCGTGGGCTTTTCGGTGCTGGTGGCGCTGCTCTCGGCGGCGGCGCTAGGGCTGCTGCGCCGTCCCATCATGCAGGAGGGCTGATTGGTAGAGGCGGCTTAGCGAAACCGCAGTAGCTCCTGGTGATATGTCGATCCCCGCGGGTGCGGGGAAGCCGGTCGGCCTGGCGGGGGCGGGCGCGCTTGAGGGGTCGATCCCCGCGGGTGCGGGGAAGCCAAGATATGCCATCAACACCCAGCGCTACCGATGGGTCGATCCCCGCGGGTGCGGGGAAGCCGCGCTATACCGCAAGGGCGACGCGCTAGAGACGGGTCGATCCCCGCGGGTGCGGGGAAGCCCTTCGCGAGGCGCGCAAGCAGGCCAAGACACCGGGTCGATCCCCGCGGGTGCGGGGAAGTCGCGAGATCCATGACGGGCACCTCCGGTGGCGGGGGTCGATCCCCGCGGGTGCGGGGAAGCCGGCGCTGGAGAACGGGACAGACTGGAGGGGAAAGGTCGATCCCCGCGGGTGCGGGGAAGCCCGCTTCTGCCGGATACGGCTGCCAATGGTCTGGGGTCGATCCCCGCGGGTGCGGGGAAGCCACGGTGCAATCGTCGGTGGCGATCGGCCGCCAGGGTCGATCCCCGCGGGTGCGGGGAAGCCAAGTACGTCAGCAAGAACGTCAACGGCCAGCAGGGTCGATCCCCGCGGGTGCGGGGAAGCCTCGCAAAGTAGGGAGAGGATATGGAACTGGCAAGGTCGATCCCCGCGGGTGCGGGGAAGCCCCGATTCCAACGGCAGAGATGCGCAAAGCCATGGGTCGATCCCCGCGGGTGCGGGGAAGCCTAGATGCTGCCGGCGGCGCGGCGGTCGTCCTGGGGTCGATCCCCGCGGGTGCGGGGAAGCCTCCCAGGTCTTGTCCCAGCCATCGCGCTGCCAGGGTCGATCCCCGCGGGTGCGGGGAAGCCATCAGTAGAGCCTCCCGGCTATTGCGAGCCGCGGGTCGATCCCCGCGGGTGCGGGGAAGCCGCATCGACGTGGGAATTTGCCAGCGATGCAGCGGGTCGATCCCCGCGGGTGCGGGGAAGCCTCGCTGAAGTCGATGATCGCCGCCTCGCGCTCGGGTCGATCCCCGCGGGTGCGGGGAAGCCGGGTGCTGCAGGCCGGCACGCGCACCTACACCGGGTCGATCCCCGCGGGTGCGGGGAAGCCCGCAGGCCCAGGTCGTAGTGCATGATGCCCTGGGGTCGATCCCCGCGGGTGCGGGGAAGCCCTCAACGAGCTGGTCGAGGCCCGCTACGCGCTGGGTCGATCCCCGCGGGTGCGGGGAAGCCTCGTGCCACTCGCGGTATACGTCACCTCGGCCGGGTCGATCCCCGCGGGTGCGGGGAAGCCCGGCGGGCGATACCATCCAGTACGATCTCTCCGGGTCGATCCCCGCGGGTGCGGGGAAGCCGAGGCTCCCGGCCTTGGTCTGGTTGGGTGTGAGGGTCGATCCCCGCGGGTGCGGGGAAGCCCAGGGCGAGAAGGAGCTGTCGCTAATCGAGCAGGGTCGATCCCCGCGGGTGCGGGGAAGCCTCGGGGTTGTTGCCGAGCGCTGCCGCCAGCTCGGGTCGATCCCCGCGGGTGCGGGGAAGCCCTATCGCTGATCGACGGGCAAGTGGACCTCGTGGGTCGGTCGATCCCCGCGGGTGCGGGGAAGCCTCCGCACCCGGTTTGGTAGCGCCACCGTCACCGGGTCGATCCCCGCGGGTGCGGGGAAGCCTCCGCACCCGGTTTGGTAGCGCCACCGTCACCGGGTCGATCCCCGCGGGTGCGGGGAAGCCAATGCCGGCTGCCGGTCACGCAGGGCCCGCTCGGGTCGATCCCCGCGGGTGCGGGGAAGCCTCGACCTCGGCGATGGTGCCCAGGCGGATCAGGGGTCGATCCCCGCGGGTGCGGGGAAGCCGCCAGCGTGTCACCGATGCTCGCCATGGGCGAGGGTCGATCCCCGCGGGTGCGGGGAAGCCTTTCGCCATGGTCGTGGGCGCGCTTTTCCAGAGGGTCGATCCCCGCGGGTGCGGGGAAGCCGTCTGCTTGGCCAGCTCCTGGAGTCGGTCCGAGGGTCGATCCCCGCGGGTGCGGGGAAGCCGTCAGTGCGGTGTTGGGGCTACTGACTTGCTCGGGTCGATCCCCGCGGGTGCGGGGAAGCCGCCGAGCAAGACGAGCGCTTGGCTGCCTACCTGGGTCGATCCCCGCGGGTGCGGGGAAGCCCTCGTCGACACCGATGGCCCGGTCCCTGATGCGGGTCGATCCCCGCGGGTGCGGGGAAGCCGACAGCAGGGATACAGCCAGGATGCGCTGGGCGGGTCGATCCCCGCGGGTGCGGGGAAGCCGTATTGCGTCATGCCGTCAAGCGACGTGACACGGGTCGATCCCCGCGGGTGCGGGGAAGCCGCCCAGGCGCCGCTCAATCTCTTCCGGACTGAGGGTCGATCCCCGCGGGTGCGGGGAAGCCGGCAATGAGGTGCAAGCGGAAGGCCCCAGCAAGGGTCGATCCCCGCGGGTGCGGGGAAGCCGAATCAAGACTTTAGCTTGATTCCCCTTCGTCGGGTCGATCCCCGCGGGTGCGGGGAAGCCTCAATGCCGGCGGCAAGAACGACCGGGCCCGCGGGTCGATCCCCGCGGGTGCGGGGAAGCCCAGCGGTAATACAGCTTGCCCTTGCCCCGGGCGGGTCGATCCCCGCGGGTGCGGGGAAGCCCGCAAGGAAGATCCGGAGACGTTCGCTCGGATGGGTCGATCCCCGCGGGTGCGGGGAAGCCACGGTCACTTACCTCGGCAATCGCCACGCAGAGGGTCGATCCCCGCGGGTGCGGGGAAGCCCCGACGATATATTCCCCCACCAGTCGGCAACGGGGTCGATCCCCGCGGGTGCGGGGAAGCCATCTACGACGAGGAGACGGTCGGGGCTGATCGGGGTCGATCCCCGCGGGTGCGGGGAAGCCGAGGCGCTGCTGGAAGATTGCGAGGACGACGAGGGTCGATCCCCGCGGGTGCGGGGAAGCCGCGTCCAGCCCACAGCCTTGAGAGTCGTTTTAGGGTCGATCCCCGCGGGTGCGGGGAAGCCGAGCGCATCGAGCAGCGGATAGATGACGTGGCGGGTCGATCCCCGCGGGTGCGGGGAAGCCCCAATCTGATACTTAGCCATAACTACTCCTGGGGGTCGATCCCCGCGGGTGCGGGGAAGCCTCATCCAGACCGAAGCAACTAGCGGGCTATTTGGGTCGATCCCCGCGGGTGCGGGGAAGCCGATTCGACGAGGTCACGCAGCCCGGCCACGCTGGGTCGATCCCCGCGGGTGCGGGGAAGCCGCGCTGGCTGGCGACGGCCATCTCCCGGTTGAGGGTCGATCCCCGCGGGTGCGGGGAAGCCTCAAGGGTCGCAAGGGCCGCATGGAGGGCGGGGGGTCGATCCCCGCGGGTGCGGGGAAGCCGCGCGGAGCGATACAGCGGGTGAATGAGACAGGGGTCGATCCCCGCGGGTGCGGGGAAGCCGATCAGGCGATCAGCGAGAAGAACCTGAATGAGGGTCGATCCCCGCGGGTGCGGGGAAGCCATCGGCAGCGCCGCCGGGGTCTGCTCGGCGTAGGGTCGATCCCCGCGGGTGCGGGGAAGCCGCGCTGAAGTTCCACCTCACCAACATCGCCAAGGGTCGATCCCCGCGGGTGCGGGGAAGCCACCCTCATGCCTTCCTGCTTCTCTTTCCAGTAGGGTCGATCCCCGCGGGTGCGGGGAAGCCTTCTGGACTGATTCCATGCGCTCCCGTTTCCAGGGTCGATCCCCGCGGGTGCGGGGAAGCCATTCACCGCCGGGAAATCGTACTCGGCATGGAGGGTCGATCCCCGCGGGTGCGGGGAAGCCTACTGCCGCTGCTCGGGGGGCATATCCAACGTGGGTCGATCCCCGCGGGTGCGGGGAAGCCGCATCGACCCGCGTATTCACCGCCGGGAAATCGGGTCGATCCCCGCGGGTGCGGGGAAGCCCGACATCCTCCGAGAGGGGACGCCAGTATGAAGGGTCGATCCCCGCGGGTGCGGGGAAGCCCCCGTGGCGGCGGTCGCCGCCCTGATGCTGGAGGGTCGATCCCCGCGGGTGCGGGGAAGCCCATTACTAAGGGGCCTTGTTTACCGACATTCGGGGTCGATCCCCGCGGGTGCGGGGAAGCCGCAGTTGGTCACGCTTGGCGGCCAATTCTTCGGGTCGATCCCCGCGGGTGCGGGGAAGCCCAGATTCAGATCGACGACGGCTCGCCGACCGCGGGTCGATCCCCGCGGGTGCGGGGAAGCCCCGCCCAGCAGTACCACGGAATTGTCGATGCCGGGTCGATCCCCGCGGGTGCGGGGAAGCCGTCGGCGGGGCGCTGCTGGACACCATCAACAAGGGTCGATCCCCGCGGGTGCGGGGAAGCCTCGGGCCGGGTGGACCTGCCCACCTTCGAGTGGGGTCGATCCCCGCGGGTGCGGGGAAGCCTCACTCACTCTCCGTCTTGCGAGGACGCCCTCGGGTCGATCCCCGCGGGTGCGGGGAAGCCGACATGCTGTGGGACCGGCTGGTGTCCCGCTGGGGTCGATCCCCGCGGGTGCGGGGAAGCCAGGTCTTCAACCTGCGCGCCTACCGACAACTCGGGTCGATCCCCGCGGGTGCGGGGAAGCCCCGGTAGAGGAAAAGGATCGTGTCGGCGTCCTGGGTCGATCCCCGCGGGTGCGGGGAAGCCGCAGCAGTCGATTGGGACAGCGTCCCTGTCCAGGGTCGATCCCCGCGGGTGCGGGGAAGCCGAGCCAACATTCCGCGCATCCACCATCGCCGAGGGTCGATCCCCGCGGGTGCGGGGAAGCCCGTGATGAAGGCATCAGAAAAGCCGGCTGGCAGGGTCGATCCCCGCGGGTGCGGGGAAGCCGTCGGCGGGGCGCTGCTGGACACCATCAACAAGGGTCGATCCCCGCGGGTGCGGGGAAGCCTTCGTCCTCGATACCGGACAGGGCTTCTTGCAGGGTCGATCCCCGCGGGTGCGGGGAAGCCGTCGGCGGGGCGCTGCTGGACACCATCAACCAGGGTCGATCCCCGCGGGTGCGGGGAAGCCGCCGGGGAGGCGACCAATCGGGCGTTTGACTCGGGTCGATCCCCGCGGGTGCGGGGAAGCCACGCGGGCGACCCATTCGGGGTCCGGTGGCCGGGGTCGATCCCCGCGGGTGCGGGGAAGCCATACGGGAGGCTGTATGAGTGAGTGGATCAACGGGTCGATCCCCGCGGGTGCGGGGAAGCCCCGGCTTCGAGTCCATTCACGATCCGCCAGTCGGGTCGATCCCCGCGGGTGCGGGGAAGCCGGGCTGACGGAGGGTACGTCGCCGGTTTGCTGGGGTCGATCCCCGCGGGTGCGGGGAAGCCCTGACTCTGTCATCTATTTCGCCATCGCCGTAAGGTCGATCCCCGCGGGTGCGGGGAAGCCCTGCCGATCGTGAACTTGATGTGGCCCACGTCGGGTCGATCCCCGCGGGTGCGGGGAAGCCCCGCGGCGAGGATCTATCCGCACTGCGCACAGGGGTCGATCCCCGCGGGTGCGGGGAAGCCCCACCAGGCCGCGGTGCACATCAAGGTGACCGGGGTCGATCCCCGCGGGTGCGGGGAAGCCATGTCGCCGACGAAGAAGTCGCGGCCCCGGGTGGGTCGATCCCCGCGGGTGCGGGGAAGCCTTCAACCCCGAATACCAATTCACTGGCCGCACGGGTCGATCCCCGCGGGTGCGGGGAAGCCCGCCTACGGTGGCCGTGGCTCGGGCAAGACGCGGGTCGATCCCCGCGGGTGCGGGGAAGCCAAGTCGGATGCCTTCGCCCTGTGGGTGGTGCAGGGTCGATCCCCGCGGGTGCGGGGAAGCCTAGATGACGTACTGCAGGCCCTGGTGCTCGATGGGTCGATCCCCGCGGGTGCGGGGAAGCCTACAAGTCCGCATTCGGCACGCTCGGCAATACGGGTCGATCCCCGCGGGTGCGGGGAAGCCGCAGCCATCGACTGGAATAGCCAGCCAGTCCAGGGTCGATCCCCGCGGGTGCGGGGAAGCCATCAGCAAGAAGCGCGCCCAGTACCGCGTGTGGGGTCGATCCCCGCGGGTGCGGGGAAGCCTTGCGGCTGCACGTCTGCTTGCGGGAATACTTGGGTCGATCCCCGCGGGTGCGGGGAAGCCCGACGGCCCGGTGATGACCTTGCCGGTGGTGCGGGTCGATCCCCGCGGGTGCGGGGAAGCCTCCTCTGCCGCCACCTCGATGCCATTGGCCTCGGGTCGATCCCCGCGGGTGCGGGGAAGCCACATGGAGGCTTCAACGACCGCGCTGATCAAGGGGTCGATCCCCGCGGGTGCGGGGAAGCCGCGGCGACCAGGCCGTCCTCGATGTGCTTCACGGGTCGATCCCCGCGGGTGCGGGGAAGCCACACCCAGCGACCTCAGCACAGAGGCTAACCAGGGTCGATCCCCGCGGGTGCGGGGAAGCCCTGCTTGCGCAGCTTGTGAGCTTCCATGACGAGGGTCGATCCCCGCGGGTGCGGGGAAGCCTCGCCGGTGTCATCGGCACGCGTTCGGACAAGGGGTCGATCCCCGCGGGTGCGGGGAAGCCAGGTGTGACAGCATGGCTATTTCCTTCTGCTGGGGTCGATCCCCGCGGGTGCGGGGAAGCCCCGGCGGCGGCACCTACTGGGGCGACATGCTGGGGTCGATCCCCGCGGGTGCGGGGAAGCCGGCTTCGCGCACGGCTTCGTGACTCCAGGCATGGGTCGATCCCCGCGGGTGCGGGGAAGCCCGCCAGCCAGCCGTATCCCAGCGCCGCCACGAGGGTCGATCCCCGCGGGTGCGGGGAAGCCGTAATACTCGAACGCGGTGTCCTTGCGGTTTGGGGTCGATCCCCGCGGGTGCGGGGAAGCCTCAAAGATCAACCCCCAATACACTTTCGGGAAGGGTCGATCCCCGCGGGTGCGGGGAAGCCGACACCGACGCCTACGTCCAGCACGTCGCGTGGGGTCGATCCCCGCGGGTGCGGGGAAGCCGCTACGGCCACGAGGGCGGCATCGGCCTGCCGGGGTCGATCCCCGCGGGTGCGGGGAAGCCTTGCCGGCCAGGCCAACGTCGATGCACAGGTCGGGTCGATCCCCGCGGGTGCGGGGAAGCCGTCGAGGCCCACGACCTGGCCGAGAACGAGCGGGGTCGATCCCCGCGGGTGCGGGGAAGCCCAAGCGCCAGCACACGGAACAGCGGAGGGCCGGGGTCGATCCCCGCGGGTGCGGGGAAGCCATGCCGTGGTCTTGCCGAGCGAGGTGAGCAGTCGGTCGATCCCCGCGGGTGCGGGGAAGCCCCCGTCTCCGAAATCCGCCCGGTCTGGAAGGCGGGTCGATCCCCGCGGGTGCGGGGAAGCCAAGGCGATCACGCGCATCGCGGGTGGCAGCCTGGGTCGATCCCCGCGGGTGCGGGGAAGCCATGACGTCCATCTGGTCGATCTCGACCAGACGCGGTCGATCCCCGCGGGTGCGGGGAAGCCGACATGAGTTCGGCGTCGATGGAGGAGGCCGAGGGTCGATCCCCGCGGGTGCGGGGAAGCCCCAGTCGGCGGCGAGAACGGCTACCCGCCGGAGGGTCGATCCCCGCGGGTGCGGGGAAGCCTCGGCGAGGATGGCGGCAGCCTCCGGCTCGGGGGGTCGATCCCCGCGGGTGCGGGGAAGCCCGCTCGGCATCGCGGATCTCGATATCTCCAGTGGGTCGATCCCCGCGGGTGCGGGGAAGCCCCGCACCCCGAGCCGCGACCACCTGCTGGACGGGGTCGATCCCCGCGGGTGCGGGGAAGCCCGGATCCGCATACCCGAGCCTGATCCGGACGAGGGTCGATCCCCGCGGGTGCGGGGAAGCCCGCCTCGCACAGGGCTTCGGCGTGGCTCTCGTGGGTCGATCCCCGCGGGTGCGGGGAAGCCTGGGCCGACTCCGAGCACGACACGATCAACGCGGGTCGATCCCCGCGGGTGCGGGGAAGCCGCCTTCATCGACGGCGGCCAGATCAAGAGCGGGGGTCGATCCCCGCGGGTGCGGGGAAGCCGACCTGGTCGCCGACAGCATGCGTCTGTGCGAGGGTCGATCCCCGCGGGTGCGGGGAAGCCTCGGTGGTCATCTTGCGCAGCTGCTCGTTGAACGGTCGATCCCCGCGGGTGCGGGGAAGCCGCACTCCCCAAGAAGCTCAAGGACCTCAACCTGGGTCGATCCCCGCGGGTGCGGGGAAGCCTCGACCGCCGCCCCTACGTCACGATCTGTCCTGGGTCGATCCCCGCGGGTGCGGGGAAGCCGCGTCTTCGAGGTCCTGCGGGGTCGGCGCCTCGGGTCGATCCCCGCGGGTGCGGGGAAGCCGAGCTGTCGCAATGGCAGTACGCCGGTCAGCAGGGTCGATCCCCGCGGGTGCGGGGAAGCCTATCTCTCGCTCACCGGCGGCGCGGCCGAGCCGGGTCGATCCCCGCGGGTGCGGGGAAGCCGTCGAGCTTTAGTCACACACCGACGCAATCAAGGGTCGATCCCCGCGGGTGCGGGGAAGCCCTGGTGGCCGCATTGCTTTCCGACGTTGCGGCGGGTCGATCCCCGCGGGTGCGGGGAAGCCTCTATAGGAAAAGTATTTGATTTTGCTGAGTTGTTAAAGAGCCGGAGTCCTCAGTCCTGCTCTGGTGGTGAGGAAAGGTGGCGCCGAACCAGCAGGATACTTTCGTGTTCGACAATATCTTTTGGGGGTTCGCCAAGCGTTTTCAGGCCCATGGCGCCTGGCGCATTGGCATCGGCCCAGCACATGGTGATGGAGCCCCGGCCCAGTTGTTGGTGCCAGTCGCTCAGCACGTTCCAGGTCCGTTCCCTGACGCCTTTGGTCATGCGCGGATTGGCATAGACGCCAGGCGAGAGTTCCAGCATTGCCGACCCCAGAAAGCCGCGATAGCGGGCTTCGACATCGCGTGTGACGATGACGCAAAGTGGCATGTCAGGAGGTCTGCTTCACGGGTGAGTCCTGAGTGTCTTCCGGGGCATCGTTGTCGGTCAGTACCGTCTTGATGGCGTCGATCATCGAGGGAATGACCGCCTGGCGGCGGAATATCTCGGCGGCACGACGGCGCACCAGGCGATCAATGGTGTCCGGGCGCTGCTCGGCGTCCTTGGCGGCACCGAAGGCGATATCCAGTACCAGGTCATGGCGCCGTAGGTCGGCGATGTCGAGAACGAAGCTCTGGCCGGAGTCCTCGTGGATGAAACCCAATTGAGGGATCGTGCCTGTCACAGCAACGGCGATGGCGGCGGCTGCCTGCATGGTGACGGCCGCGTGATTCAGCGCCTGATTGGGTAGGTCGGTTGCGTTGGGGTTGGCGCGATCATAGCGCCTGCCGCGCCAGGCGATACCGTAGCGCTCGGCGGCCAGGGCATAGGCTTTCTTGATGCGCGTGCCTTCCATGCCGCGCAGCACCTCGATATCGCGCGTTCGCACGATGGTGTCGAAGCGCAGGGCGTACATGCGACGGGCGACTGCCAGCCGCTTGCCCTTGGCCGCCCAGAGTTCGGTCTGGCGGCGGGCGAGTGCCGAGGTGTCCGGGCCCAGCGGGGGCATGGTGTACAAGCGCACCCCTTCGACGCCAACCGCACACAGCACGCAGCCGTGACGCCCCAGCAAGCGCAGCGCGTCGTGGGAGACCGATGAGCCAGGGCCGAGCAGCACCGCGGAGATGGTTTGATGGGGGAGCTGATAGTCTCCGGCAGGCAGCGTGCCGCCTGCGGTCACGAAGCGTAGGCAGCCATCCTCGACTTCCAGCCGGCCACGGTCCAGCCAGGCCAGCCCATGGCGGTCGGCGTGCGGGATACGCGCAGTGTCGAGTCCAAGGCGGCCGACCAGCATCGCTGTTCAGTCTCCTGTCGCGGCTTTTGGCGGGCTCAACAGGAGCATGCCGTAGCCGTAGGCGCGGTGACGACCGATCCCTCGGGTGAGCAGATCGGCAAAGCGTTGCGTATCGGTAATGGAGAGCGTGCCGTGCATGACGATATCGCAGGCTTCCCGTGCTTTGCCGCCACGTGCCGCCATGACCCGCTGAGCACTGACCAGTCGTGCTTCTTCGAGGTCAGCGGCGTCTCCCAGACGCTTGGCCAGCCAGACCCGATAGACCGCCTCGCGACTACGGCCCTGGTGCATCATCGTGTCCCGCTGTGGATGTCTCAGGGCCTCTGCCAAGAAGGCATCGATTTCTGCTCCCTTGGGGAAGCCGTGATGACGGTTGCCGGTTCGATCGGACGGTGCCTCGATGGCGGAAGAGAGCCTGACGGTGGGGCGCAGGCGGACGTCGAAACCGATACGTTGGCCGGCTCGCCAGGCATTCGGCATGGTCTTGGTTTCGAGTGCCTGGAGCGACAGGGCGGTCATCACTTCCGGCGTGGCGGCGATGGTGGCGGTTTCCACGAGTTCTGCGCTGTCATGCCGGGTATAGGCGTAAAGCCGGCCCTGGCGCTGCCGCGGGGCTACCCGCAGGCGAAAGGGCTGCAGGACGCCAGCACCAAAGGTTTCTCCGAGCAGGTGGTGTAACGCAGCCCCTTCGTCGAAGTGTTGCCGCCGCCCGCCCGTCCAGCCGCGTTCTCCCGCAATGCGTGCCAGCTCGGCAAGATCGACCGGCAATCGTATGAGTTGCAGCGTCACGAGACCCCCTGTTTCAGTCGCCCTTCGTGAACGGTGCGCGACCCACCGTGCAGGCCGGTACGCCAGTGGCGCATATCGGCGACTTCATGACTGCGCACGCCCACTGGGCCTTCTCCCTCGGGCCAGAAGGCACGCGCTGCTTTGCCACCGGCCACCTGTTCGAGTGCCGCGTGGGCGGTCGCCGCCTCGATGAAATCGTGCTCGGTTGCCGTCACCAGCGGTCTTGAGGGCAGGCAGGCCTTGCGGCCGAGAAAGAGGGGCCTTGCCGGGCGCAGCAGGGCGTCCCGAAGCGTGTCGAGTGACGGTTCCTGTGCGGCTGGCGTGAGCGTCAGTACCGCAACCAGTTCGGCATCCGCGAGGAAGTCACGCTGTCTGCGATGTGGCGCACTGTATGAGTTACCACCTCGGCCTTCGGGCGCTCCTCGGGTCGTCCACCCTTGGTCGCTCTTGCTCAACTGGGCATTCTGGGTGTCGGTGAGTATATCCCCGTCGCGCAGCAGGGCGGCAGCGCAGATCAGACGGTCCTGGAGCGCCTGATGGGCGGCGCGTTCGGACCAGTCCAGCCCCAGCGCGTTGGCCAGCAGGCCGGTGAGCATCGAACGGCCGGGCCAGCGCCAGGTGGGGCCGACCTGGTCCACGGCCACCGCGCCGAAGGCCATGAGCGGTGCGGCGAGTTCGAGCCTGAGCCAGCGCCGGCTCATGACAACCGCCCGGGCAGCGTGCCGGCCCATTCGGCCAGCTCCTTCAGGGTGCTACGCTGGGCACCGTCGACCGGTGTATCGTGCAGCGAGAGGAAGCGACGTTCTTCGCCGGTGGCGTAAGCCGCGTCGATGGCTGCCAGATGCTTGACGAGAGCGCTGCTGGCGCTAGCAGGGTCGGACGCCACCGGGCGTTGGAAGGCCTCGGCCAACGAGCGTGGCTGGCGGTCGCCGGCCTCGGCCAGCATGAAGGAGGCGCGGCTATAGGGGGCGGTGGAGCCGAGCTTGGCACCGGGTGAAACTTCGGCGATCAGATGGATCAGGTTATGCAGTACCGGGCCTGCCAGGTCGTCGGCGGCCAGTCCCAGATTGCGCTTCAAACCGTCCAGATCGACGACGACATAGCCATAGTAGAGACCCGAGGTCAGCTCGGTCTCCTGAATGGTGTCGGCACCGGGCGCGTCCTCGGCCAGGTCGTCGACGGCGGTAAAGTAGTCGCTTTCGCTCTCTTCGCCATGGACCGTGAAGGCGTGGGCTACGTGCACCGGTGCGGTGATGTTGGCTTCGGGGTCGGAGGTGACCATGCGCCCGAACAGCGCGCCGGTCAGGCCGCCGGGTAGGCTCGTCGCTTCCCGCATCACCTTGATGTTTTTCTGGAAATCTTTCTTCCAGCCGGCGGCCAGCGTAGCGGCTTGCGCGGCATCGCCGTTGGCTTCCTGTGCCAGCCGCCGGGCTTCGGCGGAAAGCCAGGCAAGCTCACGCTCTCCCAGCAGTAGTGTCTGGCGCGCACTCTTCGCGGTGCCCTTGTCGCCATAGACGGCTTTCTGGAACTCGGGCTCGAGCTTGTCGATAACGGCCTCGGGGGCCTCCAGGTCGCCGAAGACTTTGCGGCTGACCAGCTCCCGCGAGCGAAACGCCAGACTGGCACCATCGATGGCGCTGAGTGCATGAGGGTCTTCGGCGATGCGCCAGTGGCGTTTCAGACACTGCGAGCTGATGCGGGTGCGGATCACCCCGCCGTAAGGCAGGCGCTTGGCCAGGCCGCTGTCATCGCGATTGAGCAGTGCTGCCGGGTAAGTGGTGAGGGTGTGGATCTGCAGAAAGCGCGGATTATTCATCGCCGGGTCCCTTCTCGATGGGCGTGTTGCCTGACAGGCGCTCGGCACGGTCAAGACGTTGGTAATAGGGGGCCGCAAGGCGCTGCGGATCGGCATCCACGAAGCGCCAGGCAAGATCGCCGACATCGACACCCTGCCCGGGCTCGCGACTGGCGGCGAGCATGCGCACGGCGCGCAGCAGGAGTACCTGGCGCTGCTGGCCGCGTGCGGCCAGCAGCCGAGCAAACCGCGGCTCACTGAGAAGCGGACGCGCGTCGCCTTCGGTGGGCCACGACGCCTGACCGCCGTCGCAGAGTGCCGTGCCCAGCTTTCGCTCGGGGTCGTGAAGTTCGCCGCGCTCTTCCGGCGGCCCTTTCGGTGTCAGTAGGGCGAGCGCTTGAACGATGGGCGACCAGCTATCGCGGCGCTGCTCCAGCACCGGGTGACGCGCGGCCAGGCGCCAGTAAGCGGGCACGACGGCTGCGGAATCCAGGCGGCGCAGTGCGCTCATTTCGCCGCTGCCAAAGGTTTTCATCATGCCGGCAATAGCGAGCGCGACGCTGTGCGGGGCGTCTTCCGCGAGCGCGGCTGGCTGTTGGGTGGGTGTCTCCATACTGACGCTCCGGTTAGATGAGTTCGCCCTGGCGCAGTTTGCCGTTCAGGCAGCGCTCGGCGCGTACGCGGGCGCGGGCGCTCCACACGCTGGCGCAGGGGATGGCTTCAAAGGCGCGGGCCAACTCACAGCGTGATGTTTCCACCAGCTGGGCACGAAATGCTTGGCAAGCGGTGTCCTCGGTCTCCGGGTCAGCACGATCCCAGAGATAGTCGAAGAAGAGGGTATCGGCGGCGGCATCCAGGCGGTGCCGGGCAGCGCTGGCTCGGCGACGTTCATCGCGGCCGACCGCGTCGGGGTCGCCATCGGCGGCATACAGTGCCACGGCCTCGCGCAGTGCCGCGTCGGCAGTAGCGATTTCGCTCATCTGACGCTCGGCTGCCGCACTGAGACTGTGGCTTTGCTGGCCGAACAAGCCTCTTGCAACCGCTTTTTGGGGCAACGGCAAGAGCCGTGAGCGAAGGCCATAGGTCGCTGAATTGCCTCTGGCGAGCGCTTCGGTCAGTAGCAGCATTCGATCCGCCGATTCCTTGGGCTGCAGACGGGCGGCCAATGGCAAGACCCAGTTGCCTGAGAGCAGAAGATCGACAAGGCGGCGATAGTCGAAACGACCTTCGCTGATGGTCAGTGCCTTGGGCGCTTTGGTGTCGACGGAGACCGGCGCCCAGGGGTCGCCGAGCACGCCCCTGAAGGCGCTGGCATCGACGCGCGCGCTTCGCGAACCGGCACGCTCTGCCCGCAGTGTGCCATTGGCGGTCCGCAGGAGCCGGATACGACGGCAGACCTCGATCGCCAATGTATCCAGCTCGGTGGCGGCGAGTGACTGGTTCTCCGGCCAGGGGTGACACCAGAGCAGCGCCGCCTTGCCGGGCGTCATCGGCCCGGGGGCGTCGCGATGGGCAAGGCAGAGCGACACATCCCGTCGCCACCAGGCAGCGGGATCCGGTGTATTGTCTTCCTTGGCCGGTATCAGACCCATGAAGGCGCGGCTGGAGGAGCCGCCGTTCATGCGTGCAATGCCGTAATTGGCGCTGCCGCCATAGCCTTCCATGGTTTGCAGACTGATCAGCGCGAAAACCCAGTCCTCGGCATCGGCGGATAGCGCGATCTCTCGTTTGAGGTCGTGGTTCTTCGAGGTGATGAGAAGGTCGAGTGCATCCGGGGTGGCCACCGGCGACCACTTCAGTCCGCCGGGGTCGGGTGGCTGAAGAAAAGCAGGCACGTTGCGGTCTTCTGCCACCAGTTGCCAGGGGGCATCGCCCTCGATGCCGGTATCGGCATGGGAAAGCCCGCGCAGCAGTGTGGTCCAGTCGGCAGCGCTTCCCGGTAGTTCCTGGCGTCCGCCGCGGTCGAGCGCCAGTGCCGCCAGCTGTACGCTGAACATGTGCCAGGCCGTGCGTTGATGGGCGCGCAGGCGTGCAAGACACGTGACCCTGCCTTCGGCCAGCCCGGCGAAAAGCTCGGGCAGCGAGAGCTTTCGGCCGTCATCGACGCTGAACAGCGGGTCGGTCAATAGGTTGGTCTGGAGCGTGGTATCGCCTTGTGCGTCGGTCATCTTGCCCACACCCTCCCTCCGCAATGCCTAGCTCTGAAGCACGTTGCGTGTTGTCTAATGTTTCTTAGGTTACCTTCTTTAACACTGCCAGCGTGAAACGGTCAACCCGAGTCATCCTTATGGGCGAGTGTGTTCATATCGGTCAGGCATCAGCTTTTAATGCTCCCTTATTGGCGGTTTTAGTCCGGCACGGTCATAAGTGAAGTGCCGTTCGCCGACGTTGATGGTTAGGCCGTTATTCGTGGTCGTGACGCTGATCATCTCTTCCCCGCTCAGGCCTTTGCACCAGTGGGCCGGCGGCGCCAGACGGCTCACCGGCAGGCCGAATGCCCCGAGCGTGTCAGGTGGCAGTTCCCAGAGCGGGCCGAGCGCGCCCAGTCGCGTCTGTACCGTCTCGTCCGCGTCGGGAAAGCGTTCCGGAAAGGGTGCCGTGCGTTGTAGCACCAGCATGCGGGCGTGCTGATCTTCAGCGAGCGTCGTCGCGACGACCGCCTGGGTATACGTTTGCCAGCCCATCTCGACATCGATCGCGTCCAGCGCTTCGGGGTGGGTGGCCAGTTCCACGAGTTCGCGATTATGTTCTGGGATGCACCAGCATTCGCGGGTTTCCGCCAGCCGCCTTGTGGCCTCGATGATACGCAGATCCATATAGATCCCGCACAGTACGCCCTGGCTCTGCCAGGCGCCTAGACCGTTCTCGAAGTGCTGATTGCGAGCCAGCGCATCCAGGCCACTCTCCGGGCAGAGAATATGCACCACGGGTTGCTCGAATCCCGCAGGCCGGGGTCGCTCATGGCGATGAAGGCGGCCAATGCGCTGGAGCAGAACATCCATCGGGCAGAGGTCGGTCATCAGGATGTCCGCGTCGATATCCAATGACTGTTCGAGCGTTTGAGTTCCCACCGCGATGACTGGCCGCGCCGGCGCGCCTTTGCCGAAGGCTCGCTCCACGGCGGCATCGAGGCGGCGTCGATCCTCTGCCGCGAAGCGGCTGTGGTGTAGCGCCGGCTGACCTTCTACCTGGAGACAGAGTTGCGGCGCGACGTCGCAGATGGCCTGCCAGGTGGCGACAGCCTGATCCACGGTGTTGCGAATCACCAGCACGCGGGCGCCACTGTGTGCCGCCTCGAGTGCGAGGCGGGCGCAGCGTGACGGGTCCATGGTCGGCTCGAGTCGTGGTCTCACCGTTTTTACACCGGCACTGTTGGCGCCCTCGGCTTGCAGTGGCTCGTCACTGCCCGAGTGCCAGAGCGCCGGATAGGCACTGTGTCTTGCCTGTTCCAGCCCAGGCAGCGATTGGCTGAGCCATTCAGCGCGCTCCACCGACCCCAGGGTCGCCGACATCAGCAGTGCCTGGCCGCCCAGCGCCATGTGGTCGCGGACGAGGGTGCGCGCGATGCGGTTCATGTAGGTATCCGAGGCATGGACCTCGTCGATGACCAGCAGGCTGCGTGACAGTGCCGCCCCGCGTAGATGGGCGTGTTTGGCCTGAAGGCCGGCGATCAGCACCTGGTCGATGGTACCCACCGCCACCGGCGCGGCGAGAAAGCGGGTGGCGTGTTCCGCTGCCCAGTGCTCCCGTCCGTCGTCCCAGCGAACCTCGAAGCCGGGCAGTCGCACGCCTTCGGCTTCACCCGCCTGAAGCTGGCCGGGCACGGCGAGAATCGTTTCAGGGCCGCCGATCCGTCGCATGATGCACTCGACGCGCTTGAACAGCTGCCAGGCGGCGGCTCGAGTCGGCACCGCGAAATAGAGCGCATCGACGCTACCGGCTGAGCGTAACCGGGCAAAGTGCCAGAGCGCGGCCTCGGTTTTTCCCGACCCGGTTTCGGCCTCCAGAATGGCCAGCGCGGTGGTCGTGGGCAGTTCTCCGATCAGCGCTTGTACGCCGTGGGGCCGGTGGAAGCCGGTCAAGGCTTCAAAATCCGGGGGCGTATCCGGCCAGGCGGTATCGGTCATGCCTACCCGGCGCAGGGCAGTTATCGCCCGTTTCCGGGCGCGCGCGGCGTAGCCGTCGATATCGAGCGTCAACTCATGCGAGAAGGCGCGTTCGTCCGAGCCGATCCAGTCGGCCAGTGCCAGCAAGCCGGCGAAAAGGTGGATGAGCGGTGGCCGGGTCAGGGCCTCGGGATCCCCCCAGGCGGCATCGCCAAACCAGGCGTGTAGCGCTTCGCCCATATGATTCTCTTCGGCGCACCAGTCGTAACCCGCTACCGATGGCCAATTGGCCGAGTTTTCCAGTTGGGTCGGACGACCGTGATGGGCAAATAGCGCGCGAAACCACGCCAGCCCATCTTCCAGAGGAATCAGGGGTTGCAGCAGTTCATGGGCAGCCCCGTCCATGGCCTCGCCGCGCTTGTGCAGGCCATCCAGCCAGCGCCAACCCTCGGCAAGGTGGCTGCGCAGATCACGCCGACGGTTCTGGGGCCACGCTTTCGCCTGAAAGCGTGGCGAGAGCTTGCCAATGTCGTGCAGAAAGGCGAAGGCCGCCAGCCATTGGCACTCGGCCTGGGTCAGTGCTCGGCCGGCGGCACGCGCCAGGCGTACGGCGATGACCGGATGCTGAACGAGCTGCTCCAGCACGGCAGCCACATCCATGCTGTGATGGGCCAAGTGGTGAGAGGGTAGGCCATCAGCGTTTGTTTTCCCCCAAGCGGGATCATTCGCGGAAGTCATGACTCGAGATGCCTTTTCGAGACCATTGAGTGAGATGCCTCTGGTCATGCAGTTGATGAGTAGGTGAGAACCAATAGGTACGAGCATGCGATACCCGACACTTTATCCACGAAAATGTTTATTGACAGGTATAGCGTTTGGACCGGTTGCTGCACCGTCTTGCCCTACCGGTGTACCGAGCACCGCCGGGCTTACGACTCTTGGCTCTGATAAGATACGAGCCCCTTCGCTCACGCCTGCCAGGAGTTTCCGATGACCGCATCCCCCTCCACCCTGCGCATCCGCCGCCCCGACGACTGGCACCTGCACCTGCGTGACGGCGACCTGATGGCCGCGGTGCTGCCCCACACCAGCGCCGTCTACGCCCGGGCCATCGTCATGCCCAACCTGGCGCCGCCGGTGACCACCCTGGAGGCGGCCGAGGCCTATCGGCGGCGCATCCTCGACGCCCTGCCGGCGGGCCACGACTTCACCCCGCTGATGACCTGCTATCTCAACGAGAGCGTCACCGCGCAGACCCTGGAGGAGGGCCATGCCCGGGGCCTGTTGACCGCCGCCAAGCTCTATCCGGCCAACGCCACCACCAACTCGGCGCATGGCGTGCGCGACGTCAAGGCGATCTACCCGCTGTTCGAGACCATGCAGCGCATCGGCATGCCGCTGCTGATCCACGGCGAGGTGACCGACGCCGCGGTGGACATCTTCGACCGCGAGAAGGTGTTCATCGATACGGTGATGGAGGACATCCGCCGCCAGTTCCCCGCCCTCAAGGTGGTCTTCGAGCACATCACCACCGCCGAGGCCGCCCGGTACGTGCTCGAGGGCAGCGAGACCCTGGCGGCGACGGTCACCCCGCAGCACCTGGCCCACAACCGCAACGACATGCTGGTCGGCGGCATCCGCCCGCATCTCTACTGCCTGCCGATCCTCAAGCGCGGCAGCCACCAGCAGGCGCTGCGCGACGCCGTGGCCAGCGGCCACCCGCGCTTCTTCCTGGGCACCGACTCGGCGCCGCACCTGGCCCATACCAAGGAGACCGCCTGCGGCTGCGCCGGGGTGTTCAACGCGCCGCATGCGCTGGAAGTGTACGCCAGCGTCTTCGAGGCGATCGGCGCCCTCGAGCGCTTCGAGGCCTTCTGCTCGGAGAACGGGCCGCGCTTCTACGGCCTGCCGCTCAACGAGGGCACGCTCGAGCTCGAGCGCCAGCCGTGCACGGTGCCGGAGACCCTCGCCTGCGGCGAGGCGCACCTGGTGCCGTTCCGGGCCGGCGAGACGCTGCCCTGGCGGCTGCGGCGGGACTGAGGCGGCGAGCATCGGCCACCCCGGAATTCTCGACGAACGGGGTGGCCGGGGGCGTGGCAAGGCACTATGATAGTTCGTTAGCTATTCATGTGTCGGGGAACAATTTGCCATGTCCACTACCGGTAGCTCATCCCGCGAACGCTTCGGCGCCCAGCTCGGCCAGGTGGCCCGGCTGTGGCGCGCCGAGATCGACCGGCGCCTGGCGCCCTACGGCCTGACCGAGTCGCGCTGGCGCATTCTCTGGCAGCTGTCCCGGGCCCGCGAGCCGCTGACCCAGAAGGCGCTGGCCGCGGCGGTCAACGTCCAGGGGCCGACCCTGGTGCGCTCCCTGGATACCCTGGAAAGCGAGGGCCTGATCGAGCGCCGGACGGTGCCCGGCGACCGGCGCATCAAGGTGGTCGAACTGACCCCGCGCGCCACGCCGATCCTCGAGCGCATCCAGACGGTGGTGACCAGTGTGCGCGCCGAGCTCTTCGACGATATCGACCCGGAGGCCCTGGATACCTGCCTCGCCGTGCTCGAGCGCCTCGCCGTGCGCCTGGGGGCCGACGAACCGGAGCGCGGGGAATGAGCACGGAGTCGGCGGCCGAGCCGGCCCGGCCGGCGCGACGACGCTGGCGCCTGGGCCTGATCGTGGCGCTGGTGCTGGGCGTGGCGGGGGCGGGCGGCGGCTGGCTCTATCGGCAGCTGACCCACGTCAACGTCATCGATGCCCGGGTCGCCGCCGACATGGTGGTGCTGGGCAGCCAGGTGGCCGGGCGGGTGACCGGCGTCAGGGTGATCGCCGGCGACACGGCCGGCCAGGGGCAGGTGCTGGTGACGCTCGACGAGCGCCGCAACCGGCTGCGTGTCGAGGAGCTCGACGCCCGCCTCCAGGCGCTGGTCGCCGAGCGTGACGAGACTCGCGCGCGGCTCACCATGGTCGACCATCAGACCGGCAGCGCCATCGAGGCCCGGCAGGCCGAAATCGATGCCGCCCGCTCGGCGCTGAGCTCGGCACAGGCGGAGCGTGATCTGGCGCGCCTCGACGACCGGCGCGCCGCCAGGCTGGTCGGGCAGGGCGCGGTCAACCAGGCCCGGGCCGACAAGACGCGCACGGCGCTGGCGACCGCCCGGGAGGCGGTGAAGAGCGCCCGGGCCCGGTTGCACAACGCCGAGGCGGCCCTCGCCGAGGCGCGTGCCGATCGCGAGCAGCTCGGCGTGCTCAGGCGCCGGCTGGCGGGCCTCGAGGCCCAGGCCCATGCCCTGCGCGCGCAGCGCGACCAGGCGCGACTGGATCTCGACGACCGCACCCTGAGCATGCCCTTCGACGGCGTCGTCGACCGGGTCTTCGTCGATCCCGGCGAGTACGTCAGCGTCGGCCAGCGACTGGCCATGGTGCACGACCCGCAGGCGGTGCGCGTCGAGGCCAACGTCAAGGAGACCGCCATTCGCCACTTCGCGCCGGGCCAGTCGGTGGCGGTGCATGTGGATGCGCTGCCCGACCGGACCTTCACCGGGACCGTCGAGCGGGTGGGGCAGGCCGCGACCAGCG
Source organism: Halomonadaceae bacterium T82-2 (assembly GCA_001577635.1). GTDB lineage: Bacteria > Pseudomonadota > Gammaproteobacteria > Pseudomonadales > Halomonadaceae > Modicisalibacter. Next base: position 6,750 of record LSBP01000011.1, on the reverse strand, counting down.
AGTTCGCCCTGCTGCCCAGCCCCAACCCCAGCGGCAACTTCACCAAGATCACCCAGCGCCTGCCGCTGCGCGTGAGCGTGGCCCAGCGCGACGGGCTGCTCAAGCCGGGGATGATGGCCGAGCTGGAGGCCCGCCCCGGTGGCTGAGGCGGCGCGTCCCGACAGCATCGACGCTCTGTTCGCGCGCTACGGCCCGGCCTACCGCTACTGGGTGACCCTGACGGCGATGATGGGCACCATCTCCACGGTGCTCACCGCCACCATCATCAACGTCGCGCTGCCCGACATCATGGGCGCCTTCGGCATGGGCCAGGACACCGCGCAGCTGCTGTCCACCGGCTTCCTGGCGGCGATGACCGGCACCATGCTGCTCAACGCCTGGCTGGTGGACGCGGTGGGCCAGCGCGCCACCTACCTGATCGCCATGGGCGTGTTCAGTGCCGCCTCGATCCTCGGCGGGCTGGCCACCAGCGAGACCCTGCTGATCACCGCGCGGCTGTTGCAGGGGGCGGCGGCGGGCATCCTGCAGCCGCTGGCGATGCAGGTGATCTTCCAGGTCTTTCCGCCCGAGCGGCGCGGCTCGGCCATGGGCGTCTACGGCATCGGCGTGGTGCTGGCGCCGGCCCTGGGGCCGACCCTGGGCGGCATCCTGGTCGACAGCTTCAGCTGGCGCTACGTGTTCTTCATCGCCCTGCCGTTCAGCCTGCTGGGGCCCTTCCTGGGCCTGCTGTTCATGCCGGGGCGCGCCCATGACGGCCCGGTCCGGCGCTTCGACTGGCTCGGCTTCGCGCTGCTCACGGTATTTCTGGTGACCCTGCTCGACGGCTTGTCCAGCGGCCAGCGCGAGGGCTGGCGCTCGGACGCCATCCTCGTCGAGTTCAGCGTGGCCATCGTGACCTTCATCGCCTTCGTGGCCTGGGAACTGAAGACCGCGACCCCGCTGCTCAACCTCGGCCTGTTCTCGCGCCGGGTGTTCTCGAGCGCGGCGGTGGTGGCGTTCATCTTCGGCGCCGGCATCTACGGATCCACCTACCTCATTCCGCTGTTCGTGCAGACCATCCAGGGCTACACGCCGACCCGCTCGGGGCTGCTGCTGATGCCGGCCGGCTTCGTGCTGGCGCTGGTCTTCCCGCTCGCCGGGCGCGCCACCGACCGCACGCCGCCGCCGCTGACCATGAGCCTGGGGCTGGCCATCTTCGCGCTGTCGTGTTTCCTGATGACCGCCGCCGACACCGACACGCCGTTCTGGACCTTCGCCGGCTGGATCGTGGTCGGGCGCATCGGCCTGGGGCTGGTGCTGCCCAGCCTCAACGCCGGCGCCCTGGCGGCCCTGCCGCCGGTCCTGCTGGGGCAGGGCAGCGGGGCGATCAACTTCGTGCGCCAGCTGGGCGGCGCGTTCGGCGTCAACGGGCTGTCGCTGCTGCTGAGTCACAGTACCCAGCGCTACGCCCAGGCCTTCACCGCCGCCCAGGACGGCACCCACACCGCCACGACGGCCTTCCTGCAGGCGAGCACGTCGCTGCTGGCCCAGAGCGGGCTGGCCGAGCCGGAACGCCAGGCCGTCGCCGGGCGCTATCTCGACCAGGTGATCGCCCTGCAGAGCCAGATGATGGGCTTTCGCGAGAGCTTCTTGAGCGTGGCGCTGCTGTTCCTGGCGGCGCTGCTACCGACGCTGCTGATGGCGCGCATCTCCCGGTGAGGCCGCCGTCCCGACTCGATGACGTCCGGATCTTATACGTAAGTCGCATTTCTGGAACAATGGCGCGCTTGTCAGCGCCGGGCCGCCATCGGCCCGCCGCACACCGCACCATCGCACAGGGAGAGTCCTCATGACGCAGGCCGCCATTGCGCCGGTCACCCGCCCGCGCCTCGCTGAGTTCGCCCTGGCGCTGGGCGGATTCGGCATCGGTACCGGAGAGTTCGTGATCATGGGACTGGTGAGCCGGGTGGCGAATGACCTGCAGGTGCCGGTACCCGATGTCGGCTACGCCATCAGCAGCTATGCGCTGGGCGTGGTGGTCGGGGCACCGCTGATCTCCGCGCTGGCGGCGCGGCTGCCGCGGCGGGCCCTGCTGATCGCGCTGATGCTGGTGTTCGCCATCGGCAACATCGCCAGCGCCTTCGCGCCCGGCTTCGGGGCCTTCGTGCTGCTGCGCTTTCTCGCCGGGCTGCCCCACGGCGCCTATTTCGGCGTCGCCGCGCTGGTCGCGGCGGCGGCGGTGCCCATCGATGAACGGGCCCGGGCGGTGAGCCGGGTGATGCTGGGGCTGACCACGGCGATCCTGGTCGGTGCGCCGCTGGGCACCTGGGCGGGCAATCTGCTCGGCTGGCAGGTCGCCTTCGCCGGCGTGGGCGGTATCGCCCTGCTCACCGCGCTGCTGATCCGGCTGTGGGTCCCGGCGTCGCCGGCCGATCCGCAGGCCAGCCCCAAGCGCGAGCTCGGTGCGCTGGTCAAGCAGCGTGTGCTGTTCACGCTGGGCATCGCCGGTATCGGCTTCGGCGGCATGTTTGCGGTGTTCAGCTACGTCATGCCGACCCTGACCGAACAGGCCGGCATGAACGAATCGCTGGGGCCGCTGGTGCTGGTGGTGTTCGGCGTCGGCACCATCCTCGGCAACCTGGTCGGTGCGCGTGCCGCCGACAGGAACCTGATGCGGGCGATCCCCGGCATCCTGCTCTGGTGCCTGGTGGTGCAGGGGCTGTTCTATGTGGCCGCCAACAGCGTGGCCTGGGGGCTGCTGTTCGTCGGCCTGGTGGGCACCAGCATGGCGCTGGGGCCGACCCTGCAGACCCGGTTGATGGATGTCGCCGAGGACGCCCAGACCATGGCCGCCTCGCTCAACCATGCCGCCTTCAACGGCGCCAACGCGCTGGGCGCCTGGCTGGCCGGGGTGACCGTCAAGCAGGGCTTCGCCTGGTCCTCGACCGGGCTGGTCGGCGCCTCGCTGGCCGCCGCGGGGCTGGTGATCTTCGCCCTGGGGCTGTGGGCGGAACGGCGGGCGGCCGGCAATGCGTCACCGGGCCGCACCTGAGGCAAAGGGGCCTGGCGTATAATCCGTCCCGACCGGAGGGAAGCCTCCGTCTTCTCTGACATCAAGAGTTCGGGAGACATCCATGCAGAATCTGATCGTGTCGTGTCTCGTCATGGTCGTCTCGGCGATTCTGGTCGCGGGCAGCTACCTGCTGTCGGAAGACCGGCTCGACGAGCGTGTCGCCGGCCATATCGCCGACACCCTGGGTACCGACCAGACCGTCTCGGTGACCATCGACAAGAAGGTCAACAACGATTACGGCGTCTGCGGGCGCTACACGCTGCCGTCTGGAGAGGGCCGCGCCTTCTTCTACAACGAGGTCAACGGCCACATGGCCCTGAAGAAGGACACCGAGCGCTACCGGATCAACTGCCTCGATACCTGAAGACAGCCGGCCTGGCCGGGCTCCAGTGACAGGCCTCACGCCGGCTGGCGGGCGGCCTCCTTCAGCGGCTGCCAGGCCAGCAGCCAGCCCAGGGTCACCATGGCCGCCATCAGCGCCAGGATGGTGACGAACGCCACGCCGGCGTCCAGCAGTACCCCGAAGAAGGCCGGGGCCAGGCCGGAGGCGAACACCATGCCGGCCGAGAACACCGAACGCAGCTTCGCCAGGTTGTCGCTGCCCCACAGCTGGATGAGCAGGCTGGTGACGGTGGGCTCCTGCATGCCGGTGACCAGCCCGGAGAGCAGCATGTAGGCGAGGATGCCGTAGCCGTTCTCCAGGGCGATGGCGACGAGCAGCCCGGCGACGAGCGGCAGCAGATAGACCCGCCCCATGAGCGAGGCCCCGAGCCGGTCGACGAGACGCCCGGCGATCAGCGAGCCGATGACGCGCCCGGAGGCCGCCAGCGCGAAGCCGAGCGCAAAGACCGCGGGACTGGCGCCGAACTCGGCGGTCAATTCGCTCTGGAAGACGAAGATGCCCGTGTTGACGATGGCGATCGACAGCATCATCAGGCTCAGCCGCCAGAAGCGGGTGTCCATCAGGGGGCGGGGCGAGTGGGCGCTCGCTCGTGGCGCGTCGCGGGGCGTTGCGGGGGCCGTCGCGGGCCCGACAGGCGCCCGGGCGAGCAGGGGCAGCCAGACCACCAGCAGGATGCCGAGCAGCGTCCAGAGCAGTTCCCGCCAGCTGATCAGCTGCAGGGCGCCGGTGGTGATCGACGGCAGCACGGCCTCGCCGACAGGCATGGCCAGCGTCACCAGGGCCAGGGCGCTGCCGCGTGCCTCGGGCACCTGCTTGGCGACGGTCGTCGTGCCGAGGTGCGTGAACAGCCCCTGACCGCAGAAGCGGATCAGCCCCAGCCCCGCCAGGGCCGCGCCCAGCCAGGGTGACAGGGTCAACAGCAGGATGCCGAGGCTCATGCCCAGCACCACGAAGACGGCAAAGCGGCGCGGCGCAATCCAGTCGAGCATGGGGCCGATGAAGAAGATCAGAAACCCCGAGGTCAGCGTGAGCAGCGAATAGGCGATGCCGAACTCCCCGCTGCTCAGGGAAAAGGCCTCGGCAATCGCGGGCTGAAAATAGCCGACCAGGAAGGTCTGGCCCAGGTTGCCCGAGAAGATCGCGATGAAGCCGAAGGCCAGTATTGCCGGGTACTGCCGAATCACGTCCCTGTAGTTCATGCGGCGGATGCATCCTCCTGTCGGCGCCCCTGGCGGAGATGCCGGGCGTTGTCGTGGCGGGTACAGGAGGCCAGATTAGCATTTCCCGGAATGGCCCGAAGGGGCGCTCAGTTCCGATCGCTTTTCCGGAATGCATCGCGTGAAAACGCTCCCCGAGCGGGTGAAACAGGGGAGATCAGTCCTTCTTGACCGGACCGGCGAGGTAGACGTCGTCCGTGACGGGCTCCATCCACTCGACCGGAGAGCCATTCTGGGCTTCCTGGATGGCGACGTGCTGCATCGCCGTCTTGTCGGTCGCACCGTGCCAGTGGCGGCGCCCGCAGTTGCACCAGATCAGGTCGCCGGGACGGATCTCGGTCTTCGGGCCGCCCTCGCACTGGGTCCAGCCCACGCCGTCGGTGACCAGCAGGATCTGGCCAACCGGATGCGTGTGCCAGTTGGTGCGCCCACCCGGTTCGAAATTGACGACGGCAACGCCCACTCGCGACGGCTCCGGGGCATTGAAGACCCGGTCGATGCGAACATTGCCGGTGAAATAGTCGCTGGGCCCCTGGATGGCGTCGGTGGAACCGGCGCGCTGGACCCGCATGTCCTCTGACGGTGTGTGGGTCTCGCTCATGGCAACCTCCTGTGAGGGTTCCGTTTCATGACTTCAGTGAAACGGTAGCAGACGGCGATTGAGTGCAGTATATGTAAAATCCTGAATGCAGAATGAAGTGAGGCTTCACAATGACAGGGCCCCGGCTGGACGATCTCGCGGTCTTCGTGACGGTGGGGCGCGAGGGCAACTTCACCCGCGCCGCCGCGCATCTCGGTGTCTCGCCCTCGGCGGTGAGCCAGACGCTGCGCGGGCTGGAGGAGCGCCTCGGGGTCAGGCTGCTCACGCGCACCACGCGTCGCGTCACACGCACCGAGGCGGGCGAGAAACTGCTGCGGGAGTTGGCCCCGCTGCTGGATGCCATCGAGGCGCAGGTGGCGGCCGTGAGCGAGCTGCGGGAACGACCGGCGGGCACGGTGCGCATCACGGCGGACGAGTACGCGGCCCGCCATGTCCTGTGGCCGAAACTCCGGCCGTTGCTGGCCGCCTACCCCGAGCTCACCATCGAACTGACCACCGACTACGGGCTGACGGACATCGTCGCCGAACGCTTCGATGCCGGCGTGCGCCTGGGCGGCACCATCGCCGCCGACATGATCGCCGTGCCGATCGGGCCTCGCATGCGCCTGGTCACCGTGGCCGCCCCCGACTACCTGGCGCGGCACGGTGCCCCCCGGACCCCGGCGGCGTTGACCGCGCATCGCTGCATCAACCTGCGCCTGCCGACCCATGGCGGGCTCTATGCCTGGGAGTTCGGCAGCGGCGAGCAGGAGTTCCGGGTCCGCGTCAGCGGGCCGCTGATCATGAACAGTGTCCTGCAGATCCTCGAGGCGTGTCTCGATGGCGCGGGGCTGGCGCAGCTGCCCGACGGGCTGGTGCAGACGCACCTGGAGGATGGCACGTTGCGGGAGGTCCTGGCCGAGTGGTCCGAGCCCTTCGCGGGCTATCACCTCTACTACCCCAACCGCCGCCAGCAGACCGCGGCCTTCCGGGTCGTGCTGGAGACACTGCGCCTGCGCGCCGGATGAGCGACGTTCAATACCGATCACCGCCGGCATTGATTCATGTTTCTGAATTACGGTTCTTGTCAATCTCGAAGGGATTATCGTCAAGATAGAAAGCTATTTGTCGGGTCCCGTGTGATTGACCACTCGTTTGGTAAATAACTCAGGTCGCTTGGCCTGCCATTCCTTCATCGCTGCAATCGGTGATTGATGATGCAGCGCCTTCTGAGGGATGTGGTGATTGTACAGCCAAGCGTAGCGTTTGAGCGTCTGCTCTAGATCCTCGCCTGAGGTGTAGCGCCGGGTCGCCAGCACGTCGCTGATGCGGCCGTTGAACCGCTCCACCATGCCGTTTGTCTGTGGCCTTCCCGGCTTGATCAGGCGATGTTCGATACCATGGGCCTGGCACTCCTGGTCGAAAGGGTGGCGGCCGCTGGGCTTGCGCTCACCTGCCCGCGTGAAGCGATCGGTGAACGACTTGCCGTTGTCAGTGA
>LSBP01000002.1 GCA_001577635.1 Halomonadaceae bacterium T82-2 | reverse complement strand
CGGTGCCGGCTATCTGTCGATACGCTGGCTGCCACGCCTGCCGCGGTTCGCGATCACCGGTCTGGTCGCCGGCCTGATCTGGATGCCCAGCAGCTTCACGCTGCCTCTGCTGGACAAGGCGTCGACCTATCATGGCATGGCGCCGTCGGTCGTGGTAGCGGGGATCGCCTTCCTGCAGAAGGACCAGGCGGCGCTGGGCCAGGCCCTGCCGCTGGTGCTGCTGGGCTGTGCGCTGGGCGCCGCGGCCGGGGCCGTGCTGGCGATCTGGTTCCGGCGTCGGCAGCGGCGTCCCGAGGACGACGGCAACCGTCCGGGAGGCGGCAGCAGCGACGTGCCGCAGGCCCGCCAGGAGCCGGTGGTCGGCTGAGGACGGCGCATGCAATGGTTGATGGCGGTATCGCTGGCGGTGGCGCTGCTGAGCGCGTCGGCACAGGCCGAGCCCGCGTCGCCGCCGCCCGGAAAGGCCGATGTCCGGCTGGTCTTCGATGTCTCCGGCAGCATGAAGCACAACGACCCCGAACGGCTGAGCGGCAGTGCCCTGGAGCTGTTCGCGGGGCTGCTGCCCTCGGGGGCGCGGGGCGGTCTCTGGACCTTCGGCAGCGAGGTCGACAACCCGCTGCCGCCGGCGGCGGTCGATGAGGCCTGGCGCCAGCAGGCGCTGGCCCTGAAGCCGGCGCTGGTCGCGGATCAGCAGTATACCGACATCGAGGCGGCCATTCGTCGGGCGGCCTCTGCCGCCCCGGCGTCAGGGCCGCGTCACGTGATCCTGCTGACCGACGGCATGGTCGACATTCCCGGCGGCGCGGACAAGGCGGCGCGCGATGCCGCCTCGCGGCGGCGGCTGATCGAGGAGCTCGCCCCGAGGCTTCATGACGAGGGTGTCGTGGTGGACGCCATCGCCTTCTCCTCCCACGTCGACCGCGACCTGCTCGAGACGCTGGCCCGCCGGACCGGTGGCCTGGCGGCGGTGGCCGAGGATCCCGATGCGCTGCTGCGCGCCCTGATGGACGTCATCGAGCGCATCTTCCCGCGGGATCAGGTGCCCCTGGCGCGGGGGCGCTTCCCGATCGACAGCACGGTCGAGGGGTTCTCGGCGCTGCTGTTCCATGACCCCGAGGCACCGGCGCCGACGCTGGTCGCGCCGGACGGGCAGCGTTACTCGGTCGAGGTGCACCCCGACACGATCCGCTGGCAGCATCAGCCGCGTTTCGACATCATCCATGTGCCGTCGCCGGATGCCGGCGAATGGCGCATCGAAGGGCCGGTCGGCCCCGACAGCCGGGTGAGCGTCGACTCCCCGCTGGCGCTGCGGACCGGGCCGCTGCCGGCGACCCTCTATCAGGGCTTCGAGACGCCCATCGAGGCCCGCGTGACCACGCCGGACGGGGCTGCGCTCGCGTCGCCCCTGGCGCTGCGCGCCGAGTTGCGCGACATCGATGGCACGCTGCGCCAGTCGGTGGCCCTGGCCGCCGAGGGTGATCATTACCGCGGGGCACTGCCGCCACCGCAGGTGACCGGCAACGCCCGGCTGGTGGTGGTGGCCCGCAACGACACCCTGGTGCGCGAGCGCCGTCAGGCGGTCAATGTCCTGCCGCCGATTCATGCGCGGCTTGCCGAGAGTGACAGGCGCGTCCTGCTGCGTGCCGAGCACCCGCGGCTGAATGTCGACAACACGCAGCTGTCGGCAGCGCTTCAGGGCGATTCCCTGCCGGTGGTCGAGACCGGGGCGGCGAGCTGGCGCATCGACTTGCCGGCGCTGGACGCCGATGTGTCCGTACCGCTGACGGTGACGGCGGACATGACCCTGGACGGGCGCACTCGCCACGTCACCCTGCCGGTGATCCGTCTCAATCCCGGGGCCTCTACCCGACTCGATGGCGTCAGCCTCGACCGGCCGCCGGGGCAGGCCGAGGCCCTGGCGTCGGAGTCGGCCACGGCCGACGAGGACACTGCCGGTGCGGCCGGTGGGCCGACGAGCGCGGTCAGCGCCTGGCTGGCGGGGCTGCCCGACGAGGCCCGGGGGCTGTGGCAGGCGGTGCCGCCCCGGCTGCGGCGCTATCTGCACGAGCGTCGCGACGACCCCCTGGCCTGGGGCGTGTGGGGTGTAGTGTTGCTGATTCTGGTGCTGGGCGTGTATGGATGGCGTCGCGGGCGCTCGCGGCGGCGTCCGGCCAAGCGGGAGGAACCCCATGTGTGAACTGCTGGGCATGAGTGCCAATGTGCCCACCGACATCTGCTTCAGCTTCGCCGGGTTCCTGCAGCGCGGCGGCGGCACCGGACCGCATCGTGACGGCTGGGGCATCGCCTTCTACGAGGAAGGGGGGTATCGCGACTTTCGCGACCCGCACCCGTCGGTGGATTCGCCCATCGCGCGGCTGATCTGCGACTACCCGATCAAGTCCCGGGTGGTGATCAGCCACATCCGCCAGGCCAACGTCGGCGGCGTGCACTTGGCCAACACCCACCCCTTCACCCGCGAGATGTGGGGGCGCCCCTGGTGCTATGCCCACAACGGGCAGCTGGCGGGCTGGGAAGGCCTGCCGCTGGCGTTCTATCAGCCGGTGGGCGGCACCGACAGCGAACATGCCTTCTGCTGGCTGCTCGGCGAACTGCGCCGGCGCTTTCCGCACCCGCCCGGCGATCCCGAGATGCTCTGGGCGACCCTGCACGCTTTGTGCGAACAGCTCCGGGCGCTGGGCGTGTTCAACCTGCTGCTCTCGGACGGCCGCTACCTGTTCGGCTACTGTTCGACCAAGCTGGCGCATATCACCCGCCGGGCGCCGTTCGGCCGCGCCCAGCTCAGTGATGCCGAGATGACCGTCGACTTCGCCGAGCACACCACGCCTCACGACGTGGTGTCGGTGATGGCCACCGAGCCGCTTACCGCCAACGAGGACTGGGTGCGCATGCAGCCGGGGGAGCTGGTGGTGTGGCGTGACGGCGAGATCGTCGCCCGTTATGCGAGTGACGGGCCGGCCACGGCGAATGCCCCGGAAGATTGCGGGGTGGAACGCTAGTTTCAATCGGTCGTTTTACAGCGTGTCAACCCTGCGCTAAGGTGGTCGCGACAACAAGACAGCGTATCGACCGATGTCGAGCGAACCTGCGGAGACCCGCCCATGAGTCAGCACGCCAACGACTTCATCCTTGCCGGCCCGCCCCTGGAAGGCGAGGACGACTACGCGTCGATCAATGATGTCTTCGCCGCCTCGGTGACGCGCTTCGCCGAGCGGCCGGCCTTCAGTTGCATGGGCCGAACCCTGAGCTATCGCGAGCTCGATCGCCTCTCGGCCGACTTCGCCGCCTGGCTCCAGCACGAGACGGACCTGGCGCCGGGGGACCGCATTGCCATCCAGCTGCCCAACGTGCTGCAGTTTCCGGTGGCGGTGTTCGGCGCGCTGCGAGCGGGGCTGGTGGTGGTCAACACCAACCCGCTCTATACCGAGCGCGAGATGCGCCATCAGTTCACCGATTCCGGTGCCCGGGCGATCGTCATCCTCGCCAACATGGCCGCCAAGCTCGAGTCCATCCTCGCCGATACCGAGATTCGCCACGTGGTCGTGACCCAGCTGGGCGACCTGCACGGCTTTCCGCGGCGGCCGCTGATCAATCTGGCCGTGCGGCACGTCAAGAAGCTGGTACCGCGCTACCATCTGCCGGATGCCCTGACGTTGCGCGATGTGCTGGGCCGCGGCGCGCGGCAGTCGCACCGGCCGGTGGCGCGCCGGCGCGACGACATTGCCGCGCTGCAGTACACCGGCGGCACCACCGGTACCGCCAAGGGCACCATGCTGACCCACGGCAACCTGGTGGCGAACATGCTTCAGGCGCGCGCGGTGATCAGCGACGTGCTGGGCGAGGGGTGCGAGACGGTCATCGCACCGCTGCCCGTCTACCATATCTACACCTTCACGGTGAATTGCCTGTTCATGATGGAGACCGGCAATCACAGCGTGCTGATTCCCAACCCGCGCGACATCGCCGGCTTCGTCAGGACACTCAAGTCGCAGCCGTTCACCGGCTTCGTCGGCCTCAACACGCTGTTCAATGCGCTGTGCCAGCGCGAGGATTTCCGTGCCCTGGACTTCTCCGAGCTCAAGCTGACCATCTCCGGCGGCATGGCGCTGACCCGGGCGGTCGCCCAGCGCTGGGAGGCGGTCACCGGCTGCCCGGTGGCCGAGGGCTACGGCATGACCGAGACCTCGCCGATCGTCTCCTTCAACCCGCCGGCGGCCATTCAGCTGGGCACGATCGGCAAGCCGGTACCGGGCACCGCGGTCAAGGTGATCGACCCCGACGGCGTCAGTCTGCCGCGCGGCGAACCCGGCGAGCTGTGCGTCCGCGGGCCGCAGGTGATGAAGGGCTACTGGCATCGGCCGGAGGACACCGCACGGACCCTGGATGCACAGGGCTGGGTGCGCACCGGGGATATCGCCGTGCTGCAGGAGGACGGCTACATCCGCATCGTCGATCGCAAGAAGGACATGATCATCGTCTCCGGCTTCAACGTCTATCCCAACGAGATCGAGGATGTGGTCGCCGGCCATCCCGAGGTGATCGAGGTGGCGGCGGTCGGCATCCCCGACGATGCCACGGGCGAGGCGATCAAGCTGTTCGTGGTCGCGCGCGGGGACACGCTCGATGCCGAGACGCTGCGCACCTGGTGCAAGCGGGAGCTTACCGCCTACAAGGTGCCCCGGTTCATCGAGTTTCGCGACGAGTTGCCCAAGACCAACGTCGGCAAGGTGCTGCGCCGCCGGCTGCGCGATGATGACGAGCGCGCGGCGCCTACCTGAGGGTCGCCCGCGCCGGTATTGAAACCGTGCCTCGATGCCACCAGTGTCGACAGGGTGGGGGTGGTGTCCGCCCCCGGCGACGAGTCAAGGAGTGACCGATGCGTATCGAGACGATCAAGTCAGAAGGCGTGGCCCATCTGTCCTACATGGTGATCGACGGCAACGCGGCCGCGGTGATCGACCCCCGTCGGGACATCGATGTCTATCTTCGGGTGGCCCGGCGGGAAGGCGCCAACATCACCCATGTCTTCGAGACCCACCGCAACGAGGATTACGTGGTGGGCTCGCGCAGCCTCGCCACCGTGACCGGGGCCGAGGTCTTCCACGGCCGGGGCGGCCGGGTGGAGCATGCCCGGCCGGTCGCCGACGGTGAGTGCTTCGCTATCGGCAAGGCCCGGCTCACGGTGCTGGAGACCCCGGGCCACACCTTCGACAGCATCTCCCTGGCCCTGGCCGACACGAACTTCGCTGACACGCCGGTCGCGGTGTTCACGGGAGATACGCTGTTCATCGGCGATGTGGGTCGCGCCGACTTCTACCCGGATCGTCGCGAGGAGATGGCGGAAAAGCTCTACGACAGTCTCTTCGACAAGCTGCTGCCGCTGGGCGATGGCGTCCAGGTCTATCCCGCGCATGGGGCGGGGTCGGTGTGCGGCAGCGGCATGGCCGATCGCGAGTTCTCCACCCTGGGCTACGAGCGGCGCTTCAATCCCCGGCTGCAGCTCGAGCGGGAAGCGTTCATTCGCGCCAAGAGCCAGGAGCACCATTACCAGCCGCCTTACTTCCGGCGCATGGAGACGCTCAACGACCGGGGCGTCGAGCCCGATGCGCTGCCGCGGCCGCGCGCCCTGCCGCCCGGCGCCTTCGCCGAGCGCCGTGACGACGGCATGACGGTGCTCGACCTGCGCACGCCCGAGGCGTTCTGCGGGGCGCACATCCCCGGCAGCCTGTCCATGCCCACGGCGGTTGCGCCGGGCTACATCGGCTGGCTGGTCGGCCACGAGACGCCGCTGGGGCTGGTCCTGGATGACGGCGCCGATGTCGAGGAGGCGCTGCGCGAGCTGTATCGGCTGGGCTACGACCGGGTCGAGGCCTATCTGACACCGGGCATGACGGCCTGGGAGGCGAGTGGCGCCGACTACGGCGTGGTGCCCACCGTCTCGGCCGCGACGCTCAAGCAGCGCTACGCCCAGGGGGATGAGTTCGTGCTGCTCGACGTGCGGGCGATCGACGAGTACCAGGCCGGCCACCTGCCCGATGCCACGCACGTCTATCTCGGTTATCTGCCCGACCGGCTGGATGAGCTGCCGCGGGACAAGCCGATCGTGACCTTCTGCGGCAGCGGCAAGCGGGCGGCGGTCGCCGCCTCCCTGCTGACGCGTCACGGCTTCACACGGGTGGAAAACTGCCTGGGCTCCATGGCGGCCTGCCAGGCGGTGGGGTGCCGGATTGTCGATTGACCCCGGACATCCCCGACCGTGAGGGATATAATGACTGGCTTGCCCCGAGGTTTCTCGGGGCAAGTCGCGTCGTGATCCACTCGATGAGGTTGCCTTGAGTACCACCACCTCCGACCCCGCACTCTCCCGTCAACAGGCCCTGATCACCCGCCAGCGCGCGCTGGACGGAGTGCTGCTCAGCGATGCCCACCGCCTGGGCCGGCGCCTCGAGGGGCTGACCCGGCGCGCCCGTGACGGCAAGCCGATCGACCGCGCCCTGCGCGAGATCGATGCCCGGCTGGCCGAGTCCCGGGCGCGGCTGGAACGGCGTCGCGCGCTGCCGGTGACGCTGGACTATCCTCCCGCGCTGCCGGTGGCGGAGAAGCGCGAGGATATCCTGGCGGCGCTGCGCGAGCATCCGGTGGTGGTGGTGGCCGGCGAGACCGGCTCGGGCAAGACCACCCAGCTGCCCAAGCTGTGCCTGGAGCTGGGGCTGGGGCGGCGCGGGCTGATCGGCCACACCCAGCCGCGGCGGCTGGCGGCGCGCTCGGTGGCCTCGCGGCTGGCCGAGGAGCTGGCGGTGCCGCTGGGCGAGCAGGTCGGCTACCAGGTGCGCTTCACCGACCAGACCAACGAGTCGACCCTGGTCAAGCTGATGACCGACGGCATCCTGCTGGCCGAGACGCAGCACGACCCGGACCTGTCCCGCTACGAGGCGATCATCATCGACGAGGCGCACGAGCGCAGCCTCAACATCGACTTCCTGCTCGGCTACCTCAAGCGGCTGACCGCGCGGCGGCCCGATCTGAAGATCATCATCACCTCGGCGACCATCGACGTCGATCGCTTCGCCCGGCATTTCGCCCGCGACGACGGCACGCCGGCGCCGGTGGTGCAGGTTTCCGGGCGCACCTACCCGGTCGAGGTGCGCTATCGCCCGCTGGTACGCGAGGAGGACGACGAGGAGGATCGCACCCTGCAGGAGGGCATCCTGCACGCGGTGGAGGAGATCGAGGCCGTCGAGCGCGAGCAGCGCTGGTACAGCGGCCCGCGCGACGTGCTGATCTTCCTGCCCGGCGAGCGCGAGATCCGCGAGACCGCCGACACCCTGCGCCGCGCCGACCTGCGGGGCACCGAGATCCTGCCGCTCTACGCGCGGCTGTCCAATGCCGAGCAGAACCGGGTCTTCCAGCCCCACGCCGGTCGGCGCATCGTGCTCGCCACCAACGTGGCCGAGACCTCGCTGACCGTGCCCGGCATTCGTTACGTGATCGACCCGGGGCTGGTGCGCATCAGCCGCTACAGCTACCGTGCCAAGGTACAGCGCCTGCCCGTCGAGCCGGTCAGCCAGGCCAGCGCCGACCAGCGCAAGGGGCGCTGCGGGCGTATCGCCGAGGGCGTGTGCATCCGCCTGTACAGCGAGGAGGACTACCTCGGGCGCCCCGCCTACACCGAGCCGGAAATCCAGCGCACCAACCTGGCCTCGGTGATCCTGTCGATGCTGTCGCTCAAGCTGGGCGACATCGAGGCGTTTCCCTTCGTCGACGCCCCGGACTCCCGCTTCATCAAGGACGGGTTCCGGCTGCTCTTCGAGCTCGGCGCGGTCGATACGAATAACCGCCTGACCCGGCTGGGCCGCCGCCTGGCCCGCCTGCCGATCGATCCGCGCCTGGCACGCATGGTGCTGGCCGGCGCCGAGCAGGCGTGCCTGCGTGACGTGCTGGTGGTGGTCAGCGCCCTGGCGATCCAGGACCCGCGCGAGCGCCCGGCGGACAAGCGCCAGGCCGCCGATCAGAAGCACCAGCAGTGGAACGATGTGGATTCGGATTTCATCGCCTGGCTCAACCTGTGGCACGGCTTCGAGGCGGCCCGCGAATCGCTTTCCGGCAACCGGCTGCGTCGCTGGTGCCGCGACAATTACCTGAGCTACCTGCGCCTGCGCGAGTGGCACGACACCTTCCGCCAGCTGCGCCAGCTGCTGCGTGACATGGACATCAGCGTGCCGGCCGCCGGCCAGCTGCCGGCACGCGTGCCGGGCGACGAGGCCAGGGTGGACCGCGAGGCCCACCGCCATGCCTATGCGACGATTCACCAGGCGCTGCTCGCCGGGCTGCTGTCGAACCTCGGCCAGCTCGTCGAGAATCGCGAGTATCTCGGCGCGCGCAACCGCAAGTTCGTGATCCACCCCGGCTCGGGGCTGGCCAGGAAGTCGCCCAAGTGGGTGATGGCCGGCGAGCTGGTCGAGACCTCGCGGCTGTTCGCCCGCGATGTCGCCCGCATCCAGCCGGAGTGGATCGAGCCGCTGGCCGGCCACCTGGTCAAGCGCCACTACAGCGAACCGCACTGGGAGATGAAGCGCGCCCAGGTGGTGGCCTTCGAGCAGGTCACGCTGTTCGGGCTGCCGATCGTCAACCGGCGCAAGGTGCATTACGGCCCCATCGCCCCGGCGCAGGCCCGCGAGCTGTTCATCCGCCGGGCTCTGGTCGAGGGGGAGTATCGCACCGGGGCCGCGTTCTTCGCCCACAATCGGGCGCTGATCGACGAGGTCGAGGATCTGGAGGACAGGGCGCGAAAGCGTGATATCCTTGTCGATGAGGAAACGCTGTTCGATTTCTACGATCAGCGGCTGCCGGAGGACATCGTCAACGGCAAGGGCTTCGAGCACTGGCGGCGCCAGGCGGAGCGGGACGACCCGAACGTGCTCAAGCTCGACAAGGCCGCGCTGATGGCGCGGGAAGCCGATGAGGTCAATGCCGCGCAGTATCCGGACACCCTGACGCTGGGCGGGGTCAGTTACCCGCTCGGCTATCACTTCGCACCGGGGGCCGAGGACGATGGGGTGACGCTGACCGTACCGGCGGCGATGCTCTCGCAGCTTCCCCGCCATCGGCTGGAATGGCTGGTGCCGGGGCTGCTTCGCGAGAAGTGCATCGCGCTGCTCAAGTCGCTGCCCAAGTCGGTGCGCCGCCAGGTGGTGCCGATTCCCGACTGGGTCGATGCGGCACTGGAGTCGCTGACGCCCGACGACATCCCGCTGACCGAGGCGCTCGGTGAGTTCCTGCGCGTCAAGACCGGCCTGCGCTTGGCTCCCGACGACTGGCGGACCGATCAGCTCGAGCCGCACCTGATCATGAACCTGCGCGTGGTCGACCACGAAGGGCGGGTGCTGGGGCAGGGTCGGGACCTGCCGGCCCTCGAGAAGCGCTTCGCCGAGGCGGCGACGGCCGGCGCCCGGGCGCTGGATGTCGCCGGCGACACCGCGGAGACGCTGGAGGATCTGCCCGAGACGCCGCTGGCCGAGTCGCGCACCACCACCCAGGCGGGCATCCGGGTCGCGGCCTACCCGGCGCTGGTCGAGCGCCGCGACGCGGCGCTGGCCGTCGAGCTGTTCGAGCACCCCGACAAGGCCCGCGAGGCGCACCGGCAGGGCGTCAAGCGCCTGGCCATGCAGCGCCTGCCGGATCAGGTCAAGGCCCTGCGGCAGCTGCCGGGGATCGAGCGCTGCGCGCTGCTGTTCGCCAAGGTCGGCAGCAAGCGCCAGTTCGTCGACGATGTGGTGGAGGCCGTCTTCCTGCACGAGATCGCCGTCGATCCGCTGCCGCGCTCCCGGGAGGCGCTGGCGGCGCGGATCGACGAACGCCGTGCCGGCCTGGTGGCGTACGGCGAGTCGCTGCTGCCGATCGTCCAGCGGGCGCTGGAGGGCCATCTTGCGGTGACCAAGGCGATGAAGGGCAATCTCAGCCTGTCCCTGGCGCTGGTCTACAACGACCTCAAGGCGCAGCTGCAGCGGCTGGTGCATCCCGGCTTCATCAGCGAAGCGGGGGAGTGGATCGCCGAGTATCCGCGCTACATGGAAGCGGCCGCCATCCGTCTGGAGAAGGCACCGCGGGAGCGCATGCGTGACCAGATGCTGATGCAGGAGGTCCAGGATTTCGAATCGCGCCTGACCCAGCGCCGCGAGGCCGAGCGGCGTGGCGGCCACGAGGACCCGGCGCTGCTCGAGTTTCGCTGGTGGATCGAGGAGCTGCGCGTGTCGCTGTTCGCCCAGCAGCTGGGTACGCGCATGCCGGTATCCGTCAAGCGGCTCGAGCGTCACTGGGCCGAGATCACCGGAAAGCGCCCGGGCTGAGCGGGTGCTTCCAGGGCGGCGCAGTGCCGTCGCGAGGAGACCACAATGACACAAGCCGTGATTACCGGTACCGGGCTCTACACGCCGCCGCATGCCATCGGCAACGACGCCCTGGTGGCGGCCTTCAACGCCTGGGTGGACGGCGAGAACGAGCATCATGCCGAGGCCATCGCCCGCGGTGAACGCGAACCGCTGGCGCATTCGAGCAGCGAGTTCATCGTCAAGGCATCGGGCATTCACAGCCGCCACGTGATGGATGCCGAGGGTATCCTCGACCCCG
The DNA here is from genome assembly GCA_001577635.1 of Halomonadaceae bacterium T82-2. Lineage (GTDB taxonomy): Bacteria > Pseudomonadota > Gammaproteobacteria > Pseudomonadales > Halomonadaceae > Modicisalibacter. The sequence goes on along the minus strand of LSBP01000002.1, from coordinate 247,208 downwards.
CGCGAATGCGGCCGAAACTGCCCGAGCGCGGTGACGAGGCCCTTTCTCACCAGGCCGAGATGGGCCTGGCGGCGGCGCGCGAGGCGCTTGACCGGGCGCGGGTCGCCGGCGAGGACATCGAGCTGGTGATCGTCGCCTGCTCCAACCTCGAGCGGGCCTATCCCGCCGTCGCGGTGGAGCTGCAGGCGGCGCTGGGGGCCGGGGGGCATGCCTACGACATGAACGTGGCCTGCAGTTCGGCAACCTTCGCCATCGATGCCGCGGCCAATGCCGTGCGCAGCACCGGCGTGCAGCGCGCGCTGGTGGTCAATCCCGAGATCTGCTCGGCGCACCTCAACTTTCGCGACCGTGACAGCCACTTTATCTTCGGTGATGCCGCCACCGCCGTGGTGGTCGAGGCTGATAGCGTCGCCGTGTCGCCGACGCGCTTCGCCATCCTCGGCACCCGGCTGATGACCCGCTACTCCAATGCCATCCGCAACAATGCCGGCTTTCTCAACCGGGTCACCGACAGCGACCCGCTGGCGGCGGACAAGCTGTTCGTCCAGGAGGGCAAGCGCGTCTTCAAGGAGGTGTGCCCGATGGTCGCCGAGCTGATCGCCTCGCACCTGGCGTCGCTCGGGATAAGCGGCGAGGCCCTCTCGCGGCTGTGGCTGCATCAGGCCAATCGACACATGAATGCGCTGATCGCCCGTCGCGTGCTGGGCCGCGAGCCGGCGCCCGAGGAGGCGCCGGTGATCCTCGACCGCTACGCCAACACCAGCTCGGCCGGGTCGATCATCGCCCTGCATCGCCATCACGACGACCTCCCGGATGGCGCGCTGGGGGTGGTGTGTTCCTTCGGAGCCGGATACAGTGCCGGCAGTGTGATATTACGTAAGATAGACGCACGCAAGGTGAACGAATGACACAATGGGGCAAGGGCATGCTGGGGGTGACAGCGGGACTGATGCTGGCCGGCTGTGCCAGCCAGGGCAACGTCGCCGCCAACCCGCAGGACCCCTGGGAAGGGTTCAACCGCAAGGTCTTCGCCTTCAACCAGGTGCTGGATCGCTATGCGATCAAGCCGGCGGCGCAGGGCTACAACTTCATCACGCCACAGCCGGTGCAGAAGGGGGTCGGCAACTTCTTCTCCAATCTGGGAGAGGTGAGCACCATCCTCAACAGCGCGCTGCAGTGGAAGTGGGCCAATGCCGGGGTCGCCTCCGGGCGCTTTCTGATGAACACCACCCTGGGGCTGGCCGGTTTTCTCGACCCGGCGACCGACTTCGGGCTGACCGAGCACGAGGAGGACTTCGGCCAGACCCTGGCGGCGTGGGGGGTCGGCGAGGGACCCTACGTGGTGCTGCCGCTGCTGGGCGGACGCACCCTGCGCCATGCCGGTGGCCTGCCGGCGGACTGGTATGTCGACCCCGTGACTTATGTCGAGGAGGACAGCACCCGCTACGGGATCCGCGCGCTCGACGTGATCAACTACCGGGCCAGCGTGCTGGACGAGGAGGCGCTGATTCAGGGTGACCGCTACAGTTTCCTGCGTGATACGTACCTGCAGCGGCGACGCTTCGAGGTCAACGATGGCGAGACCGGCAAGGATCCGTTCGCGACCGACGACTTCGATTTCGAATCCGGTGATTTCGCCGAGTAAGAGTCCGACCCATGGACAAACCGCGCACTTTGATTGGCCTGCTCGACCTGCCGGGTGATGACCGGGATGCGCTGGCCGAGGCTCTCGGCACGGGGCTCCTGGCCGTGGCCGCGGCCGAGCGTCTCGAGGACCTGCCCGAGAGTGTCGAACTGGTCGTCGCGCATGTCCGCGCGGTGCCCAGCCGGCAGTGGACGGCGCTGGCCAGGCGCCACCCCACGGTGGTGGTGACCGAGTCGCGCCTCGACGACGAACTGCTCCACGCCGTGGACTCGGGGCTGGTCGACTACCTCGTCGAGCCGCTGCGTCACGGTGACGTGCTGCGTCGCCTGGTGGCTCGGGCCGTGGAGCACCAGCGGCTGGCCGAGGCCCATGCCCGGGATCGGGCGCGGCTGGTCGAGCTCAACGAGAATCTCGAGACGCATCTGGCCATGCTGCGCCTGGATCAGCAGGCGGGCGGCCATGTCCAGCGCAAGATGCTGCCGCCCACCCCGCTCGTGCTCAACGGCGTGCGCTGCGACTACTGGCTGGAGCCGTCGCTGTATCTGTCGGGCGACTTTCTGGATTTTCTGCGCTTCGATGCGCGCTACAGTGCCTTCTATTTCGCCGATGTGTCGGGGCACGGGGCATCGTCGGCCTTCGTCACGGTGCTGTTGAAGTACCTGTGCAACCGCTGGCTGCAGGAGTGGCACGGCGAGTCGCCCGAGGCCCTGCCGGCCAGCTGGCTGGCGCGCCTCAACCACGAGCTGCTGGACACCGGGATCGGCAAGCATGTGACGCTGTTCGTCGGCGTGCTGGATCGGACCGAGCGCTGCCTGCACTACTCGCTGGGCGCCCAGCTGCCGATGCCGCTGCTCAAGGACGATGACGGGATCACGGTACTCGAGGGGGAGGGCATGCCGGTGGGCTTGTTTCCGGGCCTTGCCTACCCCACCTATCGGCTTGACCTGCCCGCGAACTTCCGCCTCTGGCTGTGTTCGGACGGTGTGCTCGAGTGCCTGCCCGGCGAGACACTCAGCGCCCGGCTCGACGAACTCAAGCGGCGCGTCGCGGCGAGTGACGACATCGAGGGGCTGCGGGCCGGGCTGAACGTGGCCCGGGATGACACGGATGTCGACCACCAGGAAGAGCTCCCCGACGACCTGACCATCATGACGCTGAGCGGTTTCGACCATGACAAGCAATGACGGACGGCTGAAGGCGGCATTCGACGCCGGCGTGTTCGTGCTCAAGCTGTGCGGCGACGTGCGCCTGACACTCTGCGCGACGCTCGACAACGAGGCGCAGCGTCTCGCCAACATGCCGGGGCTGACGGCGGTGATCGTGGACCTGCGCGAGGCGACCAACGTCGATTCGACGGCCCTGGGCTTTCTGGCCAAGGTGGCGCTGGCGGTGAAGGGGCGGCTGAGTCATCCGCCGACCATCGTCGTCGACCACCCCGATGTGCGCCGCATGCTCGACGTCATGGGCTTCTCGCGCTACTTCACCCTGGTCAATGCGCCCATCGCCGAGCCGGGCGGGCTCAACGACCTGCCGGCAGTGGAGGCGGACGAGTCCGGCCTGCAGCAGCGCATCCTGGAGGCCCATCGCATCCTGATGCGCATGAACGAGCACAATCGCGAGGAGTTCAAGCCGCTCGTCGAGCTGCTCGAGACGCAGCAGCAGAACTCGCCCACCGGCTGAGCGGCCAGTTCTGTCTTATCCTGACCGCTGACATCGTCAGTGCAACCGCTTCGTTCTTCGTTGTTGACAGTCCGGTTTCTTGTTTCCCGCCTTGAATCCGGTGCGATGCCGTGTAGGAGCGGGGTATCAGACGGGGGCCGGTTGTGCCTCGTCGTCACATGCCAGCGTTGGTTGGCTCGCGGATCCTGAAGCGTCTGACAGGACCGCTATATCTGATGTGGCCTCGTCGCCAGGGCGTCTAGTGGCGGCACTGGCGAAAACGGTCGTGGCGGAGTCCATGTCAGCCCCCGAATCGGCTGCGGTCGAGTCGGGGGCAAGTCGAAAGCGGGCCACGCTGTCGCGCAGCCGGTCCGCATCGCTCTGCAGGGTCCGGGCGATCTCGCTGGCCTGCAGGGCGCGGCGCCGATTGCCCAGGGTTACGCTTTCCATCTCGGCGACCGCGGTGTTGACCTGCTCGAGGCCGCGGCTCTGCTCGTGTGAGGCATTGGCGATCTCGCCGACAAGTTCGCTGACCTGCCCGATGGCCTCGACGATCGCCTGCATGGTCCGGCCGGCGCGGCCGGCGAGTTGTACCCCGGCTTCGACACGCTGGTCGGAGTCATCGATCAGTTCGCGAACCTGGCTGGCAGCGGTCGCCGAGCGCCCCGCGAGATTGCGGACCTCGCCGGCAACCACCGCGAAGCCGCGCCCTTGTGAGCCGGCCCGGGCCGCTTCCACCGAGGCGTTGAGGGCTAGAATGTTGGTCTGAAAGGCGATGGTGTCGATCAGCGTGACGATCTCGCCGACTCGTCGGGAGCCCTCCTCGATACCGCGCATGGTGTTGGTCATTTCGTCCATGACCCGGCCGCCATCGTACGCCTGGTGCGCCGTGTTGGCGGCCAGGTCGCTGGCACGGTTGGCATTGTCGGCGTTGTGGGCGACAGTCGTGGTCAACTGATCGAGGCTGGTGGCGGTCTCTTCCAGCGAGGTCGCCTGACATTCGGTGTCGTCGGAGAGCTCGGCGTTTCCCTGGGCGAGGTCACGAACCCGTGCATGCACCGCCTCGCCGCTGTTACGGACGCCATTCACCGTCGACGCCAGGTTGTGTCGCAGCTCCTCGAGTCCCAGGAAAAGCCGGCCGATCTCATTGGTCCCGCGTGCCCCGACGGGATGGGAAAGATCGCCGTCGCGCATCTGCGCGAAGTGTACCAGCAGGTCGCGCAGTGGGCGGGTCACGTGACGGGCCACCCAGAACAGCATCAGACCGCCCAGCACCAGGCTGACGAGCAGGGCGCCGGCGATGGCGATGTCGAGCAGCACACTCATGGCGTTGAAGGCACTGACCAGGGCGTTGCCGCGCTGGCGCGAGGTCGTGAAAAAGTCATCGGCGCTGGCCATGAATGCCTGGCTCATCGCGCTGACCCGCGAGCGCCCCGACTGATAACCGCTGACGTCGCTGTCCTCGAGGCTCATCAACTGCAGGGAGAGGCCGGTATTGAGCAGCGACTGGAAACGTTTGGCGAGCGCCTCGGTCGCCTTGGCCTGACCGGGCTGCGGTGGGATGGACTGAAAGTGTTCGAAGGCCTGGCTGGCACCGGTGAGTAGGGTCTTGGCTTGTTCGATGACTGGCCCCGGGCGATCGAAGGAGGGTTTGGCGAGAAGGGCGGCGGCACGATCCATCGCCACCCGGGCGCGCAGCATGTCGATATAGGCCCGGTCCAGCGCGGAGGATTGCTCGACATGAATCTGATCGAGCGTGCCGAAGGTCTGGCGGCTGTAGTGATTAGCGTACAGGCCCAGAGCGCCGACGCTCAGCACCATGAGGCTGAAGACGGCCAGCACGGCCGTCCAGGTCGCGCGGACGGACAGATTATCGAGAGTTTTCATGAATGACCCTTGCGATGATTCGATTTCTTTTCGTGCCGCTCTGGGTGCGGCATCGGGTCGGTTCTAGCAGGGATGTGTTGCAGTTTGGCTAATATGGCAGCATCGCCCTGACAATCGTCCGGGCCTGCTATGATGTGCGCCCGACCCGATTGACTACCGACGTAAGGAAACGTATGTCGCCGATCACCCCACGACGGATTGCCCTGCTGGTGGCGGCCAATACCGCCATTGCGCCGCTGGCGATCGATGCCTACCTTCCCGCCATTCCGGCGCTGGCGAGGACCGTCGATGCCAGCGTGCATCTGACCGAGCTGTCGGTGAGCCTGTTCCTGTTCGGCTTCGCCCTGGGCCAGTTGATCTTCGGGCCGCTGTCGGACCGGCTGGGGCGGCGCCCGGTGCTGCTCGGCGGAGTGGTGGTCTTTCTGCTGACCAGCCTTGCGATCACCCAAGTGAATTCGCTGGAGATGCTCTGGGCGCTGCGTTTCCTTCAGGCACTGGGGGGTGGGGCATCGGTGGTCAACTCGGCGGCGATCGTGCGCGACTGCTTCAGTGGACGCGAGGCGGCCAAGGTTCTGTCGACCATGGTGATGATTTTGATGCTGGCACCCTTGGTGGCGCCGGCACTGGGTAGTGCGCTGCTCTACCTGGCGGACTGGTGGCTGATCTTCGCCTTCCTCGCCGGCTATGCGGGCTTCGTGCTGTGGTTGTTGCACCGCTACCTGCCGGAGACCCATGGCCGTGACCCGGATGCGCCGAACTTCGTGCAAGTGCTCGGCAACTATCGCAGCGTACTCGCCCACCGCGAGGCGATGGGCTACATCTGTGCGGTGTCGATGTCCTTCGCCGGAATGTTCGCCTTCATCACCGGGTCGCCGTTTCTCTACATGGAGTATTTCGATCTGTCACCGGCGGCCTATCCCTTCGTCTTCGGCGCCAACATCCTGGTGATGTCGGCGTCCAATCGCGTCAATATTCGCCTGCTGCGCTATTTCTCGCCACAGAACAATCTGCTCTGGGGGCTGGCGATTCAGTTGGTCATGGGCATCGTCCTGCTGGCGGTCTTCGCGCTCGGCTGGGATTCACTCTACTCGGTGGTACCTTTGCTGGTGGTGTTTGTCGGCATGCAGGGGCTGATCGGTCCCAACGCCATGTCGTCAATGCTCGATCACTTTCCACACATGAGCGCCACGGCGACGGCCATGCAGGGCAGCATCCAGTTCTCCTGCGGCGCGCTGGCCGGGGTGCTGGTGGGGGCCTTCCAGATTCCCAGTGCCTGGCCCATGGTGCTGACCATGGTCGGTGCCTCGGTGATCGGCAACGTCGGAGTGCGCGTACTGTCTGGCCATGCCCTGCGGCAGGCACCGGCATCGCCATGACGCTCAGCGAGTCAGGGGGCGGCGCGATCTGTGTCCGGCCTTTCCTTGACCGTGATGATCTGTCACGCTCCCGACCTGGCTGCTTTCATGGGGCTGGAGGCGCCACCCTGGGGCTGGAGGCGCCGCCCGGTCCTCGCTGCACTGAAGAGCCCGCTGGCCTTGCGTTTCGCCCCGCGGATGGGAGTGAACGATGCTGGCTTCCCGGACAGGCGTTCCACGTCCGTTGGCTGTCACGAAGCTGTCATCTTCCTGCGGCATCTTGTGCAGAGAGAAGGTTGAACACTCTCATCGACAGGAGTTACCCGCATGAACCGCATCCTGAAGACCACTGCCGTTGCCGCCGCCGTGATGGGCGTAGTCGGTGTCGCCCAGGCCCGTGAGCAGCTTCGCATCGTCGGCTCGAGCACGGTCTACCCGTTTGCCAGCTATGTCGTGGAAGAGTTCGGAGCGACCACCGACTACCAAACGCCGGTTATCGAATCCACTGGCTCTGGTGGCGGTTTGAAGCTGTTCTGCGCCGGTGTCGGTGAGGACACTCCGGACATCACCAACGCCTCTCGACCCATGAAGGTCTCCGAGTTCGAGCGCTGCAAGAAGAACGGGGTCACCGATATCACCGAGGCGACTATCGGCTATGACGGTATTGCCTTCGCCGAATCGAGCGACAACGACCCGATCAACCTGACTCGTAAGCAGATCTTCCTGGCGCTTGCCGCCAAGGTGCCGCAGGATGGCAAGCTCGTTGCCAACCCCTACAAGAAGTGGAGCGACATTGATCCGTCGCTGCCGGATCGCGAGATCTCCGTCTATGGACCGCCCACCACTTCCGGGACCCGCGATGCCTTCGAGGAACTGGTGATGGAAGCCGCCTCTGAAGACATGAAGGCCTACGGTGGCAAGGCCTACACTGACATCCGCTCGGATGGTGCCTACATCGACGCTGGAGAGAACGACAACCTGATCGTTCAGCGTCTGGCCGAGGATACCGATGCCTTCGGCATTTTCGGTTACTCTTATCTGGAAGAGAATTCCGACACCCTGACTGGTGCCAGCATCGACGGTGTCGAGCCCACGCCCGAGACGATCAGCTCTGGCGATTATCCGGTGTCGCGTTCGCTGTTCTTCTACATCAAGAACCAGCACGCCGACAGCGTGCCGGCGATGTACGAGTACGCTAACCTGTTCATGAGCGAGAAGATGATCGGGCCGATGGGTTACCTCAAGGGGCTGGGTCTGATCCCGCTGCCGGAAGACATGCGCAAGATGCAGCGCCAGCAGGTAAAGAACCACGAGAAGCTCGAACTGGCCGACCTCAAGTAAGTCAGCGTCGCCCATGAGAAGCGAGGCCGGCGACGAGAGTCGTCGGCCCGTTTGCATACCGAAAGGCCCTCGAGGCCCGGGGCCAAGTGTCATTTGGTTCCGGGGCTGACGGGGCGGGGTCCGTAGCAAGAGACCGATTATGCTGTCCAACCTGACTTTACTGACGTTCTGTGCGGTGCTGGCGGTGCTCGGCCTGATCGCATTCGTCGTGGCGCGCGCCAAGGCTTTGCGCACGCGCCAGGCAGGGGTGGCGATGTATGCCCAGCCCGATCAGTACGCCTGGTTTTCGGTGCTGGCCACGGCCGGCCCGGCCATTCTGGTGGGGGCCGTCGGTGCCTTCGTCATGCTGCTGCTGGGTGCTGAGATACCCACGCCCTACCTGCTTGCCGCAAGCCTGGTGATTGCCGCCATTGGGCTGTTCGTCGGGGTCATGCAGGTGCGTCCCGATTTTCACGCTCGTCAGGCCATCGAGCGGGTGATTCGCCTGGCGCTGGCCTGTGCAGCCCTGGTGTCGATCGTGACTACCTTCGGCATCCTGTTGTCGATCATTTCCGAAGCGATCCGCTTCTTCCAGATGCAGAGCCTCTGGGATTTCCTCACCGGCACCACCTGGGCGCCGGGCGATAGTTTCCTCGCCGCGGCCGGACGCGGCGGCGAGGTGGAGAGCGTTGCCCAGTTCGGCTCGGTGCCGCTGTTCGTAGGCACTTTCATTATTTCGTTGATCGCCATGCTCGTGGCGATACCGGTCGGGCTGCTCGCGGCAATCTACATGGCCGAATTCGCGCCGCCGCGGATCCGTACCCTGGCAAAGCCGGTGCTGGAGGTGCTGGCCGGCATCCCCACGGTGGTCTATGGCTTCTTTGCGGCGATCACCGTGGCGCCGATCATCGTCGACTTCGCCGGCTTCTTCGGCCTCGATGCTTCCTACAATAACGCCCTTGCGCCGGGTGTGGTGATGGGGATCATGATCATTCCCTTCATCTCGTCGCTGTCCGATGACGTGATCAACGCGGTTCCCGACAGCATGCGCGAGGGTTCACTGGCGCTGGGCATGACCAAGAGCGAGACTATCAAGAGTGTGGTGCTGCCCGCGTCGCTGCCGGGCATCATCTCGGCCTCGCTGCTCGCCGTCTCCCGTGCGCTGGGGGAGACGATGATCGTGGTGATGGCTGCCGGCATGCGTCCCAACCTGACCGCCAACCCGCTCGAAGACATGACCACGGTGACCGTGCGTATCGTCGCTGCGTTGACCGGCGACCAGGAGTTCGAAAGCGCCGAGACATTGTCCGCCTTTGCCCTGGGGCTGGTGCTGTTTGTGGTCACCTTGGCCCTCAACATGGTGTCGGTACTGATGATTCGCCGCTTCCGCGAAAAGTACCGCACCAACACTCTGTGATACGACGAGGTTCGTTACACTCATGAGCCAATCCTTCGACGAGATCACCGCCCAGCTCAGGCGGCGACATCGGCGCTCGGCCAACCTCAAGCGGATGTCGATGGGCGCGCTGATCCTCGCTGCGGCCTTCCTGGTGGTGTTCATTGGCGACATGCTGGTCAAGGGGCTGCCCGCCTTCCAGCAGGCCCAGATTCAGATCGAGGTGAACTACAGTGAGCAGGCCCGGGAGATTCCGCCTGCGGCGGTGGGCGACGACGTGCGCTCGCTGGTCAGCCGTGGCTACCTGCGCCTGATTCCATCACGGATGGAAGAAAATCCAGAGCTGCTCGGCACGCAGCGTATGGAGTGGGTGATCGCCGACAGCACTGTCGATCAGTATCTAAAGGGGCACAATTCGGAACTTCGTCCCAAGGAGAAGCGCGTCGTCGATCGACTGGTCGAGCAGGGGCGTGCCGAGCTGCGCTTCAATACTACCTTCTTCACCACAGGTGACTCGCGGATGCCCGAAATGGCGGGGATCGCCGCGGCAGCGATGGGCACGGTGATGACGCTGATCGTGACCATGGCTGTGTGTTTCCCGGTCGGAGTGATGACCGCGGTCTATCTCGAGGAGTTCGCACCCGACAACCATCTTACCCAGATCATCGAGATCAACATCAACAACCTGGCCGCGGTCCCGTCGATTCTCTTCGGTCTTCTGGGGCTGGCGGTCTACATCAACTTCTTCGGCGTGCCGCGCTCCTCGCCGCTGGTGGGTGGCCTGACGCTGGCGTTGATGACGCTGCCGGTGATCATCATCGCCACCCGCACGGCGCTACGCAGTGTGCCGGATGGCATCCGCCAGGCCGCCTTCGGTGTGGGCTGTTCACGCTGGCAGGTAGTGCGCGATCATGTCCTGCCGCTGTCGCTGCCGGGCATCCTGACCGGGTCGATCATCGGCATGGCCCAGGCGATGGGCGAGACCGCACCACTGATCATTGTCGGTATGGTGGCCTTCATTCCCGATGTCTCGGCCTCGTTTACCAACGCCGCCACGGTGATGCCGGCGCAAGTCTTCACGTGGGCGGGCGACCCGAGCCCCGCCTTCGTCGAGAAGACCGCCGGCGGCATTCTGGTCCTCCTCGCGGTGCTGATCACGCTCAATGCCACTGCAGTGTTGCTGCGCAAGAAATTCGAACGTCGCTGGTAAGCCGGCGACTATCTCGAGGACACGATTCATGCTCAACGAACAGACTACCCAGGCGAAGGGGCAGGCCATCGACGTGCCAACGGGCGATTCCACAAGGACTCACGCACCCCAGGCGGGGCAGCCGGGCGAGCCGGTCAATCGCAACAAGGAGGCTAACCACGAGTTGAGCATTCGCGTGCGCGATCTCAATCTCTGGTACGGCGAGCATCAGGCGCTGAAGAACATCAACATCGACATCTATCAGAAGAACGTCACTGCGCTGATCGGCCCCTCGGGCTGTGGCAAGTCGACCTTCCTGCGTTGCCTCAACCGCATGAATGACCTGATCAAGAGCGTGCGCATCCAGGGGCTGGTGGAGATGGACGGCCGCGATGTCAACGAGACAAAGATGGACGAGGTGGCCCTGCGCCGCAGGGTGGGCATGGTCTTTCAGAAGCCCAACCCGTTCCCAAAGTCGATCTACGAGAATATCGCCTACGCGCCGCGCATGCATGATCTGGTTGGGCGCAAGGCCGAACAGGACGAGCTGGTCGAGCGCGCACTGCGAGACGCTGGGCTATGGAACGAGGTCAAGGACAAGCTGCACCAGCCGGGCACCTCGCTCTCGGGCGGTCAGCAGCAGCGTCTGTGTATCGCCCGGGCGATTGCCGTGCAACCCGACGTGATCCTGATGGATGAACCGACTTCGGCGCTCGATCCGATCTCGACGGCGACCATCGAAGACCTGATGGACAAGCTCAAGCAGCAGTTCACCATCGTCACGGTCACGCATAACATGCAGCAGGCCGCCCGCGTTGCGGACTACACAGCGTTCTTCCATCTTGGCGAGCTGATCGAGTACAACGATACGCGGGTGATGTTCTCCAATCCACACATCAGGAAGACCGAGGACTACATCACCGGCCGTTACGGCTGATCGCAAGCCTGCCCGCGGCAGGCCTTGAACCCTCGCGGGAGGGCATGCTAAACCTATCGCCCGGGAGATGGCATGCCTCCCGGCGGCACGGTGTTTCCGGCCCGCCAAACCACCGTACTCACGGTTAATGATGCCTGCGAGGCGCCCGGGTGGCGCAGCAGGCGTCGTGCGTTCTGATCCTGTGCGTCTCGCGTTCTTGATTATGTTCGGCAACAGGACAGGGTCCTTCCTCATGTGGTTATCGATCATCGCCATCGGCAGTGGCGCGGCGCTGGGGGCCAACCTGCGCTGGCTGCTCGGCCTGTGGCTCAATGCACTGTTTCCCTCGCTGCCGCCCGGCACCCTGGTGGCCAACTGGCTCGGTGCCTGGCTGATCGGCGTGGCCATCGCGTTGTTCGGCCAGCTGCCGCTGGCGCCGGAATGGCGGCTCTTCGTGGTCACCGGCTTTCTCGGCGCGCTGACCACCTTCTCGACCTTTTCCGCGGAGATGCTTTCCGCCCTGCAGGGCGGGCGCTGGAGCCTGGCGCTGACCGGCATCGTGCTGCATGTCGGCGGTTCGCTGGCCATGACTGCCGTGGGCATGGCGACCTTTCAACTGATGCGCAACCTGGCGGGGGCAATACGATGACAGCCTGGCAGCAGGGATTCGAGGTGATCTTCATGGCGCCGGAGTCGCGTCGTCATCACGGCCGTTCGGCGCTGGAGGCGGTGATCGACGAGGCGCACGGGCTGGGTATCACTCGGCTGACGCGGCGCGCCGGCGAGATGAGCGCGGGCGAGGACGGGCATCGCCATTCGGCACACTTCTTCGAGCTGGCCGATCGCCCGGAGGAGGTGATGTTCGTGCTCGAGCCCGGCATGGCCGACCGGCTGGTCGAGGCGGTGGCGGCGGCCGGCATCCCGGTGTTCTGTCTGCGCCGGCCGGTCGAGTTCGCGCATCCGGGCCACTGAGCGGCGGCTCAGTCGAGCCGTTCGATGGCCACGGCGGTGGCCTCGCCGCCGCCGATGCACAGGCTGGCGATGCCCCGCCGGCCGCCGCGCCGGCGCAGGGCGTTGAGCAGCGTGACGAGGATCCGCGAGCCGCTCGAGCCGATCGGATGGCCCTGGGCGCAGGCACCGCCGAACACATTGACTCGCTCGTGGGGCAGGTTCAGTTCGTCCATGGCGATCAGCGTCACCACCGCGAAGGCCTCGTTGATTTCGAAGAGGTCGACGTCGTCGACGTGCCAGTCGAGTCGCTCGAGCAGCTTGCCGACGGCGCCGACGGGCGCCAGGGTAAACTCGCTCGGGTGGCGGGAATGCGTGGCGTGGCCGAGTATCCGCGCCTGGGGTGTCAGGCCGCGCGCCTCGGCGGCATCGCGACGGGCGAGCAGCAGTGCCGAGGCACCGTCCGAGATGGAGCTGGCATTGGCGGCGGTGATGGTCCCGTGTTCGCCGAAGGCCGGTCGCAAGGAACGAATGCGCTCCAGCTTGGCACTGAAGGGCTGCTCGTCCTGCTCGACCCGGCTCGTTCCCTGCCGGGAGGTCACGCTCACCGGCACGATCTCGTCGGCGAGTTCGCCATGCCGGTCGGCGGCCATGGCGCGCTCCAGGGAAGCGATGGCGAAGTCGTCCATGCGCTCGCGGGAGTAGCCGCGGTCATCGGCCACCTGCTGGGCGAAGGCGCCCATCAGCCGGCCGCTCTCGGCATCCTCCAGGCCGTCGAGGAACAGGTGATCCTTGAGCGCACCGTGGCCCAGCCGGTAGCCGGCGCGGGCGCCGGGCAGCAGGTGCGGGGCGTTGGACATCGACTCCATGCCCCCGGCGACCACCAGCGAGCCGCTGCCGGCGCGCAGGAGGTCGTGGGCCAGCATGGCCGCCTTCATGCCCGAGCCGCACAGCTTGTTGACGGTGGTCGCCCCGCAGGCGTCGGGCACGCCCGCGCGGCGCAGGGCCTGACGCGCCGGCCCCTGGCCGAGCCCGGCAGGCAGCACGCAGCCCATCAGGCCCTCGTCGATCTCGCCGGGCTCGACCCCGGCGCGCTCGATGGCACCGCGCACGGCGACGGCGCCCAGTTCCGGGGCACTGATGCTTGACAGGCTCCCCAGCAGGCTGCCCATGGGGGTTCTGGCTCCCGAGAGGATGACGATCTCGTCTGCGGCGTTCATGGGCGGTCTCCGAGGCTGGGCGCGGGTCGAGCACGGGGCGGCCGGCGCGTTGACCCGCTCTGACCCCTGTGGTTTGCTCGGATGAAACCAAGCAAGCGCTCGTTCAAGAATGACTCTAGAAAACGCCTCGTCGCGCCGCAAGGAGCTGGTCGGCATCGCGGCTCGTCTTTTCGTCGAGACGGGCTTCGACCGTACCACGGTGCGCATGCTGGCCCAGGCGATGGGCATCAAGTCCGGCAGCCTGTTCCACCACTTCCGCGACAAGCAGGCGATCCTCTGCGCGGTGATCGAGGAGGGCACGCAGCGCGCCCTGGCGATCGCCCGGCGGGAGCTGGCGGAGGCCGAGCCCCGGCCGCGGGCGCGCCTGCATGCCATGGCCCGGGCCCATCTGGAAACCCTGCTCAGCGATCGCAACGCGCATGTGGTCGCCCTCTACGAGTGGCGGCGTCTCGACGCGGCCTCGCGGGAGCGGCTGGTGCCATTGCGTGACGCCTACGAGCGGCTATGGGAGCAGGTGATCGACGAGGCGATCGCCGCCGGGATCATCACGGGAGACGCCTTCCTGGTGCGCCGTTTCGTGCTGGGGTCGCTCAACTGGACGGTACGCTGGTACAGCCCCTCGGACACGGTCGGCGAGGGCGGGCGCACCGCGGAGGATCTGGCGCGGGCACTGGTGGCCATGATCACCCGCGAGTGACGGACGGGCCGTCCCGGACTAGCTTCAGCATCAGGGCCACAGGAGAAGACGAGATGCAGATACGTGACCGACAGTTCCTGGTGACCGGGGCGGCATCCGGGCTGGGGGCGGCGACCGCCGAGCGGCTGGTGGCGGGAGGCGCTCGGGTGGTGCTGAGTGACCGCAGCGAGGCGGTGAACGCGCTGGCCGCCTCGCTCGGCGAACCGGCCGAGGCGGTGTGCGGTGACATACTCGATGCCGATGCCATGCAGGCGGCGGTGGATCGAGCCGTGGCCCGGGGCGGCCTGCACGGGCTCGTGCACTGTGCCGGGGTGGTCAGCGTCGCCAAGCTGCTCGATCGCGACGGCGCCCCGGCCTCGCTGGATGACTTCGCACGCACGGTGGCGATCAACCTGACCGGCACCTTCAACGTGGTGCGACTGGCGGCGGCGGCCATGGCGCGCAACGCGCCCGAGGGCGAGGACGGCGAGCGCGGCGTGGTGATCACCACGGCGTCGATCGCCGCCTTCGACGGCCAGGTGGGGCAGGCGGCCTACAGTGCCTCCAAGGCCGGGGTGGCGGGGATGACCCTGCCGCTGGCCCGCGAGCTGTCGCGCCACGGCGTGCGTGTGCTGAGCATCGCCCCGGGCGTGTTCGAGACGCCGATGATGCAGGGCATCCCCGATGACGCGGTGGCGTCGCTGTCGGCGGCGGTGCCGTTTCCCAAGCGGCTGGGGCGTGCCACGGAGTATGCGGCGCTGGTGGAGCAGGGCATCACCAACGTCATGCTCAACGGCGAGACGATCCGGCTCGACGGCGGTATCCGCATGACCTGAATCGACCCGATCCGGTTCCCAAGACGCCTATCTGCAAATTAAAACGAACGCTTGACTTCGTGCGGGTGTGGCTCTAGTTTCAAACGACTGTTTTAGTGCGGCCGCTGCACGGCCGTTCCCGCTGCCATTCGAGGAGAGCCCAGGATGCCCGACTATCAGGCCCCGCTGCGTGATCTGCGTTTCGTGATGAACGAGATGCTCGACTATCCCGGCCACTATGCGCGTCTGCCCAATGGCGAGGAGGCCACGCCCGATATCGTCGAGGCGATTCTCGAAGAAGGCGGGCGTTTCGCCCGCGAGGTATTGCTGCCGCTCAATCAGCGCGGTGATCAGGAAGGCTGCCTGCTGGAAGGTGGTGACGTGAAGACACCACAGGGCTTCAAGGAAGCCTACGCCCAGTACGTCGAGGGCGGCTGGCCGGGCTTGTCCGGCCCCGTCGAGCATGGCGGCCAGGGGCTGCCGGCCTCGCTGGGGCTGGCGCTGTCGGAGATGATCTGCGCGAGCAACCTGGCCTGGGGCATGTATCCGGGGCTCTCTCACGGTGCAGCCGACGCCCTGCGCCATCACGGCAGCGAGCCCCAGAAGGCCACCTACCTGAGCAAGCTGGTCGAAGGTGTCTGGACGGGCACCATGTGCCTGACCGAGCCGCACTGCGGGACCGACCTGGGGCTGATCAAGACCCGCGCCGTTCCCGAGGGTGACGACGCCTACCGAATTACCGGCACCAAGATCTTCATCTCCGCCGGCGAGCACGACCTGGCCGAGAACATCGTGCACCTGGTGCTGGCCAAGCTGCCCGATGCGCCGGAAGGTTCCCGCGGTATTTCGCTGTTCGTGGTGCCGAAATTCCTGCCCGACGCCGATGGCAATCCGGGTGAGCGCAATGGCGTGACCTGCGGCTCGCTCGAACACAAGATGGGCATCCACGGCAACGCCACCTGCGTCATGAACTTCGACGGGGCCACGGGCTATCTGGTGGGGCCGCCGCACAAGGGCCTGGCCTGCATGTTCACCATGATGAACGAGGCGCGCATCGGGGTGGGCATTCAGGGGCTGGGGCTGATGGAGGCGAGCTACCAGAATTCGCTGGCCTACGCCCGCGATCGTCTGCAGATGCGTGCGTTGTCCGGGACCAGGGCGGTCGACAAGCCGGCGGATCCGATTATCGTGCATCCCGACGTGCGGCGCATGCTCCTGACCCAGAAAGCGTTGGCCGAGGGCGGTCGCATGCTGGTGATGTATACCGGGCAGCTGGTCGACATCGCCGGTCACGCCGCGGATGCCGAGGAGCGCGACCGTGCCGAAACGCTGCTCGGCCTGCTGACCCCGATCGTCAAGGCCTTCCTGACCGAGCTGGGCTTCGAGGCGACCAACGAGGGGCTGCAGGTCTTCGGCGGCCATGGCTTCATTCAGGAGTGGGGGATGGAGCAGTTCGTCCGCGATGCTCGCATCACCCGCCTCTATGAAGGCACTACCGGCATCCAGGCGCTCGACCTGCTGGGACGCAAGGTGCTGATGAGCCAGGGCGAGACGCTCAAGGTCTTCACCAAGGAGATCCACAAGTTCTGTCAGGCGAATGCTGACAACGAGGGGCTCAAGCCCTTCATCGAGCCGCTGGCTCGTCTCAATGCCGAATGGGGCGAGCTGACCCTGGCGGTGGGCATGAAGGCGATGAACGATCGCGAAGAGGTGGGGGCGGCGAGCGTCGACTATCTGCTCTATTCCGGCTATGTCACGCTGGCCTATCTGTGGGCGCGTGCCATGGCGCGTGCCGAACAGGCGCTGGCGGAGGGGGCCGGGGACGCCGCCTTCTATCGAGCCAAGCGGACGACCGCCGAGTTCTATTATCAGCGGCTGTTGCCGCGTACCCGAGCGCATGCCGAGATGATCCGTGCGGGGGGCGAATCGCTGATGGCGCTGGACGCCGAGGACTTCGACCTGGGCTTCCGCCTCTGAGCAACCGCTGCGCGAGAGGCTGGCGCACCGGAGTCCGGATTGTCGTCGGCGGGTGTTGAGGCCATCATGGGGCCTCGACACCGGCCGGGAAGGCGACATGGATCACGACACGAATCCCGACAAGCGGGACATCCCGTTTCAATTGATGCTGACCCTGGCTGCGCTGGTGGTCATCATCGGCGGCATGAAGCTCGGCGCCGATCTGTTGGTACCGCTGCTGCTGTCGCTGTTCATCGCGGTGATCTGCACGGCCCCGGTTCACTGGCTGTATCGCCTGGGCGTGAGCCGGCGTCTCTCGGTGTTGCTGACGTTGCTGATCCTCTGCCTCTTCTTCACCCTGTTGGGCACTCTGCTGGCCAGCAGCTTCACGACCTTCATGGAAGCGTTGCCCCAGCTCGAGGACCAACTGCGCAAGCACTATCTCACGGTGCTCAACTGGTTGAGCAACATGGGCGTCTACATCCAGCCGCGGCGCATGTCGGAGTGGCTGGACCCCACGACTGCGACGCAGATGGTGCCGACGTTCCTCGGCGGTATCGGCAACCTGCTGTCGCAGAGCGTGCTGATCATCCTGCTGGTGATCTTCATGCTCTTCGAGACCCTGGACTTTCGCGAGAAGGTTGCCGAGTCGCTCGACAATCCGGTGCCGAGTCTGCGCCGTTTCAATGAATTCAGTCACAATCTCAAGTGCTACCTGGCGATCAAGACGGTCATCAGCCTGGTCACCGGGGCACTGATCTATCTCGCCTGCCTGCTGCTGGGGGTGCAGTTCCCGCTGCTGTGGGGAACGCTGGCGTTCAGTCTCAACTACATTCCCAACATCGGTTCGGCCCTGGCGGCGGTGCCGGCCGTGATGCTGACCCTGGTGATGCCCGACGGCGGTCTGGCGAAGGCGAGTGTGCTGGCGCTGGCCTATCTGGTCATCAACTTCGTGATCGGCAATCTCATCGAGCCACGGGTGATGGGCCATACCCTGGGGCTTTCGACCTTGGTGGCCTTTCTGTCGCTGGTAGTATGGGGGTGGATCCTGGGGCCGGTGGGAATGCTGCTCGCGGTGCCGCTGACCATGACGCTGAAGATCGCCCTCAACAGTCATCCCGAGACACGCTGGCTGGCGAGAATGCTGGGCGGACGCCGGGAGTATTGACGCGATACGGGGATACGAAAACGCCGCCCCATGGCTGGATGGGGCGGCGTTACGAGACGCGAGCGCTCGTTGTGATCAGGCGTTCTGATCGATGAACTGAACCAGCTGCGACTTCGATTGGGCGCCGACCAACGAGGCGACCTTGGCGCCGGACTTGAACAGCATCACGGTCGGTACGCCGCGCACGCCATGCTCGGCGGCAATGTCCGGAGCATCGTCGACATTGACGCTGACGACCTTGAGGGTATCGGCCTTCTCGTCGGCGACTTCCTCGACCACCGGCGCCATCATCTTGCAGGGGCCGCACCAGGGCGCCCAGAACTTCAGCAGGACGGGCTTGTCGGCCTTCAGCACCTCCTGCTCGAAGTTGGCGGTGGTGACATCGACGTTATTAGCCATGTGAATCTCCAGATTGCTTGCGCTGACTCTAGCGTAGTCGGTCGATGGTAGCCTTGGAGCCTCCCGCTGGCAAATACGCTGGGTTCAGCCCTTTGATAGGAGCGGTCTATCGGCAGGCACGCCGCGGTCGCGATCGCTTGCCGCTGTCGGCGCGGGCGTCTATGATGCTCCCTATATTCTATTAGGTAATTGATAGGCTGCCCATTATTCCCTTGTCGATGTCAAGGCAATAGCGGGCGGCGGTCAGGAGTCGCACGCGCATGAAACTGCAGCAGCTTCGCTACATCTGGGAAGTCACCCGGCACAACCTCAACGTCTCGGCCACCGCCCAGAGCCTGTTCACCTCCCAGCCGGGCATTTCCAAGCAGATCCGCCTGCTGGAGGACGAACTGGGTGTGGAGATCTTCGCGCGCAGCGGCAAGCACCTGACGCGGGTGACGCCGGCCGGCGAGTCGATCATCGAGCTGGCCGGCGAGGTGCTGCGTACCGTCGACAATATCAAGGAAGTCGCCCAGGAACACAGCGACGAGCGCCGCGGCAGCCTGTCGATCGCCACCACCCATACCCAGGCCCGCTACGCGCTGCCGCCGTTGATCAGCGAGTTCACCCGCAAGTACCCCGACGTGGCGCTGCACATGCAGCAGGGCACGCCCAAGCAGATCGCCCAGATGGTGAGCACGGGGCAGGCCGATTTCGCGATCTGCACCGAGTCGCTGGAGCTGTTCAACGACCTGGTGCTGCTGCCGTGCTACCGCTGGAATCGCTGCGTGCTGGTGCCCGAGGACCACCCGCTGGCCAAGCTGGGCGAGCTGACCCTGGAGCGCCTGGCGGAGTACCCGCTGGTGACCTACGTGTTCGGCTTCACCGGCCGCTCGCAGCTCGACGAGGCCTTCCGCGCCCGGGGGCTCACCCCCAATGTGGTGCTCACCGCCGCCGATGCCGACGTCATCAAGACCTACGTACGCCTGGGCCTGGGCGTGGGCATCGTCGCCCACATGGCGGTGGACCCGCAGACCGACACCGATCTGGTGCCGCTGGACGCCGGGCACCTGTTCGAGAGCTCGACCACCAAGATCGGCATTCGTCGCGGCACCTTCATGCGCGGCTACATGTACGACTTCATTCAGCGTTTCGCCCCGCATCTCGACCGCGACCGGGTCGACGCCGCGCTGGCCGCCGGACCGCGCCACGAGCGGGCGCTGTTCGAGGGGCTCGAGCTGCCGGTACGCTGACGCCCGGCGAGTGACGAGTCTCGAATGCAGAGAACCCCGCGCATGGCGGGGTTCCGTCGTTCAGGGCAGGCGATCGGTCAGTGCTGCAGATGCAGGCCGCACTCGCGCTTCTCCTCGACCTTGGTGGGGTCGAAGTAGTCGAAGTTGTTGGGCAGGTCGAAGCGCTGCAGGTACTGGTACATGTCCTTCGCGGTCCAGTGCAGTACCGGCGCGACCTTGATCAGGCCGTCGGCGTTGAGCGAGACGGGCTGCATCCGGGCGCGCTGGGCGGTGTCCTCGGCACGCAGGGCGGTCAGCCACACCTCGGGGGCCATCTCGCGCAGGGCGCGGTTGAAGGGCTCGAGCTTGACCTCCTCGGTGAAGGCGGCATGGCGCGGGTCGTCGATTCCCGGCAGGGGGCCGTCCACCGCCTCGCGATGCGCCCGCGAGCGGCGCGGGTGATAGATCGTCAGGTTCAGCGACAGGCGTTGGGCGAGTTCGTCGGCGAACCGGTAGGTGGCCTCGGTGTTGTAGCCGGAGTCCATCCATACCACCGGGATGTCGGGCTGAAAGCGCGTCGCCAGATGCAGGATCACCGCCTCGAAGGGTCGGAAGTTGGTGGTGCAGATGGCGCGCTTGTCGAGCTCCAGCGCCCAGCGGGTCAGGGCCTCGGGGTCATGGCCGAGTTCTCGGTTGACGGCGTCGATATCCAGGGTCATGCGGCGCTCCTCGAAGGGCGTGAATCCGTGAAATGCGTCTACGGTAGCAAAGCCGCTACAGGCCGCCCCAATAATGTTTGGTTCGATGCTTATATAGCGTAAATTTCAGTATGAATCACCCATTTAGATGATTTGGCGCTAAGAGGCCGCCGCGCACCACGGCGCCGGTCTTGGCGTCAGGGCGTGCCGCCACCGCCGTCGGGTCGCCGGGTGGCCGCCAGCGGCGTGATGCGGGCGCCGGCCGGGCCGCCGGTATCCACCTCGGCCTCGATGGCATAGACGCGCCGCAGCAGGTCGGCGGTGAGTACCTCGCCGGGCTCGCCCTGAGCCACCAGACATCCCCGGTCGAGCACCCAGAGCCGATCGGCGAAGCGGGCGGCGAGGGTCAGGTCGTGCAGCGCGATGACGATGATCTGGCCCTGTTGCCTGGCGCGCTGTTGCAGGTCATCGAGCACGCGCAGCTGGTGATGCAGGTCCAGCGCACTGGTGGGCTCGTCGAGCAGCAGCAGTCGGGGCTCGCGGATCAGCGCCTGGGCGACGGCCACGCGCTGGCGCTGCCCGGTGGACAGCTGGGCCAGCGGGCGCTCGGCCAGTGTGTCGAGTTCGAGCTGGTGCAGCATGGTCCGGATGCGCTCGAGGGTCGCGGGGGCGTCGGCAGGACAGCCCCGGGTGCGCAGGGCCAGCAGCAGGGTCTCGAACACCGGCAGGCGGCTGGCGGTCGCGGTGTTGGGTGGCAGGTAATAGAGGTGGCGGGCAAGACGAGCCAGCGGCTGGTGGCGCAACGAGGCGCCGTCGAGCCGGATCTCGCCGCCGGCCGGCTGGTGGCCCGCGATGCTGCGCAGGAGCGTGGACTTGCCGGCCCCGTTGGGGCCGATCAGGGCGGTGATCTCGCCGCCACGGGCCTCGAGCGGGCCGACGCCGTCGAGCACCGGGCGGCCGTCGCGACGGCAGTACAGGGCGTCGACCTGCAGGCTCATCCCCAGGGCTCCGTGCGGCTGCGCAGGATCAGCGAGACGAAGAACGGCAGGCCGATCAGCGCCGTGATGAGGCCGATCGGCACCACCAGGCCGGGGACCACGGACTTGGCCAGCGTCGCGGTGACACTCATCAGCAAGGCCCCGCACAGGGTCGCCATGGGCAGGAACACCCGCTGGTCCTCGCCCACCAGCAGCCGGGCGATATGCGGGCCGACCAGGCCGACGAAGCCGATGGTGCCGACGCAGGCCACCGTGGCCGCGGCCAGCAGCGAGGCGCCCAGCAGGGCGCGCAGGCGCAGCGTCTGGGTATCGATGCCCAGCGAGTGGGCATGGGCCTCGCCCAGGCCGAGGGCGGTGAGCTGCCAGCGTCCGCGCGCGAAGCCGATGCCGCAGACCGCAAGCACCACGGCGACCAGCGCCACCGCGGGCCAGTCGGCACGGCTCAGGCTGCCCAGCGACCAGAAGGTCAGCTGCTGCAAGGCCTCGGCGGAAGCGACGAACTGCAGCAGCCCCAGCAGGGCGTTGAAGAAGAACATGATGGCGATGCCCAGCAGCACCAGCCCCTGGACGCCGACGCCGCGCCAGCGGTTGACGGCCCACAGGGTCAGGGCCGCGGCCATGGCCATCAGGAAGGCGTTGCCGGCGATCAGCCAGGGGCCCACCAGCGGCACCAGTTGCACGCCCAGCACCAGGCTCAGCGCGGCGCCGACGCTGGCGGCGGAGGCGATACCCAGCGTGAAGGGATCGGCCAGCGGATTGTTGAGCAGCGTCTGCATCTCGGCGCCGGCCATGGCCAGGCTGGCCCCGGTCAGCACCGCCATCAGCGCCACCGGCAGGCGCACCTCCCAGACGATGGCGCGCAGCGTGGGCACGGCCCGGTCCGGGGTCAGCAGCGCGCTCAGCACGTCGTCGAGCGGGTAGCCGCCGGGCCCGGTGGCCACTTCCACCAGCAGGGCGAGCAGCGTCAGCCCGGCCATGCCGGCCAGCAGGCGCCGCTGGCGACGCCGCCGCGCGTGGTAGCGCGCGACGCTGTCGTGCGTATCGGCACTGGCGCTCGGCGAAGTGGCTCTCATGACGGGGCGCTCCGCGGGCCGATCATGCGTCGAGGGCCTCCATCAGGCGGGTGATCTTGGCCAGGGTTTCCTGATACTCGGCTTCCTCGTCGGAGTCCGCGACCAGCCCGCCGCCGCCCCAGATGTGCAGCCGATCGCCGTCGGCCACCACCGTGCGGATGGCGATCGAGGTATCCATGTGACCGCGCACGTCCACGTAGCCGAGACTGCCGCAATAGACGCTGCGCTGGCCGGGCTCGAGTTCGTCGATGATCTGCATGGCGCGAATCTTGGGGGCGCCGGTGATCGAACCGCCGGGGAAGGCGGCGGCCAGCAGGTCGAGCGCCGACCGGCCGGCGGCCAGTTCGCCCCGGACCACGCTGACCAGATGGTGCACGTTGGCGTAGCTCTCCAGCCCGCACAGCTGCGGGACCCGCACGCTGCCCGGCCGGCAGACCCGGCCCAGGTCGTTGCGCAGCAGGTCGACGATCATGACGTTCTCGGCGCGATCCTTGAGACTGCCGGTGAGCGCCTCGGCCTCCCGGCGATCCGCCTCGGGCGTGGCGCCCCGCGGCCGCGTGCCCTTGATGGGCCGCGTCTCGACCCGGCCGTCGCGCACGGCGATGAAGCGTTCCGGCGAGACCGACAGCAAGGCCTTGTCGTCCCAGGCCAGAAAGCCGCCGAAGGGCGTGGGCGTGGCCCGGCGCAGGCGCTGGTAGGCGTCCCACAGGCTGCCGCGGAAGGGCGCGCTGAAGCGCTGGGCCAGGTTGATCTGGTAGCAGTCCCCGGCGCGAATGTAGGCCTGCACGCGGCGGAAGCGCTCGCCGTAGGCGTCGCGGTCGAGTTCGGCGGCGAAGGGCGCGTCGAGAGCGAACGGCGCCGCGTCCGGGGACGCCCGGGTGAGCCAGTCGAGAACCTGGGCGCGGCGCGTGGCGCCGGCCACCAGCCAGGCGCGGTGCTGCTGATGGTCCTCGATGATCGCCCAGTCGTAGAGGCCCACGCGGCTCAACGGTAGGTCGGTAACAGGGCGGGCGCGGCCCTCGAGAGGGGCGAGGTGGCGGTTCAGATCATAGCTCCAGTAGCCGATCAGGCCGCCGAGGAAGGGCAGCTCGCTGTCGGGCACATCGCTCGGCAGCCGTTGCAGCAGTGCCTGCTGGGCGGCGAAGGGACTCTCGGGCAGGGGGCTGCCGTCATCCGCCGTGACCCGACCCGCGGCATCCACGCTCAGCGTGGTCAGCGGGTCGCTGGCCAGGATGTCGAAGCGCCCGCTCGGGGCCTCGGGCCTGCCGCTGTCCAGCAGCACCGCGCCGGGCCGGTGGCGCAGTGCGGCGAAGCGGGCCATGGGGGTGCCATGATAGGGCAGCGGGGTGATGTCGAGTCGGTCGGTCATGCGCGGCGGTCTGGCGTGGGAAGGGGCGTATTCTATCAGGCACCGGGGCGCGGCGTCGTTGATCGTGGAGCGCGCTTATTGTCGACAATGCTGTTGCAAGCCCCGGAGAGGTGACTCACCAAAGGTCTAACAGCCGGAAGCAAACGGGGTGTTGACGCTCATCGACGGGCTGACTAGAGTGCAAGACAATCCAGATTGTCGACAATGGCGAGCATGACATGCAGGACACTCCCGTTCCCGAAGTTCGCACCCTCGCCGAGCGCGTATTCAACCAGCTGCAGGATGCCATAGTGCGCGGCGAACTGGCACCCGGCACCAAGATCACCGAGCCGGGCCTGGCCAAGACCTACGGCATTTCGCGAGGGCCGCTGCGCGAGGCGATGCGCCGGCTCGAGACCCATCGGCTCATCGAGCGCGTCCCCCACGTCGGCGCGCGCGTGGTCAAGCTCACGATGCGCGAGCTGCTCGAGCTGTTCGATGTGCGCGAGGCCATGGAAAGCATGGCCGCGCGGCTGGCGGCGCGCCACATGACCGCCGAGGAGATCGCCGGGCTGCGCGAGGTGCTGGCGTTTCACGAGCGCCAGTCGGACCTGTCCCGCGGCGAGGCCTACTACCAGCGCGAGGGCGATCTCGACTTCCACTATCGCATCGTCCAGGGCAGCCACAACCGCATGCTGATGACCCTGCTCTGCGACGACCTCTACTACCTGGTGCGGCTGTATCGCACCCAGTTCAGTGCCAGTGGCGCGCGCCCGCGGCGGGCCTTCGTCGAGCACCATCGCATCGTCGACGCCATCGAGGCGGGCGACGAGGAGCTCGCCGAGCTGCTGATGCGCCGCCATGTCAGCGCCTCCCGCGAGAACGTGGCCAAGCGCTACGCCGCCGTGCTCGAGCAGGAAGCCGAACAACCGCCCGTGCCCCCCCTCCAGAGGAAGACACCATGACCCGACTCACCCCCGGGGCGCGCTTTCGCGCCGCCCTCGACGCGCAGCGCCCGTTGCCCATCGTCGGCACCATCAATGCCTATTCCGCGCTGATGGCGGAAAAGGTCGGCCATTCGGCGATCTACCTGTCCGGCGGCGGCGTGGCCAACGCCTCCTTCGGCCTGCCCGACCTGGGCATGACCACCATGAACGACGTGGTCGAGGACGCCCGGCGCATCACCGCCGCCACCGACGTGCCGCTGCTGGTGGATATCGACACCGGCTGGGGCGGGGCCTTCAACATCGCCCGCACCATCCGCGAGATGGGTCGAGCCGGCGTTGCTGCGGTCCATCTCGAGGACCAGGTGGCCCAGAAGCGCTGCGGGCACCGCCCCAACAAGGCGATCGTCTCTAGGCAGGAGATGGTCGACCGCATCAAGGCCGCCGCCGATGCGCGCCTGGATCCGGAGTTCTACCTGATCGCCCGTACCGATGCCTTCCAGAAGGAAGGGCTCGAGGCGGCCGTCGACCGCGCCAATGCCTGCATCGAGGCCGGCGCCGACGCGATCTTCGCCGAGGCCGTGCATTCCCTCGAGGATTACCGCGCCTTCTGTGAAGGGGTCGACGCCCCGATTCTCGCCAACATCACCGAATTCGGCGCCACGCCGCTGTTCACCCAGCAGGAGCTGGGCGAGGTGGGCTGCCGGATGGTGCTGTACCCGCTCTCGGCGTTCCGCGCCATGAACGCCGCGGCGCTCAAGGTCTATCGCAGCATCCACGAGCAGGGCCACCAGCACGACGTGGTCGAGCTGATGCAGACCCGCGATGAACTCTACGACTTCCTCGATTACCACGCCTTCGAGCGCAAGCTCGATGAGCTGTTCGACAAGGATCGCTAAGCGCTGCCCCGGGCGGTTGCCGGACATATCCGGCGCCCGGGCAGGGATTGTGTAAAGAGGCTGACAGCATAACAAGGCAAGGAGACACGTCATGGCAGAGACTGCGTCCAACACCGCCGGCCTGCGCGGCCAGAGCGCCGGCAGCACGGCGCTTTGCACCGTGGGCAAGAGCGGCTCGGGGCTGACCTATCGCGGCTACGATATTCACGACCTGGCCGAGCATGCCCGCTTCGAGGAGGTCGCCTACCTGCTGCTCAAGGGCAAGCTGCCCAATCAGGCCGAACTCGACGCCTACGTGGCGCGGCTCAAGGGGCTGCGCGGCCTGCCCGATGCGCTCAAGACGGTGCTCGAGCAGATTCCCGCCGACGCCCATCCGATGGACGTGATGCGCACCGGCTGCTCGATGCTCGGCAACCTCGAGACCGAGGAGAGCTTCGACGAGCAGCAGGACCAGAGCGACCGCATGCTGGCGGCGTTCCCGTCGATCATCAACTACTGGTACCGCTACTCCCACGACGGGGTGCGCATCGACACCGAGACCGACGACGAGTCGGTGGGCGGGCACTTCCTGCACCTGCTGCACGGCAAGCCGGCCTCCGAGCTGCATGCCCGGGTGATGAACGTCTCGCTGATCCTCTACGCCGAGCACGAGTTCAACGCCTCGACCTTCACCGCCCGGGTCTGTGCCTCGACGCTGTCCGACATCCACAGCTGCGTGACCGGGGCCATCGGTTCGCTGCGCGGGCCGCTGCACGGCGGTGCCAACGAGGCGGCCATGGCGATGATCGAGGACTGGCAGAGCCCCGACGAGGCCGAGCGCGAGATCCTCGGCATGCTCGAGCGCAAGGAGAAGATCATGGGCTTCGGGCACGCCATCTACCGCGAGTCCGACCCGCGCAATGCCATCATCAAGCACTGGTCGCAGCGGCTGGCCGAGGACGTCGGCGACACCCGGCTGTACCCGGTTTCCGAACGGGTCGAGGCCGTCATGTGGCGCGAGAAGAAGCTGTTCTGCAACGCCGACTTCTTCCACGCCAGCGCCTATCACTTCATGGGCATTCCCACCAAGCTGTTCACGCCGATCTTCGTCTGTTCGCGGCTGACCGGCTGGTGCGCGCACGTCTTCGAGCAGCGCGAGAACAACCGCATCATTCGCCCGAGCGCCGACTACACCGGGCCGGAGAAGCAGGAATGGTTGCCGATCGAGCAGCGTCAATAAGCGCCCCCCTCAACCGGCAGAGGAGATGGGCTTTCCCGGCGGCAAGGCTTCGCGAGGGCGCTGTAAACCCCTCCCTGGGCGCTACCTTTGCCATCCATGGCAAAGGACCCTCGCTTTGCCTTGGCCCCCGGCGCCCGTCATTCCGAGAGTTTGGAAACGAATTCCAATGCGGCTTCGCCCCCTCTACATCAAGGAACCACGATGAGCGCCAACGTTGAACAGAACCAGCGTCCGGACTACGACGCCGAACTCCAGCAGATCGCCGATTACGTGCTCGGCTACCGGATCGACAGCACCGAGGCTCTGGATACCGCCCGCAACTGCCTGATGGATACCCTGGGCTGCGGCCTGCTGGCCCTGCGCTTTCCCGAGTGCACCAAGCACCTGGGCCCGCTCGTCGAGGGCACGGTGGTGCCGCACGGCGCCCGCGTGCCGGGTACCTCGTTTCGTCTCGACCCGGCCAAGGCCGCCTGGGACATCGGCGCGATCATCCGCTGGCTGGACTACAATGACACCTGGCTGGCCGCCGAGTGGGGCCACCCCTCCGACAATCTGGGCGGCATCCTCGCCGTCGCCGATCATCTCTCGCAGCAGCGTGTCGCCCGGGGCAAGGCGCCGCTGACCATGCGCGAGGTGCTCGAGGCGATGATCATGGCCCACGAGATCCAGGGCGTGCTGGCGCTGGAGAACTCCTTCAACCGCGTGGGGCTGGACCACGTGGTGCTGGTCAAGGTGGCCTCCACCGCGGTGGTCGCCAAGCTGATGGGCGCCGATCGTGAACAGCTGCTCTCGGCGCTGTCGCATGCCTTCGTCGACGGCCAGAGCCTGCGCACCTACCGTCACGCGCCCAACGCCGGCTCGCGCAAGTCCTGGGCGGCGGGGGACGCCACCTCGCGGGCGGTGCGCCTGGCCGACATCGCCCTGCGCGGCGAGATGGGCATTCCCGGGGTGCTGTCCGCGCCGCAGTGGGGCTTCTACGACGTGCTGTTCTCCAAGACCAACAAGGACCAGGCGCTCAAGCCGGAGGACCAGCGCCGCTTCAACCTGCCCCAGGACTACGGCACCTACGTGATGGAGAACATCCTGTTCAAGATCTCCTTCCCCGCCGAGTTCCACTCCCAGACCGCCTGCGAGGCGGCGGTGCGGCTGCATCCCGAGGTCAGGGACCGGCTCGACGAGATCGACAAGATTGTCATCACCACCCACGAGTCGGCGATTCGCATCATCTCCAAGGAAGGGCACCTTGCGAACCCCGCCGACCGCGACCACTGCCTGCAGTACATGACCGCGGTGCCGCTGGCGTTCGGGTCGCTGACCGCCGAGCACTACGAGGACGCCTTCCACGAGGCGCACCCGATCATCGACGAGCTGCGCGGCAAGATGGTGATCGAGGAGGACCCGCGCTATACCCGCGAGTACCTGGAGGCCGACAAGCGCTCCATCGCCAACGCGGTACAGGTGTTCTTCAGCGACGGCAGCAAGACCGACAAGGTGGAAGTGGAGTATCCGGTGGGCCATCGCCGCCGCCGCGCGGAGGGCATCCCGCTGCTCGAGGCCAAGTTCCAGGCCAACCTGGCCACGCGCTTCCCGGCCGGGCGCTGCGAGCGGATCTTCGGCCTGTGCAAGGACCAGGCGCAGCTGGAGGCCACGCCGGTGCATGAGTTCATGGATCTGTTCGTGATCTGAGGAAACACTGACTAAATGCCTGCGCGGGTGCATCGCTTCGTTGCGCGGTGCTCGGAATCCTCACCTATACCCCATAGGCTCCGGTTCCTGTGCTCCGTGCGCCTTGCGCTGCACTCCGCTCGGCGATTTATTCAGCGCTTCCTGAATCGAAGCGAGGACTACAGGCTCAGCGGTTATCGCCGCCGCGCTCCAGGCGGTCGATCAGCGCATCGAGGTCGGCTTCGTCCATGGCCGGTTCGCCGGCGATGCGGTGGGATTCGTCGGCCCAGGCGCCGAGGTCGAGCAGCCGGCAGCGCTTGGAGCAGAATGGCCGGTAGGGGTTGTCGGCCGACCACACCACCAGGGTTCGGCACTGCGGGCAGGCGACTTCCAGCGGGCGTTGTCGGGTCGGGTTGCGGGTGTCGTCGCTCATGATGATCCTTCGTCGGTTGAAGAGGCGGCGGCCAGCGCCCGGTAGCGGGCGTCGAGTTCCGCCACCCGGCGCGCGAGTGCCTCGTGATCCCCCTGATTGTCGATGACATCGTCGGCCCTGGCCAGACGCTCGTCGCGTGGCATCTGCGCGGCGATGACGGCGCGGGCCTGGGCCTCGTCCACGTCGTCGCGGGCGGTGGTGCGGGCGACCTGCACGGTTTCCGGCACGTCCACCACCAGGCAGCGGTCGGCGAGGCGCGCCTGGCCGGACTCGAACAGCAGCGGCGAGACCAGCAGGTGGTAGGGCGCGCCGCCGGCCCGCAGGCGTTCCAGATGCGTCAGCAGGCGTTCGCGGATCCGCGGATGGGTCACGGACTCCAGCCAGGCACGCTCGTCGGGCTCGTCGAACACGATGGCGCGCAGGGCCCGACGGTCGAGGCGCCCTTCGGCGTCGAGTACCTCGGGGCCGAAGTGCTCGGCGATCTCGGCCAGCGCCGGGTCGCCGGGCTCGACGATCTCGCGGGCCACGTGGTCGGCATCCACCCAGGGGATGCCGAGCTCGGCGAAGGCGTTGGCCACGGCGCTCTTGCCGGCGCCGATGCCGCCGGTCACGCCGATGGTCAGCGGTGACGTCATGTCATGGGTCTCCTGAAGCCGGGAATACGTATCACGTCAGCAGCAGCGCCTGGTAGGCGGCCAGCAGCGGGGCACCGAAGAGCAGGGCGATCCAGCCGGCCAGCGCCAGGAAGGGGCCGAACGGCATCGGCTGGCCGCGCAGGCGCGGCACGGCGAGCTGGGCGAGGATGCCGACCACCGCACCCGCCCCGGCGGACAGGATCAGCAGCAGCGGCAGGGCCTGCCAGCCCAGCCAGGCACCCAGGGCGGCGAGCAGCTTGAAGTCACCATAGCCCATCCCTTCCTTGCCGGTGATCAGCTTGAAGCCCCAGTAGAAGAGCCAGAGGATGCCGTAGCCGAACATGGCGCCGAGCACCGCATCGCCGAGCATCAGCGGCTGGAACAGGAGCTGGTAGAGCAGACCCGCCCACAGCAGCGGCAGGGTCAGCACGTCCGGCAGCAGCTGGGTGCGCAGGTCGATGACCGCCAGCGTGAGCAGGGTCAGGCAGGCGCCGAGCAGGGCCAGGCCGGCCGGGTCGACCCCGTGAATCGCCGCGACCGCCACGGCCAGCGCCGCCCCGGCCAGTTCCACCAGCGGGTAACGCAGGCTGATCGGCAGTTGGCAATGGGCGCAGCGCCCGCGTCGCTTGAGATAGCCCAGCAGCGGGATGTTGTCGTGCCAGGCGATGGCGGTCCCGCAGCGCGGGCAGTGCGAGCCCGGGCGCCACAGGTTGAGGGGCGGCAGTTTCGCCACCTCCGGGTCGGGGTCGCGATCCAGGGCCGCGCAGGCCTCCTCGTGCCACTGGCGCATCAGCATCGGCGGCAGGCGCGCGATCACCACATTGACGAACGACCCGAGGCACAGGCCCAGCACCGCGACCAGCGGCCACAACAGCAGAGGCGGAAAATCGGCCGGCAAGGGAGACTCCTGTAATGGTCGGCGAGTATCGGCGCCAGACGGTACCACAGCCGCGCTTTTCTGGCATGGCAGCAGTCGAGGTGCGTCACGAGCGACGGCGAGACAGGGCGACCTTCATCGAGGCAGCGCGAGTTTAGCAGCGCTAAATGAGTGTGCCGAGATGAAGGTCAACGCCGTATCGTCGAGCGCAGTAGCACCGTTGCCTATATCGCGTTGCCCAATTCGAAGATCGGCAAGTACATCGACACCACCAGTCCGCCGACCAGCACCCCCAGCACCACGATGATGAAGGGTTCGAGCAGCGAGGTCAGGGCATCGACCCTGTTGTCGACCTCTTCCTCGTAGAAGTCGGCCACCTTGTTGAGCATGGTGTCCACCGAGCCGGCCTCCTCGCCGATGCTGACCATCTGCACCGCCATGGTCGGGAAGCGGCGGGAGTTGCGCATGGCGAAGTGCAGCTGCTGGCCGTTGGAGACGTCGTCGCGGATGCGCAGCACGGCGCGCTCGTAGACCTGGTTGCCGGTGGCGCCGGCGGCGGTTTCCAGCGACTCCACCAGCGGCACGCCGGCGGCGAAGGTCGTCGCCAGGGTGCGCGAGAAGCGCGCCACGGCGGACTTGTCGAGAATGTCGCCGACCACCGGCAGGCGCAGCGCCAGCGCGTGCAGCCGATAGGCGAAGGCCGGGGAGCGCCGGGCGGCCAGCCGTGCGGCGACGGCCGCCGCCAGCAGTGCGCCCAGTCCGGGCAGCCAGTAGGTCTGGGCCAGCTCGGACAGCGAGATGGTCATGCGGGTCATCGCCGGCAGCTCGGTACCGAAGCCGCGGAACAGGCTCTCGAACTGGGGCACCACCTTGATCAGCAGCAACGCGGTGACGCCGATGCCCACGGCGATGACCGCCGTGGGATAGTAGAGCGCCTTGCGGACCCGAGCCTTCAGGGACTCGACCTTCTCCTGGTAGGTGGCGACCCGGTCGAGCATGCGGTCCAGCGACCCGGACTGCTCGCCGGCCTCCACCATGTTGGTGAACAGGCGGTCGAAATGGCGCGGGTACTGGCGCAGCGCGTCCGAGAAGCTCGAGCCGGCCGCCACGTCGTCGGCCAGCTTCTGCACCAGGTTGCGCATCGCCGGGTTCTTGAGGCTTTCGATGACCACGCTGAACGCCTGCAGCACCGGCACGCCGGCACGGATCATGGTCGCCATCTGGCGCGAGAAGAGCATCACGTCGCGTGGCCTGATGCGCCCCACGCCGCCGAACAGGCTGCTCTTGCGGCGAATGGTCTTGACGATGATGCCCTGCCGGGCAAGCTCGCGCTCGACCTCGCCGCGATGGCCGGCGATCAGTTCGCCGTCGACCTTCCTGCCCTTGTTGTTCTTGCCGGTCCAGCGCCACCGGTAGAGTGGCGTGCGCTCGTGCGGCTTGCGTCCCTTGCGCGATTTGTCACGGCGAGAGCCGTACGTCGTTGTCGTGGCCATGGCTGGTTCCCTGCGTCCCGGGGGATGACTTGCGTTGCGTACCGTCAGGGCCGCCGTGGCGGCCGTTCGTCATCCCTCTGCGGGGACTGTTTTGCAATTCCTGTCTGTCAATCCTTGGTGACGCGGCTGATCTCTTCGAGGCTGGTGGTGCCGTCGAGTACCTTGCGCAGGCCGCTGTGCCGCAGGTCCGGGTAGCCCTGCCGGCGAGCGACGGCGGCGATGTCCAGGGCGCTGGCCTCGGCCAGGATCAGGCGGTCGATCTCGTCGTCGACCGGGACCACCTCGTAGATCCCGATCCGACCGTTGTAGCCCAGCGTGCACTGCTGGCAGCCCACCGGCCGATAGAGCCGGGCACCGGCGATCTCGGCCTCGGTGAAGCCGGCTTCGAGCAGCACCTGGCGGGGAATGTCGGCAGGCTCGCGGCAGTGGCGGCAGAGCTTGCGGGCCAGCCGCTGGGCGATGATCAGCGAGACCGAGCTGGCGATATTGTAGGGGGCCAGCCCCATGTTGCGCAGCCGGGTCAGGGTCTCGGCGGCGGAGTTGGTGTGCAGCGTCGACAGCACCAGGTGGCCGGTCTGCGCGGCCTTGACGGCGACCTCCGCGGTTTCCAGGTCGCGGATCTCGCCGACCATGATCACGTCCGGGTCCTGGCGCAGGAAGGCGCGCAGGGCGGTGGCGAAGTCCAGGCCGATCCGCGGCAGCACGTTGACCTGGTTGACCCCCGGCAGCTTGATCTCGACCGGGTCCTCGGCGGTGGAGATGTTGCGCTCGGCGGTGTTGAGCTGGTTGAGCCCGGTATAGAGCGTCACCGTCTTGCCGCTGCCGGTGGGGCCGGTGACCAGGATCATGCCCTGGGGCGCGGCCAGCGCGTTCTCGTACATCACCCGCTGCTCGGGCGTGAAGCCCAGGGCGTCGATGCCCAGCTTCGCCGAGGTGGGGTCCAGCAGGCGCAGGACGATCTTCTCGCCGTACACGGTGGGCAGCGAGTTGACGCGGAAGTCGATCGAACGGTTGCGCGACAGGCGCAGCTTGATGGCGCCGTCCTGGGGCAGCCGGCGCTCCGAGATGTCCAGCCGCGCCATGATCTTCAGGCGCGCGGCGATTTGCGTACGCAGGTTGAAGGGCGGCTGGGCGACCTCGAGCAGCATGCCGTCGATGCGATAGCGAATCCGGTAGGTGCTCTCGTAGGGCTCGAAGTGGATATCCGAGGCGCCGCGGCGGATGGCGTCGAGCAGGATCTTGTTGACGTACCTGACCACCGGGGCGTCGTCGCCGGCAGTGCTGGCGTCGAGGGTGCGCTCCTCGTCGAGCGGAATCGTCTCGGCCTCGAGCTCGTCGAGGCCGGTGGCATCGTCCAGCGCCTCGAGCATGCTGTCGGCGTTGCCCTGAGCCAGGTAGTTCTCGACGGCGGGCTCGAGCTGGTCGATGGGGGCCAGCACGCCGTCCACCGACAGGCCGGTGGCGAACTGCAGCTCGTCCAGCGCGGCCAGGGTGGAGGGGAAGGGCACCGCCACGGTAAGGCGATGCTCGACCCGCATCAGCGGCAGGATGTGGTGCTGGCGCAGGACGTTTTCGGGCATGCCCCGCGACGGCGGGAAGCGGTCGCGACGCAGGGCGTTGAGATCGATTACCGGCAGTCCGTATTCGCGGGCGGCCGCCTGGGTGGCGTCCCGCGCCGTGACCAGGCCGGTATCGATGATGTGCTTGAGCAGCGAGGTTTCATTGGCCCGGGCCTCTTCCTCCGCCCGGTGCATCGCCGCCTCGCTGATCCGCCCCTCGGCGATCAGCCGCCGGGAGAGGCCGCGCAGCCCGTCCGAATGCCCCGCCGAGGCGCGGGCCAGGGTGGAGTGGGTCGGCGCTGCGTCGTCCGCCGGGGCGTCCGGCGTGTCGACGGTATCGGGGGCGTAGGGGGGCTGGTAGGAAGACATGGCGTCGGGCGTTCTGCCTCTCGTTGCGGTCGCGTTCCTGCGCGGGGCACCGATCAGCCAGGATGCCGACCCGTGCCACCATGAAATACGGTACTCTCGGCAGGGCGTTTCTAGTGTAAAATAATGTAGTCTATTTCAACGCCGGTGGTGCAGGCCTGCCACCGCGCGCATGACGATTGTCAAGGTGAGCGGGGCCGTTGGCTCATGCCGCGTTGACGCGCGAGGGTCCACGAGGCCGTCCGGGCTGTGGTAGCGTCGGAGGGCGTCGGCAACGGGCCGACACGGTACGCATGGATTCGAGGGAGCTGGAAATGACGAAGACGATGACCCGGACGGCCCGGGCGCAGGGTGGCTTTACGCTGATCGAGTTGTTGATTGTGGTGGCGATTATTGGTGTCTTGGCAGCTATCGCAGTGCCACGTTATCAAGATTATGTTGAACGTTCTCAGCTATCTGCTGGTCTGGCGACCATAAGGGGTGTTGAAACTCAGGCAGAGGACTTGATTTTGCGTGGGCAAACTTTAAGTGTGGCAGATGGTGATACTGGAAATCTAGGCATTGCAGCCACCCAAGAGTATGGGCAGGTATCAGTTGTGAATGAATCATCCCAGACGCCATCGATTATTTATACGTTCAATTCTGATGCGGCTCTTGCAGAAAATAGTGCGATATGGGTTACACGTGACACTAATAATGGATGGTCGTGTTCTACCAGCTTGTCAGGGACTAACGTGGTCCCTGCTTCCTGTACTGGAGGAGCAACAGCGCCTACCGGTAAATAGTAGGCGATAAATATTAAGATGCACTTTAACCATTAGCAGGTGCGCATAAAGCGCACCTGCTTTCTTAATAAAGCGCCTTCTCCTCACTCACCACTTCCTTCAGCAGTTCCAGAAAAAGCTTATCCGCTTCCGAATAGGCCTCCGGATCATCCGGAATATGAATGCTGGTGGTGTCGCTGATCTCGTTGGCAATCTGCGCCAGGGCCGCCGGGCCGCTGTCCTGATCCAGGCGCTGGCGGGCGATGACGAGCGACTGCTCGAGGATCGCCGGGTCCTGCAGCAGCTTCTTGATGAAATCCCGCAGTTCGTTGATGACACGGACTTTCTGCATTTCCGAGCTGGCCATGTCGGTTTTCTCCCCGTCGACGAATAGCATTAGGCTTTGAACGAAAACTGCCTGCGCTCGGCAATACGGCGTTAAAAATCGGCTCAAAGTACTCATTTACAGCGCGTAAACTCCGCCTTTTCACCGATTTTTGCCTTGTCTTGCCTTCGCTCGCCGACTTTTCGTGCAAACCCTCGAGGCGAAAGATACCACGAGCCAGGCGATGCGTCAGGCCGGCGTGAGTGGCCGCAGGCTCAGGCGCGCCCCGGCCCGCGCCACACGCGCAGCTGGCCCAGCCAGGGCAGGGTCTCGCCGGCATGGCGCAGGCGCTCGGCCTGGTGGTTCAGGTCGTGCGGGGCGAGGCTCTCGTCGATGTACAGCGAGACGTCGATGCGGCTGTCCAGGTAGTGCAGATCCAGCGCCACGCGGGACTGCCAGCAGTCCAGCCGCCCCCAGGCCTGCTCCAGGGCGTCCTCCACGTCGGCCCTCAGCGGCAGGCCGTCGTCGGCATCGGGGCGGGCGTCGTGGGAGTCGTCCTCGGGGTCGACGTGGAAGGTGATGTCCTCCAGCCGCGGGTAGGCGGCGTAGAGCTCGCGGCAGACCTGGTTGCCGATCTCGTGGGCCTCGGAGACGGTCAGCCGCGGCGCCACCACCAGGTGCAGGTCGAGCAGCACCTGCTCGGCGACGGTGCGGGTGCGCAGCTGGTGCACGTCGCGCACGCCGGGCACCGCCATGGCCAGCTCGCGCATGCGCCGCTGGTCCGCCTCGGGCAGGGCGGTGTCGACCAGCTCGCGGCCCGCTTCCCAGAGCAGCTCGACGCCGATCTTGCCCACCAGCAGGCCGACCACTACCGCGGCGACGGCGTCCAGCCAGCCGGCGCCCAGCTGGCTGCCGATCAGGCCGACCAGCACCGCCACGGTGGACAGGGCGTCGCTGCGTGAATGCCAGGCGTTGGCCTCGAGCAGGCGTGAGCGAATGCGTCGCGCCGCCTTCAGGGTATAGCGGAAGATCCACTCTTTGCCGAGCAGGGCGACCACCGCCAGGCCGATGGCCCAGAAACCGGCCGGCGGCACCGGGGTGCCGGCCAGCAGCCGGCTGAGGCTGGCCCAGGCGATGCCGCCGGCGACGAACAGCAGCACGCTGCCCAGCAGCAGGGTGCCGAGTGTTTCGATGCGACCGTGGCCGTAGGGGTGATTGTGGTCGGGCTCCTGTCGTCCGAAGTGGGTGGCGATGACCACGAAGACGTCGGTCAGCAGGTCGGAGAAGGAGTGGATGCCGTCGGCGACCAGTGCGGCGGAACCCACGGCGAGACCGACGAGGATCTTGGCGATGCCCAGCAGGGTGTCCAGGATGGCGCCGATGATGGTGACGCGGTGGGCGAGACGGGTCTCTTCGGCACGAGTAAAGGCTTGTGTCATGCGGTGTTTTCCGGGAAGCGAGTTCAGTTGTACGTTATAGTTGCCGCCCGCACACTGGGATGCAAGGGAACGAACGCAATGGCTTCACTCGTGATGCCGCGGCTGTCGCTCAGCTCGTGGGCGCCGGTCTTCAAGGTACTGGCCGTACTGTGGATGGTACTGGCCGCCTTCATGGTCGTGCCGTGGCTGGTGCTGCTGGCCGAGGGGGACCCGGATGCTCACGCCTTCGCGCTGTCGATGGCGATCGTGCTGGCGACGGTGGCGAGCGTGCTGCTGCTGACCCGCCATGTGCCCATCGCCCTCAAGCCGCGCCAGATGTTCGTGCTGACCACGCTGAGCTGGCTGACGGTGAGCGGCTTCGCCAGCCTGCCGCTGGTGCTGGGGGCGCCGCAGCTGTCGTTCACCGATGCCGTCTTCGAGTCGGTGTCGGCGATCACCACCACGGGGTCGACCATCCTGGTGGGCATCGAACGCCTCTCCGACGGCCTCAAGCTGTGGCGGGGCATGATGCAGTGGCTCGGCGGCATCGGCATCATCGTCATGGCGATCGCCATCCTGCCGTTTCTCAAGGTCGGCGGCATGCGGCTGTTCCACACCGAGTCCTCGGACTGGTCCGACAAGGTGATGCCGCGCACCGGCAGCATCGCCAAGGCCACCATGAGCATCTACCTGGGGCTGACGGCACTGGCCGCCCTGTGCTACTGGCTGGCGGGCATGCTGCCGCTGGATGCGGTGGTGCTGGCGATGACCTCGCTGTCCACCGGCGGCTTCGCCAATTCCGACGCCTCCTTCAGCGCCTATGCCCACCAGCCGGTGCTGCTGTGGCTGGGCTCGCTGTTCATGCTCAGCGGCGCCTTGCCGTTCGTGCTCTACATCCGCGCGATGCGCGGCACGCCGGGCGTGCTGTGGCGCGATCAGCAGGTGCGCGGCATGCTGGTGCTGCTGGCGCTGGCGATCGGCGTGCTGACCGCCTATCGCGTGCTCGGTGGGCTGCCGGTCTTCGAGTCGCTGAGCCAGGTGACGTTCAATGTCGTCTCGGTGGTGACCACCACCGGGTACGCGTCCGACGATTACACCCAGTGGGGCGCGCTGGCGATCGTGGCGTTCTTCTACCTGACGTTCGTCGGCGGCTGCAGCGGTTCCACCAGCGGCGGCATGAAGATCTTCCGCTTCCAGATCGCGCTGCTGATGCTGCGCAACCAGCTGCGTTTCCTGATTCACAGCAACGGGGTGTTCGCCCAGCGCTACAACGACAGCATCCTCAGCGACGAGATCGGCCGTGGCGTGGTGGCGTTTTCCTTCTTCTTCTTCCTGACCGTGGCCGGGCTGGCGCTGGGCCTGTCGATGCTGGGGCTCGACCTGGTCACGGCGCTGTCGGGGGCGGCCACCGCGGTAGCCAACGTCGGTCCGGGGCTGGGCGACATCATCGGCCCGGCGGGCAACTTCTCCACGCTGCCCGACGCGGCCAAGTGGCTGCTGTGCGTGGGGATGCTGATGGGGCGGCTGGAGATCCTGACGGTGCTGGTGCTGCTGACGCCGATGTTCTGGCGGAAATGAGCGGCGAGTCGCGGGCGCCGAGCTGCGAGCTACATTCAGCCCGTAGCCCGTAGCCCGTAGTCCGTAGCCCGTAGCCTGTAGCCCGTAGCCCGCAGCCCGTAGCCCGTAGCCCGTAGCCCGTAGCCCGTAGCCCGTAGCCTGTAGCCCGTAGCCCGCAGCCCGTAGCCCGTAGCCCGTAGCCCGTAGCTATTCTTCGTTGATTCGCCCGGCGCGATTGAGCACGGGGTTGGCGTACTGCGCCAGCCACCATTCCCGCAGGGGCTCCGGTACCGTCGCCAGCCGTTCCTCGAAGCGCTGGCGGTCGGCCGCGGTGACCTCGCTGAGATCCACGAGGTCCGGGGCCAGGCCGCTGGCTTCGAGCGCCAGGTAGTGGCTGGGAAACAGGTGATAGCCTGCCAGCACCTGACGGTCGATCTCCCCGGCCACCGCGTCGGGGGTGGCAAAGCCGCCTTCCAGCGGGGTGCCGAAGGTCAGCTTGATGCGTCCCTTGTAGCCGGTGATGCCGGCGACGATGGAACGGATGTCCTCGAACTCCACTTTCTCGTAGCGGCCTTCGGTGTGTACCGCGTAGAGCTCGCGGGCCTTCTGCAGGTCGCAGGGGTCGTACTCGTAACTGATCGACACCGGCACCAGGCGCAGCTCGCGGATCGCCTCGGCGAAGTCGGCGTGCTTGTCTTCCTGGCGGCGGGCCATGGTCAGCATCTTGACGATGGCGCTGTCGGCGCGGTCGATGCCGTCCTTGGCGCGGCCCTCGCGCTGGGCCAGCCAGACCGGGTGGTTGTCGACGGTGATCGAGTGGCGGATATAGCTCGACAGGGTCTGGTAGGCGGCCAGCATGGCGCGCTTGCCC
The DNA here is from genome assembly GCA_001577635.1 of Halomonadaceae bacterium T82-2. GTDB lineage: Bacteria > Pseudomonadota > Gammaproteobacteria > Pseudomonadales > Halomonadaceae > Modicisalibacter. The sequence goes on along the minus strand of LSBP01000002.1, from coordinate 208,306 downwards.
TTGGCGCTGCGCGGCACGATGAAGCTCTTGTTGAGCCGCATCAGGTCGGTGACGAACGGCTTCTGCAGCAGGTTGTCGCCGATGGCGATGCGCACCGTGTTGCGCCCGGCCTGGTAGAGCGCGTAGTTGACGAAGGCCGGGTCGAGGGCGATGTCGCGGTGATTGCCGATGAACAGGTAAGCCCGTTCGGGGTCCAGCTTGTCGATGCCCTCGACGGTGAAGGCATCGGTGGTGGTGGCCAGCATGCGCCGCATGTAGGCGGCGATGTGGGACTGGAAGTCGGCGACGCTGGCCACGCCGCGCATCTGTCGCTGCAGGGCGAAGGCGGCCAGCCGGCGGGCGAGCCAGGGCGCATGGCGCGACAGACGCGGCAGCCGGTAGCGGGTGATGGCGTCGAGGAACTCCCGGTTGTGGGCCAGGCGGTCGAGAACGCCGGCCACCTCGTCGTCGTGATAGGGGCGGATCTTTTCGAAGGCGTCGGGGGAAAGCAGTTGTGTCATGGTGTCGGTGTAGCGGGGGAGGCTTCGCCGCCCAGCCAGTCGATGAGTTGTTCGATGGAGCGGGCCAGCACCTGGGTCATCAGCAGGAAGTCGGTCTCCAGGCGCAGTTCCGGGTCGTCGCCGGTCTCGTTGGCGGCGGCTTCGTCGAGGACCGCATCGGCGAAGCGCAGCGATTTCAGCGCCAGGTCATCGTGCAGTACCAGCGACAGGGCGTCCTGAATGGTGAACGCCAGCCGGGTGGCCTGGCGGCCGCTTTCGAGCGCGGTCTGTATGTCCTCGCCGTCGAGGTCGACCTGGCGGCCGCGCAGCACGCTGTCGTCGCCGGTGGTCGACTTCAGTTCCACCTGGTCGCCGAGCTCCAGGCCGGCGGGCCGGGCCGACGGCTGCGAGAGCCATTCGGTCATGGCACGGGTGGGCGTCGACTTTGTGGCCAGCGGCGTGACCTTGAGCGAGCCCAGCGTCTGGCGCAGCAGGTCGAGGGCGTCCTCGGCACGGGCCCGGCTCGAGGCGTTGACGCCGATCAGCGCATTGCGCGTGTCCCACCACAGGTCGATGCGCTGGGTGCGCACGAAGGCGCGGGGCAGGAACTCCTCGTAGACCTGCTCCTTGAGGGCCTGCTTCTCCTGGCGGCGCAGCGGCCGGCCCTCGGCGGTCTCGCGTTCGGCGGCGCGGGCCTCGACCGCTTCGCGTACCACCGAGGCGGGCAGCAGGCGTTCCTGGCGGGCCACGGTCAAGAGGCGCTGCCCCTGGAGTTCATGCAGACGGCGGGAACCACCGTTGCCGGCCGGCGCCTGCCAGCCCAGGCGTTTGGCTTCGCTCTCGCCGAGCGGGCGAAAGGCCTGCTCATCGAGGGCCGCCAGCAGTTCATCGGCGGTCAGCGACGGCGCGTCGTGCAGGCGATACAGGTGCAAGTGCTTGAACCACATGGCGTCGTCCCGTTGCAAAGGAGACACATTATGGCGAATTGGTCTGGCGGGTACCAGTCGTCGCGTGGCGACGTCGTCCCCGGGAAACATGCGCCGGCAGTTTCAAACTACCGTTTGTTACCTGGATTGGGGGTGGCTAGAATCGGGTCATTTCTCTTTTTGTTGCTCAAGGATTGTCGGCTCATGGATAACCGCATCGCTCGTTCGACCCTTCGCGTGAGAGGCTTTCACCTCGACGGGTACGCTCATGTCAACAATGCCCGTTACCTGGAATTCCTCGAGGAGGGGCGCTGGGCCTATTTCGAGCAGCAGTTCGATCTGGCCGAGCTGTTCAACCAGGGGCTGGCGGCGGTGGCGGTCAACCTCAATATCAACTACCGACGGGCCGCGGTGATTCACGACGAGCTCGAGATACTCACCTCGCTGGCCGGGCTCAATCACCGCAGCGCGATCATCCATCAGGAGATCAATCGCGTCGCCGACGGCAAGCGCATCGCCGACGCCGACTTCACCTTCGTGCTGCTCGATACGCACACCGGGCGCACCATGGCCATCGAGGGCGAGTTGCGCGACACCCTGACCCCCTACGTGCTGAGCCCGGCGCCCGATCGCGCCTGATCCGGCGCTGCTTAACCGCCGGGCGGATGGTATAATCGCCCGATCATCGGCGTCCATCGGCTCGCCGGGGGCTCCGCGGTCTGTCGGGTCACGGGGACCGCTTGCTGGCTGTTCGGCCAGCGTTCATCAGTCGCAGTGCAAAGGATTTGACGACACATGGGTGACATCGCCAGAGAGATTCTGCCAGTCAATATCGAGGACGAGCTCAAGCAGTCGTATCTCGATTACGCGATGAGCGTGATCATCGGCCGTGCGCTGCCTGACGTGCGCGACGGGCTCAAGCCCGTTCACCGGCGTGTGCTGTATGCCATGCACGAGCTGGGCAACGACTGGAACAAGCCGTACAAGAAGTCCGCCCGTGTCGTCGGCGATGTCATCGGTAAGTACCACCCCCACGGCGACAGCGCGGTCTACGACACCATCGTGCGCATGGCCCAGGACTTCTCGATGCGCTACGTGCTGGTCGACGGTCAGGGCAACTTCGGCTCGATCGACGGCGACAGCGCGGCGGCGATGCGTTACACCGAGGTGCGCATGGCGCGGCTCTCCCACGAGCTGCTCGCCGACCTGGAGAAGGACACCGTCGACTGGGTCGACAACTACGACGGCACCGAGCGCATCCCCGACGTGCTGCCGACCCGCGTGCCGAACCTGCTAGTCAACGGCGGCTCGGGCATCGCGGTGGGCATGGCCACCAACATTCCGCCCCACAACATGACCGAGGTGATCGACGGCTGCCTGGCCCTGATCGACGACTACACGCTCTCGGTCGACGACCTGATGGAGTACATCCCCGGCCCCGATTTCCCCACCAGCGGCATCATCAACGGCCGGGCCGGCATCCTCGACGCCTACCGCACCGGGCGCGGGCGCATCTACGTGCGGGCGCGCCACACCATCGAGCATGACGACAAGAGCGGCCGCGACCACATCGTCATCACCGAGCTGCCCTATCAGGTCAACAAGGCGCGGCTGATCGAGAAGATCGCCGAGCTGGTCAAGGACAAGCGCATCGAGGGCATCGCCGAGCTGCGCGACGAGTCCGACAAGGAAGGCCTGCGCGTGGTGATCGAGGTCAAGCGCGGCGAGTCCGGCGAGGTGGTGGTCAACAACCTGTTCGCCCATACCCAGCTCGAGACGGTATTCGGCATCAACATGGTGGCGCTGGACAACGGTCAGCCCAAGACCCTCAACCTCAAGGAGATGCTCGAGGCCTTCGTGCGTCACCGCCGCGAGGTGGTCACCCGGCGCACGCTCTTCGAGCTCAAGAAGGCTCGCGAGCGGGGCCATATCCTCGAGGGCCTGACGGTCGCGATTTCCAACATCGACGAGGTCATCGAGCTGATCAAGGCGTCGCCGTCGGCGGCCGAGGCCAAGGACAAGCTGATCGAGCGCTCCTGGCGGCCGGGGCAGGTGCTCGACATGCTGTCCCGCGCGGGGGCCGAGTCCTGCCGGCCCGAGACGCTGGAGGAGGGCTTCGGGCTTTCCGACGACCGCAGCGAATACCGCCTGTCGCCGGCCCAGGCCCAGGCGATCCTCGAGCTGCGCCTGCATCGCCTGACCGGGCTCGAGACCGAGAAGCTGCTCAACGAATACTCGGGCATCCTCGAGCGGATCGCCGAGCTGTCCGCCATCCTGGCCTCCGCGGATCGCCTGCTGGAGGTGATCCGCGAGGAGCTGATCGCGGTGCGCGACCAGTACGGCGATGCGCGCAAGACCGAGATCCAGACCAGCCGGCTCGACCTGACCATCGAGGACCTGATCAGCGAAGAGGACATGGTGGTCACCATCTCGCGCTCGGGTTATGCCAAGAGCCAGCCGATCAGCGACTACCGGGCCCAGCGCCGCGGCGGGCGCGGCAAGTCGGCGACCAGCATGAAGAACGAGGACGTCATCGAGCATCTGCTGGTGGCCTCGACCCACGACACCGTGCTGCTGTTCTCCAACAAGGGCAAGGTCTACTGGCTCAAGGTCTACGAGATTCCCGCCGCCAGCCGCGGCTCGCGGGGCAAGCCGCTGGTCAACCTGCTGCCGCTGGACGACGACGAGGCGATCAACGCCATGCTGCCGGTGCGCGAGTACCGCGAGGACAGCTACATCTTCTTCGCCACCGCCCGGGGCACCGTCAAGCGCACCTCGCTCGAGCAGTTCTCGCGGCCGCGCAGCGTCGGCCTGATCGCCATCGACCTCGACGAGGGCGATCGCCTGGTCGGGGCGGCCATCACCGGCGGGACGGATCACGTCATGCTGCTGTCCTCCAACGGCAAGGCGATCCGCTTCGACGAAGGCGACGTGCGGGCCATGGGGCGTACCGCCCGCGGCGTGCGCGGCATGCGCCTGTCCGACGACGCCGAGGTGATCAGCCTGATCATTCCGCGCTCGACCCGCATCGACAGCGAGGAGAGCGCCGCCGAGGATACGGGTGCCGGCGATGGCGCGGCGGCGCCCGAGGCGGAGCAGGCCTACATCCTCACCGCCTCCGAGCACGGCTACGGCAAGCGCACCCGGCTGGAGGAGTTCCCGCTGCGCGGTCGCGGCGGCCAGGGGGTCATCGCCATGCAGACCAGCAACCGCAATGGCGACCTGGTCTCGGCGATCCAGGTGCATGGCAGCGACGAGATGATGCTGATCACCGATCGCGGCACCCTGGTGCGTACCCGGGTCGAGGAAGTCTCGGTGACCTCGCGCAACACCCAGGGCGTGATGCTGATCCGCCTGGGCGAGGCCGAGGCGCTGGTCAAGACGGTGCGCGTCGACGAGCCCAGCGACGATGAGGAGGGCGTCGACGAGACGGTCGAGGACGGGGCGGCCGAGTCGGGCACCCCGGATGTCGCCGAGTGAGCGCCTGATCCCCCGCGACCGCCGCGATCACGGCGGTCGCCTTTCACGGACTTGTGAGACGCAACGCTGATGACACGCCATTACAACTTCTGTGCCGGGCCGGCCGCGCTGCCGACCCCGGTCCTGCAACGCGCCCAGGAAGAGCTGCTCGACTACCACGGTCGCGGCCTGTCGGTGATGGAGATGAGCCATCGCAGCGCCGACTTCACGGCGATCGCCGAGGCCGCCGAGGCCACCCTGCGCGAGCTGCTGGCGATCCCCGACAACTACCGGGTGCTGTTCCTGCAGGGCGGGGCCTCCTCGCAGTTCGCCATGGTCCCCTACAACCTGCTGGGCCGCGGCGGCACGCCCAACTACCTGTACACCGGCATCTGGGGCAAGAAGGCGATCGCCGAGGCCCGTCACGTCGCCGGCGCGCACATTGCTGCGTCGAGCGAGGACAACGGCCTGCGCGAGGTGCCGCGTCCCGAGGCCATCGCCCTGTCGTCGGACGCCGCCTACCTGCACTACACCGACAACGAGACCATCGGCGGCCTGGCCTTCGACTACATCCCCGAGGTCGAGGTGCCGCTGGTCTGCGACATGTCCTCGTCGATCCTCTCGGCGCCGCTGGATGTCTCGCGGTTCGGGATCATCTACGCCGGCGCCCAGAAGAACATCGGCCCGGCCGGGCTGACGCTGGTGATCGTGCGCGACGACCTGCTCGACCGAGCCCGGCCCGACACCCCGACCATGTTCAACTACCGGGTCATGGCGGAGCATGGCTCGATGTACAACACGCCGCCGACCTATGCGTGGTACCTGGCGGGCCTGGTGTTCGACTGGCTCAAGCAGGACATCGGCGGGCTGGAAGCGATGGACGCCATCAATGCGCGCAAGGCCGAGAAGCTCTACGGCGCCATCGACGCCAGCGGCTTCTACAGCAATCCGATCGCGCCGCGCAATCGCTCGCGGATGAACGTGCCGTTCGTGCTGGCCGACGACGCGCTCAACGCCGACTTCCTGCGCGAGTCAGAAGCGGCGGGGCTGCTCAACCTCAAGGGGCATCGCAGCGTCGGCGGCATGCGGGCCAGCCTCTACAACGCCGTGCCCGAGGCGGCGGTGGATGCACTGGTGGCCTTCATGGCCGATTTCGAACGGCGTCACGGCTGAGCGCGAGGGAGACGATGAGCGACATACCGACCAACCTGGATGAACTGCGCCAACGCATCGACCAGATCGACGGCGAGATCCTGCGGCTGATCAGCGAGCGGGCCGAGTGCGCCCAGCAGGTGGCGCGGGTCAAGCTGGCCGATGATCCCGGGGCGGTGTTCTACCGGCCGGAGCGCGAGGCCCAGGTGCTGCGGCGCATCATGGCGCTCAATCAGGGGCCGCTGGATGCCGAGGAGATGGGGCGGCTGTTCCGCGAGATCATGTCGGCCTGCCTGGCGCTGGAGCAGCCGGTCAAGGTGGCCTATCTCGGTCCCGAGGGCACCTTCACCCAGCAGGCGGCGCTCAAGCATTTCGGCGAGAGTGCCGTGAGCCTGCCGATGGCGGCGATCGACGAGGTGTTCCGCGAGGTCGAGGCCGGCGCCGTCAACTACGGCGTGGTGCCGGTGGAGAATTCCACCGAGGGGGTGGTCAACCATACCCTCGATTCCTTCATGGACTCGTCGATGCACATCTGCGGCGAGGTAGTGCTGCGCATTCACCATCACCTGCTGGTGGCGCCCACCACGCGGCGCGACAAGATCTCGCGGATCTACTCGCATCCGCAGTCGTTCGCCCAGTGCCGCAAGTGGCTCGACGCCCACTACCCGCATGCCGAGCGGGTACCGGTGTCCTCCAACGCCGAGGCGGCGCGGCTGATCAAGAGCGAATGGCACAGCGCGGCCATCGCCGGCGACATGGCCGCCAAGCTCTACGAGCTGGAAAGGATCGCCGAGAAGATCGAGGACCGGCCCGACAACTCCACGCGCTTTTTGATCATCGGCCACGAGTCGGTGCCGATGTGCGGCGACGACAAGACCTCGCTGGTGGTGGCGATGCGCAACCAGCCCGGTGCCCTGCACGACCTGCTCGAGCCGTTCCATCGTCACCAGATCGACCTGACGCGACTGGAGACGCGGCCGTCCCGTTCCGGCGTGTGGAACTACGTGTTCTTCATCGACTTCAAGGGGCATGTCGATCAGCCGGAAGTGGCCGCGGTGCTCGACGAAGTCAGTCTGCGCTCGGCGGAAATGAAGGTGCTGGGCTCCTACCCGCAGGGTGTGCTGTAGATGACGGACGCGCAGGCGCCCCGGGTACTGATCGTCGGGCTGGGCATGATCGGCGGCTCGCTGGCCGCGGCGCTCAAGGCCGGCGGCTTCGCCGGCCGCGTCGTGGCCTGCGACCGGGACCCGGACGAGATCGACCGCGGGCTGTCGCTCGGGGTCATCGATGCCGGCGGCACCGAGGTGGCAGATTGGGTCGCCGACAGCCAGCTCATCGTGCTGGCCGTGCCGGTGCTGGCGATGGAGTCGGTGCTGGCACGGCTGGCGCCGCTGCTCGACGGTCAGGTGATTACCGATGTAGGCAGCACCAAGCTGGCGATCCGCGCCGCCGCCGAGCGGGTCTTCGGCACGTTGCCGCCGCGCTTCATTCCGGGGCACCCGATCGCCGGATCCGAGAAGAGTGGCGTGGCGGCGGCCAATCCCGATCTCTATCGTCACCACAAGGTGATCCTGACGCCCGGGCCGGACAGCGATCCCGCGGCCCTGGCGCAGGTGCGGGCCATGTGGCAGGCCTGTGGTGCCGAGGTGGTGGACATGGCGATCGAGCGCCATGACCAGGTCCTGGCGCGCACCAGTCATCTGCCGCACCTGCTGGCCTTCTCGCTGGTCGACACCCTGGCGCGGCAGGATGAACGCCTCGAGATCTTCCGCTACGCGGCGGGCGGTTTTCGCGACTTCACGCGCATCGCCGGCAGCGACCCGGTGATGTGGCGGGACATCTTCACCGCCAACAAGGACGCGGTGCTCGCCGCGCTGGACGATTTCGAGGCCGGCGTGGCCCGTCTGCGCCAGGCGATCGTCGCGGGTGACGACGATGCCATGCTGGCGACGCTGGACCGGGCCAGCCATGCCCGACACTATTTCGATACGCTATTGAACAAGACGAGATATCAGGCGATGGAACAACGCAATATCCGTTACCGGGTCAGTCCCGGCGGCGGCGTTCTTGGCACGATCCGAGTGCCCGGGGACAAGTCGATCTCGCACCGCTCGATCATGCTGGGTGCGCTCGCTGACGGGGTTACCGAGGTTTCGGGCTTTCTGGAAGGCGAGGACAGCCTGGCCACGCTGCAGGCCTTCCGCGAGATGGGCGTGGCCATCGAGGGGCCGCACCAGGGGCGCGTGACCATCCACGGGGTCGGCCTCCACGGTCTCAAGGCGCCCGCCGGGCCGCTCTACGTCGGCAATGCGGGTACCGCCATGCGGCTGTTCGCCGGGTTGCTGGCCGGCCAGGCCTTCGATACCGAGCTGACCGGCGACGAGTCGCTGACCAAGCGTCCGATGGGGCGGGTCGCCGATCCGCTGCGCGAGATGGGTGCGGTGATCGAGACCGCCGAGGGCGGACGGCCGCCGCTGACGATCCGCGGCGGGCAGCGCCTGAAGGGCATCGATTACGACATGCCGATGGCCAGCGCCCAGGTGAAGTCCTGCCTGCTGCTGGCCGGGCTCTATGCCGAGGGCACCACGCGGGTGCGTGAGCCGGCGCCGACCCGGGACCACACCGAGCGCATGCTGGGCGGTTTCGGTTACCCGGTGCATCGCGACGGCGATCTGGCCTGGCTCGAGGGTGGCGGCCGGCTGACGGCGGCGCCAATCGATGTGCCGGCCGACATCTCCTCGGCGGCCTTCTTCCTGGTGGCGGCGGCGATCACCCCGGGCGCCGACCTGACGCTCGAGCATGTCGGCATCAACCCGACGCGGATCGGCGTGATCAACATCCTCCAGGCGATGGGCGCGGATATCCGCATCGACAACGAGCGCGAGGTGGGCGGCGAGCGCGTGGCCGATCTGCGCGTGCGCCATGCGCCGCTCAAGGCCATCACCATCCCCGAGGACCAGGTGCCGCTGGCCATCGACGAGTTCCCGGCGCTGTTCATCGCCGCCGCCAACGCCGAGGGCGTGACGCGGCTGCGCGGAGCCGCCGAGCTGCGGGTCAAGGAGTCCGACCGTCTCAAGGCCATGGCCGATGGCCTTTCCGTGCTGGGGGTCGAGAACACCCTGCACGAGGACGGCATCGATATCGTCGGCCACGGCGGCGAGGCGTCCAATTACGGCGGCGGGCGCATCGACAGCCTCGGCGACCACCGCATCGCCATGGCCTTCGCCATCGCCGCGCTGCGGGCCCGCGAACCCATCGTCATCGATGACTGCAAGAACGTCGCCACGTCCTTCCCCGGGTTCGTCGATCTGGCACGTCGTGTCGGTCTGACGCTCGACGAGGAGGCGTCATGACGGCGGACGGGTCTCTGTTGGCGGTGCTGGCCATCGACGGGCCCGGCGGGGCCGGCAAGGGCACGGTGAGCCGGCTGGTCGCCGAGCGCCTGGGCTGGCACCTGCTGGATTCCGGTGCGCTGTACCGGCTGACCGCGCAGGCCGCGCTCAAGCACGGGGTGGCGCTCGACGACGCGGACGCCCTGGCGCGGCTGGCGGGCTCTCTGGATGTGGCCTTTCTCGCCGAGGCGGGCGAGGCCCGGGTGCTGCTCGAGGGCGAGGATGTGACCCGGGCGATCCGCACCGAGACCATGGGCGAGAACGCCTCGCGCGTGGCGGCGGTGCCCGCGGTGCGCGAGGCGCTGCTGGCGCGCCAGCGCGAGTTCCGCCAGGCGCCGGGGCTGGTGGCCGACGGACGCGACATGGGCACGGTGGTCTTCCCCGAGGCACCGCTCAAGATCTTCCTCACCGCCTCCGCCGAGGAGCGGGCACGACGGCGCTACCGTCAGTTGCAGGACGCGGGTGTGGATGCTAGTCTATCGAGTCTTTTGGAAGAGATTCAGGCTCGGGACGCGCGCGACATGCAGCGCAGTGTGGCCCCGCTGAGACCGGCGCACGACGCCGTCGAGCTGGACACCACCGAGCTGACGATACCGGATGTGGTGGATCACATTCTGCGGCTGATTGAAGACCGGGGCCTCATGTCCCAGCTTTGACGAGTCCCGATGCGATAACGCTTCCGGCGCCCCCGGCCCGACGTGATGACGTGGCCCGGCAACCTGAGAGTGATGCCGAGAGCCGGACCAGGTCGAACCAGCGCCAACGTCCCCGGGGATATGTAGAGAAGGCCCGCACTCGCTGGTGGTGCGGAGAGGGCGAAAACCGCCATCAACGTTGATCACGTAGGATGCTCATGAGCGAAAGCTTTGCTGAACTGTTCGAACAGTCACTTCAAGACATCAACATGGAACCCGGTGCCATCGTCATGGCGACCGTGGTGGACATCGAGGGTGACTGGATCACCGTCAACGCCGGTCTGAAATCCGAAGGACAGATCCCCGCCGCCCAGTTCCGCGACGAGAACGGCGAGCTGACCATCGGCGTCGGCGACGAAGTCAAGGTCGCCCTGGAAGCCGTCGAGGACGGTTTCGGCGAGACCCGCCTGTCCCGCGAGAAGGCCAAGCGCGCCGAAGCGTGGAAAGAGCTGGAAGCGGCCTTCGAGAAGGACGAGATCGTCAAGGGCGTGATCAACGGCAAGGTCAAGGGCGGTTTCACGGTCGACGTGTCCTCCATCCGTGCCTTCCTGCCGGGTTCCCTGGTCGACGTCCGTCCGGTGCGCGACACCACGCACCTGGAGAACAAGGAACTCGACTTCAAGGTCATCAAGCTCGACCCGAAGCGCAACAACGTGGTCGTTTCCCGCCGTGCCGTTCTCGAAGCCGAGAACAGCGCCGAGCGTGAAGCCCTGCTGGCGACCCTCCAGGAAGGTCAGCAGATCCAGGGTATCGTCAAGAACCTCACCGACTACGGTGCGTTCGTCGATCTGGGCGGCGTCGATGGCCTGCTGCACATCACCGACATGGCGTGGAAGCGCATCAAGCACCCGTCCGAGATCGTGGCCGTGGGCGACGAGATCAACGTCAAGGTGCTGAAGTTCGACCGCGAGCGCAACCGCGTCTCGCTGGGCCTCAAGCAGCTGGGCGAGGATCCCTGGGTCAACATCAAGGATCGTTACCCGGAAGGCACCAAGGTCAACGCCCGCGTCACCAACCTCACCGACTACGGCTGCTTCGCCGAGCTTGAAGAGGGTGTCGAGGGTCTGGTCCACGTCTCCGAGATGGACTGGACCAACAAGAACATCCATCCGTCCAAGGTCGTTCAGGTCGGCGACGAAGTTCAGGTCATGGTGCTGGATATCGACGAGGAGCGTCGTCGTATCTCCCTGGGTATCAAGCAGTGCACCACCAACCCGTGGGAAGACTTCAACGCGCGCTACAACAAGGGCGACCGCGTTTCCGGCACCATCAAGTCGATCACCGACTTCGGTATCTTCATCGGCCTGGAAGGCGGCATCGACGGCCTGGTTCACCTGTCCGACATCTCCTGGTCCGAGACCGGCGAGGAAGCGGTGCGCCAGTTCAAGAAGGGCGACGAGGCGGAAGCCGTCATCCTGTCCATCGACCCGGAGCGTGAGCGCATCTCGCTGGGCATCAAGCAGCTCGAGACCGACCCGGTTTCCGAGTTCCTGGCCGTCAACGACAAGGGCTCGATCGTCACCGGTCGCGTCGTCGAGGTCGACGCCAAGGAAGCCCACGTGGAGCTGGCGACCGACGTCATCGGCATCCTCAAGGCCTCCGAGATCAGCGCCGATCGCGTCGAGGATGCACGCAACGTGCTCAACGAAGGCGACAGCGTCGAAGCCCGGATCGTCGGCGTGGATCGCAAGAACCGCGCGATCAACCTGTCGGTCAAGGCCAAGGACCAGGCGGACACCCGCCGCAACATGAGCCGCCTGCGCGAGCAGGAAGTCGAGACCGGTGGTCCGACCACCATCGGCGACCTGATCAAGCAGCAGATGGGTCAGGACTGAGCGCCTGACGCCATTCCGGCGTGCTGATCGAAACCGCGGCCCTCGGGCCGCGGTTTTTGTTTGTGGGGCGCTGGCGGGTCGGGCGCCGCTCAGCGGGACTCGGGCAGGTGCGACTCCAGGGCGCTCAGCAGGCCGCGCAGCAGCGAGAGCTCCTTGCGGCTGGGCTGGGCCCGGGCGAACAGGGCATGCAGGTGCTCGCTGGTGCGGGCATGCGGCTGATTGAGGAAGCCGCTGGCGCTCATGACCCGCTCGAGATGGGCGTGGAAGTGCTGCAGCTGGGCCTGGTCGGGCAGGGGGCCGCGGCCGGGCTGCGGCGCCGTGCGGCCCGCCTGCCGACGCCAGGCGCGATAGACGTCGTAGGCCAGCACCTGCACGGCCTGGGACAGGTTGAGCACGCCGTAGTCGGGATTGGCGGGGATGCTGACCTGATGCGTGCAGTGACGAATCTCGTCGTTGGTCAGGCCGAAGCGCTCGCGCCCGAAGACCAGCGCCACCGGCCCCTGGGCGGCGTGCGCGATGACCTCGCCGGCCATGGCGTCGGGTTCGTCGTAGTGGGGCAGCGGCAGGCTGCGCAGCCGGGCGCTGGCGCCGATGACTTGCACGCAGTCGCCGACCGCCGCTTCCAGGCTGTCGACGACCCGCGCCGCGGCCACCACGTCGTCGGCCCCGGCGGCCAGGCGAGTCGCCTCGTCGTCGGGAAAGGCGCGCGGGTTGACCAGCGTCAGCTGCGTCAGGCCCATGGTCTTCATGGCGCGGGCCGCCTGGCCGATATTGCCGGGATGGAAGGTCTGGACGAGGACGATACGAATATTGTCGAGCATGGGACCGGGTTTCATGGCGCAAAAGCCGCCAGTGTACGCCAGCCGTCCCGGCGGCACGAGGGGTGGCTTGTCGCTGCCCGGGCGGCTCGCTAGACTGCTGGGCCTTTCAGGGGAGACGACATGACACAATCCGCGCAACTCGTGCCTCGCGAGCTGCTCTTCTACTGCCGGGCCGGCTTCGAGCGGGACCTGAGTGCCGAGATTCAGGACAAGGCCGCCGCCCTGGGCTGGGCGGGTTATCCCGTCGCCGAGCCGGGCGCTGCCCAGGTGCGCTTCGTGACGCTCGACGAAGAGCCGGCCAACGCCCTGCATCGCCAGTTGCCGCTGGAGGCGCTGGTGTTTGCGCGCCAGTCGCTGGTGGCGCTGCCGGTGCTCGAGGCGCTGTCCCGCGAGGATCGCCTGACGCCGATCATCGAGCAGGTGATGGCCAGCGGCTGGAGCTTCGAGTCGCTGTGGCAGGAAACCCCCGACAGCAACGAGGCCAAGGCGCTGGCCGGGTTGACCAAGGCCCTGCAGCGCCCGCTCGAGGCCGCTCTGCGCAAGCGGGGCGCGTTGCGCCGCAAGGCCCAGGGGCGGCGCCTGCACCTGTTCTGGAGTGCCGGTGACCGGGTCCAGGTGGCGATGAGCTTTCCCGGCAACCGCAGCGAGCAGCCCGGCGGCATCCGGCGCCTGCGTTTCCCGCGGGAGGCGCCCAGCCGCTCGACCCTGAAACTCGAGGAGGCCTGGCACGTCTTCGTGCCGCGCGATGAATGGCCGGAGCGTCTGCATGAGGGCATGCAGGCGGCCGATCTGGGGGCGGCGCCGGGCGGCTGGACCTATCAGCTGGTGCGGCGCGGGATGCACACCTATGCCATCGATAACGGGCCGATGGATCGCCATCTGATGGCCACCGGCCTGGTCGAGCATCTGCGCGAGGACGGCTTCACCTGGGAGCCGCCGTACCGGCTCGACTGGCTGGTCTGTGATATCGTCGACAAGCCCATGCGGGTGATCGACATGGTGGAACGCTGGCTGATCCGGCGCTGGTGCCACGAGGCGGTGTTCAATCTCAAGCTGCCGATGAAGCAGCGCTGGGCCGAGGTGGAGCGCTGCCTGTCACGCCTGGCCGCGTCGCTGGAACGGGCCGGCGTGCAGGCCGAGATCGCCTGCAAGCAGCTCTATCATGACCGCGAGGAAGTCACGGTGCATGTCAGGCTGGACTGACCCGCCGGGGTTCCCGGTCGTTCGCTATGGAGGAGTGATGGACGCAACACCCGATTTCGATGCCGAGCTCGACACCAGCGGGCTCTACTGCCCCGAGCCGGTCATGCTGATGCACAACAAGGTGCGTGACATGCAGCCCGGCGAGGTCCTCAAGGTGGTCGCCACCGACCCGGCGACCACCCGCGACATTCCCAAGTTCTGCAATTTCCTCGGGCACGAGCTGGTAACGCAGGACACCGGCGGCGAGACCTACCTCTACTTCATTCGGCTGGGGGGATGAGGCGGGCCTGACTACCCGTCCTGGCCGACCATGCAGGCCAGCGCCTCCAGCGTGTCCGGGTCCTCCTGGCGGATGCGGTTGGCGATCGCCCGCTGGAAGAAGTACACCACCGCGTGGCGGCTGTGGCCGGCGTACAGGCAGGCATCGCCGGCCACCACCGGTGTCGATTCCACGCGGCTCTCGTCGACCAGCAGCGCCTCGACCTCGCCGTTGCTGTAGAGCCGCCAGCCGAACACCAGCTTGAGCTGCCAGCTCGCCTGGCTGTCGTCGAGGCACAGCGCATGCGTGCCCAGCGTTTCGGGCAGCTGCTGGAGCAGGGTGGTTTCCGCGCTGTCCTCGTAGTCGAAGTAGGCGGCGGCATGCTCGAGTTCGAGCACCTTGTGCTCGGGTGCGGAGAGGAAGACGTCCTCGGTTTCCGGATCGCGATAGCCGACGAAATGGCCGTGCTCGGGATCGTCGAGTTCGTGGCAGGGAGTCAGGGCCTCCATCCAGGGCACCATGCCCACCACTTCGCCATCCTCGCGCAGCCCCCAGGCAAGAATCGGCATCCCGTACAGGGTGTCCGGGTCCGAGGCTAGGTGGTAGACCATTTCCAGGCCATCCAGCTCGGGCGCCAGGCGGATCAGGCGGCGTCTAGCCCTCAACCGATGGCGGGCGGTGTCCAGATCGATGACCTGGGCGGAACGGGGAGACGTCGAGCTACCCATGGCTACCCTCCTCAGCGGCAATGTGTCGGCCTGGGCCACGCCTCACTATTAGCACAGCCCGACGGCGAAATTAAGCCCCGTCGGTCATCGACGGGGCGGAGGCGCTCGGTGTGGTGCAGTCCTTGCGCAAGGCGTCGATCCGTGCCGCGTGGCGGGTGAGGGCGGCGTGAAACCGGGGCCAGGGCGCGGCGGGGTTGTCGAGCGACAGCCAGCGTCGGCGATAGCGAGTGATGGCCGGCCGGGTTTCCGGGTAGGCATCGAGCAGGGCGTTCACGGCCGTCAGCCAGCGCCTGCCCTGTTCGGTCAGCCGGTCGAGATAGGCCCGGCCCCGCTGTACCGCCGGCGAGGCCAGCGCTTCGTTCAGGGAGGCGGCGCCGGCCGGGGGGCAGGTGGCTTGGGCCAGCCGCCCATCCAGCGCTTCGAGACGCTGCGTGGCCAGCAACAGACCGCGTAAAACCTCGGCGGTGAAGGGCGCCTGGCGCAGGGCCTTGAGATGCCCCTCCAGGTCGGCCGAGGTTGGCGTCCAGCGAGGGTCGAACTGATGCACCACCATCCGGCGCAGATAATCCAGTGCGACCAGGGCGCTTTGCAGGTCGCCGTCGGGCGGCAGTGGCGAGCTGGCGCGCGAGAAGGTGCCGACCCACTCTTCGGCATCGAACAGGGCGTTCCAGCTCAACCGCGGCAGCTGGCGGGTCTTGCGTTCCAGCAGGTGGCCGAGGCGTCGGCGATCCTCGGCGGCGAGCGCCTGTGCGGCCGGGCCGTTCCAGCAGGCCTGCAGGCGCCGCCAGAGCGTCAGCTCGTAGAGCCAGTGCTGGCTGGCCGGCGCCACCTTGCCCAGCTGACTGTTGCGCCGGGCGACCAGCTTGACGATGTCGCAGCGACGCAGGGCGTACACGTCCAGCAGGCCTTCGCGGGTGTCCTCGATGGAGAACAGGCGGGCATCGCGCTCGGGAAAGGCGCCGATGTTGGGCGGCGAGGCGTTGGCCGGCGAAGGGAGGTCCAGTGCCTGTGTGATGGCGTCCTGCCAGGCGGCGAGCCGTTGTTCGGCGGCCGGGTCGCCGCACCCGCTCATGCTCAACAGGACCAGGCCGAGCAGGACACGGCCCAGCGGGTGCCCGGCCGTGCGGCGCTCAAGGACCATGCGCATCGGCCCGGCGAGGCAGGCGGCTGATGACATGCAGGCGCCACCCCAGCAGTGCGGCGGCGACACTCAGCCCGGCCGTCAGGCCGAGCCAGTAGCCCCGGACACCCAGCGGTGCGAGCCCCGGCCAGTGTCCGCCGGCCAGCAGCCAGCCGCCCCCCAGCCCCACCAGCCAGTAGGCGACGAGCGTGATGGCCATGATGATGCGGGTATCCTTGTAGCCGCGCAGCGCACCGGCCAGGGTCACTTGCAGGGCGTCCGAGACCTGATAGATCAGCGCCAGGCCGATCAGCGACAGGGCCAGTGACTGCACCCCGGGATTAGGCGTGTAGAGCGCAACCACCGGACCGGCGGTCAGCCACATCAGCAGATCGTTGAGCAGCGCCGCGACAATGCCTACTCCCAGGCCGACGAGGGTGACGAAGCGGGCGCGCTCGGGCTCGCCGCGCCCCAGGGTGTTGCCGACGCGTACCGTCAGCGCCATGGCCAGCGACAGCGGCAGCATGAACAGGATCGAGGTGTAGTTGAGCGCGACCTGATGCGCGGCTACCGTGACTTCGCCGAGCCGCGCGACCAGCAGTGCGATCAGGGTGAACAGCGTGACCTCGACGAAGATCGCCACACCGATCGGCAGCCCCACCTGGAGCAGTTCGGCCAGCTGGCGGCGCTGCGGCGGGCACAGGGTCCGCCATAGTCGTACCGGGGCGAGAACCCGGCTGCGGCGAGTGTAGGCGAACATCGTCAGACACATCGTCCACATGGCGATGGCCGTGGCCACGCCGCACCCCCGGGCGCCGAGGGCGGGCAGCCCGGCCAGTCGAGCGGGCGTGGCGCCGCCCAGCACGGCCTCGATGCCGGCGCCGCCGTAGATCAGCACATAGTTGCTGGGGATGTTGACGGCCAGCCCCACCAGGCTGATCCAGAGGGTCGGGCGGGTGTGGTTCATGCCGTCGGCAAAGGCACGCAGGGCCTGATAGAGCGCCACGCCGGGCATGCCGATGGCGACCATGCGCAGGTAGTCGGCGGACAGCGCCGCGACCCCTTCGGGAACCCCGAGCAGCGTGAACACCGGCGCGACGCCGAACACCAGTGCCAGGCCGGCCAGCACGCCGAATACCAGCGCCAGCCACAGGGCCTGATGCACGGGAGCGCGAACCGCCGGTATGCGGTCGGCGCCCACCAGCTGGGCGACGATCGGGGTCAGGCCCATCAACGCGCCGGTCATGAACAGCATCAGCGGCAGCCACAGGCTGGAGCCCACCGACACCGCCGCCAGGTCGCGCGCGCTGGCCCGGCCGGCCATGATCACGTCGGCGACGCTCATGCCCGACTGGGCCAGCTGGGCTCCACAGATCGGCAGTGCCAGCCGCAGCAGGGCACGGGACTCCTGAAACGTGGATTGCCAGCGTTCATGCCGGGCCGGATACGCCATGTCGAGCCTGTCTCTCAGCGGAAAGGAAAGAGCCGCCAGTCTAGGCAACCGGCGCCGGGATGTCTGCCTGTGCGATGCGCATTTTCGCACCGCGCGGGGCGCCGTATAATGCGCCGCCATGAGCGACCAACCCCTGCATCCCCATGGCGTCGCGGACCTTATCGCCCTGTTCGATGGTCTGTTCGCCGATACCTGCCGGACCCGGCTGATCCGTGGCGGCGACGAGCCCCTCTACCTGCCCGCCGATGCCGAGTGCGCCTGGCATCGGGTGATCTTCGCCCGGGGCTTCTTTGCCAGCGCCCTCCACGAGGTCAGCCACTGGTGTATCGCCGGCGAGCGTCGCCGTCGCCTGGAGGACTACGGTTACTGGTACCTGCCCGACGGCCGCGACGCTCGCCAGCAGGCGGCCTTCGAAACCGTGGAGGTGGCGCCCCAGGCGCTCGAGCTGCTGTTTACCCGGGCCTGCCGTCGTCGCTTTCACGTCAGCGTCGACAACCTCGGTGACGTGGTGGTGGACCGCGAGGCCTTCCGGGAGCGGGTCGAGGCACGCGCGGCCCGCTACGAGGCGCAGGGACTGCCGCGGCGCGCGGCGAGCTTTCGGGCGGCGCTGGACGCCCGTTACGGACAGGGCGCCGATGTGGCGGCGGCCGTTACCGCCGGTCGTGAGGTGCTCGGCGGCGTGCCGGCATGAGGCGAATGCGAGGCAAGTCGATGGTCTAACACCATGACCGAACGGTATTTCCCGGCCATGGCCCCAGCTTGGCAAGATAGCGCGCTTTGTCACGTCGAGGGAGCGAAAGCCGCATGGTTCGATACTACCTGGGAAAGATGCGGGGCGCGCCGGCCGTCAGGCCGCGTCCGCCATGGCGCGATGCGCTGTGGTCCTGGCTGGGCGCCTTCCTGGGCATGGCGGGGGTGGGGGCGATCAGCGAGCAGTCGTTCTCGGTGCAGCCGCTGCTGATGATCGGCTCGTTCGGTGCCACCTCGGTCCTGCTCTATGCCGCCCCCGAGAGCCCGCTGGCCCAGCCGCGCAACGTGCTGGGCGGCAATGTCCTCTCCGCGTTGATCGGCGTTGCCTGCTGGCAGTGGCTGGGCGACACCTGGCTGGCCGGCGCGGTGGCGGTGTCCACCGCGATCCTGGTGATGCAGCTCACCCATACCCTGCATCCGCCCGGCGGGGCCACGGCGCTGATCGCGGTGATCGGCTCCGACGCGCTGCATGCCCTGACCTGGCAGTACGCCTTCGTGCCCGTCGGTGCGGGCTGTCTGCTGATGCTGGGCGTCGCCGTGCTGGTCAACAATCTGGCACGGCACCGCCGCTATCCGCATCATTGGTGGTAGCCCCGCCGCCGCTCACTAGGCTTTGCCTGAAAACTGGCTGCGCTCGGTCATGCGGCGTTGAAAATCAGCTCAAAAATGCTCATTTACACCCCGTAAACTCCGCTTTTTCGCTGATTTTCGCCTTGCCTGATCTTCGCTCGCCGACTTTTCGGACAAACCCTAGACGCTGTCGATCAGACGCTGATGCAGGTAGAGCATGACCTGCACCTCATGGTCGGCGCGCAGCGGCTCGAGGCCGAGTTCACCGAACAGGTCATTGCGCGCCCGCTCCCATTCGCCCGGTTGCAGGTCGGGGTAGAGACTCGCCACCGGCGCCAGCTCCACGAAGGGATCGACGCCGAAGGTGTCGAAAATCCGTGACAGTGCCGCCTCGTCGTCGCTGATGCCCGTGGTGTAGAGCGTGGTGCTGAAGTGATCACCCTCGAGTTCCTTGAGCACATCGAGCGGGCTGACGCCGAAGGTGCGCAGCTCGTCCAGGCTGTAGTCGCCGAGCGCGGCCAGCTCCTCGCCGAGCCAGTCGTCGTCGGGCTGAATCAGGGTGTGCTTGATCTGGCCGTCGGGCAGTGCCCAGGCGATGGCCAGCGGCAGGGCGTCTTCCTCGCCGGTCTCGACGGCGATGAAGCCGGGAAAGTCGCTCATCGGGCGGTCTCCTCGAGCTGAAAGAAACGGCGGGCGGTGGCGGTGGTCTTGCGGGCGACCGTCAGCGCCGCGTCGCCGCGCCAGTGGGCGATCTCCGCGACGATCCACGGCAGCAGCGCCGGTTCATGGCGGCGCGCCCGCGGCTTGGCGGGCAGGTTGCGCGGCAGCAGATAGGGGCAGTCGGTCTCGACCATCAGCCGGTTCAGCGGGATGTCGGCGAGCAGCTCGCGCAGGTGATGGCCGCGCCGCTCGTCGCACAGCCAGCCGGTCAGCCCCACGTGCAGGTCGAGATCCAGATAGCCATGCAGCACGTCACGCTCGCCGGTGAAGCAGTGCACCACCGCATCGCGGATATCGTCGCGCCAGGCCGTGAGCATCTCGAGCATGCGCCGGCCGGCGTCGCGTTCGTGAAGAAACAGCGGCAGCCCGTTCTCGGCGGCCAGCGTGAGCTGCGCCTCGAAGGCCCGCTCCTGCTCGGCGGGTGTCGAGAAGTTACGGTTGAAGTCGAGGCCGCATTCGCCGACGGCGACCACTGCCGGATGGCGATGGAGTTCGGCAAAGGCCGCGGCCAGTTCGGCGTTCCACTGGCTGGCTTCATGCGGGTGAATGCCGGCGGTGGCATACAGCCCGGAGTGGCGTTCCGCGAGTTCGATCGCCTGGCGGGCGTGACGCAGGTCGGTGCCGGTGACGATCAGCGTCTCGACACCGGCCGCCCGGGCGCGCTCGATCACTGCCTCGCCGTCGCGATCGAAGCTGTCGTGGGTGAGGTTGGCGCCGATGTCCACCAGCGGGGCCGGTGCCCGGAAGCGCAGCGCTTCCGGCAGGGGAGAATCGTCGCGGATATCGGGCGAATCAGACATGCGCCGCTCCTTGAATCATGGTGGCGCGCATTGTAACGCGATGACCGGTCCCGCCACAGCGCTGACCGGGTGCGTTACACTGGGCGTTTCTGACATCCCCCGAAGTGAGGTAGTGCGTGACACTGCTACGTCTGGAACAGTTGCATCTGGCCTACGGGCCGCATGTGCTGCTCGACGGTGCCGACCTGGTCCTGGAAAAGGGCGAGCGTCTGGCGCTGGTCGGCCGCAACGGCACCGGCAAGTCGACCCTGCTCAAGCTGATCAGTGGCGAGATTCTTCCCGATGACGGCCAGGTCTGGCGAGCTCCCGGGCTGCGCGTCGGCGTGCTGGCCCAGGACCTGCCCGCGGCCAGCGGCGAGACGATCTTCGATGTGGTGGCCCAGGGGTTGCCCCGGGCCGGGGCGCTGCTGGCCGAGTACCATCACCTGGTGCAGTCGGCCGACCCGGACATGGCACGGCTGGCGCAGCTGCAGACCGAGCTCGAGTCGATCGACGGCTGGTCGTTTCATCAGCGCATCGACACCGTGCTGACGCGCCTGGGCCTGCCCGAGGATGCGCCCATGTCCGAGCTGTCGGGCGGCTGGCGGCGGCGTGTGGCGCTGGCCCGGGCGCTGGTCGCCGAGCCCGATCTGCTGCTGCTCGACGAGCCCACCAACCATCTCGATCTGGATACCATCACCTGGCTCGAGGAACAGCTGGCCGCCTTCCCCGGCGCCGTGCTGTTCATCACCCACGACCGGGCCTTCCTGTCGCGCCTGGCCACCAACATTCTGGAGCTCGATCGCGGGCGGCTGGGGCGCTATCCGGGCGACTACGCGCGCTATCAGGCGCAGAAGACCCACGAGCTGGAGGTCGAGGCGCGCGAGAACGCCGAGTTCGACAAGAAGCTGGCCCAGGAGGAAGCCTGGATTCGTCAGGGCATCAAGGCCCGCCGGACCCGCAACGAGGGGCGTGTGCGTGCGCTCGAGCAGATGCGCCGGGACCGGGCCGAGCGGCGCGAGCGCCAGGGGCGGGCGACGATCCGCGTCGATACCGGCGAGCGCAGCGGCAAGCGGGTCGTCGAGCTGACCGGCGTCAGCCAGCGCTACGGTGACGACTGGATCATCCGTGATCTGAATCTGGAGATTCAGCGCGGCGACCGGGTCGGGCTGATCGGGCGCAACGGGGCGGGCAAGACCACGCTGCTCAAGATTCTGCTCGGTGAGCTCGAGCCCACCGAAGGTCGGGTGCGCCTGGGCACCAATCTGCAGGTGGCCTACTTCGATCAGCTGCGTGCCGGCCTGGAACTCGAGAAGAGCGTCTACGACAACGTCGCCCAGGGGCGTGATCGGGTGACGATCGGCGGCAAGGATCGCCACGTCATCAGCTACCTGCAGGATTTCCTGTTCACCCCCGAGCGCGCCCGCCAGCCGGTCAAGGCGCTGTCGGGCGGCGAGTCCAACCGGCTGCTGCTGGCCAAGCTGTTCACCCAGCCGGCCAACGTGCTGGTGCTCGACGAGCCGACCAACGATCTTGATGTCGAGACGCTGGAACTGCTCGAGGAACTGCTGCTGGACTTCCCGGGCACGCTGCTGCTGGTCTCCCACGACCGGGAATTCATGGACAACGTGGTGACCGACGTGCTGGCCTTTGAGGGCGACGGCAGGGTCAAGGCCTATGTCGGCGGCTACAGTGACTGGATCCGCCAGGGCGGCAAGTTGCCGCCGGCACCCTGGGTCTTCGATACCGCCCGGCGTACGGCCGAGCCCGCCAGTGCGGCGGTACCTTCCACCGAAGCCGCTGCACCCGAGACGCCCGCTCGCCCCGCAAGGCGCCCGGCCAAGCTGTCCTACAAGCTGCAACGGGAGCTGGATGCGCTGCCGGCCACCATCGAGGCGTTGGAAGCGGACATTGCCGACTTCGAAGCCAAGGTGGGGGACCCGGGGTTCTATCAGCAGGAGGCGACCGCGGTGACCGCGACGCTGGAGGCGATGACCGCCAAGCAGGCGGAGCTCGATGCGGCGATGGAACGCTGGATGGAACTCGAGGCGATGGCCGACGGCGAATCCTGAGGCGGCGGCCCCGGCGGCTGTCGCCGGGGCCCGAGGATCACTCTTCGGTATCCTCGCCTTCCTTGCCGACGCGCACGGCCAGCACATCGCACTCGGCGCCGTGCAGAACGCCGGTGGAAGTGGAGCCCAGCAGCAGCGCGAAGCCGTGACGGCCGTGGGAGCCGACCACGATCAGATCTACCTCGTTCTCCTTGGAGAAGCGATGGATTTCGGTGTCCGGCATGCCCACCACCACATGCTGATCCTCGCGGGGTACATCGTGAGGATCGGCAATCTCGGCCAGGCGGCTCTTGGCGTGTTCATCGAGCTGATCCTGGATGCTGGTCAGGTCCATGGGGATGTCGCCGCCGTAGGCGAAGCCCAGCGGCTCGAGCGTGTGAATCACCGACAGCTTGGCGTTGTTGCGGCGCGCGATGGGAATGGCGCGCTCGAGAACCCTGTGGGAATCCTTGGTGAGATCCACCGCCACCAGGACGTGATGGTATTCATTGCTCATGGGAAAGCCCCCCTAGTCGACAAGTCGTGGATTCACTGTACGGCGTCATTTTTCGCTTCACAACGACCCATATCAACGTTTTAGGAGATTTCGATGACCTTCTGGCTGGTCCTGGGGCTGACGCTGCTGGCGATGCTGTCGCCGGTGGTGTGGCTGCGCCCCTCGCCACGCGACCGGCGGCTCGTCGGGTTGCGCGAGGCGGCGCGCGCGGCGGGGGTATCGGTGCATTTCGGCAAGCCGCCGCTGCATGCGCCGGAGGGCGGTCTGGTCGCCTATCGCTGGCGCTACCCGCAGACGCGACCCGGGCCGCGCTTCGTCGCCGTGCGCGACTCTCATGCCAGCGAGGCGCTCAAGCCGTGCGGCGAGGGCTGGCGCTGGCGGATCGAGCCGTTGCGGCCATTCTCGGCGCAGCAGGGGCGGGCGTTCGACGAGACATTGGCGCAACTGCCGGGGGACGCCCTGGTGCTGGAGTCGACCCGGGACTTTCTGTGGCTGTGGTGGCGGGAGTCACAGGGGGCGCAGACGTTCGACACACTGGCGTCGCCCGTGGCGACGCTGCGCGATGCGCTGGCCGGCGACGAGGCGCGTCGGGGGCCGCCCGACGCGCCGCGCTAGGACGGCGGTCGCCTGAAACGGCCGTCGCGGGTCTCAGCAGTCGTCGCTGCTCGGCTTGCGTGTCTGCAGGCGCAGGCCGTTCTTCTCGATGCGGGTCAGCAGGTCATCCAGCAGCGCCAGTTCGTCCTCGCTGATGCCGGCGAGCATCTCGGTGCGCGCCTGGCTGACGATGGCATCGATCTGCTCCAGCAACGGCGTCGCCTGGGGCGTGAGGAAGACTCGCTTGGTACGACGATCATTGGGGCAGGGGCGGCGTTCGATCAGGCCCTGGTCGGATAGCTGGTCCAGCGTGCGCACCAGCGAGGGCGCCTCGACGCCGATGGTCCGGGCCAGGTCGCACTGCGGCTGGCCGTCACCCATCTGCCAGAGATGGTAGAGCGTCACCCAGCGCGTCTGGGTCAAATCCAGCGGCGCCAGCCGTTCGTCGAGAATGGCGCGCCAGAGGCGCGGCAGGCGTGTGAGCTTGAATCCGATAGTTTCAGGCATTGGAGTTGTCGTTTCGCAGGCTAATTTCATGCTTGATTTTCCGGGTACTGCCGGGTAATGCAACCCCCCCGGAGCGATTCAGTGTCAGTCCGCGCCGGGAATCAGCTGGCGCAGGTCGAGCCCCGGCACGCCTGCCGGGGAGCGGATACGGCCGTCGGCCCGGTCGGCCCGGCGTGCCTCCTCGGCGACCGAGAAGCGAATGACCCCCAGGCGCTGCCCGGTGGCGGTCATCACGTCGATCCGCCAGTGGCCGGCGGACGCCTCGGGAAAGTGCTGCTTGTGGGTCCAGGCGCGATACCCCCCGTCACGGCCGCCGTGAATGATCAGCGGGATGCGGTCGATGACCTCTCCCTCATGACGCCAGACATGGTAGACCTTCTCGCGGAGCCCGCGCGGGGCGCGAATGGCGGTGTAGGCGTAAAGCCCGCGTTGCTGCAGGTTGGCTTCGGTCAGCGCCATGGACTCCACGGGGCGGCGCTGCCCGGCATCGAAGCCGGGAGACAGGGCGCTGCCGGTGATCCACAGGGTCGCCGGCGGGATCCAGGCACGTCCGGCCCAGGCGCCGGCGCCCAGCAGCATGGCCAGCCCCAGCATCGCCAGCCAGCGCAGCAGGCCGCGCGGCTGCAGCAGGTGCACCAGACTCGGCAGGCTGAACACCATGGTGGCCAGCACGGCGAGCAGCAGCGTTTCCCCGGTGGTCAGATGCAGCATGATGGGCAGCGTCACCAGGATCACCAGAAAGACACACAGGGCGTGAAAGGCGAAATACAGCCAGCGGTGGCGCTCAGCGAGACGAAAGTAGAGCGGGTCGAGGATCGACAGCACCCCGCAGCCGACCATAGCGAGGGTGAACAGGGCCTGACCGCTGCGCCACACCGTGGTGGCCAGCAGGAAGGGCAGGGTGAAGAACAGCGTCTCCTGATGAATCATCTGCGCGATGAAGGTGGTCACGCCGCGGGGCAGGGTCGGGTAGCCTCGGCGTGCCAGCAGCCGGCCAATGAGGCTTTCCGACAGCAGCAGCACCCAGGCCAGCAGCAGTCCCAGCGCCAGGAAGGCCCCCAGGGACTGCTGCCGATCGACCAGAAAGAAACTCAGCGCGCCGATCAGAAAGGCGATGGGCGGCCAGAGCCAGGCATAGGGACGCAGATGACGCACCGCCTGTTCGGTGAACTGATGCAGGCGCAGTAGACGTGAGGGCGCGGCTGGGTTCATGGCGGGGTCGGCGTGTTCGGGTCATCATGCATGAGGCGCGCATCCTAGCAGGTGTGGCCAGGCGTCGGGAGTCGCCCGATGGCGACGCTCGCGCCGTCATCACGGCCGAGGCTTGACGGGGTGGTGGCGGGTACTCCAAGCTAGGACGTATTCAAACGCTTGTATGAATGCATTTCCTTCCAACCGCGGAGATCGGTCCATGCTTTATCAAGGCAGTGCGTTATCGGTGACGACGGATGGCGACGGCATCGCCACCCTGACGTTCGATCGGGAGGGCGAGTCGGTCAACACCCTTTCCAGCCGGGTGATCGGCGAGCTGCAGGACGCCGTTGGTGCCATCGAGGCGGCGCCGAACCTGACCGGGTTGATCCTGGCCAGCGCCAAGTCGGCCTTCATCGTCGGCGCCGACATCACCGAGTTTCACGCCCTGTTCGCCAAGGGCGAGGACTATCTGGTCGAGATGAACCAGACCGTGCATGCGCTGTTCAACCGGCTGGAAGACCTGCCGTTTCCGACCGTCTCGGCGATCAACGGCCTGGCGCTCGGCGGTGGCTTCGAGGTCACCCTGACCACCGATTTCCGGGTCATGGCGGAGAAGGCCGAGGTCGGCCTGCCCGAGACCCGGCTGGGTATCCTGCCGGGCTGGGGCGGCTGCGTGCGGCTGCCGCGTCTGGTGGGCGCCGACAATGCCATCGAGTGGATCGCCGGCGGCACCCAGAACAAGGCTGCCGAGGCGCTGCGCATCGGCGCGGTGGATGCCGTGCTGCCTGCCGAGGAGTTGCTGGAAGCCGCCCGCGATATCCTGCAGCGTGCCAATCGCGGCGAACTCGACCACCAGGCACGGCGGGCGATGAAGACCGGCCCGCTCGGGCTCAACGGCGTCGAGCAGATGATGGCCTTCGAGACGGCCAAGGGCTATGTGGCCGGCAAGGCCGGACGGCACTATCCGGCGCCGGTCGAGGCCGTCAAGGTGGTCCAGAAGGGGGCCGGCGAGTCCCGGGAGCGCGCCCAGGCCATCGAGGCCAAGGCCTTCGCCAAGCTGGCACTGACCGATGTCTGCTACAACCTTGTAGGGCTGTTCCTCAACGATCAGCAGGTCAAGAAGAAGGCCGGCGCCTATGAGAAGCAGGCACCCGAACTGAACCACACCGCGGTGCTGGGCGCGGGGATCATGGGGGGCGGCATCGCCTACCAGAGCGCGTCGAAGGGCGTGCCGATCCTGATGAAGGACATCCGCGAGGAGGCGATTCAGCTGGGGCTCAAGGAAGCCCGCAAGCTGTTCGTCAAGCAGGTCGAGCGCGGCAAGCTGAACACGGCGACCATGGCGGAACGCCTCACCGGCATCCGGCCGACGCTCTCCTACGGCGATTTCGGCACGGTGGACCTGGTGGTCGAGGCGGTGGTCGAGAACCCCGACGTGAAGACGGCCGTGCTCGCCGAGGTCGAGGCGGCGGTCGGCGAGGACACGATCCTGGCCAGCAACACCTCCACCATTTCCATCTCGCGCCTGGCGAAGGCCCTGAAGCGGCCCGAGAAATTCTGCGGCATGCACTTCTTCAACCCGGTGCACCGCATGCCGCTGGTCGAGGTGATCCGCGGCGAACATACCGGTGACGAAGCGGTCGCCGCCACGGTGGCCTATGCCCGGCGCATGGGCAAGACGCCGATCGTGGTCAACGATTGCCCGGGCTTTCTGGTCAACCGGGTGCTGTTCCCCTACTTCGGGGGCTTTGAGCGTCTTCTGCAGCAGGGCGCCGACTATGAGCGCGTCGACAAGGTGATGGAAGGCTTCGGCTGGCCGATGGGCCCGGCCTATCTGCTCGACGTGGTGGGGCTCGATACCGCGCGGCACGCCGCTGACGTGCTTGCCGACGGCTTCCCCGACCGCATGGCCCAGCAGGACGAGTCCGTCGTCGCGCGGCTGGTCGACGACGGTCGCCTCGGCCAGAAGAATTCGCGGGGTTTCTATCGCTACGAGGAAGATCGCAAGGGCAAGCCGCGCAAGGTCCGCGACGACGAGGCGCGCTCCTTGGTCGCCGAGAGCGCGCAGGCCACCCGCGAGCTGGATGACGAGGCCGTCATCGCGCACCTGATGGTGCCGCTGTGCCTGGAGACGGTGCGCTGTCTGGAGGACGGCATCGTCGGCACGCCGGCCGAGGCCGATACGGCGCTGATCTACGGCATCGGTTTCCCGCCGTTCCGTGGCGGGGCGCTGCGCTACATCGACGCCATGGGCCTGGAGGCCTTCGTGGCGCTGGCCGATCGTCTCGCCGAGGAGCACGGTCCGCTGTATCGCCCCACCGAGCGGCTGCGCGAGATGGCCGCCAACGGCGAGCGTTTCTATCCGGCCACCGGCGAATCCGCCGCACGCTGAACCACCACTTTCAGGAGAGTTGTCATCATGTCCTTGAACCCTCGCGATATCGTGGTGGTCGATGCCGTTCGCACCGCCATGGCCAAGGCCAAGCACGGCGCCTTTCGCCACGTCCGGGCGGAGACGCTGTCCGCCGAGGTGATGCAGGCCCTGTTCGACCGCAACGACCGGCTCGATCCGGCCGCCGTGGACGACGTGATCTGGGGCTGCGTCAACCAGACCCTGGAACAGGGCTACAACATCGCCCGCAACGCGGCGATTCTTACCGACATGCCGCGCACGGTGCCGGGTCAGACCATCAACCGCCTCTGCGGCTCCTCGATGAGCGCCCTGCATATCGCCGCCGCCAACATTCGGGCGGGCATGGGCGATTTCTACGTCATCGGCGGCGTCGAGCACATGGAGCACGTGTCGATGATGCACGGGGTCGACATCAACCCCGGTGCCAGCCGGCATGTCGCCAAGGCAGCGATGATGATGGGCCTGACCGCCGAGCTGCTGGGCAAGATGCACGGCATCACCCGGGAGGAGCAGGATCGCTTCGGGGTACGCTCCCATCAGCGGGCGCTGCTCGCCAACGAGAAGGGCTACTTCGACAACGAGATCATCGGCGTCGAGGGCCACGATGCCCAGGGGCGACGCTGCCGGGTACAGCACGACGAGGTGGTGCGCGCCGACGCCAACTTGGACGACATGGCCAAGCTCAAGCCGGCGTTCGACCCGCGCAACGGCACGGTGACCGCCGGTACGTCCTCGGCGCTGTCGGTGGGCGCCTCGGCGCTGGCAGTGATGAGCTACGAGCGGGCACGGGCGCTGGGCGTCGAGCCGCTGGCGCGCGTGCGTTCCACCGGCGTGGCGGGCTGCGATGCCTCGATCATGGGCTACGGTCCCGTGCCGGCCACCCACAAGGCGCTTCAGGCGGCGGGCCTGACGATCGATGACATCCAGACCGTCGAGCTCAACGAGGCGTTCGCGGCCCAGTCGCTGCCGGTGCTCAAGGATCTCAAGCTGATCGACCGTCTCGATGACGCCGTCAACCTGCATGGCGGGGCCATCGCGCTCGGCCATCCGCTGGGCTGCTCCGGGGCGCGTATCTGCACCACGCTGCTCAACGTGATGCGCCAGCAGGACACCACGCTGGGCCTGGCGACCATGTGCATCGGCATGGGGCAGGGCGTGGCCACGGTGTTCGAACGCATCGGCTGAGCCCCGATACCCCATGAGGTGAAATGACGACGGCGTCGGGTCAGGCGCCGTCGCTTTTTGGGTGAGATGGTGTCAGTCGTACTGTGCGTTGTAGGTGGCGTAGCAGGGCGCTGACGCCGGCAGGTCCTCGCAGTCGCGATCCTCGGCGTCCAGAGCATCCAGCACCGCCTGGCGCAGCACCGGCACGTGGGAGTGTTCCAGATCCCGTGCCGCGCTCAGCAGTGTCAGGCGACCCTGGCGGGCCAGGCGCATCAGCGGCAGCAGGCAGTCCGGGTCGCGCTCGATTTCGTCGCGATAGCGGTCGGCGAAGGTGTCGTCGTCGATCTCGTCGCGATGCTTCTGGCGGCGCAGTGCCGAAGAGGGCGACGCCTCCCGGTACCACTGGGTCAGTGCCAGGGCGTCGCGGCGCTTGCCGCGGGGCCACAGGCGATCGACCAGCACCCGAGCACCGTCGTCGTCGTCGGCCTCGGCATAGATACGCTTGCAGCGGATGTCGTGACGCATGGGGATTCTCCTGTCGGTATTCTGGAGCCTAGCGCTCTCGATTCGTCTCATCCAGCGATCCGGGGCGGTGCCATCGGGTATACTCGCCGGGTTCCGCAAAGGTCGGCAGCAACTCGGGCAGATAGGCACCGGCCTGCTCTTCGGAAATTCCCAGCCGGATCGTCTCGCCTTGCTGGTCGGCCCCCATAGCGCGCTTGGCTTCATCCTGCAGCTTGAGGATCTGCCGCGCATAGGGCAGCAATCGCCCGCCGGCCGGGGTCAGCAGCACGCTGCGGCTGGTCCGTTCGAACAGGCTCTCGCCCATCCGGTCCTCCAGGCGCTTGATCTGCAGACTCACCGCCGACTGGGTGCGGCAGAGGATCTTTCCTGCCGCGCTGAACCCCTCGCATTCCGCCACAGTCACGAAGGCTCGCAGCAAGTCGGTATCCATGGTCTATAAGGCTCCAAAATCAATCTTATCTTAATCATTCATTTTTATTATGGAGTCGGCGGCTCTAGCCTGTCCAGGCGTTATCGAAAGCCAGAGGAGCTTACCGCATGCACGCCAACGCCGCCGAACCCGGGGACACCACGTCGGCCCTGCAGGGCATCGTCGATCTTCAGCGTTACCCCATCACCCAGCTGTCGGGCGAAACCGGCCAGGCGCTGATCGATGCCTGCCGTCGGCAGCTTGCCGAGGACGGCTGCGTCGTTCTCGAGCGGTTCGTGCCGGAAGAGGCGCTGGCGCGTCTCGAGCGCGAGACGGAGCGCCTGTCCCCCGAGGCGCACTACAACCAGAACGAGACCAATCCCTACAACTCGTCGGGTGATCCGAGCCTGCCGGATTCGCATCCGCGCAACCGCTTCGACGACCGTACCAACGGCTTCGTCGCCGGCGATCGCATCGATGACTCGACGATCATCCGTCAGATCTACCGTCATCCGGACTTCCAGCGCTTCATCGCCACCGTGGTCGGCGTCGACGAGATTCACCAGTACGCCGACCCGCTCGCCGACCTGGTGGTCAACGTGCTGCGTGAGGGCTGCCAGCATCCTTGGCACTACGACACCAACGAGTTCATCGTCACCATGATGACCCGCCAGTCGGAAGGCGGCGGCCGCTTCGAATACGCGCCCGGCATCCGCAGCCCCGAGGGCGAGAACTTCGAGGGCGTGCAGGACGTGCTGGACGGCGACCGCAGCCGCCTGAAATCGCTCGACCTGAAACCGGGCGACCTGCAGATCTTCTTCGGCCGCTATTCGCTGCACCGGGTGACCCCGGTGGAAGGCGAGCGCGAGCGGCACACGGTGATCTTCGCCTACGCCAAGGAACCGGGCTTCATCGGCCAGCCGGAACGCGCCCAGCGCATCTTCGGGCGCATGGCGCCGGTTCACGAGCGCATGCTCAGTGAAGGCCGTACCCGGCGCAGCGACAGCCTCGCCGACTGAATTTCCGTCACGTCATGGCCCGGCGTCGCGTGACGCCGGGCCCAGCAAGGACTCTTTCATGAATTCCATCGAATCCGATCGTCTGACCGACAGCGAACCGGATCAGATTCCGGTCATTCCCTCCGCGCCGATGGCCAACGGCGACAGCATCCCCACCGCCTTCGACCCCAAGCAGCTGCGGGCCGGCCGTCTCGAGCGCCTGCGCGCCATGATGGCCGAGCAGGGCTATGCCGCCGTGGTGCTGTTCGATCCCTACAACCAGCGCTACGCCACCGGCTCGCGCAACATGTTCGGCTACTTCCTGCGCAACTCCACGCGCTACATCTACGTGCCGCTGGAAGGGCCGGTGATCCTCTTCGAATACCCCGGCAGCGCCCACGTCTCGACCTGGCTCGAGACCATCGACGAGTCGCGCACCTCCAAGGTGGTGTGGTCGGCGGTCAACCAGCGCGACAACCTCTCCGCCGACCCGTTCGGCGTCGAGATCGCCGAGCTGATCGAGGAACACGGCAAGGGCAACAGGAAGGTCGGCCTGGACCGTTGCGCGCTGAACCTGGCCCGCTCGCTGGAGGCGCAGGGGCTCGAGGTGTTCGACTGCATGCAGGACACCCTGCACTGCCGGCGCATCAAGACCCCCGAGGAGGTCGCCTGCCTGGCCCAGTCGATGGCCGGCAGCGAGGCCGCCGTGGCCGAGGTGGAAGCGGCGATCAAGCCGGGTATCACCGAGAACCAGCTGTTCGCGATCCTCTACGGCAACGTGATCGAGCAGGGCGGCGAGTTCATCGAGACGCGCCTGCTGTCGTCCGGGCCGCGCACCAACCCCTGGTTCAACGAGGCCAGCAGCCGGGTGATCCGTGCCGGGGAGCTGGTGGCGCTGGATACCGATACCATCGGCTGCCACGGCTACTATTCCGACTTCTCGCGCACCTTCCACGTCGGCCCCGGCCGGCCCACCGGCTACCAGCAGAGCCTCTACCGGATGGCCTACGAGCAGGTCCACCACAACATGGCGATCCTCAAGCCGGGCATGAGCTACCGCGAGATCGCCGAGCGCGCCTGGAAGATTCCCGAGCGCTTCCTCGACCGCCGCTACCCGTCGATCATCCACGGCGTGGGCATGCACGGCGAGACACCGCTGGTCGCCCACCACATGGACTTCGACCGCTTCTCCAAGGACGGCATCCTCGAGCCGGGCATGGTCGTCTCGGTGGAGAGCTACATCGGCGAAGTCGGCGCCGCCGACGGGGTCAAGCTCGAGGAGGAAGTGCTGGTCACCGAGACCGGCATCGAGAAGCTTTCGCGCTATCCGTTCGATGAGGCCCTGCTTGGAAGAGAGCTTTAAGAGATTCTTTCCAAACGCTCGGAATGAACGATGGGCGCCGGGGGCAAGGCGAAGCGAGGGTCCTTTGCCATGGCCGGAAAGTGTTCCTTTCCATTCCGGCATTCCCGCCATCCATGGCGGTCAGATGGCAAAGGTAGCGCCCATGGAAGGGTTTACAGCGCCCTCGCGAAGGCTTGCCCCCGGGAAAGCCCATCCCGTTCTCCGGTTATGAAAGGTGTTCCAGGCCCCTACCCCTGACTGACGACCATATTCGCGAGAAAAGAGACGCTATGACAGACGTATACCACTGGATCGCCGGCGAGCGCCTGGCGGGCGAGCGCACCATCGACGTGATCAACCCGGCCACCGCCGAGCCGGTACGCCGCCTGGCGATGGCCGACACCGCCACCGTGCAGCGCGCCATCGACGCCGCCCGCGAGGCCCAGCCCGCCTGGCGTGACCTGCCGCCGGCCAAGCGCGCCCAGGTGATGTATCGCTTCAAGACCCTGCTCGAGCGCGACGCCGACGAGATCTGCGCGCTGATCAGCGAGGAGCACGGCAAGGTGCTCGAGGACGCCATGGGCGAACTCAAGCGCGGCATCGAGAACGTCGAGTACGCCTGCGGCGTGCCGGAGCTGCTCAAGGGCGAGTATTCCCACAACGCCGGGCCGGCCATCGACACCTGGTCCAACCACCAGCCGCTGGGTGTCGTCGCCGGCATCACGCCGTTCAATTTCCCGGCCATGGTGCCGCTGTGGATGTACCCGATGGCGCTGGCCTGCGGCAACGCCTTCATCCTCAAGCCCTCCGAACAGGTGCCCTCGGCTGCCGTGAAGATGGCCGAGCTGCTCGACGAGGCCGGGCTGCCCCGCGGGCTGTTCAGCGTGGTCCACGGCAACCGCGAGGCCGTCGAGGCGCTGATCGAGGCGCCCGAGGTGCGGGCGCTGTCGTTCGTCGGCTCCACCCCGGTGGCGCGCAGGATCTACGAGGGCGGCACTCGGCAGGGCAAACGCGTGCAGGCCCTCGGCGGCGCCAAGAACCACGCCGTGGTCCTGCCCGACGCCGATCTGGACAACGCCGCCAACACGCTGATCGGTGCGGCGTTCGGCAGTGCCGGCGAGCGCTGCATGGCGATCTCCGTGGCGGTGTGCGTGGGTGACGCCACCGCCGACGCCCTGATCGAGCGCCTGGCGCCTCAGGCTCGCCAACTGAAGATCGGCGCGGGCACCGAGAAGGGCCTCGACATGGGCGCGCTGATCAACGCCGGCCAGCGCGACAAGGTCGCCGGCTACATCGAGCAGGGCGCCGCCGCTGGTGCCGAGCTGGTGGTCGACGGCCGCGAGCATCCGCTGGTGGAAGGCTCGCCGGGCTACTTCCTCGGCGCCACGCTGTTCGATCGCGTCACGACGGACATGAGCATCTACCGCGACGAGATCTTCGGCCCGGTACTGTGCGTGGTGCGTGTCGAGACCTTCGAGGACGCCATCGCCCTGATCAACGCCCACCAGTACGGCAATGGCACCTGCGTGTTCACCCGCGACGGCGAGGCCGGACGCCGCTTCGCCGATGCCATCGAGGTCGGCATGGTCGGCATCAACGTGCCGCTGCCGGTACCGGTCGCCTTCCATAGCTTCGGCGGCTGGAAGGACTCGCTGTTCGGCGACCTGCACGCCTACGGCCCCGACGCCGTGCGCTTCTACACCCGCCGCAAGGCCATCTCCCAACGCTGGCCCAGGCGCAGCGCCCAGGAAAGCGCCCAGTTCAACTTCCCCTCGTAAGCCCCACCACCGGCTGAGCCCACGCCCGCGCCGCCAGACGGCGCGGGCGTTCTTGTGTGTACGTCTTTCGTGTAACGCCATGTCACTCGGCGCTGATTCGCGATAGGTTAAGTCTGTTTAGAGATTGCCGATACAACCTGATGACACAGACGGTGGAGTGCTCAGTGCTTCGCCTGGCGGTAGCGTGGGGAAGCGGTAGTGGGGCAGGGGATCGTGTTGGTTCAAGGTGACTGAGCCGACAAAAGCAGCAGGCACGCGAATTCTGCATAACGCGCCGAACTTTTCTTAGTGTTTCTTAAAATCAAAAACTTATGAGCAAGAAGGTTGGCTAGATAAGATTGTTGAACGCGCCTGCTCATTCAATTGGTAAAGCGAGCGTGCTATCTAATACCTGTTAAAGTCTCAGGGGCGTTGAGTATGTACTTGGCGAACATTTTGGGTCTTCTTGTCGTTGGCTTCAGCGGTAATGCATACGCGCGGGGCGGAGTTGGCGGTGATCCAAGCGTACTATTCGGGGTGGTGATTCTGTTCGGTATTGGCGGCCTAGGAATGTGGCTCCATAAAACCTACCCAAATCTATTTCCAACTCTTGGTGGGTTGGTCATCTTGCTCATGGTTAGTCAGTTCCTTGCTGTCATTCTAATTGCGCTGGGAATTGTCGCGCAGAGCCATATCGTACACGCAATGGTAACCATTGCATTGGCGTTCGTTTTTGGGCCAGCAGTGTGGTCTAAAATTCAGGGCAAACCGTGAACTACTTTAACAAGGCGATTAAATTCGTTCTGGCCCGATGGGCCTCCACCGGGCGCCCTTGTCAGGGCGCCGTTTATTGCTGGCGTTAGATTTGATATGGAACGATTGCTGAATTATCTAGATGGACCATACAAGCAAGTTTTGGTCGACTTCACCAGCTCTCAGTGGATGGTGGAAGCAGATATCCCGACAGAGCCAGGGTGGTATTCGTTGTCTACCGATGCGCCACTGGAAGTGCTCGTCAAGTGTTCGCTCTGGCAAGAAACCTATAATCGCTTAAAAGACGGTGTCGAAGTTCCTGTGAAGAATTACGACATATCGAAAAGAGCAGCAAGGTACGAAGCGCAGAGGCCCGTCTACTGGAATCTACAGCATGTTTATTCTGGTTTAGCTTCATCGCTCAGGGCTCGTGCCCGCGAGCATACGTTTGCTGATCCTGGGACAGCAGGACTGGCTTTGGCTAGATATCCGCAACTCCACCAATTCACGTGGAAATTCCATTATTTGGAACTGCGGAATCTTTCAATAGTCGATGAAGTTTCAGGTTCGTTCATCCTCAAGCTAGGCGAGCAGGTATGGCGGACGAAATTCGGCTGGCCAATCTTGTGTTCAGCCTAAAATCTAATAAGGCCATTAAGGTTGCTCCGGGCCGATGGCCCTCCGCCGGAGGCCCTTGTCAGGGCGCCTCTTATGGCTGGCGTTATACATAGAAGGGTCGGTGCCTCCGCATATAGTGCTGATCCTCGCCAACTGTCCGCTCGACGGGTTGAATCCACCACTCCTGCCACCATCTTCCAGAGACAAGCCGACGCAATGTCGTCACTCGGTTAACCGTTTCACCACATTCCATGGGAGGCTCCTATGCCCTTTGCACCGTCCAGCATGCACGTCGAAAGCCCCGCCTTTGCGCCGAACGGGGCGATGCCCAGGCGCCATTCGGCGGAGGGCGAGGATCTGTCCCCGGCCCTGAGCTGGAAGGACGCGCCGGCGGGTACCCAGGGCTTTGCGGTGATCTGCCACGACCCGGATGCGCCGCTGGTCAAGGATGGCAGCTATGGCTATGTGCACTGGCTGCTCTACAACCTGCCGGCGGACGTCACCTCACTGGAGGAGGGCACGACGCTGGGTACCGCGGGTGTCAACGATGGCGGCGCCATCGGCTACGGCGGCCCCATGCCGCCGGAAGGCCACGGGATGCACCAGTACTATTTCTGGGTGCTGGCGCTGGATACCCTCACTGAGCTGCCCGAGGGGCTGACGCAGCCGGAGCTGCTCGCCAAGCTGGAGCCGCATATTCTCGGCATGAGTCGGTTGGTCGGTACGTACCGTCGCGACTAGTCTTTACCTGAAAACTGTCTGCGCTCGGCCATACGGCGTTAAAAATCAGCTCAAAGTGCTCATTTACACTCGTAAACTCCGCTTTTTCGCTGATTTTTGCCTTGTCTGGCCTTCGCTCGCCGACTTTTCAGGCAAAGCCTGACCCCTGTGCGGTTTGCATGCCGCTGAGACATGAACACGGCGCCTTCCCTCGGAAGGCGCCGTGTTTCGTTTTGTGGCCCCGAATGGCGCCTCGCCGGTACTGTAATGACCCCCCGGGTTCCCTGCCCGCTGGCGGCGTCGAGCGGGCGTTTGCCACCCCTCTTGCGGTGCAAAAGGCTGACTATACTGGCAAAGGACGGGGGGGCGTCGACTACGCTGAATATGAGGCTCCAGCGATGGAGCGTTCAATGGCAATCGAGGAGGTGTGGCATGCTCACTCATGTGTGGGGACTGCTGTCCCATCCCAGCCGCGAGTGGCGGCAGATTCACGACGAACGCGAGACCATCACCCATCTCTACGGGCACCATGTGCTGATCATGGCGCTGGTTCCCGTGATCTGCGCGTTCATAGGCACCACCCAGGTGGGCTGGGACTTCGGCGGTGGCCACACCATCCAGCTCAACTACCTGGATGCCTTTTCCGCGGGGATTGCCTTCTATCTGGCGATACTCATCGCCGTGGGCTTTATGGGGGCGGTCATCCACTGGCTGGCGCGGCGCTATCCCAATCGGCCGAGCCGCCGGCGCTGCATTATCTTCGCCGGCTATGTCGCCACGCCGATGTTCCTTGGCGGCGTGGTGGCTCTCTATCCGCTGGTCTGGCTGTGCGCGCTCGCCGTGATCGTCGGGCTCTGCTACAGCGCCTACCTGCTCTACGTCGGCATCCCCACCTTCCTCGACATCAGCAACGAGGAAGGCTTCATCGTCACCGGCTCCACGCTGGGCATCGGGGTGCTGGTGCTGGAGGCGCTGCTGGGGGTCACCGTGCTGCTGTGGGGCTACGGCGCCCAGCTGCTGGGTATCCAGCTCTGACCCACCCCCTGGGCGCGTCCTGATCGAAAGTCAGGGCGCGCCCAGCAGGGCCAGCAGGTCCGAGGCGGGGCGTGATTCCAGCGTAGCGACCGTCTCGTGAAGAGTTCGCGCCCGCCGCTCGCCGAGCACCGGATCGGCGAGTGCATGAAACTTGGCGGTGAGTTCCGCCTCGTCGAGTGGGTTGGTGGGGTTGCCCCGGGCCTCGCACGGCTCGCTCTCGAGAACCCGCCCGTCGCTCAGATGCAGACGCGCGCTGGCCCAGCGTTCGGCCGGGAAGCGGGCGTTGAAGGTGTCGCATTCCTCGATATGTACCCGCGACGCCAGGTCGTGGACGCGCGGCGACTCGAGCGCCGCGGTGATGCCGTGTACATCCACGGTGCCGAAGCAAGCGGCGCAGGCCACCGACCAGGGCAGGCTGTACTGGGCCTGTTCGGTGTTGGCCGGATGGGGCGTATGCAGCCGCCGCGCCTCGTGAAAGGTGCGAATCTCGAGGCGCTCGATGGCGGAAGGCTCGACGGTGCCCAGGCCGAGCACGGCCTCTACGGCCGGTTGCGCCCAGCGACACACCGGGTAGGCCTTGACGTACTGCTCGAACAGGTACCAGCGCCGGCCGAGGTCATTCCAGAATGACGCGACATCGTCTTCCTGAAGGGTCACCGCCGGCGCCCCGGTGAAGCCGTCCCCGGCGAGCAGGGCGGCGGTGATGCCGGTCATCGCCCCCCAGCCGGAGCCATCCTTGAGCATGGTGGGGTGATCGATGCAGCGCATCATCTGGCTGCGCGGGCCGTAGAACTCGGCGATGCCCAGCGCCTCGCCGAGCGTGGCGCGATCCTGCCCCAGCAGGCGCGAGGCCACCGCGGCGACCCCCAGGGCGTTCCAGGCGCCGGAGGTGTGGTAGTCACCCGCCGTGGCGTGCAGGGCGATGCCGGCGCGGGTGGCCACCTCGTAGCCCAGGGCCAGCCAGCCCAGCAGTGCCCTGCCACTGAGCGATTCCACCTCGGGCAGGGCCAGCAGGCCTGGCAGCAGGGCGACCCCGGCATGGCCCTTGGTGAGCACCTGGCCGTCGTGGGCATCCAGCGCGTCGATCAGCCAGCCGCCGTGGAGCGCCACCCCCGTCGGCGAGGCCCGCCCCCCGGCGAACAGCAGCGGTCGCTCGCCGCCGTGCTGCGTGGTGACGAAGCGTTCGGCGAGGGTGGCCAGCGGCGTGCGCGTGGCGCCGGCGGCGACGCCGAGCAGGTCCAGCAGGCAGCGCCGGGCCTGGGCGTAATGCGTGTCGGGCAGGGTTTCCGGGTCGAAGGCGTGAATCCAGTCGAGCGGCGTGGCGGTGGTCATGGTGGGCAGTATCCCGAATCGCGGGTCAGCGGTAGCCGTCCATCAGTTGACGGACCAGCGGCGTGTCGGCATCGCGCAGCGTGGGCAGTTCGAAGCGCGCGCGGGCGATGGCGGTGCGTGAAATCTCGGCGACGATCAGCTGCTCGCCCGCGTCGGCGGCGGCCAGCAGGTCGCCGCGGGGCCCCAGGATGCGCGAGCCGCCCCAGAAATGGCTGTCGCCTTCCGCACCGTAGCGGTTGGCCATGATCACCGGCGTGCCGTAGGTCATGGCGTAGAAGCGCACGTTGAGCACCCAGTTGTCCTCGTTGGAGAAGGACTCGCTGACGATGCCCGAGGCGGAGTTGATCGGCGCGCAGAGCACCGTGGGGCGGGCCAGCAGGGCGGCGTGGACCAGTGCCGGGTTCCACAGGTCGGCGCAGATCAGTGGCGTGGCGGTCCAGCCGGGGCGAATCGTGGTGTGGGTCAGCGATTCGCCGTGGGCGAACCACTTGCCTTCTTCCAGCCCGCCGTAGGTGGGCAGGTTCAGCTTGCGATGCACCGCGGTGACGCGGCCGTGCTGGAGGATCGCCAGGGCGTTGTAGTATTCGCCGGGGCTGGCCTCCTCGACGAAGCCGACGATGACCTGCATCTCGCTGGCGGCCTCGGCGAGGCGGGCGAGTCGCGGGTCCTCCCGGGGGAACGCCACCTCGAGCACTCGCGGGCCCAGGCCGTAGCCGGTCAGCGAGAGCTCGGGAAAGACCAGCAGCTCCAGCCCCTGGCGGTGCGCCTGGGCGATGAGCTCGTGATGGTGGGCCAGGTTGGCGTCGACGTCGCCGAGTTCGGTGTTGATCTGCGCCGCGCCGACCTTGAGCGTGTCCTGATAGTGCATGCGATCTCCTGTGTCCGAAAAGGCGCATGGCCGCCCGGAGGCGGCCATGCGGTTGCTGCCGGACGTGTTTTACAGCAGATCGTGCGTCTCGAGGAAGTCCTGGGCGACGTTCTCGATGCTCTGCTTCTTGACGTCGACGCGGGCGTTCAGCGAGGCCATGGTGTCGTCGTCGAGCAGGGTGGAGAGCCTGGCCATCTGCTCGTCGAGCTTGGGGTTGGCCTCGAGCGTTTCCTTGCGCACCACCGGGGTCAGCGAGTAGGCCGGAAAGAAGTTCTTGTCGTCTTCCAGTACCCGGAAGTTGAAGGCCGGGATGCGGCCGTCGGTGGCGAAGACCAGCGAGACGTCGACCTGGCCGTCACGCAGGGCCGGATAGGTCAGGCCGGAGTCCATGCGCTTGACGTTGGGGCGTCCGAACCGGAAGCCGTAGGCCTTCTGCAGCGGGCGCAGGCCGTCCTCGCGAGCGTAGAACTCAGCGTTGGAGGCGAAGGTCAGCTTCTCGCCATCGTTGATGGCCTTGGCCAGGTCGGAGATGGTGGCGATGCCGCGCTTCTCGGCATCCTTCTCGCGCATGGCCAGGGCGTAGGTGTTGTTGGCGTTCGACGGCTCGAGCCACACCAGCCCCTTCTTGGCGTCGAGCTCCTTGACCTTCTGGTAGGTCTCCTCGGCGGAGAGGCCCTTGGCGGACTTGTCGTTGTAGTTGATCAGCGAGGTACCGGTGTACTCCCAGTAGAGGTCGATCTGGCCGTTTTCCTGGGCCTGGCGGAGTACCGCGGAGCCCATGCCGGCGCGCTTGTCGACGTCGTAGCCCAGCCCCTCGAGGTACTGGGTGGTCATGCTGGTGAGAATCTGCTGCTCGGTGAAGTTCTTGCCGCCGACGACGATTTCCTCGGCCTGGGCGGTGGCAGCGATGCCGGCGCTCAGGGCCAGGCCGGCGAGGGTGGCGGTCAGTGTGCGCATCATGGGCTTGTTTCTCCTTGCACTTGTTGTGTGACTTGCAGTGTTCGAGCCGTTCAGGCTCGTGACGGGTTGACGCCGCGCGGCACGACGAGGAAGGCGACGACGGCGACCAGCGCGTCCACGATCACCGCGAGCAGCGCGGTGGGGATGGCCCCGGCCAGCATCATCACCGTGTCGTAGAGGTCGATGCCGGTGAAGATCAGTTCCCCCAGCCCGCCGGCGCCGATCAAAAAGGCCAGCGGCACGGTACCCACGTTGATGGCCAGCGCGGTGCGGATGCCGGCGAAGATCACGTACAGGGCGTTGGGCAGCTCGACCCGGAACAGCCGCTGCGCCGGCGACATGCCGAGCCCGGCCGCGGCTTCCATCAGCGCCGGCGACACGCCCTTCAGGCCGACATAGGTGTTGCGGGTGATCGGCAGCAGGGTCGCCACGGTCAGCCCGAAGATGGCCGGCGTCGTGCCGATGCCCAGGAAGCTCATCGACAGCGCCAGCACCGCCAGGGTGGGGATGGTGGTGCCGACGTTGAGGACCTGCATCAGCGACTCGGCGAAGCGCGCCATGCTCGGCCGCGAGAGCACGATGCCCAGCGGCACGGCGATGACGATGGCCAGGCTGCCCGACACCGCGGTCAGGAACAGGTGCTGGACCGCCAGATAGCGCACGTCGGGCAGATAGTAGATGAAATCCTCGATGACGCCACTGCGCTGGGCCCAGACCCCGGCCGCGAAGAGCAGGATGGCGAGTAGCCAGCGCCCGGCGCTTTTCAGCGAGCGAATCGGCATGCCGTTACTCCTTGGTCTCGGGTTGCGAACGCAAGGGGGCGCTGTCCTCCGGCCGCGAGCGGTAGCGGGAGCCCAGGTGGTGGGTCATCGCACGCTGGGTGATGTGCCCACAGACCCGGCCTTGCGCGTCGACGCAGGGCAGCCAGGTGGTGTCGTTGGCGAACATCAGCGAGGCGACCTTGCGCAGGTCGTCGTCGAGCTGGGCCACCGGCGGGGCGGTCTGGTAATGGTCACGGCAGTAGCCGCGGGTGGTGCGGGCGACCGAGCGGGTGATCATGCCGGCGGGCTCGCCGTGGTCGTTGACCATCAGGATCGCGTTCTGGTAGCCGAAGTCGTCGATGCGGGCCAGGGCCGTCTCCAGGGTGTCGTCCGGCTTGACCGCGCCCATCTCGTCGGAGAACACCTCGCGCACCTTGACCAGGTTGAGGCGCTTGAGCGCGCGGTCCTCGCCGAGGAACGACTCGACGAAGCCGTTGCGCGGCGCGGAGAGCAGGTCGTCGGGCGCGGAGTACTGGACCAGCTTGCCCTCGCGGAAGATGGCGATGCGATCGCCCATCTTGATCGCCTCGTCGATGTCGTGGCTGACGAACAGGATGGTCTTCTTGAGTTCGGCCTGCATCTTCAGGAACTCGTCCTGGATCACCGCCCGGTTGATCGGGTCGATGGCGCCGAACGGCTCGTCCATCAGCATCACCGGCGGATCTGCGGCCAGCGCCCGGGCCACGCCGATGCGCTGCTGCTGGCCGCCGGACAGCTCGCTGGGGTAGCGCTTGAGGAAGGCCTCGGCGTCCATGGCGATCATGTCCATCAGCTCGCGGGCCCGCTTCTTGTAGGCGGCGCGGTCCCAGCCCAGCAGGCGCGGCACCACCGTGATGTTCTCCTCGATGGTCATGTTGGGGAACAGGCCGATCTGCTGGATCACGTAGCCGATGTTGCGGCGCAGGTCCTGGGTGTTCATGCCGGTGGTGTCCTCGCCATCGAGAAACACCTTGCCCGAGGTCGCCCGGACGATGCGGTTGATCATCTTCAGGGTGGTGGTCTTGCCGCAGCCGGAGGGGCCGAGAAGGATGCAGATCTCGCCCCGAGGCACTTCCATGTTGATGTGGTCGGCGGCGACGACGGCCCCCTTGGGGGTATCGAAGACCTTGGTCAGGTTGTCGAGTCGTATCATGGAAAAACCTTGTCGAAATCGGGTTGGCGCATTCAGGCGGCGGCGACGTCACGCTCCATGCCACGCGGCGTGAGGCGCTTCTGCAGCGCCAGCAGGGCGTAGTCGACGATGATGGCCAGCAGGCTCACGGCCACCGCGCCGACGATCAGCTGGCGCGGATCGGACTGCGAGATACCGCGGCTGATCAGCGTGCCCAGGCCGCCGGCGCCGATGTAGGCGGCGATGGCCATCACGCCGATGTTCAGCACCACGGCGGTGCGCACGCCGGCCATGATTACCGGTACCGCCAGCGGAATTTCCACCATGCGCAGCCGCTGGTTCTGGCTCATGCCGATGCCGCGGGCGGCCTCGCGCAGCGCGGGATTGACGTTGTTGATCGCGGTGTAGGTATTGCGAATGATCGGCAGCTGCGAGTAGAGCAGCACGGCGATCACCGCCGGCACGTAGCCGATGCCGTAACCGAAGATCGACAGCAGCGGAATCATGACCCCGAACAGCGCGATCGAGGGGATCGTGACGATGATCGAGGCCAGATACAGCACGCCCCTGGCCAGGCGTTCGTTCTTGGTGATGGCGATGCCGATGGGCACCCCGGTCAGGGTGGCGATTCCCACGGCAACGCCGACCAGGCTGATGTGCTCCAGGGTCAGTTGCCCCAGCAGCCCGGCGTTGTCGAGAACGTAGCGAAACAGTTCCAAGCGATGTCTCCTCCATTCGCGTGGACGTCATGGATGGTCGGCGTCGACGCAGATCGCCGACGCTGCCGAAAAGCGTCCAGCAGGGATAATAACCCGGCTTTGCGTCGAAACCGCGTTAGCTTAACAGAGGGGTATAGCAATTTTTTCTGTCAATGGATGAGTAATCAAAATTCAGATTATTGATGATCGTGATTCGCCGTCGTGGGGCGCGATGCGGGCGGGATAAAGAAAGCGTCGAGGTCGGAACGGCCGGCCTGAAGCGCCTGGCTGGGCGAGAAAGCGTGAAAACAGGCAGGGAAGTCGGTGAAACGCCCCCGTGTCGGCACGGGGGCGGAGGGGAGGTCAATCGGCCTGCGGTGATGTGGCTTCCGAGG
Organism: Halomonadaceae bacterium T82-2; assembly: GCA_001577635.1. GTDB lineage: Bacteria > Pseudomonadota > Gammaproteobacteria > Pseudomonadales > Halomonadaceae > Modicisalibacter. The sequence continues at coordinate 165,183 of LSBP01000002.1, read as the reverse complement.
AGCGGCTGGACACGATGGCAAAGCCGGCCAGCGCCATGGCGATGGAGATCAGCGGCACGCTGTAGTTGAGCACCGCGTAGGGGGCATAGCTCCAGGCACTGACACCGAGGGCGCTGTAGACGAAGATCGCATCGGTGCTCCACGGCACCAGCGCCGAGGTGACGGTACCGCCGTCCTCCAGCGCGCGGGACAGGTTCTTGGGGTGCAGCCCCTTGTCACGGAAGGCCCCGGCATACAGCCGGCCCGGAATGATGATCGAGATGTACTGCTCGGCGGTGACCACGTTGGTCAGGAAGGAGGAGCCGACGGTGACCGCGCACAGGGCACGACCGCTTCTGGCCATCGCGACGACGCCGCCGACCAGGGCATTGAGCATGCCGGTGCGTTCCATGATGCCGCCGAAGATCATGGCGATGATCGCCAGCGAGATGGTGTACATCATCGCATCCAGCCCCCCCTGGCTGAGCAGCTTGTCGACGCCGGCATTGCCGGTGTGGGCCACATAGCCGCTCTGCAGCAGGTGGAACAGCGAGGCTACGTCGCCGCCCTGCACGAACAGATAGGCCAGGCTGCCCAGCACGATGCCGACGATCAGGGTGGGGACGGCCGGTACGCGGGCGAGCGCCAGTGCCGGAACCGCCAGTGGAATCAGGAACAGCCAGGGCGAGATCACGCTGTCGGCCTGCAGGTTGCCGATCACGGCGGCGATGGCCTGGTCGAGCTCGGCGCCCTGATGGCCGCCGGCCATGGCCGTGAACACCACCAGGGCGATGATCAGCCCGGGCACCGTGGTGTACAGCATGTGGCGGATGTGGGCGAAGATATCCGTGCCGGCGATGCCCGAGGCGAGGATGGTGGTATCGGACAGCGGCGACATCTTGTCGCCGAAGAACGCCCCCGAGACGATGGCCCCGGCCAGCGCCGCCGGCGACAGGCCCATGCTGGTGCCGGCGGCCATGCCGGCCACGCCCAGGGTGCCGATGGTCGACCAGGAGCTGCCCATCATCAGCGTGCTGATGGCGCACAGCAGCATCAGCGTGGGCAGGAAGGCCCCCGGGGAGAGGTACTCCAGACCGTAGTAGACCATGGTGCCGACCACGCCGCCGGCGACCCAGGCGCTGATCAGCAGCCCCACCAGCATCAGGATCACCACCGCCGGCAGGACCTTGGTGATGCCCTCGTAGATGTAGCCTTCGATGTGCTTCCAGGTGTGACCGTAATGCCAGGCGACCAGCCCGGCGACCACGGCGCCGATGAGCAGGGGAAGATGGGGGCTGCCGTCGAAGATGAGGATCGTCGTCATCATCGTGACGATCATCACGGCGAAGGGCAGTAGGGCGGCAAGAAAGGGAGCGGTTCGTCGGGATTCGGACATGGACAGGGTTCAGGGCAATGGTGAAAGTGGAAAGCCCGCCGGGCACGAGGTCCGGCGGGCAGGGGTAACGCCGAAGGCGTGTTCGGTTCAGGAACGTGGGTCAGGCACGGCGATAAGCCTGGGGCAGTTCGGCGAGTAGACCGCGCCCCCCGGCGAGAGTCAGGGCGAGGTCATTGAGCGCGTCCCAGACGGGCAGCGGCAGACCGCCCTTGATCGCCTGGTCGATGCGCTGGGCGAACAGCAGCAGTTTGTGTAACCGGCGATGGGGCAGGCGTTGCAGCGCCTGCTGGTAGTTGGGACGGCGCTTCTCGGGAATCATCGGCCGCTGGGCCTTGCAGGCATGCTCGAGGCTCTGGCCCTGGTCGAGATGCTGTTGCAGGGAGAGCAGGGTGCGCATCTCGCGAGTCAGCGCCCACAGTACTACAGGCGCCTCGATGCCCTCGCCGCGCAGGCCGGCGACGATGCGCACCGCGCGTTCGCGTTCGCCACGCAGGCAGGCGTCGGTCAGCGTGAAGACGTCGTAACGGGCATTGTCCTCGACACCGCCGGCGATGGCGCCGGCATCCAGTCGGGCGCCGGGCGGGTACAGCAGCGCGAGCTTCTGTAGTTCCTGATCGGCGGCCAGCAGGTTGCCTTCGGTGCGTTCGCCGAGCAGCCGGGCGGCGTCCATGTCGAGCTGCAGGCCGTGCAGGGTGGCGCGATCGCGCAGCCAGAAGCCCAGGCGCGAGTGGTCCACCGGCCATACCGGCACGAACAGCCCCAGCGCATCGAGCGCCTTGAACCACTTGCTTTGTTGCTGGCGCCGGTCGAGCCGGCCCGCGGTGACCAGCAGGATATTGTCGCTGCCCTTGGCCTGGGCGGCATAGGCCTCCAGCGTCTTGCCACCTTCCTGGCCGGGCGCCTGGTCGCCCAGACGCAACTCGATCAGCTTGCTGGTGGCGAACAGCGACAGGCTGGCGGCGGATTCGGTAAGCCGCCCCCACTGGAAGCCGTTCTCGACGTGCAGAACCTCGCGCTCCTCGATGCCCTGCTCGCGGGCGACCCGGCGCACCGTGTCGCAGGCATCGCGGTGCAGCAATGGCTCGTCACCGGCGACGATGATCACCGGGGGCAGACGCTTGGCCAGCGCCTCGGGCAGCTTGTCGGGAAAGACCTTCATGGCGCGTCGGCGAGGCTCTGCAGGCGATCGATCAGGCGGCGTGCCGCTTCCTGGCGCAGCGACTGCACGGCCTGCTCGCGGCGATCATCGCGCGCCAGCAGGTCGCTGGTGCCCGCCTCGTAGGTGGTCGACACTCTCAGGGTCTGGCGCTCGATGCGATAGGCGTCGTCGCGCTGGCGCTGGACCGAGAAGGGCACGCCGAGCTGCAGCTCGACCGTCCGGCTGCCGGCATTGTTGGCCGTCAGGTTGATCTCGTCGAGTTGCTCCGCGCCCAGGTTGAGACGCCACGGCGCCTGCGCGTGCACCGCCACGCCCGCGCCCTCGAGCGCCTGGCGTACGGCGTCGGCCAGCGGGCCCGGCGGGGCGTCCAGGGCCAGGCTGTCGAGCCCGGCCAGGTTGCGCCCCTGCCCGCGCAGCTGGAAGCCGCAGCCGGCCAGTGCACCGGCCGCCACCAGCGCCACGCTGGTATGCAGGGCGCGATTCAGGAAGGTGCGACGCTTCATCCGGGCCTCCTAGCGACCGTGGGCTTGTCAGTTGGCGACGATATTGACCAGCTTGCCGGGGACGACGATCACCTTGCGCACCGTCTTGCCCTCGATATGGCGCTGGACGTTCTCGCTGGCCATGGCCTCGGCCTCGACGGCGTCCCTTGCGGCGTCCGGGGCGACCTCGATGCGCGCGCGCAGCTTGCCGTTGACCTGCACGGCCAGCTCGACGCTGTCCTTGACCAGGGCGCTCTCGTCGACGGCGGGCCAGCGGGCGTCGATCGCCGGCTCGTCATGACCCAGCGCCTCCCAGAGCGCATGGCAGGCGTGCGGGGTGATCGGGGCGAGCAGCAGCACGCAGGCTTCCACGGCCTCGCGGGTCACAGCCAGGCCCTGCGGGCTGTCGGCAGCGTTCTCGTTCTGGAAGCGGCCCAGCGCGTTGGTCAGCTCCATCACCGCGGCGATGGCGGTGTTGAAGGTGGTGCGCCGGCCGATGTCGTCGCTGGCCTTGGCGATGGTCTCGTGGGTCTTGCGACGCAGCGCCTTCTGGGCGTCGTCGAGCGCGGCGACGTCGAGTGCCGCCGGGGTGCCGGCGTTGACGTGGTCGGCGACCAGCTTCCACAGGCGCTTGAGGAAGCGGTGGGCGCCCTCGACGCCGGCGTCGGACCACTCCAGCGACTGCTCGGGGGGCGCGGCGAACATCATGAACAGCCGCACGGTGTCGGCCCCGAAGCGGTCGATCATCGCCTGCGGGTCGACGCCGTTGTTCTTCGACTTGGACATCTTCTCGATGCCGCCCATCGCCACCGGCTGGCCGTCGCCACGGTAGACGGCGCTGACCGGGCGGCCCTTGTCGTCGCGCTGGACGTCGACATCGGCGGGGTTGAACCAGTCCTTGCCGCCGTCCGGCAGCTCGCGATAGAAGGTCTCGGCGATCACCATGCCCTGGGTGAGCAGGCGCTGGAAGGGCTCGTCACTGTTGACCAGGCCGAAGTCGCGCATCAGCTTGTGGAAGAAGCGCGCATAGAGCAGGTGCAGGATGGCGTGCTCGATGCCGCCGATGTAGAGATCCACCGGCAGCCAGTAGTCGGCGCGCTCGTCGAGCATGGCCTCGGGGTTGTCGGCGCAGGCGAAGCGCGCATAGTACCAGCTCGACTCCATGAAAGTGTCGAAGGTGTCGGTCTCGCGGGTCCAGCCGTCGCCCAGGTCATAGAAGGCGGGCATTTTCTTGAGCGGCGAGCCGGTGGCGTCGACCTCCACTTCCATGGGCAGGGCGACCGGCAGCTCGTCGTCGGTGAGCGGCACGGTCTCGCCCTCGGGGCCGTACTTGACGGGAATCGGCGCGCCCCAGTAGCGCTGGCGGGCCACGCCCCAGTCGCGCAGGCGGAAGTTGGTCCTGACCTCGCCACGGCCCTCGGCCTGGAGCCGGTCGGCGATCGCCTGGAAGGCGGCGTCGAAGTCGAGTCCGTCGAACTCGCCGGAGTTGATCAGCCGGCCGTGTTCGGTATAGGCCGCGACGGAAAGGTCCGGCGCGTTGCCGTCGGCATCGGCGATCACCGCTTCGATGGGCAGGCCGTACTTGGTGGCGAACTCCCAGTCGCGCTGGTCGTGGCCAGGCACCGCCATCACGGCGCCGGTGCCGTACTCCATGAGCACGAAATTGGCGACATAGACGGGCACTTCGCGGCCGGTCAGCGGGTGGACCGCCTTGAAGCCGGTGTCGCGACCACGCTTTTCCATGGTCGCCAGGTCGGCTTCGGAGGTGCCGCCGCGGGCACACTCCTCGAGGAAGGCGGTCATGTCAGGATCGCCCTCGGCGGCCTGGCGGGCCAGCGGGTGACCGGCGGCGACGGCCACGTAGGTCACGCCCATCAGGGTGTCGGGGCGCGTGGTGTAGACCTCCAGCGGCGCGTCACGACCGGCCACGTCGAAGGTCAGCTCCACGCCGCGCGACTTGCCGATCCAGTTGCGCTGCATGGTCTTGACCTGGTCGGGCCAGTCGACGTGTTCGAGATCGGCCAGCAGCTCCTCGGCGTAGTCGGTGATCTTGAGGAACCACAGCGGGATCTCCTTGCGCTCGACAAGGGCACCGCTGCGCCAGCCGCGACCGTCGATCACCTGCTCGTTGGCCAGCACGGTGTTGTCGACCGGGTCCCAGTTGACGGTGGACATCTTCTTGTAGACCAGGCCCTTCTCCACCAGCTTGGTGAAGAACCACTGCTCCCAGCGGTAGTAGTCGACGTCGCAGGTGGCGAACTCGCGGCTCCAGTCATAGGCGAAGCCCAGTGCCTTGAGCTGGCTGCGCATGTAGTCGATGTTCTGGTAGGTCCAGTCGCCCGGCGGCACGCGGTTCTTGATGGCGGCATTTTCCGCCGGCATGCCGAAGGCGTCCCAGCCCATGGGCTGCAGGACGTTCCTGCCCTGCATGCGCTGGTAGCGCGAGACCACGTCACCGATGGTGTAGTTGCGCACATGCCCCATGTGCAGCTTGCCGCTGGGATAGGGGAACATCGACAGGCAGTAGAATTTCTCGCGGTTGGCGTCTTCCACGGCCTTGAAGCATTCATTCTTTTCCCAGTACTGCTGGGCGGCTGACTCGGTGGCGTGAGGCTGATACTGAGTGTCCATCGTCTGCGCGGTGCACCTTGCGTTGGGGCTTCGGTTCATCGGCGCGCTCGGCTCGACCCGGCCGGGGAGCGTGACGCGTGCCGGAGACAACACCCTGCCGTACACTGTATTGGAAAGGTACAGGGGCAGGTGTGAAAATCGTCGTGGTGGCCCAAGGATACCCTAGACGTGACGTGGCAGGTAGGGGCCGGCCGGGCGAGGCCCGCCGGCTGCCGCCTCGCCCCGGCGTCGATACCCAGCGAGGAGAAACAGCACTATGAGTGACGACCAGCAGCACGACCGCCGCCTGAATGCCGCCTACGAGCGTGTGCTCGAGCGGTTGCGCGACGGCGCCGATGACCTGTCCTGGGACACGCTGCAGAAGGAGCTCGACGAGGCGGTGGAGTTCGAGGCCGAGGTCGAGACATTCACCAAGAACGAGATGGCCCTGCTGCGTGCCTGGGTGGAGCGCGACCTCAAGGACCTGCGCCGCTATCTGGCGGCCGGCGGTGCCGGTGTGGCCAGCTGGCTGGGGATCGATCTGGACGTGCTGTCACGCAAGGTGACCGATGCGCTGTTCTCCATCGCCGATCGCAGCGTGGTGGAACGCGAACGCTTCGAGGACGATCTCGAGGCGGCCCGGGCCGATTACGTCGCGGGGGAACTGGCCGCGCCCGGGCGCATGGCCTGCGTGCACTGCGGCGAGACGGTGGTGCTGGAGTCGGTGACCCGCCTGGAGCCCTGTCACGCCTGCGGGCACCGCTACTTCATGCGTTCGCCCAGCGACGAGACGCCCCCCGCGGCTTCCTGACGCCGCGGAGGCCGCCCGTCACGAGGGGCGGGCGGCAGCGGTGCGCCGGCGCCCCGGGCGCCTGAGCCCGGGCAGCCACAGCAGACCGGCCAGCAGCCAGGCGGGCCAGCTGCCGGTGCGGGTGAACGGCGTCTCGCCCTGCATTCCCTGAACCGTGCCGGTGACCGTGGCGGTCTCGAACTGCGGCGCGCGTTTCACGATCCGGCCCTCGGGGTCGATGATCGCGGTCACGCCGTTGCTGGTGGCGCGCAGCACGTAGCGGCCGTTCTCCAGCGCCCGCAGGCGCGCCATCTGCACGTGCTGGAGCGGCCCGATCGAGCCGCCGAACCAGGTGTCGTTGGACACCGTGAGCAGCACGTCGGCGTCGCGGGCGCGGCTGGCGACCAGGTCCGGGTAGATGATCTCGTAGCAGATCGCCGTGCCGATGGCGAGCCCGGCGGCGTGCAGGGGCGGCTGGTCGCCGGCGCCGGCCGAGAAGTCCGACATGGGCAGGTCGAAGAAGGCGATGATGCCGCGCAGCAGCCCTTCCAGCGGCAGGTACTCGCCGAACGGCACCAGGTGCTCCTTGCGATAGCCGCCCTGCGTGTTGCCCAGCCCGATCACCGCGTTGTAGTAGCCGCCGTCGTCGCGCTCGACGATACCGGTGAGCAGGGCACTGTCCGGGGGCAGCGTCGCCTGCAGGCGCTCGAGGAAGGGGCGGGCCTGACGCTCGAACATCGGCAGGGCGGTTTCCGGCCAGACGATCAGCTCGGCGTCGTCGGCCACCGCCCGGGTCAGCCGCGCGTAGGTGTTGGCGGCGTTGCGCTGCCCCTCGGCGCTCCACTTCATCAGCTGGGGCAGGTCGCCCTGCAGCAGGGCGACCGTCACCGGCTGGCCGGAGCTCGTCGTCCACTGCGTGGGCAGCAACAGCGGCAGGCCCCACAGGGCGGCGAGCGGGGCCAGCGTCCACCAGCGCCGGCGCAGCAGCTCCACGCCGAGGGTGCCGGTCAGGGCGGTGATCAGCGACAGCAGGAAGACGCCGCCGACCGGAGCCAGCGGGGCCAGCGGCGAGTCGACGTGGGCGCTGCCCAGCAGCAGCCAGGGAAAGCCGGTGAACAGGTAGGTGCGCAGCACCTCGCTGGCGACCCACAGCCCGGCGAAGCTCAGGCAGGCCAGGCGGCGTCCGGTCACGTGACGGTAGAGCCAGAAGGGGACGGCGTAGAACAGCGCCAGGGTCACGGCGAACAGCGCGGTGAGGAACACGGCCAGCGCCACGCCGGTGTAGCCGTAGTCATGGATCGACACGTAGATCCACGAGGTGCCCGAGGCGAACAGGGCGAACCCGTAGCACCAGCCGCGCAGCGCGGCCTGGCGGGGCGTCAGGTCGTGAAAGCCGACATAGACCAGGCCGACGGCGACGGGGCCGAGCCACCAGAGGTGAAAGGGCGCGAAGGTGAGGGTGCTGAGCACGCCGGCCAGCAGGGCGGCGAGATGGCCCAGCCACGGGCGTTGTCGGGTTGGCATGGGGCACTCCTTGTCGGGACGGGGTATACGGATTTAATGGTTGATGGGGCACCTTCACCCCATCAATCTGATACCACCCTCAGATGGTTGATAGATCGACTCCGTAGTTGAGTTCCTCTGCGAAGTCCGGCAGTCCGTAACCGATGGTTTTCTTGTAGAAAGGAGAGACCTTCGCAGTCGGTGCCTTCTTCTTGTGCTTCGTGGTGTAGAGCATTCGTGCCCGCATCACCTCGAAGGAGTAACCGCGCCCTTCACGGTTCTTGTCCTTGGCCAGTCGGTTGATGGACTCCGTGTAAGCGTTGGTGACGGGCATGTCCGTCTCGAAGTAGGTCATGGTCTCTTCGCGCCAGTTTCCCACTGCCCTGACCAGATCGCTCCAGACTTCCTTTTGGCCCTTCGGGATGGTGGCTATCCACTCGTCCAGGGCGGCTTCTGCCTGGAGCCGTGTGGTGGCGTCCCAGATGCCGTAGAAGCGCTCCTTGTGCTCGTAGGCGGCCAGCAGTTGCGGGAACGCGCCTGTCCAGGTCTCCATGATGAGGCGCTCCCGGTCTGAGACTTCGTGAGCGCGTTTCAGCAGGATTTTCCGGTCTCCCTTGAGAGTCCGGCTCTGGGACGGTTTCAGCTCCTTTCTGAGGCCCTTGCGCACTCTCTCTAGGGCATCGTTGGCCATGCGCACCACATGGAACTTATCGACCACGATACGGGCCTGGGGCAGCACAGCCTTGACCGCTGCCCGGTAGGGGTTCCACATGTCCATGCTGACGATCTCGACCTTCTGCCGGTCTTTCAGCTTCATCAGGTAGTTGGTCACCACGTCCTGGCGGCGGGTGGCCAGCAGGTCGAGCAGGGTTCGCTCCTCAATGTTGGTCAGAATGCAGCGGTAGCGCTTGTTCAGGTATAGCTCGTCAATGCCCAGGATGCGGGGCGTCTCGAAGCGGTGCCAGCGCCCCAGGAATTCGGCGCGGGCGTTGAAGATGTCGCGCACCGTCTTCTCGTCCAGGCCGGTCTGTGCCGCCACAAAGGTGTAGGGGTGGTTGAAGGATTCCTTCTCCACGTACTCATGCAGCCGCAGTGTCATACGGAATCCGTCCACCATCTCCGGTAGCTGGGGCCTGAATGTTGTCTTGCAGGCCCGGCAGGTGTATCGGCGGCGGACCACCCAGAGAGTGACCCGCTTGCCGTGGATAGGCAGATCACGATAGGGAACGTCACGCTTGCCGAACCGTACGAACTCACCCTGCACGCCGCATTCCTCGCAGGCGATGGGATCGGGCACGTCCACCTGGAAGTGCATTTCGTCGTCGGTTGATTTGCAGCCCAGTACTTGGTATTGCGGCAGGTGAAGGATGTTGTCGGGAAGTTCGGTCATGGTGTTGTATAGGCGTAGGTGTCAGTCAGATCCATCCGGCTCGGCATTGGTGTTTGCTTTTTTACCCAACAAGCTGCTGGAAACGAAAAGTAAGGCACCGAGGACAATTGCAATATCAGCCAGGTTGAAGGCCGGCCAATGCCAGTCTCGCCAATAGAAATCAAAGGAATCCACAACATAGCCGCGAAAGACCCGGTCAATCAGGTTGCCCATGGCGCCACCGAGGATAAGACTGTAAGCGATGGCTTCTCCTTTATGACGATTTTCAAGGATCAGCTTGATCAGAAAAATCGAGACCACTACCGCGATTCCGATAAAAAAGTAGCGCTGCCAGCCTCCACCATTCGCAAAAAGACTGAATGCGGCACCGGTGTTCCATAGGTGCACCCAGTTAAAGAACGGGGTCACCGAAACATACTCGCCATAGGCCATTGATTGCTGCACCAGCCACTTTACAGCCTGATCAGACGCTGCCAGCAGGCCCGATATGGACAATAGGGCATACGGCGAGAGCTTTTTGCCAATAATGAGCATTATTTAACCCTTCAACGCCAAAATGCGTCTGGCACCGTTAAGTACAATGCCCCCCGCGATGGTGCCGATAATCAGATCCGGATAATTGGAACCGGTCCACGCGACCAGGGTGCCGGCGGTGATGACCCCCAGGTTGATCACCACGTCGTTGGCCGAGAATATCCAGCTTGCCTTCATGTGCGCCCCGCCTTCCCGATGTTTGGATATGAGCAGCAGACAACTGGTATTGGCAATCAATGCGACGAATGCGATAGCCATCATCACCAGCGATTCAGGCTCACTACCGAATACAAAGCGTCTCACCACCTCTACGAGCGCGCCCACAGCCAAGATCAGTTGCAGTACACCAGCAAGATGCGCGGCACGTACCTGCATTTTCACGCTATGTCCAACCGCATAAAGGGCAAGCCCGTACACCGCCGCATCGGCAAAATTGTCCAGGGATTCTCCAATCAGGCCGGTGGACTGGGCGATCAGACCGGCAGTCATTTCCACCACGAACAGAAGTGCATTGATGCCGAGCAACCAGCGCAGGGTCCCGGATTCTTGCTTAGCAGAAGCTGCCGAAAACTCGGCGGCCTTGATGGTCTCCGGATTTGCAGCGACGGTTTCCTGAAGCGAGGCGCCTAGCCCCAAGGTCTTCAGTTTCGAGGTGACGGGCTCGACCTCGCCGTCATGCACGACCTTCAGCCGGCGGTTCGACAAGTCGAAGGACAGCGCCCGAATCTCCTCAAAGCCGTTCAGGGCTAGGCGAATCATTCGTTCTTCTGATGGACAGTCCATCTTCGGCACGGCATAAACACTGACCCATCTCCCTGGCGCCTCGGAGGAGGCCTGTATATCGGTATCCGCTGCGGACGTTGCATCACCGCCACAGGCGCCACCACAGGATTTGCTCATGATACGACTCCACTTGAACAATGTTGTGGTACCATTTAAAACTATAAAGCTACTATAAGGTCAATAGAGTAAAGAATCCGTTGGGGAGGAGGCTGATGCGCATTGGTCAGTTGGCGCAGTTGGTAGGGGTCGAAACACAGACGATCCGCTTCTATGAACAGCAGGGCTTGTTGCCGCCGCCTGATCGGCAGGACAACGGTTACCGTGTCTATACCGAGAAGCATGGTGAGGGGCTGGCCTTCATCCGTCGCTGCAGAATCCTGGGCCTGTCACTGGCTGAGATTCACGAACTACAGAGCTATCAGGACGACCCTCATCAGCCTTGTACCGCCGTCAACGCCTTGCTCGATGATCACATCTCTCATGTGCGGTCGCAGATAACCGCTCTGCAAGCGCTTGAGAAACAACTCGTTTCACTGAGAGCGAGTTGCAACGATGACCGGGAAGTTGAGGCGTGTGGGGTTCTTGCTGGAATTAGCGAAGGAAACATGCACCAGCAGTAGGTGAAGCATCAACCAGATAATCCGATGAGATGCCGGTCTGTCTCACTCTCATGCAAAGGTAAGATCAACCATTTAATCCGCTTACCCTCGGGACGCTGCCCCTTATACCAGACCCGGCGGCGAACTCGAACCGTGCCGGCTCAGTCCTCGAGCGGCTCGTCGGCGAGCAGGGCGAGCGGTTCGGCCTGCAGCAGGCGAATCCGCCGGTTGTCGGCACCCAGCACGGTGAACCGCCAGCCGCCCAGGTCGGCATGCTCGCCGCGCCGCGGCAGGTAGCCGAAGCACTGCATCACCAGGCCGCCGACGGTGTCGAACTCGTCGTCGGAGAGGCTGGTGTCGAAGCGGTCGTTGAAGTCGTCGATGGGCGTCAGGGCGCGAATCGCGAAGGAGCCGTCACCCATGTCGCGGATGTCGTCTTCCTCGTCGGTGTCGTGCTCGTCCTCGATGTCGCCGACGATCTGCTCGAGGATGTCCTCGATGGTGATGATGCCCGCGGTGCCGCCGTACTCGTCCACCACCACCGCCATGTGGTTGTGGGTGTCGCGGAATTCCTTGAGCAGGCTGTTGAGGCGCTTGGACTCGGGGATGAACATCGCCGGGCGCAGCACCTCGCGCAGGGCCAGGCGCATGCGCTCGCTGTCGTTGACCTGCAGCAGCGGCAGCAGGTCCTTGACCAGCAGGATGCCGAGCACCTCGTCGAGGTTCTCGCCGACCACCGGGTAGCGGGAGTGGCCGGTCTCGAAGATCACCGGCAGGTAGTCTTCCGGGGGCTGGTCGATGCCGATGGCGGTGACCTGAGAGCGCGGGATCATCACTTCCCGGGTCTGCTGGTCGCTGATCTGGAAGGCGCCCTCGATGATCGTCAGGGCATCCTGGTCGAGGCGCAGGCGGGCGGCGGCCTCACGGAGAAACACCAGCAGTTCGTCGCGGGAACTGGGCTCGTCGGCATCGCTGGAAAAGGCGCTGAACAACTTCTCGAGCCAGGACTTGCCGCCCTGGCTGCTCGATCGGTCTTCGCTCATGCGTCGGGTCTCGTGTCCTCGCTGCGGCACTCGTCGGCGTCGAGCGCGTAGGGGTCGGGAATCGCGAAGTCGGCGAGGATGCGGCGCTCGAGCGCCTCCATCTCCTCCGCCTCGGCTTCATCTATATGATCGTGGCCGAGCAAATGCAAGGTGCCGTGCACCACCATGTGCGCGTAATGGTGCTCGAGCGCCTTGCCCTGGTCGCGGGCCTCGCGCTCGACCACGTCGTGGCAGATCACCAGGTCGCCGAGCAGCGGCAGGTCGAGGCCGGCAGGGGCCTCGAAGGGGAACGACAGCACGTTGGTCGGGCGATCCTTGCCGCGATAGTCGCGGTTGAGGGCCTGGCTCTCGGCCTCCTCGACGAAGCGCACGGTCAATTCCGGCGGCTCGTGGGGTGCGTCAAGGTCGTGGTGGCGGCGATGGTGCGCGAGCGCCGCGGCGGTCCAGGCCTGCAGCTGATCCGCCTCGGGCAGGCCGTCGGCGCGGACCGCCACCTGCCGGTCGATGACCGGCGGCGGCAGGCGGCTCATGCGTCGCCTCCCGCGGTGCTGCCGCCTGCAGCGGCCTCGCTGTCCCGGGCCTCCTGGCGCGCCTGTTCGCGGGCCTCGCGCCGGGCGCGCTCCTCGGCCTCCTGCTCGGCCTCGAAGACGTCGTAGGCCTCGATGATGCGCTGCACCAGCGGGTGGCGTACCACGTCCTTGGCGTCGAAGTGGGTCATGCCGATGCCGGACACATCCTGCAGGATCCGGGTGACATGGATCAGCCCGGACTTCTGGCCGCGGGGCAGGTCGACCTGGGTGATGTCGCCGGTGATCACCGCCGTGGAGCCGAAGCCGATGCGGGTCAGGAACATCTTCATCTGCTCGCGGGTGGTGTTCTGGCTCTCGTCGAGGATGATGAAGGCGTTGTTGAGGGTCCGGCCGCGCATGTAGGCCAGCGGCGCGATCTCGATCACCTGGCGCTCGATGAGCTTGGCGACCTGCTCGAAGCCGATCATCTCGTAGAGGGCGTCATACAGCGGGCGCAGGTAGGGGTCGATCTTCTGCGCCAGGTCGCCGGGCAAAAAGCCGAGCTTCTCGCCGGCCTCGACGGCGGGGCGGACCAGCAGGATGCGACGGACTTCCTGCTGGTTGAGCGCCTCGACGGCGGCGGCCACGGCCAGGTAGGTCTTGCCGGTGCCCGCCGGGCCGATGCCGAAGTTGATGTCGTGCTTGCGGATGCTGGCGACGTAGCTCTGCTGATTCAGGCCGCGTGGCTTGATCAGGCTGCGGGGCGTGCGGATCACCACCTCGGCGCCGTCATCGCCGCCTTCCTCTTCCTCTAGTGCCTCGACCCCCGACTCCTGCAGGAACAGGTGCACGGTGTCGGGCTCGAGCTGGCTGGCCTCGGTTTCCCGGTAGAGGTGCTCGACGACGTTGGCGGCAGCCTTGACCCGCGGGCCGGGCCCGGCGAGCTGGAAGGTGTTGCCGCGATTGCGCAACGTGACCCCGAGCCGCGATTCGACCAGCTTGAGATGCTCATCGCGCTCGCCGCAGAGGTTGGCCAGCCGCATCGGGTCGTTGGGTTCCAGGGTCAGGGTGATGACGCGATTTGCCGGAGTGCTTTGTTGGCTCAAGAACAGGGAATCCGTGCGTGATGGATGAGGGGATCAGCTTACTGCCCCGGAGCGGGCCGGGGCAATGTGCGTGGACGGCCATGATCTGCTGCGCGTCAGTCATGCGGCGTTGAAACCGTGATCAGACTGTTTATTCAGCGAGCTAAACTGCGCGTCTTTTCACGGTTTCGCCTTGTCTGTCCTGAGCTCGCGAGATCATGCATCGCCCCCGTCCGAAGAGAGAGGGGTCAGAAACATTCCGGCGAGGCCAGTTCGCCGCGCAGCGAGTTGGGCAGGGCCTCGGTGATCTCCACATCGACGAAGGCGCCGATCAGCTCGGTGGGGTTTGGCGCGCGGAAGTTGACCACGCGGTTGTTCTCGGTACGCCCGGAGAGCTGGCCCGGGTCCTTCGGCGAGAAGCCGGTGACCAGGATGCGCTGGGTGGTGCCGACCATGCGCCGGCTGATCTGCATGGCGTTCTGGTTGATGCGCTCCTGGAGGATCGCCAGGCGCTGCTTCTTGACCGCCTCGGGGGTGTTGTCCTTGAGCTGTGCCGCGGGGGTGCCGGGGCGCGCCGAGTACACGAAGCTGAACGAGACGTCGAAGCCGATGCGACCGATCAGGTCCATGGTCGCCGCGAAGTCGGCCTCGGTCTCGCCGGGGAAGCCGATGATGAAGTCCGACGAGAAGCTGATGTCGGGGCGCAGTTCGCGGATGCGCTCGAGCTTGGCGACGTACTCCTCGACGGTGTGTCCGCGCTTCATCGCCGCGAGGATGCGGTCCGACCCGGCCTGGACCGGCAGGTGCAGGTGGCTGACCAGCTCGGGGATCTCGCCGTAGGCCTCGATCAGGCTGTCGGAGAACTCCACCGGGTGCGAGGTGGTGAAGCGGATGCGGTCGATGCCGTCCACGGCGGCCACGCAGGCAATCAGCTCGGCGAGGTCGATCTCGTCGCCGAGGCTGTTGCGGCCACGGTAGGCGTTGACGTTCTGGCCAAGCAGGTTGATCTCGCGCACGCCCTGTTCGGCGAGGTGGATGACCTCGTCCATGACCGCTTCAAAGGGGCGCGAGACTTCCTCGCCGCGGGTGTAGGGCACCACGCAGAAGGTGCAGTACTTCGAGCAGCCTTCCATGATCGAGACGAAGGCGGTGGCGCCGTCGGAGCTGGGCTTGGGCAGGTGGTCGAACTTCTCGATCTCGGGGAACGTCACATCGACCACCGAGATCGGCTCGGCGCTCTTGCCGCGCTGCTCGAGCATGTTGGGGATGCGGTGCAGGGTCTGCGGGCCGAACACCATGTCGACATAGGGCGCGCGCTTGCGCAGGTTCTCGCCTTCCTGGCTGGCCACGCAGCCGCCGACGCCGATCACCAGGTCGGGGTTGCGCTCCTTGAGCTTCTTCCAGCGGCCCAGCTGGTGAAAGACCTTTTCCTGGGCCTTCTCGCGGATCGAGCAGGTGTTGAGCAGGATGACGTCGGCCTCCTGCTCGTCGTCGGTCAGCTCCATCTGGTGCGATTCGCCGAGCAGATCCGCCATGCGTGCGGAATCGTACTCGTTCATCTGGCAGCCATGAGTCTTGATGAAGAGTTTCTTCGCCATAGAGTCGCGTCGGCGCCGGGCGCCCGACATGTCCGTGAAATGGGGGTGAGTGCAGCGGCCGGGTCGGCCGGGATCGGAATGCGGCGATTATACGGACCCCGGGGCTGACTTGGCCAGTCCGCGTGCCGGGGCGTCCATGCTCTGTGGTATTCTTCGGGCACGGCCCGGGGCCGACGCGACGGGTGAACCTGCTAGAAACGGGAGAGACATGGCGGCAAAATCGATCTACCGGGTGGTCTTCCACAATCAGGGGGAAATCTGGGAACTGTATGCCCGGGATATCTACCAGAGCGACCTGTGGGGGTTCATCGAGGTCGAGACCTTCGTCTTCGAGGATGCCTCGAAACTGGTCGTCGATCCGTCCACCGACAAGCTGCGCCGGACCTTCGAAGGGGTCAGCCGCAGCTACATTCCGATGAACGCCATCGTGCGCATCGATGAAGTCGAGCGAGAGGGCACGGCCAAGGCCGTGAAGGCGGACGGCAAGGTGGCGGAGTTTCCGCGCCCCTTCACCCTGCCGCCGCGGGATGATTAAAAATTGACCGATCTGTTGCCCTGGCAGACGACTCGGACGATCGCGTGACGCGGTCACCGGGTTTTCCCAAGGTTTATCCACAGAAAGTGTGGATGATCGGCGACACGGCCTTGTAGCCGGGCATGGATGTCCCCGGTGATATCGCAACCTCGTGTCGAGCCAGCGTTTTTTCGAGCCTCCCGACAGCCACGAGACAACGTCGAGACATGTTCAAGTTCAAAACCTTGCTGATAGGCCTCGTCTGGGGCCTGAGTGCGGTCGGCGCCGTGTCGCCGGCCCTGGCCCAGGCGCCGGACGAGACGCGCTGGGTGGCCGATGACCTCAGCGCCTATGTGCGCAGCGGCCCGACGGACGGCTACCGTATCGTCGGCAGGCTGACCTCCGGCGCGCCGGTGACGGTGCTCGAGACCCAGGGCGACTACACCCGGGTGCGTGCCGAAAGCGGCGACGAAGTGTGGATTCGCAGCGACCAGCTGCAGAGCGACCGGAGCCTGCGCCAGCGCGTGCCGGCGCTCAAGGAGAAGGTCGCCACGCTCAGTGACAAGCTCGATGGCATCAACCAGACCTGGCAGTCGCGCACCGCGAGCATGACCGAGACGCTCAAGGCCCGCGAGCAGCGCATCGAGGACCTGAGCCAGCGCAACACGACGCTGGACCAGAAGCTGACGCAGACCGAGGCGACCCTGCGCCGCCTGAAGGCGCGGCTCGACACCCAGGAACAGGACCTGCTGATGCGCTACTTCCTGTATGGCGGGGGCGTGGCCGGCGCCGGGCTGGTGGCCGGCCTGCTGGTTCCGCACCTGCCGCGGCGGCGCAAGAAGCGCGACCGCTGGTTCTGAGCCGCGATCCGGGGAGATTGGCATGAACAACGAATGGCGCAATCGCTGGCGGGAAGGGCGCATCGGCTTTCATCGCGACGCCGTGCACCCGGCGCTGGAGCGCTACTGGCCGACGCTTGCCGTGGCCAGCGACAGCAAGGTGCTGGTGCCGCTGTGCGGCAAGAGCCTGGACATGCGCTGGCTGGCCGAGCGCGGGCATCCGGTGCTGGGGATCGAGCTGGCCGAGGAGGCCGTGGCGCAGTTCGTCGCCGAGGGCAGCGGTGAGGTCTCGCGCTATCGTCACGGCGTCTTCGAGGTCTGCCGACAGGGGCACGTGGAGCTATGGTGCGGCGACTTCTTCCACTTTCACATCGATCAGGCGCTCGAGGTCGAGGCCTTCTACGATCGCGCCGCGTTGATCGCGCTGCCCGAGGCCACGCGCCAGCGCTATGCCTTCCATCTGGCCCAGTTGCTGCCGCCCGGGGCCCGGGGGCTGCTGATCAGCCTGACGCGTCAGGATGGGCCGGACAAGGGGCCGCCGTTCTCGGTGGCGGCCGACGAGGTCGAGCGGCTCTTCTCGCCCAATTTCGAGCTCGACCGGCAGGCGGTGTCGCCGCCGGACGCGCGCGGCTTTGCCGAGGAGGTCTGGACCCTGGTGCGCCGCGGGCCCGAGCGCGACGCACCGGCCGGCGAGTGAGGGTCAGCGCGCCAGCAGCTCGCCGATCGCGGGATCGCTGAAGGCGCGGTTGAGCGCATTGGTCAGCAGGTCGCTGACCATCTGGTTGTTCTCCCGGGTATCCGGCTTCAGGGCGTAGGTCTGTTCGCGCTTGGCGGTATACACCCCGGTATAGGTGGTGCCGCCGTTGCGGGCCACGGCCTGGATGCGGGCGATCAGGCGGGCCTTGTCGAGCAGGGGCTTGGCGTCGGCCTTCTCGTAGCTCAGTTGGGTCAGCGTCAGGGTCAGGCTGGGCCGGCCCTCGGCGGTGGCCTCGGTGGGCTCGAAGCCCATGCGCTGCAGGGCCTGCTGCGCCTGCTGCTGGAGGCGTGGCATCAGCGTGTGCGCGGGGACCGTGATGGTGTCGGTGGCCATGCGCTTGCCGCTGCGGGTGCCCAGCACGTCGCTGTCGCGTCCGTCCACGGTGGCCAGGGTCACCGCCTGGCCGCTGCCGGCGCGGGGCACGGCGGTGGTCACCTGCGGCTCGACATTCAGGTATTGCGGGCTCTGTGCACAGCCCGCCAGCAGGCCCGTCGCCAGCGCGAGTCCGCCCAGTGTCTTGAGGCGAAATGCCATTATCCTTCCTCCCGGTTCGTCGTGTGCAGCCGCACGAGGCGGCGTCACGGCGCAGTATAACGCGCCGGGTGCCCGGGGTTCAGGCGGTGACGGCCTGGTCGGCCGGCTGTTGGTCGACGGCGGCGAAGCGGTGCCAGCGGCGCGGTTCGACGAACAGGCGCCGGCCGCGCTGGATCGTCAGGTGTTCGAAGTCCGCGTGGCGCACGGTGGCCAGCCACGGCTCGGCGAGCCAGTCGGCCGCGAGTTCGACGCGCACCTCGGCGCCCACCGGCGCGACCGCGGTCACCTGCACCGGCAGGTGGGCGGTGGCGCTCGGCGCATCGCTCAGGTGCAGTTCATGGGGGCGCAGCAGCAGTTCATGCCGCCCGGGCGGCAGGTCGACCGCCAGTCGCGCGCTGCCGCAGGTCAGCTCGCCGTCGCGTACGTCGCCCTCCAGGCGATTGACGTCGCCGAGAAACTCGAAGACGAAGCGGTTGGCCGGGTGGCGATAGAGCGTTTCCGGCGTGTCGACCTGTTCGATGCGGCCATTGCTCATCACCACGACCCGATCGGAGAGCTCCAGTGCCTCTTCCTGGTCGTGGGTGACGAACACGCTGGTGAAGTTCAGCTCGTCGTGAAGATGGCGCAGCCAACGGCGCAGGTCCTGACGCACCTTGGCGTCCAGAGCGCCGAACGGCTCGTCGAGCAGCAGCACGTCGGGGCGCAGTGCCAGCGCGCGGGCCAGCGAGACCCGCTGCTGTTGGCCGCCGGAAAGCTGCGCGGGGTAGCGGTCGGCGAAGGCCTCGAGCTGCACCATCTCCAGCAGGCGGCGGGCGCGGGCCTGGATCTCGCCGCGACTCGGGCGTTCGCGCCGCGGCAGGGCGGTGAGGCCGAAGGCGACGTTGTCGAGTACGCTCATGTGGCGAAACAGCGCGTAGTGCTGGAAGACGAAGCCGATGCGCCGGTCACGCACGTGCACGTGGGTGACGTCGCGCTCGCCGAAATGAATACTGCCGCTGTCGGCCTGCTCGAGTCCGGCGATGATGCGCAGCAGGGTGGTCTTGCCGGAGCCGGAGGGTCCCAGCAGTCCCAGCAGCTCGCCGTCGGCCACCGTCAGGTCCAGCGGCTCGAGCGCGGTGGCCCGGCCGAAGCGCTTGGTGACGTTGCGCAGTTGGATGCTCATGAAAGCCTCTCCCGGCGCGTGGCGCGCCATTCCAGTGCCGCCTTGGCCGCGAGCGTCAGCAGGGCGATCAGCGCCAGCAGCGACGCGGCGGTGAAGGCGCCGACGGTGTTGTAGTCCTGGTACAGCAGTTCGACGTGCAGCGGCAGGGTGTTGGTCTCGCCGCGGATCGCCCCCGATACCACCGAGACCGCGCCGAATTCACCGACCGCCCGGGCATTGGTGAGGATCACCCCGTAGAGCAGTGCCCAGCGGATATTGGGCAGGGTCACGCGGCGAAAGATCGTCCAGCCCGAGGCGCCGAGCGTCACCGCGGCTTCTTCCTCGCGGGCGCCCTGGGCCTGCATCAGCGGAATCAGTTCGCGGGCCACGAACGGGCAGGTGACGAACAGCGTGACCAGCAGGATGCCCGGCCAGGCGAACATCAGCTGGATGTCGTGCGCGTCCAGCCAGCCGCCGATCCAGCCGTTGCGGCCGTAGAGCAGCAGGTAGACCAGCCCCGCGACCACCGGCGAGACGGCGAAGGGGATGTCGATCAGCGTCTGCAGCAGGCGGCGGCCGGGAAAGTCGAAGCGGGTCACCAGCCAGGCGAGGAACACCCCGAACACCAGATTGATCGGAATGGTCATCACGGTGATGAACAGCGTCAGGCGAATCGCGGCCAGGGTGTCGGGGTCGCTCAGGTTGGCCGCGAAGGTATCGACGCCCTCGGCGAAGGCCTGGGCGAAGATCGCCGCCAGCGGCAGCAGCAGGAAGAGTGCCGCGAGCAGCACGGCAACGGCGATCAGGGTGCGGCGCACGCCCGTGCGGTCTCCGATTCGTCGCATCAGGCGTTGCCTCCATGCAGGCGGCGCACGAACCGCCCCTGCCAGACGTTGAGTGCCAGCAGCAGGACCAGCGAGGTGGCGAGCACCACCGAGGCGATGGCCGAGGCGCCGGCGTAGTCATATTCCTGGAGCTTGACGAAGATCATCAGCGAGGTGATCTCGGTTTCGTAGGGCATGTTGCCGGCGATGAAGATCACCGCGCCGAACTCGCCCAGCGAGCGGACGAAGGCCAGCCCCGTGCCGGTGACCAGTGCCGGCCACAGATAGGGCAGGATGACCCGGCGGAACGCCAGGGTGTCGCTGGCGCCCAGGGCCAGGGCGGCCTCGTCGACCTCGGCGGGCAGGTCCTCGAGGACCGGCTGCACCGTTCTCACCACGAAGGGGATGCTGGTGAAGGCCATGGCCAGGGCGATGCCCACCCAGGTGTAGGCGACCTCGATGCCCAGTGGCGCGAGCAGCCGACCCATCCAGCCCTCGCCCGAGTAGAGCGTGGCCAGGGTGATGCCGGCGACCGCCGTGGGCAGCGCGAAGGGCAGGTCCATCAGCGCGTCCAGCAGACGCTTGCCGGGAAACTCGTAGCGCACCAGCACCCAGGCCAGCAGCAGGCCGAAGGCGGCGTTGATCAGCGAGGCGACGGCGGCGCCGCCCAGCGTGACCAGATAGCTCGCCACCATACGCGGGGCGCTGATGATGGCCCAGTACTCGGCCGGGCTGAGCTGCGAGAGCTGGCCGACCAGGCTGGTCAGCGGGAGCAGCAGGACCAGCGAGACGAACAGCAGCGTGACGCCCAGCGAGAGACCGAAGCCCGGCAGGACCCGCTTGGACGACGCGCCGCTCAGGGAGGCGAGCGTGTTCATCGGCGCTGCAGCTGATCCAGGATGCCGCCGCTTTCAAAGTGTGTCTTCATCGCCTGCGGCCAGCCGCCGAAGACGTCCTCGACGCGCAGCAGTTCGGTTTTCGGGAAGCGGTCGGCGAACTCGGCGCGTACCGTGTCGTTGTTGACCCGGTAGTTGAAGCCGGCCAGCAGTCGCTGGGCCTGTTCGGTATACAGGTAGCTCAGGTAGTCATGCGCCAGCTCGGTATTGCCGTTGCGCTCGGCGTACTCGTCGACCACCGCGACCGGGAACTCGGCGAGGATGCTTACCGGCGGCACGACCACGTCGTACTGGTCGTCGCCGTACTCCTGGCTGATGTTGTTGACCTCGGACTCGAAGCTGATCAGCACATCGCCGATGCCGCGCTCGACGAAGGTGGTGGTCGCGCCGCGGCCACCGGTGTCGAAGACCTTCACGTTATGCAGGAAGCGCTTCATGAAGTCGCGGATCTTCGCCTCGTCGCCGTCGAACGTCTTGTCGGCGTAGGCCCAGGCGGCTAGATAGGTGTAGCGGCCGTTGCCCGAAGTCTTGGGATTGGGGAAGACGATATCGACGTCATCGGCCACCAGATCATCCCAGCTGTCGATGTGCTTGGGGTTGCCCTCGCGCACCAGGAAGGCGGTGGTCGAGTAGTAGGGCGAGGCGTTGTTGGGGAACTGCTGTTGCCAGTCCTTGGCGACCAGGCCGGCATCGGCGAGCACGTTGACGTCGGTGACCTGGTTATAGGTGACCACGTCGGCCTTGAGCCCCTGCATGATGGCGCGGGCCTGCTTGGACGAACCGCCGTGTGACTGCTTCACCTCGACGGTTTCGTCGTGGTTGGCTTCCCACCAGTCGACGAACTTGGGATTGATCGTGGCGAACAGCTCGCGAGCGATGTCATAGGAGGAGTTGAGCAGCTCGCGGTCGGCCGCGAAGGCCGGCGAGGCGACGCCCCCGGCGAGTGTGGCGGTGATGGTGGCGGCCAGCAGGCCGCGACGCACTACGTTCGGTGTAAGCATGGTCGTTCCCTGAATAATTGGAGTTGCAGAAAGGCTAATCCAATCATTATGGAATGACAATTATGTCTTTTATTCTTTTTTTATCTATTTGTCGGCAGCTTCGATCTAGCGGGATGTGGGTGCGGTACGGCCGATCAGCCATAGCCCGATCACCGGGCCGGGCAGCAGCAGCCAGCCCAGCCAGGGGCCGAGCCGGGGCCACAGCGGCATCAGGGCCAGCAGCGAGAGTACCGAGATGCCGAAGCCGATGGCGTTCTGCAGCGTCAGGCCGGTGCCCAGCCGGGACGGCGGGCAGGCGCGGGCCGAGAGCGCCGAGAAGTGCGGCGAGTCGATGACCGCCAGGGCGCTCCACAGCCCGAGGAAAGCGACATGCCAGACTGGCGAAAGGCCTTCCAGCCAGGGGTAGAGAAGGGCGCAGAGGGCCGATCCGGCCAGCCCCAGCGCGGCGACGCGGCGGCTGCCGTGGCGCTGACTGAGCCAACCGCCCAGCCAGCAGGCGGGGCCGCCGATGGCGATCAGCGCGAAGCTGCCCAGGGCCAGCGTGACGGCATCGATGCCGGGCACGGCATGGGTCAGCAGCAGCGGGATCAGCGCCCACAGCGTATACAGCTCCCACATGTGGCCGAAATAGCCGCCGGCGGCGCGCCGGTAGCCGGGGATCCGGAACACGCTGACGTCGAGTGCGACACCCTGGCCGCGGGGGGCACGTCGGCCGGCGCGCATGGCATCGGGTTCGCCCAGGGTCAGGATCATGGCGCCGCCGCCGAGCGCCAGCAGGGAGGCGCCCCACACCGCGCTGGCCCAGGGCAGGTCGAGGCGGCCCAGCAGGCTCAGCCCGTGCAGGGCGTGGGGCAGGGCCGTACCCAGCACCAGCATGCCCACCAGCCAGGAGAGCGCCAGCCCGGCCCGCTCGGGCGCCCAGCCGACCATCAGCTTCATGCCGACGGGATAGATGCCGGCGAGGGCCATGCCGGTCAGCAGGCGCAGGCCGGTCGCCGGCCACAGGCCGCCGGCGAAGGGCAGCAGGGCATTGCTGGCGGCACCCAGCAGGCAGGCGGCGAGAAACAGTCGGCTGGCATCGACCCGGTCGGCCAGCCCGCTCAGGCCGATGCCCAGCGTGCCCAGCAAAAAACCGCCCTGCACGGCGCCGGTCAGCCAGCCCAGGTCGGCGGGCGACAGTGCCCAGGTCGCCTGCAGCGACTCGATCACTGCGTTGGGGGTGAACCACAGGGCGGTGCCGAACAGCTCGGCGATGGCGATCACGACGATGGGCATGGAAGGCTCCGTGCAGACCGGCGAAGGCTTCGATTGGCCCATGCCGGTGACGGGCTGTCGATGGCACATTAGTCGTGCCGGAGAGTGTGCCGGAATAAAGACGCCCCGGGAGGTACCGGGGCGGTGCGGGGACGCGCGGGGGTTACAGGCCCATCGCCGAGGAGGTCGAGCGCCGGGGGTCGGCGCCGCCGTAGAAGGTGCCGTCGTCGATCAGGATCGACTGTGCGGCGCCCATCGCGTCCTGCTGATGGACGGTGTGACCCATCGCCTCGAGCAGGGCGATGGTATCGGGGCTCACGCCCTGTTCGATGCGGATCTCGTCGGGCAGCCACTGGTGGTGGATGCGCGGCACGCTGACCGCGGTCTGGACGTTCATGTCGTGGTCGATGACGTTCATCAGCACCTGCAGCGTGGTGGTGATGATCCGCGAGCCGCCGGGGCTGCCGGTGATCAGGAAGTTGTGGCCATCCTTCTTGACGATGGTCGGGGTCATCGACGACAGCATGCGCTTGTTGGGCTCGACCTTGTTGGCCTCGCCGCCGATCAGGCCGTAGGCATTGGGCACGCCGGGCTTGGCCGAGAAGTCGTCCATCTCGTTGTTGAGCAGGAAGCCCGCGCCCTCGACCACGATGCCCGAGCCGTAGCTGAAGTTGATGGTGTAGGTGTTGGAAACCGCCAGGCCGTTGTCGTCGGCGATCGAGAAGTGGGTGGTCTCGTTGGATTCGTAGGGCAGGGGCTTGCCGGGGGCGATCTCGGTGCTGGGCGTGGCGCGGTCGCTGGGGATCTCGGCGCGCAGTTCATCGGCGTAGGCCTTGGAGGTCAGCCCCTCGAGCGGCACGTCGACGAAGTCGGTGTCGCCCAGGTACTTGGAGCGGTCGGCATAGGCGCGCTTCATGGCCTCGGCCATGACGTGGATGGTGTCGGCCGAGTTGAAGCCCATCTTGCCGATGTCGTAGCCCTCGAGGATGTTGAGCATCTGCACGATGTGCACGCCGCCGGAGGAGGGCGGGCTCATGGCGTAGACGTCGTAGCCGCGGTAGGTGCCGTGGCTGGGCTCGCGAATTGTCGGCTGATAGGCGGCGAGATCCTCGCGGGTCATCAGTCCGTCGTGATCCTGCATCTCGGCGGCAATCAGACGCGCCGTCTCGCCCTCGTAGAACTCGCGCGGGCCCTTGGCGGCGATGCGCTTCAGGGTGGCGGCAAGATCCGGCTGACGATAGACGTCGCCGACGTCGTAGTTACTGCCGTCGGGCTTGAAGAACTTGGCCCGGGTCGCCGGCCACTTCTCGAGGCGGTCGCGGGCCTGCTCGACGCCGTCGACGAAACGCTGCGGCAGTGGAAAGCCGTTCTCGGCCAGGTCGATCGCCGGCGCCAGGGCCTCGGCGAGACTCAGGGTGCCGTATTTGTCGAGCGCCAGCGCCAGCCCGGCCACCGTGCCGGGCACGCCGGAGGCGTTGTGGGTGAAGCGCGACAGCCTGGGCACCGCCTCGCCCGCGTCGTTCTGGAACATCGTCTCGTAGGCGGCGGAAGGCGCCTTCTCGCGATAGTCGATGGCGATCACCTTGCCGCTCTTCTCGTCGGAGATCAGCATGAAGCCTCCGCCGCCGATGTTGCCGGAGCGCGGCTGGGTGACTGCCAGCGCGAAGCCCGCAGTCACCGCGGCATCCACGGCGTTGCCGCCGTCGGCGAGTACGTCGTGGGCGACCTGCGAGGCGAGGAAGTGGCTGGTGGCGACCATGCCGTGGGTGCCGACCTCGGGGTGAAAGCGTTCGCCCTCGAGGATCGCGCGTGAATCGGCGAAGGTCAGCGGTACGCTGGTCACCAGGGTGGTGGCGATCAGCAGGCGAAAGGTGCGTCGCCACAGTCGGCGCGGGCGGGAACGGACGATCGGCATCGGGGGTCTCCCTGACGATTCTAATGGAAGGGTCGGTTTCACTATCGACGCCGATGCCGGAACCTGCAAACCCGGCGCCCACAATACCCCGTGCCGTGGGTTAGAATGGCGCTTTCGCCAACCCGACGAACGAGCCATGCCTGACGTGACCCACGACTTTCAGATCGCGCCCTCGATCCTTTCCGCCGACTTCGCCCGCCTGGGCCAGGAAGTGGAGGACGTGCTCGCCTCCGGCGCCGACATCGTCCACTTCGATGTCATGGATAACCACTACGTGCCCAACCTGACCATCGGGCCGATGGTCTGCGAGGCGCTGCGCAAGTACGGCGTGACCGCGCCCATCGACGCCCACCTGATGGTCAAGCCGGTGGATGACCTGATCCGCCAGTTCATCGATGCCGGGGCCACCTATATCACCTTCCATCCTGAAGCCTCCGAGCACATCGATCGCTCGTTGCAGCTGATCCGTGACGGCGGCTGCAAGGCCGGGCTGGTGTTCAATCCGGCCACGCCGCTGCACTACCTCGACTACGTGATGGACAAGCTCGACATGGTACTGCTGATGAGCGTCAACCCCGGCTTCGGCGGTCAGTCGTTCATTCCCGGTGCGCTCGACAAGCTGCGCGAGGCACGCCGGCGCATCGACGCCAGCGGTCGGCCGATCCGCCTGGAGATCGATGGCGGCGTCAAGGTCGACAACATCGCCGAGATCGCCCGTGCCGGGGCCGACACCTTCGTCGCCGGTTCGGCAATCTTCAAGGCGCGCAACCCCGACGAACCGCACCGTTACGATGGCGTGATGCGCGCGTTTCGCGACCAGCTCGCCCGGGTCTGAACGCCGATGGACGACGCCGAGCCGCTCGCGTCGGCCGGGGAACGCAGCGCGGCGCCATGCTGGCATCTGTACGTCGTCGAGACCGCCGCGGGAGCGCTGTATACCGGGATTTCGACGGATGTCGAGCGGCGCTTTCGCGAGCATCAGCACGGCCGGCGCGGCGCGCGGGCGCTGCGCGGCAAGGGGCCGCTCAGGCTGGTGTATCGTCAGGCTGTGGGTGGCCGGGGCGAGGCGCTGCGGCTCGAGGCCTGGCTCAAGCGCCAGAGCGCTCCGGCCAAGCGCGCCTGGCTGGCGGCCAGGCGCGAGGCGCGCAGCATCGACGAATCGCGCTCCGCGGGGCTCAGTGAAGCTTCATCTTGGGGCGCAGGAAGCGATTGAGACCATCCACCACCACGGTCATGCCGGTCTTGACGGTGCCGTGGATCGAGCGCTGGTGCATGCGGTACAGCGAGGCGTAGAACAGCTTGGCCAGCCGGCCCTCGACGAACAGGCTGCGTGCCGAGGCGCCACGCATCAGGCTGCCCACGGCGTCGAAGTGGGCCAGCGAGATCAGTGAGCCACGGTCGCGGAACACGAAGTCCTTGAGAGGCTTGCCGGCAAGTGACGCGAGCAGGTTGCGATAGAGCTGGCTGGCCTGCTGGTGAGCCGCCTGGGCGCGCGGCGGGACACGCTTGCCGTCGGCCTGGGGGCAGGCCGCGCAGTCGCCCATGGCGAAGATGTGCGGATCATCGACGCTCTGCAGGGTCGGCTCGACGCGGATCTGGTGGTTGCGCTCGGTGGCCAGGCCCAGTTTGGAGAGAAAAGCCGGCGCGCGGATGCCGGCCGCCCAGACGTTGAGCGCGGTCTGGATGCGTTCGCCGTCGGCGGTAACGAAGCCCGATTCGTCGGCACAGGTGACCCGGGTGTTGACGTGGATATGCACGCCGAGCTTTTCCAGTTCGCGGTGGACCGTGCGCCCGAAGCGCTCCGGCAGGGCTGGCAGGATGCGCGGTGCGGCCTCGATCAGATGGACGTCGAGCTTGCCGCTGTCGAGCGATGTGAAACCGTAGTTGTGCAGCATCTTGGAGGCATCGAAGAGCTCCGCGGCGAGCTCCACGCCGGTCGCCCCGGCGCCGACCAGGCCCACCGACAGCTTGGGATGGGTGCGTCGCTCGGGATCGCTGTAGCGCATGAAGGTCTTGAGCATGTCCTTGCGGAACGCCTCGGCCTGCTGCGGGCTGTCGAGAAAGTGGCAGTGCTCGGCGACGCCCGGGGTGCCGAAGTCGTTGGAGACGCTACCCAGGGCGAGCACCAGGTAGTCGTATTCGATCCGGCGTGCCGGCAGGACCACGCTGTCGTCGTCATCGAGGATCGGTGCCAGGGTAATGGTGCGCGCCTCGCGGTCCAGGTCGCTCAGGGTGCCGCGTTGAAAGCGATAACCGTGGGCCTTGGAGTGGCCCTGGTAGGAGACCTCGTCGAGGCCCGAGTCGAGCACGCCGGTGGCGACTTCGTGCAGCAGGGGTTTCCAGATGTGGGTGGGGTTGCGGTCGACGAGAACGATGTCCGCCTGTCGGCGCTTGCCGAGACGCCGGCCCAGCCGGGTTACCAGCTCCAGTCCGCCTGCGCCGCCGCCGACAACCACGATACGTGGTGTAGCCATGGGTTACTCCTGTAGGTGGGTATATCAAGCGAGAAAGCGGGGTCGCCAGGGTCAGGAGAACGGCTCGGGTCTCGGGCTGCGGCCGAGGGCGTACGCCTGGAAGCGGCGACGAATGGCCTCTAGGATAAGCCCATCGATGAAAGATTCCTACATCCTGTTGTGTCATGGGGTATGTTTTTTCGTAATATTACATGCGTTTCAGGGGTGAGTTGGACAGGAACCGCACGCAAGGGAGAGAAGCATGTCGCCACATCTGCAGGGTATCCAGCTGGTCGTTTTCGATCTGGATGGCACCCTGATCGATTCCGTACCGGACCTTGCCGCCGCCGTGGATGCGATGCTCGCCGATCTGGCGCTGGCGCCGGCGGGCGAGGCAAAGGTCCGGGACTGGGTCGGCAACGGCTCGCGCAAGCTGGTCGAGCGGGCGCTGTGCCATGCCCGGGGCGAGGAGAGTGTCGAGGCCGCGTGCCAGGAGGCGGCGCATGAACGTTTCCTGCGCCACTATGCGGCGGCGCCCTGTGCATGCACGCGTCTCTACCCCGGGGCACGCGAGGCGCTGGCGGGGCTGCAGGCTCGCGGGATCGCGTTGGCGCTGGTCACCAACAAGCCCGAGGCCTTTATCGAACCGATTCTTTCGGCGCTGTCGCTGCAGGAATGCTTCGCCATGACCGTCGGCGGTGATTCCCTGCCGCGCAAGAAGCCCGACCCGCTGCCGCTCGTGCATGTCGCCCAGCGGCTCGGCGTGGTCCCCGAGGCCGCGCTGATGGTCGGCGATTCGCGCCACGACGTGGAGGCCGGACGCCGCGCCGGGTTTCGCACACTGGCCGTGCCGTATGGCTACAATCATGGCGAGCCGGTGTCGCTGGCGGGCCCCGACGGCGAAGTTGAATCGCTGGCGGAACTCGTTTAGGGTGGCGGAGCGTCATGCTGAAGACTATCAGTGGCGCCCTGTCAATAAGATTCCGCAATCAACGGATTCCGATCATGTTGAAGTCTCGTCTGCCCTTGCGGGGAACGTTCACGCCCCGGCGCGTCCCTTTCATGCGCTCCTGCGGCTGGCGATGGTGAAGCGCGACCGCTCTTTCTGCCGTTCGCCCTGACGCCGTCCCTTTCGTTTCAAGGAATCGACGAGAATGATGACTCCGCAACGCTTTGCCGAGCTGGCCGCGGCCGGCTACAACCGTATTCCGGTCACCCGCGAGGTGCTGGCCGATCTTGACACGCCGCTGTCCACCTATCTCAAGCTCGCGGATGCGCCCTGGACCTTCCTGCTCGAATCGGTGCAGGGCGGCGAAAAGTGGGGGCGCTACTCGATCATCGGCCTTCCGTCGCGCGAGCGCATCGAGGTGCGGGGCCATGAGGTGCGCCACATCGTCGATGACGACTGCCTCGGGGCGAGCGAGGTGGCCGACCCGCTGGCCTGGATCGAGCAGTTCCAGGCACGCTTCAAGGTGCCGCGTGTGGACGATCAGCCGCGCTTCGATGGCGGGCTGGTCGGCTACTTCGGCTATGACACCATCCGCTACATCGAGCCGCGCCTGGACGGCGCCAATGTGGCGGCCAAGCCCGATCCGATCGGCGTGCCCGACATCCTGCTGATGGTCTGCGACGATCTGGTGGTGTTCGACAACCTGTCCGGCCGGCTTACCCTGTGGACCCATGTCGACCCGGCGCTGGAAGGCGCCTACGAGCACGCCTCCCAGCATCTCGAGTCGCTCGAGGTCCGCCTGCGCAGCGCGACGCTCAATACCGTCAGCCCGGGGACCGGCCGGGCGGCGGTGGAAGAGGGAGACTTCACTTCGGGCTTCACCGAAGACGGCTTCAAGGCCGCGGTGGAAACTATCAAGGAGTACATCAAGGCCGGCGATATCATGCAGTGCGTGCCCTCGCAGCGCATGTCGATTCCCTATCAGGCGCCGCCGCTGGATCTCTACCGCGCGCTGCGCAGCCTCAATCCGTCGCCCTACATGTTCTTCTTCAACCTCGGCGATCATCATGTGGTGGGCTCGTCGCCGGAGATCCTCACCCGGCTCGAGGAGGGCGAGGTTACCGTGCGGCCGATCGCCGGCACCCGCAAGCGCGGGCGCAACGAGGAGGAGGACCGCGCGCTCGAAGCCGACCTGCTGGCCGATCCCAAGGAGATTGCCGAGCATGTCATGCTGATCGACCTGGGGCGCAACGACGTCGGCCGCATCAGCGAGACCGGCTCGGTCACGGTCACCGACAACATGGCCGTGGAGCGCTACTCCCACGTCATGCACATCGTCTCCCAGGTCACCGGGCGGCTGAAGCCGGGAATGACCGCCATGGACGTGCTGCGCGCGACCTTCCCGGCGGGCACGCTGTCCGGGGCGCCGAAAATCCGCGCGCTGGAGATCATCGACGAGCTGGAGCCGGTCAAGCGCGGCGTCTACTCCGGCGCGGTGGGCTACCTGTCCTGGCACGGCAACATGGACACCGCCATCGCCATTCGCACCGCGGTGATCAAGGATGGTGAGCTGCATATCCAGGCGGGCGCCGGGATCGTCGCCGACTCCGACCCCGACAGCGAATGGCAGGAAACCCTCAACAAGGGGCGGGCGCTATTCCGCGCCGTGGCCATGGCCGAGCGCGGCCTCGACAACCTCTCTTGATCCCCACGTTCCACGCGACGGCATGGACCATGCCCCGTCTGCCTCGGCAGGCGGGGCGCGGGTGCTTGTTGTGTCATGTCTGCGGGCCGCCGGGCTTGCTTACATTGGTTAAGAAATAGTGCGTATTCCGGCTTAAGGTTCATGCGCTTCCGCCGATAAAGGGAAAAGCAGCCCTTTCCCATCCATGCGTGGCGGAGTAAGTCGAATGAGCAACCTTTCCATACGCCGGAGCCTGACACTCGCTCTGGCGGCCCTGGTGCTGATGATCGCCCTGATCAGCGCCGTGGGAATCTATTCGAACCAGACAGGCTCCCAGGCAGTCAACGAACTGTCGGATATCAACATCGAGCAGGCCAACACGATCAACCCACCCAGGTGAACCTGCTCAACGCCGAATCGGCCCTGAAGGCCTACGCGACGTTCAGTCGCCAGGGCAGTACTCAGGAAGCCCAGGCCAGCAAGGCCGAGGCTCAGGAGTATCTCGACCGCGCCCGGGAACGCTTTCAGCAGTTCCAGGCCGTCCCGCTGCAGGATGGCTCAAGACGCGCTCCCTACGTGAAGACGATCACCCAAGCCTATCAGGGGCTCGTCGATAACACGCTGCAGCCCCTGCTGGCGAATCCCAGTCCGGCTGCCGTTCAGGAGCAGACAGCTGCACTGAAGGATGCCTATGGTAGCTTCGATACCGCCGTGCGTGATTTCGTCCATTATATCGAGACTCGTGGTGATGAGCTGATTGCCGAAACCGCGCGGATGGGGCAGGTCGTCAATGCTCTCTCCGTCGGTCTTCTGGTCCTCGCGCTGGTGCTGGCGGTGCTGCTTCGGGTGGGCATGATCCGTATCGTCGTGCGGCCGCTGGACGAGGCGGTGGAGCACTTCGAGCGGATCGCCAAGGGGGATCTCACCGCCCGTATCAACGAGCGGGGCAACAACGAGATCGGAAAGCTGTTCGGTGCCCTCGGGCGCATGCAGCAGCGGCTCAAGGACGTGGTCACCTCGCTGCGCCAGAGCAGCGACAGCGTCTTTACCGGTGCCCGCGAGATCGCGGCAGGCAGTCAGGACCTGTCGTCGCGCACCGAGGAGCAGGCCTCGGCGATTCAGGAAACCGCCTCCAGCATGGAGGAGATGGCTTCGACCGTGCGCCAGAACACCGACTCGGCCGTCGAGGCGGACCGACTGTCCAGCCAGGCGTCGTCGACCGCCGAAAGCGGTGGCGAGGAGGTCCAGCGCACCGTCACGCTGATGCGCGAGATCGCCGAGAGTTCGAAGAAGATCAACGACATCATCGGCGTCATCGACTCCATTGCCTTCCAGACCAACATCCTGGCGCTCAACGCCTCGGTGGAGGCGGCCCGGGCCGGCGAGCAGGGGCGCGGCTTCGCCGTGGTCGCCAGCGAGGTGCGCTCCCTGGCCAGCCGCAGCGCGGATTCCGCCCGCGAGATCCGCGAGATGCTCGAGGCTTCCACGGCGCGTATCGAGAAGGGTGCCGAGCAGGCCGAGCGCAGCGGCGAGACCATCAATGAGACGGTCGAGGCGATTCGCCGGGTCTCGCACCTGATGAGCGAAATCTCCCATGCCACCCGGGAGCAGAACAGCGGCATCGAGCAGATCAACGTCGCCATCACCCAGATGGACTCGGCCACCCAGCAGAACGCCTCGCTGGTGGAGCAGTCGAGCGCCGCCGCCGCCTCGCTCGAGGAGCAGGCCGAGCAGCTGCTGTCGATCGTCGGCACCTTCCGTGTCGATGGCTCCGCCGCCTCCGGACAGGGAAGCGGCGTGGCACGCCTGCCGGCTTCCGGCGGCAAGGGACGTTCGGCAAGTGCCGGGCATGGCGGGCAGAGTGCCGGTCGTCGTCACGCCCACCAGGATACCGCGCCGGAGGATGACTGGAGCGAGTTCTGAGCCTTGCAGCCCGGCCCCGGCGCTGCCGGGGCCGGCTTGACAGCCATCGCCTGCCGCCACACTATAATCGCCATGAACACTCTCGCGATCACGACCAACGGCAACGCTTGGCGCCTCGGCCAGTAAGAGGCGGCCGTCGTGTATCCGAGTATCAACGCCGCCTCCGGGGCGGCGTTTTTGTGTCTGCCGTCTCGAAATGGGGCTGATTTGGGCGTGGTAAGTACGCGGGTGGGCAAGATGGGCCGATCTCGCCACAGTGAATCAATGAAATCAGGAGCTTGCAGCCCAAATGATCTTGATGATCGACAATTACGACAGCTTTACCTTCAACGTGGTGCAGTATCTGGCCGAGCTGGGTGCCGAGGTCCAGACCCATCGCAACGATGCCATCACCCTGGCCGAGATCGAGGCCCTGGCGCCGTCGCATATCGTGATTTCGCCCGGCCCCTGCACGCCGGACGAGGCGGGGATCTCGATGGAGGTCATCCGGCATTTCGCCGGCAGGCTGCCGATCCTGGGCATCTGCCTGGGGCATCAGGCCATCGGTCAGGTGTTCGGCGGTTCGGTGGTGCGCGCGCCGCAGGTCATGCACGGCAAGACCTCGCGGGTGCGCCATCGCGGCGAGGGCGTGTTCGCCGGCCTGGACGATCCGCTGGAGGTCACCCGCTATCATTCACTGGTGGTCGCCGACGAGGGCCTGCCCGAGTGCCTGACGGTGACCGCCCGGGTCGACGAGGACGACGTCACGCCCGGACTGATCATGGGGCTGCGCCACAAGACGCTGGATATCGAGGGGGTCCAGTTTCATCCGGAATCCATCCTGACGCGCCAGGGCCACGAGCTGCTGGCGAACTTTTTGCAACGCGGCGCCTGAAGGGGGAACACAACATGCAGATGCGAGAAGCCATCGACGCGGTGATGCGCGGGCGCCATCTGAGCTACGCCGAGACCCATGCGGTGATGAACCTGATCATGACCGGCGAGGCGACGGATGCACAGGTCGGCGCCTTCCTGATCGGCCTGTCGATGAAGGGGGAGACGGTCGACGAGGTGGCGGCCGCCGCGCAGGTCATGCGCGAACTGATGCTGCCGGTGCCGGTCGGCCTGCCGGACGTGGTGGATATCGTCGGCACCGGCGGCGACGGGGCCAACCTGTTCAACGTGTCGACGGCGTCGAGCTTCGTGGTGGCGGCGGCCGGCGGCCATGTCGCCAAGCACGGCAACCGCAGCGTCTCCTCCTCCTCGGGCAGCGCCGACCTGTTCGACGTGGCGGGCATCAAGCTCGACCTCAGGCCGGTCGAGGTGGCGCGCTGCATCGAGGAAGTCGGCGTGGGCTTCATGTTCGCGCCCATGCACCACCCGGCGATGCGTCACGCCATCGGCCCGCGCCGCGAGATGGGGGTGCGCACGGTCTTCAACATCCTGGGGCCGCTGACCAATCCGGCCGGGGCCCTGCACCAGCTGCTGGGCGTCTATCAGCCCGAGCTGGTGCCGCTGATGGCCGAGGCGGTCAAGCGCCTGGGCAGCCGTCACGTGCTGGTCGTGCATGCCGAGGACGGGCTCGACGAGATCTCGCTGGCGGCGCCGACCCGGGTGGCCGAGCTGCGCGATGGCGAGATCCACGAGTACACCATCGCCCCCGAGGACTTCGGCATCGAACGCCAGTCGCTGGAGCCGCTCAAGGTGGTGACCGCGGAGGACAGCCTGCGGCTGGTGCGCGAGGCGCTCGCCGGCGAGGGCGAGGCGGCGGACATCGTCGCGCTCAACGCCGGGGCGGCCCTCTACGCCGGTGACATCGCCGACAGCATCGCCGAGGGGGTGGCCATGGCCCAGGATGCGATGGGCAGCGGCCTGGCGCTGGAGAAGATGCGCGAGCTGGCCAACTTCACACGGGTATTTGCCGATCAGGGCGGGGAGGTGTCATGAGTCCATCCAATCTGCCGACCATCCTGGCACGGATCCTGGCCCGCAAGGAGGAGGAGATCGCCGAGCGGCGCGCCCGGGTCAGCGAGGCCACCCTGCTCGAACAGGCCGCGGCCCAGTCGGCGCCGCGCGGCTTCACCGCCGCGCTGCAGCGCGCCATCGACGACGGCGACCCGGCGGTCATCGCCGAGGTCAAGAAGGCCTCGCCCTCGAAGGGCGTGATCCGCGAGGCGTTCGATCCCGAAGCGATCGCCCGCGCCTATGCCGAGGCCGGTGCCAGCTGCCTGTCGGTGCTGACCGATGCCGACTACTTCCAGGGCTGCGAGGCATACCTGCAGTCGGCGCGCGCGGCCTGTCAGCTGCCGGTGCTCCGCAAGGATTTCATCGTCAACGGCTACCAGGTCAGTGAGGCGCGGGCGATCGGCGCCGACAGCATCCTGCTGATCGTGGCGGCGCTCGACGATGCGCAGCTCAAGGACCTGCACCAGCAGGCGCTGGCGCTGGGCATGGACGTGCTGGTCGAGGTTCACGACGCCCTGGAGCTCGAGCGGGCGCTGAACCTGGATCTGGCGCTGGTGGGCATCAACAACCGCGACCTGCGCACCTTCGAGACCAGCCTCGACACGACCTTCCAGCTGCTGACGCGGGTGCCCGAAGGGGTGACCGTGGTCACCGAATCGGGCATCCATACCCGTGGCGACGTGGAGCATATGCGCGAGCACGGCGTCAACGGCTTCCTGGTGGGCGAGGCCTTCATGCGCGAGGCCGACCCCGGCGCCGCGCTGCGCCGTCTGTTCTTCTGAGCCGTCGCCTCGCTGGCAACCGGTATCGGCCGCCCCGCGTGGGCGGCCGATGCGTTTCAGGCGTGCTGTGTCGAGTGCCGGTCGTCCCGTTTCGGGGCATATTCCGGGGAATCGGGAAAGATCAGGCTGATCAGCGTCTCGCCCGCCCGGGGCGCGAGAGGCTGGCGGTTGCTGGCGATGCGCAGGCGGCCGCCCTGGCCGATGCAGAACATCGGCAGCAGGCGATCGTCATGGATCGCGCGATAGTCGTCGATGCCGAAGGACTCGCTGAGCCGGGCACTGCGCAGCTCGGCGCCGCCGGCGATCAGACTGGACAGGCGCGCATAGGTGGCGTCCTCGGCGAACAGCAGCGGCAGGTGAGCCAGTGCCTGTTCGCGAAGACGGTGGGCGCCGGGGTCGTCGTGCTCGGCCAGGCGAAAGACCTTGCCGTGGCCGAGCAGGTGTTCGAAGTGCAGGGCCGCCAGGTTGTTGAGTTCCCGGTAGGGCGAGAGCGGCAGCAGGTGGCCGATGCCGGTCAGCTCCAGGTGCTGGGCGGCGTGCTCCGAGAGCGGGTTGCCGTAGTAGACCGGCAGGCCGGCCATGCGGGCCTCCTGCACGGCGTCCCAGTTGGTGTCGGCCAGACGCACCGCGAAGCCGGCGTCGGTCAGCGCCCGGGCCACGGCACGCGCCAGGGGGTTGGCGCCGAGGATCAGAAAGCCCGAGGGCGGTGGTTCGCTGACTCCGAGCAGTCGGGCGATCGGCCGCGACAGCAGGCTCTGTACCACCACGGTGCTGATGATCACCAGGAAGGTGATCGGCACCAGCCGGTCGGCGTCGGCGACCCCGGCGTCCTCGAGCTTGATGGCGAACAGCGAGGCCACCGCGGCGGCGACGATGCCGCGGGGGGACAGCCATGCCAGCAACGCCTTCTCGCGCCAGTGCAGGCCGCTGCCCAGGGTGCACAGCCAGACCGCCAGCGGGCGGGCGACCCATACCAGCACGATCAGATAGCCCCAGGCCGACCACGACAGCGATGCCAGCTGGTCGGTGGTCAGCCGCGCGGCCAGCAGGATGAACAGCCCCGAGATCAGCAGTACCGAGAGCGTTTCCTTGAACTCGATGATCTGCTGGGTGGGCACGGCGCGCATGTTGGCCAGCCACACGCCCATCACCGTCACGGTGAGCAGTCCCGATTCGTGGAAGAGCTGGTTGGAGACCGTGAACAGCCCGAGCATGGTCATCAGGGTGCCGAAGCTGTGCAGGCGCTGAGGCAGCCAGTGATGGCGCAGCACCAGCCCCCACAGATAACCGCCGATCATGCCCAGGCCGAAGCCGATGAACAGCGTCTTGCCGAACAGCACCAGGGTGTGGGTGATCGCTCCCTGGGCGAGTCCCAGGGCCACGAACTCGTAGACCAGAACGGCGCCGATCGCGCCCACCGGGTCGATCAGGATGCCTTCCCAGCGCAGGATCTGCGTCAGGTGGGTGCGGGCGCGCAGTGTCTGCAGCAGGGGCAGCACCACGGTCGGCCCGGTGACCACCAGCACCGCCCCCAGCACGCTGGCCATCTGCCAGTCGAGCCCGAGAAGCCAGTGAGCCGCCAGTGCGCCGATCACGCCGGTGACCAGGGCACCCCACATCACCAGTCGGCGCACCGTGCGGCCGTGGCCGCGCAGGTCCTTGAGGTCCAGGGTCAGGCTGCCCTCGAAGAGGATCACCGCGACCGCCAGCGAGACCAGCGGGAACAGCAGCTCGCCCAGCAGGGCGTCCGGCTCGAGCAGGCCGGTGACCGGGCCCGCGGCGATGCCGCCGAGCAGCAGCGGCAGGATGGCCGGCAGGCGCAGGCGCCAGGCGAGCCACTGGCAGGCGAGCGCCAGCAGGCCGATGCCGGTCAGCACGAGGGCAGGATGCTGCATGATGACGATTCCCCGGTGTGGCGAGCAGAACGAGCGCGCAGCCTAACCGGCCGCCGGTCGGGGCGCAATCGCGCAGCGGTGACAACCAAGGCTAGCGTAGTTCGTGTCGTCGCCAGGGTCTGATCCGTCGACAGCTCTGCGAGGGGGCGCTGTGAAACCCTCCATGGGCGCTACCTGCGCCATCCATGGCGCAGGACCCCCTCTTCGAGCTGTCCCCGGCGCCCCTGGCCCGAGCCAACTGCGCTTGTCCTGCATTAGCGACAGGGTTAGCGATGAAAGAGCCAGGCCAGCAGCGACAGGACCGCGCTGATCAGCACCATGGTGGTCACGGGGATGTAGAGGGTGACGTGTTCGCGCCGGATCAGCAGGTCGCCGGGCAGACGGCCCAGCGGTAGCTTCGACAGCCAGGGCCAGAGCAGCCCGACGACGACGATGCCCAGGCCGATCAGGATCAGTGTCCGTGACATGGCGACCTCCGCTACGGCGTGCCGTGGAGTGGCGGGGCCGGGCGGCCCCGTCAGTGTCTCATGCCGGATGATGCTGGCGCTTGAGGGCCAGCAGCAAGCCCTGTAGCGGATGCGGCAGTGTCGTATCCGACAGGCGTTTGGCCTGGCTGCGGCAGGAGTAGCCGGTGGCCAGCAGGCGCCCGGCGTTGGCCGGGTCCTCGACCCGTTCGCGCCAGGAGAGGTCGTAGACGGCTTCCGAGGTCTCGCGGTTGCGGGCCTCGTGACCGTAGGTGCCGGACATGCCGCAGCAGCCGGTGGCCAGCGGTTCGAGCTGCAGGCCGAAGCGGGCGAACAGCCGTTGCCAGGCCCTGGGGCTGCCCGGGGCATTGGTGGCCTCGGTACAGTGGATCAACAGCCGGAAACCGGGGTCGTCGTGGATAACGCGTTCGGGCAGTGCCTCGTCGGGCAGATCGAGCAGCCACTCCTGAAGCAGCTTCACCTCGGGGACGGCCTCGGCGCCCAGCGCCTTGACGTATTCCTGGCGGTAGGTGAGCGTCATCGCCGGGTCGATGCCCACCAGCGGCACGCCGAACTCGGCGAGGGTCGACAGACGCCGGGCCTGTTTCTCGGCGGTGCGCGCGAAGGCGCCCAGAAAGCCCTGGACGTGCAGCGGCTTGCCGTTGGGCGCGAAGGGCGCGACGAACACGCGGATATCGAGCCGGCCCAGCAGTTCGACGATATCCATCACCAGCTTGGCCTCGAAGTGGCTGGTGAAGGCGTCCTGGACGAGGATCACGCTGCGTGCCTTCTGGGCCTCGGTGAGCCGGCCCAGCGTCGTCGGCGTGGCCTCGGCGATGCCCCAGGCGCGCAGCTGCTTGGCGAGGTTCGCCCGCGACAGCCGCGGGCTGTCGACCATGCCGATCGGGCCGGCCAGCAGACGGTCCACCAGGCGGGTGTCGAGCAGGGCGTTGTAGAGCGGTGCCACCGGGCGCAGGTAGGGCACGAGGAACTCCAGCCCGCCAATCAGGTAGTCGCGTACCGGTCGCAGGTAACGGCCGTGGTAGATCTCCAGGAACTGTGACCGGAAGGTGGGCACGCTGACCTTGACCGGGCACTGCCCGGCGCAGGACTTGCAGGCCAGGCAGCCGGCCATGGCGTCGTAGACCTGGTGGGACACGTCCGGTTCGCCGCGCCGCGCCGCCAGGGTATTGGCGAGACGCTTCGGGAAGCCGCGCACGAAGCCCCAGGCGCCTTCCCGGCGGGTGCGGCGTGATTCGTCCAGCACGTCGATGCCGGCGTTGCCCTGCAGGCGCAGCCACTCGCGCATCAGGCTGGCGCGCCCCTTGGGCGAGTGGACGCGATCGCGCGTCGCCTTCCACGACGGGCACATGGCGTCATCGGGATCGTAGTTGTAGCAGGCGCCGTTGCCGTTGCAGTACACGGCCTCGCCGTGGGCCTGCCAGACGCGCTCGTCGATCTGCCGGTCGTGCTCGCCGCGGGTCGGCACACCGTCGATGCGCAGCAGGCCGGGGTCGACCCATTTCACGGCCTGCTCATCACCATCGTCGCTCGTCCTCGTCCCGGAAGCCGACTCGCCCGTGGCTCCGGGCGGCGTGGCGGCTTCCGCGGCTTCGGGCGGGATAGAGAGCGGAGTCGCGATCTTGCCGGGGTTGAGCTGGTTGCGCGGGTCGAAGGCGCCCTTGAGGCGCTGCAGGCTGGGGTAGAGGTCGCCGAAGAACCTGGGTGCGTATTCCGAGCGCACGCCCTTGCCGTGCTCGCCCCACAGCAGGCCGTGGTACTTGTGGGTCAGTGCGGCCACGGCGTCGGAGATCGGCCGGATCAGCGCCGCCTGCTCGGGGTCCTTCATGTCGATCGCCGGGCGCACGTGGAGCACCCCGGCGTCGACATGGCCGAACATGCCGTAGCTCAGGCCGTACCCGTCGAGCAGGTCGCGGAATTCGGCGATGTAGTCGGCCAGGTGCTCGGGCGGCACCGCGGTGTCCTCGACGAACGGGATGGGGCGTTTTTCGCCCTGCACGTTGCCCAGCAGGCCCACCGAGCGCTTGCGCATGGCGTAGACGCGGCCGATCTGCTCGCGGCCTTCGGCGAGGGTGTAGCCCAGGCGCTCGACGCTGGTGTCGGCCTCGAGATGCTTGCAGAAGTCGGCGACCCGCGAGGCCAGGCGCTCGGGGTCGTCGTCGTTGAACTCGATCAGGTTGATACCGCGCACCGCCGGCGCCCCGGACTCGCCGGTGGGGAAGAACTCGGCGACGCTGTCCCAGACGAAGTCCTGCATGGCCAGTAGCAGCACCCGGTCGTCGACGGTCTCGATCGAGGTGGGCGAGGCCGTGGCGGCCATCAGCGCCTTGGCGTCGCGCAGGGCGTCCATGAAGCCGGCATAGCGAACGTTGACCAGCGTCGAGTGCGCCGGAATCGGCAGCACATTGAGCGTCGCCTCGGCGAGAAAGGCCAGGGAGCCCTCCGAGCCGCACAGCACGCTGTTGAGGTCGAAGTGACCGTCCTTGGCGCGCAGGTGCGCCAGGTCGTAGCCGGTCAGGCAGCGGTTGAGCGGCGGAAAGGTGGCGTCGATCGCCTCGCGTTGGGTGTCGATGATATCGCGGGCGGTCCGGTGCACGTCGCCGACGATGCCCTCGCGTTCGCACAGCGCCGCGAGCCCGGCGTCGTCCACCGGGCGGCTCTCCAGGCGCTCGCCGCCACGCAGCACCACGTTCAGGGCCAGCACGTGGTCGCGGGTCTTGCCGTACTCGCAGCTGCCCTGGCCGCTGGCATCGGTGGAGATCATGCCGCCGATCGTCGCCCGGTTGGAGGTGGACAGCTCCGGCGCGAAGAACAGCCCGTGGGGCTTCAGGGCGGCGTTGAGCTGGTCCTTGACCACCCCGGCCTGCACGCGGACGCGGCGGTTCTCGACGTCGATCTCGAGGATGCGGTTCATGTGCTTCGAGACGTCGATGACCAGCCCGTCGGTGAGCGACTGGCCGTTGGTGCCGGTGCCGCCGCCGCGCGGGGCGAGCACGATCTCGCGGAAGTCCTCGCGGGCGGCGAGCCGGGCGATGCGTTCGAGATCCTCGGCGTCGCGCGGGTAGAGCACCGCCTGGGGCAGGCGCTGGTAGATCGAGTTGTCGGTGGCGAGCACGGTGCGGTCGGCGTAGTCCGGCGCGATGTCGCCGGTGAAGCCGGCCTCGCGCAGGGCGTCGAGGAAGGCCACGTAACGCGCACCGGTCCGGGAAGCAGGGTCCAGTCGTGCGATCATGTTGGTCGTCGGGTCGGGCATGCGAAGGAATCGGGAGAGCGTCCTACCTTACCCGAGATCGCCTTGCTGCGCATCCGCGTGCCGGTCGCAGCCAAGCTCGACAAGGATAGCCTCCGCATCTTTCTGGGCTAACCCGTCGACAGGTCTTCGAGGGGCGCTATGTACCCCTCCTTGGGCGCTGCTTTGGCTATCCATGGCCAAAAACCCCCTCTACGACCTGTCCCCGGTGCCTCTGTGTCTGGCTGGCAAGCAGCAGTTGCCCCGCGGTCGCGGCGGGGAGCGCTTTTCCTTACAATGACAGCCCTTGCCGGACCCGCCGTGGCGGGTTCGCCCTCTATCATGACTGGATTCGTCAACGGAAAAGGCACCCATGCTCGATCCCAAACTGCTTCGCAGTGACCTCGAAGACGTGGCGCAACGCTTGGCCAAGCGAGGCTTCACGCTGGATACCGCGCAGTTCGAGGCGCTGGAGAGCCAGCGCCGCACGCTGCAGACCGAAACCGAACAGCTCCAGAACGAGCGCAACACGCGCTCGAAGGCGATCGGCAAGGCCAAGGCGGCCGGCGAGGACATCCAGCCGCTGCTCGACGAGGTCAGTGACCTGGGAGACCGACTGGATGCCGCCAAGTCGCGCCTCGCCGAGGTTCACGCCGAGCTTGACGCCCTGCTGGCGAGCCTGCCCAACCTGCCCCACGAGAGCGTGCCGGAAGGCAATGACGAGGCCGACAATGTCGAGCTGCATCGCTGGGGCACGCCGTCGACCTTCGACTTCCCGGTCCAGGACCACGTCGATCTGGGGGCGCGTCACGGCTATCTGGATTTCGAGATGGCCGCCAAGCTGACCGGCTCGCGCTTTGCGGTGATGCGCGGGCCGATCGCGCGGCTGCACCGGGCGCTCGTGCAGTTCATGCTCGACCGCCAGACCCTCGAGCACGGCTACGAGGAGTGCTACGTCCCCTACATCGTCAACCGCGACTCGCTGACCGGGACTGGCCAGCTGCCGAAGTTCGGCGAGGACCTGTTTCGCCTCGAGGGGGAGAGCGACTATTACCTGATTCCCACCGCCGAGGTGCCGCTGACCAACTTCGCCCGCGACCACATCTTCGAGGCCCGGGAACTGCCGGTTCGGCTGACCGCGCACACCCCGTGCTTCCGCAGCGAGGCGGGCGCCTACGGCAAGGACACCCGCGGCATGATCCGCCAGCACCAGTTCGACAAGGTCGAGATGGTCCAGATGGTCGACCCCGAGACCAGCTACGACGCCCTGGAGGAAATGCGCGGCCATGCCGAGGCGATCCTGCAGGCGCTGGAGCTGCCGTATCGGGTGGTCACCCTGTGCGCCGGCGACATGGGCTTCGGCGCCGCCAAGACCTACGACCTCGAGGTCTGGCTGCCCAGTCAGGAGACCTACCGCGAGATCTCGTCGGTTTCCAACTGCGAGGACTTCCAGGCGCGGCGCATGCAGGCTCGCTTCCGCCGCCCCGAACAGAAGAAGCCGCAGCTGCTGCACACCCTGAATGGCTCCGGCCTGGCCGTGGGGCGCTGCCTGCTGGCGGTGCTCGAGAACAACCAGCAGGCCGATGGCTCGATCCGGGTTCCGCAAGTCCTGCGCGGTTACATGGGCGGGCTCGAGGTCATCAACGTCGACTGAGCCCGTCGAGGGACGACGACGTCACTCGCCGTCGGGGCCGGCGATCGCCCAGGTGACCGCTACCCCGGCGTCGATCTCGATCTCGCCCGCGCGGTATTCGCTGCCGCCCTTGGCCTGGGCCGCCTCGGCCCGCATCGCCAACGTGCGGGGTTGCACGTCGGGGGCGGTGGTTTCCGCGACGCGCACCACCGGCCCCAGCGAGATGCCCAGGCGCTGCGCCATCAGCTGCGCCTTGTGTCGGGCCTTGTCGATGGCACGTTCCAGGGCCTGGTCAGCGGCGGCGTCACGATCGGTGAGGTCGTAGGTGACGCCGTCGAGGGCATCGACGCCGGCTCCGGTCAGGATGTCCAGCACAATGGGCAGCCTCGAGAGCGTATCCAGGTGGATCGTGATCGGCCGTTCGAGCTGGGTGCGTACCCGGGGTCCGGCATCATCGTCCCGGTTCGTCGCCGGCAGATAGTCGGGATGCACGCTCAGCGAGCCGGCCTGAATGGCCCGGCTGGAAACGCCCTTGACCTCCAGTGTGCGGATCACCTCGGCGATGCGTGCCTCCAGGCGTTGCCGAGCCTCGGCGAGTGCCTCGGGATCGGTTGACTGCGCGGCGCTGCGGGACACGGCCGGTGTGCGCTCCCACAGGCGGGCATTGAGCGTCGCCGTGTCCGGTGCCACGTGGAGCGTGGCGCGGGCCTCGACGCTCAGGCCGTCGTCGTGGGTCGGCGCCTGGGCGTGAGCGGCGAGGGGAGTGCCGATCAGGGCGACGGCCGCCGTGATGCGCAGCCAGGAAAGTGGGGGCATGGAACCTCCTTCGAATGAGTGTCGGGTGCCAACAAGGATACGCCATCATGCGGTCTGCACGGTTCACTTGTCTGCTGGTGCTGTTCGCGCTGTGTCGAATCGGCGCGGCTGAGGCGGCCATCACCGTGACGGACGCTCGCGGCGAGACGGTGACGCTCGAGGCACCGGCTAAACGCATCGTCGCCCTGGCCCCGCATGCGGTGGAGCTGCTCTATGCGGTTGGGGCCGGCGATGCCCTGAGCGGCGTGATCGCGGGCAGCGACTATCCGCCCGCGGCGCAGGCCCTGCCGCGGGTGGGCAGCTATCAGGGGATTTCCCTGGAGGCGATCCTGAGCCGGCGGCCCGACCTGGTGGTGAGCTGGCTGAGCGGCACGCCGCATGCCGTGACCGCGCGCCTGCGCGCGCTGGGCATCCCCGTCTACGCCAGCGAGCCGCGCCGTCTTTCGGACATTCCCGAAGAGCTGCGCGAGCTGGGGCGGCTGACCGGGCACGCGGAGCAGGGCGAGGCGCGGGCCGAGCGCTTCGCGGCACGCCTGGCCAAATTACGCCAGAGTTTCGCCCGGCCGCCGCGGGTCTTCTATCAGGTGGCGCCCGCGCCCCTGACCACGCTGGGGGGCGGCCAGATCATCACCCAGGTGATCCGCGCCTGTGGTGGGCAACCGCTGTTCGCCGACTCGCCGGTACTGGTGCCGCAGGTCAGTCGCGAAACCCTGCTCGCGGCCCGGCCGACGGTGATTCTCGCGGCCGGCGACGACGATGACTGGCAGGCCGCCTGGCAGCGCTGGACCACGCTGCCGGCGGTGCGTGATGGCCACCTCTATACCCTTGACCCCGACGGGATCAGTCGACCGGGGCCGCGCCTGCTCGACGGCATGGCGCAGGTCTGCAGGGTGCTGGCCGAGGCCGCCACCGCTCAGTAGTCGATGCCGCGGCGGGCCTGGATGCCGGCGTCGAAGGCGTGCTTGACGTCGCGCATCTCGGTGACGGTGTCGGCCATGTCGATCAGTTCGCGATGGGCGTTGCGGCCGGTGACGATCACCGTCTGCTCCGCGGGGCGCTCCCGCAGGGCACGTTCCACCGTGGCGATGTCCAGATAGCCGAACTTGAGCATGTAGGTGATCTCGTCGAGGACCACCAGGTAGACGTCGGGGTCGCGCAGCAGGCGCTCTGCCTGCTGCCAGACTTCGCGACAGGCGCGGGTGTCGCTCTCGCGGTTCTGGGTCTCCCAGGTGAAGCCGGTGGCCATGATCGCCACCTCCAGGTTGGCATCCTCGGCCAGCCGTTCGCGCTCGCCGCATTCCCACTGACCCTTGATGAACTGCACCACGCCGACCCGGTAGCCGTAGCCCAGCGCACGGGTGACGGTGCCCCAGGCGGCGGTGGTCTTGCCCTTGCCGTTGCCGGTGAAAACCAGCAGCAGGCCGCGTTGTTCATTGGCGGCGGCGATGCGCTCGTCGACGTGGGTCTTGAGCTTCTGCATCGATTGCCGGTGGCGGGTATCGCGATCACTCATGGGGCCTCTCGGAATAGAAGGAAGAAGAAGGCGCTCGGCCGTGTGGCGGGTGCCCTCATTGTAAAAAACGTGACGAAAAGCGGTGTA
This sequence comes from Halomonadaceae bacterium T82-2, assembly GCA_001577635.1. Classification (GTDB taxonomy): domain Bacteria; phylum Pseudomonadota; class Gammaproteobacteria; order Pseudomonadales; family Halomonadaceae; genus Modicisalibacter. The sequence continues at coordinate 120,655 of LSBP01000002.1, read as the reverse complement.
ATTTTGCCTTCACGTTGGCCGATATTCGACGAATTTCGGTTGACTTGCCGCCGTCTTGTCGCAAGTATGACTTTCCATGCCCGATCCGGGCAGGCACTGTCAAGGACGATAGTCTCCCGCCGCTCCACCGTGGGCTGCCTCCCTTGAGCGTCTGTCCCGTCGATCCGACCCACGCTCCGCCGCGACCGGCGGTCGCTTCGGCACCGCTTGCGCCTTTCGTGCATGACGAAGAGGAGACGTTCCGTGCTACCCGACACGCTCAGCCAGTCCCTGGCACGCTGTACCGCGCTGCCATCGCTGCCGGCGGTGGTGATGCGCGTCATCGAGATGGCCGGGGACCCCGAGGTCAGCCTGCGCGCGGTGGCGGCGACGCTGAGCCAGGACCCGGCCCTGGCGGCGCGCCTGCTGTCGCTGGCGAATACGGTGCTGCACGTCGGCCGTTATCCGATCGAGGACGTGCAGCAGGCCGTTCAGCGTATCGGGCTCGACCGCACCCTGTCACTGGCACTGGGCTGCAGTCTGGTCTGCAATCCCCGGGATGCTGACGAGGCGCCGTTTCTGGAGCGTTACTGGCAGCGGGCGTTGATCAGCGCCATGGTCGCCCGGTCGCTGGCCGAGGCGCTCGCGCTGGAGTCCCGCTCGGGGTCGGCGTTCACGGCCGCGCTGCTGCAGGATATCGGCATGCTGGCGCTGCAGGCCGCCCTTCCCGAAACCTACCGGCCGCTGCTGGGACAGACGATGCCTCATGCCCGGCTGGTTCGGGCGGAACGCGAGCTGCTGGGTACCGACCATGCGGAAGTCGGCGCCTGGCTGGCACAGCGCTGGCGGCTGCCCGAGCGCATGGTGGGCTGGATTCGTGACAGCCATGCGGTGCTAGAACCCGGTGCCGAGGGTGATCGTCTGGCGCTCAACTGTGTCATTGCGGCGGGGCGGATCGCCGATGGCTGGCAGCAGGGCGAAGCCGAACTGAGCGGCGTGATGGCGGCGCTCGAGACGGGGCTCGGGATGGAGGCCCCGCAGATGGTCGAGCAGCTGATGATGCTGCAGGCACAGTTGCCCCGGCTGGCGGCGCTGTTCCGTGTCGGTGCCCCGGACGCGCTGGATGCCCAGCAGCTGATGCTCGAGGCCAAGTGGTTGCTGGCGGAACAGAATGCGCGCCTGCAGCACGACCTGCATCGTCAGCGGGCCGAACTGGAGGCACTGCGCGACCAGCACCAGCGGCTGGCCCGGCAGGCGCATTGCGATGCATTGACCGGCCTGGCCAACCGCCGCCAGCTCGAGGACAGCCTGAACCGGGCGTTTGACGCGGCGTCGCTCGACGATACGGCGCTGACGGTGGTGTTCATCGATCTGGATCGCTTCAAGGCCTTCAACGATCGCCACGGCCATGCCTGCGGCGATGAGGTGCTGCGCCGCTTCGGCCGCCTGCTGGCCGAACTGGTTGCGCAGCGTGGCGGCGAAGTGGGGCGCTACGGCGGCGAGGAGTTCCTGTTGATCCTGCCCGGCATCGACAGCCAGGCCGCCGAAGAGGTGGTCGCCTGCTTCCAGTCTTGGCTGTCACGCACGCCCATGGCCGAGGTCGAGGGCGAGGCGCTGTTCGTGACCGCGTCCTACGGCATCGCCACCCATTGCCCCGGCGACCAGGCCTTCGCCGACGTCGCCGCCCTGGTCCACGCCGCGGATGCCGGCATGTATCGGGCCAAGGGGCGGGGCGGCAGCCGTGTCACCATCCATGAAGCCGGCGATCCTGCGCGTCAGGTGTCCAAGCGCCTGAACTGACGCCACGAGGGCGCCGGGCGGGCCGGCGTCACGACAGGTGCCCGGGATTGTGCAGTTCGCGCTCGTCGACGGGCGGCGGCGTCCACTGGTAAAGCCAGGTCTCGGTGAGCGGTCGATCACCGGCCTTGAGGTAGACACGCAGGTTGATGGGGTCGGTGTTTTCCGGCGGGACCAGATCGAACATCGCGCGATAGCCGTCGATGGCATGCAGCGGCCGCGCCGAGGTGATTTCCACGCGGCCGGCGCTGTGCTCGATGACCGGTACCACCTCCACGTCCTGGACGGCATCGAAAGGGAAGGGACCGCCCCGGAAGTCGATCACGAAACGCCAACTGAAGTAGTCGCGCCGCTGACCGACCACGCCGCCGAGACCGGTACGGGTGGCCACGCAGCGGGCCAGTTCGGGTTGCGACGGCGGTGTATTGCACCAGTAGAGGCGGTAGGCGTAGAGCATCTCGTTGCCCGGTTGCACGGGCTCGTCGGGGTGCCAGAAGGCGACGATGTTGTCGAAGGTTTCGTCGATCGTGGGGATCTCGACCAGCTGAACCGAACCCTTGCCCCAGTCGCCCCGGGGCTCGACCCACACCGAGGGGCGACGGTCATAGTACACGCCGTCGTCCTGGTAATGGTCGAAGTCGCGATCCCGTTGCAGCAGGCCGAAGCCCCTGGGATTCTGGTCGCTGTAGGCGTTGAAGCGCAGATGCGGCGGGTTGACCAGCGGACGCCACAGCCATTCGCCGGCGCCGGTGTGCATCGCCAGGCCGTCGGAGTCGTGAATTTCCGGGCGCCAGTCCCAGTCCGCCTGGCGATCGTTCTCGCCGACCAGGTACATGCTGGTCAGCGGCGCGATGCCCAGGCGCTCGATCGGCTGGCGCGGATAGAGCGCGGCGTCGACGTCCATGGTGACATCCTCGACGATGCGAATGACGAAGCGATAGGCCCCGGTGACGCTGGGCGATTCCAGCAGGGCGTAGACCGTCAGCTCGTTGCTGCCGGAGGCGGGCCGCTCCAGCCAGAAGCGGGTGAAGTCGGGAAACTCCTCGGGCCGGGGCAGACCCGTGTCGACCGCCAGGCCGCGGGCCGACATGCCGTACTGCAGGGTGCGGCTGGTGGCGCGGAAGTAGCTGGCGCCGAGAAACGCCACCCGGTCGCGTTCCCAGTCGTCGTCGTGCAGCAGGCGGAAACCGGCGAAGCCGAGGTCGCTCGGCAGGGCGTCGCCGTCGATGCCCGAGTCGCCGTAGTCGAACATCGCCGGGTCGTAGGCGATCTCGTGCGCCCGACCGTCGACGACTTCGTGGATGGTGATCGGTTTCTTGAAGTAGAGGCCCAGGTGAAACAGTTCGGCGCGATAGCGGGCCTGTTCGTCGTCGGACCACAGGGCATGATCCTTGCGAAAGCGAATGGCCTGGTATTGATCCCAGGTCAGCCCCAGCAGCTCGGGAGGCAGGTTTGCCTCTTCGGCCCGGGGCGGTTGGTCGGCGAGGTGGCGTGCCAGGCCTTTCAGTCGCGCGTAATCGAAGGGCGTGCCCTGCCCGCTACTGGCGGACGAGGCGTCGGGAGCGGCCGCCAGCACTCGGGAAAGCGGCAGAAAGACCCCGCCCAGCGCGCTGGCGGCCTTGAGGAAATCGCGTCGATGCATGAGTCGTCCCTGATGGTCGATGAAGCGTCATCGACGTTCACTATAGGAATCGCGTCGGGCCCCGGCAATCCATGCCGGGGCGCATGACGGCCGCCGTACTACAGACGGAGGATGATCCCGCCTTCCAGGTAGCGGCCCTGGGTGTTGTAGCCGTCGACGAGCTGATAGTCGCGATCCAGCGCATTGTCGAGCTTGGCGGACAACGCGATGCGGGGGGTGAGCTGCCAGTCGGTGCGCAGGTCCACCACACCGTAGCCGGCTGTGGTGGTATCGGCATAGGTGGCGGCATCCGTGTCGCGGCGGTCGCCGGCGCTGCGCAGCGTGGCGCCGAACGACCAGTCCCCGCTCGTGTAGTCGGCATCGAGGCGGCCGAAGGTGCGCGCGCGGCGCTTCAGGCGCTCGCTTGTCTCGCGATTCTCGGGGGTCTGGTGCGTCAGGGCGGCGTGCAGCGCGAAACCACCGTATTGCCAGTCGCCCGCCAGCTCGATGCCACGGATCCGGGCCTTGCCGACGTTGTAGGGGATGAAGGTGGTCGGGTCGTAGTCGATCAGGTCGTCGATGCGGGTATCGAAGGCGGTCGCCGACAGGCCCCAGGCGTCGCGATCGAGGCGCCAGAACAGCTCGCGGGTGCGCGAGGTTTCGGCGTCGAGATTCGGGTTGGCGCCATAGGGACCGTAAAGATCGAGCAGGCTGGGGGCCTTGTAGGCGGTGCCGTAGCTGGCGCCGATCTGCTGATTCTGGGTCAGCGAGTAGGCATAGGCGAGGCTGCCGGTGGTGGCGCCGCCGAAGCGGGTGTCATCGTCGTGGCGAATCCCGGCCGACAACTGGTGGCGGGCCAGGCGCTTGTTCCAGTTGGCAAACACGCCCCAGTTTCGGCGGCCGTCCTCGGCGTAGGTCAGCGGCGAGTCGAGCGAGGCATCGCGGAAGTCGGCGCCCAGGGCGGTATCTCCCCAATCGCCCGTCAGACGGTTGGTTAGCGACACCTCATTGCGCCGGGTTAATGTCTCGCCGGATGAATGGCCGTCGATGATCCGCTCGCGGCTTTCGCTGACTCGGGCGACGGCCAGCTCGGTGTCCCAGCCCGGTCTTGCGTGCGTGGTCAGCGAGGCGGAGAGGACTTGCTGGTCGCCCTGGCCACGGCAATTCTGGCTGAGTGTGTAGCCGCAGTCGTCGTAGTCGTAGTCATTGCGGGTACGCAGCAGCGAGACGTTCAGGTCGGCCCGCTCGCCGAAGGCGTGGCGCATGGCCAGCTTGCCGGTGCGCTGTCCGAAGCCGTCGTCGTCACCGCCGTTGGCACGGGCCGAGAAGCCGTCGGTGCTCTGGTGATCGATCAGCGCCGAAAGTTGAGTGTCGGCCTGGTTCGCGGTGAACCAGGCGGTTTCCTGACGGCTGTTATCACTGCCACGGCGCAGCGTCAGGGTGGCGTGCTCGCCGTCGGCTTCGGCTTGGCGGGTGATGATGTTGATCACGCCGCCGATGGCATCGGCCCCGTAGGCGGCGGCGCGGGGGCCGCGCACGATCTCGATGCGCTGGATGGCCGCTACCGGCAGGAACTCCCAGTTGATCGAGCCGTCGGTAGCCGAGGCGATGCGCGCCCCGTCGATCAGCACCAGGGCGTGGTCGGAATTGGTCCCTCGCAGGAACAGGCTGGTCTGGTTGCCGCGGGCGCCGTTGCGGGTCAGCTCGACGCCGGCCCGGGCCTGGAGCAGCTCGGTCACGGAGTTCGGCTGCAGGCGCTCGATCTCGTCGCGGTCGATGATGGTGGTGCTGGCGAGCACATCGGCGCGTGTCTGGGGCAGGCGATTGGCGGTGACCTGCAGGGTGTCCAGGCGCTGGTCGGCCTGGGTCAGGGGGGCCACCGTGACGCCGATGGCGAGCCACAGCGGGCTCTTGTGAAGCTGCATGGAAATATCCTCAAGCGCGTCGTGACAGTCGATCGCGATGAGGAGGACAGATAAGGGTGACGACGGCCCGCCACGCACGGACGGCTTGCCGCTACGCCAGCCGGAAGTTCCGGAGGACGCACCGGCCCTGTCGCCACTGGCGAAGCCCTCCGCATCAGCCAGTGAAGAGACGCAGGCCGGTCTCCGGACTGACGCGCTGGGCCGTGGACGTACGACCGCGGATCGATGTCACCTTCCCGCCTGGCGGCAGTGGTCGGCGCTGGGCCAGACATCGATCGACGCGAACACCGTTGCGGGGGCAGTGCGGGAGTGTCACCCGCTTCCCGAGCACCTGGGTCTCGACGGTGGGGAATTCTGCGGGGCCGGGGAGGGCAAGTCAACGCCGTGGCGTAGGGGGTGGCGGGGGCAAGAACCCGGTCGTCCCTGACCGGGCGTGCGCGGTGCATCCTTGCTGTCCCGTTGGGCGTTTCCATGCTCAACAGGCTAACCATGGCACCTGATCCGCGTTTTTGCGCTTAACTCAGGTTATGAAGCGTCAAAAAAGGTTCGGATATCGGAGTCATGATGTGGGGCGCTGTTCATGGATGACCAGTTCCACTCGGCGATTGGCGGCACGATCGTCCGGCGAATCGTTGGGTCGCAGCGGGCGAGTGTCGGCATAGCCGATGGCGCGCAGTCGGTCGGCGGTGATGCCCTGTTCCTGCAGGTAACGCAGCACGGCGCTGGCCCGGGCACTGGAGAGTTCCCAGTTGGACGGGAAGCGGGCGGTGTGGATGGGCACGTCGTCGGTATGCCCCTCCACGGAGATCGTCCCCCGGGTGCGTTCGAGAAGCGCCACCAGGCGATGGAGCACCGTGGCGCCGGGCCGGGTCAGATCGGCCTGGCCGCTGGCGAACAGCAGGTGGTCCTGAATGCGCAGGTTGAGCCCCGCATCGCTGCGCGACACGCTGACACCATCGAGCCGGGGCAGCAGGCCGGTGAGGTCGGGCTGCGTCCCCGTGGCACGGGCCGGGACGGCGACGGCCGCCATGGATGTGGGAGCCGCCGCCGTCTCCGCGGTGGGATCGGTCAGGGTCAGCAGCAGCACGAACAACGTGATGAGCAGCGTCAGCACGTCGAGATAGCTCAGCAGCCAGCTTTCACCGTCCTCGCCCGATGCCTTGCCCTGCCCGGGCAGCAGGTTGTCGTGCCCGTCACCCATGCGAGCCGTCCTGCATGGGGTCGATAGCGGGTGCCGGTTCGCCGTCGTCGCGAATCTCGTCCTGATGATCGGCCATGAAGGAGTTAAGGGTCTCCTCGATGAAGGAAGGCAGGCGCCGCCGCGAAATCAGCGAAACCCCTTCGAGCACCATGTTCATGGCGATCAGGCGTTCCTCGGTGCGGCGTTCGAGCTTCACGGCGATCGGCTTGAACACCAGATTGGCCAGCAGGATGCCGTAGAAGGTGGTCAGCAGCGCCACCGCCATGCGCGGGCCGATATCCGCCAGGCTGCCGCCGTCCATGACCTCGAGCATGTTGACCAGCCCCACCAGGGTACCGAGCATGCCGAAGGCCGGCGCATAGGCGGCCATGGTGCGAAAGATCTGCGCCTCGGCATGTTCCCGTGCCTTGAGGCGCGCGATGCGCCAGCGCAGCAGGTCGAGAATCTCTTCCTCCTTGGTATTGGCGATGACCAGCTGGATGCCGCTGCGCAGGAAGGGGTTGCGGGTCTTTTCCAGCGCGCGCTCCACGGCCCGGACGTCACCCTTGAACCACAGCCGCGCCATGTCCACCAGTTCCTGGATGTCATCGCGGACATGGCTGTCCTCGCGGCGAAAGACCAGGCCCACCAGGCGCACGACGCGTACCACCTCCTTCAGGGGATAGCTGATGAAGGTCGCCGCCATCGTGCCGGTCAGCACGATGGCCAGGCCGGGCAGGTTGAGAAAGCTGTCGGGAGACTCGGCCGTGAGAAACAGCACGCTGGCCAGCAACAGACAGCTGACCACCATGCCGATCAGCGTGGAGGGGTTCATCGGGGCTCCTTGGATGACGATCGTTTATCGTTCTATCGGCTTCGGCCCCGAAAAGTTGAGGAGAGCCGGCCGCGGGCCCGCGATCACTTGATGTCAGTCAATTTTTTCGGGTCATCGCTGATCAGCGAGTCGGCGCCCCAGGCATACAGGCGTCGGGCGACGTGCGGGTCGTTGACCGTGTAGGCGACCAGCCGGCAGGGGCTCGCGGCCACGGCACGGGCCTGTTGCTCGCGCAGGCGTCGCCAGTCCAGATGCAGGCTGAAGGCGTCGAGCGCACGGATGTCCTCCCGCCAGCTACGGGGCAGGCGCTTGGCGATGAGGCCCAGGCGCAGCTGGTGCGGATCGGGTCGATGACGGCGCAGGGCGTGCAGCGCCCGACGATCGAAGGAAGAGGCCAGCCAGCGCGAGGGCGGCAAACAGCGTTCGACCGGCGGCAGCACCGCGTCCACCAGGGCGGCCGGATCGCGCCCCCGGTTGACCTTGAATTCCAGGTTGAGGCCCAGCTCGAGCGAGACGATCAGGTCAAGCATCGCCTCGAGGGTGGCCATCCGCTCGCCGTTGAACTCGGCGGAGAACCAGCCGCCCACGTCGAGTCGTCGGGCGGTGGCCAGGCTCAGCCCGGCCAGGCGCCCCCGTTCGCCAGTGCAGCGCTTGATTCCGGCGTCGTGCCAGATCACCGGTGTGCCGTCGCCAAGCAATTGAACGTCGAGCTCGACCCAGCGGCAGCCGGCGGCATGGGCGGCGCGAACGGCGGCCAGGGTGTTTTCCGGCGCGTGGGCCGACAGGCCGCGATGAGCCATGACGGGCGGTAGTTCGTCGGGCGGCGGAGCGGGTGGCATGCGGGTTCCTCGGGCGGGAGCGGAAAGCGTGGGGCGGCGCCGGCCGGTATGCTAGTCTGCCCCGCCGATCATCTCGCGAATGGAGAGCCCATGAAAGTCGTGAACGTGAACGATGCCCGGCAGCGCGAGGCCTGTCTGGCGCGCCTGTGTGCCGAAGTCTATGGCCGCGACGCCGGCCTCGTGCCGCTGGCGAGCTTCGCCGGCACCCTGGGCGTGCTGGTGCGCCAGGACGCGGCGCGTATCCTGGCGCTGACCGACGACGACGGCCGCCCGGCGGCACTGGCGCTGCTGGTATCCGATGCCCGCGGCGAGAGCATGGAACTGGCGCTGCTCGGCGTTCTGCCCGAGACGCCGGTCGAGAACGCTGCCGAACGCCTGGTGGCGGAGCTCGCCACGCGGGCGCCGCTGCGCGTCAACGCGGTCGACGCCGACCAGGAAACCATGTTCCACCGCGCCGGCATCGAGCGCTGGCTGAGCGGGCCGGAGGGCCAGCGCATCGGGCTGGCACCCCGCCACCCGGAAGCCGGTCCCGACACGCTGCCCGTGAGCCTGAATTTCGACGTCAACGCCGTGGTGCAGTCCTTCAAGCAGGACCGCGAGCTGTTCGACGGCTACAAGGCGCGCTTCGTGCGCGGCCTGGAGCAGTTTCCCGCGCAGCTGTGAACCCGGCCGCGGCGCGGGGTCAGCGCGCCAGCCAGCCGCCGTCCACCGCCAGCGCATGACCGTGGACGTAATCGGCGGCCGACGAGGCGAGAAAGACCGCGGCGCCGGCGATGTCCTCCGGTTCTCCCCAGCGCTCGGCGGGGATGCGCGCCAGCAGCTCGGCGTTGCGCTGCGGATCATCGCGCAGCGCCTGGGTGTTGTCGGTGGCCATGTAGCCCGGGGCGATGGCGTTGACGTTGATGCCGTGGGCGGCCCATTCGTTGGCCATCAGCCGGGTGAGGCCGAGCAGGCCGCTCTTGCTGGCGGTGTAGGAAGGCACCCGAATGCCGCCCTGAAAGGAGAGCAGGGAGGCGACGTTGATGATCTTGCCGCGGGCGCCGCGCTCGATCAGGTGACGCGCGACGTGCTGGGCTAGGAAGAAGGCGGCCTTGAGGTTCACATCGATGACCGCGTCCCAGTCCGCTTCGCTGAACTCGATGGCCGGGGCGCGGCGAATCAGACCGGCGTTGTTGACGAGGATGTCGAGCTGGCCCGCCGCGGCGACGGCGTCCTCGACGATGGCGGCCGGGGGTGTCTCGCCGAGCGCGGCGGTGACGCTGTGGTAGCGGCGTCCCTGCGCTTCGACGGCTTCCCGGGTGGTAGTGTCGTCGCTGCGATTGACGCCGACGATGTCGGCGCCGGCCTCGGCCAGGGCGACGGCCATGGCGCGGCCGAGCCCCTTGTTGCAGCCGGTGACCAGGGCGGTTCGCCCGGCGAGCGAGAAACGGGTCAGGGACATGAAGACTCCTTGTCGGCAATCCGTGGTTGCGGGTGTTCCCAGCGTAGGCGATGCCACGGCGCTTGCCGAACCGCGGGGACTGGCCTTGATCGGCGGACGCTTGTAAGGTGAGCCGACTCCGTCAGTTGAACAAGGATTGCCGGCCATGGCCAAACGTATCCAGTTTTCCCGCACCGGTGGCCCCGAGGTGCTCGAGCTCGTCGACGTGACACCCGCCGCTCCCGGACCGGGTGAAGTGCGCGTCGCCAACCGGGCGATCGGCCTGAACTTCATCGATATCTACTTCCGTACCGGCCTCTATCCGGCGCCGGGCCTGCCTTCCGGGCTGGGCACCGAGGGGGCCGGCGTGGTGGACGCCGTCGGCGAGGGTGTGACCCACCTCAAGCCGGGCGATCGCGTCGCCTATGCCCAGGGACCGCTGGGCGCCTATGCCGAGCAGCATGTGCTGCCCGCCGATAAGGTCGTGGTGCTGCCCGACGGCATCGATTTCGAGACCGCCGCGGCGTCGATGCTCAAGGGGCTGACCGTGCAGTACCTGCTGCGCCAGACCCATCGGGTCGAGGCGGGCGAGACGATCCTCTTCCACGCCGCGGCCGGCGGGGTCGGCTCGATCGCCTGCCAGTGGGCCAGGGCGCTGGGCGCCAAGCTGATCGGCACTGTCAGCTCGCCGGAGAAGGCCGAGCTGGCGAAGAAGAACGGCGCCTGGGCGACCATCGACTATACCCGCGAGAACGTGGTCGAGCTGGTGCGCGAGCTGACCGGCGGCGAGATGGTGCCGGTGGTCTACGACTCGGTGGGCAAGGACACTTGGGAGACCTCGCTGGACTGCCTGAGCAAGCGTGGCCTGATGGTCAGCTTCGGCAATGCCTCGGGGCCGGTGGAGGGCGTCAACATCGGCATCCTCAACCAGAAGGGATCGCTGTTCGTGACCCGCCCCAGCCTCAACGGCTACGCCGATACCCGCGAGCGCTTCGAGATGATGTGCCGCGACCTGTTCGAGATGCTCGAGAGTGGCAAGGTCAAGGTGGACATCGGCCAGCGCTATCCGCTTGACAAGGCGGGCGAGGCCCAGGAAGCCCTGGCCTCGCGGCGCACCACCGGTTCGACCGTCCTGCTGACCTGAGGCCGGCCGGCACCGGGCTGGATGTCGGTGCCGGTTTCCTTCCGGGCATCAAAAGCGCCCTGCCCGTCGTTGCGACGGGCAGGGCGCTTGCGTATCGCGATGTTGCGGCGTCTATGCCGCGTCGTGGTGGGTTGCCTGCGACGGCTGGCTGGCGAAGGCGTCGAACGCGAAATCGTCAACGGTAAGCATGTCCAGCACTTCGGCCTCGAAGGCGCTCAGGAAGGCGGCATCCTCCTCGCCGATCAGCCCGGCGGCGAGCGCCGCCTCGGTGCGCTGCTCGGGGTGCAGGGCGTCGGCGGGCAGCTCGCCGCCGGCATAGGCCTTGTTGATGGTGCGATACAGCGGCTCGGCCCGCGGGTAGTCGGCCAGCAGGGCGTTGTAGCGGGCCAGGGGGTTGTCGACGTCGCCTTCCGCCTGGGTATTCCAGGTGCCGGCCAGCAGCTTGTCGCGCAGCGGCGTGGCGGTGGAAATGGCGTGGGCGATCTCCCGGGTGAGGGAGTCCTCGGGGGCCTTCCAGCGCCGCCCGAGCGGCATGATGATGGCCGACAGGCTGCGTCCCAGGGCCCGGTTGGGCAGGTTGTCGAAGAGCTCGACGAAGGCCTGCTCGGTGCGGTGGAGCAGGGTGCGGCAGCTGTAATGAAGCAGCGCCGCTTCATGCTCGACACTGGTGTCGTCGTGCCACTGCTTGAGCACCATCGACAGCAGATAGAGATTGGCGAGCACATCGCCGAGTCGGGCCGAGAGCATCTCGCGCTTCTTGAGGCTCGAGCCCAGGCTGGCCATGGCGGCATCGGCGCACAGTCCGAAGCCGGCGGAGAGGCGGCTGACCTCACGGGCATAGGGGGCGGCCAGCTCGTCGAAGGGCACCCGGGACTTGCCGAGGCCCAGCGCCTGGGTGAAAGCACGGGCGGCGTTGCCGGCAATCAGCCCGGCATGCCCGAAGAAGGCCCGGTCGAAGGCATCGAGGTCGTCGTTGTCGGCGGCGGCGAGCTCCTCGAGCACGTAGGGGTGACAGCGGATGGCGCCCTGGCCGAAGACCATCAGATTGCGGGTCATGATGTTGGCGCCCTCGACGGTGATCGACACCGGCACGGCGCTCCAGGCGAGCCCCAGGTAGTTGCGCGGTCCCAGCGTCACCGCCTTGCCGCCGTGGACGTCCATGGCGTCGGCAAGGATGCGCCGCTGGAACTCGGTCAGCTGGCTCTTGAGGATCGCCGAGGGGACCGCCGGCTTGACGCCGTGATCGATCAGGTTGGCGGTCTGATACACCGCGGCCTGGGCGATGTAGGCATGCGCCGTCAGGCGAGCCAGGGCTTCCTGCACGCCTTCCATCTCGGCGACCGGCAGGTTGAACTGGCGGCGAATGCGGGTGAACCCGCCGGACCAGCCGGCGGCGTAGCGGCCGACCCCGGCGGCGCCGGAGGGCAGCGTGATGCAGCGGCCCACCGACAGGCACTCGACCAGCATCCGCCAGCCCTGGCCGGCCATCGACGGGCCACCGATGATGCAGTCGAGCGGCACGAAGACGTTGCGGCCGACGATCGGCCCGTTCATGAAGGGGCTGCCGATCGGGTGATGGCGACGGCCGATCTCCATGCCCGGCGTGTCGCGGGGGATCAGTGCGCAGGTGATGCCCAGGTCGCTTTCCTCGCCGAGCAGATGGTCGGGGTCGAACAGCCGGAATGCCAGACCCACCACGGTGGCGATCGGGGCCAGGGTGATCCAGCGTTTCTCGAAGGTCAGCTCGAGCCCCAGCACCTCCTTGCCCTCGACCTCGCGCTTGACCACCACGCCGACGTCGGGCAGCGAGGTGGCGTCCGAGCCGGCACGCGGCCCGGTGAGGCCGAAGCAGGGAATCTCGCGGCCGTCGGCCAGCCGCGGCAGGTAATGGTTCTTCTGTTCCTCGGTGCCGTACTTGAGCAGCAGCTCGCCCGGGCCGAGCGAGTTGGGCACACCTACCGAGATCATCAGCGTTTCGTTGACCACCAGTTTCTGCAGCACCGCCGACTGGGCCTTGGCCGAGAAGCCCAGGCCGCCGTATTCCTCGGGGATGATCATGCCGAAGAAGCGTTCCCGCTTCAGGTAGTCCCAGGCTGCCTCGGGCAGGTCGGCGCGCTCGCGGGCCACATCCCAGCCGTTGCACAGGCCGGCGACCTCCGCGCACTGATGCTCGAGAAAGGCGCGCTCGGCGTCGCTCAGGCCGTCGTCACGGTAGGCCAGCAGGTGCTGCCAGTCGGGACGCCCGGTGAACAGCTCGCCGTCCCAGGACACGCTGCCGGCTTCCAGGGCCACGCGCTCGGTATCCGAGACGCGCGGCGCCACCCGGCGAAAGCGGGCGAACAGGCGCGGGGTCAGCCAGCGCCGGCGCAGTGCGGGCAAACCGCCGGCGGCGATGACCAGCGTCGCCAGCAGCAGGAGTACAGCGGTGACCGGGGCGCCGAGCACGACCCCCAGCAGGCCGGGTATACCGGTGGCGGCGAGTGCCGCCGGGGCGCCGGCCTCGTGGCGCATGACTTCGATCAGGCCGATGGCGGCCAGCACGATGAGCAGCAATGACAGCATCGAGATTCTCCGAAGCGGACAATGAGGTGATTCGAACGTACGTTTGAATGCTATCAGCCTAGAGGATTTGGTCGGGCCTGACCAGAGCGGCGCGGAACACGACGCCAAAAAAAGCCCCGCGAAGCGGGGCAAACAAGGGGAAAAGGGCTTGAATCAGGCCGGGCGTTCGGGCGCGCGTTGCCGGGCCGGTGCGCCATCGGCGACGTAGTAGGGGGCGTTGCTCTTCGGCAGCGGCTCGCGGCCGCGGATCTTGTCGGCCATCTTCTCGGCCAGCATGATCGTCGGCGCGTTGAGATTGCCGGTGGGAATCACCGGGAACAGCGAGGCGTCGACCACCCGCAGGGCTTCCACGCCGTGAACGCGCCCGGCGCCATCGACCACGCTGTCGTCGCCGGCGCCCATGCGGCAGGTTCCGCAGGGGTGATAGGCGGTCTCGGCATGCTGGCGGACGAAGGCGTCGAGCTCGGCGTCGGACTGCACGTCCGGCCCCGGGGAGATCTCGCGGCCGCGGTATTCGTCCATGGCCGGCTGATTGATGATCTCGCGGGTCAGGCGGATGGCGTCGCGAAACTCTTGCCAGTCCTTCTCGGTGGACATGTAGTTGAACAGGATCGAGGGCGCGGCCGCGGGGTCCAGCGAGGTCAGGCGCACCCGGCCCTCGCTCTCGGAACGCATGGATCCGACGTGGGCCTGGAAACCGTGGGCCTGCACCGCGCTCTTGCCGTTGTAGCTGATGGCGATGGGCAGGAAGTGGTACTGCAGGTTGGGCCACGCCTCCGCGTCGCGGGTGCGGATGAAGCCGGCGGCCTCGAACTGGTTGCTGGCGCCCATGCCGGTGCCGAACAGCATCCATTCGGCGCCGATCTTCGGCTGGTTGTACCACTTCAGCGCCGGGTACAGGGAGATCGGCTTTGTGCACTCGTACTGGATGTACATCTCCAGGTGGTCCTGGAGGTGTGCGCCGACGTTGTCGTTGACCTGAACCGGCGTGATGCCGAACTCGTCGAGCACGTCCTGCGGGCCGATGCCGGAGCGCTGCAGGATCTGCGGCGAGGCGATGGCGCCGGCGCACAGCAGCACCTCGCGGCGCGCCCTGACCTCCCGGGTCTGGCCGCCGCGCGCGTAGCGCACGCCGCTGGCACGCTTGCCCTCGAAGGTGATCACGTCGGTGGTGGCGCGGGTCTCGATGGTCAGGTTGGGCCGCGGCCTGGCGATGTCCAGATAGCCCCGGGCGGTGGAGGCACGCCGGCCGTTCGGGGTCACGAACCGGTCCATGGGGCCGAAGCCTTCCTGCTGGTAGCCGTTGACGTCCTCGGTGGCCGGGTAGCCGGCCTGGATACCCGCCTCGATGAAGGCATGATAGAGGGGGTTGTTGCCTGCCTTCGGAGTGGCGACGCAGACCGGTCCGTCACCGCCGTGGTAGTCGTTGGCGCCGATGTCGCGGGTCTCGGCCTTCCTGAAGTAGGGCAGGCAGTCGGCGTAGGTCCAGTCCTCGAGCCCCTCGCGCCTGGCCCAGTTGTCGTAGTCCAGGGCGTTGCCGCGGATGTAGCACATGCCGTTGATCAGCGACGAGCCGCCCAGGCCCTTGCCGCGGCCGCACTCCATGCGCCGGTTGTCCATGTGGGGTTCGGGGTCGGTCTCGAACGCCCAGTTGTAGCGCTTGCCCTGCAGCGGGTAGGCGAGCGCCGCCGGCATCTGAGTGCGGAAGTCGAAACGGTAGTCCGGGCCGCCGGCTTCCAGCAGCAGCACCTGCACGTCGGGGTCCTCGGTCAGTCGCGTGGCGAGGACGTTGCCGGCGGAGCCGGCGCCGATGATGATGTAGTCGTATTCACGAGCCTGCGTCATGAGCGGCCCTCCTGCGTGAAGTCGGGATCGAAAAGCGGCTGACGACGGGCCGGCCCTCGGGCCGGCCCGGGCAGGTCAGAAGACCGGCGGGAAGGGGCCCATCTCGACCTGGACCGACTTGATCTGGGTGTACTGGTCGAGTGATGACAGGCCGTTCTCGCGACCGATGCCGGACTCCTTGTAGCCGCCCACCGGCATCTCGGCCGGGGAGTCGCCCCAGGTGTTGATCCAGCAGATTCCCGCCTGCAGGCGGTGGATGACGCGATGCGAGCGGTTCAGGCTCTCGCTGAACAGGCCGGCGGCCAGGCCGTAGGTGGTGTCGTTGGCGCGCCGCACGACCTCGTCCTCGTCGTCGAAGACCAGGATCGACATGACCGGGCCGAAGATCTCCTCGCGGACGATGCGCATGTCGTCGCGGCAGTCGGTGAACACCGTGGGGGCCGCCCAGGCGCCGGCGGCGAAGTCGCCGTCGTTCCAGCGCTCCCCGCCGACCAGCACGCGGGCGCCTTCCTGCTTGCCCAGGTCGATGTAGCCCTGGACCTTCTCGAGGTGCTCGAAGCTGACCAGCGGGCCGAAGTTGACGTCCGGGTCGAGCGGGTCGCCGGCGCGGATGCGTTCCACGCGCTCCTTGATGCGGGCCTCGAAGGCGCTCTTGATCGAGCGGTGCACGAAGACGCGGGTGCCGTTGGTGCAGACCTGACCGCTGGAATAGAAGTTGGCGATCATGGCGGCGTCGGCAGCCCGATCCAGGTCGGCGTCGTCGAAGACGATCAGCGGCGACTTGCCGCCCAGCTCCATGGTCACTTCCTTGAGAGTCGAGCCGGCCGCGGCGGACATCACCTTCTTGCCGGTGCCGGCTTCGCCGGTGAAGGTGATCTTGTCGATGTCGGCATGGTGCGTGAGCAGTTCGCCGACGCGTCCGTCGCCGTGGACCACGTTGAACACGCCGTCGGGCAGACCGGCTTCGGTGAAGATCTCGGCCAGCTTCAGGGTGGTCAGCGGCGTGACCTCGCTGGGCTTGAAGACCACGGCGTTGCCGGCGGCCAGCGCGGGTGCGCTCTTCCAGCAGGCGATCTGGATGGGGTAGTTCCAGGCGCCGATGGCCCCGATCACGCCCAGCGGCTCGCGGCGCGTGTAGACGAAGGAGTCTTCGCGCAGCGGGATCTGCGTGCCCTCGATGGCAGGCGCCAGCCCGGCGTAGTACTCCAGCGAGTCGGCGCCGGTGACGATGTCCACCGCCTGGGTCTCGCTGATCGGCTTGCCGGTATCCAAGGTTTCCAGATGCGCCAGCTCGTCGTTGCGCTCACGAAGCAGGGCGACGGCACGCAGCAGGATGCGGCTGCGCTCCATGCCGGTCATTGCCGCCCAGACCTGCTGGCCCCGGCGGGCCGAGGCGACGGCGCGATCGATGTCGTCGCGTGATGCCTGCTGAACGCTGGCCAGCACCTCACCGTTGGCGGGATTGACGGTGTCGAAGGTTTCACCGGAGGTGGCGTCCACGCGACGCCCGTCGATGTAGAGTGGCTGAGTTTCGAGTGTGGCCATGTTGCCTCCGCGAAAAGGAATGAGTGATTCACGCCGCCGAATTCGCCCTCAGGCGGGGCATTCGGCGTGCGCCAGTTGTTCTTCCAGGTAGTCGTAGGCCAGCTGGCGGGCCCGGTCGACGTCCAGACCCTCGGGTGCCAGGGCGCCGCGCAGCCACAGACCGTCGATCATTGCCGCCAGGCCGCGGGCGGCACGGCGGGCCTCGGCGCGCGGCAGGCAGCGTCGGAACTGACAGCAGAGATTCGAGTAGAGCCGCCGGTCGTTGACCCGCTGCAGCCGCTGGAGGTCGTGCTTGTGCATGCTCGAGGCCCAGAAGGCCAGCCAGGTCTTCATCACCGACTGGCTGACCTGACTGCGATCGAAGTTGCCGTCGATGATCGCGCGCAGGTGGGCCGCCGGCGTGTTATCCGCAAGGCGGGCGCGCCGCGTGGCCACGGCGGTGCCCAGGTCGTAGAGGATCTGGCGCATGGTGGCTTCCAGCAGGCCGTCCTTGCCTCCGAAATAGTGGCTGATGATGCCGGCCGAGACACCGGCCTGCCGGGCGATGCGCGCGACGGTGGCGTCCGCCAGACCGACGTCGTCGATGGCCTGCATGGTGGCGTTGATCAACTGCCGCCGGCGTATGGGCTCCATTCCGACCTTGGGCACGAGCCTCCTCCTTACCTGTCGCGAGACGGACGACGTTGAATCGTGATTCGGGCCGTCCACGCCTCATTGGTCTATAGTGTGCAATGTTTTTATTGAACGTTCAATCAACAAAAACTATTGTATAGTGGAATGCGTGGTTGATTATCGCATAATTAATCGTTATCCAACGTGTCGCAAGGCGGCACGCCACTTCGTCCGCAGGAGAAACGTCAATGTACAAGACATCCTCTCTGACTCTGGTCGCCGGCAGTCTGCTGGCTTCGATGGCTCCCCTGGCCGCCGCCGAGGTGCCGGAACAGTGCCGGACGGTACACTTCGCCGAGGTCGGCTGGACCGACATCACCGCGACGACCGCGATGACCAGCGAGGTGCTCGACGGGCTGGGCTATGACGTGACCAGCGATACCGTGTCGGTGCCGATCGCCTACTCCGGGTTGAAGAACGGCGACTTCGACGTCTTCCTCGGCAACTGGATGCCGTCGATGGCCTCGATCAGCGATCCCTACATCGACAAGGGCCAGGTCGATCGGGTCGGCGCCAACCTCGAGGGGGCCAAGTACACGCTGGCCGTGCCGCAGTACGTCTACGATGCCGGCGTGACCTCGGTGGCCGATCTCGACAAGCATGCCGACCAGTTCGGCAAGCGTCTCTACGGGATCGAGGCCGGCAACGACGGCAACATGATCATCCAGGACATGATCGATGACGATGCCTTCGGCCTGGGCGACTGGGAACTCGTCGATTCCTCCGAGGCGGGCATGCTCGCCGAGCTCAAGTCGAAGGTGGGCGACAAGCAGTGGATGGTGTTCCTGGGCTGGGAGCCGCACCCGATGAACACCAACTTCGACATGGCCTACCTGTCCGGCGCCGACGACTACTTCGGCCCCAACTACGGCGGTGCGACGGTCTACACCAACACCCGTGCCGGTTTTGTCGACGATTGCCCCAATGCCGGCCGGCTGCTCAAGAACCTGACGTTCACCCTGGACATGGAGAACGAGGTGATGGGGGCGATCATGGATGACGGCAAGAAGCCGCGTGTCGCGGCCCGCGAGTGGCTCCAGGCCCATCCCGACGTGCTGTCTGACTGGCTCGATGGCGTGACCACCGTTGACGGCGGCGAAGGGCTGCCGGCCGTGAAGAAGGCACTGGGAGTCAAGCAGTAATCCGTGAGCAGGGGTTGCCAAGAGGGCGGCCCCTGTGCATAATTCGCAACCGCTGTACCGGGGCAGAAAGCCTCGGCGCGGTAGGTGACATGGCTACGTAGCTCAGCTGGTTAGAGCACATCACTCATAATGATGGGGTCCCCTGTTCGAATCAGGGCGTAGCCACCAGGATTCCGAAGGCCCAGCGCTTTGCCGCTGGGCGTTTTCGTCAAGGAAAGCCGAGGGTTGCGACGGGCCGGGCGGCGATTACACGCCTTGACGATTGAAAAGGAATCCGTATACTACGTCGCGAGCTCAAGTGATGTTCCCCGATAGCTCAGTTGGTAGAGCAAATGACTGTTAATCATTGGGTCGCAGGTTCGAGTCCTGCTCGGGGAGCCAAGCATCGCAACGTGCACTGTCGAGTCATTCGTCAAGGGCGCGAAAAATAGAGCTTATACATCGACGGTATTCCCCGATAGCTCAGTTGGTAGAGCAAATGACTGTTAATCATTGGGTCGCAGGTTCGAGTCCTGCTCGGGGAGCCAACATCGATGTCCTTCCGTATTCAGGTATTCCCCGATAGCTCAGTTGGTAGAGCAAATGACTGTTAATCATTGGGTCGCAGGTTCGAGTCCTGCTCGGGGAGCCAATCCTTCCGCTGTCTTCCTGATCGCCGGCGTTTCCTGACGGTCGCGTGGCGATAGCCCGTCCGGGCGCGATATTATTTCAGTATCCCTCTGATTTCACGGCCTTTGTTCGTACAGGCAAGCCGATGGGGACCCGTCGTGGACGATCGTGATATGATTCGGCAACCAGGTTGCTCGACAACCTCTGTCCATGGTTTCCGTCCGGCCGGGCGGAAGTCGCAAGCATGAGCGGGATTGCACGAGGATAAGCATGGCATCGACAGCGCCGAGCCGTGAAGAGGCCGAAAACGCCGTCCGGACATTGATACGCTGGGCTGGAGACGACCCGGATCGCGAGGGGCTCGTGGATACCCCCGCTCGGGTGGCGCGGGCCTATGAGGAGTTCTTCGCCGGCTACACCTCCGATCCGGTCGGTGTGCTCGAGCGAACCTTCTCCGAGGTGGAAGGCTACGACGAGATGATCGTCATGAACGACATCCGCTTCGAGAGCCACTGTGAGCATCACATGGCGCCGATCATCGGCAAGGCCCATATCGGTTACATTCCCGATCGTCGGGTGGTGGGCATCTCCAAGCTGGCCCGGTTGGTGGAGATCTATGCCAAACGCCTGCAGATTCAGGAAAAGATGACCGTGCAGATCGCCGACACCCTGCATGAGGTGCTGCAGCCGCAGGGGGTGGCTGTGGTCATCGAGGCGTCTCACCAGTGCATGACGACTCGCGGGATTCACAAGCCCGGGGCCAGCCTGGTGACCAGTCGCATGCTGGGTACCTTCCGCAAGAACCCGGCGACGCGGCGCGAATTCCTGAGGATTCTCCGGCTCTCGGGCGGCGAGGCTCCGGCCATCAGCTGATTCCCGCTTTTGTGGTACCGACGACGCCATGCCGCCCGGCATGGCGTCGTCGTTTCCGAAGGGGTTCAGCGGGCAAGGATACCGCGCTCGACCAGGGTATCCAACAGTCTCCGGGTTCCGGGGTCGTGAAAGAAACGCCACAGCGCGTTGGCGCCCACCTTGCCGACGCCGTCGATGCGTTGCCAGTCGCTGCGGCGGCGGGACGAGAGTCGCTCGAGCCCGGCAAAGTGGCCCTCGTGTTCCAGGGCTACCGGAGTGATGCTCGGCAGGCCCAGGGCGCGCAGCCAGACGGCATCGTCGGCCTGCCGGGCCCGGTCGAACGCGGCCATCCAGTTGGCGGCTCTGGCGGGGCCCACGCCGTCCAGGCGTTTCAGCGCCGGTGCGCGCAGATCCAGCCAGTCCAGCAGCGAGGTGACCAGCCCTGCCTTGACCAGCTGCCGCCAGCGACTTTCGCCGAGCCCGTCGATATCAAGCCCTTCATTGCTGGAGAGCCATTCGAGCCGGGCCAGGAACTGCCGGCGGCAGCCGGGCGCCGGGTTCAGGCAGCTGAAGGCGTCGTAATCCTCGGGGTCGGGGACGTCCACGGTGGGGCGGGGATCGCTGCGCAGGACCACGCTGTCGAGATGCGGAATGGTCAGGCCGGCGAGGGAGACCTGCACCTGATCGCCGGGATGCACGTCCAGCGCCTGCCAGTGCTCGAGCGAGCCCAGGCTGACCCGCGAAATGGTGCGATCGTTTAGAGTGACCGGTGCCAGCGCCACCACGGGGGTGATGCGCCCGGTTCGGCCGATCGAAAAGGTGACGCGCTCGACATCGGCCAGGGTGCGTTGTGCCGGATATTTCCAGGCCAGCGCCCAATCGGGCGGTTCGGGTTGCCAGGTCGCTGCCGCGGGGCGTCGCCCCTGGCGCAGCACGATGCCGTCGCTGGCGAAGGGCAGGGGATGGCGGTACCAGGCCTGGCGCTGCTGTATCACGTCGCGCAGGCTGCGCACCCGGTGAGTATCGCGACTGGCATCGTGAAAGCCCCAGGCCGACAGCTGCTCAAGCCGTGCGGCCATGTCGGCCGGGCCGTTCGGCCAGTCCCATACGAACAGGCCGATGCGCTTCGCCGCCTCGGCATCGAGAGTATCGCGCGCCATCAAACCGCTGATCGCCGCACGGGCACCATCGGTGCCGTCGCGCGACTGCACATGGCCGGGGCGCTTGTCGTAGAGCTCGCCCTGCAGTACCACCCGTGGCGGGGCATCGGGCAGTCGTTCGGGAATTGCCGTGATCCTGCGCGCTCGGGGCAACCAGTTCTGGCCGTGCACCCCGTCGCCCCGGCTGACCGCGGCGGTGAGTCGACCCTGTTCATAAAGCAGGGTGACGGCGACCCCGTCGACCTTGGGCTGGATCCAGAGCTTGTGATCGCGCCGGGCGCGCAGCCATGCGGCGACCGCCTGGCGGGAGTCGGCCTTGTCCAGACCGGTCTGCACGACGGGATGTCGCACCTTGCCGCCGGTCGGGGCGTGAGGGTGCGGTGCCGGGGCGGGAATGTCGAGGCACTGGCGCCAGCGTGCCTGACGACGCCGGGCGGCTTCGTAGACACCGTCCTCGACCAGTCGGGTACCGTGCTGATAGTAGGCGTCGGCCCAGCGCTGGATGCGCGCCGTCAGTCGGGCGAGATCATGCTGCAGCTGTTCGGACGGCCGTTCCGGGCAGGTGTCGGAGGCGCCCTGTGCGGGCGAGACGGCCAGCAGCAGGGCGAGCGTCAGAAGAATGATGAAGGGTGGGTGAGAGTGGCGGCAGGCGGTCATTAACGGCTCCCCCGGCTTGTTCGCGTGGCCGCCGCCCGCCGGGGCGGGCGGCGGCTGTCTTCACCTGGCAGCGACGACCTGACGAGGCGGGGCGTCAGTCCGGCTGGCTGAGTCGGGCGTAATCCAGCACGATCTGCGAGCCTTCGACCACCTGGGCGCGATCGATCGGGGCCGGGTCCTCTTCACCATTATCGCTCGCGTCGGTATTGCGCGCATCGACCCAGTGCTCGAGCGGGTCAAGGCCCAGTGCGCGCCGCCGGCGGTTCTCCAGGGCCAGCTCCTCTTTCTCCTGGGCTTCCATCTCGCGCTTGCGCTGTTCGCGATTGAGGCTGACGCTGGTCTGCTGCTCGCGCAGCTTCTTGATCAGGCTGGCCTGCTGTTCCAGGTAGAGGAAGTTCGGCTCCTGCTCGACGCGCTGGCGGTGGTCTGCCTTGAGCGTGTCGAGATAGGCGCCCGGGTTGCCATAGCGGCGGTACTGCACGGCGCGTACGGTGTCCCAGGGCAGGGCGTTGTCGAGGCTGCTCTCGCCGATGGTCTGCGGGTCGATCAGGCTGGGGAAGCTGATGTCCGGAGTAACCCCCCGCAGCTGGGTGCTCTCGCCCGAGACGCGGTAGAACTTGGCGCGGGTCAGCTTGATCTGCCCGTGGCTCAGATCGCTGAGCGTCTGCACGGTGCCCTTGCCGAAGGTCTGGGTACCGATGATCAGGCCGCGCCCGTAATCCTGAATGGCGCCGGCGAAAATCTCCGAGGCGGAGGCGGAGAGGCGGTTCACCAGCACGCCCAGCGGTCCGTCATAGGCAACGCCACTGTCGGTGTCGCCATACAGGCTGATGCGTCCCCGGGCGTCGCGAACCTGAACGGTGGGGCCGCGGTCGATGAACAGGCCCACCAGTGAGTTGGCTTCCTGGAGGGCCCCGCCGCCATTGTTGCGCAGGTCCAGCAGGATGCCCTCGACGTTCTGGGCCTTGAGCTTCTTGATTTCCTTGGCGACGTCGCGGGTCGAGCTGCGATAGTCCTCTTCCCCGGCCTGCCAGGCATCGAAGTCGACATAGAAGGTAGGGATCTTGATCACGCCGATGCGATGGTCGCCGTCGTCGCGATGCAGGGTCACCACGTCGCTGCTGGCGGCCTGATCTTCGAGCTCGACGGTGTCGCGGACGATCTTCACCACATGCGAGCGAGTCACATCCACCGCCTTGGCGGGAATGACGTCGAGGCGCACCGTGGAGCCCTTCGGCCCACGGATCAGCTCGACCACGTCATCCAGGCGCATGCCCACCACGTTGACCATCTCGCCGCTGTCGCCCTGGCCCACGGCGACGATGCGGTCGGCAGGTTGCAGTACGCCGCTCTTGGCGGCGGGGCCGCCGGGGACCAGGCTGGCCACCTTGACGTATTCACCTTCGGTCTGCAGCAGGGCGCCGATACCCTCGAGCGACAGGCGCATCTGGATGTCGAAGGACTCGCTCTGGCGCGGCGAGAAGTATTCGGTGTGCGGATCCACTGTGCCGGTGACGGCGGCCATGAACAGTTCCAGCACGTCTTCCGGCTTGGTCTGGCTAACCCGCGACAGCTGGCCTTCGTAGCGGTCGTGAAGTGTCTTCTTTACCGCTTCGGGTGACTGGTCGCTGAGGCTCAGTGACAGGGCGGCATTCTTCAGGCGCTTGTGCCACAGGGTGTCGAGTGCGCCCTCGTCGCCGGCCCAGCCGGCCGATTCCCGATCCAGCGCCAGGCGCGCCTGGGACGTGTAGTCGAAGTCGAGGCCGTCGTCGACACGCGCGAGCAGCCATTTCAGACGTGTCTCGACACGCTGCTGGTAGCGGTCGTACAGGGCATAGACGCGCGTCAGCTTGCCCTGGGTGACGGCGTCATCGAGCGAGGTGCGCAGGTCGCTGAAAGCGTCGACATCGCGTTGCAGCAGGTAGGCACGCTGCGAGTCGAGCACGTCGAGAAAGCGGTCGAAGGCGCGCCGCGACCAGGCATCATCGAGCGTGACGTCGGCATAGTGGCCGTATTCCAGTGAGTCCGCGACTTCAATCGACGCCTGGCGCTGGGCATCCGTGGGGGTGGGGCCGGCAAGGGCCGGTACACCCAGCGCGATCAACAGGAAAAAGATCGTCACGCGCTGGATGACTGCAGTCAGGCTCATCGATGAAGCACTCCCGGTTTCATGTACACTCTATTCCCTGGTGACCGGCACGCGGATGCCGCACAAGCCGGTCTGGCATTGTAGCAGCCTGTATCGCCAGACATAGACCCCGACGAGGATGAGCATGCCCCAAGATCCGACCCTGGAACGCCTTCTGACATTCCTGGCCCGCTCGCCGACCCCCTGGCACGCGACCGCCAACATGGCCCGGCGGCTGGAAAGCGCCGGCTATCGTCGTCTCGATGAGACTCAGGTGTGGTCGCTGTCACCGGGTGAGCGGGTGTTCGTCACGCGTAACGACTCGTCATTGATCGCCCTGCAGCTGCCCGAGGGGCGCCTCGAAACGCTGCGCATGATCGGCGCCCACA
The DNA here is from genome assembly GCA_001577635.1 of Halomonadaceae bacterium T82-2. Lineage (GTDB taxonomy): Bacteria > Pseudomonadota > Gammaproteobacteria > Pseudomonadales > Halomonadaceae > Modicisalibacter. The sequence continues at coordinate 96,354 of LSBP01000002.1, read as the reverse complement.
CCGACAGCCCCGGGTTGCGACTAAAGCCCAGTGCGGCGTTGCGCAATCGCGACTGGCTGCAGCTGGGGGTCGAAGTCTACGGCGGGGCGTTGCTGGCACCCTGGTTCGACCGTGACCTGGGGCTTGCCGGGCGCGTGCATGTGCGCCGCGAGGACGGCCGCACCCAGGGCGTACTGATCAACGTGGACCGCCCCGTGGCGACGATTCCGAGTCTGGCCATTCACCTCGATCGCGAAGCCAACAATGGGCGTGCCCTGAACGCACAGACCCAGATGGCGCCGGTGCTGTTGCAGGGCGGTGGCGACTCGGATTTCACGGCGTTGCTCAAGCGCTGGCTCTACGAGCAGCAGGGGCTGGAAAACGTCGAACCGCTGGCCTTCGAGCTGTGCCTCTACGATGTCCAGCCGCCCAGCCGGGTTGGTATCGAGGAGGAGCTGATTGCCGGCGCACGTCTCGATAACCTGCTGTCGTGCTTCTGCGGCCTGGAAGCGCTGCTGGCGGCCGATGGCCGCCAGGGCGCGCTGCTGGTGGCCAACGACCACGAGGAAGTCGGTAGTGCCAGTGCCTGTGGCGCTCAGGGGTCGTTCCTGGCCGATGTGCTGCGTCGCGTCAGCGCCCAGTGCGGCGAGGCCGGCGAGGAAGGGCTGGTTCGGCTGATTCAGGGATCGCGCCTGATCTCCTGCGACAACGCCCACGCGCTGCATCCCAACTTCCCGGACAAGCATGACGCCGCCCACGGTCCGGCGATCAACGGCGGGCCGGTGATCAAGGTCAATGCCAACCAGCGTTATGCCACCACCAGCGAGACGGCGGCGCTGTTCCGTGAACTCTGCCGCGAGGCGGGAGTGCCGGTGCAGAGCTTTGTCACGCGGGCGGACATGGGGTGCGGCAGCACCATCGGGCCGATCACCGCCGGCGAGATCGGCGTGCCCACGCTGGATGTGGGCGTGCCGCAGTGGGCGATGCACTCGATCCGCGAGACGGCCGGTACCCACGATATTGTCTACCTGATTCGCGCACTGACGACCTTCGTCAATCGCTCGCGGCTGAGTTGAGTTGGGCTGAGCCCGGGCCACATCCCGGCCATATAAAGACGCCCGCCATCCTTGCGGATGGCGGGCGTTGTTGCGTTGCCGGGGCAGTTTTGCCCCTGGATCAGCGGTCGCTCTCGGTCTGGCTCGAGGAGGCTTCGGCCGCGCTCGAGGCTTCCTCGGCCTGTGCCGGAGTTTCCTCGGCGGAGGGCTGTTGCTCGCGGCGGCGTTTCTCGCGCGGGTCGTTGTGCGCGCGCCGACGGCGCGGACGACGCTCGGCCTTGGCCGGCGCGGCCGGCTGCTCGGTGGGTGCCGCTTCCGCTTTCTCCGGCTCGCCGGTCTTGTCGGTGCCTGCGGCAGCCTCGGCCCGAGCGGCCTCGCTCGTCTCGGGCTCGGCATGGCTTGCGGCCTGCGGGGTGGCGTCGGCGGACGGGGCCGTCTCGGAGGCGGTCGCTTCAGCCTGATCTGCCGGCGTGTCATCGGTCTGCGGTGTCGAGGCGGTTTCCGGTGCCGGTGCGTCGGAACGAGCCTGGGGCTCGGTGCCGGTGGCTTGCGGTTCCTCCGGAGCGGAGGAGGCCTCGGCGGGAGCTTCGGAGCCGGTGGTCGGCGCGGCGCTCTGGACGGATGCATCGACAGCCGTTTCGGCAGTCGCCTGTTCCTCGTCGCTCCCGGCGGACGCCGGGGATGCCTTGTCGTCACTCCTGGTTGCCGCTTTCGCCTTGTCGCCTTCGCCACGACGCTTGCGCTGGCGGCCTCGGGTGGCCGGCTTGTCGGTGGAGGCCCTGGCAGTATCGTCGCTCGTGTCGTCAGCGGCCGGACCGTCGGTCTGGGACGATGTTTCCTTTTCCGCTTTTGCCGTCGGTGCCGTTTCGCCGGTACTTTCGTTCGCCGCAGCCTTGCTCGGCTCGGCCGCGGTGGCCGGTTCGGCGTTGGCGGTGGCCGACGTCTCGGTGGTCTGCGGCTGGGCGGCTTCGTCTGCTGCCGGCGCCTCGGCCTTCAGACGCTCCTGCTCGGCGACGGACTCGGGGTTGATGGCATGCTGCCGACGGCGCTGGCGCGGATTGTTGCGAGTGCGCTTGGGGCGGCTCTCCGTGCCTTCCGTTGACTCGTCATCGGGCTTGACAGGCTTGCTCGGCTTGGCGGCCTTCTGGGTATCGGCCTTTTCCGGCTTGGCGGACTTTTCCGGCTGACCTGAGGTGTTGCCTTCCGTCTTGTCCTTCGGCGCCTGACGGGAGCCTTTGCGGCCGCTGCCGTCCTTGCCGCTGCCCTGGCGAGCGGATTTGCCGTTCTGGCCGCTTTCGCGCTTGTCGTCGCGGCTTTCATCGCGCGACGGCGCCTCGTCGCGGCGACGGGTGCTTTCGCGACGCTCATCGCTACGCTGGGCGTCGTCACGTCGGACGTCGTCACGTTGGGCATTGCGGCGACGGCCGCCCTCGCGACGCTCGTCACCACGGTTGTCGTCCCGTTCGGCGTCACGACGACCCTCACTGCGCTGGCCTTCCTGGCGACGACGGCGTTGGCCGCCGTTGCCACGGCTCTGCTCGTCACGGGAGCCCGAGCCGGCATGGTTGCCGGAGGCCCGGTCGCCGCCACGCTGGGTGGTTCCGGCGGTTTCCTCTTCCGGCGTGCCGATCAGCTTGCCGAGCCCCTTGAAGAAGCGTGACAGCAGGCCGGTGGGCGCGGGGAGGGTGGCGCTGTCCTGATGGCGCGTCTCGTCCTCGATCGGCTGCTGCAGTGAGGCCGGCGCCGGTGCGTTGTGAGCCACGCTCTTGACCGCCGCCTCGGTGCGCTGGATCGGCTTGGCCAGTGTCAGGTCGGGTTCCTTGCCGACCTCGGTGTCGGTGGAGAGCTCGAAGCTGGACTTGTGCTCGCCTTCCTCGTTGACGTGATCGTCGCGCAGACGCTGCACGTCGTAGTGCGGGGTGTCCATGTCCGGGTTGGGCAGCAGGACGACCCTGACGCCCTGACGCTGTTCGATGTCGGCCAGGGTGGCACGCTTCTCGTTGAGCAGGTAAGTGGCGACGGGGACGGGCAGGATGGCGCGGATCTGCGCGCTGCGCTCCTTCATCGCCTCTTCCTCGATCAGGCGCATGACCGACAGTGACAGCGAGCGGACGTCGCGAATGGTGCCCTGGCCGTCGCAGCGCGGGCAGACCACGCCGCTGGTCTCGCCCAGCGAGGGGCGCAGGCGCTGGCGGGACATTTCCATCAGCCCGAAGCGCGAGATGCGGCCGATCTGCACGCGGGCGCGGTCGATCTTGAGCGCGTCGCGCATGCGGTTCTCGACCTCGCGCTGGTTGCGGGCCGGTGACATGTCGATGAAGTCGATGACCACCAGGCCGCCGATGTCACGCAGGCGCAACTGGCGGGCGATCTCGTCGGCCGCCTCGAGGTTGGTCTGCAGGGCGGTCTCCTCGATGTCGCTGCCGCGAGTGGCGCGCGCCGAGTTGATGTCGATGGAGACCAGCGCCTCGGTGTGGTCGATCACCACGGAGCCGCCGGAGGGCAGCTTGACCTCGCGCTGGTAGGCGGTCTCGATCTGCGACTCGATCTGGAAGCGCGAGAACAGCGGTACGTCATCGGCGTAGAGCTTGATCTTCTGCTGATAGGAGGGCATCACCTGGCGGATGAAGCCCAGTGCCTCCTGATGGACCTCGGGGCTGTCGATCAGCACCTCGCCGATGTCCTGGCGCAGATAGTCGCGCATGGCGCGAATGATCACGTTGGACTCGCGGTAGATCAGGAAGGGGGCGGCGCGCTTGCCGGCTTCCTCGGTGATCGCTTCCCAGACCTGGGCGAGATAGTCGAGGTCCCACTGCAGTTCCTCGGTACTGCGGCCGATCCCGGCGGTGCGCACGATCACGCCCATCTTGTCGGGCAGAGTCAGTGCCGACATCGCTTCCTTGAGCTGGGCGCGCTCTTCGCCCTCGATACGCCGCGAGATGCCGCCCGCACGCGGATTGTTGGGCATGAGGACCAGAAAGCGGCCGGCCAGGCTGATGAAGGTGGTAAGTGCCGCGCCCTTGTTGCCGCGCTCTTCCTTGTCGACCTGGACGATGACTTCCTGTCCCTCCTTGATCACCTCCTTGATGTTGGGGCGACCGGAAGGCTCCTTGGTGAAGTATTCGCGGGAGATTTCCTTGAGCGGCAGGAAGCCGTGGCGTTCGGCGCCGAAATCGACGAAGGCGGCTTCCAGGGAGGGTTCGACGCGGGTGATCTTGCCGCGATAGATGTTGGCCTTCTTCTGTTCTCGAGCGCCGGATTCGATGTCCAGATCGTAGAGGCGCTGTCCATCGACGAGGGCGACGCGCAGCTCTTCGGGCTGGGTCGCGTTGATGAGCATCCGTTTCATGTTGTCTCGCTAGTTGGCTCGCACCGGGAGGCGGGCCTGGGGACAACGCTGCTGAAATGTCGGCGCGGACGGCTCACGGTATTGCGCGGGCGAGTGAAGGCTGACACGAGTCAGGCCGTATCCCGGTCCGCCAGGCGCGTGGTGCTTGTTTCCGCACGTCGATTATCTGACCAGCGATTCCTTTTGCGTCGGCGACGGCGAACCGCTTCGTGCTGTCGTGCTGTGCTCAGCGCATGTCGTGACTGTGGCGCCGGCCCCGGCGGCGCCGGGGCTGGCAAGATCATGTTGAGTACGCGGCGGCGGCAGGACATGTCGCGGCGGGGAGTATCCCCGGCCGGTCCTGCAGACGACCGCCAGACACCTGGCATTGTTCGATTCGCCGACGCCGGCCTCCGGCACGGTGTTTAAGTCCCCGTGGTCTCGATCAGGCATCAGGCGTGATCGGGCCCGGGCGTGGCGTAACGTCGTCTTTCACTTTTCACTGCATGGTGGTGGGGCTATCCCCATCACCGGAATCATGGCTCGGGCCTGCGTACTGGATCGGGCAGGCGCATGAGACGGGCGCTTTTCACCCGTCCGAGCGACTTCGGAATATAACAGTAAAGCCGTATAGCGGCAATTGACGTTGACACCGTCGAGGTGGGTTAGAATGGGGCTTTCGGCCAGCAAGGCCGGAACGAGCAAGGAGAGAGCATGGCCGAAGGGCGCGACATCCAATGGGTCGACATCGGCGAGGCCCACGCCGGGCAACGCATCGACAACTTTCTGCACACGCGCCTGAAGGGGGCGCCGCGGGCCTTGATCTACCGGATCGTCCGCAAGGGCGAGGTGCGCGTCAACAAGAAGCGCGTCAAGGCCGACTACCGGCTGGTGCCCGGCGATCAGGTGCGCATCCCGCCGCTGCGGCTGGCGCCGGAGGAGGCGGTGCGCGAGGTCAGCGACAACCTGCGCAACCTGCTGGCCGGCAGCGTGCTGATCGAGGGGCCGGAGTGGCTGGTGATCAACAAGCCCTCGGGGCTGCCGGTGCACGGCGGCAGCGGGGTGAAAATCGGTCTGATCGAAGCGCTGCGTCAGGTGCGCGAGGATCTCGACTTCCTCGAGCTGGTGCATCGGCTCGACCGCGACACCTCGGGGTGCCTGCTGCTGGCCAAGACGCGCCCCGCGCTGCTGGCGCTCAATACCGCGCTCAAGCAGCACAAGATGGAGAAACGCTACCTGGCGCTGGTGGCCGGGCGCTGGCCGGCGCGTCGGGATTTCGTCAGTGCGCGCCTGGATCGCTACGATGCCGGCAACGGCGAGCGCCGGGTGCGCGTCGACCCGGCCGGCAAGGTGGCGCGGACCCGTTTCGCCGTGCAGGAGACGCTGGCCGGGGTGACCCTGGTCGAGGCCGAACCGGTGACCGGGCGCACTCACCAGATTCGGGTGCATGCCGCTCACGCGGGCCATCCCCTGCTGGGGGACGACAAGTACGGTACCGCGGCGGCACGCCGGCTGGCGGCGGAGCTGAAGCTGCCGCGCCTGTTCCTGCATGCGGCGTCGCTGACCTTTCCCGAGCCCAACAGCGGCCGACCCGTCAGGGTACGGGCGCCGCTGGGTGACGAGCTCGAGGGGGTGCTTGAGCGCGCCCGCGGGCGGGGGATTTCCTCATGACGCCGTCGACCCGAGCGCTTCGCTACCGGCTGGTGATCTTCGACTGGGACGGCACCCTGGTGGATTCCGAGGCGCGGATCGTCAGCTGCATGCAGGCGGCGGCCGAGGAGATCGGCTGGGCGCCGCTGAGTCGCGAGGCCGTGCGCGACATCATCGGGCTGGGGCTGCCCGAGGCGATCGCCCGGTTGTGTCCGGGCATCGACGCCCGGCGGGCGGAGGCCCTGCGGGCCGGCTATGCGCGCCGCTTCGTCGCCGCCGATCAGTCGCCGACCCCCTTCTTCCCGGGGGTCGAGGCGGGCCTGGGGCGGCTGCGTCGGTCCCCGGCGACGCGGCTTGCCGTGGCCACCGGCAAGAGTCGCCGGGGGCTCGATCGGGCACTGGCGACGACCGGCGCCGGCGGCTGGTTCCACGCCACGCGAACCGCCGACGAGACCCGCTCCAAGCCCGACCCGCGGATGCTCGAGGAGCTGCTGATTGAAACCGGCGTCCCGGCGTCGGAGGCGTTGATGATCGGGGATACCGAATACGACATGGTCATGGCCCGCTCACTGGGCATGGATCGTGTGGCGGTGACCTACGGGGTGCATGCGCCGGAGCGCCTGGCGCAGTGTGCCCCGACCTTCACGGCGGACGACTTTGCGGCCGTCATCGATTGGCTCCATGGCTGAGAGCAAAAGCGAGGAGGTGCATGATGGCCGACGAGCGCAATGACGATCCCTGGACCGGTGGGGAGGAAGTGCCGGCCGGTGATGATGCCCGGGCGGATGGGGGCGCAGGAAAGGAGGATGGTGCTGACTGGCGCGAGCGCCGGCAGTGGCAGCAGTGGCGGCTCATGGAGCGCTGGATGGAGGGCGTACTGGTCGAGCAGCGGCGTACGCGGCGCTGGAAGCTGTTCTTCCGCTTCGTGTTCGCCGGGCTGCTGCTGGCACTGGTGTGGGCCGTCTTCCAGGGGGTTCGGCAGGCCGGCGGGCCGGCGCCCTCCGGGCCGCACGTGGCCGTGGTGCGCGTCGAGGGCGCCATCGATGCCGAGGGACGGGCCAGTGCCGAGCGGATCATCGAGGGTGTCCGGCAGGCCTGGCGCAACCCCGACGCCCGCGCCGTGGTGCTCGACATCAACAGTCCCGGCGGCAGTCCGGTGCAGTCGCAGCGCGTCTACGCCGAGCTGCGGCGGCTCGTGGCCCAGGGTGGCAAGCCGGTGGTGGCGGTCATCGAGGACATCGGGGCCAGCGGTGCCTATTACATCGCCTCGGCGGCCGGCACCATCTATGCGTCGCCGGCGAGCCTGGTCGGTTCGATCGGGGTAATCCACGCCGGTTTCGGCCTCCAGGGGGCCATCGACAAGCTGGGGGTGGAGCGGCGCGTCTTCACGTCCGGCGAGAACAAGGACTTCCTGGATCCCTTCGCGCCCGTGACGCCGGAGCAGCGCCAGTTCTGGCAGCAGGTGCTCGACACCACCCACCGGCAGTTCATCGACGCCGTCAAGGCCGGTCGCGGCGATCGCCTGGCCGATGACCCGCGGCTGTTCTCGGGGCTGGTCTGGACCGGCGAGCAGGCCGTGTCGCTGGGGCTGGTGGACGAGCTGGCCAGTCTCGAGCAGCTCGACCGGGAGCGTTTCGACGCTTTGCCGCTGGAGGACTACACGCCGTCACTCGACCCCTTCACGCGGCTGTCGCGTCAGTTCGGCCGAGTCGCCGCCGAGTGGCTGGGGCTGCCCTCGACCCGCTCGCCGGTGCGCTATCAGGCCTACTGAGTGTGGCGAGGCCCGGCCCTCAGTCGGCGAGGGGGTCGAGGCCGGCCTCGCGCAGCAGGGTGCACAGGCGAATCAGGGGCAGGCCGATCAGCGTGTTGGGGTCGTCACCCTCCAGGCGCTCGAACAGCGTGACGCCGAGGCCTTCCATGCGGAAGCTGCCGGCGCTGTCCAGCGGCTGTTCGCGGGCGACGTAGTTGGCGATCTCGCGTTCGCCGAGTCGCCGGAAGACGACGTCGTAGCGTTCGTGGCAGACCCAGTGGCGGCTGGCGCGGGTGTCGATCAGCGCCAGGCCGGTGAGAAAGCGCACGCGGTTGCCCGAGAAGCGGGTCAGGTTGGCCCGGGCGGTGGCCTCGTCGCCGGGCTTGCCGAGGATGTCGCCCTCGAACAGGGCGATCTGGTCGCTGCCGATGACCAGGTGGTCCGCGAAGTCGCGGGCGACCCGCTCGGCCTTGCTCAGGGCCAGGCGATGCACGAGTGCCTCGGGCGGTTCGCCGTCGCGAGGGCGCTCGTCGATGTCGGGGCTCGCCCAGGTGAAGGGCAGGCCGAGGCGCTCGAGCAGCTGGCGGCGCCAGAGGGATCCGGAAGCCAGAACGAGACGGCTCATGACAGTGTCCTCGCGGCGGAAGTGGAGGGCTCAGTCTGCCCCCGTGCTCGCAGGCTGTACAGGGCGTGGCGGTGCGCTTTGACAGGCCCGGGGGGAATCCCTATTATTGCGCGCCTATGATGACCACTAGACTTCCCCTGCACGTCGAGCCCTACCGGCTGGCTGCCGGCGAGCAGACGCTCGAGGGCAGTGTCCCTCTGGATGCCATGACGCGCCTGGCCGAAGAGGCCGGGCCCCAGCAGGGTGACTGCGAGGTTCGCCTTGCCTTCGGTGTCGACCCCCAGGGGCGCCGTTACATCGAGGGGTGGCTGAGCGCCTCGGTGCAGCTCGCCTGCCGGCGCTGCCTGGAGCCGCTGCCGGTGCCGGTCGAGAGCCAGTGGCTGCTGGGCATGGTGAGCAGCGATGCGCTGGCCGCCGAGCTGCCCGGCGACTACGAGCCGGTCCTGGTGGAAAACGAACAGCTCAACCTGCTGCCGGTCATCGAGGACGAACTGATCCTCAGCCTGCCGCAGGTGGTCTATCACGACGAGGCGGCGTGCGCCGTGTCGCGCGACCAGCTGGCCAGCCGTCCCGACACCGAGGATTCGGACGAGACCGCGACAAGCCCCTTCGATGTGCTGCGCACATTGAAGGATAAACACTGAGTATTTCGACACGCTCTCTGGAGTATTACCCATGGCAGTTCAACAGAACCGCAAGACCCGTTCCAAGCGCGGCATGCGCCGCAGCCACGACGCGCTGACCGGCCCGACCCTGTCCCAGGACAAGGAAACCGGTACCACGCATCGTCGTCATCACGTGGCTCCGGACGGCTTCTATCGCGGCCGCAAGGTCGTCGACGCTTGACGCAGCGCTGAGTTCGGGCGACTTCGGCGTCACATCGTGCGTATCGCCATCGACGCCATGGGCGGGGACCTGGGTCCCCGCGCCGTGGTTCGCGGGGCCGCCGAAGCGCTGTGCGCGCATTCCTCGCTGTCCATCCGCCTGTTCGGACCGCAAGCGCGGCTCGAAGAAGAGTTGTCGACACTGCCTCGTCGCTACGGGACGGTGCGTGGCCGCATGAGCGTTCATCATGCGGGCGAGGTGATCGCGCAGTCGGCGCGTCCTTCCCAGGCCCTGCGCACCGGCGGGGGCAGCAGTCTGGCCCGCATGCTCGATGACGTGGCGGCCGGACAGGCCGATGCGGGTGTCAGTGCCGGCAACACCGGTGCCCTGATGGCGCTTTCGCGCCGTGCTTTGGGCATGGTGGCGGGCATTCCGCGACCGGCGATCACCACCGCCATCCCGACTCGCGGGGGCGGTCGCTGCTACATGATCGACCTGGGTGCCAATATCGAGACCACCGCCGAGCGGCTGGTCGATTTCGCGCGCATGGCGGATGTCATGGCGCGGCATGTCGATGGCCTCGAGCACCCGAGGGTGGCCCTGCTCAACGTGGGCGTCGAGGCGACCAAGGGCCCGGCGGTGGTGCGCGAGGCCGACGAGCGACTGCGACGCCTGCCGTCGCTCAACTATATCGGGTTCGTCGAGGGTGACGGCCTGTTCAACGGAGACGCCGACGTGGTGGTCTGCGACGGCTTCGTCGGCAACATCGTGCTCAAGTCCAGCGAAGGGCTGGCGCGCATGCTGGTGGAGCGCTTCCAGACCACCTTCGCCGCCCACTGGGGCAGTCGCCTCGTCACGCTGCTGGCTCGCCCGGCCTTGCTGCGCATCAAGCGTCAGCTGGATCCGGTCCGCTACAATGGCGCCAGCCTTCTGGGCCTGGCGGGCATCGTGGTGAAGAGCCACGGCCGGGCCGATGCCCAGGGGTTCGCGTTTGCCGTCTCCCGTGCGGTGCAGGAGGTGCGCCGTGACCTGCCGTCGCGGCTGGCACAGGCGCTGGGACAGTCCGCTATCCCGTCGGTCGCGTGCGGCCCGCGGGATAGCGGGTTTTCCGCCCGCTCGAGACCCGACGATTTCAATCCTGAAAGGTGAATGCCATGACTCAATCCCTGGCCCTCGTTTTTCCGGGGCAGGGCTCCCAGCACCTGGGCATGCTGAGAGAGCTGGCCGAACGATACAGCGTGGTGCGAACCACCTTCGAGGAGGCGTCCGACGCCCTCGGATACGATCTGTGGCACGTGGCTCAGGAAGGGCCGGAAGAGGCGCTCAACGCCACGGCCTGCACCCAGCCGGCGCTGCTGACATCGAGCGTCGCCATCTGGCGCGTCTGGCAGGAGCTGGAGGGCCCGCGTCCTCTGGTCATGGCCGGGCACAGCCTGGGCGAATACAGCGCGATGGTCTGTGCCGGGGCGCTGGGCTTTGCCGAGGGCGTGAAGCTGGTGCGCCTGCGCGGCGAGGCGATGCAGGAGGCCGTGCCGGCCGGCCGGGGTGCCATGGCGGCGATCCTCGGCCTCGACAACGACGCCGTCGAGCGTGCCTGCCGCGATGCCGCCCAGGGCGAGGTGGTCGCGGCCGTCAACTACAATGCGCCGGGACAGGTGGTGATCGCGGGTGACAAGCCGGCCGTCGAGCGTGCCATCGCCCTGTGCCAGGAGGCCGGCGCCAAGCGGGCGCTGCCCCTGCCGGTGTCGGTGCCGTCGCACTGTGCGCTGATGAAGCCCGCCGCCGAGCGGCTGGCCGCGGCCATGGGCGAGATCGAGATCAAGACGCCGCGCTACACGGTGGTCCAGAACGTCGACGCCCAGGCGCATGCCGACATCGACACCCTGCGCACGCGGCTGATCGAGCAGCTCTATCAGCCGGTGCGCTGGACGGACTGTGTCGAGACCATGCTCGCCCAGGGCGCCGAGGTGTTCATCGAGTGCGGGCCGGGCAAGGTGCTCACCGGGCTCAACAAGCGGGTGGCCCGCGGGGCCAGGGGGCTGGCGGCCAATGATCCCGACAGTCTGGCGTCGGCGCTGACGCTGGCGCGGGAAGCGGCCGGCCAGAACGCCAACGATTGATTCGAGAAGGCTTTATGACCAGCGAACGCAGAATCGCCCTCGTCACCGGTGCCAGTCGCGGCATCGGGCGTGCCATCGCCCACGAGCTGGGGCGTCAGGGGCGCATCGTCATCGGCACGGCGACCAGTGATGCCGGGGCCGAGCGCATCGATGCCGACTTTCGCGAGCAGGGCATCGACGGCGCCGGCCGGCGACTCGATGCCACCGACCCGGCCAGCGTCGAGGCCCTGCTCAAGGCGATCGGCGAGGAGTTCGGGGCGCCGACCATTCTCGTCAACAATGCCGGCATCACCCGTGACAACCTGCTGATGCGCATGAAGGAAGAGGAATGGGATGCGGTGCTCGACACCAATCTCAAGTCCGTGTATCGCGTCACCAAGGCCTGCGTGCGAGGCATGACCAAGGCGCGTTTCGGGCGCATCGTCAACATCAGCTCGGTCGTGGCGACCATGGGCAACCTGGGGCAGACCAACTATGCTGCCGCCAAGGCGGGCATGGAGGGCTTCACCCGGGCTCTGGCGCGGGAAGTCGCCTCGCGCGGCATTACCGTCAATGCCGTGGCGCCCGGCTTCATTGCTACCGACATGACCGAGGCGCTGCCCGAGGAGCAGCACAAGGCGCTGCTGACCCAGATTCCGCTGGCGCGCCTGGGCGCTCCCGAGGAAATTGCCGCGGCGGTGGGGTTTCTGACCAGCGATGCGGCAGGCTATGTCACCGGCGAGACCCTGCAGGTCAACGGTGGCATGAACATGCGTTGAGGCCGTGCTCGACGCCTTGGTTGCGTCGATCTGGGGCCGTCTATAAACTACCCGGCAGTTTCCGGCTGGCGGATATGTACCACTAGGAGTAATCACAGAATGAGCACCATCGAAGAGCGCGTGAAGAAGGTCGTAGCCGAGCGCCTGAACGTCAAGGAAGAGGACATCCAGAACTCGTCATCCTTCACCGAAGATCTCGGCGCCGATTCCCTGGACACCGTCGAGCTGGTGATGGCGCTCGAAGAGGAATTCGATACCGAAATCCCCGACGAGGAAGCGGAAAAGATCACCACGGTACAGGAAGCGATCGACTACGTCGTGGCTCACCAGTAAGCCGACGTGTGACGGCGCTGAACGCCTGTATCCGGGAAGCCGTTCTGGTGACAGAGCGGCTTTCCTTTTTAGGGCGCCAGACCCCATAGCCGGTACGCTTCGGGTATAATGGCGAGCTGCATGGGTGCGCCGCTAGGCAAGCGCCTGACATGGACATCTGGAGGAGAGCTGATGCCTCGTAGAAGGGTCGTGGTGACCGGACTGGGGTTGGTGACACCGGTCGGTAATTCCGTCGAGGAGAGCTGGAGCAACATCCTGGCGGGCAAGAGCGGCATAGCCCCGATCGAGCATTTCGATACCAGTGGTTTCAATACGCGCTTCGGCGGCTCGGTCAAGGGCTTCGATATCAGCCCCTATCTGAACCCCAAGGACGCGCGCAAGATGGATCTGTTCATCCAGTACGGGATCGCGGCGGCCTCGCAGGCGGTCCAGGATGCCGGGCTGGAATGCCGCGAGGACAACGCGCACCGGATCGGGGTGGCAATCGGGTCGGGTATCGGCGGTCTGCCGATGATCGAACACAATCATAACGCCCTGCTCAAGGGCGGGGCGCGGCGTATCTCGCCGTTCTTCGTGCCCGGTTCGATCATCAACATGATCGCCGGCAATCTGGCGATTCGCTACGGCTTCCAGGGCCCAAACATTGCCATTACCACGGCCTGCACCACGGGCACGCACAATATCGGCTACGCGGCACGCACCATCGCCTACGGCGATGCCGACGTGATGGTCTGCGGCGGGGCGGAAATGGCCACCACACCGCTCGGTCTGGGCGGGTTTTCCGCGGCGCGGGCGCTGTCGACACGCAACGATGATCCGGCCGCCGCCAGTCGCCCCTGGGACCGGGATCGCGATGGTTTCGTGCTTTCCGACGGCGCCGGGGTCGTGGTGCTCGAGGACTATGAGCACGCCAAGGCACGGGGCGCGACGATCTACGCCGAGCTGACGGGCTTCGGCATGAGTGATGACGCGCACCACATGACTGCGCCACCCGAGGACGGCCGCGGCGCGGCGGCAGCCATGCGCAACGCGCTGCACGATGCCAGCCTGACGCCGGAGCGGATTCAGTACATCAACGCTCACGGCACCTCCACGCCCACCGGGGATCTGGCCGAGAGTCAGGCCATCGAGCGCGTCCTGGGCGAGGCGGCCCGGCAGGTGGCGGTCAGCTCCACCAAGTCGATGATCGGCCACCTGCTGGGTGCGGCCGGTGCTGTCGAAGCGGTGTTCTGCGTACTGGCGCTGCGCGACCAGGTGGCGCCACCGACCATCAACCTGGACAACCCGCAGGATGGCTGTCGGCTGGACTACGTGCCGCACACGGCCCGTGAAATGCCCATCACGCACACGCTGTCCAACTCGTTCGGCTTCGGCGGGACCAATGGCTCGCTGATCTTCTCGCGCGCCTGAGCCCCATGCAGGACGACGGCGTTCCCTTCGACGATCGCGGGCTGGCCTATGGGGATGGGGTGTTCGAGACCATCCTCGTCCGCGACGGCCGGCCCACGCTCTGGGAAGCGCACTTGGCGCGGCTGCGGCGCGGCTGCGAGCGTCTGGGGATTCCCTGTCCCGAACAGGCCATGCTGGCGGCATTGCCGCCCCGGGCCGGCCCAGGGCTGGCGGTACTCAAGCTGATCGTCACCCGGGGGAGTGGCGGCCGGGGTTACCTGCCGCCCGCCGAACCGGAACCGCGCTATCGCTGGCGGATGACGCCCTTCGCACCACAGGAAATCCGCTGGCGCGAGGGCGTCACGCTCCGCCTCTGCGATCTTCGCCTGGCCAGGCAACCCGCACTGGCCGGCATCAAGCATCTCAACCGCCTCGAGAACGTGCTCGCCCGACGTGAGTGGGACGATCCTGCCATTGCCGAAGGGGTGCTGCTCGACATGGCCGGGCATGTCGTCGAGGCTACCAGCATGAACCTGTTCTGGTGTCGTGAAGGGCGCTGGGAAACCCCTGTTCTGGATGCCTGCGGTGTGGCCGGTACCCTGCGAGAGACGCTCTGTGAACGGCTGCCGATCACATCGGTGGCGGCCGGTGCCGACGCCCTGACGCAGGCCGAGTCGCTGTGGGTCGGCAACTCGGTGCAGGGGCTATGGCCGGTGCGGCGCCTGCTCGATGCCCGGGGTGGCGAACTGCGGGCCTGGCCCGTGGCGCCCAGAGCCGCACGCGTCCTGCAGGATGCCGGGCATGATCTGCTGCGGTATCCTCGCCTCACCGGATGACCGCGGGCGCATGGCGCCCAATCTCTCGTAAGGACACCCTCGTAAGGACACCGCATGCGTTGGTTGAAAATCGTTCTTGCCGCGTTGGCCGTACTGGCGCTCGTGGCCTTCGGCGCCTTCCAGTACTGGCAGTCGCGGCTGGCTCAGCCGGTGGCCATCGAGCAGTCGATGCTCTACGAAGTGCCCCAGGGGGCCGGCTTCGACCGCGTTGTCGATGATCTGGTGAGTCGGGGCGTGCTGGCCGAAGCCTGGCCCTTCAAGCTTGCCCAGCGCCTTCGCCCCTCGGCCTGGCCGGCGCTGCGGGCCGGCGAATTCCGCCTCGAACCCGGGATGAGCAGCCGGGCCGCACTCGAGCGGCTGGGCAGCGATCAGGTGGTCACCTACACGGTGACCTTCCCGGAGGGCTGGACCTTCCGTCAGATCCGCCGGGCGCTGGACGAGGCCGCCAAGCTCAAGCACACCCTCAAGGGAGTCGACGACGGCGAGGTGATGGCCAGTCTGGGCCACCCCGGTCAGCATCCGGAAGGACGCTTCTTCCCCGACACCTACCGCTATCACAAGGGGGTGAGCGACCAGGCGATCCTCGAGCAGGCCTACGCCCGCATGCAGGCTGCCCTGGCCGAAGTCTGGGACGGCCGTGACAAGGATCTGCCGCTGAAATCGCCCTATCAGGCGCTGACCCTGGCCTCGCTGATCGAGCGGGAAACCGGTGTCGACGGCGAGCGTGCCCGGATCGCCGGCGTCTTCGTGCGACGCCTGGAAAAGGGCATGCGGCTGCAGACCGATCCCACCGTCATCTACGGCCTGGGAGACGACTACGACGGCAACATCACGCGTGCCGACCTGCAGCGCAAGACCCCCTACAACACCTACGTCATCGACGGGCTGCCGCCCACCCCCATCGCCATGCCCGGCATGGCCGCGCTGCGTGCGGCCGTGCACCCGGCCGACGGCGACGCCCTGTATTTCGTAGCCAAGGGCGACGGCAGTCACCACTTCTCGGCGACGCTGCGCGAGCACAATGCCGCCGTGCGTCGCTACATTCTCAACCGCTAGACGAGGCGCTGCCCATGCCATCACGCGGACGCTTCATCACCCTCGAAGGGGGGGAGGGGGTCGGCAAGAGCACCAACCTGTCCCTGGTGCGAGATCATCTCGAGTCGCTGGGCATCGAGACGCTCACGACGCGCGAGCCCGGTGGTACGCCGCGGGCCGAGGCGATTCGTGAGCTGCTGCTGGACCCCGACGAGGCGGAAACGCTGGCCGATGATGCCGAACTGCTGCTGATCTTCGCGGCGCGGGCCCAGCACCTGGCGCGCCGGATCCGGCCGGCCTTGGAGCGCGGCGTCTGGGTGGTCTGCGACCGCTTCACCGATGCCACCTATGCCTATCAGGGCTGCGCCCGGGGGCTCGACCGTTCCGACATCGCCACGCTCGAGACCTTCGTGCAGCGGGGGCTGCAGCCCGATCTGACGCTGCTGCTGGACATGCCCGTGGACGCCGCGCGCGAGCGCGTGACGGCACGGGGACAGACGCTCGATCGCTTCGAGCGCGAGCGCGCAGAGTTCTTCGATGCGGTGCGGCAGGGCTATCTCGAACGGGCTGCGGCGGCACCCACGCGCTTCGCGGTGATCGATGCCGCGCGCCCGCTGACGCAGGTGCAGGCCGATATCCGCCACTGTCTCGATGAACGGGTGGCCGCATGGCGGAGCTGACGCCGCTGCCATGGCAGTCCGAGCTCTGGCAGCGCCTGGTCGCACTGCAGTCCACGGATCGGCTGCCCCATGCCCTGCTGATTTCCGGCCCGCACGGGCTGGGCAAGCAGCAACTGGCCGAGGCGCTGGTGGCGCGGACCCTCTGCCAGGCGCCCGGGGATGCGGCCTGCGGCCACTGTCACGGCTGCCGGATGCTGGCTGCCGGCTACCATCCGGATCTGTTGCGGATCAGTCCGGCCGACAATCGACGCCAGATTCGCATCGATCCGATCCGCGAGGTCAATCAGTTCGTCGCCCAGACCGCCCAGCAGGGCGGCTATCGAGTCATCCTGCTGCAGCCTGCCGAGGCGATGAACGTGGCGGCGGCCAATGCGTTGCTCAAGAGTCTCGAGGAACCAGGGTCGCGCACTCTGTTCGTGCTGCTCTCGGATGTGCCGTCGCGAATGCTGGCGACGATCCGTTCGCGCTGCCAGCACTGGACGCTGACGGTGCCGGCCCCGGCGGCCTGTCTCCCCTGGCTGTCCGAGGCGCTGGGGGATGAACGCGAGGCGGTGTTCTGGCTGCGCGTGGCCGGCGGGCTGCCGCTGCTGGCGCGCGAGCTGGCAAGCGGGGAGGCCCGCCAGCTGCGTCAGACGTTACAGGAGCTCTTCGACGCCCTGGTGCGTGGCGCCGAGCCGGTCGCCGAGGCCGCCCGACTCGACCGCCAGGCGGTCGAGCGCATCCTGTGGTACGGTATCGCCTGGCTGGAAGACCTGATTCGGCTGGGGTTGTCCGGCGACACCGGGCAGGTTCGCAATTCCGATCTGCTGCCGCTCTACCGCCAGGCGATCAAGAACGGTCGGGTGCGCGACTGGTTCCGGCTGCTCGATTACGCCCGCGAGCAGCAGCGGTTGCTGGTGGCCGGCGGCAATCCCAATCCCCAGCTGGTGCTCGAGGCCTGGCTGGTGCGCTGGTCGGCGTTGCTGCGTTCCTGAGCGGGCAGGCAAGGAGGATGTCATGGCGGAACAGAAAGCGCTCTCGCTGACCTTCAAGGATCACCGCACGCTGCTGTCGGCGTACATGCCGGCGCTGGAGCGGGGCGGTATCTTCGTGCCGACGCAGGATGCCTACTCGCTGGGCCAGCCCGTGTATCTGCTGCTGACGCTGCCCGGCGAGAGCGAGCGCCTGCCGGTGAGCGGCGATGTGGTCTGGATCTCCCCACCGGGTGTCTCGGGGCGCCGCATTCCCGGCATCGGCGTGCATTTCGGCGCCAATGACCAGCGGGTCCGTGACCGGATCGAGAACCACCTGGCCGGGTTGCTCGACAAGGGCTCGCCCACCTTCACCTTCTGAGCCTTCATTCTTCTTCTTTCACGTCAGTCACGAGCTTTCCTGCATGTTTGTCGATTCCCACTGCCATCTGGATCGTCTGGATCTTTCCGCCCACGACGGTGACCTGAATGCCGCTCTCGATGCCGCCCGTCGGCGCGAGGTTCGCCAGTTTCTGGCGATCGCCGTCACCTTGGAAGACGTGCCCGGCCTGGCGGCGATTGCCCGCGAGCACGACGACGTGGTGATCTCCGCCGGCGTGCATCCGCTCCACGAGGTCTCCGACGAGCCGGATGTGGAGGCCATCAAGGCGTGTGCCGAGCGTCATGCAGCGGTGGCGATCGGCGAGACCGGCCTCGACTACCATTATCAGGGCGTCGCGCCCGCGTTGCAGCGCAGCCGTTTTGTCAATCACCTGATCGCCGCCCGGGAGCTGGAACTGCCCGTGATCATCCATACCCGCGAGGCCCGGGAGGACACCCTGGCGTTGATCGCCGAGCATGTGGATCCGGCCGTCGGTGGCGTGTTGCACTGTTTCACCGAAGACCTCGACATGGCACGGGAAGCGGTACGCCACGGCTTTTTGATCTCGTTGTCGGGCATCGTCACCTTCCGCAATGCCGCGACGATCCGTGAGCTGGCTCGGGCCATTCCGCTGGATCGGCTGCTGATCGAGACCGATAGCCCCTATCTGGCCCCGGTCCCGCACCGCGGCAAGCCCAACGAGCCGCAATGGGTCGTCGAGGTGGCCGAGTGCATCGCCGCCGAGCGCGGGATCAGTGTCGACGAAGTGGCGATGCAGACGACCGCCAACTTCTATCGGCTGTTCCGTGAAGCGCTTCCGCAGGCGCCCGAGGACCTGCGACAGTCACTGGAAGAGGCCGGATGGCGCTGAGCCGGCGGCCCGGGAGAGGAGGTCATGGTGCTGGAAGGGTTGATCGGTCATGTCGAGCCGGCGATGGTGGATCCCGGCCGGCTGCCGCCGCTGGAAACCTGGACACCGCCGCTGAGTGGTGACATGGCGCTGACCATCGCCGCCGATGGGCGCTGGTACCACGAAGGTCGGGCGATGACGCGCCCGCGTCTGGTGCGCCTGCTGTCGACCATCCTGCGCCGCGAGGCCGACGGAGAGTATTACCTTGTCTCGCCGGTGGAAAAGTGGCGTGTCCGGGTCGAGGATCGCCCCCTGCTGATCGTCGATGCCGACCGCGAAGCCGATGCGCCGGACGGCGGCTGGCGCCTGACGACCAATCTGGGCGATGCGCTCGCACTGGGGGCCGAGCATCGCCTCGCCCTGAGCCCGATGCCCGGCGGCGACGTCGTTCCCGAGGTCCCGGTGCGTCACGGCCTGGCCGCCCGGCTCAATCGCAATGTCTACTACCGGCTGCTTGATGTAGCCGAGAGCCGTCGAGTGGAGGGCGCCGAGGAGTGGGGTCTGGTCAGCGATGGCGTGTGGCAGCCGCTGGGCCGGCTGGAGCCCGACGCTTGATGACACTGACCGACGAGCAGCGTGCCGTCGTCGAGCACGGCGACGGTCATGCCCGTGTCGCCGCGGTGGCCGGCGCCGGCAAGACCACCACGATGGTCGCCCGGGTGCTGGCCCTGCTCGAACGGGGCGTGCCGCCGCGTCGGTTGCTGGTGCTGATGTTCAACCGCGCGGCCCGCGAGGACTTCGCCGCCAAGCTCGAGGCCCTGGCGCCTGCGGACCTGGTGCTGCCCGACGTGCGCACCTTCCATTCCATCGGCCATCGGCTGACCCGCAGTCTGGTGAGCTGGGGGCGACTGGCGCCGCGCGAGCTGCTCACCGCGGACTGGCAGCGCGAGCGGTTGTTGCGCCAGGCTACCCAGCAGGTGCTGGGCGAGGCCGATACCTCGACCCGCGAGGCGGCGCTCGAGCCCGACCGGCTCGAGGCTCTCGGTCACTTTTGCGAGATGGTCAAGGCCGAGCTGGTTGCGCCGCAGGTGCTTTACGAGCGCATGGATCTGGGGGAGGGGACGGCGCATTTCGTGGCTGCCTTCGATGCCATGGAGTCGCTGCTCGAGGCTCATGGCCGCATGACCTACGCCGACCTGCTGTATCGGCCGTTGCGCTGTCTGTCCCGGGACGCCGATGCCCGGGCACGGGTCCAGGGGTTCCTCGATCACGTCATCATCGACGAGTACCAGGACATCAACGAGGCCCAGCAGCGCCTGTTGGCCCTGCTGGCGGGAAAGCGCGCCGCGGTGATGGCGGTCGGCGACGCCAACCAGTGCATCTACGAATGGCGCGGTGCGCGCCCCGACTACATGCTCGAGCGCTTTGCCGCCACCTTCGGCGCTGCCCGCGACTACCCGTTGTCGGTGACCTTCCGCCACGGCCATGCCCTGGCGCTGGCCGCCAACCATGCCATCCGCGGTAACCGGCGGCGTCCCGACCAGCTGTGCCTGGCGGCACCGACCAACCCTGATACCCGCATCGAGCAGGGTCAGGGAGCCGCGCCGCTGCTGCAGGCGCTGACGGCCTGGCAACAGCAGGGGCGGCTCGCCGACTGTGCGGTACTGGTGCGTAGCTGGACGCTTTCCGTCCCCGTGCAGCTGCAGTTGCTGCGCGCGGGGATTCCCTTTCGGCTGGCCCGGGAGGATCGCTTTGTCTTTCGCCTGCCGCTGGTCCAGGCGCTGGCCGGCTACCTGCAACTGGCGCGCGAGCCCCGGCGCCTGCAGGATCCCGCGCACCTGCTGCTGCTGTTCTCGCAGCCCACGCCCTTCGTCGCCCGCGAAAGACTGGAAGCGGTGACGCGGCAGCTGGCCGAGACCCAGCGCTGGCCGATGCGGCAGGACCCCTTGCTGGAAGGGCTCAAGCCGGTCCAGCGGCGCAACCTCAAGCGCCGCTGGGAACTGCTCTGCGAACTGCCGCGCCTGGGCGGGCTGCCGGCCGCGCGGCTGCTGGAGCACGTGGTGGAGCGCCTGGACGCCGACAAGGTGCTCAAGCGCGCCGCCGCCCGTCGGGAAAAGGGCGAGGAGGACGTGCGCCTGCTGGACGTGCTGATCGAACAGGCCGAGGAGATGGCCCAGGCGCCCGATGATTTTCTCGAGCTGCTGGGCAGTCGCCCGGATACCCGGCACGACGGGGTCAGCGGCGACGAGGGTGTCCTGATCACCACCGTGCACGGTGCCAAGGGGCTGGAGTGGCCGCTGGTCGCGCTGTGGGGACTCAACGAGGAAGACTTTCCCCATTATTCCCGGGACAACCCGCTGGATGACGAACGCCTCGAGGAGGAGCGGCGCCTCTTCTACGTGGCGGCGACCCGGGCTCGTGAGCAGCTGCTGATGCTGCATGACGGCGGCACGCACCGACCCAGCCGCTTTCTGCAGGAGACCGCTTGGGCCGATTGCATGCAGGTCGCCCACGCCCTGGAGGTCCCGAGCGACGCGCCGCTCGCGGTGGCCGAGCCCGAGTTGGTGGCGCGTTACCTCAAGGCGGTGGGGCGCGAGGATATCGACCCGCCGATTTCGCGTGGTGCGCCCGTCGAGCCTGGCGGCGGAACGGACGATTACCGGGTCGGGCAGCGGGTGCATCATGCCGTTTTCGGCGGTGGCGAGATTCTGGTCATCGAAGGCAAGCCCGCCGACCCGGTGCTCGATATCCGTTTCGACCAGGCCGGGCGGCGGCGTCTCATCGCCCGGCGTGCTCCGCTGGAAAGCGCGGAGCCATAGACGGTGGCTTGCGGCCGCCACACAAGGCACGTATACACGGACAAACGGACAAGAGGAGGGCGGGAGATGTCGCTGCAAACGCTGGTGGATGCCACCACGGTACGGGATTGGCTGACGCAGGACCGGTCGGTGCTGCTTCTCGATTGCCGAGCCCGTCTGGGCGACCCCGATGCCGGCCGACGGCTCTGGCGGGAAGGCCATCTGCCCGGCAGTCGGCATCTCGATCTCGATACGGACCTGGCCGACCCGCCCGGTGAGGGCGGTCGCCATCCGCTGCCCGAGCCGGGGCGCTTCACCGCCACGCTGCACCGGTTGGGCATCACGCCGGCGGTGCCGGTGATCGTCTACGACGATGCCGGTGGCCAGCTGGCGGCGGCGCGGGCCTGGTGGCTGCTACACGTCTGGGCGGGGCACCCCGACGTGCGCGTGCTCGACGGCGGGGTCGCCGCCTGGCAGGACGCGGGAGGCGCGCTCGAGAGCGGCGAGCCGGTTGCGCCGGTGGCCGCCTCGAACTGGTCCCCGACCTTCGACGACACGGCATGGATCAGCGCCGACACCGTGGCGAAGGGCGAGCTGGCCCTGGTCGACGCCCGTGGGCGGGAGCGTTTTCGTGGCGACGCCGAGCCGATCGATCCCGTCGCCGGGCATATTCCCGGGGCGGCTTGTCGCCCCAGCAGTGACAACCTCGACGAGAGCGGGCGTTTCAAGACGCCGGCGCAGCTCGATGCCGAGCTGCCGCCGAGCGAGGCTAGCTATTGCGGGTCCGGCGTCACCGCCTGCCACAATATCCTGGCCTATGCCATTGCCGGCCGGACACTGCCGAAGCTCTACGCCGGTTCCTGGAGCCACTGGATCCGCGATCCCGCCCGACCCGTTGCCACCGGCGAGTGAGCCCGGACTGAGTCCGGGAGCGGTAAGCCATAAGCTTGAAGCGGGAAGAAAAACCGCCCCGCGCATCTGCCGCGGGGCGGTTGGCTTTATGCGGGCTTGGGGCTTCGAATCCCGCCCCTCTCACCTCACTCCCCTCACATTTACATGTTCGGGTAGTTCGGCCCACCCCCGCCCTCCGGCGCCACCCAGGTGATGTTCTGCGCCGGGTCCTTGATGTCGCAGGTCTTGCAGTGGATGCAGTTCTGGAAGTTGATCTGGAACCGCGGCTGGCCGTCATCGTCCTCGACCACCTCGTAGACGCCCACCGGGCAGTAGCGCTGCGCCGGCTCGGCATACCTGGGCAGGTTGTCGCGGATCGGCACCTCGGGATCGGTGAGCTTCAGGTGACAGGGCTGGTCCTCCTCGTGGTTGGTGTTGGAAAGGAACACCGAGGAGGGCTTGTCGAAGGACAGCTTGCCGTCCGGTTTCGGATAGTCGATCGGTTGCGCCTGGTCGACGGTCTCGAGCCGGGCGTGATCCGGCGTGGTGTCGTGGACCCGCGGCAGGCGACCGCCCAGCCACTGGTCGAGGACATTGTAGGCGCCGCCCAGCACATTGCCGTACTTGTGGATCGCCGGGCCGAAGCTGGCGCTTTCCTCGAGTTCGGCGTAGGCCCAGCTCGCCTGCCAGGCCTCGGTGAAGGCG
Source organism: Halomonadaceae bacterium T82-2 (assembly GCA_001577635.1). GTDB lineage: Bacteria > Pseudomonadota > Gammaproteobacteria > Pseudomonadales > Halomonadaceae > Modicisalibacter. The sequence goes on along the minus strand of LSBP01000002.1, from coordinate 73,415 downwards.
GTGAGTTCGCGGCCGCCCTCGTCGCCCTCGGCGAGGGCGGCGAAGACCGTCTCCGCGGCCACCAGGCCCGACTTCATGGCGGTGTGAATGCCCTTGATCTTGGCGAAGTTGAGGGTGCCGGCGTCGCAGCCGATCAGCAGACCGCCCGGGAAAGTCATCTTCGGCAGGCAGTTGAAGCCGCCCTTGGCGATGGCGCGGGCACCGTAGGCGACCCGCGAGCCGCCTTCCAGGTAGCGCTTGAGCAGCGGGTGATGCTTCAGGCGCTGAAATTCGTCGAACGGCGACAGGTAAGGATTGGTATAGGCGAGATCGACGATCAGGCCCACCACCACCTGCTGATTCTCGGCGTGGTAGAGGAAGAACCCGCCCTGGGTGTCGTCGGGCAGCGGCCAGCCGGAGCCGTGAAGCACCAGCCCGGGCTCGTGGACCTCCGCCGGCACGTCCCAGAGTTCCTTCAGGCCGATGCCGTAGTGCTGCGGGTCCTTGCCCGCGGCCAGGTCGAAGCGCTCGATCAGCCGCTTGCCGAGATGACCCCGCGCGCCCTCGGCGAACAGCGTGTACTTGGCGCGCAGTTCCATGCCCGGCATGTGGCCGTCCTTGGGCTCGCCGTCGGCGCCCACGCCCATGTCGCCGGTGATGATGCCGCGCACCGTGCCGTCCTCGGCGTGGAGCACTTCCTGGGCGGCGAAGCCCGGGAACACCTCGACACCCAGCGCCTCGGCCTGCTCGCCGAGCCAGCGGCACAGGTTGCCGGCGCTGATCACGTAGTTGGTGCGGCCCTGGCCGACGTTGTGCATGCTCCTGGGCACCAGGGCGTCGGGCAGCTTCCAGGTCTTCTCGGCATCCTTGAGCAGATGGACCTCGTCGCGGGTGGCCGGGGTGGTCAGCGGCGCGCCGCGCTCGGCCCAGTCGGGGAACAGCTCGTCGAGCGCGCGGGGCTCGAGGATGGCGCCGGAGAGGATGTGCGCCCCGACCTCGGAGCCCTTCTCGACCACGCAGACCGTCAGTTCGCGTTCGGCCGCCTGGGCCTGCTGCATCAGACGGCAGGCGGCGGACAGGCCGGCGGGGCCGGCGCCGACGATCACCACGTCGAAATCCATGTATTCGCGTTCCACGGCTATCTCCTCGGTCAGGGCAGTGGCGGGCGGCCATGCCGATCTTCGGCACGCGAAAGGCGTCACCGAAAATCATCGTGTCGCTGAATTTTCGGAGCCCTTACTATAATTAAAACGATCGTTTGCTTCTAGCGGGAATTGGTGCTAGTCATATTCCACTATCGCAGGGGGTACAGGCCCGCGGTACGGGCGATGCACCGCCATCTTGGGCGGTACTCAAACCTGTGGCACACTACAGTTTTGGCCGGTTTCCCTATCAAACGCTTGCATGAATTAATGCCTTCCGGTTCTAACCCAGCGAGGACGCCATGAAAGTACTCGTCGCGGTCAAACGCGTCATCGATTACAACGTCAAGATCCGCGTCAAGGCGGATCACTCCGACGTCGACCTGACCAACGTCAAGATGGCCATGAATCCGTTCTGCGAGATCGCCGTAGAAGAGGCGGTGCGGCTCAAGGAACGCGGGATCGCCACCGAGATCGTCGCCGTCACCGTCGGCCCCAAGGCCGCCCAGGAACAGCTGCGCACCGCCCTGGCGCTGGGCGCCGATCGGGCCATCCATGTCACTACCGACGAGCGGGTCGAGTCGCTGGCGGTGGCCAAGCTGCTCAAGCAGGTGGTCGACGCCGAACAGCCCGGGCTGGTGATCCTCGGCAAGCAGGCGATCGACACCGACAACAACCAGACCGGCCAGATGCTCGCCGCGCTGACCGGCATGGGGCAGGGCACCTTCGCCTCGAAGGTCGACGTCAAGGAAGGCACGGTGGACGTCACCCGCGAGATCGACGGCGGCCTGCAGACCGTTGCGCTCACGCTGCCGGCGGTGGTCACCACCGACCTGCGCTTGAACGAGCCGCGCTACGCCAAGCTGCCGGACATCATGAAGGCCAAGAAGAAGCCGCTCGAGACCACGACCCCCGAGGAGCTCGGCGTCGACATCGTCCCGCGCACCACCCAGCTCAAGGTCGAGACGCCGGCCGAGCGCAAGGGCGGCATCAAGGTGGGCTCGGTGGACGAGCTGGTCGACAAGCTGAAGAACGAAGCCAAAGTCCTTTGAAAGGAGCTGATCTCATGAGCATTCTGGTCCTCGCCGAACATCACGACGGTCAGCTCGCCGGCGCCACCGCCCATGTGGTCGCCGCCGCGAAGGCGATCGGAGGCGATATCGATGTGCTGGTCGCCGGCGAGAACGTCGCCGCCGTGGCCGAATCGGCCGCCAGGCTCGACGGCGTCAGCCGGGTGCGCATCGCCGACGCTGCCGTCTATGCCCACCAGCTCGCCGAGCCGCTGGCCGACCTGCTGGTCACCCTCGCCGACGACTACTCGCACGTGCTGGCCGCCGCCTCCACCACCGGCAAGAACGTCCTGCCGCGGCTCGCCGCGCTCAAGGACGTCGCCGCGCTCTCCGATATCCTCAGCGTCGAGAGTGCCGATACCTTCAAGCGGCCGATCTATGCCGGCAACGCCATCGCCACCGTGCAGTCGGCCGACCCGCTCAAGGTGATCACCGTGCGCACCACCGCCTTCGACGCCGTGGGCGAGACCGGGTCGGCGAGCGTCGAGGCCATTGACGGAGCGGTCGACAATACTCTCTCATCCTTCGTCGACGAGCAGCTCGAGCAGAGCGAGCGCCCCGAGCTGGGTGCCGCCCGGGTGGTGATCTCCGGCGGCCGCGGCATGGGCAACGGCGAGAACTTCCAGCTGCTCGAGGGCATCGCCGACAAGCTGGGCGCGGCCATCGGCGCCTCGCGGGCGGCGGTGGATGCCGGCTTCGTGCCCAACGACATGCAGGTCGGCCAGACCGGCAAGATCGTCGCCCCGGAGCTGTACATCGCCGTGGGCATCAGCGGCGCCATCCAGCACCTGGCGGGCATGAAGGACTCCAAGGTGATCGTGGCGATCAACAAGGACGAGGAGGCCCCGATCTTCCAGGTGGCGGATTACGGCCTGGTGGGTGACCTGTTCGAGGTGCTGCCGGAGCTCGAGAGCAAGCTCTAGGCACGGGGTGTCGTGACTGTTCGATCAGGGCCGGCTCATGGAGCCGGCCCTGGTGCGTTCTGGCACTCAATTGTCAGTTGATAATGGTTCTGTTTTGCATTAGCGTGTCGAGCATTTCCGGCCTGTGCCGGGCCAACGGATGGAGCAGTACAGTGGACAAGGTCGGCATGATGATGGCCTGCCTGCTCGTCGCGGCAGGAGTCGCGGGAGCCGGGTTTGCCGAGGCGGCGTCGCTGCACGAGACGGCGGTCGAGGCCCAGCGGCGCCAGGCGAACCTGCAGGAGAAAATTGATGCAGCGGATGACCGGACGCGCCAGGCTCTGCGTGAACTGCGTCGCGCCCGGCGCGAGGCGAGCCGGCTCGAGGCGTATGACGACGAACTCGCGCGTCAGGTCGAGCGTCAGGCTCAGGCCATCGGCAAGCGTGAGCGAGCGGTATCACAACTGGCCGATGCCGGCGAGCGCCTGCCGGTGCTGACCCGGCGGCTGGTCGGTCGGTTGCAGGCGCTGGTCGAGGCCGACATGCCGTTCCTGCGCGACGAGCGCCAGGCCCGCATCGACAGCCTGCAGCAGATGCTCGACGGCGGCGAACTGTCTGCTGCCGACAAGCTGGACCGGGTACTCGCCGCCTGGCGCACTGAACTGGAGTATGGGCGCGAGGTGGATGCCTGGCACGGGCGTCTCTACCAGCCCGAACAGGCCGGCAACGGGGCTTCGGGTGAGTCGCGGGCCGTCGACTACCTGCGTGTGGGCCGGCTGGGCTGGTACTACCTGACGCCGAATGGAGAGCAGGGCGGTGTGTGGCAGGCCGATGCGCACCGCTGGCAGCCGCTGGATGGCGACGCGCGGCGCGAGGTTCGCAAGGGGCTGCGCATCGCCCGCGAAGAGCGTGCGCCGGCGATGCTCGACCTGCCGTTGTCCGTCTCGCCGGAAGCCCCCTCGCAGGCGGCCTCAGGGGCGTCTCGAGAGCAAACGGAGGGCGACTCATGAAACCCTTACTGATGATCGCCCTCACGGGGCTTTCCCTGTCGTCGCTGGCGCTACCGTCGCTGGCTCAATCGCAGCAGGACGGCGCCGATGCCGGAGCGTCCGACGGCGACACTCGCCCCTCGATGGCCCGGGTGCTCGAGGACTTTCGCGCCGACAGCCGGGCCGCCGAAGCCCGGGACCGCCGGCGTCTCACCGAGTTGCTCGATGATCGCCAGGCGCTCGACGAGGCGCTGACTGACGCTCGAGCGCGGCTGAACGCGGCTCAGTCGCGCCGCGACACCCTCGAGGCACGACGCGACGACCAGCAGAAGCGCCTCGACGAACTGCACCGGAAGGCGCAGTCGCAGACCGGCGGGCTGGACGGCGTGCAGGGCGTGATCCGCCAGCGTATCGGCGAACTGCGCGATGATCTGGGCGGTAGCTGGCTGACGGTGGGTGACGATGCCAGCCTGCCCCGGCGACCCGATGACGAGGCGCTGCTCGATCTCGACCGGCTCGAGGCGCTGGGGGACAGCCTGGCGCGCCTCACCGCCGAGAGCGGTCGTGTGGTGCGTTTCGAGACGCCGGTGGCCGGCCGCGATGGGACGGTCGCACCCCGCGAGGTCATGCGCCTGGGTGCCTTCACGGCGTTCAGCGACGGCCAGTTGCTGCGCTCGCCGGGTGATGACGGCGGGCTGGCAACGACCGATCACACCCCCGATGAGGTCAGCGACGCGCTGAGCGCCTATCAGCAGGGGAAGAGCGGGCGGGTGGCCATCGACCCGACCCGGGGCGAGGTGCTCGAGGCGCTGTCGCGACGTCCGAGCCTGTGGCAGCGCTTCCAGCAGGGCGGCTACGTCGGCTATGTGATCGTGGGGCTCGGTGCCCTCGGCCTGCTGGCGGCATTGGCCCAGTACACCTACCTGCTGCGGGTGTCGCTGCGACTGCGGCGCCAGCTCCGGAATATCGCCGCATTGCGTGACGACAACCCGCTGGGACGGGTGCTCCAGCGCTTCCAGGCGCTGGGTGAAGGCCATGCCCCGGAAGCGCTCGAGGCGCGTCTCGACGAGGCGCTGCTCGCCGAGCAGCCGCGTCTCGAGCGTGGGCAGCCGCTGGTCAAGCTGCTGGCGGCGGTGGCGCCGCTGTTGGGGCTGCTGGGCACGGTGACCGGGATGATCGTCACCTTCCAGTCGATCACGGTATTCGGCACCGGCGATCCGCAATTGATGGCCGGTGGCATCAGCCAGGCGCTGGTGACCACCGTGCTGGGCCTGATCACCGCCGTGCCGCTGCTGTTCGCGCAGACTGCGCTGTCGAGTCGCAGCCGCACGCTGATCGGCGTGCTCGAGGGCCAGGCCAGCGCGGTGCTCGCCGAGCATCTGGAATCCCGTCAGGCAACCGGGGAGAGCGGGTATGTGGGTACCGATTGATCCCCTCGACCGGCTGTTCGAGGCCGGCGGCACGGTGCTGGAGCTGATCGCGGTGGTCGCCATGGCGCTGTTTGCGCTGGCGTTGGAGCGCGGTCTCTACTGGCGATTCACTCACCGCCATGCCCGTCGTGAACTGATCAAACGCTGGATCGCCCGTCGCGATCACGTCAGCTGGAGCGCATTGACGCTGCGCGAGGTCTGGACCCGCGAACTGATCGCCCGGCTGCGCCGGCCGCTGCCGTGGCTCAAGCTGCTGGTGGCGCTGTGCCCCCTGCTGGGCCTGCTGGGCACCGTGACCGGGATGATCCAGGTGTTCGACAGCCTGGCGCTGACCCAAGCCGGTCAGGCGCGGGCGATGGCCGACGGTGTGGCCCGGGCGACGCTGCCGACACTGACCGGCATGGCCGTGGCGGTGGTGGGGCTGTTGTTCGTCACCCGCCTGGAACAGGTTATTCGGCGCGAGGACCAGCGGTTGCATGACCGCATGGCGCGGGCCGTGGAGGAACGTCATGCGTAGACGCCGGAGGGTACGCGACGACGAAACCGCCGAAATCAACCTGACGCCGATGCTCGACGTCGTCTTCATCATGCTGATCTTCTTCATCGTCACCACCAGCTTCATCAAGGAGAGCGGGGTGGAGGTCGAGCGCCCCGAGTCCTCCACGGCGACGGCGCGGCCCGAGGCCCGGGTGATGGTGGCGATCACCCCGCAGGGAGCAGTATGGGTCGACGGCGAGCCGGTGGATCTCCACCGGGTCGGCAGCAAGGTGGCCGGTCTGGTCGACGACGATGGCGCCGTGGTGATCCAGGCCGATCGCAACGCTACCACCGGCCTGCTGATCGAGGTGATGGACCGTCTTCGCCAGGCCGGGGTCGACAACCTGGCGGTTGCGGCGACACGGAGCGGCTCCTGATGCGTCATCTGGCAGGTGCCTTGGGGGGCGCCGTGCTGGCGCTGGTGCTGCTGACGTTGCTGGCGCTGCTGGTCGCCCCGCCGGTCGACGAGCGGCCCGAGGCCGAGATGTCGGCGCCGGTGGCGCTGGTCGAGGCGCCGTCGCAGCCAGCCCCGCAGGAGGCCTCCGCGGCCCGTCGGACGACGCCCCGTCCGCCCGCGGCTATGCCGTCGCCACCGCCCCCGGCGGCGATCCCTTCGCCGAGTCCGACCCGGCCGATAGCGATGCCGGCGCCCGACCTGCCGACACCGCAGGCACCGGCGGTGCCCCTCGATCGCCAGCTGCCGGAGCTGGCCACGCAGCAGCCCAGGCCGCAGCCAGCACCGACACCCAAGCCGCAGCCGGAGCCGACGCCCAGTCTCGATCCGCCGTCCCGGGCCGCCGAGGCCCCGGTTAGTGACGCGACCCGCGACGCACCCTCTGAAGACGCCAATCAGGCAGCGGCCAATCAGGGGGTGGTGAGTGCGCCCCGGCCGACCCGGCGGGTGCCGCCGACGTATCCGTCCCGGGCCCAGCGTCGGGGCATCGAGGGCTACGTCGAGGTGCGCTTCACGATCCGCCCGGACGGCAGCGTCGATCGCGACTCGCTGCGCGTGGTCGATGCCGACCCGCGGCATGTCTTCGATCGGGCGGCGTTGCGGGCGATCGCGAACTGGGAGTTCCCGCGTGCCTCGCAGCCACGCGAGGCGCGCCAGCGTCTGGTATTCCGGCTCAGGGGGTGACGACGATCATGCAATCCCGACGGTTTCGCATCGCCGGCTGGCTCGGCGTGTGGTTGATGGCGCTATCCGGCCCCGTCGAGGCCGCGCCGGCACTGCGTCCCGATATGGTGACCAGCCTCCAGCGCCTGCAGGCGCGTCTCGAGGGTGATGATCCGGCGGCGCTCGCTCGCGACGCCGAGGCTGCTGCGGAGCGACTGGCAGGGGGTAATGCCGCCGATCGCTGGGCGCGGGCGCTGTTCCTGCAGATGGCGGCGACGGCTCAGGCGGAGCAGGGCGAGGATGCGCGTGCCGCGGATCTGTTTGCCGAGGCACGCGGCATCGATGGCATCGAATCGCGCTATCGGCGCCGCTGGTTGCATCAGGAGGCCCGGTTGCGCCTGCGTGCCGGCCAGACCCGGCAGGGCGCCGATCTGCTGGAACGCTGGCTCGCGAGCGGCAAGGGAGACGCCGACGATGACTGGCTGATGGCGCAGGCGCGGGCCCAGCTCGACCAGTGGGCGGCCGCCGCGCAGTGGGTCGACCGGGCGCGGCACGCTTCCGAGGCCATTCCGTCGCGCTGGCAGTCATTCGCCGCCGCCGTCTATCAGCGGGCGGGGCGCGACGCTGCGGCGCTGGATGTGCTTGATGCCTGGCTGGCCGGTGACGACGTGCCGGCCGAAACCTGGCGACGGGCCGCCGGGCTTGTCCAACGGCTCGGTCAGCCCGGGCGTGCGGCGGCGATCTGGGAGGCTGGCTGGCGACGCGGCGCGCTGTCCGGCAAGGACGACCTGCGCCAGCTCATCGAACTGCACTTGGCGGGAGGAACGCCGGCCCGTGCCGCGGAGCGCCTCGCTGCGGCGCTCGAGCAGGGCCGCCTTGCCGACGATCTCGACAATCGCCGGCTGCTCGCCCGGGCCTGGAGTGCCGCACGCGCCCGCGACAAGGCTCTGGCCGCCTGGCGGGCGGTGGCCGAGCGCAGCGGGAAGGCGGATGACTGGCGTCGCCTGGGCGAGCTGGCCTACGGTTGGGGGCGCTGGCAGACGGCGGTGGCTGCCCTGCGTCAAGCGCGCGAGGCCGGCGAGGCCACGCCGCGCGACTGGTTGCTCGAGGGCGTGGCGGCCTTCGAGCAGGGCGACGCTGCCGCGGCGCGGCGGGCGTTCCGGGCCGCCCGGGAGGCCGGTGCCGCTCGGGCCGCGGCCTGGCTGGCGGCACTCGATGACGGGCAGGTCCCGATGCCCGCCGGGGCGGGCGAGCGCTGAGGCAGGCTCAGAGGTCGAGCTCGAGCCATACCGGCGCGTGGTCGGAGGGCTTTTCCATGGCACGCAGCGGGTAGTCGATGCCCGCGGCCTTGACCCGTTCGGCCAGCGGTGCGGTGACCAGGATGTAGTCGATGCGCAGGCCGCGCTTGGGGTCGCGATCGAAGCCCTTCGAGCGGTAGTCGAACCAGCTGAAGGTGTCGGCATCATCAGGGTGGCAGAGCCGGTAGCCGTCGATCAGCCCCCAGTCCTTGAGGCGCGCGAGCCATTCGCGCTCGACCGGCTGGAAGCTGGTCTTGCCCTCGCGCAGCCAGCGCTTGCGGTTGGGCTCGCCGATGCCGATGTCGATGTCTTCCGGCGAGATGTTGAAATCGCCCATCACCGCGAGCCGCTGGTCGGGGCGGTAGTCGCGCTCGAGCATCTCGCTCAGGCGGGCGTAGAAGGCGCGCTTGTGAGGAAACTTGGTTGGATGGTCGACGTTCTCGCCCTGGGGGAAGTAGCCGTTCCACACGGTCAGTGGCTCACCGTCGCCATCGCTCAGGCGGGCGCCGATCAGGCGCCGCTGGGCATCGTCGCCGTCATCGGGCAGGCCGTAGAAGACCGCCTCGGGGGCCTGGCGGGTGAGCAGGGCGACCCCGTAGTGGCCCTTCTGGCCGTGATAGTGGACGTGATAGCCCATGGCCTGCACGGTCTCGAGCGGAAACGCGTCGTCGTGGACCTTGGTTTCCTGCAGGCCGATGACATCGGGGGCGTGACTGTCGATCAGCGCCTGCAGCTGATGCAGGCGGGCACGGATGCCGTTGATGTTGAAGGAAACCAGACGCATCAGGCATCGTCTCCCGGCGACTCCTTGCCGCTGTGCAGCGAGAGCGTGGTGGCCTGCTGCTGGCGCGCCAGCTTGCGGGCGGCCTGCTGCTTGCGCTGCTGGCGCTTCTTCTGCAGGTAGCGACGCGACGAGGTGATCTCGTCGGGATTGTCGTGGCGCCACTGGCGATAATCCTTGCGCCGGCCGGTGCGGATCGTCACCTTGTCGGCCAGCGAGCGGGTCTTCTTCTTGCGTGTCATGGGGAAAACGTCCTGAATCGGTTCTGCGCCTAGTCTACCAGCTTGCCGGCGCACGGCGTCACCCGTGCAAGCCCTGGTCGACAAGGACTGGTACAATGGCGCGATGATAGACACCTTCAACGCAACCGGAACAACCGCAAGCCTATGAGTGAGTCGGAAAAGACAGCCGCCCCGGCCGAGAATCGCAAGCCCAAGCGTCGGCGCCGCAAGCCGCGCAAGAAGCCGTCGAGCTGGGATCTGCGCCAGTTTCAGGTGCCGCCGATGGCCGGCAAGTGGCGCTTCCACGACTTCGATCTGCCGCTGCCGCTGATGCGGGCCATCCATGCCCTCGGGTTCGAGTACTGCACGCCGATCCAGGCCGAGGCGCTGATTCACACCCTGCTGGGCGGTGACGTGGTGGGCAAGGCCCAGACCGGCACCGGCAAGACGGCCGCCTTCTTGATCTCGATCCTCGCCTACTTCCTCGAGGAGGACGCGCCGGACGGCCAGAAGCCCGGGGCGCCGCGGGCGCTGATCGTGGCGCCGACCCGCGAGCTGGCGCTGCAGATCGAGAAGGACGCCAAGGCGCTGGCCCGCTTCACGTCGCTCAACGTCGCCAGCGTGGTCGGCGGCATGGACTACCAGAAGCAGCGTGACCAGCTCGGCAAGAAGCTCGACATCCTGGTCGCCACCCCCGGGCGCCTGCTGGACTTCCAGCAGAAGCGCGACGTGGACCTCAGCCAGACCGAGGTGCTGGTACTCGACGAGGCGGACCGCATGCTGTCCATGGGGTTCATCCCGGACGTCAAGCGCATCATCCGCCACACGCCGAAGAAGGAGGAGCGTCAGACCTTCCTGTTCTCGGCCACCTTCACCCAGGACATCCTCAACCTGGCCGAGCAGTGGACCTGGAATCCGGCGCATGTCGAGATCGAGGTCACCGTCGACAACGCCGCCAACATCGACCAGCGGGTCTATCTGGTCAGCGACGCCGACAAGCAGCGGCTGCTGGTCAATCTGCTCAAGCAGGAGAGCTTCGAGCGGGTGATGGTCTTCGGCAACCGTCGCGATCTGGTGCGCAAGCTCGACGATCTGCTGCGCAAGGCCGACATCAACGTGGCCATGCTTTCCGGCGACGTGCCGCAGAATCAGCGCATCCAGACCCTCGAGCGTTTCCGTGAGGGCGAGCTGACGGTGCTGGTGGCCACCGACGTGGCCGGCCGCGGGATTCATATCGATGATGTCAGCCATGTCATCAACTACACCCTGCCGGAAGACCCCGAGGACTACGTGCACCGCATCGGCCGTACCGGTCGTGCCGGCGCCAAGGGCGTGTCGATCAGCTTCGTGGGCGAGGAAGACGCCTTCTCGCTGCCCGAGATCGAGCGTTTCATCAATGACAAGCTGCCCTGCGAGCATCCGCCCGAAGGACTGCTTTAACGGCAGCTGTAAGCTATAAGCTGCAAGCCTTGAGTATAAAAGGCTTGCAGCTTTGGCGGGGCCGCCCATGGAGCCAGGTTGGGCTCAGCTGGAATGGTTTTCTCTTACCGCTTGCGGCGCAAGGCTTACCGTTAGGACGCTTATGCTAGACGAAGCCCTCAAGGGCGAGATCCAGGAAGCCTATCGCCGCGTGCTCGAGGGGCTCGACCTGACCCCGCGCTACGGCCAGCGGCTGATGATCGCTGAGATCGCCCGCACACTGGGCGGCATCGAGGTGGACGATGCCGGTCAGCGCATTTCCAACGAGCATGTCTGTGTGCTCGAGGCCGGGACGGGCACGGGCAAGACGCTGGCCTACCTGCTGGCCGCGCTGCCGGTCGCCCGCGCGCATGGCAAGCGGCTGGTCGTCGCCACCGCGACGGTCGCGCTGCAGGAGCAGGTGCTGCATCAGGATCTGCCGGCGCTTCAGGCCCACAGCGGCCTGACGTTCGACTATGCGCTGGCCAAGGGGCGCGGGCGCTACCTGTGCGTGGCCAAGCTCGATCAGCTGCTTGACGGGGGTGAGGAGAATTCCACCCTGTCGCTGTTCGATCCGGCGGACAGTGCCGCCCACGGCGATGACTTTCAAGCGCTGGTCAATGAACTTGCCGATGCCTATGGCAACGGCCGTTGGGAAGGCGATCGCGACAGCTGGCCCGAGGCGATCGAGCCGACCGACTGGCGGCGCCTGACCACCGATCATCGCCAGTGCACCAATCGCCGCTGCGGCCATTTCGGGGCCTGCGCCTTCTTTCGCGCCCGGCGGCGGCTGGATCAGGCCGACGTGATCGTCGCCAATCACGATCTCGTGCTGGCTGACCTCTCGCTCGGCGGCGGGGTGGTGCTGCCGTCGCCGAAGGACTGCATCTACATCTTCGACGAGGGGCATCACCTGCCCGACAAGGCCCTGGAGCACTTCCACCACCGCTTTGGCGTCAATGCCACGTTGCGCTGGCTGCGTACTCTCAAGAAATCGCTGACCGAGCTCAATGCCGCTCTGGGTGGGCAGCCGACCCTGGCGCGTATCCTGGCCGGTTTCCCCGAGCTCATTGCCGCCCTGGAGCCGCGCCTCGGCGAGGCCTTTTCGCTGGGGCACCAGCTGGCCGACCTTCCGGAAGGCTCCGGCGGCGAGACTCGCCACCATCGTTTCCCGCGGGGACAGGCGCCGGAGGCGCTGCGCGAGCTGGCAGCGGCGCTGGTGACGCCGTTCGCCGAGCTGTCGCGTCAGCTCGAGACCATGAGCGATATCCTGCGCGAAAGCCTGGATCCGGAAAAATCCACGGGGCTGCCCCGCGAGCAGGCCGAAAGCTGGCTGCCGCTGGTAGCCCTGCTTCACGGCCGTGCCCTGGAGGCCCATGCCCTGTGGCAGGCCATGGCGGAGACGGACCCCGAGGGCGAGCCGCCGCGGGCGCGCTGGCTGACGTTCGAGGCGCCGGGCGGCGACAGCGAGCTGACCTATGCGGCCAGTCCGGTATCGGCCGCCGAGACCTTGGCGCGTCATCTCTGGGGCAGCTGCCACGGTGCGGTGGTGACCTCGGCGACGCTGACCGCGCTGGGGCGCTTCGAACGGATACAGGAGCGCGCAGGGCTGGCCAATCGCTATCGCTATCAGCGCCTGCCCAGCCCCTTCGATTATTCCCGGGCGGTACTCAGCGTGCCCGAGGCGGCGGCCGATCCGGCCGACCGCGAGGCACACGAGAAAGCCATCATCGACTTCGTCGCCACGCTGGCGCCTGACGAGGCGGTGCTCATGCTGTTCTCCTCGCGGGCCCAGCTGCGTGCCGTCGAGAAGGCGTTGCCGAGTGCATTGCGCGAGCGAATTCTGGCCCAGGATCGCCTGCCCAAGCGCGAACTGCTGGATCGGCATCGCAAGCGGGTCGATGCCGGGGAGGGGAGTATCATCTTCGGTCTGGCCAGTTTCGCCGAGGGCATCGACCTGCCGGGGCACTACCTGACCCATGTGGTGATCACGCGATTGCCGTTCGCCGTGCCCGACGACCCGGTGGGGGCGACCTTGGCGGAGTGGATCGAGAGCCGCGGCGGCAACCCCTTCATGCGCATCGCCGTGCCGGATGCCTCGATCAAGCTGGTCCAGGCCTGCGGCCGGCTGATTCGCAAGGAGGCCGACGAGGGGCGTATCACGCTGCTCGATCGGCGGGTGCTGACCCGGCGCTACGGCCGTGCGCTGCTCGACTCGCTGCCGCCGTTTCGCCGCGAGATCGACGGCGTCGCCGCGACGGCCTGAGCGGCCTCTGGACGATGTGGAAGAAAGGACTCCGGGCCCGTCGCTGACGGGCCCGGAACTAGGCGCTGAACTCAGGCGGCGCGCCGACGCGCGGCGAGTGCCGGCTTGAGCTTCTCGGCCATGCGGTGCAGGGCTTCCTCGGTGGTCGGCCAGTCGATGCAGGCATCGGTGATCGACACGCCGTACTCGAGCTGGCTGCGATCCTCGGGGATCTTCTGGTTGCCCCAGGCGAGGTTGGATTCGACCATCAGGCCCATGATCGACCGGTTGCCTTCCAGAATCTGATTGGTGACGTTATCCATGACCAGTGGCTGCAGGGCCGGGTCCTTGTTGGAGTTGGCGTGGGAGCAGTCGATCATGATGTTCGGCTTGACCCCGGCACCGCTCAGTTCCTGCTCGGCCAGCGCCACGCTGACGCTGTCATAGTTGGGCTTGCCGTTGCCGCCGCGCAGCACCACGTGCCCGTAGGCATTGCCGCGTGTGCGAATGATCGCGACCTGGCCGGCCTGGTCGATGCCCAGGAAGTTGTGTGGATGGGCCACCGACTTGAGGGCGTTGACGGCGACGTCGAGGCTGCCGTCGGTGCCGTTCTTGAAGCCCACCGGGCAGGAGAGCCCCGAGGCCATTTCGCGGTGCGTCTGCGACTCGGTGGTACGCGCACCGATCGCCGACCAGCTGATGCAGTCCTGCAGGTACTGCGGCGAGATCGGGTCGAGGGCTTCGGTGGCCAGCGGCAGCCCCATCTCGGCCAGCTCCACCAGCAGGCGGCGGGCGATATGCAGGCCTTCCTCGATCTCGAAGGAGTCATTGATGTGAGGATCGTTGATCAGGCCCTTCCAGCCGACGGTGGTCCGCGGCTTCTCGAAGTAGACGCGCATCACCACGTAGAGGCTGTCGCTGACGCTGTCCGCCAGCTGGCGCAGCCGGCGCGCATAGTCACGGGCGGCGTCGACATCGTGGATAGAGCAGGGGCCGATCACGACCAGCAGGCGCGGATCGTCACCGTCGAGAATCCGCTGGATGGTGTGACGCCCTTCGATCACGGTCCGCTCGGCGCTTTCCGACAGCGGAATTTCCTGCTTGAGGGCTTCGGGTGTGATCAGGACGTCCTGGGAAAGAACGTTGAGGTTGTTGACCTGCTGTTCCGACATTCAGCTACCTGTGAATCGCATGGGGGAGAATCCCGTTACTATCGCCCGCGAGGGGCGAAAAAATCAATTGTGACGCCGCTTTTTGGCCCGGTGCGTCAAGCCAGGCACATGCTGCCGGTTGATGCCGTAGCCATAAACAGGAACACTTAGCACAAAACGTTCGTCAGCCAGGGCTCAGCTTGCATTCATGAATCTCCACCGTGTCACGCCGCGAAGGCGCTTCTGTTCGCCTGTCCGTCTGGTCTTTCCCGTTTGCCGGGAGACGTACTGAATGGGCGCGCGGGAAACCGATCAGCAACTCGTCGAACGCGCCCAGCGGGGCGATACCCGAGCCTTCGATCTGCTGGTCAAGAAATACCAGCACAAGATTCTCGGTCTGATCGGGCGTTACGTGCACGATCATGCCGAGGTCCAGGACGTCGCTCAGGAGGCGTTCATCAAGGCCTACCGCGCCCTGGGCAACTTCCGTTCCGAGAGCGCCTTCTATACCTGGATGTATCGCATCGCCATCAACACGGCCAAGAACTATCTGGTTTCCAAGGGGCGGCGCCCGCCGGGCAGCGACCTGGATATCAATGACGCCGAGGTGGTGGATCACAGCGGGCGGCTCTCCGACATCGAGACGCCGGAGGCGGCGATGGCCCGCGACCAGCTCGAGGCGGCGGTCTTCGAGGCGATCGAGCAGCTGCCGGAGGATCTGCGCACGGCGATCACGTTGCGCGAGATGGACGGGCTTTCCTACGAGGATATCGCTAACATCATGCAGTGCCCGGTGGGCACCGTGCGGTCGCGTATCTTCCGGGCGCGCGAGGCGGTGGACAAGCATATCCAGCCGCTGTTGAGCCAGTCACGGCAACAGGATCCGATTCACGAGTGATGCGCATCAAGAAAATTGGCCCTGTGACTGAACTGTCCGGCCGTTCCGGCGTCACACGGGGTGTCGCATCCTTGGGTGCGAAGGAACTGACGGGGCGCCGCAAACGGGCGCAGGATGATGGGAATGTCGTGTCGAGCCGGGGCGGTCGCGGTTGCCGCTCCATCGACTGTGAGGGTGTAAAATGAACGACAATCTACGCGAATCGCTGTCCGCGCTGATGGACAACGAAGGGGATGAACTCGAGCTGCGGCGCGTGCTCAAGTCGCTCGATGATGCGGGCGACCAGAGTGCCGATGCCTGGCGGCGCTATCATCTGGCGCGCAGTCTCATGAACCGGGACCGGGATGTCGATGTCACCACCGATCTCTCGGCAGGCATCATGGCACGAATCGAGCGGGAGCCGCGTCCCGAGGTGCAGGATGCCACCGCTCCCCGGCGTCATGGCGGGCTTTCCTTCGCCGGCAGCGCCGCCATCGCGGCCACGGTATCGCTGATGGTCATTACCGGGGTGCAGGTCTACAACGGCATGGATCCGGCCGGCGCGCCGGCCATGACCGCCGAGTCCGGCGCATCGACGGCGAGCGGCGGCAGTGCCGTCTCGAATCTTCCGCGCCTTCAGGGTGGCGGTGCCGAGCCGGTCAGCCTGCCGCGCTACTCCTCGCTGGTCAGCGATGGCGGTGGCAGCGGCCTGATGACGGTCGGTGCCAACGTCGAGACGCCGATGTTCCTGGCACCCGACTCGCAATCGCCGAGTCTCGACTTCGAACAGGCCCAGTTGTTGCAGGGCTACCTGGATCGCCACGCCCAGGGCGCGGCCTATCGCTCCGGCGAAACCTGGATGCCATTGCTGCGTGCATCGGCGCAGGACTCCCTGGGTGTGCGTTGATGCCGACTCGCTGGATCGCGCTGGCCGCGCCGTTGCTGTGGCTGTGGGGCGCCGGGCCGGCCCGGGCTGACGCCTCGGCTGCCACGGGGCTCGACTGCCTGCAGTTGACTGATGCCTCGACCCCGGACACGCCACGCGACTGGCTGGAACGCAGCCTGTGGGCCAGCCATTGCTACGAATTCCGGGCCCGTGCGGTGCGCATCAGCGGTGACGGCGTGCGGACCCTGGCGCTGTCTCACGACGTCGAGAACGGCGTGGAACGTGAAATCGCTAGCTATCTCGACGGGCCGCCGGTGGTCTATGAGCGGCGTGGACGTGTCGGTCGGGGCAGCCCGGCGGAAGCCATCGGTACCGGGCGGGCAGCACCGGCGGCGATTCTCGCGCGGCTCGATGGTCATTATCAGCTGACCCTGGACGGGGCGTCCCGCGTGGCCGGGCGCGACGTGGTCCGGCTGAATATCGAGTCGCAGGACAACCTCCGCTACGGGCATCGGTTATGGCTCGACAAGCGCACCGGTCTGCCCCTCAAGCAGGTCATGGTGGGGCTCGATGGCCGCGTCCTGGAAACCTTCCAGATGACCGAACTGGGTGAACCGTCGCTGTATGACGGCACCATCGATTTCGAGCCGCTGGCGACGCAGCCTTCGTCTCCCTGGGCAGCCCGTTGGCTGCCCACCGGCTATCATGCTCTGCCGCTGCCCAATGATTTCGGGGTGCGTTCCGCGCCGGTAGCCCATCGCCTCTACAGCGACGGCTTGTCCAGTTTCAGCCTCTTCATCGAGCCTGTGCAGCGTCGGCAGCGGATACTGCGTGCCGGCATGCACCGGCTGGGTATTACCCATGCGGCGGTTCGCCATGTCCGCCTCGGCGAACGGGTCTTCCAGATTGTGGCGATCGGCGAGGTGCCGCCCATGGCCCTGGCTCGCGTCGTGGAAGGGATGGAGTATCGGCCGCCCGTCGGCGCGCGTTAGTGTGTTGTCCCTCCGCCTTGCGTTCCGGCTTGTTCGAGCCGTGACCCGTCATGCCCGGCCCGCCTTCGGCGGGCCTTTTTCGTTTCGGCCCTGGCAGGAATGTCGGGCCATGAGGTGTTGTCCGATCGCGACAATTTCATCGAGTCGGCTGAACTCTTTGCGGTGAGGTGACTCAAACTCGTCGAGTGCCTGGTCGTCGGTCGGCGATGAAAGGTGCTCACCGACAAATAACCGCGTTTCGCGATGGAGCTTCTTTTCGCGGGCGGTGTCGCCGGATGTCGAAGGATGTGACGGTGGCGGTTTTCGTGCTGATGGTGTTCTCGTCGACCGCGCGTTTTTCGATGTTTCCGGAGTCCGCCGGGCGGAATGACTCCCAGACAGCAAGCAGGAGTTCTCAATGCAACGCATCACACGACAGGTCTCCATGTGGCTGATGCTCGTGCTCGCCGCGTTCGCCGTGCAGGCGGCACAAGCGCGCGAGTTGCCGGACTTTACCGAGCTGGTGAAGCAGGCGGCGCCGGGGGTGGTGAATATCTCGACAACCCAGGAGGTTCAGCGTCGCAACATGGGCCCCTGGGGCGGATCCAACCAGGATGTTCCGGAAATCTTCCGGCATTTCTTCGGTGACCAGACCCCGTTCGGGCCGGGACAACAGGGCAATAACAGTGGCACCGAAGAGCGTCATTCGCTGGGGTCCGGTTTCATCATCAGCAAGGACGGCTATATCCTGACCAATGCGCATGTCGTCGACGGGGCCGACAAGATCGTGGTGCGTCTCAATGATCGCCGCGAACTCAAGGCCAAGCTGGTCGGTGCCGACAAGAAGACCGATGTGGCGCTGCTCAAGGTCGATGCCAAGGATCTGCCGACGCTCAATATCGGCAATTCCGATGACCTCGAGGTCGGTGAATGGGTGGCCGCCATCGGCTCGCCGTTCGGCTTCGATCATTCGGTGACGTCGGGCATCGTCAGCGCCATCGATCGTACCCTGCCGACCGATACCTACGTGCCGTTCATCCAGACCGATGTGGCGATCAACCCCGGCAACTCCGGCGGCCCGCTGTTCAATCTCGACGGCAAGGTCGTGGGTATCAACTCGCAGATCTTCACCCGCAGCGGCGGCTTCATGGGGCTGTCCTTCGCGATTCCGATCAATGTGGCGATGGATATCGCCGACCAGCTCAAGGCGACCGGTCACGTCAGCCGTGGCTGGCTGGGCGTGGTGATCCAGCCGGTATCCCGGGATTTGGCCGAGTCCTTCGGCATGAAAGATTCGCACGGGGCCCTGATCGCCGAGGTGGCGGACGAATCGCCGGCGGCCAAGGCCGGTCTGCAGGCCGGTGACATCATCCTCGGTGTGAACGGGGACGCGGTCGATCAGTCCAGCAAGTTGCCGCGGCTGATCGGCAAGGTGGCGCCGGGCGAGACGGTATCGCTCAAGTTGCTGCGCAACGGCAAGGAGCGGACCCAGAAGGTGACCGTCGGTGACTGGCCGGAAAGCGATCAGCAGGCGATGCAGGGGCAGCCGGGCAACGATTCGCAGACCCGCCTGGGCGTGGCGGTCAGCGATCTCGACAGCCGCCAGCTAGAGCGCCTGGGCCTCGACCACGGCGTGCGCATCGTGCAGGTCGATCCGAGTGGTGCCGCTGCCGCCGCGGGCATTCAGAGCGGTGACATCATCGTCTCGGTGGCTCAGAAGCCGATCGACTCCGCCAATCAGCTGGCTTCGGCGATCGCATCGGTCAAGGGCAACAGTGTGGTGCCGGTGCGGTTGATCCGCGACGGCCACTCGCTGTTCGTGGCGCTGCGTCTGGGTGGTGGCGAGTAACACTGCCAGTGGCGTCAGGCATGTCGGCGGCGGGGCCTTTGGGCCCCGTCGTCGTGTTCATCTCCGGCGCCGGCGCGTCGCTGTCCATGCCGCGGGCTTGTCGGTACAATGCCCGCCAATCGATTACGTTACTCGATCGTTCGTCGTTCGCCAGCCGACGCGGCGAGATCGTGTACACAACACCGGACAGGCGTCAATGAGCAGCAACGACAATCGCAAGGTCATCAACAACATACGAAATTTTTCGATTATTGCGCACATCGACCACGGCAAGTCGACCCTGGCCGATCGCATCATACAGCTCTGCGGCGGGCTGACCGAGCGCGAGCTCAAGGAGCAGGTGCTCGACTCGATGGATCTTGAGCGCGAGCGCGGCATCACCATCAAGGCCCAGTCCGTGACGCTGGACTACCACGCCGATGACGGCGAGGTCTATCAACTCAACTTCATCGATACCCCGGGGCACGTCGACTTCTCCTACGAGGTCTCGCGGTCGCTCTACGCCTGCGAAGGCGCGCTGCTGGTGGTGGATGCCGCCCAGGGCGTCGAGGCCCAGTCGGTAGCCAACTGCTACACGGCGATCGCCCAGGATCTGGAAGTGCTGCCGGTGCTCAACAAGATCGACCTGCCCCAGGCCGATCCGGACCGCGTGGCCCAGGAGGTCGAGGAGATCATCGGCCTGGATGCCGCCGATGCCTGCCAGGTCTCGGCCAAGACCGGCATCGGCATGGAGGGGCTGCTGGAGCGTCTGGTTCGCGACATTCCACCGCCCAGAGGAGATGCCGAAAAGCCGCTGCAGGCGCTGATCATCGACTCCTGGTTCGACAACTACCTGGGCGTGGTGTCGCTGATTCGCCTGTTCGACGGCACGCTGCGCAAGGGTGACAAGATCCGCATGACCTCCACGGGACGCGACTGGGACGTCACCGAGGTGGGTATCTTCACCCCCAAGCGCAAGCAGACCGGTATCCTGCGCGCCGGTGAGGTGGGCTTCGTGGTGGCCGGGATCAAGGACATCCACGGTGCCCCGGTGGGCGACACCATCACCCACGCCAGGACACCGGATACGCCGCGCCTGCCCGGGTTCCAGAAGGTCAAGCCGCAGGTCTACGCGGGCATGTTCCCGGTCAGCTCCGACGACTACGAGGAATTTCGCGACGCCCTCGAGAAGCTGGCGCTCAACGATGCTTCGCTGGATTACGAACCGGAGAACTCCGACGCTCTGGGCTTCGGCTTCCGCGTCGGTTTCCTCGGTACGCTGCACATGGAGATCATCCAGGAGCGACTCGAGCGCGAGTACAACCTCGACCTGCTGACCACTGCGCCGACGGTGGTCTACGAGCTGGTGCTGAAGAACGAGGATGTGCTCTATGTTTCCAACCCCTCGAAGCTGCCGGATCTGGCCAACGTCGAGGAGATGCGCGAGCCGATCGTCAAGGCCAGCATCCTGGTACCTCAGGAGTTCGTGGGCAACGTGATCGCCGAGTGCGAGCAGCGCCGCGGCGTACAGCAGGACATGCAGTTCCTCGGCAATCAGATCCAGCTCACCTACGAGTTGCCGATGAGCGAGGTGGTGATGGATTTCTTCGACCGCCTCAAGTCGGTCTCCCGCGGCTATGCCTCGCTCGACTACGGCTTCGTGCGTTTCCAGGCGGCCAAGCTGGTGCGTCTCGACGTGCTGATCAACGGCGACAAGGTTGACGCCCTGGCAGCGATCGTGCATCGCGATCATGCCCAGGGGCGCGGCCGGGCACTGGTCGAGAAAATGAAGGAACTGATTCCCCGGCAGATGTTCGATGTGGCGATTCAGGCCACCATCGGCAGCCAGGTCGTGGCCCGCTCCACGGTCAAGGCGCTGCGCAAGAACGTGACCGCCAAGTGCTATGGCGGGGATGTGACGCGCAAGAAGAAGCTGCTCGAGAAGCAGAAGGCCGGCAAGAAGCGCATGAAGCAGGTGGGGCGCGTCGAGATCCCCCAGGATGCCTTCCTCGCCGTACTCAAGGTCAATGACTAGGAACTGAAAGAGACATGGATTTTTCGCTGCTGCTGGTGGTGGCCGTGGCCGTCACCGGACTGGTCTGGTTGCTGGATGTGGTCTGGTGGCGGCGCCGCCGTCGGGCGCGGCTGGTCGCCGCCGAGGCCGGCGAGGCGGTGACGCTCGATGACACGGCGCGCCGCAAGCTGACGCGCGAGCCCTGGCCGGTCGACTATGCCCGGTCGTTCTTCCCCGTCCTGCTGGTCGTGCTGCTGCTGCGCAGCTTCCTCGTCGAGCCGTTCCAGATTCCCTCCGGCTCAATGCGTCCCACGCTCGAAGTGGGGGACTTCATCCTGGTCAACAAGTTCACCTACGGGTTGCGCCTGCCGGTGGTGAACACCAAGGTGCTCGACCTGGGCGAGCCCGAGCGTGGTGACGTGATGGTGTTCCGCTTTCCGGAAGACCCCTCGGTGGACTTCATCAAGCGTGTCGTGGGGCTGCCCGGCGACCGGATCCGCTACGAGGGCAAGCAGCTCTACGTCAACGGCAAGCCGGTGCCCAAGGAGGTGGCGGATCGCAACCCCGAGACCGCGCCGGGCGAGGTGCGCTTCAAGGAGTGGCTGGGCGAACACGAGCATGCCATCTACAACAACCCGCGGGACCCGGGGCCGCAGATGCGCGAGGTGGTGGTGCCGCCGGGCCACTATTTCATGATGGGCGACAACCGCGACCATTCCAACGACAGTCGCTACTGGGGCTTCGTGCCGGAAGAGAATATCGTCGGCAAGGCCTTTGCCGTATGGATGCACTGGGATGGCGGACTGCCCAGCTTCAGCTCGGTGCGCCTGATTCCATGAGCCGGATACCCACCATTCAAGAGAATTCGAGAGCGGACGTTTCGTGACTACCTCGCAACAAGCCTTCAGCCGCCGCATCGGTCATGACTTTCGTGATCCGGCGCTGCTGGAACTGGCCCTGACGCATCGCAGCTACGGTGGCGACAACAACGAACGCCTGGAATTTCTGGGGGATTCCATCGTCAATTTCGTGATCGGGGAGGCGCTTTTCCAGCGTTTTCCCCAGGCCCGTGAAGGCCAGCTGTCGCGTCTGCGCGCGCGTCTGGTCAAGGGCCAGACACTGGCGGAACTGGCCCGGGAGTTCGAGCTCGGCGAGCAGCTCAGGCTCGGATCGGGCGAACTGAAAAGCGGTGGATTCCGGCGTGAATCGATCCTTGCCGATGCCATGGAGGCCGTGATCGGCGCCATCTATCTGGATGCCGGGATGGATGCGGTCAAGGCGCGCATCCTCGCCTGGTACGGCACACGGCTCGAGTCGATCAATCTGCACGATACCCAGAAGGACCCCAAGACGCGGCTTCAGGAGTTCCTGCAGTCCCGCCAGTCACCGCTGCCGCGCTACGAGGTGGTGTCGGTGGAAGGCGAGGCGCATGCGCAGACCTTCACCGTCGAGTGCCACGTGGCGATGCTCGACGAACATACTCTGGGTGTCGGCTCCAGCCGCCGGCATGCCGAACAGCAGGCGGCCGAGCAGGCCTTGCACCGGCTCGAGCCGCGAGGAGGGCGCTCATGACCCAACGCTGTGGTTTCGTGGCCATTGTCGGCCGGCCCAACGTCGGCAAGTCGACCCTGATGAACCGCATCCTCGGGCAGAAGGTCTCGATCACCTCGCGTCGTCCGCAGACCACGCGCCACCAGGTGATGGGGATCAAGACCGAGGACGAGACGCAGTTCATCTATGTCGACACCCCGGGTATGCACATCCAGTCCCGGGATCGCAACAAGGCCATCAATCGCTTCATGAACCAGGCGGCGACCCAGGCCCTGCGCGATATCGATTGCGTGGTCTTCCTGGTCGACCGCACTCGCTGGACCGAAGAAGACGACGTGGTGCTCGACAAGCTGACCCATGTGCGGGCGCCGGTGATTCTCGCGGTCAACAAGGTTGACTGGCTCAAGGACAAGAGCACGCTGCTGCCGTGGCTGGAGTCGCTGCAGGCCAAGCGCGAGTTCGCCGCCATCCTGCCGATTTCCGCCAAGCACGGCACCAATGTCCCCGAGCTCGAGGCCGAGGTGGCCCAGTATCTGCCCGAGGGGATCCACTACTTTCCCGAGGATCAGATCACCGATCGCAGCCAGCGCTTCCTGGCCGCCGAACTGGTGCGCGAGAAGGTCATGCGCCAGCTCGGCGACGAGCTGCCCTACCAGATGACGGTCGAGATCGAGGAGTTCCGTGACGAGGGGCGTGTCATTCACATCAGTGCGCTGATGCTGGTTGAGCGCCCCGGGCAGAAGAAGATCCTGATCGGCGAGAACGGCGAACGGATCAAGAAGATCGGCCGCGAGGCACGGCTCGAGATGGAGCGGGCCCTCGGGGCCAAGGTGATGCTCAACCTCTGGGTCAAGGTCAAGCGTGGCTGGTCGGACGATGATCGGGCCCTGAAGAGCCTGGGCTACGACCTGGACTGACGCCGGCGATACCTGCCTGCGCTCGATCAATGCTGTGTTGAAGAGCGGTTCAAAATGCTCATTTACCCCTGTGTAAACTCCGCATTCTCACCGCTCTTCGCCTTGCCTGATCGTCGCTCGGCGAGGTCTCGTCCGGCGTCAGGGAGGCAGTCATGATCCCTCAGCCGGCCTATCTGCTGCACAAGCGGCCCTACCGCGAGACCAGCGCCCTGGTCGAGCTGATCACGCTCGAGCACGGCCGGGTGCGTGCCGTGGCCCAGGGTGTGCAGCGGGCCGGCAGCAAGTCGCGTGGGCGCCTGCAGCCCTTCGCGCCGCTACATGTCACCTGGCAGGGCGATCGTGAACTCAAGCGGCTGCGGCTGCTCGAGTCGCGAGGGTCGGTATCGCTGCTGGCCGGCGAGGGCCTACTGTGCGGCCTGTACGCTAACGAGCTGCTGACCCGGCTGTTGCCGCCCTTGCTGCCGGTTCCGGATGTCTTCGCCTACTACACGGCGGCACTCGACGCGCTGACCATGCCGGCGCAGCGCGCCGGCGCCCTGCGTCGGCTGGAGCTCAGCCTCCTCGAGGCGCTCGACAGCGAACCGGTCTTCCTCGATTGTCGGGATCAGGCCCTGGACCCCCAGGCCCGCTACGTCTATCGCCCCGAGCTTCGCCGCTTCTCGTCGACCGAAGAAGGGTGGGGCATGGAGGGGCGGGCCCTGCGGCTGCTGGCTGCGGGCGACTGGGAGCGTCCGGGGCTGGCCCGGGTCGCCAGGACGTTGACGCGTGCCGCACTGGATACGCTGCTGGGCGAGCGCCCGCTGCGCTCGCGGGAACTGATGCGCGCGCTGGTGGCACGGCGCCGCGGCGAGCGGCGCGAGGTGTAAGCCACCGCCGGTAGGCGCTAAGATGCCCCTCCATCCCTGCGGCTTATCCAAGGAGTACCCCCATGCAGCCTCCCCGCATCCTGCTCGGCGTCAACATCGACCATGTGGCGACCCTGCGCCAGGCGCGCGGTACCCGTTATCCCGATCCGGTCCAGGCCGCGCTGCTGGCCGAGGAGGCCGGTGCCGATGGCATCACGCTGCACCTGCGCGAGGATCGTCGGCACATTCAGGAGCACGACGTGCTGCGCCTGGCCGAGGTCGTCAACACGCGCATCAACCTGGAGATGGCGGTCACCGCGGAGATGGTCGCCTTCGCCGAGCGCGTCAAGCCGGCGAACGTCTGCCTGGTCCCGGAAAAGCGCGAGGAGCTGACCACCGAAGGCGGGCTGGACGTGGTCGGCGGCCGGGCCGCGATCGCGTCGGCCTGCGAGCGTCTGGCCGCCGCGGGTTGCGAGGTGTCGCTGTTCATCGACCCCGAGCCCGAGCAGATTCGTGCCGCCCACGAGGTCGGTGCACCGGTCATCGAACTGCACACCGGTGCCTATGCCGAGGCCCGGGGCGAGACTGCCCGCATCGAACACGCCCGGGTGGCCGCCGCGGCGGAACTGGCCCAGGAGCTGGGGCTGACGGTCAATGCGGGACATGGCCTGCACTACCACAATGTCGAGCCCATCGCCGCGATTCCCGGCATTCATGAACTCAATATCGGCCACGCGATCATCGCTCGCGCCCTGTTCGTGGGGCTCAAGGAGGCGGTTGCCGAGATGAAGCGGCTGGTCGTGGCGGGCTATGAAGCCGGTTTCGTGGCCGCCCTCGACGGTCATGAACATGACCACGGCCACGACGAGCACGACTAGTCAGTCGTCGGTGCCTGGCGCGACCGGGCGAGTCTGCGCGGTTTGCCAGGCACGCAGTCGTTGCAGGGCATTGAGCAGGGTCTCGTAGATGTCCGCCACGCTGGCGATGCCCTGGGCGCGCAGGCGTGACTCGAGGGTCTCGGCGACCAGGGCCAGCTGCGGCACGCCACAGTAGCGGCAGGCACCATTGAGATGGTGCACGGCGTCGAGGAAGGCAGTGTCGTCGCCGCTTTCGTAGGTGCGTCGCAGTTCGGCCTCGGTCGCGTCGAGACTTTCCAGCAGCGTCGCCAGCATCCGTTCGGCCAGTTCCGGGCGCCCCCCCGCCAGCGTGATGCCGAGCTCGGCATCGACGACCGGAAGCTCGTCGTCGTCGGCCGCCGTGTCGCGCCGGGCAGGCGTCGCGGCGGCATCGGGCGCAGGAGGGAGGGCCAGGTAATCGTCCAGCACGCGGTCCAGGGCCTGCTCGTCGAGCGGCTTGATCAGTACTGCCTGCATCCCCGACGCCAGCAGCGAGCGGATGTCCGCGGGGCGGGCGTGGGCGGTAAGGGCGATGACCGGGCAGTGGCGCCATGGACCGCCGAGCCGGCGCAGCGCGGTCGTGGTCGCGATGCCGTCCATGCCCGACATGCGAATATCCATCAGTACCAGGTCGGCGCTCTGCCGGCGCGCCAGGGCCAGTGCCGCCTCGCCGCTGTCGGCACAGAATATGTTCTCGATGCCGCGCTGGCGCAGCAATTCGCTGACCAGCAGGCGGTTGGAGGCAATATCGTCGACGATCATCACGCAGGCCCCCTGGGGCGAGGGCGCCTCGTCCGCGGCATGGGCAGCCAGGGAGAGAGAACCGGCCGGCAGCAGTTCGCTCAGCGCGACGGCCAGGCGTGCACGGGTCAGGGGTTTGCTGAACCAGCGAATGGTGTCGGGCAGGCCGCCGGTCTCCGACTCCCGGGGTTCGCACTTGCCCAGTACCAGTACGGGGCAGGGCAGCCGTCCCAGACGTGCCCGGGTCACGGGATCGATGCCCGCTGACACCGCCTCGATCACCAGGTCCGTGCCCGCCGGCAGTGACTCGGCCGTCGGCGACGCATCACGCATCACCACCTCGGCACCGGCCTGACGCAGCAGGTGAGCGAGGGCGCGGCGGCTGGGGGTGTGCGGCTCGACGAGTACCAGGCACCGCCCGCTCAGGTCGAGCGCCGTGCCGCGTTCGCCGGCAGATTCCACCACGTCCAGCGGCAATGTCACGTGGAAGGTGGTGCCGCCTCCGGGCGTGCCGTCGGCGCGAATCTCGCCGTCCATCTGATCGAGCAGCTTCTTGCAGATCATCAGCCCGAGACCGGTGCCGCCGGGGTGACTCAGGCGGGTGGCCTCGGATTGCACGAACGGCTGGAACAGCTGGTCCCGAATCTCCTCGGCCAGGCCGACGCCGGTGTCGCTGACGCGAATGCCCAGCACGACCCGGCTGCCGTATTCCGCCTCGACCTGAACGCGCACCAGAACCTCGCCGCGATCGGTGAACTTGACGGCATTGTGGACCAGGTTGGTGAGGATCTGCTTGATCCGCAGCGGATCGCCCGACAGTGTTGTCGGGACGTCGTCATAGACCAGCCCCAGCATCTCGAGTCCCTTGCCCTGGGCGGCGGGGGCCTGCAGGAGCAGGACCTCGTCGATCACCTCGGCAATGTCCAGGCCGGCGGTATCGAGCGCCAGCTTGCCGGCCTCGAGCTTGGAAAAATCCAGAATGCCGTTGACCAGCGACAGCAGATTGTCGGCCGCGAGGGTGACATTTTCCAGCCACTCCTGCTGGCGGGCGTCCAGCGGACTGCGCTCGAGCAGGCGGCAGAAACCGATGATGCCGTTGAGCGGGGTGCGGATCTCGTGACTGACATTGGCGAGAAACTCCGATTTCACGCGACTGGCATCCAGTGCCTGCTGGCGGGCGTTCTCGAGTTCGGCGTTCTGGCGCTCGATGGTCTGCAGCGAGGCGCGCAGTTCCGTGGTCACCGGCGTGTCGGCCGGGTGGCTTGAGGCCAGCGTGTCGGCGAGCCCGTTGATGGCAAGGGACAGCAGCGCCAGTTCGTGGGGGCCTTCGTTGGGCAGGCGGGCGCTGGTGTCGCCGGCCCGTAGCCGCTCCAGAACATGGCGTTGTTCTGCGATGGTCGCCAGGGCACGACGCGGCACCAGCAGCGCGATGAGGCCCAGTACCAGCATGGCCAGGGTCAGTGCGACCGCCCAGCCGGCCAGCTGGCGATAGCGCGGCAGGCTCAGGGCGCCGTCGTCGAGAGTCACGTCCAGCCAGGCGGGGGGAGCGACATTGCCTTCGGCAGGCAGCGGCACGATCACGTGTGCCCGGCCGTCGCGCCGGGTCAGGGCCGCCCGGCCAGGAGGTGGGGTGTTCGTCGCGGCAGTATCGCGCCAGTGCACCGCGTCTACATCCGTCAGTCGGGCCAGCCGGTCCAGCAGCGCTGCCGGTGGCGCCGCCGTTGCCGTGTCTCGGGTCTCGGCGAGGAAGGGCGCGAGCACCCTGACCCCGTCCTCGATGCGCGTCACCAGCGCTTCGCGGCGCTGGCGGTCGTCCGCGGCGAACTGCCAGCCGCCCAGCGCCAGCATCAGTAGCCAGGGAATGACCAGCAAGGCCAGCAGCAGGCGCAACCACAGGGTCATGGGGCGAGATTCCGAAGACGCGACATGGGCTGACAGTATGCCACAGACCGGCCCCCCCGCCTGTCCACCACCGGGCGGCGACGATATAATGCGGCCAGTTCTTATTCACCGTTCGGGCGCTCGCCGAATGACAGCTCGCCCCGGCGCAGAAGGAAACCGTCATGCACTTTCCCACCCTCGAGGATGTCGTCGGCAACACGCCGCTGGTCCGCCTGCAGCGTATCGGAGCCGGTCGCAACAACACGCTGCTGGCCAAGCTGGAGGGCAACAACCCGGCGGGCTCGGTCAAGGACCGTGCGGCCCTGTCGATGATTCGTGAAGCCGAGGCCCGGGACGAGATCGCCCCGGGCGACACCCTGATCGAGGCCACCTCGGGCAACACCGGCATCGCCCTGGCGATGGCCGCCGCCATCAAGGGCTATCGCATGGTGCTGATCATGCCCGACAGCGCCTCCAGCGAGCGCAAGCAGGCCATGGCGGCCTACGGCGCGACGCTGATCACGGTCACCGGCGAACAGGGCATGGAAGGCGCCCGCGACCTGGCCGACGAGATGGTCGCCCGGGGCGAGGGCAAGCCGCTCAACCAGTTCGCCAACCCGGACAACCCGCTGGCGCACTACCGCACCACAGGGCCGGAGCTCTGGGAGCAGACCGCCGGCAGCATCACCCATTTCGTCAGCTCGATGGGCACCACCGGCACGATCATGGGGGTGTCGCGCTATCTCAAGGAGCGCAATCCGCAGATCCGGATCGTCGGCCTGCAGCCCGAGGATGGTGCCAGCATCGCCGGCATCCGCCGCTGGCCACAGGCCTACCTGCCGAGCATCTTCGAGGCCTCGCGCGTCGATGACGTGCTCGACATCGGCCAGCACGAGGCCGAGGAACACATGCGTCGTCTGGCGCGCGAGGAAGGCATCCTCGCCGGCGTTTCCTCGGGCGGCGCGCTGGCCGGCGCGCTGCGCGTCGCCGAGCAGGTCGAGAATGCGGTGATCGTGTTCATCGTCTGCGACCGGGGCGACCGCTACCTGTCCACGGGCCTGTTCGCCCCCGAGGTCTGACATGAGCCGACTGGGCGAGCGGCGCACGCCGCGCAAGGCGCAGCGGAACCGTCAGGATGCCGTGGCACCGTGCGGGGCTGACGAGGCCGGCGGGGTGGTGGAGATCGAACGCCTCTCGCATGACGGCCGCGGCGTGGCGCGCGACGCGGCCGGCAAGACCCTTTTCGTCAGTGATGCCCTGCCCGGTGAGCGGGTGATGGTGGCGGTGCACACCACGCGCAAGCGCTACGACGAGGCGCATGTGCGCGAGCGGCTGACCACGGCGACGACGCGGGTGGCGCCCGTCTGCGCGGTCTACGGCAGCTGCGGCGGCTGCGATCTGCAGCATCTGGCCGTCGAGGCCCAGCGCGAGCACAAGCGCGAGGTGCTGGCCGACCAGCTGCGTCGCCAGGGTGTCGACGCGCCCGAGTCCATCGAGCTGCTGGCGGCTGAGCCACTGGGCTATCGGCGCCGGGCTCGGCTCGGTGTACGTCGTGACAATGCCGGCGACGTGCATCTCGGGTTCCGGGCCCGCGGCAGCCACCACCTGATCGACGTCGATGACTGCCCGGTGCTGATGCCCGAACTGGCGGCCCTGATCGCGCCGCTGCGGGCCTTGCTGCCGACCCTGGCGGCGCCGCGGCATGTCGGCCATCTGGAACTGGTCGCTGGTGAGACGGAGCAGGTCGTCGTGGTACGCCAGCTTCGCGAGCAGGCCGAGGACGCCCGGCGCTGGCAGGACTGGGGCGAGGCCAACGGCGTGGCGGTCGCCTGGCTGGTGGGCCGCGAGCAGCCGGCCTGGCGCTGGCTCGGCAAGCCCGGAACGCTGCGCTATACCCTGAAGGGAGGGGCCCGCGACGTCACCTTGGATTTCGCACCGGGCGACTTTCTGCAGGTCAACGCCGGCGTCAACCAGCAGCTGGTTCAGCGGGCGCTGGCGTGGCTGGCGCCGTCGGGTGGTGAGCGTGTCCACGATCTGTTCGCCGGTATCGGCAATTTTACCCTGTCGCTGGCGACCCGGGTCGGCGAGGTGATGGCGCTGGAGGGCAGCGCCGCGATGGTGCAGCGCCTGCAGGCCAATGCACTGGCCAACGGCCTGGGCAATGTCACGGCGCGGGCCCACGATCTCGGCGTTGCCCCGGACTGGCGAGACGCCCCCGACATCGTGGTGCTGGATCCGCCCCGCGAAGGCGCCGAGGCGGCCTGTGACGCCCTGGCGTCGTCGGCGGTGCCGCGCGTGCTCTACGTGGCCTGCGATCCGGCGACCCTGGCCCGCGATGCGGCGCGTCTGGTGCATGGCGGCTACCGGCTGCGGCGCGCCGCCGTGGCCGACATGTTCACGCAGACCGCCCATCTCGAATCGATGCTGCTGTTCGAACGCGCAGGATGAGCGGATGGGGCGATATCGCCACATCGAACAATAGGAAGAGGCACCCAGACAATCATGGTCAAGGTTCGCGAAGATCAACCCCTCGACGGCGACGGGCAGGTCGATATCGACCGCTGGCTGGCGCGTCTGCAGGACGACGTCACCCTGCGCGACGTGGACGAGCTCAAGTCGGCCTGCGAGCTGTCCCGGCGCCGCGCCCGCGAGACGGAAAAGCCCCACAAGGCGTGGCTGGAAGACGGCTCCAGCTTCCGCACCGGGCTGGAGATGGCGGACATCCTCGGTGAGCTGCGCCTCGATCAGGAGGCGCTGGAAGCCGCCGTGCTCTATCGCGCCGTGCGCGAGGGGCAGATCGGCCTGGCGGCGATCGAGAAGCGCTTCGGCCACGGCGTGGCCCGGCTGATCGACGGCGTGCTCAACATGGCCGCGATCAGCCAGCAGCAGACCCCCAGCCACGGCATGTCCCAGCACAACCAGCAGGAGAACCTGCGCAAGATGCTGGTGACCATGATCGATGATGTGCGGGTGGCGCTGATCAAGATCGCCGAGCGTACCTGCGCCCTGCGCCAGGTGCGTGACGCCCCGCGCGAGAAGCAGCTCAGCGTGGCTCGCGAGGTGTTCGACATCTATGCGCCGCTGGCCCACCGCCTGGGCATCGGTCATCTCAAGTGGGAGCTCGAGGACCTGTCGTTTCGCTACCTGCACGAGGACGACTACAAGACCATCGCCCGGCTGCTGGCCGAAAAGCGCGTGGATCGCGACCACTACATTCAGGATGTGGTCGCCACGCTCAAGCAATTGCTCGAGCAGAACCATATCCATCGCTACGAGGTCAGCGGCCGCGCCAAGCATATCTATTCCATCTGGCGCAAGATGAAGCGCAAGCACATCGACTTCTCGCAGGTCTACGATGTGCGCGCGGTGCGCATCCTGGTGCCCGAGGTGGCCGACTGCTATACCGCGCTGGGCATCGTGCACTCGCGCTGGCACCACGTGCCCAACGAGTTCGACGACTACATCGCCAACCCCAAGAAGAACGGCTACCAGTCGCTGCATACCGCGCTCATCGGCCCCGAGAACAAGGTGCTGGAGATCCAGATTCGCACCTTTGCCATGCACGAGGAGGCCGAGCTCGGGGTCTGCGCCCACTGGCGCTACAAGGGCCACGACGTGGGCGGCAAGAGCCGCAGCTACGAGGAGAAGATCGCCTGGTTGCGTCAGGTGCTGGAATGGCAGGACGAGGTGGGCGATCTCGGCGACCTGCGCGAAGGGCTGTCCAGCGACGTGGCGCCGGATCGCATCTACGTGTTCACCCCCGACGGGCATGTCATCGATCTGCCACGGATTGCCACGCCGATCGACTTCGCCTACCGCGTGCATACCGAGATCGGCCATCGCTGCCGGGGCGCCAAGGTCGACGGCCGCATCGTGCCGCTGACCTATCGGTTGAAGACCGGCCAGCAGGTCGAGATCCTCACCGCCACCCGGGGCGGACCCAGCCGCGACTGGATCAATCCCAGTCTGGGGTATGTGAAGACCTCCCGGGCTCGGTCCAAGATCCAGTCCTGGTTCAAGCATCAGGCGCGTGAACAGAATCTCGAGGAAGGCAAGGCGCTGTTCGAGAAGGAGTTTCGGCGGCTGGATCTCGAGGGCCTGGATCTCGCCACCCTGGCCGGCGCGGTCAATTACACGTCGCCCGACGACATGTATGCGGCCATCGGCGCCGGCGACCTGCGCATCGGCCAGGTGCTGCACCAGGCCCAGCAGCTGTTCGGCGACACCGATGACGAGGAGCAGCTCGACCGCCTGCTGGCCAAGCCCCGGCGCACGGCGAAGGGCCCCGGCGACGGCATCACCGTGCTCGGCGTGGGCAACCTAAAGACCTCCATGGCCAACTGCTGCCACCCGGTCCCCGGCGAGCAGATCATCGGCTACATCACCCAGGGGCGTGGCGTGACCATCCACCGCCAGGACTGCCCCAACATTCTCCAGTTGCGCAGCGAGGAGCCGGGGCGCATCGTCGATGTGGAATGGGGGGATCAGGCACGGACCCAGTACCCGGTGGACATCGAGATCGAGGCCTGGGACCGCTCCGGGCTGCTGCGTGACGTGACGAATGTGCTCAGTCACGATCGGGTCAACGTGCTCGGCGTCAATACCCGTACCAACAAGGACGACAATACCGCCCGGCTGCACATCACGCTCGAGGTCGACGGTCTGGAATCGCTGGGGCGGATCTTCTCGCGCATCCAGCAGCTGCCCAACGTCATCGACGTCAAGCGCCTGCGCAACGGGGCCGGCAAGGGAGGGCGGGCATGAGCGATCGCCGTCATACCCTCGACGACCTGCTGACCCTGATGGCGGTGCTGCGCGACCCGGTGCAGGGTTGCCCCTGGGACGTGACGCAGACCTGGGAGACGATCGTCCCTCATACCCTTGAGGAAGCCTATGAGGTCGCCGACGCCATCGAGCGCCGCGCCTATGACGAACTGCCCGGCGAGCTGGGCGACCTGCTGTTCCAGGTGGTCTACTACAGCCGGTTCGCCGAGGAGGAGGGGCGTTTCGACTTCCATGACGTGATCGATGCCCTGACCGCCAAGATGCTGGCGCGTCATCCGCATGTCTTCCCCGACGGCACCCTGGCGTCACGCCGCGAGGGCGTGAGTGCGGCCGAGGTCGAGGAGCGCCAGGTCAAGTCCCGCTGGGAGGCACTGAAGGCTGACGAGCGCCGCGAGCGGGCCGCCGTCTCGGTGCTCGACGACGTGCCGCGCAACCTGCCGGCGCTGTCGCGGGCCGCCAAGCTGAGCAAGCGGGCCGCCCGCGTGGGATTCGACTGGCCCGACGAGCGGGGCGTGCTGGCCAAGATCCGCGAGGAACTCGGCGAGGTCGAAGACGCACTGGAAGCGGGCGAGACCGAGGAGGCCCGTGCGGAGGTCGGTGACCTGCTGTTCGCCGTGGTCAACCTGGCGCGACGACTGGGCGCCGACCCGGAGCAGGCCCTGCGTACCACCAATGCCAAGTTCGAGCGCCGCTTCCGGCATGTCGAGCGGGCGCTGGCCGCCGACGGCCGGCAGCCTCAGGACGTCTCCCTGGCGGAGATGGACCGGCACTGG
Source organism: Halomonadaceae bacterium T82-2 (assembly GCA_001577635.1). Taxonomy (GTDB): domain Bacteria; phylum Pseudomonadota; class Gammaproteobacteria; order Pseudomonadales; family Halomonadaceae; genus Modicisalibacter. The sequence continues at coordinate 40,130 of LSBP01000002.1, read as the reverse complement.
AACGAGGCCAAGCGGCGGGAACATCCTTACCCCGAGGAGAGCAACAACAATGAGTGATGATCTGCACGAATCGTTGCGCGACAACGTTCGCATCCTGGGTGACAGCCTGGGACACACCATCGCCGACGACCTCGGCGACGGGTTCGTCGACAAGATCGAGGCGATCCGCGGGCTGGCCAAGCGGGGGCGCCAGGGGGAGGGCGGCTCGCAGCGCGAACTGATCGAATACCTGCGCGCGTTGCCCGACCAGGACCTGCTGCCGGTGACCCGTGCCTTCAACCAGTTTCTCAACCTGGCCAACATCGCCGAGCAGCACTATCGCGCCCGGTTCCGCCGTGTCGAGGATTACAAGCCGGGATCCCAGCCGGTGCTCGGCGAGCTGTTCGAGCGCATCGGGCGCTCCGGCTACTCGCCGCGCCAGCTGATCGAGACGCTCGCCGGCATGCGCGTCGAGCTGGTGCTGACCGCGCACCCCACCGAGGTCATCCGGCGTACCCTGATCCAGAAGTACGACGCCATCGACGACTGCCTGACGGCGATGGAAGGCGCGGTCGACTATCCCGAGAAGGCCACCCGGGTTCAGGGGCGTCTTCAGGAACTGATCAGCCAGGCCTGGCACACCGACGAGATTCGCCACGAGCGGCCGACGCCGGTCGACGAGGCCAAGTGGGGCTTCGCGGTGATCGAGAACTCGCTGTGGCAGGCGGTGCCCGACTTCCACCGCGATCTCGACAACCTGCTGCTGGATGCCGCCGGGGAGCGGCTGCCGCTGGATGCCTCGCCGCTGCGCTTTGCCTCGTGGATGGGTGGCGACCGTGACGGCAATCCCAACGTCACCGCCAGGGTCACCCGCGAGGTGCTGCTGCTCGGGCGCTGGATGGCCGCGGACCTGTATCTGCGCGATCTGGAACAGCTCAAGTCCGAACTGTCGATGTGGAAGGCCAACAGCGCCCTCAAGGCCGAGGTCGGCGATGAGCCCGAGCCCTATCGGGCGCTGATCCGGCGGTTGCTGGCGCGAGTCGAGGCCACTCGCGACTGGGCCAAGGCGTGTCTCGACGGGCGCAGCTTCGAGGGCGGGCCGATCATCGAAACCCGCGATCAGCTCTATGCGCCGTTGCTGACTTGCTACCGCTCGCTGTGCGACGTGGGACTGGACACCATCGCCAACGGCGCGTTGCTCGATACCCTGCGGCGGGTGGCGGTGTTCGGCGTGTCGCTGACCAAGCTGGATATTCGCCAGGAGTCCAGCCGCCACACACAGATGCTCGACGAACTGACCCGCTACCTGGGGGTTGGCGACTATCAGGCCTGGGACGAGGCGCAGCGTCAGGCATTCCTGCTCGAGGAACTGGCCTCGCCGCGGCCCCTGATCCCGCGGCGCTGGGACTGCTCCACCGAGGCGCGGGAGGTCATCGATACCTTCCGGGTGATCGCCCAGGAACATCGCGAGGCGCTGGGGACCTATATCATCTCGATGGCCGGCCAGCCCTCGGATGTGCTGGCGGTGGCGCTGCTGATGAAGGAGGTGGGCGGTGACGTGCGGTTGCCCATCGCACCGCTGTTCGAGACGCTCGACGACCTGGACCGCGCCGGCGAGGTGATCGACCGGCTGCTGTCACTGCCCGGCTACCGCGAGATGGCCGGCGACAGCCAGGAAGTGATGATCGGCTACTCGGATTCGGCCAAGGATGCCGGTCAGCTGGCCGCCGCCTGGGCCCAGTACCGGGCCCAGGAGACGCTGGTCGAGATATGTCGTCGCCATGGCGTCGACCTGACCCTGTTCCACGGTCGTGGCGGCACCGTCGGCCGTGGCGGCGGCCCGGCGCATGCGGCCATCCTCTCGCAGCCGCCGGGGTCGGTGAACGGCAGCCTCCGGGTCACCGAACAGGGCGAGATGATTCGCTTCAAGTTCGGCCAGCCCGACATCGCCCTGCGCTCGATGGAGATCTACGCCTGCGCGGTGCTCGAGGCCACGCTGCTGCCGCCGCCGTCCCCCGAACCCGAGTGGCGCGAGGAGATGGACCGGCTGGCCGAGATCGCCCACGGCGCCTATGTCGGCGTGGTGCGCGAGGACCCGGATTTCGTTCCCTATTTCCGCGCCGTGACCCCTGAAGGGGCGCTGGGTCGCCTGCCCCTGGGCTCGCGACCGGCCAAGCGACGTTCGGAAGGCGGGGTGGAGTCGCTGCGGGCGATCCCCTGGATCTTCGCCTGGACCCAGACGCGATTGATGCTGCCGGCCTGGCTGGGCAGCGGCGAGGCCTTCGCACGGCGTCTGGAAGAGCCCGACGGCCTCGAGCGGCTGCGCGAGATGCGCCATCGCTGGCCGTTCTTCGGCACCTATCTGGACATGCTGGAGATGCTGCTGGCCAAGGCCGACCTGGGGATCGCCGCCTACTACGAGCAGCGCCTGGTCGATGAGCCGGCGCTTCAGCAGTTGGGCAGTGCCCTGCGTGAACGACTCGAGCGTCTGCACGGTGTGCTGCTGTCGATTCTCGATCAGCAGGAGCTGCTCGAGGGCACGCCACTGATCCGTCAGGCGATCGACGTGCGCAACCCCTACATCGACCCGCTGCATGGACTGCAGGCCGAACTGCTGCAGCGCAACCGGGATGCCGATGGGGCGATCAGCCCGGCGTTGTCCCGGGCGTTGATGGTGACCATGGCAGGCATCGCCGCAGGACTGCGCAACACCGGCTGATACGGTGTCGGTGAGCTCAGGCGGAAACGGGGCCGGGATACATCCCGGCCCCGCTTGCGTCGGGCCATCGCTTGTCCGGCCACGCTTGCCGACTCTTTATACCGTTATCTATGAAGCTTTTCCAGATAGCTATATTGGTGGCTGCTTCGAGCTTTCAGCCACATGGCTTTCGTTATCAGGCCTGTCGTCGGTGCTATTGCGGGGTGTCGTGCCAGAGTCGCTCCAGAGTCGGCGCGTGCAGGGCGTGGCGTCGTGCGGCCTCGAGCAGCGGGCCGAGAATGGCATCCCGCTCGGTACGCCGCCCGGCCAGCACGTCCTGCAGCATCGAGGCGCGATTGCCCGCCGTGGCCTCGATAACGCCCTGGACATGGGCTTGCCAGCCGATTTCCGGTGGTTCGACCTGCTCGGCGGCCATGATGGCCGCCACGTCGTCAACGATCGCCTCGACGTGGGGCTGGTACGCCGGGTCGCGCAGTTCACCGTTGCGAATGCGGTGAATCGCCACCAGCGGGTTGATCGCGGCGTTGACGGCGAGCTTGTGCCACAGTCGGCGGCGGATATCGTCGCAGGCTCGTGTCTCGATGCCGGCGGCGGTCAGCTCGGCGGCGATGGAGATTGCCAGCTCCCGGTACCGGCCCTCGAGATGGCCCAGGTGGGTCAGACCGTGGCCGGCATGCACCACCTCGTTCTCGCCTTGCGTGTAGGCGCCTTCGCTGGTCACCGCGCAGAGGGCCGGGCCGGTCCAGCGCCGGGTCGCCAGCGGCTGGGCCTGAAAGCCATTCTGCCAAAGCACCAGGGGCGTGTCGGGAGCGACCCGGGCGACCAGTTCGTCGAGCGCTGCCGCCACCGCGTGGCTCTTGGTGGTGACGTGGATCAGCGACGGTTGACTGGGGGCCTCGGCGAGGGTGAGGCGTGCCACATGGTATCGGTTGGTTTGTCCTTCAGGGGTCGTCATGACCAGGGGATCCGCACTGGCTCGGCGTCCGATCAGGATAGGCGGCTGCCGCTCGGTCAGGCGTGCCGCCAGCAGCCGGCCGAGGGCGCCGGCGCCGATTATCAGCCAGTGTGGGGCGGTCGTCATGTGTCGTCTCCCTGCCGGGTGGCGCGGCGCGTTCCGCGCCGTGTGGATTTGCCGGGCGTGTCACTGCTGCCGGATTGAATGGAGCGCCGACGGCGCGACGACGCTTTTGCTTTCTTTGAGGCCGGCTTTCCGGAGGACTGCTTACCGGAGGACTGCTTACCGGAGGACTGCTTACCGGAGGACTGCTTACCGGAGGCCGGCTTCCTAGAGGTCGGCTTTTTCGGGGCCGGTCCCAGGCCGCGGGTCTCGCCGAGGGCCTGGCGCATGCGGCCGGCATCGGCGGCGGCCAGTAGCTCGCGCAGGTCCGCGAGCAGCCCGTCGAGAAAAGGCTGGTAGGCCTCGCCGGCCTCGGCGATGGCGCGCAGGCGCTGCTCCCAGAGGGCGGTGCGCTCGGGTCGTGTCGCCGCGTCGGGCAGGGCCCGGATCAACGCGTGCCCGGTGGCGGTAGCACGCAGGTTGCCGCTCTGGCGCACCAGGTAGCCGCGCTTGAGCAGGGTCTCGATGACCGCGGCGCGGGTCGCCTCGGTGCCCAGGCCGTCGGTGTCGCGCAGGGTGCGCTTGACCGCCGGTTCCTCGACGTAGCGGGCGATGTTCATCATCGCCTTGATCAGGCTGGCGTCGGTGAACGGTTCCGGGGGCCGGGTCAGCTTGTCGTCGATGCCGGCGTCGGCCACCGTGACCGGCTCGCCCTCGGTCAACGGCGGCAGGGGCGGGGCCTCGTCGCGGCTGGTGAACAGCGGCTTCCAGCCGGCAACCAGGATCTCGCGGCCCTGGGCGCGGAAGGTCTCGTCGAGGATCGTGAACTCAGCCTTGACCTCGCGGGTTTCGAGCATCGGGTAGAACTGGGCGATGACGTTGCGGGCGATCAGCCGATAGATCGCCGCTTCCGGCTGCGACAGGCGCTCGGGCACGAAGGGCTTGCCGGTCGGCGCCAGGGCATGGTGCGCGCCGACCCTGGCATCGTCGAAGGCCCGCGGGCGCCGTGTGAAGTCGGCACCGGTCAGCCAGCCGCGCAGGGCCTCGTCGCCGGCCCCGGCGCGTTCGAGCAGGGCGCCCATGCCGGCGCGATGGTCTTCGGGCAGGTAGCGACAGTCCGAGCGCGGGTAGGTAATCAGCTGATGGCGTTCGTAGAGCGCCTGACAGATATCCAGCACCTGCTGGGCGGAGAAGCGGTGGCGGCGGGCGGCGTCGACCTGCAGCGCCGACAGTGAATAGGGCAGGGGCGCGTTCTGGCGCTTGCGTCGGGCGTCCAGCTGAGTCAGTCGCCCCTCGGCACCGGGCAGGTGTGCCAGCAGCGCTTCGGCCGGGGCCCGGGCGAGCAGGCGTCCCTGGTCATCGAGCGGATGATGCTCTTGTGGCTGCCACCAGGCACGCAGCTCGCCGGCGGCTACCGACAGGTCGGCCCACAGCACATGATACGGACGCGGCTCGAAGCGGGCGATGTCGATGTCGCGGCGTGCCACCAGCCCGAGTACCGGCGTCTGCACGCGGCCCACGGACAGCACGCCGTCGTGGCCGGCCTGGCGGCCGGTCAGGGTCCAGGCGCGGGACAGGTTGATGCCATAGAGCCAGTCGGCCCGCGAGCGCGCCCGGGCCGCCTCGTAGAGTGGCTGATAGCGGCGGTTGTCCTGCAGCGTGTCCAGCGCGCGGGTCACCGCCGGCCGGTTGAGGTCGCTGATCAGCAGCCGCGCCACCGGTCCGCGCCAGCCGAGATGCTCGATGACCTCCTGCACCAGCAACTGGCCTTCCCGGTCCGGATCGCCGGCATGCACGAGGCTGTCGGCGCGCTTGATCAGCTCGCGCAGTACCTTGAGCTGGCCGCGGGCCTTGTGGCGCGGCACCAGTCGCCAACGCTCGGGGACGATCGGCAGGTGGTCGAGTCGCCACTGCTTGTAGCGCGGGTCGTAGGCATCCGGCGGGGCCGGCTCCAGCAGGTGGCCGAGACACCAGCTGACCCAGGTATCGCCGACCTCGAGGGCGCCGTCCCGGCGCTGCGTCCGTCCGGGCAGGGCATCGGCAATGGCGCGGGCCAGGCTGGGCTTTTCGGCGATGATCAGGCGCATGGTGGTGAGTCCGGCACCGTGTGGCTGGATGGGCGTCCAGTATGCCCGAGCCGGCAGGACGATTCATCCCTGCGGGCGGCTTCCCTCGTGCCCCTCAGCCGAGAGCGCGCTTGGCCTGGACCAGCGCCCGGTACCAGTCGCGGCGCGGCGGACCGATCGCCAGCGGGCGTTGGCTCAGGAAACTCACGCCCCGGTTGTCGGTATGCGCATGGCTGGCCTGGTAGTTGACCAGCATGTCGAGGGTCTGCTCGCGTGCACCGTAATGCTCGATCAAGAAGCGTCGGGCAGCGGGGTCCAGATCGACCCGATAGTGACGCACCAGAGCCAGCGCCAGGGATTCGGCGGTATGCGCCAGGTTGACCTCGATTTCCTTGACCATGGCGGCCCCCAGCGCGGCCTTGGCGGCAGCCGACAGGTTGGGTTCCAGCTGGCCGAAGTCGGCGGCGTTGGAGCCGTTGATGGCGCGCTGGACCTCCGGGCGCGAAAGCTGGATGTGCGGCTCCAGGGCCAGCGCGATCTCGATCGCCAGGCGCTTGGCGGCGTCCACGCCGACGGCGAGCAGGGTGTCGCGTTCCAGCTGTTGCGTGCGCGATGGCCGCGGCATCTCGATGCCGGCTTCCTTCAGGTGCCGGGCGAGGTGCTTGCAGACCTCGGCCTTGGCGGCATCGTCCAGGGCGATGATGTGCTCGCGGATGCGCAGGCCGCGTCGCCCCGGGCCCAGCCGCAGACGGGTGTCCTGGTCGCCCAGACGGTTGCTGATGCGCTCCCAGCGTTCGGAACGCTTGATCAGCTGGGCGTGGCTGCGGCCGACCGCTTCATACGCGTTGTAGGCCGACTTGTAGAGACGGATGGCGTTGGTCAGCAGGTCAGCCTTCTGACGCAGCTGGCTGCGCCGGTCACTCTGGCCGCGAGCCACCACCGGCGCCAGGTGATGGATCTGTTCGGCCAGCGCGTCCATGGCCTGCAGCGAGCGCTCCTGGAGCACTTCGGCGCGCAGTCCGGCGGCGGCATGCTCGACCAGCGTACCGGACTGTTCGGCCAGATAGGCGGTAAGGGCCTTGAGGCGCGACAGGGCGGTGGCCTGGGCGATCCGGTAGCGGGCGCGGGCCTCCTCGAGGTTGTCCAGGGCCTGGGCGAGCCGCCAGCGTCCCTTGTATTCGAAGGTCAGCATGGGGATCTGGCGTCCGCTGATCAGCTCGAAGGCGAGAATCAGCATCTCTTCGACATCCTGCAGCGTCATCAGCAGTTCGTTGTCCTGCTCGATGGCGGCTAGCACGCGCTCGATGAAGTTGGTGTCGCGCGGTACGCCCAGCCGCAGGTCGGGGGCGCGGCCCTCGAAGCGCTCGCGCAGCAGCGTGGTGGCGGCCGGCGCGAGTTCGGCGATCGCGGCGAACTGCGGCTCCAGGCCGTCGCGGTAGCGTGCCACCAGGTCGCGAATGCGGGCATGCAGCCCGGCGCGGCGGTAGATGTCGATCTGGGTGATGATGCGGGCACTGTCGCGATCGTCGAGCAGCTCGATGGCGGCCAGCTCGACCCCTTCGGGGGAGAGATCCTGCTTGCGCAGCAGCATGGCGGCGGCTTCGCGGCGGCGGGCGTCGCCCTCGAGACTCTCGACGATCAGATTGCGGGTCGCCAGCAGCAGTTCCGGCAGGCTCTTGATGACACGCTCGACCTTGCGGGCGGTGCGCTCCGCACGTCGTCCCCCGGTGAGGTTGTGCACCAGGTTGGCGATGATACCCGCCGCACCGGTGATCACCGTGTAGGAGATGAAGAAGATGTAGTTGTCGGCGGTGGGGGCCTTGCCGTAGCCCAGCAGGTAACCGCCCCAGGCGCCGAGCAGGGTCACCGGGCCGGCGGTCCACAGGATCTGCAGCAGGCTGACCGTCCAGGGAACCTTCTCCACGGCGGCCGTGATGCGCCGGATCTCGTCGCGTCCTTCGCGCTCCAGCCGCACCTGCGGGGTTTCGTGGGGGGATTGATCACGACGGAACGGCAGGCGCAACGCGAAGAGTCCTCGAACGGGGGCAGACCGGAACAGGGCGCTACCCTAGCACCGCCGGCGTGCGCGCGCCAGCGGTGGTGAGCCGGCTGCGCGGGGCATGCTAGACTGAGCGGATTTTCCGAGGAGGGTTGCAATGCTGGCGATGTGGGTAGAGCAGCTGCTGGGGTACGCCGGGGGCGCCCTGTCGGCGATCCGGGCGGATGAACACTATCCCTCGCTGATGGCCTGGGCCCGTGAGGAGGGTGTCAGGTATCTGGGCGGCAACATCGCCCAGGCGCAGGCGCTGGCGCCGGAATTGTGGAACCAGACGCCGCTGGTGCGGCTGGACTTCGCCTGTGAACCGCTGGCCCGGCCGGGGCGCAACGAGCCCTGCTGGTGCGACTCGGGACGCAAGACAAAGCACTGCTGCGGCGCCGTGACCCTGCCGGGCGCGGTACCGCCGCACCTGATGTGGATGCTGTCGCTGCGCGACTGGAAGGGCGATACCCTCAAGGCGGCGCTGGAGAGCGGCCGGGCCCCCGCCCAGGCATTGCTGGAAGCCGGACTGATCGCCGCCGAGGGCGGCCAGCGCGGCCGTGCCCAGCAGATTCTCGAGACCCTCTTCCAGGCCGCCGACTGGGATCAGCTGCCCGAACAGGCCGAACCGGCCTTCGAGCTGTTGATCGAGCTCTACCAGGAGCGGGGCTTCAACCGCAAGCGCGCGGCACTGCTGGACGCCATTCTCGAGCGGGGGCCGCTGTTCCTGCGCGGCGTGGCGCTGGAGCGGTTGTGCCTGATGCATCTGGACAGCGACGATCTGGCCAGCGCCCGCGAGGCCTTCGTGCGGGCCCAGCAGACCCTGCCCGATTCGCCGACCCTGGCCTATATCGAGGCCATGCTGTTGTTGCATGAGGGACACCCGCAGGAGGCCCGCGAGCGGGCACGCTTCTGGTTCCGTCGCCTGGCGCGCCAGGGGGATATGGACGCCGAGCAGCTGCAGTTCCTGGCCGATCTGGCCGACAATCCCGGCGCGACCCTGGCCGAGCAGATGGTCAATTCCGAGGAGGCGCTGGCCGAGCCCCTGATGGGGCTGCAGGCGCTCCTCGAGGCGTTGCCCACTGCGCCGCGGCTGCATTTCGAGGTCGGAGAGGCGGGTATCGAATACCAGTCGACGGCCCGCGAGGATACCTTCTTCGCCGCCTGGCGCGAGGTGTTCGGGGTCGATGTGGACGAGGAGGCGGCTCTGGGCTTCCAGGCGGACCCCTGGCCGCAGGCCGCTGACTGGCTCAACGCCCTGTGCGCCCATCCCGAATGGCTGGACTCGCCGGCCGTGGTGCAGACCCTGAGCATGGCCCTGGCCAGCCGTTTTGGTAGCCTGCCGTGGATGGCGGAGAGCTTCTTCGCGCCGCTGGCGGTGCGCTTCGAGCGCTGGCTGGAGCAGATCGAGAGCCACGGTGCGCCCTTCGTCTGGGACGTGGCCGACAACGCCGTGCTGCTGCGTGCCGGGCTCGCGCTGGTGGTGGGCATGGAGCGTGGCGATCGGCAGCGGTCCCGGCGGCTGGCCGAGCGCCTGCTGGTGCTCGACGAGAACGACAGCCTGGGGCTGCGCGAACTGGTGCTGGACCAGCTGCTGCGCGAGGGCCGCGATAGCGAGGCGCTGGCCCTCAGCGACCAGCCGACGGGAGAAGAGGAAGCGCCGCTGCTCGGTGTGCTGATGGGGCGGGTTCTGGCGCTGTACCGGCTGGAGCGCTTCGATGCCGCCGAGGAGGCGCTGGAGGCGGTCGATGCCCTCAACGCCCATGTCGTCGCCATGCTGTGTGCCGACAATCCCCGGCCGGTGCCGCTGGCCGTGGAAGTGCCCGAGCCCGGCACCAAGGCCGAGGCCTGGCAGTATCGTGCGTTGATGCGCGATCAGTGGGTGGCCACCCGCGGCGCGCTCAAGTGGCTCGACGAGCAGCGCCGGCGGCTGGCCGACCGCTGATCAGCGGTCGGCCTCGGCGGTTGGCGAGGGGATCAGTCGGGGATCGCGGCCCAGCCACCAGGCCAGGGCGATCGCCGGCAGGCCGATCAGGGTGGACCACAGGAAGAAGACCATGTATCCCTGGCTGGCCACCACCATCCCGGAAAAGCCGCCGATGAACTTTCCCGGCAGGGTCATCAGCGACGAGAACAGCGCGTACTGGGTGGCCGTGTAGGCCCGTGAGGTGAGGCTCGATAGAAAGGCGATGAACACCGTGCTGGCCAGCCCGTTGGCCAGGTTGTCGCCCATGATGGTTACCACCAGCATGGGCAGCTGGGCCCCCAGGCTGGCCAGGGTGGCGAACAGCAGGTTGGTGGCTGCGGCGAGCACGGCACCGGCCAGCAGCATCCGGGCGATGCCGTAGCGCACCACCAGCAGCCCGCCGATTACCCCGCCGGCGATACTCATGGCGATGCCGAACACCTTGGTCACGTTGGCGATCTCGGCCAGCGAGAAGCCCAGGTCGATGTACAGCGGGTTGGCCATGGCTGCCATCGACAGGTCGCTCAGGCGAAACAGTCCGATCAGTGCCAGCAGCCCGACGGCTTGCCGCCCGTAGCGCGTGAAGAAGTCGGTGAAGGGGCAGACCACCGCGCCCACCACCCAGGCCCCGAAGCGCCGCCAGCGCCGGGGACGATGCCGCTGCGCGTGAAGAAAGCGGCGCACGCGGGGCTCGTGCTGCCAGGGAACGCCGAGTGTCGAACGCGGCGGCTCGGGGCGCGACAGCACCGTCAGCATGCCCACGCCGACCAGCCCGGCCATGGTCAGATAGGCGGCCTGCCAGGACACCAGGTCGGCAATGTAGAGGGCACCGGCGCCGGCGGCCAGCAGGCCGCCGCGATAACCGATGATGTAGGTCGAGGCCATGGCCGCCTGGATGCGCTCTTCGGCGGACTCGATGCGAAAGGCGTCGATGACGATGTCCTGGGTGGCCGAGCCGAAGGCCACCAGCAGGGCGAAGACGGCGACCTGCGCCAGGTCCTGGCGCGGGTCGAGGCCGGACAGCGCCGCCAGTGCTCCGGCGATCACCAGCTGGGCGAGCAGCATCCAGCTGCGCCGCTGGCCCAGTCGGCGGGTCAGGATCGGCAAGGGGAGTCGGTCGATGACCGGCGCCCAGAACAGCTTGATCGAATAGAGCATGCCGATCCACGAGAAGAAGCCGATCGCCGCGACCTCGACCCCGGCATCGCGCAGCCACGCGGTCAGCGTCGAGAAGACCAGCAAAAACGGCAGGCCGGCCGCAAAACCGAGAAACAGCATGGCGACGACAGGGGCGCGGCGGTAGACGCTCAGGGCCTGACGCCAGGAGCGGCGGGGGGAGTCGGGCATGATCGGTCTCCTGCCGGACGGGCGATGCCGGTGGCGATCGCTGCCGTCATCGATGTTAGGATGAAGGGGTGGCGGCAAGCGGCTAACTTACGCGGTTCCCCGTCGTCGAATCAATGCCGCTGCGCGACGCATCCCAGCCACGGTGTCAGGAGCAAGATGAGCGAATCCAACAGCGTTTCCGCGGATATCGATACCCGGGCCATTCCTCACTGGTACCTGATTCAGTGCAAGGGCGGGGAATCGTTTCGTGCCACCGAAAATCTGGCCAACCAGGGCTACGAGATCTTTCATCCGGTGCTGCAGGTCCAGAAGAAGCGCCGGGGCCGGTTGTGCTGGGTCGATGAGCCGCTGTTTCCCTATTACCTGTTCATCCGGCTCGACCGGTTGGCCAGCAACTGGCGGCCGATCCGCTCCACCCGGGGCGTGCTGCGTCTGGTGACGTTCGGCGACCAGCCCCTGCCGGTCGACGACGCCCTGGTCGATGCGTTGCGCCACAACGCCGCCGCCACGGCGGACGAGCGTGAAATCAACGTCTATTTTCGGGCCGGCGACGTCGTGGAAATCTGCGAGGGGCCGTTCCGGCAGTTGCAGGCGGTCTTCGAGCGCCGCAAGGGCGAGGAACGCGCCATCGTGCTGCTCAACCTTCTGCACGGCCAGCAGGCCGTGGACTTGCCCATCTCGCAACTGCGCCGCTCCTGACAGCCCGAGTCCGACCTTCCTCTTTTCCCTGCCTGACCGGAGGCTTTCATGTCCATTACCGCCCAGCAGGTGGTGACCCTGCACTACACCCTGCGCAATGCCGACGGCGAGATGCTCGATGACTCGCGGCGGCGCGAGTCGCCGCTGGAGTACCTGCATGGCCACGACAACATCGTGGCCGGTCTCGAGCGGGCGCTCGACGGCCACGCGGCCGGCGACCGCCTGACGGTGACGCTGGCGCCCGCCGATGCCTATGGCCTGCGTGACGAGGCGCGGGTGCAGACAGTGGCGCGCAGCGCCTTCGGCGGCGTCGAGGCGCTGGCGCCGGGCATGCGCTTTCAGGCCCAGGGGCCGGACGGCCCGCGGGTGGTGACGATCGTCGATGTCGATGACAGCCGGGTGACCGTGGATGCCAACCATCCGTTGGCTGGGCAGACCCTGAGCTACAGTGTCGAGATTCTCGAGGTACGCGAGGCGACCCGGGCCGAGCTGGCCAAGGGGCACCCGCTGGCGCCGGATGTCGAGGCATCGCAGGTCGAGGACAAGAAGTTCGGATGACCCCGGCGACAAGCCCGCCGCCATGTTGTGCCCGGCTCTTGACTCAGGTCAGAAAGCCGGACGCGGTGCTGCGCTACAGTGCGAGGTGTCGGGTCACGCGGTCGCCCCGGTTCATCGGGCCGCCCGCGTTGATCGATAGATGTCGTCAGGGAGGGGCAATTGCCCCGCTATCGCCGGCCTTCGGGCCGGCTTTTTTTCGTCGGTGCCTTTTGTCGCCCATCCGCCAGTGCCCGTGTCAGGCCGGCGTGGCGAGCAGGGGGCTCTCCCGATAGCGATCCAGCCAGGCGAGCACCGCATCGGCCTCGAGGCCGGACGAGATCAGGTAGCCCTGGGCCTGGTCGCAGCCGGCGGCGGCCAGCCGGTTCAGGTGCTGCGATGTTTCCACGCCCTCGGCGATGACGCTCAACCCGAAGCGGTGGGCCAGGGCGATGCTGGCATCGACGATCATTGCGTCCTCGGGCTGCTCGAGCATACCCATCACGAATGACTTGTCGATCTTGAGCACATCGAGCGGCAGCTGGCGCAGCTGGGTCAGCGACGAATAACCGGTGCCGAAGTCGTCGATGGCGATCTGGATGCCCTGGCGCCGCCATTCGGCGAGCCCGCGGGCCGTGAGTTCCGGGTCATGCATCATCGACTGCTCGGTGATCTCCACCATCAGCTGGTGCGGGTCGACACCGCGGTCGGCCAGCCAGGCCGAGACCAGCGTGCCGAAGCCGGTGCGCTCCAGGTTGAGCGCCGAGAGATTGACGGCGATGGTCTGGGGATTCTGCCGGGCCTGCCACTCCGCCATCTGGGCGATGACATGCTGGAGCAGCCACTCGCCCAGCAGCGTCATGTGGCCGGAGGCCGCGGCCAGCGGCAGAAACTCGTCCGGCTGCAGCAGGCCGAGCTGCGGGTGCTGCCACTGCATGAGGGCCTCGAAACCGGTCACGCTCCCATCACGAATACGGATCTTGGGCTGGTAGACGACTCGCAGCTGCTGTTCGCGTACCGCCATGACCATGTCGCGGAGCAGCTGACGTTCGCGCTCGTGGAGGCGGTCCAGCCCGCATTCATAGGCGTGATAGCCGTCGTGCGACTGCCGGGCCAGCGACAGGGCGATGCCCGAGCGGCGCAGCAGGTGGCGGCTCTCCTGGCCGTGTTCGGGGTAGCGCAGGTCCGACACCGACAGCGAGGGGATCAGCGACGTGCCCTCCAGCTCGAGGGGCTGGTCGATCGTCTCGCGCCAGCGGTCGTTGCCGAGGGTGGCTTCGGTGATCATCAGGAATTCGTCGCCGCCCAGCCGGTAGACCCGGCCGTCGTGCAGGCTCAGTTGCTGAAGGCGCCGGGCCAGAGAGACCAGCAGTTCATCGCCGATGGCGTGCCCCAGGCGTTCGTTGATGGCCTTGATATTGTTGACGCTCAGGCGGATCAGCGAGAACGGCCGACGTGCGTCGATCAGCCGGTCGATTTCGGCCAGGGCCGCGCGATGCGTGCCGACTCCGGTCAGGACATCGATGTCCAGGGCCGGCAGCCGAGGCGCCGATGCCGGCAATAGGCGTTCGGCGCTGCGGCGGGTGAGTTGCGAGGTGCCCAGTAGCAGCCGGGCGGTTGCGTGTTTCAGCAGGGCGATCACGAGCCGGTTTCCTGTGGGGTGAAGGCCGACGAGTCAGCGGACGGTTCTCGAACTTGGGCAGCGAAAAACGGCGAGGGTTCGCTCGGGACCGGCTCAGCGGCGCTCGGTCAGCCACCAGTGGCGCTGCCAGGCGCGCATGACCCGCTCCGGATAATCCGTGCGACCCCGGGAGCCGTGATAGCGGGCCAGTGCCCGGGTGAGATCACCGCCCTCCTGACGCAAATAGTAGGCGAGAATGGTGCAGCCGTAGCGCAGGTTGGTGGCAGGGTCGAACAGGTCATCGTCGGCTCGCCCCAGCACGCGCTTCCAGAATGGCATCACCTGCATGAGGCCCCGGGCGCCCGCGGGCGATTCGGCGTCGGCGCGAAAACCGCTTTCCACCTGGATCACGGCGAGGATGATCCGCGGATCGAGGCCGGCCAGGCGAGCCTCCGCCCGGACCCGCCGCAACAGGGCGCGACGGCGGTGCGCGTCCGGCAGGCGCGAAGCCAGGCGTGGTGCCAGGGCGGCGACCCAGGCATCCGCCGCGGCCGATGGTGTGGCGGTCCGGGTCGCGTCCAGGGTGCGCTGCAAAGGAGCGGGCGCTGCCGGTGCCCCTTCCGCCGCCGAAGCGGTCGCGGAAGGCACTAGGCTCAGCGCCAGCAGCAGACCGGCAAGGCGCTCAGTCGGCCAGCCGCTCACGCAGGAAGTCGACCACGCTGTCGGCGGGAATCATGGTGTTGTCCGCGTCGCGGCGGCCCTTGTATTCCAGCTCGTTGTTGTCGAGGCCGCGGTCCCCGATGACGATGCGGTGGGGAATGCCGATCAGCTCCTGATCGTTGAACTTGACGCCGGGGCGCGTGTCGCGGTCGTCGAGCAGCACATCGAACCCCTGGCCGACCAGCATCTCGTAGAGCCGCTCGGCGGTCTCGCGCACGCGCTGTGACTTGTGGGCGTTCATCGGCACCAGTACCACCTCGAACGGGGCGATGGCATTGGGCCAGATGATCCCGGCATCGTCGTGGTTCTGCTCGATCGCCGCGGCGACGATGCGCGTGATGCCGATGCCGTAGCAGCCCATCCACAGGGTAGCCGGCTTGCCGCTCTCGTCGAGCACGGTGGCGTTCATGGCGGTGGAGTACTTGGTGCCCAGCTGGAAGACGTGGCCGACCTCGATGCCGCGCTTGATCGAAAGAGTGCCCTTGCCGTCCGGTGACGCGTCGCCCTCGATGACATTGCGCAGGTCGGCGACGGCAGGCAGGGCCACGTCGCGTTCCCAGTTGATGCCGAAGTAGTGCTTGCCGTCGATGTTGGCGCCGGCGCCGAAGTCGCTCATCATTGCCACGCTGCGGTCGATGATGATCGGCATGTTCAGGTTCACCGGGCCGAGCGAACCGGGCCCGGCGCCCACCACGGCACGGATCTCTTCCTCGCTGGCCATGGTCAGCGGGCTGGCGACCTCGGGCAGGTTCTCGGCCTTGACCTCGTTGAGTTCATGGTCGCCGCGGACCAGCAGGGCGATCAGGCCACCCTCGGCGGCATGCACCATCAGCGTCTTGATGGTTTTCTCGATCGGCAGGTCATGCTGCTCGACCAGCGCAGCGATGGTCTTGGCGTCCGGCGTGTCGACCAGGCGCAGCTCCTCGGTGGGGGCGGGGCGCTCGCCCTGGGGCGCCAGCGCCTCGGCCTTTTCCATGTTGGCGGCGTAGTCGGACTCGGTGGAGAAGACGATGTCGTCCTCGCCGGAGTCGGCCAGCACGTGGAATTCGTGGGAGCCGGTACCGCCGATGGCGCCGTTGTCGGCGATCACCGGGCGGAAGTCCAGCCCCAGGCGGGTGAAGATGCGCATATAGGCGTCATACATCACCTGGTAGCCGTCTTTCAGTGAGGCCTCGTCGACATGGAAGGAGTAGGCATCCTTCATGATGAACTCGCGCGAGCGCATCACGCCGAAGCGCGGACGGATCTCGTCGCGGAACTTGGTCTGGATCTGATAGAAATTGGTCGGCAGCTGCTTGTAGCTGGCGATCTCGCGGCGCACCAGGTCGGTGATCACCTCTTCATGAGTCGGGCCGACGCAGTAGTCGCGCTCGTGGCGGTCCTTGAGGCGCAGCAGTTCCGGGCCGTACTGCTCCCAGCGGCCCGATTCCTGCCACAGCTCGGCCGGTTGCACGGCGGGCATCAGCACTTCCTGGGCGCCGGCGCGGTCCATCTCCTCGCGGACGATGCGCTCGACCTTGCGCAGCGTGCGTAGCCCCACGGGCAGCCAGGTGTACAGCCCCGAGGTCAGCCGACGGATCATGCCGGCGCGCAGCATCAGCTGGTGACTGACGATTTCGGCGTCGGCGGGAACTTCCTTGAGAGTGGCGATCAACAGTTGACTGGCGCGCATGGGTCCGGCGTTTCCTTCAGTGACTCGTTAAAGGGCCTGGTTCGGCGATTCGAGGCATTGTACGGGCAAGCCGAGGGCGCGGCAAAAATCCGTGCTGTCAGCGCAGGCGCACGGTTTCGATCGGCGTTTCCAGGCGTGTCATCTGGCGCTGCCAGTCGGCGTGGTTGTCGACCTGGCCGGTCTCGCGCAGTGCGGCGATGGCATCGAGGTCGAGGTGCGCGAACTGCCAGCCGGGGGTGTCGTCGTGGGCGCGGGTCAGCACACCATCGGGCGGGAAGCCATGGTCGCAGGGCGTGTAGACCGCGGCCCGGCCGATATTGATGTCCACCGCCGGCGACCACAGGGCCTCGCCACTGGTCGGCGAGTGGATCACCGCCACCTGCTGCTCGATGGCGCGCGCCTGGGCGCACCAGCGAACGCGGTGGTAGCCGGCCTCGGTGTCGGTACAGCTGGGCACCAGCAGCAGCTCCGCGCCGGCCTCGACCAGGCGGCGGGCAAGGAGCGGAAACTCGCTGTCGTAGCAGATCAACACGCCCAGGCGCCCGGCCGGCGTGTCGAAGACCTTGAGTCCGCCGCCGTGGTCGGGGTCGCCGGGCGTGATGCCCCAGGGGCCGCGCTCGAAACGGGTCATGAGCTGCTTGTCCTGAAAGTCGGCATGGCCGGGGGTGAGCAGCCAGGCGCGATTGACATAGCGCTCCGGCGCGATGCGCCAGGGCATCGACGGAGCGAGCAGGGTGACGCCGTGGCGTTCCACCAGCGCCCGCCAGGTGGCGAGCGCCTCCTCGCGCAACGCCTGCAGGGCCTCGCGCTGGGCGAGCAGGTCGTCGCGCACGGGGGCGGGCAGCAGCGAGGCGAGCTCCATGCCGCCATACTCGGGCAGCACCAGCAGCTCGGCGCCGTGGTTCACGGCGTTCTGGACCCAGCGCTCGGCCTTGGCATGGAACTCGCCCATGTCGCGGAAGGCTTCGATCGGGTACTGGGCCGTGGCGACCCGGCACAAGCGGTTCATGGGCGATCCTCCGGGGTCAGGTCGCGCAGCCAGAAGACCAGCGGCTTGGCGGTTTCCTCGGCCTCGCCGACATCCTTCCAGGCAAAGCGGGCGGTGAGCTCGGGGTGGCGACGATAGCCGCGCCCCTGCCAGAAGCCGTGCAACGGCTGGTAGTCGACGGGGCGGGCTGGATGATCGTCGGGGCGCTCGACGGCGCAGAAGGCGACGCGCTCGAATTCCTGCGCGGCGGCATGGGCTTCGCGGGCCTTCATGAACGCCTTGCCGATCCCGCGACCGCGATAGGCGGGCAACAGCACCGATTCGCCGTAATAGAAGATGCGTTGTGGATCGAGCCCGGCCGCCGTGAAGGGGTGGCGGAAGGACTCGCACTCCTCGGCCAGCGGCATGCCGGTGGCAGCGCCGACCAGCGTGTCGTCATCGAAGGCGAGCACGAAAAGACTGGCCGGACACTCGGCATAGCGAGCCAGGTAGTCGGCCTCGTAGGCCAGGTCGCCGTCGTAGAGGTAGGGAAAGTCGCGGAATACGCGGATGCGCAGATTCGCCAGCGCCTCCAGGCGAGGGGCGATGTCGCCGCCCTGGCATGAAGTCAGCGTGATGTCGGCCATGCTCGACCCTCCTGAGTTGCTCGGGCGACGGTAGCAGGAACGTCGCAAATCGCCAATGCCGGCGGGCCGAGGGGGACCTGCCCGGCGAGATCCAATATCGCTTCTTTAGACCAAGGTCTTACTACCAAGGGATTGGCGACGCCTTGTTAGCATGCAATGCTTTTGCGCCATCCGATTGTCGACACTCTTGTGTCGCGCCTTCCTTGCCATAGCCGGAGAGTTCAGCATGACCGTAGCCAGTATCGGGGCCCGTTGCCGCCTGCCGGGTTGGGAGTCACTCAAGCGCAGCGCCGAGGAGGCCGCCGCCCTGATCGACAACGGCATGACGGTTGGCATGAGCGGTTTCACCCGTGCCGGCGAAGCCAAGGCGGTGCCGCTGGCGCTGGCCGAGCGGGCGCGTCGCGATCCGCTGTCGATCACCCTGATGACCGGCGCCTCGCTGGGCAACGACCTCGACAAGCAATTGACCGAGGCCAAGGCGCTCTCCCGACGCATGCCGTTTCAGGTCGATGCCACGCTGCGTCGGGCGATCAACAACGGTGAGGTGATGTTCATCGACCAGCACCTCTCGGAAACCGTCGAACTGCTGCGCAACCATCAGCTTCAGGACCTGGATGTGGCAGTGGTCGAGGCCGCGGCGATCACCGAGGACGGCGGCATCGTGCCCACCACCTCGGTGGGCAACTCGGCCAGCTACGCGATTCTCGCCAAGCAGGTGATCATCGAGCTCAACCTCTCGGCCCCCGCCGAGCTCGAGGGGCTGCACGACATCTACATTCCGCAGATGCGTCCCAACCGCACGCCGATCCCGGTGGTGGCACCCGACTCGCGGATCGGCACGCCCTATATCCCCATCGACCCGAGCAAGATCGCCGCCATCGTGGTGACCGAGGGCCGCGACAGCCCGTCCACCGTGCTGCCGCCGGATGTCGACACGCAGCGCATCGCCGACCACCTGATGGCGTTCTTCGCCGCCGAGGTGGAGGCGGGGCGCCTGTCCCGCTCGCTGCTGCCACTTCAGGCGGGCATCGGCACCATGGCCAACGCGGTGATGACCGGCCTGGCCAACGGCCCCTTCGAGCACCTGACCATGTACTCCGAGGTGCTGCAGGATTCCACCTTCGACCTGTTCGATGCCGGCAAGCTCGACTACGCTTCCGGCTGTTCGATCACCCTGTCCGAAGCGCGTGGCGATGCGGTCTGGCGCAATCTCGACAAGTACCGCGACCGGCTGATCCTGCGTCCCCAGGAGCTGTCCAACCATCCCGGCATCGTGCGGCGGCTGGGCGTGATCGCCGTCAACACGGCGCTGGAGGCGGACATCTACGGCAACGTCAACTCCACCCATGTCTGCGGCACGCGGATGATGAACGGCATCGGCGGCTCCGGCGACTTCGCCCGCAACGCCCAGCTGGCGGTGTTCATCACCAAGTCGCTGGCCAAGGGTGGCGATGTGTCGAGCCTGGTGCCGTTCGTCAGCCATGTCGACCACACCGAGCATGACGTCGACATCCTGGTCACCGAGCACGGCCTGGCGGACCTGCGCGGTCTGGCCCCTCGCGAGCGGGCACCGCTGATCATCGAGAACTGTGCCGACCCGGCCTACCGGCCGGCGCTGCGTCGCTACTTCGAGGCGGCCTGCCGGCGGGGCGGCCATACGCCGCACTGCCTGGAGCAGGCGCTCGGCTGGCATCAGGCCATGGAACGCGACGGCCACATGCGCACCCTGCGCGACGACGGCTGAGCCTCGAGGCGCCGATTGCCAGATGCGCCGCGAGCGACTATCCAGAAAGAGCACGGGGTCGCGCCAACGGGAGATCGGCATGAAAACCTATGAGTGTGTCTGCGGGGCCAGGCTGTTCTTTGACAATACCCACTGCCTGGCCTGCGGCCACGAGGTTGGCTGGTGCCCCGATTGCGCTCGCATCAGTGCGCTCGATTCCCTGGCGGAGGGCGGCTACCGTTGCCTGAACGACGACTGCGGTGCGGCACTGCTCAAGTGCCGCAACTATGCCGACCACGACGTCTGCAACCGGCTGGTGACCATCGTCGACGGCCGGGCCGAGGCGCTGTGCGACTGCTGTCGCTACAATGACGTGGTGCCCGACCTGTCGGTCGAGGGGCACCGCGAGCGCTGGGCGGCGCTCGAGGCGGCCAAGCGGCGACTGTTCTATACCCTCGACCTGCTGGCGCTGCCGCATGGTACCGCCGAGGAGGGCTTCGATCCGCCGCTGAGCTTCTCGTTCATGGCCGATGCCCTGCCGGATGCCGGTCTCTGGCGCTCCACGGCGGGCAATGAACGGGTCTATACCGGGCATGCCGAGGGCCACATCACCATCAACGTCAAGGAAGCCGACGCTGTCGAACGCGAGCGGCTGCGCGTTGACATGAACGAGTCCCACCGCACGCTGATCGGTCATTTCCGCCACGAGATCGGCCACTACTACTGGGATCTGCTGGTCAGGGGGCGTGACGAGGATGCTTTCCGTGAGGTGTTCGGCGATCACGACTCACCGACCTACGGCGAGGCACTGGAACACTACTACGAAGCGGGGCCGCCCGCCGGCTGGCCGGCGGATTTCGTCTCCGCCTATGCCACCATGCATCCGTGGGAGGATTTCGCCGAAACCTTCGCCTTCTACCTGGATATCGTCTCGGTACTCGATACGGCCCATCATCTGGGTTTCTCGGGGATCGATCACGACGCCAGCCTGCCGCGCATGCTCTCGGCCTTTCAGCAGGTGGGGCTCGCCGCCAACGAGCTCAATCGCGAGATGGGGTTGACCGACCTGGTGCCCGAGGTCGTCACGGCCGCTATCCAGACCAAGCTGAGCTATGTGCATGGGCTGGTACGATCCGCAGCCCACTAACGAGTCGGTAACGGGTCGGCTCAGTCCGCGCGGGCGTGGCTCTGGGCCGAGGTCGCCCTGGCGTGTGGTGTATCCTCCGGATGGGCAAAGTAGGTCGCGGCGATGGCGTCATGCAGGGTATTGAAGCCGATCTGCAGCTCATCGATGAAGGCGTGCAGCTCGTCGGGTGAGCGGGCCAGGGCCTGCATGTCGGCCTCGAGCGCGTCGGCACGGACCAGTGCCGCCGCCGCCAGGGCGCGGTCGTGGCGGGGCAGCGACTGCAGCTCCCAGGCCAGCGCCTCGAGGCTTCTCGCCACCGCCCGCGGGAAGTGCTGGTCCTGGAGCAGGAAACGCAGTACGTCGGGCCCGCGGACCCGCAGGCGAACCTGCTGGCGGTACATCTGATAGGCGGTCAGCGACTTGAGCACGCTCATCCACTGCAGATTCTCGAAGGGGCGCAGCTCTTCGGGGTCCTTGGGCAGCAGGTTGCCCGAGCGCACGTCGAGGATGCGGGTGGTCATGTCGGCGCGCTCGAGATGGCGGCCGATCTCGATGAAGGTGCGCGCCGCCGAATGACTCAGGGTGCCCTCGATCAGCCCGGTGAGCGTCTGGCAGCCGCGGATCAGGCGCTTGAGGAAGCCGTCGCGACGCCGCGGCGCGAGGCCGTGCTCGGCCTGGTCGCGAACCTCCAGATACATCTCGTTGATCTGCTCCCAGATCTCGCGCGAGACCACGTCGCGGGTGGTGCGCAGGTTCTCCCGGGCGCCGGCCAGCGAGGAGAGGATCGAGCCGGGGTTCTCGCGCTCGACGCAGAGAAAGTGCACGACGTTCTTCTCGTTGCGCCGGTCGTGCAGCGTGGCGAAGGTCTCGTCGCTGCCGGTGATGTCGATCAGCGTCGACCAGCCCAGGGCCGTCTGATGGGGCAGGTCGAGCAGCAGGTGGCTGTTCACGCTGACCAGGCGTGCGGTGTCCTCGGCGCGCTCGATGTAGCGTGCCATCCAGTAGAGGTTCTCGGCGACTCGCGACAGCATGGCATTCACTCCCCGTCGGTCTCGACGATCCAGGTGTCCTTGCTACCCCCGCCCTGCGAGGAGTTCACGACCAGCGAATCCTTGACCAGCGCCACCCGGGTCAGTCCACCGGTGGTGACCTGGATGTCGGTGCCGGAAAGAATGAAGGGACGCAGGTCGACGTGACGCGGCTCGGCATGACCGTCGCACAGCGTCGGTGCGGTCGACAGGTTGAGCGTCGGCTGGGCCATGTAGTTGCGCGGGTCGGCCTGGATTCGCTCGGCGAACGCGGCGCGCTGGGTCGGCGTGGCGCGCGGGCCGATCAGCATGCCGTAGCCGCCGGACTCGTTGGCCGGCTTGACCACCAGCTCATCGAGATGGTCGAGCACGTAGCGGCGATCCTTCTCGAACATGCACAGGTAGCTGGGCACGTTGGGCAGGATGGCTTCCTGATCGAGATAGTAGCGAATGATCTTCGGCACGAAGGCGTAGACCACCTTGTCGTCGGCGACGCCGGCGCCGGGGGCATTGGCGAGCGCCACCTTGCCGGCGCGCCAGGCGCGCATCAGCCCCGCGACACCCAGCGTGGACTCGGGATTGAAGACCTCGGGGTCGAGGAACAGGTCGTCGATGCGGCGATAGATCACGTCGACCCGCGTCAGCCCCTCGATGGTGCGCATGTAGACGATGTCGTCGTCATCGACCACCAGGTCCGAGCCCTGGACCAGCTCGACGCCCATCTGCTGGGCCAGGTAGGCATGCTCGTAGTAGGCGGAGTTGTAGATCCCCGGGGTCAGCACCACCACCTGCGGCTCGTCGTGGGGGCGCGGCGAGAGGCTGGCCAGCATGTCGTAGAGCTGGGCGCAGTAGTCGTCGACCGGCAGGATGCGCCCGGTGGCGAAGACCTCGGGCAGCACCCGCTTGGTGACGTTGCGGTTCTCGAGCATGTAGGAGACCCCGGAGGGCACCCGCAGGTTGTCCTCGAGCACGTAGAGGGTGCCGTCGGCGTCGCGGACCAGGTCCGAGCCGCAGATGTGCGCCCAGACGTGGTGGGGCGGGTCGATGCCGCGGCATTGCGGGCGGAAGTTGACCGACTGGGCCAGGACCTCGGCGGGCAGCACCTTGTCCCTGACGATGCGCTGGTCATGGTAGAGGTCGTCGATGAACAGGTTGAGCGCCTCGACGCGCTGCTTGAGCCCCGCCTCGGTGCGCCGCCACTCGTCGGCGGGGATGATCCGCGGGACGATGTCGAACGGCCAGGCGCGATCGATCATGCTGCCCTCGGAGTACACGGTGAAGGTGATGCCCATGGTCTGGATGGCGATCTCGGCGGCGGCCTTGCGCTCCGAGAGGTCCTGCGGCGTGAAGCCGGCGAGGATGTCGCAGAGTTCCCGGGCCGCGGGGCGGGGCTGGCCGGGGGCCGCCAGGAGCTCGTCGTAGAAACCGTTGCTGCGGTAGTTCTGCCAATCGATGAGACTCATGGGCGTTACCTCGGCAGGCGACCGGCAAGCGGGTCGCGATTTCGGTCCGTTACACGCCGCGGGGGCCTTTTTAAAGCTATACCAGTTTGTGAGTGACCGCCTCTCGCCAAGCGTTGATACACGATGTTGCAGGTTGTGCTGGGCGCGGCCCCGGCCGATAGTGAAGGGCATCCGCCGGTCATACCGGTATCCGTCGCGCCAACGGGGGCCGCCATGACGATTCGCGTCGCCTTGCAGCACCACACCCGCTATCACTTCGATCGCCCGGTCAACCTCTCGCCGCATCTGATCCGCCTGAGACCCGCACCGCATTGCCGGACGCCGATCGAGGCCTATTCGCTGACGATCGACGGCGGTCCCCATTTCCTCAACTGGCAGCAGGACCCCTTCGGCAACTTCATCGCCCGTGCGGTGTTCCCCGAAAAGCTCACGCAGCTGACGGTCGACATCGAACTCATCGCGCCGATGACCGTGATCAACCCCTTCGACTTCTTCGTCGAGCCCTACGCCGAGACGTTTCCCTTCGCCTATCCCGAGGGGCTGGCCAAGGAGCTGGCGCCCTATCTCGAGGTGCGCGAGGCGGGCGAGCGGCTGCGTGACTGGCTGAGCCGCGTAGCGCCGGGAGAACGCCGCTCGGTCGATTTCCTGGTCGACCTCAACCAGCGGCTGCAGCACGACATCGCTTACCTGGTGCGCATGGAGCCCGGGGTGCAGAGCTGCGAGGAGACGCTCGCCAGCGGCAGCGGCTCGTGTCGTGACAGCGCCTGGCTGCTGGTGCAGATCCTGCGCCACCTGGGGCTGGCGGCGCGCTTCGTGTCCGGCTACCTGATCCAGCTGGCCGCCGACGTCAAGGCGCTCGACGGCCCGTCGGGCACCGAGGTCGACTTCACCGACCTGCATGCCTGGACCGAGGTGTTCATTCCCGGGGCCGGCTGGGTGGGGCTGGACCCGACCTCGGGGCTGCTGGCCGGGGAGGGGCACATCCCGCTGGCGGCGACGCCGGAGCCGTCCAGTGCGGCGCCGATCAGCGGCTTCTCCGACGAGTGCGAGGTCGAGTTCGACTTCACCATGCACGTCGAACGCATCCACGAGGACCCGCGGGTCACCCGGCCCTACAGCGAGACGCAGTGGGCCGAGATCATGGCGCTCGGCGAGGCCGTCGACGCGCGTCTCGCGGCCGGCGACGTGCGCCTGACCCTGGGCGGCGAGCCGACCTTCGTGTCGATCGACGACATGGACGGCGAGGAGTGGAACACCGCCGCCCTGGGGCCCCACAAGCGCCGGCTGGCCGGGGACCTGCTCAAGCGCCTGCGCCGACGCTTCGCCACGGGCGGGCTGCTGCACACCCATCAGGGCAAGTGGTATCCGGGGGAGTCGCTGCCGCGCTGGGCGCTGGCCTGCTACTGGCGACGCGACGGCGTGCCGCTGTGGCGCGACGAGGCGCTGCTCGCCGACGACCGCCAGGCGGGACGCTACACGATCGACGACGCCCGGCGCTTCGCCGAGGCCCTGACGCGGCGCCTGGGGCTCGACCCCCGCCATCTGATCCCCGGTTACGAGGACGCCTACTACTACCTGTGGCGCGAGCGCACCCTGCCGGTCAACGTCGACCCGCGCGACTACGATCTCGATGATGACGAGGAGCGGCGCCGGCTGGGCCAGTTGCTCGAGCGGGGGCTGGGCGAGGCCACCGGCTTCGCCCTGCCGCTGCGCCATGCCCGGGGGCGCGCCCATGCCTGGCAGAGCGGCCACTGGCCGCTCAGGCGCGATCATCTCTATCTGATCCCCGGCGATTCGCCGATGGGCCTGCGCCTGCCGCTGAGCGCGCTGCCGTGGGTCGAGCGCCCGGACCAGCCCCATCCGCAGTCGCTGTTCGAGTTCCGCCAGGCGCTCGGCGATGTCCACGGCGAGGTGATGCGTCGCTACAGCGAGCTGCGCGAGCGCCAGGCCGGCGATGCCGGCCACGGCCTGCACCACGAGCCCGGCGGCGAGGCGTGGCAGGACCAGGCGCCGCCCGCCGAGGATCGCGACGACGCGGTGATTCATACCAGTCTGTGCGTCGAGCCGCGCGACGGCCGGGTGCACGTGTTCATGCCGCCGCTGACGCGGCTCGAGCACTACCTCGACCTGGTGGCGAGCATCGAGGATACCGCCGCCAAGCTTGCCATGCCGGTGATCGTCGAGGGCTACCCGCCGCCGGCCGATCCGCGCCTGGCGAAGTTCCTGATCACCCCCGACCCCGGGGTGATCGAGGTCAACATCATGCCGGCCGAGGACTGGCCCTCGCTGGTCGCCCATACCGAGACCCTCTACGAGGAGGCCCGGCAGGCCCGGTTGGGCACCGAGAAGTTCATGCTCGACGGCCGTCACACCGGCACCGGCGGCGGCAATCACGTCACCCTGGGCGGCGCGACGCCCGCCGATTCGCCGTTCCTGCGCCGTCCCGACCTGCTGGGCAGCCTGCTCACCTACTGGCAGCACCATCCCAGCCTGTCGTACCTGTTCTCGGGACTGTTCATCGGCCCCACCAGCCAGGCGCCGCGAGTCGACGAAGCGCGCCACGAGGCGCTCTACGAGCTGGAGATCGCGCTCTCGCAGATGCCCGAGGGCGAGGTGCCCCAGCCGTGGCTGGTCGATCGCCTGCTGCGCCACCTGCTCACCGACATCACCGGCAACACCCATCGCGCCGAGTTCTGCATCGACAAGCTCTATTCGCCGGACAGCGAGACCGGCCGCCTGGGGCTGGTCGAGCTGCGCGCCTTCGAGATGCCGCCCCATGCCCGCATGAGCCTGATCCAGATGCTGCTGATCCGTGCCCTGGTGGCGCGCTGCTGGGAGCGCCCGTATCGCGGCAAGCTGGTGCGCTGGGGTACGGCGCTGCACGACCGCTGGTTGCTCCCGCACTGCCTGTGGAATGACCTCGGCGACGTGCTCGACGATCTGCGGCGTCATGGTTTCGACTTCCGGCCGGAATGGTTCGCGCCGTTCCTGGAATTCCGCTTCCCGGTGCACGGCCGCGTGGCCTATCGCGACGTCCGGCTCGAGCTGCGCCAGGCGATCGAACCCTGGCACGTGCTCGGCGAGGAGAGCGCCGGAGGCGGCACCGCGCGCTATGTCGACTCCTCGGTAGAACGCCTGCAGGTCCGCGTCGAGGGCATGAGCGGCGATCGCTACGCGGTCACCTGCAACGGCCGTCGGGTGCCGCTGACGGCCACCGGCCGGGTCGGCGAGGCGGTCGCCGGGGTGCGCTTTCGGGCCTGGCAACCACCGTCGGCGCTGCATCCGCGGATTCCGGTGCATGCGCCGCTGGTCTTCGACGTCGTCGATACCTGGAATGCGCGCTCGGTGGGCGGCTGTACCTATCATGTCTCGCACCCGGCCGGACGCAATTACGAGACTTTTCCGATCAACGCCAACGAGGCCGAGGCGCGGCGTCTGGCGCGTTTCTGGGCCGACGGCCATACTCAGGGAACCATGAGCGCACCGTCCGAGACGCCAAGCCTGGAGATGCCCATGACCCTGGACCTGCGGCACAGGTCGTGAACGGCCGGGCCGGGAGCCGGGAGCGTCGAGGTACGACATATGTCGTCGTGCCGGCGCGTAGATCGACGCTTTGCCGGACGGCAAACGCGGTATCATGACGTCGGCTTTCATCACCTCACGGGCCTCTCTCGATGCTGGGTCACGATGTTCCCGGTCTGCCGGATGCCGCGCGACTGCGCGATGCCCTCGCGCTCGATGCGCCGCTGTCGCCCGAGACGGCGCAGGCGCTCGAGGCGTTCCTCGGCGATTACCCCCTCGGCACGGGCCATGACGTCCTGCTAGATAGTGAAGGGCGCCTGCGCCCGCACTGGCGCGGGCTGCTCGAGGCGCTGGCGTCGCTCGGCGAGGCGGGGCTCGCCGAGCGCTCCGATGAGGTCCAGCGCCTGCTCTACGAGAACGGCGTCACCTTCAACGTCCACGACGACGCGCGCGGCCGCCTGCGTACCTGGCGGGTCGACCCGCTGCCGCTGGCGATCGACCCCGCGACCTGGCGCGAACTCGAGGCCGGCCTGACCCAGCGCAGCCGGCTGCTCGATGCGCTGTTCGCCGACCTCTACGGGCCGCGTCGGCTGATCGACGAGGGCGTGCTGCCGCCTGAACTGATCTTCGAGCATCCCGGCTTTCTGCTGGCCTGCGACCGGGGGGGCGAGCTTGCCGGCGAGCCTGCCGGCACGCCGTCGGGGCTGATCTTCCACGGCATCGATCTGGTGCTCGACACCGAGGGCCGCTGGCGGGTGATCGCCGACCGGGTCCAGGCGCCGTCGGGCGCCGGCTACGCCCTGGAAAACCGCATCATCCTTGCCCGCGCCATGCCCAACCTCTATCGCGAGGCGCCGCTGCGTCGCCTGGCCGGGTTCCTCGAGGCCGAGCATCGCACCCTGGCGTCGCTGTCGCCCCTGCATCGCGATCAGCCCCACGTGGTGCTGCTGACGCCAGGACCGGACAATGACAGCTACTTCGAGCATGCCTACCTGGCCAACTACATGAACCTCCCGCTGGTCGAGAGCCTGGATCTGGTGGTGCGCGACGAACGGGTGTGGATGCGCACCCTGGGCGGGCTCAAGCCGGTCGACGTGATCCTGCGCCGGCTCGAGGATGCCTGGTGCGATCCGCTGGAGCTGCGCGGCGACTCGCTGATCGGCGTGCCCGGCCTGGTGCAGGCGGCGCGCAGCGGCGGCATCGCGCTGTCCAATCCACTGGGGGTGAGCGTGCTCGAGCATCCCGGGCTCGCGCCGTACCTGCCGGCGCTCTGCC
The DNA here is from genome assembly GCA_001577635.1 of Halomonadaceae bacterium T82-2. Lineage (GTDB taxonomy): Bacteria > Pseudomonadota > Gammaproteobacteria > Pseudomonadales > Halomonadaceae > Modicisalibacter. The sequence goes on along the minus strand of LSBP01000002.1, from coordinate 11,961 downwards.
AGCGCCTGCTCGGCGAGCCGCTCGCGCTGGCCTCCCCGGAAAGCTGGTGGTGTGGCGACCCGGCCTCGCTGGAGACGGTGCTCGCCGAGTTCGACGCCCTGGTGGTCCGCGGCATCGAGCCGGGCGCCCGGCTCGTCGAGGTGTCGAGCCTGAGCCGGGACCAGGCGCAGGCACTGCGCAGGGCGGTGATCGCGCGGCCGACCCGCTACGTGGCCCAGCGGCCGATCATGCCCGCCACCGCACCGGTCTACGACGATGCCGAGCACCGCCTGCATCCCGCGCCGTTCAACCTGCGTGCCTTCGTGACCCGCGAGCCGGGCGAGCGCGACGGCGACTGGGACTACCGGGCGATGCCGGGCGGGCTCGCCTGGGTCGGCAGCCCCGGGACGCCGTCGCTGGCCAGCGAGGTGGTCAAGGATGTCTGGGTGCTGGCCGAGAAGCCGCAGCCGCACGTCAGTCTGCTGCGTCAGGCCGCCGGACCGATCGTGGTCACCCGCGATGGCGTCGATCTGCCGAGCCGGGTCGCCGACAGCCTGTTCTGGCTGGGACGCTACGGCGAGCGTCTCGACGTGCGCGCGCGGCTGTTGCGCGAGGCCCTGCTGCGTCTGCTCGAGCAGGACCAGCAGGAGTATGCCGACATCAGCCTCGCCGACCTGTTCGAGGCATTGACGCTGAAGTGGCCCGCGGCGGCCGCCGCCGAGCGACGCTTCGGCGACCTGCGTGCGACCCTGCTGACGCTCCTCGAGGACGACCAGCCGGCGGGGCTGCCGGCCTGCTTCCAGCCGATGCTGCGCAACTGCCGGGCGGTGCGCGACCATCTGGGAGACGACGCCTGGCGCGTGCTCAACCATCTGCGCCGCCACATCAATGCGCTGTCGCCGGTGCCCTCGGCGAGCGCCGGACGGCGCGCCTGCGAGGAGGTCGTCACCCAGCTGTCGGCCTTCTTCGGGCTATGCAACGAGACCATGCCGCACCACTTCGGCTGGCGTTTCATGGATATCGGACGTTTCATCGAGCGTGTGCTGCACACCCTGGAGCTGCTGCAGCTGGCGCTGATCGAGGCCCGCGAGCCGGGCGTGGCACTGTGGGAGGTGGTACTGGCCACCACCGATAACGTCACCGCCTATCGCCGGCGCTACCGCAGCGAACTGCATCCCACGGCGATTCTCGATCTGCTGCTGTTCGACGAGGGCAACCCGCGTTCGGTGGGCTACATGCTCAAGCGGCTGTGTCGCCAGATCGAACGCCTGCCACAGAGCGAGGCATCGGGCACGCCGTATCGGCGCCGGGAGCAGCGGCTGATCCTCCAGGCCTCGAGCACGCTGCAGCTGGCCGATATCGACATGCTCTCTCATGTCCACGAGTCGGCCGAGGCCCGCGAGGCCCTGGCGGCGCTGTTCGAGGCGCTGCTCGAGCCGCTGGAGAAGCTCTCCGACGCCATCGCCCACAGCCACTTCAGCCACGTCGAGGCGCCGCGCCAGCTGATCAGGATGCAGGTGCAGCCGTGATCTACCGTTTGCGCCACACCACCCGCTACACCTACAGCGCACCGGTGACGCTATGCCACAACGAGGCGCGCATGCTCCCGCGCGAGCTGCCCTGGCAGCGCTGCGAGGACTCGCAGGTGGATATCGATCCGCGCCCGGCGGTGCGCAGCGAGCGCAGTGACTTCTTCGGCAACCGGGTGATGTACTTCGCGATCCAGGATATCCACTCGAGCCTCGAGGTCACCGTGCGGACCCGGCTCGAGACCCTGTCGCGACCGCCACTGCCGACGGTGATGGCCGGCGACTGGCAGGATTGCCGCGACGCTCTCGCCCGGGCCGCCGAGCGCCGCTGCCTGCAGGCTCGCCAGTTCCGCCTCGATTCACCGTTCATCCGCCGGCATCCGCGGCTGGCGGGGTACGCCGCACCCAGCTTCCCGGCCGGGCGCTCGCTGCTCGACGCGGTGATCGACCTGAATCGCCGAATCCACGAGGACTTCACCTACGACGCGACGTTCACCACGCTGGCCACGCCGCTCATGGACGTGCTCGACGAGCGGCGCGGCGTCTGCCAGGACTTCGCTCATCTGGCGATCGGCTGCCTGCGCTCGCAGGGGCTGGCGGCACGCTATGTCAGCGGCTACCTGGAAACGCTGCCGCCGCCCGGGCAGGCCAGACTGGTGGGCGCCGACGCGTCGCACGCCTGGCTGGCGGTATTCCTGCCGGGCTGGGGCTGGCTGGAAATCGACCCCACCAACGGCAGCGTGCCCGGCGAGCAGCACATCGTCGTCGGCTGGGGGCGCGACTATGCCGACGTGCCGCCGCTCAACGGGGTGATGAGCGGCGGTGGCGAGCATACGCTCGACGTGGCGGTCGACGTGATTCCCGACGACGAGACGTCGCGGCGCACGGCCTGAGCAGCTTCCGGTGGACGGCAAGAGTCTCGGGAGACCGGCTAGCCGCGCTGAACGGCGCCATCTTCGGTGGGTTCCGCATCGCTGCTCGCCTCCTCTCGGTTCGCCGCTCGGGGCCGCCGGTGCAGGGCGAGTACCGCCAAGCCCCCCAGCAGCCCCCAGAACGCCGCGCCCACACCCAGCAGCGTGACGCCGGAGGCGGTCAGCAGGAAGGTCACCACCGCCGCCTCGCGTTCACTGGCGTCGTCCAGTGCCTGGTGCAGGCTGTTGCCGATCGTCGAGAGCAGGGCGAGGCCGGCGACGGCGGCGATCAGCGGCTGGGGCAGGGCGTCGAACAGCGTGCCGATCGAGCCGCCGAACACCCCGGCGAGCAGGTAGAATCCCCCCGCGGCGGCGGCGGCCGTGTAGCGCCGTGCCGGGTCGGGGTGCGCCTCCGGCCCCATGCAGATTGCCGCGGTGATCGCCGCCAGGCACACCGAGAAGCCGCCGAACGGCGCCAGCACCAGGGTGGCGAGCCCGGTCCAGATCATCAGTGGCGAGACCGGCGCGGTGTAGCCCGCGGCGCGCAGGGTCGCCACACCCGGGGCGTTCTGCGAGGCCATGCTGACCACGAACAGCGGGATCCCCACGCCGATCAGTGCCGCCGGCGAGAACGCCGGCATGATGAATGTCGGCGCGACGAAGCGCAGTGCGGTGCGCTGTGTCTCGATATCGCCGGCGGCCCAGGCCACCCCCAGGCCGACCGCCAGTACCAGCAGGATAGTGTAACGGGGCAGCCAGCGCTTGCCGATCAGGTAGGCGGCGCACATCGCCCCGACCAGCGGAAAGTCGACGCGCAGGGCGGCGAAGGCATCGATCCCGAAACGCAGCAATACGCCGGCCAGCATGGCCGCGGCGATCGACGGCGGAATGCGCTGCATGAGACGTGCGAACAGCCCGGTGACTCCGCAGAGCAGCACCAGCGCGGCCGAGAACAGGAACACGCCGATTGCCTCGGGCAGGCTGTAGCCGGGCAGACTGGTGGCGAGCAGAGCCGCGCCGGGGGTCGACCAGGCGGTGAGTATTGGCTGGCGATAGTAGAGCGACAGGCCCAGAGAGGTAACGCCCATACCCAGTCCCAGCATGCTCAGCCAGGCGCCGATCTGCGCCGGGCCGGCGCCGGCAGCTTCTGCCGCCTGGAAGATGATCACCGCCGAGCTGGTATAGCCGACCAGGACCGCCACGAAGCCGGCGACGAGTGCCGACGGGGAGAGGTCACGCAGCACGGAAGGGACAGGCATGGGTGTCTCCAGCGTTCACTTGTGCGCTATAACGCACGGTGCGGCGACGATAGCATCGTGCGCCATCGCGTACAATGACAGCCCACGGGTACCGACCGACGAGGAGTTTCACGTGTCCGATCCGACCCCCCACATCGCGGCGACGTTGAAGACCCTGCGCCAGGCGCGGGGCTGGAGCCTGACTCGTGCCGCCGGCGCGACCGGTGTCAGCAAGGCCATGCTGGGGCAGATCGAGCGGGGCGAATCGAGCCCCACGGTGGCCACGCTGTGGAAGATCGCGACCGGTTTCGAGGTCCCGCTGTCCGCCTTTCTGGTGGAGGCCGCGGCGCCACCGGTCGAGCCGCGGGCGGTGTTCAGCGACAGCGCCGGCATGCACGTGCGCGTGCTGATTCCCTTCGAGCCGCGCTGGCGCCTGGAGATGTTCGCCATCGACCTGGAGCCCGGTGCCTGCAGCGAATCGAGCCCGCATGGCCCGGGGGTGGTGGAGCATGTGATCGTGATCGAGGGCGCGCTCGAGGTGGCCGAGGCCGGGCGCTGGCAGTCGGCGCAGGCGGGTGACGTCGTCCGGCTCGACGCGGCGCAGGCGCATGCCTACCGCAATCCGCACGCGACGAGGGCGCGCTTTCACAATCTGGTGAACTACCCGACCGGTACCCGACCGGGGCGTGAGGCGGGATCGACCGGCGGCGGCAAGGCGATGGCCGGTGCGCCCTAGGATGTCATCTCGGCCGATTCCTTGATCCCGGCGCCGACATGCCGGCCGATGGTGCAGTTGCGTCCGGCGGCCTTGCAGGCGTAGAGCGCCTCGTCGGCGCAGGCCAGCAGGCTCTCCAGATCGATCGGGGTACCGGGGGGTGCGGTGGCCACGCCGATGCTGACGGTGACCACCTTCGCGGTCGGCGACCAGGCGTGGGGGATGCCGACGGCCTGCAGCATGCTGCGCATGCCCTCGGCGAGCCGAGTGGCCTCGTCGAGCTGGTTGTCGAGCAGGACCACCAGGAATTCCTCGCCGCCCAGGCGCACCACGATGTCGGTCTCGCGCCGGAAGGTGTCGCGCAGGACATTGGCGATTTCCCTGAGGCATTCGTCGCCCGCCGGGTGGCCGTAATGGTCGTTGTACTGCTTGAAGTGGTCGACATCGATCATCAAGGCCGACAGCGGGGTCATGCGGCGCCGGCTCAGCGGCAGGGCGATCTCCAGGCGCTGTTCCAGCAGCCGGCGGTTGCCCAGGCCGGTCAGGGGGTCGTTGAGGGTCTGGGCGTGGAGCTGCTGGTTCTTGTCATGCAGGGCGTGGAGCAGCTTGGCGATTTCCCGGGCGAGATAGCCGATATCGTCGCGGCGCCGGTACAGGTGGCTGGGCGGCGATTCCGGGCTCCCCGTCTGCTGGGCCCGCACGTAGGCGACCAGCTCATTGAGCGGGCGAATGAGCTGGCGGCGTATCGCCAGCAGGCTGAGCACCAGAAAGGCAATCAGCAGCAGCACGAGCAGCTCGGGACGATAGTGCACGATCAGGGCATCGAAGCGCGGCAGATCCTCGGCACGGGCCAGCAGCCACAGCCCCGTTCCGCCAAGCAGGAACAGGCTGCCGAAAGTGCTCAGCAGGCGAAGGGGCAGGCGTTGTCGACGGTCAGGCATCACGTCTCGCTTGGGAGGGTTCAGGGAAATTCTACTCCCGCGACCGGCGCCGCGGGAGACCACAGGCCGGCCGTGAGAGGAAGATCACGTGTGACATGACGACGCGTATTATGACGCGCTTTCGGTGGCAGGCGAGCCCCCGGCATAACGCAGAATCAACGTCGCCGGGTCGGCATCGGCAAAGCCCTGGCCGGCATGCTGGCGCAGCAGCTGATCGGCCAGGCCGGTCATCGGCGTGGCACTGGCGCAGCGGCGGCCCTGCTCGACGGCCATGTCCAGGTCCTTGAGCAGGGTGCGCACGTGCCAGGCCGGTGCTTCGAAGGTCCCGGCGGCCATGCGCGGGGCCAGGATGCGAAACGGCGTCGAGTCCGCGAAGCCGCCGGCCAGCGCCTCGGGGAGGCGCTCGGCATCGACGCCGCTGGCGCGGGCCAGGGCCATCATTTCGGCGACGACCAGTGCGTTGCAGCCGACGATCATCTGGTTGCAGACCTTGGTGACCTGCCCGCTGCCCACCGGTCCCATGCGTGTCACCCGGGCGGCGAGCGGGTCGAACACCGGTGCCAGGGACTCGATGCGCCCGGCATCGCCGCCGCACATGATGGCCAGGGTGCCGGCCTCGGCGCCGGCCACGCCGCCCGAGACCGGGGCGTCGACCCAGGCCGTGCCGCAGATCTCGTTCAGGCGGCGGGCGAACTCGCGGGTCGCCTGCGGGTCACTGCTGGAGAAGTCGATCAGGGTCTGGTCGGCCCGGGCGCGGGCTGCCACGCCGTCTTCGCCGAATACCACGTCCTCGACGACGGCGGTGTTGGCCAAGCACAGCATCACTACATCCACGCCGTCGACCAGTTCCCCCAGCGTGGCGGCCACGTCGGCACCGTCCGCGGACAGCGCCTCGGCCTTGGCCGGCGTCCGGTTCCAGACACTCACCGCGAAGCCGGCCTCCAGCAGGCGGCGTACCATCGGATCTCCCATGAGACCGATTCCCACGAATCCCAGGCGTTGTCGAGGCATTGTTCTTCTCCAGGCGGTAACGAACGGAAAAACGATGCTACTGGTCACCGATGATGCAGGGAAGTGGTGCGTAGCCCTTGATCGAAGCGGATTTTCGCGCCATATCTGGGAATGGATACCGATTCGGGAGACGGCAATGACCGATGTGATTCAGCTGGCCTGTCCTCACTGCCTGGCGATCAACCGCGTGACAGCCGGACGGCTGGGCGACGGCCCCCAGTGCGGTCGCTGCAAGCGACGCCTGTTCACGGGCGAGGTCGTGGAACTCACCGAAGAGAACTATTCGGCGCTGGTCGAGCGCAGCGAGCTGCCCGTGGTGGTGGACTTCTGGGCCGCCTGGTGCGGCCCCTGCAAGATGATGGCGCCGGTCTTCGCGCAGACCGCAGAGGCGCTCGAGCCACGCCTGCGCTTCGCCAAGCTCGATACCGAGGCTCAGCCACGGCTGGCCGGGCGCTTCGGCATCCGCAGCATTCCCACGCTGATCGTCTTTCGCGAGGGGCGCGAAATCGCCCGCCAGTCCGGCGCGCTGCCGGGGCCGCAGCTCAAGCAGTGGCTCGAGCAAGTGACGTGAACACCAGGGAGGAACCATGACATCGATGTCCAGCGAATGCCGCGTCCGCGTGACAACGGGCGACATCACCCGGCTCGAGGTGGATGCCATTGTCAATGCCGCTAACCACTCGCTGATGGGGGGTGGCGGCGTGGACGGCGCCATCCACCGGGCCGCCGGCCCCGAACTCAAGCAGGCCTGTCGGCGCCTGCGCGAAACCGACTGGCCCGATGGCCTGCCGGATGGCGAAGTGGCGTTGACCGGCGGCTTCAACCTGCCGGCGCGTTACGTCATCCATACTGTCGGCCCGGTCTATGCGAAGACGAAGGACAAGTCGCACCTGCTCGCCAACTGCTACCGCAACGCCCTGGCACTGGCCGACGATCATGACTGCCGCAGCATTGCCTTCCCGGCGATCTCTACCGGGGCCTATGGCTATCCGTTCGACGAGGCGGCCCGCGTGGTGCTCGACGTGCTGGCCGAGGCGCCGTCCGGGGATGCGCTTGAGGTGATTCTGTGCTTCTTCAACGAAAGGGACGCCGGGGCCTTCGAGGCGATCTGCGCGGAGAGCGGCTTTCCGGTATGCGGTGCGCACGATTGAGTGGCGTCACCCAGAGCGATGCGCCACGGGGCACCTGGCGGGGCTGTTGATCGAGTGTGGCCACAGGAAGAGGAGCGTGCGGTCCGGCAAGTCAGCGTGCCCAGCGGCCCATCTCGTGCAGGCGTTCGAACCAGGCGCGCAGGGCGCGTTCGCCGAGCGACTCGACCTGGCCGATGAGGGTGGCCTCGATCGGGGCGATGCCCACGAAACCGAGAATGTTGCGTTCCAGCGATTTGACGCTGTGGGCGCGATAGAAGTGTTCATAGACCAGTGCCGGCATGCCCATGGTCACCACGACCCGGGCCGAGCGCCCCGATAGCCCCTTGGCCGCGAACGGTGACGTGGCGCCGGGCGTGAAGGCGAACCCCGGGCGGGCCACCTGCTCGAGGAAGCCCTTGAACAGCGCCGGCATGTCGCCCAGCCACAGCGGAAAGAACAGCACGAGATGCTCGGCCCAGGCGATGGCGGTCTGTGCTTCGCGCAGCGCCTCCGGCAGCGGTTCATTTTCCCAGGCACGGCGGCTGCGCAGCAGTGGAAAGTCCAGCGTGCCGACATCGATCACGCGCACGCTGTGCCCGGTCGCTTCCGCGCCTTCCAGATAGTGCTGCGCCAGCGCATGGCACAGGTGCGGTTCGCTGGCGTCGGGGTGGCCCTGGAGGATGAGGATGCGTCGGGACATGGGTGCCGCCTCGGATGCCGGGGTCTGTCAACGAGCGTAGTCCAGCGACCGGCGGCGAGTCGGCGCATTTGACTGATGCCGGACGCATGACGCCTCTGGTTCGCTATAGGCGTCACGCCCGGCGTCGATCACTTCCACTTGATGTTGCAGCCGATCGCCGGCACCTGATTTTCGTCCGGTGTGCGTCCGGCCAGCACCGCGTCCGCCGCGGCCCGCAGATCCTTGCCGGTCACCGGCGTGTCCTTGCTCGGGCGGCTGTCATCGAACTGGCCGCGGTAGGCCAGCTTGTGCTCGCGGTCGAAAAGAAAGAAGTCCGGCGTGCAGGCGGCACCGAAGGCGCACGCCACTTCCTGGCTCTCGTCCACCAGGTAGGGGAAGGTGTATTCCCGGTGGCGGATCTCCTCGCACATCTTCGCCGGGCTGTCGTCCGGCTGGCTGTGGAAGTCGTTGCTGTTGATCGCCACCACCGCGAGACCGCGTTCCTGATACTCGCGGCCGAACGCGGAGAAAGCGTCGGCGATGTGCTTGACGAACGGGCAGTGGTTGCAGATGAAGGCCACCAGTACCGGCTGGCCGGCCAGCTCGTCGCTGGCGACTTCCTCGCCCTCGGCATCCGGCAGCCGGAAGGCCGGCATCGGCGAGCCCAGATCGATCATGTTGGATGGCGTGAGTGCCATGCGAAACCTCCTCTTCTCGAGTCTCGACCCCGTGGGCGGCCGCGGGGCGTGAAGGTTCCAGTGTAGGCGTTATGGCGGTGTCACGCTCAAGGGGAGGGATGGGAATCAAGCACTTGGCGGGGCCCGTGGCCGAGGCCCGCTCCCCGCCGGGCGGTGCCCGCCGGGATTGGCGATTTTTCAACCACCGGCCCAAGACGACACCCCCGAAAAACTGGATAATGGCGCCCATTCGCCTGCGGGCGCCTCCAGTCACCAATCCGGCTTTTTTCATGGAAATCAAGGTCAATTACCTCGAAAACCTGCGTCAGGAAGCGAAGTTCGACGATTTCAGTGTCATCACCGACCAGCCGATCCGCTACAAGGGCGACGGCTCCGCGCCGGGGCCGTTCGACTACTTCCTGGCCTCGTCGGCACTGTGCGCCGCCTACTTCGTGCGGGTGTACTGCAACGCGCGGGACATCCCCACCGAGAATATCCGGCTGTCGCAGAACAACATCGTCGACCCGGAGAACCGCTACAACCAGATCTTCCGCATCCAGGTCGAGCTGCCCAACGACCTGTCCGAGAAGGACCGCACCGGCATCCTGCGCTCCATCGAGCGCTGCTCGGTCAAGCGGGTGATCCAGAACAACCCCGAGTTCCAGATCGAGGTGGTCGACAACATCGACGAGGACGCCCAGGCGCTGCTGATGGGCGGCACCGTCGAGGGCGACGAGACCTGGATCGAGGGCAAGGACCTGCCGCTGGAGCGGACCATCGCCAACATGACCGGCATCCTCGAGGAGCTGGGCATGAAGATCGAGATCGCCTCGTGGCGCAACATCGTGCCCAACGTCTGGTCGCTGCACATCCGTGATGCCCACTCCAACATGTGCTTCACCAACGGCAAGGGCGCCACCAAGGAAGCCGCGCTGTGCTCGGCGCTGGGCGAGTTCATCGAGCGCCTTTCCTGCAACTTCTTCTACAACGACCAGTTCTTCGGCGAGGCCATCGCCGACAGCCACTTCGTTCACTACCCGAACGAGAGGTGGTTCCAGCCGGGGCCGAACGACGAGCTGCCGGACGGCATCCTCGACGACCACTGCCGGGCGATCTACGATCCGGACGGCGAGCTGCGCGGCTCGCACCTGATCGACACCAACTCCGGCCGGGTGGAGCGGGGCATCGTCTCGCTGCCGTTCGTGCGCCGCTCGGATGGCGAGACGGTGTACTTCCCCTCCAACCTGATCGAGAACCTCTACCTCAGCAATGGCATGAGCGCCGGCAACACCCTGGCCGAAGCCGAGGTGCAGTGTCTTTCCGAGATCTTCGAGCGGGCGGTGAAGCGCGAGATCATCGAGCAGGAACTCGCGCTGCCCGATGTGCCCGAGTCCGTGCTGGCGAAATATCCCGGCATCCAGGAGGGCGTCGCCGCGCTCGAGGCCCGGGGCTTCCCGGTGCTGGTCAAGGATGCCTCGCTGGGCGGGCGCTATCCGGTGATGTGCGTGACGCTGATGAACCCGCGTACCGGCGGCGTCTTCGCCTCGTTCGGCGCGCATCCTTCCTTTGAAGTGGCGCTGGAGCGCAGCCTCACCGAGCTGCTGCAGGGGCGCAGCTTCGAGGGCATGGACGACCTGCCGCCGCCCACCTTCAGCTCGCTGGCGGTCACCGAGCCGAACAACTTCGTCGAGCACTTCATCGACTCGTCCGGGGTGATTTCCTGGCGCTTCTTCAGCGACCGCGCCGACTACGCGTTCCGCGAGTGGGACTTTTCCGGCAGCACCGAGGCGGAGGCCGAACGGCTCTACGGCCTGCTGGCCGAGCAGGGACTCGAGGCTTACGTGATGGTCCACGAGGACCTGGGCGCGCCGGTGTGCCGCATCCTGGTGCCGGGCTATTCCGAGGTGTACCCGGTGGAGGACCTGGTGTGGGACAACACCAACATGGCCCTGACCTTCCGCGAGGACATTCTCGGCCTGCACGCCCTGGACGACGATCGGCTGGCCGATCTGCTCGAGCGGCTGGAGGAGAGCCAGCTCGACGAGCAGATGAAGATCGTCACGCTGATCGGCATCGAGTTCGACGACAATACCGTGTGGTCCGAGCTGACCATCCTCGAGCTCAAGCTGCTGATCGAGCTGGCGCTGGGGCAGCACGAGGCGGCGCTGGAGCGCGTCGAGATGTTCCTGCAGTTCAATGACAACACCCTCGAGCGCGAGCGGTTCTACCGTGCCATGCAGGCGGTGCTGGAGATCGTGCTCGACGACGAGCTCGAGCTGGATGACTTCCGCCGCAACCTCGGGCGCATGTTCGGCGAGGAGACCCTGGATGCCGTGATCGGTTCGGTGACCGGCGAGGTCCGCTTCCACGGCCTGACGCCCACCAGCCTGGGGCTGGAGGGCATCGACCGGCACCAGCGGCTGATCGAGAGCTATCGCAAGCTGCACGCCCACCGCGCGGCCCGGGCGGAACGACAGGCGACGACGTCGGCCTGAGCGCGTTCAGCGAAAGGTGCATCGCGTCCGGCCGTATCGGCGGCCGGACGCAACATGTGGCAATCAGTCGTGATTGCCGCCTCCGTGTCCGTTGTCGCCTCCGCCATTCATGCCGCCGCCATGGCCGCTGTCTCCCGCGCCATTCATGCCGCCATCGTGGCCCATGCCCCCCTTGTCGGCTCCGTGATTCTGGCCTTTGCTCCAGCCCTTGCCCTGCGGCTCGGGCAGCGTGACGCCCTGTTTCCTGGCGCGTTCCTGCATCAGCCGGTGATGTTCTTCGCGAAGACGTTGCCGCTCCGTAGCGCCCTGGGCGTCATGCATCTGCTGCTGGTACTGCTGGCGTTCCTCGCGGGACATGATCTGCCAGCCATAGATCGACTGCCCGTCCGGGTCGCGATCCTGTAGCCGGGTCTGGTCACGATCACGAAGCTGATCCTGGTCCTGGGTGGCGTCGGTCTTGTGAATGCGGTCCTGATCGCGATCCCGGTCCTGATCCTGCGCAAGTACCGGTGAGGCGAGGGCGGCTGCCAGAAGGGCGATGAACAAGGTTCTCATGGACCTGAATCCGTGATGCCGGCGTCGACACTTTCCCTATCGCCGTCAGCGAGCATTTTTTGACCTCCGATTCCGTCTCAACCGCCGAATGCATCTCTGCC
>LSBP01000001.1 GCA_001577635.1 Halomonadaceae bacterium T82-2 | reverse complement strand
CCGATGGTAGTGTGGAGCTTCTCCATGCGAGAGTAGGTCATCGTCAGGCATCTATCCCGCAGAACCCCGGCCCACTGGCCGGGGTTTTTGCGTTTGGGGTCGGGAAAAGTGGCCGGCTTTCTTCCTGCTTTCTCTCCACGTATCCACTTTGGTCGCTAACATTCCCGCCGACCTGTGCCTTCCGCTAAAATGACGGTTTTTCCGGCGGGGCGAGGCCTATGACCATCGGCGATCTCATACGCTTGTTGAGCGACGGCGGCTATCATTCCGGCGAGCAGCTCGGCGAGCGTCTCGGCGTTTCGCGCACGGCCATCTGGAAGCAGCTCAAGAAGCTCGAGGCCATGGATATTCCTCTCGAGGCGGTCAAGGGGCGGGGCTATCGTGTAGCTCAGCCGCTCGAATTGCTCGACGGCCAGGCGATCATCGCCGAGCTGCCGCGCGAGTCGCGCCGGCGTCTGGCCCGGCTGTTCGTCGAGGAGACGTTGCCCTCCACCAATCTCTTTGTGCGCGAGCGCTTTGCCCAGGGCGCCGGGCACGCCGAGGTGTGCCTGGCGGAAGGGCAGAGCGCCGGTCGAGGGCGTCGTGGCCGCCAGTGGGCGAGCCCCTGGGGGCGCAATCTGCTGCTCTCGGTGGGCTGGCGATTCGAGGGTGGGGCCACTGTGCTCGAGGGGCTAAGCCTGGCAGTCGGTGTCGTGCTGGCCCGAGTGCTGGAGCGCCACGGCGTCGAGGCGCTGCTGAAATGGCCCAATGACGTCCTGATGCGGGACCCGGACTCTGGCGAACTGTGCAAGCTGGCCGGCATCCTGCTGGAACTCAGTGGCGATGCCCAGGGGCCTTGCGAGGTGGTCATCGGCATCGGTCTTAACGTGGCACTGCCGCGGGAGATTCGCGCACGTATCGACCAGCCGGTGGCGGCGGTCGCGGATCAGGCACCCGATGTGAGCCGCAACGCGCTCGCCGCCGAGCTGATCGCGGAACTGCTGGATCTGCTGGATGGCTTCGAAGCGACCGGCTTCGTCCCGTGGCGGGCGGAATGGAATCGTCGTCATGCCTATGCGGCCACTGCCATCGACATCATTCGCGGCGACGAGCGGCAGACGGCGATCGCCGAGGGAGTCGATGCCGCGGGCTGCCTGCTGGTTCGCCGCGAGGGTGTCGAGGAGCGCCTGTTCGGCGGCGAGATCAGTGTGCGTGGGCGATCATGATTCTTGACCTGGACATTGGCAACACGCTGTCCAAGTGGCGCCTGAAGGATATCGCCAGCAGCGAGATCCGTTCCCGGGGCGCGGTGTGGACACGCGAGGAGTGGCGTCCCCGCGCGGACATCCCAGACCTCGACGTGGTCAGTACCGTGCGCATCTCCAGCGTGGCCCGGCGCGCCGTGCTGGACGACACGGTAGCCCTGCTGAAGCGTCGGGTGGATGCCGTGCACGTGGCTCGCTCGACGCCGGAGGCGCTGGGGGTGGCTTGTGGCTATGAAGAGCCCGAGCGGCTGGGCGTCGACCGCTGGATGGGGGTTCTGGCCGGCTATCACCTGACCGGCGGCTGCTGCACGGTGGATTGCGGCAGTGCCATCACCGTCGACTTCGTGCTCCCGGGCGGCCGTCACCTGGGCGGCTACATCGTGCCCGGACTGCGTCTGATGAAGGAAAGCCTCAAGCTGGGAACCCGCAATGTGGCGATCGACCCGGACAGCGAGGCGGACGACCTGCTGCTGCCGGGCCGCAACACCGCCGCGGCGGTCAACCACGGCATTTTCCTGGCCGCGGTCAGTGCCGTGAATCGCATCTACAGCGAGGTGTGCGACCGTGAGGGCGTCGCCCTGCCGCTGCTGCTGACCGGTGGGGACGCTCGGGTCGTGTCGCGGGGGCTGCGCATTCCGCATGCCGTCTGGCCCGACATGGTTTATGCCGGGCTGGAAGCCTGCTTCCCGTTGACGGCCGCCGAGCGTGCCGGTCGCATGTCGGGGGCACCGCGGGTGCCGCAGCCGGCGTCGCTGGAAAAAATCCATGCAAGCCTTGCAATCTCCATGCTGCTTTGACACAATGCGCGGCGTTCGAGGCGATGCCGGGCCGGAAGGGCCGTCAAGTTACTGAAAAATAAGTGCTTGACACCATCGTCTCAAGCGGTAAAATTTGCCGCCACGTTGGAGGGGTTCCCGAGTGGCCAAAGGGAGCAGACTGTAAATCTGCCGCGAAAGCTTCGAAGGTTCGAATCCTTCCCCCTCCACCAGTTTGATGCCGGCGCGGCGACTGACGAGTCGGCAAGAAGAGTGGGTAGGCGGGCATAGTTCAATGGTAGAACCTCAGCCTTCCAAGCTGATGATGCGGGTTCGATCCCCGCTGCCCGCTCCAGAAAGTGTTGTAACGCTCATGTAGCTCAGGGGTAGAGCACACCCTTGGTAAGGGTGAGGTCGACGGTTCAAATCCGTCCATGAGCTCCAGTTTCGACAGGAAGGCGAGCCTTGGCTCGCCTTCCTGCTTTCGAAAGCCTCGAAACGACGGGGTTGTCAGGGCAAGTTGGTTACGCTATCATCCTGCCCGCTGTCGCGTCGCAACCTGCAACAGGTTGCCGCGCTATCCATGCAGGCCAGTAGCTCAATTGGCAGAGCAGCGGTCTCCAAAACCGCAGGTTGGGGGTTCGATTCCCTCCTGGCCTGCCAGTCTTCCCCAGGCTGGCGTTGTCCCATATACTTCCGTCTTTTCGATTGCCGCACCTTGAGGAGTTCCATTGTCATGAAACAAAACGCCGAGGTGCAAGAGTCGCGCCACGACGGTCTCAAGTGGGCGGTGGTCGTCGTTCTCGTTGCGCTGGCCGTGGTCGGCAATGCCTACTTTGCGGATCAGGCGCTCTTGTATCGCGTGCTGGGCGTGGTCGCCCTGGGTCTTGCCGCTGCCGGCGTGGCACTGACCACGGCGAAAGGGCGCAGCCTCGTCGAACTGGCTCGCAGCTCTCGCCGTGAAATCCAGCGCGTCGTCTGGCCGACGCGTCAGGAAACCGTCCAGACGACGGCCATCGTGCTGGTGGCCGTGCTGCTGGTCGGCCTGATGCTGTGGCTGATCGACACCCTGCTGGGCTGGGCCATGTCCAGCATCATCGGTTAGGAGATTCCATGTCCAAGCGTTGGTACGTCGTTCACGCCTACTCCGGCTTCGAGAAGCATGTCATGCGCTCGCTGATCGAGCGTGTGAAGCTTTATGGCATGGAGGATCAGTTCGGCGAGATCCTGGTGCCTACCGAAGAAGTCGTCGAGATGCGCGACGGCAAGCGGCGCAAGAGCGAGCGCAAGTTCTATCCCGGCTACGTGCTGGTCGAGATGGAGATGAATGACCAGACCTGGCACCTGGTCAACGAGACCCCGCGCGTCATGGGGTTCATCGGCGGCACGCCCGAGAAGCCGGCGCCGATCACCCAGAAGGAAGCCGACGCCATCCTGCGCCGTGTTCAGGACGGCACCGACAAGCCGCGGCCGAAGACGCTCTTCGAGCCGGGTGAAGTGGTGCGCGTCATCGACGGCCCGTTCGCCGATTTCAACGGGGTCGTCGAGGAAGTCAACTACGAGAAGAGCCGTCTGCAGGTCAGCGTGCTGATCTTCGGGCGTGCCACGCCGGTCGAGCTCGAGTTCTCTCAGGTCGAGAAGGACTGAGCGAGCCTCGCCGAGCCGATTTTCGTCGGGCCGCTGCGGCGGCCCGTTAAACCGGGGAGCCGCAAGGCGCTACTACCCAACTGGAGTGCAACATGGCTAAGAAAGTCCAGGCCTACATCAAGCTGCAGGTCGCAGCGGGCAAGGCCAACCCGAGTCCCCCCGTGGGCCCCGCGCTGGGTCAGCACGGTGTCAACATCATGGAATTCTGCAAGGCGTTCAACGCCGCGACCCAGGACATCGAGCCGGGTCTGCCGACGCCCGTGGTCATCACCGTCTACTCCGACCGCAGCTTCACCTTCATCACCAAGACGCCGCCCGCGGCCGTCCTGCTGAAGAAGGCAGCCGGTATCAAGTCCGGCTCCGGCGAGCCGAACAAGACCAAGGTCGGCACCGTGACCCGCGAGCAGCTCGAAGAGATCGCCAAGACCAAGGAGCCGGATCTGACGGCTGCCGATCTCGACGCCGCGGTGCGTACCATTGCCGGTAGCGCCCGCAGCATGGGCCTCAACGTGGAGGGTCTCTGATCATGGCTAAACTGTCCAAGCGCGCACAGATGATCCGCGAGAAGGTCGACGGTACCAAGGTCTACTCCATCGACGAGGCCGTGGCCCTGCTCGGCGAGCTCTCCAAGGTCAACTTCAAGGAGTCGCTCGACGTCGCCATCAATCTGGGCGTCGATCCGCGTAAATCCGACCAGGTCGTGCGTGGCGCCACCGTCATGCCCAACGGTACCGGCAAGGACGTGCGTGTTGCTGTCTTCACCCAGGGTGCCAACGCCGATGCGGCCAAGGAAGCCGGTGCCGACATCATCGGCATGGAAGAACTGGCCGAAGACGTCAAGAAGGGCAACCTGAACTTCGACGTGGTCATCGCCTCGCCCGACGCCATGCGCGTGGTCGGCCAGCTGGGTCAGATCCTCGGTCCGCGCGGCCTGATGCCGAACCCCAAGGTCGGCACCGTGACCCCGGACGTGGCCACTGCGGTGAAGAATGCCAAGGCCGGTCAGGTGCGCTTCCGTACCGACAAGAACGGCATCATCCATACCACGCTGGGCAAGGTCGACTTCCCGGCGGATGCCATTCGCGGCAACCTGGAGGCGCTGGTCAACGACCTCAAGCGTCTCAAGCCCAGCACGTCCAAGGGCGTCTACTTCAAGAAAATGACCCTGTCCACCACCATGGGCCCGGGTCTGACCGTCGACCACTCCGCGTTCGTCTGACGTGTCAAACCAAGCAGTCACTTTGCGGTCCCCGGCCCTTGCGGGCGGGGCGCCGTCAAAGACCGCAGGTGTCGCCCTCGGGTGACTTAATGGCCCCCGGTCGCCTGCGCAGATGGTGCGCCCCGCCAGTTCGCTGGTGAGCACCATCATTCCGCGATCCGCCGCCCGCGGCGGGTCGAGAAGGTAACCTCCGAGGTGGTCTTGCCCGGCAAGCCCCTCGGCACGAAGGAGTGAACACTGTGCCACTAGGTCTCGAAGACAAGAAAGCGATTGTTGCAGAGGTCAGTGAAGCAGCCAAGGACGCTCTCTCCGTTGTAGTGGCCGACTCTCGCGGCGTCGACGTTGGCGCGATGACCGACCTGCGCAAGCAGGCGCGCGAGAATGGCGTGCAGATCCGTGTTGTGCGCAACACGCTGGCACGTCGCGCCCTGTCAGGTACTCCCTGGGAGTGCCTGAACGAGACGTTCGTGGGTCCGACTCTGCTGGCCTTCTCCTACGAGCATCCGGGCGCCGCCGCCCGCCTGTTCAAGGAGTTCGGCAAGAACGAGAAGGACTTCGAAGTCAAGGCGCTGGCCTACGAAGGTGAGTTCATCCCGGCCGCCCAGCTGGACCGTCTGGCAACACTGCCGACGTACGACGAGGCGATCGCCAAGCTGATGTCCGTCATGAAGGAAGCTTCTGCCGGCAAGCTGGTGCGTACCCTCGCCGCGCTGCGTGATCAGAAGGAAGAGGCCGCCTGAGGCCCCTGCTGACCGCAGCCGACATCGTCTACCCAGTTACCGAGCGCCGATACCGGTTCGGGGCGCTCCGCAAAGTTTAGGAAAGCAATCATGGCACTGACCAAAGAAGACATCATCAACGCCGTCGCCGACATGACCGTGATGGAAGTCGCCGAGCTGATCGAGGCGATGGAAGAGAAGTTCGGCGTGACCGCCGCGGCCGCCGTCGTGGCCGGCCCGGGTGGCGGTGAAGCCGCTGCTGCCGAAGAGCAGACCGAGTTCGACCTGGTGCTGACCGGCGCCGGCGAGAAGAAGGTCAACGTCATCAAGGTGGTTCGCGAGATCACCGGCCTCGGCCTGAAGGAAGCCAAGGGTGCCGTCGACGGCGCTCCGGCGACCCTCAAGGAAGCCATGAGCAAGGATGACGCCGAAGAAGCCAAGAAGAAGCTGGAAGAAGCCGGCGCGTCCGTGGAGCTCAAGTAACCCTTGTGCCCCAAGGCTTCACGCGCTGCGTAAGCTTCCATGGCTGGTGGCGGGATGCCCGCTGCCGGCCTTTTTCTGTTGTCACTAGCGTCCTATCGTGTACCCATCACTGACGATTCGAACGCTAGGCGAATTCCGACGGCGAGCCTCCCGAGGGGGCTTGCCGTCAGCGCCTGACAGGGACGCCCCCGTCAGGTGGCGCCGACCACGCATCGGTCACCCATGGTGAACAAGCTGGGGAATACAGATGGCTTACTCATACACTGAGAAAAAACGCATCCGCAAGGATTTCGGCAAACTGCCCCAAGTGATGGATGTGCCCTACCTGCTGGCCATCCAGCTTGATTCCTACTACGACTTCCTCCAGCAGGACCGGGCGCCCCAGGAGCGCCTCGAGGTCGGCCTGCACGCCGCCTTCAAGTCCGTGTTCCCGATCGAGAGCTTCTCCGGCAACGCCGCCCTCGAGTACGTCAGCTATCGTTTCGGTACTCCGGCCTTCGACGTCAAGGAGTGCCAGCTGCGCGGCGTCACCTATTCGGCACCGCTGCGGGTCAAGGTTCGCCTTATCATCTACGACAAGGACTCGGCGAACAAGGCGATCAAGGATATCAAGGAGCAGGAAGTCTACATGGGGGAAATCCCCCTGATGACCGAGAACGGTACCTTCGTGGTCAACGGTACCGAGCGGGTCATCGTCTCCCAGCTTCACCGCTCGCCGGGCGTGTTCTTCGACCATGACAAGGGCAAGAGCCACTCCTCCGGCAAGCTTTTGTATTCCGCCCGGGTGATCCCGTATCGCGGCTCCTGGCTGGATTTCGAGTTCGATCCCAAGGACAGTGTCTTCGTGCGCATCGACCGCCGCCGCAAGCTGCCGGCGACCGTCCTGCTGCGTGCGCTGGGCATGAGCGCCGAGGAGATCCTCGATATCTTCTTCGACACCAGCACCTTCCACATCGAGAAGTCCGGCTTCTCGGTGGAGCTGGTGCCGTCGCGCCTGCGCGGCGAGACCGCGACCTTCGACATCAAGGATGCCGACGGTAGCGTGATCGTCGAGGAAGGGCGTCGTATCACTCAGAAGCACATCCGGCAGATGGAAAAGTCGGGCCTCGAGCGTCTCGAGGTGCCGATGGAGTACCTGTACGGCAAGGTGCTGGCCAAGGATCAGGTCGACCCCAACACCGGCGAGCTGGTCTGCGAGTGCAACACTGAGATCACCCCGGAGGTGCTGGAGAAGCTGGCCCAGGCCGGCATTACCCGGCTCGAGACCCTCTACACCAACGATCTCGACTGCGGCCCGTTCATCTCCGACACGCTGAAGCTCGACACCACGCGCTCCCAGCTGGAGGCGCTGGTCGAGATCTACCGCATGATGCGCCCCGGCGAGCCGCCCACCAAGGAAGCGGCCGAGACGCTGTTCCACAACCTGTTCTTCACCGAGGACCGCTACGACCTGTCCTCGGTCGGGCGCATGAAGTTCAATCGCCGGCTGCGTCGCGAGTCCGACACCGGCCCCGGCGTGCTTGACAACGGCGATATCGTTGCCGTGCTCAAGGAGCTGATCGCCATCCGTAACGGCTTCGGTGACGTCGACGACATCGACCACCTGGGCAACCGCCGCATCCGCTGCGTCGGCGAGATGGCCGAGAACCAGTTCCGTGTGGGCCTGGTGCGCGTCGAGCGTGCGGTCAAGGAACGCCTGTCCATGGCCGAGAGCGAAGGCCTGATGCCGCAGGACCTGATCAACGCCAAGCCGGTGGCGGCGGCGGTCAAGGAGTTCTTCGGTTCCAGCCAGCTATCGCAGTTCATGGACCAGAACAACCCGCTGTCCGAGGTCACCCACAAGCGGCGTGTCTCCGCGCTCGGGCCGGGCGGTCTGACCCGCGAGCGCGCCGGCTTCGAGGTGCGTGACGTTCACGCCACCCACTACGGTCGCCTGTGCCCGATCGAGACGCCGGAAGGCCCGAACATCGGCCTGATCAACTCGCTGGCCACCTACAGCCACGCCAACAGCTACGGCTTCCTCGAGACGCCGTACCGCAAGGTGGAGAACGGCCAGGTCACCGACGACGTGGTGCGCCTGTCGGCGATCGAGGAGGGTGACTTCGTCATCGCCCAGGCCTCGGCCACCGTGGACGAGGCCGGCCGGCTGGTCGACGACCTGGTGCAGGTCCGCCACAAGGGCGAGACCACCTTCATGGCGCCGGACAAGGTGACCCTGATGGACGTCTCCCCGCGCCAGGTGGTGTCGGTGGCCGCGGCGTTGATCCCGTTCCTCGAGCACGACGACGCCAACCGCGCCCTGATGGGGGCGAACATGCAGCGTCAGGCGGTGCCGACCCTGCGCGCCGACAAGCCGCTGGTGGGCACCGGCATGGAGCGCTTCGTCGCCCGTGACTCCGGCGTCTGCGCCGTGGCGCGGCGCGGCGGGGTGATCGACTCGGTCGATGCCAAGCGCATCGTGGTGCGTATCAACGAGGACGAGATCATCGGCGGCGAAGCCGGCGTCGACATCTACAACCTCACCAAGTACGTGCGTTCCAACCAGAACACCTGCATGAACCAGCGGCCGATCGTGCGCCCGGGTGACGTGGTCGCGCGCGGTGATATCCTCGCCGACGGCCCGTCCGTGGACATGGGCGACCTGGCGCTGGGCCAGAACATGCGTATCGCCTTCATGCCCTGGAACGGCTACAACTTCGAGGACTCGATCCTGGTCTCGGAGCGCGTGGTGCAGGAAGACCGCTTCACCACCATCCACATCCAGGAGCTGACCTGCGTCTCGCGCGACACCAAGCTGGGCGCCGAGGAGATCTCCTCGGACATTCCCAACGTCGGCGAGTCGGCGCTGTCCAAGCTCGACGAGGCGGGCATCGTCTACATCGGCGCCGAGGTCGGTGCCGGTGACATCCTGGTCGGCAAGGTCACGCCCAAGGGCGAGACCCAGCTGACGCCGGAAGAGAAGCTGCTGCGCGCGATCTTCGGCGAGAAGGCCTCCGACGTGAAGGACACTTCCCTGCGTGCCCCGACCGGCATGAAGGGCACGGTCATCGACGTCCAGGTGTTCACCCGTGACGGTGTCGAGAAGGACGCCCGCGCGCTGTCCATCGAGCAGATGCAGCTCGACGAGGTGCGCAAGGATCTGCAGGAGACCTACCGCATCGCCGAGGACGCCACTTTCGAGCGTCTCAAGCGTCAGCTCACCGGCCAGCCGGTCAACGGCGGGCCCAAGCTGAACAAGAACGACGTGCTCAGCGAGGAGTACCTCGACGAACTGCCGCGTCAGCAGTGGTTCAAGCTGCGTCTGCAGGACGAGTCGCTCAACGAGCTGCTGGCCCAGGCCGACGAGCAGCTCGAGAACCGTCGCAAGGAGATGGACGAGCGTTTCGAGGACAAGAAGCGCAAGCTCACCCAGGGCGACGACCTGGCACCGGGCGTGCTCAAGATCGTCAAGGTCTACCTGGCGGTGAAGCGTCGCATCCAGCCGGGCGACAAGATGGCCGGTCGTCACGGTAACAAGGGTGTCATCTCGGCGATCATGCCCATCGAGGACATGCCGTTCGATGATCAGGGCGAACCGGTCGACGTGGTGCTCAACCCGCTGGGCGTACCGTCGCGCATGAACGTCGGGCAGATCCTCGAGACCCACCTGGGCATGGCCGCCCGCGGTCTGGGCGTGAAGATCGATGCCATGCTGCGCGATGCTCGCGAGCAGCAGCTTGCCGAGCTGCGCGAGTTCCTCGGCAAAGTCTACAACACGCCGGGCACCCGCCAGGAAGACATCGACTCGTTGAGTGACGAGGATGTGATCGCGCTGGCGAAGAACCTGCGCGGCGGCGTGCCGATGTCGTCGCCGGTGTTCGACGGCGCCCAGGAACAGGAGATCAAGGGCCTGCTGCGGCTGGCCGATCTGCCGGATTCCGGCCAGATGGATCTCTACGATGGCCGTACCGGCGAGAAGTTCGACCGTCCGGTGACGGTGGGCTACATGTACATGCTCAAGCTCAACCACCTGGTGGATGACAAGATGCATGCGCGCTCCACCGGCTCCTACTCCCTGGTCACCCAGCAGCCGCTGGGCGGCAAGGCGCAGTTCGGCGGTCAGCGCTTCGGCGAGATGGAGGTGTGGGCACTCGAGGCCTACGGGGCTGCCTACACCCTCCAGGAGATGCTCACGGTCAAGTCCGACGATGTGGAAGGGCGTACCAAGATGTACAAGAACATCGTCGACGGCGACCACAGCATGCAGGCCGGCATGCCGGAATCCTTCAACGTGCTGGTGAAGGAGATCCGCTCGCTGGGCATCGATATCGAGCTGGAAGGCTGAAACGCCCGACGCTTGCCAATGACGGTCCGCGGGGCCCCGAGAACCGGGCCCCGCTCATGACAACTCCGCAACGGAGCGACCCCATGAAAGATTTGGTGAAAGTCCTCAAATCGCAGTCACAGTCCGACGAGTTCGATGCGATCAAGATCTCGCTGGCCTCGCCGGACATGATCCGCTCCTGGTCGTATGGCGAAGTGAAGAAGCCGGAGACCATCAACTACCGGACGTTCAAGCCCGAGCGTGACGGCCTGTTCTGTGCCAAGATCTTCGGCCCGGTGAAGGATTACGAGTGCTTGTGCGGCAAGTACAAGCGCATGAAGCATCGCGGCATCATCTGCGAGAAGTGCGGCGTCGAGGTGACCAAGGCGGTGGTGCGCCGCGAGCGCATGGGCCACATCGAGCTGGCCAGCCCGGTCGCGCACATCTGGTTCCTCAAGTCGCTGCCGTCGCGTATCGGCATGTTCCTCGACATGACCCTGCGCGACATCGAGCGTGTGCTCTATTTCGAGAGCTTCGTGGTCATCGATCCGGGCATGACCACCTTGGAGCGCGGCCAGCTGCTCAACGACGAGCAGTACTTCGAGGCCCTCGAGGAGTTCGGTGACGACTTCGACGCCCGCATGGGTGCCGAGGCGGTGCAGGCGCTGCTCAAGGACATCGATCTCGAGGAGGAGATCGAACGTCTGCGCGAGGAGATTCCGCAGACCAACTCCGAGACCAAGATCAAGAAGCTGTCCAAGCGGCTCAAGCTGCTCGAGGCCTTCTACAAGTCCGGCAACGCCCCGGCGTGGATGGTCATGGAAGTGCTGCCGGTGCTGCCGCCGGACCTGCGTCCGCTGGTGCCGCTCGACGGCGGCCGCTTCGCGACCTCGGATCTCAACGATCTCTACCGTCGCGTGATCAACCGCAACAACCGCCTCAAGCGGCTGCTCGACCTCAATGCGCCGGACATCATCGTGCGCAACGAGAAGCGCATGCTGCAGGAGTCGGTCGATGCGCTGCTCGACAACGGTCGTCGCGGCCGGGCCATCACCGGGTCCAACAAGCGTCCGCTGAAGTCGCTGGCCGACATGATCAAGGGCAAGCAGGGGCGTTTCCGCCAGAACCTGCTGGGCAAGCGCGTCGACTATTCCGGCCGCTCGGTGATCACCGTGGGCCCGACCCTGCGCCTGCACCAGTGCGGTCTGCCCAAGAAGATGGCGCTCGAACTGTTCAAGCCGTTCATCTATTCCAAGCTGCAGGCCACCGGCCAGGCGTCGACCATCAAGGCCGCCAAGAAGATGGTCGAGCGCGAGCTGCCCGAGGTGTGGGACATCCTCGCCGATGTCATCCGCGAACACCCGGTGCTGCTCAACCGTGCGCCGACCCTGCACCGTCTGGGCATCCAGGCCTTCGAGCCGCTGCTCATCGAGGGCAAGGCGATTCAGCTGCACCCGCTGGTGTGTGCCGCCTACAACGCCGACTTCGACGGTGACCAGATGGCCGTGCACGTGCCGCTGACGCTGGAAGCCCAGCTCGAGGCGCGCGCACTGATGATGGCCACCAACAACGTGCTGTCGCCGGCCAACGGCGAGCCGATCATCGTGCCGTCCCAGGACGTGGTGCTGGGTCTGTACTACATGACCCGCGAGCGCATCGGTGCCCAGGGCGAGGGCATGGTGTTCGCCAACCTCGATGAGGTGGAGCGTGCCTTCGGTACCCAGAGCGTGTCGCTGCACGCCCGGGTCAAGGTGCGCATGACCGAGTACGAGCGCGACGAGGAAAGTGGTGCACTGACGCCTAAGACGGCGCTGTACGACACGACCGTGGGCCGGGCGATGCTGTTCCGCATCCTGCCCAAGGGCGCACCCTTCGCGCTGGTCGACCAGCCGATGAAGAAGAAGGCGATCTCGCGGCTGATCAACGAGGTCTACCGCAGTGCCGGTCTCAAGGAAGCGGTGATCTTCGCCGACCAGCTGATGTACACCGGCTTCCGCCTGGCGACCTGGTCCGGGGCGTCGATCGGTGTCAACGACTTCGTCATCCCCGACGAGAAGCGCGAGATCGTCGAGGCCGCCGAGGACGAGGTCAAGGAGATCGAGGATCAGTTCTCCTCGGGTCTCGTGACCGCCGGCGAGAAGTACAACAAGGTCATCGATATCTGGTCCAAGGCCAACGACAAGGTGGCCAAGGCGATGATGACGGGCATCTCCAAGGAGACCGTCACCGACCGCGACGGCAACCGGGTCGAGCAGGACTCGTTCAACAGCGTGTTCATCATGGCCGACTCGGGCGCGCGGGGTAGCGCCGCGCAGATCCGCCAGCTCGCCGGCATGCGTGGCCTGATGGCCAAGCCGGACGGTTCGATCATCGAGACGCCGATCGTCGCCAACTTCCGCGAGGGTCTGAACGTACTCCAGTACTTCATCTCGACCCACGGCGCGCGCAAGGGGCTGGCGGACACGGCGCTCAAGACCGCCAACTCCGGTTATCTGACCCGTCGTCTGGTCGACGTCGCCCAGGACCTGGTGGTCACCGAGACCGACTGCGGCACCGAGGAGGGGCTGACCCTGCACCCGGTGATCGAGGGCGGCGACATCATCGTCTCCCTGGCGCAGCGCGTGCTGGGCCGCGTGGTCGCCCAGGACGTCATCGATCCGGCGACCGAGGAGGTGCTGATCCCGCGCGGCACGCTGCTCGACGAGGCCTGGTGCGAACAGCTCGACACCATGGGCGTCGACGAGATCGTGGTGCGCAGTGCGATCAGCTGCGAGACCTCGCACGGCGTCTGCTCGGCCTGTTACGGCCGCGACCTGGCGCGCGGTCACCAGGTCAACATCGGCGAGGCCGTGGGCGTCATCGCCGCGCAGTCGATCGGCGAGCCGGGCACCCAGCTGACCATGCGGACCTTCCACATCGGCGGTGCCGCCTCGCGGGCCTCCGCGCAGGACAGCGTCCAGGTCAAGCACGGCGGCAAGGTGCGCCTGCACAACATCAAGCACGTCGAGCGTGCCGACGGCAAGCTGGTGGTGGTATCCCGCTCCAGCGCCCTGGCGGTGGCCGACGAGCATGGCCGTGAGCGCGAGTACTACAAGCTGCCCTACGGCGCCGAGCTGTCCGTCAAGGACGGCGACCATGTCGAAGGCGGCCAGGCCGTGGCCAAGTGGGACCCGCACACCCACCCGGTC
This sequence comes from Halomonadaceae bacterium T82-2, assembly GCA_001577635.1. Taxonomy (GTDB): domain Bacteria; phylum Pseudomonadota; class Gammaproteobacteria; order Pseudomonadales; family Halomonadaceae; genus Modicisalibacter. The sequence goes on along the minus strand of LSBP01000001.1, from coordinate 382,116 downwards.
ATCGCCGAGGTCCAGGGCAAGGCGCAGTACATCGACATGGACGAGGGCATCACCATCCACCGCAGCGTGGACGAGATGACCGGCCTGTCCTCCATCGAGGTGATCGAGTCGGCCTCGCGGCCGGCGGCGGGACGCGACAAGCGGCCGATGATCATGCTCACCGACGAAGCCGGCGAGCACATCACCCTGCCGGGCTCCAACACCCCCGTGCAGTATCTGCTGCCCGGCAATGCGGTAGTGTCCGCCGAGAACGGTGCGCAGATCGGCGTGGGTGAGGTCATCGCCCGTATTCCGGTCGAGGCGTCCGGCAACAAGGACATCACCGGGGGTCTGCCGCGCGTCGCCGATCTGTTCGAGGCGCGCAAGCCCAAGGAACCGTCGATCCTCGCCGAGATCAGCGGCGTGATCAGCTTCGGCAAGGAAACCAAGGGCAAGCGTCGTCTGACGATCACCCCGGAATCCGGCGATCCGTTCGAGATGCTGATCCCGAAATGGCGTCAGATCAGCGTCTTCGAGGGCGAGACCGTCGAGAAGGGCGAGGTGATTTCCGACGGCCCGAGCAACCCGCACGACATCCTGCGGCTGCTCGGCGTGGCGGAACTGGCCAAGTACATCACCGCCGAGATCCAGGAGGTTTACCGCCTCCAGGGCGTGGGCATCAACGACAAGCACATCGAGGTGATCGTGCGTCAGATGCTGCGCAAGGTGGAGATCACCGACGCCGGCGACGCCGACTTCATCCCCGGCGATCAGGTCGAGCTGGTGCGCGTGCTCGAGGAGAACGCGCGGCTGGCCACGGAGGACAAGTTCCCGGCCAAGTACGGACGCGTCCTGCTGGGTATCACCAAGGCCTCGCTGGCCACCGAGTCGTTCATCTCCGCGGCCTCCTTCCAGGAGACCACGCGGGTGCTGACCGAGGCGGCGGTCACCGGCAAGCGCGATTACCTGCGCGGCCTGAAGGAAAACGTCGTGGTGGGCCGCCTGATTCCGGCGGGTACCGGGCTGACGCACCACGCCGAGCGTCGGCGCAAGCGCGAGGACGCCGAGCGCACCCTGCATCCCTCGGCCTTCGAGGTCGAGCAGGAGCTGGGCGCCCAGCTCACCGCGCTGGATGCCGATGACGACGAGTTGTGAGCTGCAGCCGGCGCCCCGCGGGGTGCCGGCCTTGACGCCGCTCATCATGAGACTTTAGAATGCGCAGCCTTTAACAGTGGGGTGGGTGCGCCCGTGCCTGCTGTTGAGGCGAGGCAATCACTGGAGACAGCTACAGACTATGGCAACGATCAACCAGCTCGTGCGCAAGCCGCGCAAGCGCCCGGTCGCCAAGAGTGACGTGCCGGCGCTGCAGGCCTGCCCGCAGCGTCGTGGGGTTTGCACCCGCGTTTATACCACCACGCCGAAGAAGCCGAACTCCGCACTGCGCAAGGTGTGCCGTGTTCGTCTGACCAACGGCTACGAGGTGACCTCCTACATCGGTGGTGAAGGCCACAACCTGCAGGAGCACTCCGTGGTGCTGATCCGCGGCGGCCGAGTCAAGGACTTGCCGGGTGTGCGTTATCACACCGTGCGCGGCGCCCTGGACACCTCCGGCGTGCAGAACCGCAAGCAGGGCCGTTCCAAGTACGGCACCAAGCGTCCCAAGGCCTGAGGCCGGGACACCGAGATCTTTACGTAACAATGGTCGGATAAGAGTAAGGTCGAGCGTCGCCCGACGGGGCGGGAGTCTCGGGTTTACCTGAAGGACCCTTCGACGAGGGCTTATCATGCCTAGAAGACGCATTGCCGCCAAGCGCGAGATCCTGCCGGATCCGAAGTTCAACAGCGAGCGTTTGGCGAAGTTCATGAACCATCTGATGATCAGCGGCAAGAAGTCCGTAGCTGAGCGCATCGTCTATGGTGCGCTGGACCGTGTTGCCGAGCGTGCCCAGGAAGCACCGCTGGATGTGTTCGACAAGGCGCTGGAAGCCATCCAGCCGATGGTCGAGGTCAAGTCACGCCGCGTAGGTGGTGCGACCTACCAGGTGCCGGTCGAGGTGCGTCCCTCGCGTCGTCAGGCGTTGGCCATGCGCTGGCTGGTCGATGCCGCCCGCAACCGTGGTGAAAAGACCATGGTGCAGCGTCTGGCCGGTGAAATGCTGGACGCCGCCGAAGGCAAGGGTGCTGCCGTGAAGAAGCGTGAAGACGTGCATCGCATGGCAGAAGCCAACAAGGCCTTCTCTCACTACCGCTTCTAATCTACGGAGGTTTCATCCGTGGCACGCAAGACTCCGCTCAAGCGTTACCGCAATATCGGTATCGTTGCCCACGTCGACGCCGGGAAGACCACCACTACCGAGCGTGTCCTGTTCTACACCGGCCTTTCCCACAAGGTCGGCGAGGTCCATGATGGCGCCGCCACCATGGACTGGATGGAGCAGGAGCAGGAGCGTGGCATCACGATCACCTCCGCGGCGACCACCTGCTTCTGGCAGGGCATGAACAAGCAGTTCGACGAGCACCGCATCAACATCATCGACACCCCGGGGCACGTCGACTTCACCATCGAGGTGGAGCGTTCCCTGCGTGTGCTCGACGGTGCCGTCGTGGTGCTGTGCGGCTCCTCCGGTGTGCAGCCGCAGACCGAGACCGTCTGGCGTCAGGCCAACAAGTACGAAGTGCCGCGCATGGTGTTCGTCAACAAGATGGACCGCGCCGGTGCCGACTACTTCATGGTGCTCGACCAGCTCAAGCAGAAGCTGGGCGCCAACGTCGTCCCGATCCAGATCAACTGGGGGGCCGAGGACGAGTTCAAGGGCGTCATCGACCTGATCCAGATGAAGGCCATCCTCTGGGACGAGGACAACTTCGGCATGAACTACGAGCTGGTCGACATCCCGGCCGAGCTCCAGGAAACCGCCGAGATGTACCGCGAGCAGATGGTCGAGGCCGCTGCCGAGGCGTCCGAAGAGCTGATGGACAAGTACCTCGAGGAAGGTGACCTGCCCGAGGCCGACATCAAGGCCGGCCTGCGTCGTCGCACCCTGGACAACGAGATCGTCCTGGTCACCTGTGGCTCCGCGTTCAAGAACAAGGGCGTGCAGGCCGTTCTGGATGGCGTCATCGAGTACATGCCGTCGCCCACCGAGGTCAAGGCCATCGAGGGCGAGCTGGACGACAAGGACGGCACCATCGCCACGCGCGAGGCGGACGACAATGCGCCTTTCGCTGCCCTGGCCTTCAAGATCGCCACCGACCCGTTCGTCGGCACGCTGACCTTCATCCGCGTCTACTCCGGCGTGCTGAAGTCCGGCGACAGTGTCTACAACTCGGTCAAGCAGAAGAAGGAGCGCGTCGGCCGTATCGTCCAGATGCACTCCAACTCCCGCGAGGAGATCAAGGAAGTCTATGCCGGCGACATCGCCGCCTGCATCGGGCTCAAGGATGTCACCACCGGCGACACCCTGTGCGACCTGAACGACAAGATCGTTCTCGAGCGCATGGAGTTCCCGGATCCGGTCATCTCGGTTGCCGTGGAGCCGAAGTCCAAGGCCGACCAGGAGAAGATGGGCGTCGCCCTCGGCAAGCTGGCCCAGGAGGATCCGTCCTTCCAGGTCAAGACTGACGAGGAAACCGGCCAGACCATCATCTCCGGCATGGGCGAGCTTCACCTCGACATCATCGTCGACCGCATGCGTCGCGAGTTCAAGGTCGAGGCCAACATCGGCAAGCCGCAGGTTGCCTACCGCGAGACCATTCGCCAGTCGGTCGAGCAGGAAGGCAAGTTCGTGCGTCAGTCGGGCGGTCGCGGCCAGTACGGTCACGTGTGGCTGCGCATCGAGCCGCTGACCGCGGAAGACAAGGGCGAGGACGAAGACATGAGCTTCAAGTTCGCGTCCGAGATCGTCGGCGGTGTGGTTCCCAAGGAATACGTGCCGGCCGTCGAGAAGGGGGCTTTCGAGCAGCTGCAGAACGGTGTCATCGCGGGTTACCCGATGATTGACGTCAAGGTCACGCTGTTCGACGGTTCCTACCATGACGTGGACTCCAACGAGACCGCGTTCAAGGTCGCCTCGTCGATGGCGATCAAGGAAGGTGCTCGCAAGGCTAAGGCCGTGCTGCTCGAGCCGGTGATGAAGGTCGAGGTCGTGACCCCCGAGGAGTTCATGGGTGATGTCATGGGTGACCTTAACCGCCGCCGTGGCCTTGTACAGGGCATGGATGACTCTTCCTCAGGCAAGATCATTCGCGCCACGGTTCCGTTGGCTGAGATGTTCGGTTACGCGACCGATCTGCGTTCTCAGACCCAGGGCCGCGCAAGCTACACCATGGAGTTTGCGGATTACGAAGAGGCGCCCTCCAGCGTCGTAGAAGCCGTCATCAACCAGAACGGTTAACCGTTAGCTAACGTAAAGAGGTTATAGCAGTGGCTAAGGAAAAGTTTGAACGCTCCAAACCGCATATCAACGTCGGTACCATTGGTCACGTCGACCACGGCAAGACCACGCTGACGGCGGCTCTGACCCGCGTTTCCGCCGAGGTCTTCGGTGGTGACTGGCGTGCCTTCGATACCATCGACAATGCGCCGGAAGAGCGCGAGCGTGGTATCACCATCGCCACCGCCCACGTCGAGTACCAGTCCGAAACGCGTCACTACGCGCACGTCGACTGCCCGGGGCACGCCGACTACGTCAAGAACATGATCACCGGTGCCGCTCAGATGGACGGCGCGATCCTGGTCTGTTCCGCTGCCGACGGCCCCATGCCGCAGACTCGCGAGCACATCCTGCTGTCTCGCCAGGTCGGCGTTCCGTACATCGTCGTGTTCCTGAACAAGGCCGACATGGTCGACGACGAAGAGCTGCTCGAGCTGGTCGAGATGGAAGTTCGTGAACTCCTCAACGAGTACGACTTCCCGGGTGACGACACCCCGATCATCATCGGCTCTGCGCTGATGGCGCTGGAAGGCAAGGACGACAACGGCATGGGCACCACCGCCGTTGCCAACCTGATCAAGGCCCTGGACGACTACATCCCGGAGCCGGAGCGCGCCATCGACCAGCCGTTCCTGATGCCGATCGAGGACGTGTTCTCCATCTCCGGTCGCGGCACCGTGGTCACCGGCCGTGTCGAGCGCGGCATCGTCCGCACCGGCGACGAAGTCGAGATCGTGGGTCTGAAGGACACCACCAAGACCACCGTTACCGGTGTCGAAATGTTCCGCAAGATGCTCGACGAAGGTCGTGCCGGCGAGAACATCGGCGCCCTGCTGCGTGGCACCAAGCGTGACGAGGTCGAGCGTGGTCAGGTCCTGGCCAAGCCGGGCACCATCACGCCGCACACCAAGTTCGAGGCGGAAGTCTACGTCCTGTCCAAGGAAGAAGGTGGTCGTCACACCCCGTTCTTCAAGGGCTACCGTCCGCAGTTCTACTTCCGGACCACTGACGTGACCGGTACCTGTGAACTGCCGGAAGGCGTCGAGATGGTCATGCCGGGCGACAACGTCCAGATGACCGTTTCCCTGATCGCGCCGATCGCCATGGAAGACGGCCTGCGCTTCGCGGTTCGCGAAGGTGGCCGTACCGTGGGCGCCGGCGTCGTCGCCAAGATCATCGAGTAAGCGGTATCCTGCGATGATCGAAGGGGGCTCCGCGAGGAGCCCCCTTTCTGCGCATGTCGGGCTTCGTTTGACGCGAAGTTCCTGCATGCCTATAATGCGCATCCTTTGAATGCGTGGGTAAGCGGCGATCGCCGTCGACATCCATTGGAGTTTAGGGCTAATGCAGAACCAGAAGATTCGCATTCGGCTGAAGGCTTTCGATCACCGCCTGATCGACCAGTCCGCCCAGGAAATCGTGGATACCGCGAAGCGGACAGGTGCACAGGTGCGGGGTCCGATCCCTCTGCCGACCAATCGCGAGCGCTATACCGTGCTGATCTCGCCGCACGTCAACAAGGACGCACGCGACCAGTACGAGATTCGCACGCACAAGCGCGTGCTCGACATCGTCGAGCCGACGGAGAAGACCGTCGACGCGCTGATGAAGCTCGACCTCGCCGCCGGCGTGGACGTACAGATCAAGCTCGACTGATAACACTAGACACACGCGGCACCGCGCTGGCCTGGAGTCAGCAGCAGCCGCCACGCCGGGATGGCGTCACACAACGTGCTAGTGGAATGCTCTGGAAAGGGCAGCCATAGCGGGTGATAGCCCCGTACACTATAGGAGACTGAACATGACTATCGGTTTGGTCGGTAAGAAGAGCGGCATGACCCGCGTCTTCACCGAAGATGGCACTTCCGTGCCCGTAACCGTGATCGAGGTTGAGCCCAACCGCGTGACTCGCGTCAAGACCGTCGAAAGCGACGGCTACAGCGCGGTTCAGGTGACAACCGGCTCCCGCAAGGCCAAGCATCTCACCAAGGCGACTGCCGGTCAGTACGCCAAGGCGGGTATCGAGGCCGGTCGTTCACTGATGGAGTTCCGCCTGGCAGAAGGCGAGGAAGCTCCGGACGTGGGTGGCGAACTCTCCGTGTCCCTCTTCGAGGCTGGTCAGAAGATCGATGTGACCGGCACCTCCAAGGGTAAGGGGTACCAGGGCGCCGTTAAGCGCTGGAACTTCCGCACCCAGGACAACAGCCACGGTAACTCCCTGTCCCACCGTGCGCCTGGCTCCATCGGCCAGTGTCAGACCCCGGGGCGTGTCTTCAAGGGCAAGAAAATGGCCGGACAGATGGGCAATGAGCGCGTGACCGTTCAGAGCCTGGAAGTCGTCCGCGTCGATGCCGATCGCAACCTGCTGCTGGTCAAGGGCGCCGTTCCGGGCGCGCCGGGCAGCGACGTGATCGTCCGCCGTGCCGTTAAAGCTCGCTGAGGGGTAAAGACCGATGAATCTGAATCTTGCAGGTGCTGGCGGCACCGTCGAAGTCGCCGACGCTACCTTTGGCAAAGAATTCAACGAAGCGCTGGTCCACCAGGTCGTCACCGCCTACCTCGCGGCCGGCCGTCAGGGTACCCGTGCCCAGAAGAACCGCTCCGACGTGCGTGGCGGCGGCAAGAAGCCGTGGCGCCAGAAGGGTACCGGTCGTGCTCGCGCCGGCACCATCCGCTCGCCGCTGTGGCGTAGCGGCGGCGTGACCTTCGCCGCGCGTCCGCAGGACTACACGCAGAAGGTCAACCGCAAGATGTATCGTGCGGCGATGCGGTCGATCCTGTCCGAGCTGATTCGCCAGGAGCGCCTGGTGGTGGTCGAGGAGTTCGCCGTCGAGGCGCCCAAGACCAAGCAGCTGGTGTCCAAGCTCCAGGAGCTGGGCCTCGAGAAGGCGCTGATCGTCACCGATGAGGTCGACGAGAAGCTCTACCTGGCCGCGCGCAACATCCCCAACGTGGATGTCGTCGATGTCCCCGCCGCCGATCCGGTGAGCCTGGTCGCCTTCGACAAGGTGCTGGTCACCGTCTCCGCCCTGCGCAAATTCGAGGAGAAGCTGGCATGAACCAGGAACGCCTATTCAAGGTTCTGCTCGGACCGCACGTGACCGAGAAGGCTGCCATGGCCGCCGAGAACAACCAGTACGTGTTCAAGGTGGCCAGCGACGCGACCAAGCCGGAGATCAAGGCGGCCGTCCAAGCGCTGTTCGGCAAGAAGGTCGATAGCGTCCAGGTCCTCAACGTGAAGGGCAAGACCAAGCGCACCCTGCATGGCACGGGTCTGCGCAAGGGCTACCGCAAGGCCTACGTCACGCTGGCCGCGGGCGAGACCCTCGAAGACTTCTCTGGCGCCGAATAAGGGCAGGAGTACGGATCATGGCAGTAGTCAAGACTAAACCCACATCCGCCGGTCGCCGCCACCTGGTCAAGGTTGTCAGCGACGAGATCTACAAGGGCCGGCCGTATGCGCCGCTGCTCGAGAAGCAGTCCAAGTCCGGCGGACGTAACAATCATGGCCGCATCACCACGCGCCATGTCGGTGGTGGTCATCGTCACCACTACCGTGTGATCGACTTCAAGCGCACCAAGGATGGCGTTCCGGCCATCGTCGAGCGCCTGGAGTACGATCCCAACCGCAGCGCCCACATCGCGCTGCTGAAGTACCTGGACGGTGAGCGTCGCTACGTCATCGCGCCCAAGGGCGTGAGTGCCGGCGACCAGTTGGAGTCCGGCGTGAACGCACCGATCAAGCGTGGCAACACGCTGCCGCTGCGCAACATTCCGCTGGGTTCCACCGTCCACTGCATCGAGCTCAAGCCCGGCAAGGGTGCCCAGCTCGCGCGCAGCGCCGGTGCCAGTGCTCAGCTGGTCGCCCGCGAAGGCAACTACGCCACCCTGCGTTTGCGCTCCGGCGAGATGCGCAAGGTGCTGGCCGAGTGCCGCGCGACCCTGGGAGAGGTGAGCAACTCCGAGCACAGCCTGCGTCAACTCGGCAAGGCCGGTGCCAAGCGCTGGCGGGGTGTGCGCCCGACCGTTCGCGGTGTCGCCATGAACCCGGTGGATCACCCGCACGGTGGTGGTGAAGGTCGTACCAGCGGTGGTCGCCATCCGGTGACGCCGTGGGGGGTTCCGACCAAGGGCCACAAGACCCGCAAGAACAAGCGCACCGACAAGCTGATCGTTCGTCGCCGCAAGGCCAAGTAACAGACATTAAGAGGTAACGGCTGTGCCACGTTCACTGAAGAAAGGTCCCTTTATCGACCTTCATCTGCTGAAGAAGGTCGAGGCTGCAGTGGAGAAGAACGACCGCAAACCGATCAAGACCTGGTCGCGTCGTTCCATGATCCTGCCCAACATGGTCGGGCTCACCATTGCGGTCCACAACGGTCGCCAGCACGTCCCGGTGCACGTCTCCGAGGAAATGGTCGGCCACAAGCTGGGCGAATTCGCTGCCACCCGCACCTATCGCGGCCACGCGGCGGACAAGAAAGCCAAACGGTAAGCCGAGAGAGGATTAGAGATGGAAGTCACAGCAAAGCTGCGTGGCGCTAGCTTATCCGCCCAGAAGGCCCGTTTGGTGGCTGACCAGGTGCGCGGTAAGCCGGTCGCCGAGGCACTCGACCTGCTGACCTTCTCCCCGAAGAAGGCCGCCAAGCTGGTCAAGAAAGTGCTGCAGTCCGCCATCGCGAATGCGGAAGAAAACAACGGCATGGACATCGACGAGCTGCGTGTCTCGACCATCTGCGTCGATGAGGGCATGACGCTCAAGCGCATCCAGCCGCGCGCCAAGGGCCGTGCGGATCGCATTTTGAAGCGCACTTGCCACATCACCGTCAAGGTAGCCGAGAAGTAGGAGTCGACCAGATGGGTCAGAAAGTAAATCCGACAGGCATTCGGCTGGGTATCGTCAAGGACCACACGTCCGTCTGGTACGCCGAGCGCGGTGCCTACGCCGATAAGCTGAACAACGATCTCGAAGTGCGTCGCTTCCTGGAGCAGCGTCTCAAGAACGCCTCCGTGAGCCGCATCACCATCGAGCGCCCCGCCAACAATGCACGCATCACGATTCACACCGCACGTCCGGGTATCGTGATCGGCAAGAAGGGCGAGGACGTCGATCGTCTGCGTCGCGAAGTCACCGAGATGATGGGCGTGCCGGTGCACGTCAACATCGAGGAAGTCCGCAAGCCGGAACTCGACGCCCAGCTCGTCGCGCAGAACGTCTGCGGCCAGCTCGAGCGTCGCGTGATGTTCCGTCGCGCCATGAAGCGTGCCGTGCAGAACGCCATGCGCCTGGGTGCCGGCGGCATCAAGATCCAGCTGTCCGGTCGTCTCGGCGGTGCCGAGATCGCCCGTACCGAGTGGTACCGCGAAGGCCGTGTGCCGCTGCACACCCTGCGTGCGGACATCGATTACGCCACCTACGAAGCCCACACCACTTACGGCGTCATCGGCGTCAAGGTGTGGATCTTCAAGGGTGAAATCCTCGGGGGCATCGAAGAGGTGCGCGCCAAGCAGAAGCAGCAGCAGAACCAGGGCGCACCCAAGAAGAAAGGTTCCAAGTAAGGGGAGATGTAGTCGATGTTACAACCCAAGCGTACGAAGTTCCGCAAGGTGCAGAAGGGCCGCAACCGTGGCCTGGCGCATCGCGGCAGCAAGGTGAGCTTCGGCGAGTACGGCCTCAAGGCCACCGGTCGCGGCCGCGTGACTGCGCGCCAGATCGAGGCCGGCCGTCGTGCCATCACTCGTCACGTCAAGCGTGGCGGCAAGATCTGGATTCGGGTCTTCCCTGACAAGCCGATTTCCAACAAGCCGCTGGAAGTCCGTATGGGTAAAGGTAAGGGCTCCGTCGAGTACTGGGTCGCACAGATCCAGCCCGGCAAGGTGCTCTACGAGATCGAAGGGGTCTCCGAAGAGCTGGCGCGTGAAGCCTTTGCGCTGGCCGCCCAGAAATTCCCGGTCTCGACCACCTTTGTGAAACGGACGGTGATGTGATGAAAGCCCAGGAAATTCGTGAAAAATCGGTCGAAGCGCTGCAGGAGCAGCTTTTCGAACTCCTCCGCGAGCAGTTCAACCTGCGCATGCAGAAGGCCACCGGCCAGTTGAGCCAGACGCATCTGCTCAAGCAGGTACGCCGGGACATCGCCCGCGTGAAGACGGTGCTCAACGAGAAGGCAGGTGACTGAGATGGCTGAAGAGAAGAAAGCTCGTACGCTCACCGGCAAGGTGGTGAGCGACAAGATGGACAAGTCCATTGTCGTCATGATCGAGCGCCGCGTGCGCCATCCGATCTACGGCAAGTACATGAAGCGCTCCACCAAGCTGCACGCCCACGACGAGGCGAACCAGGCGAAGCTGGGCGACACGGTTTCCATCGAGGAATGCCGTCCGCTGTCGAAGCGCAAGTCCTGGACGCTGGTCGAGGTCGTCGAGCAGGCCAAGGGCTGAACGGCTCGCGCCTGAAACCAGTGCAGTCAGATTAGGTTTGGAGAAAACCGATGATTCAGACTCAGACAATGCTGGATGTCGCCGACAACAGCGGGGCGCGCCGGGTGCAGTGCATCAAGGTGTTGGGCGGTTCTCATCGCCGCTACGCCCGCGTGGGTGACATCATCAAGGTAACGGTGAAGGAAGCCATCCCCCGTGGCAAGGTCAAGAAGGGCCAGGTCATGAAGGCGGTTGTGGTTCGCACCCGCAGTGGCGTCCGTCGTAACGACGGTTCGCTGATCCGCTTCGACGGAAATGCGGCGGTTCTGTTGAACAACACCAACGAACAGCCGGTCGGCACCCGTATCTTCGGGCCGGTCACTCGTGAGCTCCGCACCGAGAAGTTCATGAAGATCATTTCCTTGGCGCCCGAAGTGCTGTAAGGAGCGAGGCGGATATGCAAAAGATCAAACGTGACGATGAAGTGGTCGTCATCGCCGGCAAGGACAAGGGCAAGCGGGGCACCATCAAGCGTGTCCTCAAGGACGGCCGTTACGTCGTCTCTGGTGTGAACATGATCAAGCGTCACACCAAGCCCAACCCCATGCTGGGCAACCAGGGGGGTATCGTCGAGCGCGAGGCTCCGATTCACGCGTCCAACGTGGCCATCTTCAACGCGGAGACCGGCAAAGCGGATCGCGTCGGCTTCCAGGTTCAGGAAGACGGTACCAAGGTACGTATCTACAAGTCGACGCAAAAGCAGATCGACGCCTAACGCGAGTCGGATAGCAAAATGGCGAACTTGAAAGAACGTTATCAGAACGAGGTGATGGCTAAACTGCAGGAGCAGTTCAGCTATGCCAACGTGATGCAGGTACCCCGGATCACCAAAGTGACCCTGAACATGGGTATCGGCGATGCGACCAGCGACAAGAAGCTGATCGACAACGCCATCGGCGACCTGGAGAAGCTCTCCGGTCAGAAGCCGATGGTGACCAAGGCACGCAAGTCCATCGCAGGCTTCAAGGTCCGTGAGGGCTGGCCGATCGGCATCAAGGTCACTCTGCGTCGCGAGCGCATGTGGGATTTCCTCGACCGTCTGGTGAACGTGGCGATTCCGCGCGTTCGCGACTTCCGGGGCCTGAACCCGAAGTCCTTCGACGGCCGTGGCAACTACTCCATGGGGGTGCGTGAGCAGATCATCTTCCCGGAGATCGAATATGATAAGATCGACCGGATTCGTGGTCTCGATGTCACCATCACCACCACTGCCAACAGCGATGAAGAAGGCCGTGCGCTGCTGAGCGCGCTGAACTTCCCGTTCAAGAAATAAGGGTGGGATCATGGCAAAGAAAAGCATGGTAGAGCGTGAGCTCAAGCGCGCGAAGCTGGCCGACAAGTACGCCGCCAAGCGTGCCGAGCTCAAGGCCGTCATCTATGACGTCAACGCTTCCGATGAAGAGCGCTTCGACGCCCAGCTGAAGCTGCAGTCGTTGCCGCGCGACTCCAGTCCGGTCCGTCAGCGCAACCGCTGCCGGATCACTGGCCGTCCGCACGGCTACTACAACAAGTTCGGCCTCGGCCGCAACAAGCTGCGTGAAGCCGCCATGCGTGGCGACGTACCCGGACTCAAGAAGTCCAGCTGGTAACGCCACGTAGAATCATCAGGAGCGCAACGTAATGAGCATGCAAGATACGCTGGCGGATATGTTCACCCGTATCCGCAATGCGCAGATGGCCACCAAGGAGGCGGTTTCCATGCCGTCCTCCAAGCTCAAGGTCGAGGTGGCCCGCGTATTGAAGGAAGAGGGTTACATCACCGACTACACCGTGGCCGAAAGCGCCAAGCCGGAACTGTCCGTGGTCCTCAAGTACTTCGAGGGCAAGCCGGTCATCGAACACATCCAGCGCGCCTCCAAGCCGTCCCTGCGCAGCTACAAGGGCAAGGACGAGCTGCCGAAGGTCGCTGATGGCCTGGGCGTCGCGATCGTTTCCACCTCCAGGGGCGTGATGACCGATCGTGCGGCGCGGCAGGCCGGTGTCGGCGGTGAAGTCATCTGCACCGTATTCTAGGAGTGACGAATGTCCCGCGTAGCCAAATATCCGGTTAAACTGCCGAGCGGCGTCGAGTTCAAGCTCGACGGCGACCAGCTGACCGTCAAGGGCGGTCAGGGCACGCTGTCCATGACCGTTCACCCCGATGTGGTGATCGGCCAGGAAGAAGGCCAGCTGACCTTTGCGCCGAGCGAGTCGGCCAAGAGCTGGGCGATGGCAGGCACCACCCGCGCACTGGTCCAGAACATGGTCACCGGTGTGTCCGAAGGGTTCTCCCGGACCCTCGAGATCAATGGCGTCGGCTATCGTGCCCAGGCAAGTGGCAAGACGCTCAACCTGACACTCGGCTTCTCTCATCCGGTCGAATACGCGCTGCCCGAGGGTGTCACGGCGGAAACGCCCAAGAACACCACCATCGTGCTCAAGAGCGCGGACAAGCAGCGTCTCGGCCAGGTGGCAGCGGAAATTCGCGCCTTCCGTCCGCCCGAACCCTACAAGGGCAAGGGTATCCGGTACGGCGACGAACAGGTCCGCCGCAAAGAAGCCAAGAAGAAGTAAGGCAGGGTTATGAACGCGAAGAAAGAATCTCGTCTCCGTCGTGCCCGCCGCGCTCGCGCCAAGATCCGCGAGCTGGGCGTGTATCGCCTGTGCGTCAACCGTACGCCGCGCCACATCTACGCGCAGATCATCTCGCCGGAAGGCGACCGCGTGCTGGCCAGCGCCTCCACGCTCGACAAGAGCCTGCGCGAGGGCGGTACCGGCAACACTGACGCCGCCGCCAAGGTTGGTGCGATGATTGCCGAACGCGCCAAGGAAGCGGGTATCACCCAGGTAGCCTTCGACCGTGCCGGTTTCAAGTATCACGGTCGCGTCAAGGCCCTGGCCGATGCCGCACGTGAAGGCGGCCTGGAATTCTAAAGGGTTTTACGATGGCGAATATCGAACAGAAAGGCGGCGACCTGCAGGAAAAGCTGGTGCAGGTCAACCGTGTCGCCAAGGTGGTCAAGGGCGGCCGCATCTTCGGTTTCACCGCACTGACCGTCGTCGGTGACGGCAACGGCCGCGTCGGTTTCGGTCGCGGCAAGGCCCGCGAGGTGCCGGTCGCGATCCAGAAGGCGATGGACCAGGCCCGCCGCAACATGGTCAAGGTCAGCCTGCGTGGCAGCACGCTGCAGTACCCGGTGAAGGCCCGTCACGGCGCCTCCAAGGTGTTCATGCAGCCGGCTTCCGAAGGTACCGGGATCATCGCCGGTGGCGCCATGCGCTCCGTACTCGAGCTGGCCGGTGTCCATGACGTTCTGGCCAAGTGCTACGGCTCCACCAATCCGGTGAACGTGGTCCGCGCGACCATCAACGGCCTGGCCTCCATGCAAGCGCCGGAAGACATCGCCGCCAAGCGCGGTCTGTCCGTCGAAGAGATCGCGGGGTAAGGCACCATGGCAGCGAAGATCAAGGTTACCCAGGTTCGCAGCACCATCGGCGTTCTGGAAAAGCACAAGGCCACCATGCGCGGCCTTGGGCTGCGCCGCATCGGTCACACCGTCGAGTTGGAAGACACCCCTGCCGTACGCGGTATGGTCAACAAGGTTAACTACCTTGTGCGTGTTGAGGGAGAGTAATCCATGAAACTCAATAGCCTGAGCCCGGCTCCGGGTTCCAAGCACGCCGAGAAGCGTGTCGGCCGTGGCATCGGCTCCGGTCTGGGCAAGACCGGCGGCCGCGGCCACAAGGGCCAGAAGTCTCGTACCGGTGGCGGCGTCAAGCCCGGTTTCGAGGGCGGCCAGATGCCGCTGCAGCGTCGTCTGCCGAAGTTCGGCTTCACCTCCGCGAAATCGCTGGTTTCCGAAGAGGTGCGCCTGGACGAGCTGGCACGGGTCGATGGCGACGTCGCCGACCTGGAGACGCTGAAGAAGGCCAACGTGCTCAAGGATGCCACGCGCTTCGCGAAGGTCATCCTTTCCGGCGAACTGAACAAGGCGGTCACCGTGCGCGGTCTCAAGGTCACCAAGGGTGCCCGTGCCGCGATCGAAGCCGCCGGCGGCAAGGTCGAGGACTAAATGGCTAAGTCAGGAAACATGCCGGCAACGGGAGGCGGCTTGAGTGAACTGTGGGCGCGGCTGCGCTTCGTGTTCATCGCCATCGTGGTGTACCGCATCGGTGCCCACATTCCCGTTCCCGGTATCGATCCTGACCAGCTCGCTGCCTTGTTCAGGGAAAATCAGGGCACCATCCTGGGCATGTTCAACATGTTCTCCGGGGGTGCACTGTCTCGCATGAGTATCCTGGCGCTGGGGATCATGCCCTACATCTCCGCGTCAATCATCATGCAGCTTCTGACGGCGGTCTCGCCCCAGCTCGAGCAGCTGAAGAAGGAAGGTGAGGCCGGCCGGCGCAAGATCAGCCAGTACACCCGCTACGGCACCGTGATACTGGCCTTGATCCAGGCGACCGGCATGGCAGTCGGTCTGGTCGGACAGGGCGTGACCTATACCAGCGACTTCAGCTTCTACTTCACCGCGATCGTCTCGTTCGTGGCCGGTGCGGTGTTTTTGATGTGGCTGGGCGAGCAGATTACCGAGAAAGGCATCGGCAACGGCATTTCGCTGATCATCTTCTCGGGGATCGTCGCCGGGCTTCCCGGTGCGATCGGTCAGTCCTTTGAACTGGCGCGCAACGATGGCGCGTGGAATGTCCTGCCGCTGCTGGCGCTTTCCGTGCTGGCAATCGCCACCGTGGCGTTCGTGGTGTTCATCGAGCGCGGTCAGCGCCGCATCACGGTGAACTACCCGCGCCGTCAGGTGGGCAACAAGATGTATGCCGGGCAGAGCAGCTACCTGCCGCTCAAGGTCAACATGGCCGGGGTCATCCCCGCGATCTTCGCCTCGAGCATCCTGCTGTTCCCGGCCTCGATCGGCCAGTGGCTGGGGTCGGCCAAGGGCTTCGAGTGGCTGCAGACGATCTCCCAGTCCCTGGGGCCGGGGCAGCCGCTGTACATCTTGCTTTTCGCCGCGGCAGTGGTATTCTTCTGCTTCTTTTACACGGCGCTGGTCTTCAATCCCAAGGACGTTGCCGACAACCTCAAGAAGTCTGGTGCGTTCCTGCCGGGTATCCGTCCCGGCGAGCAGACCGCTCGCTACGTCGACAAGGTGATGACGCGCCTGACGCTGTTCGGTGCCCTCTACATCACCGCCGTTTCCCTGATGCCCCAGTTCCTGATCATTGCATGGAACGTTCCGTTCTTCTTCGGCGGAACCTCGTTGCTGATCGTGGTCGTGGTCATCATGGACTTCATGGCGCAGGTTCAGTCGCATCTGATGTCGCACCAGTACGAGTCGGTGATGAAGAAGTCCAACCTGAAAGGCTACGGAAGCGGCGGCCTGATGCGCTGAGCATCGCGCCTGCCGCGTAATGGAGAGAACGATGAAAGTTCGAGCTTCCGTCAAGAAAATGTGCCGCAACTGCAAGATCATTCGGCGTAATGGCGCGGTTCGCGTCATCTGCACCGAACCGCGGCACAAGCAGCGCCAGGGCTGATCTGCCGCTGTTTCAATGCGGGCGCCGGCTTACGCCCTTGTCCCGGGGGGGACAAAGGTGTAAGCTGTTGCGCCCTTTGTAGATGACCAATCGAGCAAGCCGCTCAAATTTCGGAGAAAGCTGATGGCCCGTATTGCAGGCGTCAATATCCCGGACAACAAGCATGCGGCGATCTCGCTGACCTATATCTTCGGGATTGGCCGCACTCGTGCACAGGACATCTGTGCTGCGGTCGGTATTGCGCCGACCACCAAGATTCAGGAGCTGTCCGCCGAACAGGTGGATGCCCTGCGTACTGAAGTCGGCAAATACACCGTTGAGGGCGACCTTCGCCGTGACACGACGCTGAATATCAAGCGTCTCATGGACTTGGGTTGCTATCGTGGTCTGCGCCATCGTCGTGGTCTTCCGCTGCGCGGCCAGCGCACCAAGACCAATGCGCGTACCCGCAAGGGCCCGCGCAAGCCGATTCGCAAATAATCACGTACGTTCTGGCGTTTAGACAGGAAACATCAACATGGCTAACCCGCGTAGTAACCGTAAAAAGGTGAAAAAGCAGGTAGTGGATGCGGTTGCCCACATCCATGCCTCTTTTAACAACACGATCGTGACGATCACAGACCGCCAGGGCAACGCTCTTTCCTGGGCGACTGCCGGTGGTTCGGGTTTTCGTGGTTCTCGCAAGAGCACCCCGTTCGCTGCTCAAGTGGCAAGCGAACGTGCAGCGACTGCTGCAGCCGAGTATGGTGTAAAGAACGTCGACGTGCTGGTCAAAGGCCCCGGTCCGGGCCGTGAGTCCGCCGTGCGCGCACTGAATGCCGCCGGTTTCCGCGTGCAGAGCATCACCGACGCGACGCCCGTTCCCCACAACGGCTGCCGTCCGCCGAAGAAACGCCGCGTTTAAGGAGACAGACTCATGGCTCGTTATATTGGACCGAAGTGCAAACTGTCTCGTCGTGAAGGCACCGACCTCTTCCTCAAGAGCGGTGTCACTCCCTTCGAGAAGAAGTGCAAATCCGAGCAGATCCCGGGTGTGCACGGCCAGCGCCGTCAGCGTCTTTCCGACTACGGCTTGCAGCTTCGCGAGAAGCAGAAAGTACGTCGCATGTACGGCGTACTCGAGAAGCAGTTCCGCAACTACTACAAGGAAGCGGCCCGCCTGAAGGGCGCGACCGGCGAGTTGCTGCTGCAGTTGCTCGAATCCCGACTGGACAACGTCGTCTACCGCATGGGCTTCGGCTCGACGCGCTCCGAGGCGCGTCAGCTGGTCAGCCACAAGGCGATCGCCGTCAACGGCAAGACCGTCAACGTGGCTTCCTATCAGGTTCGCCCCGGTGATGTCGTCTCCGTCCGCGAGAAGGCCAGGAACCAGGTGCGCATCCAGAGCGCCCTGCAGCTGGCCGGTCAGCGCGGCGACATCGGCTGGGTCGATGTCGACTCGAAGAAGATGGAAGGCACTTTCAAGGCTGTCCCGGAACGCGGCGACCTGTCTGCCGACATCAACGAAAACCTGATTGTCGAGCTGTACTCGAAGTAAGCATCGCCACCGCGTGATGCCGGGCCCGCCCTCGGGCGGGCCCGGTGCAGAGTACCGAGTATCCGTTTGGCAGCCTGAAAAGGTGTTCATATGCAGCGTTCAGTGACAGAGTTTCTCCGTCCTCGCGACATCAAGGTCGAAGAGATCAGCGCGCACCACGCGAAGATCGTGCTCGAGCCGTTCGAGCGCGGCTTCGGTCACACCCTGGGGAATGCTCTGCGTCGCATCCTGCTGTCTTCCATGCCCGGCTGCGCCGTGGTGGAGGCGGAAATCGCCGGTGTCGACCACGAGTACAGCGCGATCGAAGGGGTCCAGGAAGATGTCATCGAAATCCTCCTGAACCTCAAGGACGTGGCGATCAAGATGCACAGCCGTGACGAGGCCGTACTCTCGCTGAACAAGCAGGGGCCGTGCGTCGTGACTGCCGGTGACATCGCCACGGATCACGATGTCGAGATCGTCAATCCCGAGCACGTAATCGCTCACGTCAACGAGGGCGCCGAGCTGAAGATGCAGCTCAAGATCGCCCGCGGGCGTGGCTATGAGCCGGCGGATACTCGTGCCAGCGCGGATGACGAATCCCGGGCCATCGGTCGCCTGCAGCTGGATGCGACCTTCAGCCCCGTGCGTCGCGTTTCCTATGCCGTCGAGGCCGCGCGTGTCGAACAGCGCACCGACCTCGACAAGCTGGTCATCAACCTGGAAACCGACGGTACCCTGGATCCGGAAGAGGCGATCCGTCGCAGCGCGACCATCCTGCAGGAGCAGCTGGGCGCGTTCGTCGACCTGGAAGCCGACAAGGAACAGGAAGTCGAGGAGGAAGAGGATCACATCGATCCCATCCTGCTGCGCCCCGTAGACGATCTCGAGTTGACCGTACGCAGCGCAAACTGCCTGAAGGCCGAGAACATCTACTACATCGGCGATCTGATCCAGCGCACCGAGGTGGAGCTGCTGAAGACGCCGAACCTCGGCAAGAAGTCCCTGAACGAAATCAAGGACGTCCTGGCAGCGCGCGGTCTCTCCTTGGGCATGCGGCTTGAGAACTGGCCGCCGGCCAGCCTCAAGGACGACAAGGCCTCCGCGTGAGCGTCGACTCGAGTCCCAGTTAAGGAACAAAACCATGCGTCATCGTAAGAGTGGTCGTCATCTGAACCGCAACAGCTCGCACCGCCAGGCCATGTTCAAGAACATGAGCGTGTCGCTGGTCGAGCATGAGGTGATCAAGACAACCCTGCCCAAGGCCAAGGAGCTGCGTCGTCATATCGAGCCGCTGATCACCCTGGCCAAGCAGGACAGCGTCGCCAACCGTCGTCTGGCCTTCAGCCGCACCCGCTCCAAGGAAGCGGTCGGCAAGCTCTTCAACGAGCTGGGTCCGCGTTACGCCAATCGCCCGGGCGGCTACGTCCGTGTGCTGAAGTGCGGTTTCCGCGCCGGCGACAACGCCCCCATGGCCTACGTCGAGCTGGTCGATCGGCCGGCCGTCGAGGAAGCTGCCGGCGAGGAGTGATCCTCCGCCAGGCTTCCCGGCCATCAGCGACGCCGCAAGCCGGCCCCCTCGGGGGCCGGCTTTTTTTATGAACGGAAGGCGGGAAGGGCTCGACTTCGCGCCTGAAGGCAGGAAGCCGAGCTGCGAGCGATGAGCCCGGATCAGGTCTCCGCGGCGCTGGTGGCCCGTGGTTCGCGGCTTGCCGACTGCTTCTCCAGCAACGGCTTGAGGAAGCGTCCGGTGTGCGAGTGCTCGAGCGTCGCCACGTGCTCCGGGGTGCCCTCGGCGATGATCCGTCCGCCCCCGGAGCCGCCCTCGGGGCCCAGGTCGATCAGCCAGTCCGCGGTCTTGATCACGTCCAGGTTGTGCTCGATGACCACGATGGTGTTGCCGTGGTCGCGCAGGCGATGCAGCACCGTCAGCAGCTGGCGGATGTCCTCGAAGTGCAGCCCGGTGGTGGGTTCGTCGAGGATGTAGAGGGTCTTGCCGGTATCGCGCTTGGCCAGCTCGCGGGCCAGCTTGACACGCTGCGCCTCGCCGCCGGAGAGCGTGGTGGCGCTCTGGCCCAGGCGCACGTAGGACAGCCCCACGTCCATTAGCGTCTGCAGGCGGCGGGCGATCGCCGGCACCGGCGAGAAGAACGCCAGTGCCTCCTCGACGGTCATCTCCAGCACCTCGTGGATGTTCCGGCCCTTGTAGGTGATCTCCAGCGTCTCGCGGTTGTAGCGCTTGCCCTTGCAGACATCGCAGGGCACGTAGATGTCGGGCAGGAAGTGCATCTCGACCTTGATCATGCCCTCGCCCTGGCAGGCCTCGCAGCGCCCGCCCTTGACGTTGAACGAGAAGCGGCCCGGCTTGTAGCCGCGGGCGCGCGCCTCCTGGGTGCCGGCGAACAGCTCGCGGATCGGCGTGAAGATGCCGGTGTAGGTGGCCGGGTTGGAGCGCGGCGTGCGACCGATGGGGCTCTGGTCGATGTCGATGACCTTGTCGAGCTGATCGAGCCCCTCGATGGCGGTATGTGCCGCCGGCGTCAGGGTCGAGGCCCGGTTGAGTTCGCGGGCGGCGATCGGCATCAGCGTCGAGTTGATCAGCGTCGACTTACCCGAGCCCGAGACCCCGGTGACGCAGACGAACAGCCCCAGCGGCAGCTCGAGGGTGACGTCCTGGAGGTTGTTGCCACGGGCGCCGGTGAGCCGCACGACCTTCTCGGGGTTGCCCGGAATGCGATACGGCGGCACCTCGATGCGCCGCGTGCCGGCCAGGTACTGACCGGTCAGCGACGCATCGCTGGCCTCGACCTCGGCCGGCGTGCCCTGGGCGACGATGCGGCCGCCGTGCACCCCGGCGCCGGGGCCGATGTCGAGCACGTGGTCGGCGGCGCGGATGGCGTCCTCGTCATGCTCGACGACGATCACCGTGTTGCCCAGGTCGCGCAGGTGCTCGAGGGTCTTGAGCAGGCGGTCGTTGTCGCGCTGGTGCAGGCCGATCGAGGGTTCGTCGAGGATGTACATCACGCCCACCAGGCCGGCGCCGATCTGGCTGGCCAGGCGGATGCGCTGGGCCTCGCCGCCGGAGAGGGTGTCGGCGCTGCGCTCCAGGTTGAGATAGTCGAGTCCGACATTGACCAGGAACTCCAGTCGAGCGTGGATCTCACGGACGATCTTGGCGGCGATCTCCCCCTTGCGGCCGGGCAGCTCCAGCGCCTTGAAGTAGCCCCAGGCCTCGCCGATGGGCAGGCGTACGAGATCCGGCAGGCTGTGCTCGTCGATATAGACGTGACGCGATTCGCGCCGCAGGCGGGTGCCGTGGCAGCTCGGGCAGGGCTGGACGGCCAGATACTTGGCGAGATCCTCGCGGACCATGCTCGAGTCGGTCTCGCGGTAGCGACGCTGCATGTTGGGCAGCACGCCCTCGAAGGGATGCTCGCGGGTCACCTTGCGGCCGCGGTCGTTGACGTAGGAAAAGGCGATGGCATCGTGGCCGCTGCCGTGGAGAACGATGTCGCGCTCGTGGCGGGCCAGCGCGTTCCACGGCGTCTCGAGTTCGAAGCGGTAATGGCGGGCGACCGCCTGCAGCTGGTTGAAGTAGTAGACGCTGCGCCGGTCCCAGCCCTTGATCACGCCCTCGGCCAGTGACAGCTCGGGATGGCTGATCAGCTTGTCCGGGTCGAAGTACTGCTGGCTGCCCAGGCCGTCGCAGGTCGGGCAGGCGCCGGCCGGATTGTTGAACGAGAACATCCGCGGCTCGAGTTCGGCGATCGAGTAACCGCACACCGGGCAGGCGAAGCGCGCCGAGAAGGTGAGATCCTCGCGCTCGCCGTCCATGAAGTGGACGATGGCGATGCCGTCGGAGAGGTTCAGTGCGGTCTCGAACGATTCGGCGAGGCGCTGCTGGAGATCGTCGCGTACCTTGACGCGATCCACCACCACGCTGATGTCGTGCTTCTTGTTCTTGTCGAGCGGCGGGATCTCGTCGAACTCGCAGACCCGGCCGTCGACCATCACCCGCACGAAGCCCTGGGCGCGCAGTTCGCTGATCAGCTGCTGGTGCTCGCCCTTGCGGCCCTTGACGACCGGTGCCAGCAGCATCAGCCGGCTGCCCTCGGGCAGCCCCAGCACCTGGTCGACCATCTGCGAGACGGTCTGCGCCTCGAGATCGTTGCCGTGCTCGGGGCAGCGCGGCGTGCCGGCACGGGCGAACAGCAGGCGCAGGTAGTCGTAGATCTCGGTGATGGTGCCCACCGTCGAGCGCGGGTTGTGCGAGGTGGACTTCTGCTCGATGGAGATCGCCGGTGACAGCCCCTCGATGTGATCGACATCGGGCTTTTCCATCATCGACAGGAACTGCCGGGCATAGGTGGACAGCGACTCGACGTAGCGTCGCTGGCCCTCGGCGTAGAGCGTGTCGAAGGCCAACGAGGACTTGCCGGAGCCCGACAGTCCGGTGACCACGATCAACTTGTCGCGCGGCAGATCGACGTCGATGTTCTGGAGGTTGTGGGTGCGGGCTCCCCTAACCTGGATCCTGTCCATTGCCACCTCGTGCACAGCGCAAAAGAACCAGTATACGCGCTGGCCGGCCCGGGCTCTAACAACCTGGGTTGTCCGGTTATGGCTTAGACCCCCTCTTCGACCTGTCCCCGGTACCCCTTACCAGAGCCAGCTGCGATTGCCCGGTCACGGGAGCGGCGCTTTCCCCTCTCTGGCCCGAACCGGTAGAATGGTCGGGTCGGGTGTCGCCGTCGTCACGAGGCGGCCCCGCGCTCGCAAGCTGTTCCCCCATCCCGTTCACCCAGACTGCGAACCTGCCAATGACTGCTCGACTACTCACGACCGAGCGCCGTGCCATCACCGGCCTGGCCGGCCTCTATGCCACGCGCATGCTCGGACTCTTCATGGTGCTGCCGGTACTGGCGCTCTACGCCAAGGACCTGAGCGGGGCCACCCCGCTGCTCGTCGGCGTGGCGCTCGGTGCCTATGGCCTGACCCAGGCCGTGCTGCAGATTCCCTTCGGCCTGCTCTCCGACCGTGTCGGCCGCAAGGCGGTGATCGCCGGCGGCCTGTTGCTGTTCATGCTGGGCAGTGTGCTCGCCGCCGAGGCCGACACCATCTATCAGATCATCCTCGGGCGCTGCCTGCAGGGTAGTGGCGCGGTGGCCGGCGCTATCATGGCGCTGCTCGCCGACCAGACCCGCGAGGAAGTGCGCACCGCGGCGATGGCTACCATCGGCCTGTCGATCGGCGTGGCCTTCGCCATCGCCATGGTCGTCGGCCCGCTGGTCGCCGCCCATTTCGGCCTGACCAGCGTGTTCTGGCTGACCGCGGTGCTCGCCGTGGTCAGCCTGCTGGTACTGTGGAAGCTCGTCCCCGCCGCGCCGCGGCTGGTCCGCCACCGCGACGTGGGGCTCGACCGCGACCAGCTGCGCAGCACCCTGTCCAGCACCAGCCTGCTGCGGCTGGACTTCTCGATCTTCTCCCTGCACCTGATCCTTACCGCCGCCTTCGTCGCCGTGCCCTTCCGGCTGGTCGACGTGGGCATCCAGGCCTCGCATCAGGGCTGGTTCTACCTGGGCGTTATGGGCCTGGCCTTCGTCTGCATGGTGCCGCTGGTGATCATCGCCGAGAAGAAGCGGCGGATGAAGGCCACCTTCGTCGGCGCGGTGGCCGGCATGACCCTGATCCTGCTGGCGCTGGGCGAACTCGGCCACCAGCGCTGGACGCTGCTGGGCCTGCTGTGGGCGTTCTTCGTGGTCTTCAATCTGCTCGAGGCCACCCTGCCGTCGATGATCAGCAAGCTGGCCCCGGCCGGCGCCAAGGGCACCGCCATGGGCGTTTATTCGACCAGCCAGTTCCTCGGCGCCTTCCTGGGCGGCGTGCTGGGCGGCGCCCTGTCGTCGCATTTCGGCTATGATGCGGTATTCCTCGGCGCCGCCCTGCTGGGGGCCGTGTGGCTGGCGGTAATCTGGAAGATGCCCGCGCCGCGGCATCTGTCCAGCGAGGTAGTGGCGATCGACGACCATCCCGATACGCTGGATACCCTGATGTCCCGGTTCGCCGAGGTGGCCGGCGTCGAGGACGTGATGGTGGTGCCCGACGAGCGGGTCGCCTATCTCAAGGTCGACCGGCAGCGCCTGGATACCGACGCACTGGCCCGCGTGGCCGGTACCCGACACGATACATCGGGCGCCTGAGCGCCCGGCCAACAGCAAGGAGTCAAACATGGCCCGTGGTGTGAACAAGGTCATCCTGATCGGCAATCTGGGTCAGGACCCTGAAGTGCGCTTTACGCCGTCGGGAACGGCGGTGGCCAACCTCAACGTGGCGACGACCGACACCTGGATGGATCGCCAGAGCGGTCAGCGCCAGGAGCGGACCGAGTGGCACCGCGTGGTGCTGTTCAACAAGCTCGCCGAGATCGCCCAGCAGTACCTGAAGAAGGGCGGCAAGGTGTATATCGAAGGGCGGCTGCAGACGCGCAAGTGGCAGGACCAGAACGGCCAGGATCGCTACTCCACCGAGATCGTCTGCAACGATATGCAGATGCTCGACTCGCGCGGTGGCGGCGATTTCGCTCCGCAACAGCAGCCGGGCAACTTCGGCGGTCAGCAGGGCGGTGGCTATGGCCAGCCCGGCGGTGCGCCCCAGGGCGGCTATGGCAACAATGCCCCGCAGCAGCGCCCGCCCCAGCAGGCCCCGGCCCAGGGCGGTCAGCAGCAGGGCGGTGGCAACTACGGGGCGCCCCAGCCCGGCGGTTTCGACGACTTCGACGACGAGATCCCGTTCTGAGGGCGCGTCGCGCGTTTCTCGAATGCCCCGTATCGGCCCCGCCTCCTGGCGGGGTCTTTTCGTTGGCGGCGTCGGCGGGGCGGCTAATTTCATTTTTGTTGAACCAAGGTGGCATTGACTCGGCGGCGAATTTGTCGAGGCTATGCGCATTCTTCGCGGCGCCCCTCCCGGGCGCGAAATGCCGTCATCTCGGGCCGCCCTCCTGCCGAATGATGGCCTTGACCGGTCCGGTGCTCGTTCGCAGCCCGGACATGGAGGCATGGCCCTGATGCAACCGATGATCACCTCCCTTCCCGAGCCGATGTCCACCGACGCCGACGCGGGCCTGACGATTCAGCCCTACGGCGCCCTGCTGGTGGCCGATGCCGAGGCGCGGCGGGTTCTGCAGGCCAGCCGTAATCTCTCCGTGCTGCTGGGCATGGTGCCCGACGACGCGATGGACCGGCCGCTGGAGCAGGTGATCGGCGCCCGCCTGACCCACCGCCTGCGCCTCGAGCTGCAGGGCGAGACCCGGCTCACGGCCCCGCTGACCTTCAGCCGCTGGGTTGGCGGTCGCAACCAGCGCCTGCAGCTGATGGCGCACCGCTACGGCGAGCGGGTGATGCTGGAGCTGGAACCGCTGACGGGCAGCGGCCGGCGTCGGCTGCTGGGCGGAGTCAACCAGTGGCTGACCCGGGTCGCCGGCGCCAATCATCCCGACGCCCTGCTCGAGGTGCTGGTGGCCGGCGTGCGCGACATGACCGGCTATCCGCGGGTGGTAGTCTACGGTTTCGATGGCCTGGGGCACGTCGCCGCGGTGGCCGAGTCGCGCCATGCTGAATACCCGGCCCTGCTGGGACAACGCTTCGCGGCCGACGCCCTGCCGCCGCACCTGCAGGGCTGCGATGGCGATTTCCCGGTCTACTATCTGCCCGACGCGGCCGCGCCTGCGGTATCGCTGACGCCGCAGCGCGACCCCCTGCAGGGCGGTCGCCTCGAGCCCCAGGCCAGCCCGCTGCGGGCCCCCTCGACCGCCTTGCGGCGCTTTCTCGATGCCATCGATGTCACCTCGCTGCTGACGGTGAGCATGCCCGGTGATGCCGGTGTCTGGGGCATGCTGGTGTGCCACAGCGATACCGCCGTGTCGCTGAGCCCGACGCGGCGTGACGCCACCCATACGCTGGTGCAGATGGCCACCCAGCGCCTGTTCCTGCTCAAGGCGCGGGTCGAGGCGGGCTTCCTGCAACGGGTGCGCGACAGCCGTGACCTGCTTTCCGAACAGCGCGGACAGCCGCAGTCGCCCCATGCTCTGCTGGAGGCCCACGGCCGCGAATGGCTGGGGCTGTTCCGTGCCGCCGGGGCGGTGCTGATTCACGGCCGCGAACTGGCCACCCTCGGCACGGTGCCGTCGGCGGCGCTGATCGACACCCTCGCCGAGCGGCTGGCCGGCGAGCATCAGCATGTCGGCCCCTGGCACACCCACAGCCTGGCCGATCATCCCATGACCGCGGGTCTGCCGCTGGCCCCGGCCTGCGGCCTGCTGGCGATTCCCCTGCCCACCGAGAGCGGGCGCGACTGGCTGATGCTGTTCCGCGCCGCCCAGGACGACAGCCACAGCTGGTCGGGCATGCCGGGCAGCGCCCGGCCCGCCGCCAGCCCCTCGGCCTACCCGGCGATGCGTGCCGCGCTGGCCGCCTGGCAGCGCGCGGTGCGGGACAGCAGCGATGTCTGGAAGCGCATCGAACGGCTGGCCGCCATGGACCTGGCCGAGGTGCTGGCGATCGTCGCCTCGGCCCACGAGATCGCTGGCCTCAACCGTGAGCTGCGCCAGGAGAAGGCCGCGCTGGCCGAGGCCAACCGGCGGCTCGAGCGGCTGGCGCTGCGCGACCCGCTGACCGGCGCCTACAACCGCTACCGCATCGAGCAGACCATCGACGCCGAGCTGAGTGCCGCACAGCGCTATGCCCGTGATTGCGCGCTGCTGCTGTTCGATGTCGACCACTTCAAGCAGGTCAACGATGTCCACGGGCACGAGGCGGGCGACCGGGTGTTGATCGCGCTCACCGAGGCCGTCAGCGGCGCCCTGCGCGGCTGCGACTACCTGGGGCGCTGGGGGGGCGAGGAGTTCGTGATCGTGGCCTCGAGCACCTCGCTGAGCGAGGCCTGCCGGCTGGCGGAACGCCTGCGGGCGCTGATCGCCGGGCTCGAGATCGACGGCTACCCGGAGCACGTGACCGTCAGCCTGGGGGTGGCGGCGTGGCGTCCGGGGGATGACCGCAAGTCGCTGGTCGCCCGTGCCGACCGGGCCATGTACCGGGCCAAGCGCCAGGGGCGCAATCGCGTGGTGAGCCAGGCCGATCGCGTCAACGAGGCGGCACGCCCGGGGGCCTGACCCCGGGGGAGAGAAGGGTTACTTGAGCCCCAGGCGCCGGGCGAGGCGGTGCAGGTTGCCGCCGTCCACACCCAGTGCGCGGGCAGTGGCCGACCAGTTGCCGTCGTGGGCGTCGAGGGCCGCGGCGATGTAGCGCCGCTGGAAGCGCTCGGTGGCCGGGCGCAGTGGCTCGTCGGGCCTGTCGGTCGTGCCGGCCGGCCCCCGCTCGGCGGCTGTTGGCGCGGCCGGTGCCGGTGCGGCCGTGTCGGGCAGGTCGAGGTGCTCGCGGGTGATGCGCACCACGGCCTGACGCCGGGTATCGGGGTCCCGTCCGCCGGCCTCGCCCAGGCTGTCGCCCAGCGCCCGCAGCGCGGCACGTCCCAGGGTGTGTTCCAGCTCACGGACGTTGCCGGGCCAGTGCCAGGCCGCCAGTGCCGCCTCGGCGTCGGCCGACAGGCGCAGGTTGCCGATGCCCAGGCGCACCCGGTTGTCGGCGAGGAAGTGACCGGCCAGCAGCGGCAGATCCTCGCGGCGCTCGCGCAGCGGCGGCACCTGGAGGGGGAAGGCGCTGAGCCGGTGGTAGAGGTCCTCGCGAAAGCGCCCGGCGGCGGCCTCCGCGGCCAGGTCGCGGTTGGTCACGGCAATCACCCGCACATCCACGCGCTGCACGCGCTCGCTGCCCAGCGGCTGGATCTCGCCCTCCTGCAGGGCGCGCAGCAACTTGGGCTGCAGGGCCAGCGGCAGTTCCCCGATCTCGTCGAGCATCAGCGTGCCGCCGTCGGCCATGGCGAAGTGGCCGCGATGGTCCTGAATCGCCCCGGAAAAGGCGCCGCGCCGGTGACCGAACAGCTCGCTCTCGATCAGCGACTCCGGCAGGCTGGCACAGTTGACCTGGACCAGCGGGCCCTGGTGGCGGTTCGAGCGGGCGTGCAGGGCGCGTACCACGCGCTCCTTGCCGACCCCCGTCTCGCCCTGCAGCAGCACGCACATGTCGGTGGGCGCCACCAGATCGATAGTCTCGTCGAGGCGTCGCATGGCCGGGCTGTTCCAGTGCATGGCCGGCTGCGGCTGACGCTCCTGGTCGAGGGCCTCGCTGAGCCGCGAGCGGGTCTGATTGAGCTGGCTGGCCAGGCGCAGGCAGGTAGCCAGCAGATGCGCCTTGGCCAGCAGCTCCTCGTCGTCGAGCGTCTCGAGCCGTCCGGCCTCGAGGGCATCCAGCGTCAGCACCCCGAGCAACCGCTCGCCGTCGCGCAGCGCCACACCCAGGCAGTCGTGCACCGTGCTCAGCGCCTCGTCGAGCAGGCCGTCGAAGGGGTCGGGCAGGGGGCTGTCGGGCGGGAAGCGGCACACCGCGTCGTGGCTGGCGATGGCGGCCAGGCGCGGATGGTCGGCGAGGGCGAAGTGGCGGCCGCGCACGTCGGCGGGCAGGCCCAGCACCGCCACCGGCTGCAGTCCCGTATCGGTGGCGACCATCAGGGTGCTGGCATCGGCCGGGTAGTCGCCCACCAGGGTGCCGAGCAGATCCGACCAGCCGTCGGGCAGAGTCTCGGGCGGGGCGCCGTCGGCCAGCCGGGTCAGCAGCGCCCGCAGTGCCTGATAGAAGCGTGTCATTCTGACACTCCTTGCGGTGTTTCTGTCGGAATGACAACAAAAAGGCTGTCATTTGTACAGCAACGAGCCTGGCATGTGGCCCGCGCCGCCGGGTGCCCGGCCCCTCGCGCCGTTCCAGCGCCGTTGGCACGCGGCCTGCAAGGCAGGCTGCGGCAGGCTGTCGCGGGGCCTGGGGGATGGCACGTGCCTTGCGAAGGGTAGGGCGTCATCATCCTCAGTTCAGGAGTTTCACGCATGCTGACCCCGCAACAGGAAGAGCTGGTCGCCGCCACCGCCCCCGTCGTCGCCGCCAATCTCGAGGCGATCACCTCGCGCTTCTACCCGCTGATGTTCGAGCGCTACCCGGAAGTCAAGGCGCTGTTCAACGCCGCCCACCAGGCCAGCGGTGGCCAGCCGCGCGCCCTGGCCGGCTCGGTGCTGCGCTACGTGCAGCTGCGTGGCGATCGCGAGCAGGCCAAGGCGTCACTGTCGCTGGTGGTCGGCAAGCACATCTCGCTGGGCATCCGCCCCGACCAGTACCCGATCGTCGGCGAGTGCCTGATGGCGGCGATCGGCGAGGTGCTGGGTGATGCCGTCACGCCCGAGATCGCCGCCGCCTGGCAGGGCGTCTACGAGGAGCTGGCCGGCCTGCTGATCGAGCTGGAGGCGGAAGCCTATCAGGAATTCGCCTCGCGCCCCGGCGGCTGGCAGGGGGCCCGCGCCTTCCGCGTCGCCGAGACCCGTGACGAGAGCGCCGAGATCCGCTCCTTCGTTCTGGCGCCCGAGGACGGCGGCCAGGTGGCCGACTTCCGTCCGGGGCAGTTCATCGGCGTCAAGCTGACCATCGACGGTGAGCCGGTGTACCGCCACTACAGCCTGTCCGCGCCGCCCAACGGCAAGACCTACCGGCTGTCGATCAAGCGCGAGCCGGGCGGCCGGGTCAGCCAGCACTTCCATGAAGCGATGAGCGAGGGTGCGCGGCTCGAGCTGCTGCCGCCGTCGGGCGACCTGACGCTGGAGGCAGGGGCCGAACCGGTGATGCTGATCAGCGGCGGCGTGGGCCAGACACCGATGCTGTCGCTGGCCGACGAGGCGCTGGCACAGGGTCGCCAGGTCACCTATCTGCATGCCGCCCGCGACGGCAGCGTGCACGCCTTTGCCGATGAAGTGGCCGCCCTCGAGGCGCGCTATCCGCAGCAGTTCAAGGCCGTCACCCTCTACGAGGCGCCGCGCGAGAGCGATGCCCCGGATCACGCCGGTTTCGTCGACCGCGCGCTGCTGGCCCGCTACCTGCCGGGGCAGCAGACCCTGTGCTACATCGTCGGTCCGCAGGGCTTCATGAGCCACGTCAACGCCGAACTGGCCGCGCTGGACGTGCCCGAGGCGAAGCGTCGCTTCGAGACCTTCGGCCCGACCCAGCCGTTGGCGGCGTAAGGCGCCGGCCGGCCTCATGGTGCCACCCGATCACGGGATAGGAAAAAACTATGATGGCCGGCCATTGATTAGGGCTCTAACGAGCGCCATGTTCCCTCCACCACTCATGACGAGACTGGCCAAGGAGAGACCATGGCGCACGAGACACTGCTTTCCCCCCTGGACATCGGCCGCCTGACCCTGCCCAACCGGGTGATCATGGCGCCGCTGACCCGTGCCCGCACCCCGGACAGCGTGCCCGGCGACCTGCAGGCCGAGTACTATGCCCAGCGCGCCGGCGCCGGGCTGATCATCAGTGAAGCCACCAACATCTCGCCCACCGCGCGGGGCTACGTCTATACCCCGGGGATCTATACCGATGCCCAGGAGGCCGGCTGGCGCAAGGTGGTCAAGGCCGTGCACGATGCCGGCGGCCGCATGGCGCTGCAGCTCTGGCACGTGGGCCGAGTCTCCCACGAGATTGTCCAGCCCGAAGGGCGTCAGCCGGTGGCGCCGAGCGCCCTGCGCGGCGAAGGGGCCGAATGCTTCGCCGAATTCCCCGACGGCAGCGCCGGACGCTACCCGGTGAGCACTCCGCGGGCGCTGGAACTCGACGAGATTCCGGCGCTCATCGACGACTACCGTCAGGCGGCCAGACGCGCCAAGCGCGCCGGCTTCGACATGGTCGAGGTGCATGCCGCCAACGCCTACCTGCTGCAGCAGTTCCTGGCCACCGGCGCCAACCGGCGCACCGACCGTTACGGCGGCAGCGTGGTCAATCGCGCGCGGCTGGTGCTCGAGGTGGTCGACGCGGTCAGCGAGGTGATGGGCGCCGACCGGGTGGGCATCCGCCTGTCGCCGTTCATCGAGATCTTCGGCCTGTCCGACGATGAGCCGGAAGCGATGATGCACTACCTGGCCGAGCAGCTCTCGCGGCGCGGCATCGCCTATCTGCACATCAACGAGCCGGACTGGACCGGCGAAGGCCCGCAGCTGACCGACGCCTTCCGGCGCGACCTGCGCGAGCGCTTCCACGGCGTGCTGATCTACTGCGGTCATTACACCGCCGAGCGGGCCGAGGTGCTGATCGGCGACGGTCTGGGGGACGCCGCGGCCTTTGGTCGGCCCTACATCGCCAACCCGGATCTCGTCGAGCGCTTCCGCCGTGAGGCACCGCTCAACGAGCCGGACCCGGCAACCTTCTACGGCGGCGGCGCCGAAGGTTATACCGATTACCCGACGCTCGATTGACCCGGCGGCCACGGGGCTGTCCAGCCGCGTGGCTTGCCGCTATCCTGTGGGCAGGATGTCGCCACGGCGGCTCACGCTCACAGGTTAGGAGGACTCACATGCAGATCAGGACGTTGCTGGCCGGTTCCGCGATGCTGGCGCTGCTGGCAGGGTGTGCCACCGGTACCCAGCAGGGCACGGCGCCGGGCGCGCCGGCCACAGCCGAACAGGCGGCCGTCTACGAGGGGACGCTGCCGTGCCGCAACTGCGCGGGCATCGACATCACGGTCGCGCTCAAGGGTGACGAGCAGGCCAGCGATGCCGATCGCACCTTCCAGCTGGATGCCAGCTATCGCGAGCACCCGCAGAATCCGCCCACCGAGCACTACGAAGGGCAGTGGGACGTGCTCAGCGGCACCGACAGCGACCCCGAGGCCACCGTCTACGAGCTGACGCCGGACGGCGAGGGGCAGGTCTACTACTTCCTCAAGCTCAACCCCGACACCCTGGAGTTGATCGACCCGCAGAAGCGCCGCTTCCAGAACGGCGAGGCGCTGCGGTTGACGCGCCAGGGCAGCCAGACCGGCCAGTAACACCCTTTTCCCAGTTTCCTTCGGAGATGGGCGCCGGGGGCAAGGCGGAACGAGGGTCCTTTGCCATGGATGGCAAAGGTAGCGCCCAAGGATGGGTTTACAGCGCCCTCGCGAAGCCTTGCAGCCGGGAAAGCCCACTCCCGCCTGATGAATTGTGAAAAGAGTTTCAGACCCGGTTGGTAGCGCATGACGGGGCGGCCTGCGGGCCGCCCCTGTCGTTGCGTGCCCGTTTCCCGCCCATTCCGCTGATCAAGAGTCGTCATGGCCAGAGCGAAGAGTGCCTTCGTGTGCACCGAGTGCGGTGCCGAATACACCAAGTGGCAGGGGCAGTGCTCGAGCTGCCGCGAGTGGAACACGCTCAGCGAGGTGCGCCTGGCGCCCGCGCGCCCGGGCGCGACGGCGAGTACCGCCGGGGCGACCGGCCGTGGCGGCTATGCCGGGGCGCTGTCCCGCGAGGTGGTCGACCTGGGCAGCGTCGATCTCAGCGAGGTGCCGCGCTTCTCGTCCACCTTCGGCGAGTTCGACCGGGTTCTGGGCGGCGGACTGGTGCCCGGCTCGGCGGTGCTGCTGGGCGGTCACCCCGGCGCCGGCAAGTCGACCCTGCTGCTGCAGACCGCCTGCAAGTTGGCCCAGCAGCGCAGCGTACTCTACGTCACCGGCGAGGAGTCGCTGTCGCAGGTGGCGATGCGCGCCCACCGTCTTCAGCTGCCCACCCAGGGGCTGAAGATGCTCGCCGAGACCAGCATCGAGACGATTCTCGGCGTCGCCGAGCGCGAACGGCCCGACGTGCTGATCATCGACTCGATCCAGACCATGCACCTCGAGGACATTTCCTCGGCGCCGGGCGGCGTGGCCCAGGTGCGCGAGTCGGCGGCGGCGCTGACGCGCTTCGCCAAGGGCTCGAGCACCGTGCTGCTGCTGGTGGGCCATGTCACCAAGGACGGCTCGCTGGCCGGCCCCAAGGTGCTCGAGCACATGATCGACGCCTCGCTGCTGCTCGAGGGCGGCAGCGACTCGCGCTTTCGCACCCTGCGCGGCCAGAAGAACCGCTTCGGCGCGGTCAATGAGCTGGGTGTGTTCGCGATGCTCGAGCAGGGCCTCAAGGAGGTCAAGAATCCCAGCGCGATCTTCCTCTCGCGGGGCGAGGAGCAGGCCGCCGGCAGCCTGGTGATGGTGGTCTGGGAGGGCACCCGGCCGATCCTGGTCGAGGTGCAGGCGCTGCTCGACGAGTCGGCGCTGGGCAATCCGCGCCGTGTCGCGGTGGGGCTCGATCCCAACCGGCTGGCCATGCTGCTGGCCGTGCTGCACCGCCACGGCGGGCTGTTCACCGGCGATCAGGACGTCTTCCTCAACGTGGTCGGCGGGGTCAAGGTGCTCGAGACCAGCGCCGACCTGGCGGTGCTGCTGGCGGTGGTGTCGAGCCTGCAGAACCGCCCGCTGCCGCGCGAGCTGGTGGTATTCGGCGAGGTCGGGCTGTCCGGCGAGATTCGCCCGGTGCCCAGCGGCCAGGAGCGCATCGTCGAGGCCGCCAAGCACGGCTTCACCCGGGCCATCGTGCCCCGCGGCAACGCCCCGCGGCAGTCGCCCGAGGGGATGGAGGTGATCGCCGTGGACAAGCTGGCCGATGCCCTGGAAGCCCTGTAGCCATCAGAGTAATCACCGTTGGCTATGTCGAGGGCGCCGGGGGCAGGTCGTAGAGGGGGTTTTTGGCCATGGATGGCCAAAGTAGCGCCCATGGAAGGGTTCATAGCGCCCCTCGTAGACCGGCCGCCGGTCAGCCCGAGCGATGCTGCAGCTATCTGTGATAGCCCTGCTATAGCCATCCCGCCGCCGACGCGCTTGACGTAGAATTGTCACAGGTTCGAACGAGGAGAACAGCATGAGCGCCATTCGCCTGACCCAGTACAGCCACGGAGCCGGCTGCGGCTGCAAGATCGCCCCCGACGTGCTCGACGGCATCCTTGCCAAGGCGGGCCCGGGAGCCAGCAACGCCCGGCTGATCGTCGGCAATCAGGGTCGCGAGGACGCGGCGGTGTACGATCTGGGCGACGGCCGCGGGCTGATCGCCACCACCGATTTCTTCATGCCGATCGTCGATGATCCCTTCGACTTCGGCCGCATCGCCGCCACCAACGCCATCAGCGACGTCTACGCCATGGGTGGGCGCCCGGTGATGGCGCTGGGTATCCTCGGCTGGCCGCTCGACAAGCTCGGCGCCGACGTCGCCGGCGACGTGGTGGCCGGCGCTCAGGCGGTATGTCGCGAGCTGGGGCTGGCGCTGGCCGGCGGGCATTCGATCGACGCGCCGGAGCCGATCTTCGGGCTGTCGGTCAACGGCCTGGTCGACCTCGAGCATCTCAAGCTCAACAAGGGTGCCCGGCCGGGGGACCTGCTGTATCTCACCAAGCCGCTGGGCGTGGGGCTTTTGACCACGGCGGAAAAGCGCGGCCTGCTCGAGCCCGGGCATCAGGGGCTGGCGCGGGAAACCATGCTCAAGGCCAACGACATGGGCGTCGATCTGGCCAAGGTGGCCGGCGTGCATGCCATGACCGACGTCACCGGCTTCGGCCTGGCCGGGCATCTCAGCGAGGTGTGCAGCGCCAGTGGCGTCAAGGCGCGCATCGACTTCCGCCGCCTGCCGCGGCTGGCCGAGGCCGAGTCGTACCGCCGCCAGGGCGCGGTGCCCGGTGGCAGCGCGCGCAACCGCCAGGCGCTGGGCACGAGCCTGCCGACGATGGACGACGCCCACTGGCAGTGGCTGTGCGACCCGCAGACCTCCGGCGGCCTGCTGCTGGCGGTGGACCCGGCCTATGCCTACGACGTGGAACGCATCGGCCGGGCCCACGGGGTCACGCTCGCGCCGTTCGGCGAGTGCCTGAAGGCCGAGGGTGAGGCACTGATCGAGGTCCGGCGATGACCCTGCCGACGGTCGAGCCCGATCTGGGCTGGCTGGCCGAGGGGCGGGTGCTGATCGACGTGCGCGCGCCGGTGGAGTTCGCCCAGGGCGCGCTGCCCGGCGCGATCAACCTGCCGCTGATGGACGACGCGGAGCGCCACCGGGTCGGCATCCACTATAAGACCCACGGTCAGGATGCGGCGATCGCGCTGGGCGAGCAACTGGTCAGCGGGCGTCTGCGCCGCGAGCGGGTGGCCGCCTGGCGGCGCGTGGTCGAGGCGCACCCGGATGCCCTGCTCTACTGCTTCCGCGGCGGGCTGCGTTCGCAGATCGCCCAGCAGTGGCTGGCCGAGGCGGGGGTCACGCGCCCGCGCATCCGCGGCGGCTGGAAGGCCATGCGCCAGGCGCTGTGCCGGCGCATCGACGCCGCCGCCGAGCAGCCGCTGCTGGTGGTCGGCGGGCTGACCGGCTGCGCCAAGACCGAACTGATCCAGCGGCTGAGCCACGGTCTCGACCTGGAGGGCTGTGCCCGCCACAAGGGCTCGGCCTTCGGCCGGCACCCGCTGCCGGCGCCGAGCCAGATCGATTTCGAGCACGCCATGGGCCTCGGGCTGCTGGCGCGGGACGGCGCCTGCGTGGTCGAGGACGAGTCGCGCCACATCGGCAATGCCAACATTCCGCTGAGCTTCTGGCGCGGGATGGAGCGGGCCCCGCGCATCCGCGTCGAGATGCCGCTGGACTGGCGGCTGGCGCGTATCCACAAGGACTACATCGAGGACCTGTGGGCGATCTATGCCACGCAGTACGGTGAATGGCTGGGCTGGGCGCTGATGCGCAAGCAGCTTTCCGGCGCCCTGCGACGCCTGCGCAAGCGTCTCGGCGGCGCCCGGCTGGCGCGGCTGGCGCGGCTGCAGGAACTGGCCTTCCGCGAGCACGAGCGCGGCAACCGCCAGGCCCACGAGGCCTGGCTGGCGCCGCTGCTGACCGAATACTACGACCCCATGTACCGCTATCAGCTGGAGAAGCACGACGATCAGCACTTCCTGCACGTCGGCGACTGGGACAGCTGCCTGGCCTTCGCCGAGGCATGGCAGGCGGCACCGACACGCCAGTAGCGGCAGCGCCGAGGCTCGGGCGGGCCTGCGCTCAGGAGGCGCCGACGAGCCAGCGACTCAGCACCCGGTCGAGCAGCGGCGCCAGCCGGTCGAAGCGCCGCGGGTCGGCGAGAATCGCCTCGCGGCTCTGCACGTAGGGGCCTTCGGCGGGCAGGGGTTCATGGTCGAGCAGGGCGGTGGCGCTGGCGGCGGTGGCTTCCAGATGACACTGCAGGGCGACAACCCGGCCGGCGTCCCAGGCGAAGCCCTGCACCGGGCTGGCCGCGGTGCCGCCCAGCGGCAGGGCGTCCTCGGGCAGGCCGAAGATGTCGCGGTGCCAGAGAAAGGCCTCGAACTGCTCGGGCAGGTCGAAGGGGCTCTCCGCAGCCAGGGTCACGGTCTGCCAGCCGGCCTCGGCGTGGGTGCCGCGGGAGATGATGGCACCGAGCCGGGCGGCGATCAGCCGCGCCCCGAGGCCGATGCCCAGAACCGGCTTGCCGCTCTTCAGCGCCCGGTCGAGCAGCTTGGTCTCCCGTTTCAGCCAGGGGTGGGCCGCGGTGTCGTCGTGGGCCTGGGGGCCGTCGAGCAGGATCAGCGCGTCGCAGTCCTCGAGGCGTGGCGGGGCCTCGTCGGCGTACAGATGGCAGGTATTGTGGCTGTGCCCCATGCCGGCGAGCCAGTCGGCGAGACGGGCGGGCCCGGCGTGGGCGGCATGCTGGAGGAAGTAGATATGCATGCGGCCATCATCGGATACGCGCTCCACCGGCGTCCAGTGAATCTCGTCGCCCGCGGGGGCGGTGGTTGGTGGTCCCCGCGTCCGGCTGGTGGTGCCATAATGGGGCCGACAGCCTGAGGAACCATGGAGTCGGACATGCCCCGCGCGGACCTGCTCGAACAGATCTACACCATCGTGGCCCAGATTCCCGAAGGCCGGGTGACCACCTATGGCCGGGTGGCGAAGATGACCGAAGGCGCCACGGCACGCATGGTCGGCAGTGCCATGCGCCACCTGCCTGATGGCCACGGCCTGCCCTGGCACCGGGTGATCAATGCCTCGCGACGCGTCACCGAGCATGGCGGCGCCGTGCGCCAGCGCGAGCGGTTGCGTGCCGAAGGCATCGTTTTCGACGCCGGCGGCCGGGTGAGCGCCGAGCTGTTCTGGCCATGATCGGCCGCGGATAACAAGGAGACCCCATGACAGCGACCCCCCGAGAGGGCTTCAAGGCCCGCCTGCGCGCCCTGAGCCGCCGCCAGCAGATCGCGTTCATGGCGGCGCTGTGCGAACGGCTGCTGCCCAATTACGGCCTGTACGCACAGATGACCGGGCAGGGTGACCCCGGGACGCTGCGCGTGGTGCTCGATCTGGCCTGGGAATCGCTGATGGTGCGCGAGGCGAAGATCGACTTCGCCCGTCAGGCGGACAAGCTGAGCGAGGCGGAGCCCCCCGAGGATGACGAGAGCTTCGGGGCGCGCCGGGCCGTGGAGGTGATGATGGCCCTGTCGACCCTGCTCGACGCGCTGCAGGGCGAGACGCCCGATGCGCCGCTGACGATCAGCGGCCTGTCGAAGAGCGGGGTGCAGGCCGTCGTCGAGATGACCGAGGAGGCCGAGGAGGACGACGCCGAGCGGGCCGCCACGCGCCTGCGCGAGCACCCGCTGATGGCCGACGAGCGCGACTTCCAGGAAGCGGTGCTGGAAGCCGCCGAGGCGCGGCTCGACCGCGAGGCGCTCAAGGCGCTGCGTCGTCTGGGGCGCAACGACGGCGTCAGCAACCTCGGCCTGAGCCTGGAGTGACGCCCACGGGGGCGCCGGGAGGCAAGCATGAAGTACCGTCAGTGGCCGCTGGTATGCATCGATGAGGCGCGCCGGCGACTGGCCACGCCGCTTGACGATGACGACGTCCACGAGCTGCGCCTGACCTGCAAGCGTCTGCGCGCCGCCCGCCAGCTGCAGCGCGCCGAGCGCCCGAAAGCGGCGATCAAGGCCCGTGAGGCCACGCCCCGGGCGATTGCCAAGCGCCTGGAAGGCCCTCGCGAGGCGCGGGTGCGCCACGCCATGCTGGGCTGGGCGCTGCCACGCCTGAGCCCTGAATTGCGCCCCGTCGTGGCCCGGCTGCGTGCCGCCCTGGTGGCGTCGCTCGACGAGACCGCCGGTGCGGATCGCCAAGTGCTCGAGGCGGAATTCGTCCGCGAGGCGGCCAACTGGCGGGCCGAGCCGCTGACAGGCAGTCAGGTCAAGGCGGGCTACCGTCGCACCCGGCGCAAGGCGCGTCGTCTGGCCGAGACGTGTGCCGCGTCACGCGATCCGGCGCGCTGCCATCGCTGGCGCAAGTGGGTGAAGTATCTGACCTATCAGCAGGAATTGCGTGAACGAGTGAAGGGCGAGCCGCCCCGAGTCGACCCGCGGCGGCTCAAGCGGCTGGCCAAGCGCCTCGGCCGTCAGCATGACCTGATCAATCTGGCGGCGTGGCTGGCCGGGTCGGAGAGCGAGGCGATGCCACTGGAGTCGGCGCAGCGCGAGGCGCTGGCGGACGAATTGCAGGGCCTTGCCGAGGCGCAGCTCGACAAGGCCCTGAAGGAGGCGTCGCGCCTCGGCTGGCAATAGGGTCGAGACGAAGGCGGCGATCGTCGTTACAGGCGCATCTCGATACCGTGTTCGTTCATGTAGCGCTTGGCATCGGGGATGGTGTATTCGCCGAAATGGAAGATGCTTGCGGCGAGAACCGCGTCCGCGGCGCCTTGGGTCACGCCTTCCACCAGGTGGTCGAGATTGCCGACCCCGCCGGAGGCGATCACCGGCACCGCCACGGCCTCGGAGATCGCGCGGGTCAGCTCCAGGTCGAAGCCGGCCTTGGTGCCGTCGCGATCCATGCTGGTCAGCAGCAGCTCGCCGGCGCCGTAGTTGACCATCTTGCGCGCCCAGTCGATGGCATCGAGCCCGGTGGGTTTGCGTCCGCCGTGGGTGAAGATCTCCCAGCGCGGCGCCTCGCCCTCGGCGCTGACACGCTTGGCGTCGATTGCCACCACGATGCACTGGCTGCCGAAGCGCTCGGTGGCCTCGCGGACAAACTCGGGATTGGTCACCGCGGCGGTGTTGATCGAGACCTTGTCCGCGCCGGCGTTGAGCATGGTGCGGATATCCTCGCAGGTGCGGATGCCCCCGCCCACGGTCAGCGGTATGAACACCTCGCCGGCGATGCGCTCGACCATCTCGACGGTGGTTGCGCGGTCCTCGTGGCTGGCGGTGATATCGAGGAAGGTGATCTCGTCGGCACCCTGCTGGTTGTAACGCTTGGCGATTTCCACCGGGTCGCCGGCGTCGCGGATGCCGACGAAGTTGACGCCCTTGACCACACGGCCGGCGTCGACGTCGAGGCAGGGGATGATGCGCTTGGCCAGACCCATGGTGATCACTCCTTGCGGGTTGTGTCGAGGCTGTCGCACAGGCGCTGGGCCGCGGCGACGTCGAGGCTGCCTTCGTAGATGGCACGGCCGGTGATGGCGCCGAGGATGCCCTGGTCGGCGACCTCGGCCAGGCCGCGGATGTCGTCGAGGTTGGTGACCCCGCCCGAGGCGATCACCGGCAGGCCGCCCTCGCGGGCCAGATCGACGGTGGCGTCGAGGTTGACGCCCTGCATCATGCCGTCGCGGGCGATGTCGGTGTAGACGATCGACGACACGCCGTCGTCGGCGAAGCGTTTGGCCAGTTCGGTGGCCTTGAGCGTCGACACCTCGGCCCAGCCGTCGGTGGCGACGAAGCCGTCGCGGGCGTCGAGGCCGACGATCACGTGGCCCTCGAACAGCCGGCACATCTCGGTGACGAAGGCCGGCTGCTTGACCGCCTGGGTGCCGATGATCACGTAGGACACGCCGGCCTCGAGGTAGTGCTCGATGGTCTGCGCACTGCGTATGCCGCCGCCGATCTGGATCGGCAGCTCGGGGTAGGCGCGGGCGATGGCGGTGACCGCCTCGCCGTTGACCGGCTTGCCCTCGAAGGCGCCGTTGAGATCGACCAGGTGCAGACGGCGGGCACCGGCCTCGACCCAGCGCGCGGCCATGGCGACCGGGTCGTCGCCGTAGGTGGTGGCGTCGTCCATTCGCCCCTGCTTGAGGCGGACGCATTGGCCGTCCTTGAGATCGATGGCGGGAATAACCAGCATGTCGTGTCCTCGTGAGCGCCCGGCTGGGCCGGAGCGCGATCTATCCAGTGTGACGGCGGTGAACGCCGGGCTCAGGGCGTCCAGTTGACGAAGTTTTCCAGCAGGCGCAGTCCTGCGTCGGCACTCTTCTCGGGGTGGAACTGCACGGCGAAGACGCTGTCGCGGCCGGTGGCTACATGGGCGGTGACATCACCGTAGCGGGTGGTGCCGAAGACGTCCTCGTCGCGCTCGGCCTCGACGTAGTAGCCATGCACGAAGTAGAAGCGGGCACCGTCGCTGATGCCTTCCCAGAGCGGGTGCGGATGATGCTGAGTGACCTGGTTCCAGCCCATGTGGGGGATCTTCAGGCGGCGGCCGTCTGCGTCGTGCATCTCCTGGCTGAAACGGCGCACGCTGCCCGGCAGGTAGCCCAGGCAGGTGACTCCGCCGTTCTCCTCGCTGTGCTCCATGAGCATCTGCTGGCCGACGCAGATGCCCAGCAGCGGCTTGCCCTCATCGTCCAGCAGTTCCTTGACCAGGCCCTGCAGTTCGGTGCGCTGCAGCTCGCCCATGCAGTCGCGGATGGCGCCCTGGCCGGGCAGCACGATGCGTGTGGCGCCACGGATCGAGCGGGCGTCGCGGGTGATCACCACGTGTTCGTGGGTGACGTGCTCCAGGGCCTTGGCCACGGAGTGGAGATTGCCCATGCCATAGTCGATGACGGCGATCGTCATGCTCGCTCCTCGCGGTTACTGATCAAAGGCTGCCCTTGGTGGACGGCATCTGCCCGGCCATGCGCGGGTCCGGTTCGACGGCCATGCGCAGGGCGCGACCGAAGGCCTTGAAGATGGTCTCGGCCTGGTGGTGCGCGTTGAACCCCTTGAGGTTATCGATATGCAGCGTCACCCGGGCGTGGTTGACGAAGCCCTGGAAGAACTCCCAGAACAGCTGGGTGTCCAGGCGACCGATGCTGGCGCGGGTGAACTCGACATCCATGGCCAGTCCGGGGCGGCCGGAGAAGTCGATCACCACCCGGGACAGGGCTTCG
Organism: Halomonadaceae bacterium T82-2; assembly: GCA_001577635.1. Classification (GTDB taxonomy): domain Bacteria; phylum Pseudomonadota; class Gammaproteobacteria; order Pseudomonadales; family Halomonadaceae; genus Modicisalibacter. The sequence goes on along the minus strand of LSBP01000001.1, from coordinate 341,032 downwards.
TCGAGCGGCACGTAGGCATGGCCGTAGCGGCGGATGCCGCGCTTGTCGCCGATCGCCTTGTCGAAGGCCTGGCCGAGCGTGATGCCGATGTCCTCGACGGTATGGTGGTCGTCGATGTGCAGATCGCCCCTGGCGACGATATCCAGGTCGACCAGCCCGTGGCGGGCGATCTGGTCGAGCATGTGGTCGAGAAACGGCACGCCGGTGTCGGCATTGAAGCGTCCCTGGCCGTCCAGGTTGACGGTGACCGTGATCTGAGTCTCGGACGTGTCTCGCGATACCGTGGCGATTCGCTCGGGCATTGGCCGCTCTCCCTTCCGGGCGCTCGCGCGCCGGGCAACAGTAAGTTGGCGGGACGCGTGGCGGAAACCGGAGTGTGGCGGCCTGCGCGTCCCGTGCCGAGCCTGTCATTATAGAGAATCGCAATGGCCATCCGCTACAATGCGGGGTCATCGACGGCGGGATTCGTGGCACCACGGGAGGGAGCAGGCATGCCGGTTACACTGGAGGAAGTCGATCACGCGCGCTGGGGCGAGGATCCCCAGGTGGGGATCGATCTGGCGCGTATCTATCAGGATGCCGAGGCCGACTGGCTGCCGCTGCCCGTCGATGCATTCATCCGCGACCATCTCGAGTCGGGCGGCGTCTTTCATGCCGCCCTGTTCAACGACCGCCTGCTGGGCGCGGTCAGTGTGCGCAAGTCGCCCGATGCCTGGTGGCTGTCGCACTTCTGCGTGCGCCGGCCTACACGCCGCCGTGGTGTCGGTTCACGGTTGATGACGCTGGTCGCCGCGGCGGCGGGGGAGACGCCGCTGCGCATAGAGACCCGCCACCTGCCGCTGGAAAGCCAGCTGCTGCTGGTCCGCATGGGCTATCGGCTCGAGGAGGGCGGCGGCTTTTTCGAACTCAAGACACCCCCTGCAGGAGGAAGCCAATGAAGAGGCTGGTGCGGATTCTGCTCGCGGCCGTCGGCGTGCTGGGGCTGGTGGTCGTGGCAGCGGTCGTCTACGTCACCACGTTCTTCGATCCCAACGAGCTCAAGCCGCGCCTTGTCGAGGCCGTGCACGAGCAGACCGGGCTGGATCTGGCGCTGGACGGGCCGCTCAACTGGTCCTTCTATCCGCGCATCGGCGTCAGCGTCGAGGATGCCCGCGCCTGGCTGCCCGACCAGCAGCGCGACGACGAGGCCTTCGCGGCGATCGACCGCGGCGAGGTCAGCCTGGCCTTCGCGCCGTTGCTGTCGGGCGAGATCGCCATCGACGGCCTGACCCTGAACGGCCTGCGGCTGTCGCTGGAACGTGATGCGCAGGGGCACGGCAACTGGGAGCAGCTGCTCGAGCGCTTCGGCGATGCCGAGGGCCAGCCGCGCAAAGCGCTGGCGCCGGCCTCGTCGGGCCCGGCCATGCAGGGAGCGGGCGCCCCCAGCGTGGCGCTGGATATCGCCAGCATCGCGGTGCGTGACGGCCAGGTCCACTATCTGGATCGGCGCAGTGGTCTGGATGTCACGGTTCGGGACTTTGCGCTGGATGCCAGCGATGTCAATCCCGCCAGTGCCTTCCCGCTGCAAGCCAATTTCGTCATCGACGGCACCCAGCCGGCGGTGCGCAGTCAGGTGAAGCTCAAGAGCAAGGCCCGGCTGGGGCTTCAGCACGGGCGCTATGTCCTCGAGGGGCTGGCGTTGCAGACCACCACCGATCTGCCGGCCTATCCGGATCGCCAGCAGACGCTCGACCTGGATGCCGACTCGCTGATTGCCGACACCCGCCAGGGGCGTTACCGGCTCGACGGCGCCGAGGTGGACGCGAGTCTTGCGCATCCGGCGCTAGGGGAGTCGCCGCTGTCGCTCAAGGCCACCTTCGCCGCCGAGGCGGATACCGACGCCGCGACCGCGCGCTTGAACGACCTGGCCGTCAGCGGGGACGACGGCCTCGAGCTGAACGGCAATCTGGCGGTCAGCCGGCTCGACACGACACCGCGCTATACCGGCAAGATCGAGCTGGCGCCGTTGTCGCTGCGCCCCTGGCTGACCCGGATGGGCCTGCCGCCGGCGACCGCGGATGACAAGGCACTGAGCAAGGTTGCGCTGAACAGCCCGATCCAGGGCGATATGCAGCAGGCCACACTGACCAGCCTGAAGCTGGTCGTTGACGACACCACCTTCACCGGCTCGCTGGGCGCCGGTCTCGACGGGCAGTCGCTGACTGCCGATCTGCAGGGGGGCGCGCTCGATCTGGACCGCTACCTGCCGCCGCCGGAGACGACGCCGGGCAAGCAGGCGGATACCGCGGCGTTGCTGAATGCGCTGGGTGTGGCGCCGGCCTATGCGGCCACCGAAGCCGCCCAGGGCGCCGACCTGGTGCCGGTGGACACGCTGCGCACGCTGGCAGTGGACGGCAAGCTGTCCCTGGATTCGCTGGTAGTCAAGGGCATGACCCTCGAGCAGTCCTCGCTGGCGCTGCATGGGCGTGACGGGCAGTTCACGCTGCAGCGTCTCGATGCCCGCCTCTACGACGGCACGCTGCATGCCGAGGCCGGCCTCGATGTGCGCCGGACACCGATTCACTGGCGCTTCAGCGACGCGCTCGACGGCGTGCAGCTGGTGCCGCTGGTCGAGGACTACAGCGGCAAGCCCTCGCCGCTGCGGGGCCGGCTCAATGTGTCCGGCAGCTTCACCTCGCGGACCAACCAAGCCGACACGCTGCTGCGCAACCTGAACGGCAAGGCCGACTTCCGCGTCGTCGACGGGGCGGTGTTCAACGTCAACGTCTCGAAGGAGCTGTGTACCGCCGTGGCGGCCCTGGAGGGGGAGGCCACCCAGCGTGACTGGAGCCCGGACACCCGCTTCGACCAGCTCAAGGGCAGTGCCCGGGTCGTCGACGGTGTCGCCCACAACGATGACCTGCTGATCACGCTGCCCGGCATCGAGATGACCGGCAAGGGCCAGGTCAACCTGCCCACCCAGCGCTTCGACTACGATGCCCGGGCGCGCTTCGTCGATACCGCGGATGCCGCCTGCAAGGTCAATCCGCGCCTCGAGAAAGTGCCGCTGCCGGTGCACTGTGAAGGTGACCTGTCCGGCGAGCCGGGCCAGTGGTGCGCGTTCGACCGCAAGGCCTTCCAGAAGTCGCTGACCCGCCTTGCCAGGGACGAAGCCAAGAAAAAGGCCGTCGACAAGCTGAACGAGAAACTCGATGAAAAACTCGGTGGCAAGTCCTCCGAGGAACTTCGCAACGCGATCCGTGGTCTCTTGAAGTGATGATCATGCAAGCCAGTCCTGCGCCGACCTTCGCGTCGGCGCTTTTTTATGGAGGGCCGTCGTGACGTCGCCCCGTCCCGCCGAACTGACGCCCGAAACGTTCCAGCAGCGCCTGCTCGCCTGGTTCGACCGCCACGGGCGCAAGAGCCTGCCCTGGCAGCAGGACAAGACGCCCTACCGGGTCTGGGTGTCGGAGATCATGCTCCAGCAGACCCAGGTCGCCACGGTGCTTCCCTACTACGAGCGCTTCATGGCGCGCTTTCCGGATGTCGAGGCGCTGGCGCGCGCCGAGGTCGACGCGGTGCTGCACCTGTGGACCGGGCTAGGCTACTACGCCCGGGCCCGCAACCTGCATCGTGCCGCGCAATGTGTCGTCGACGAGCACGGCGGCGAATTCCCGGTGCACAGCCTCGAGGCCATGGCCGCGCTGCCGGGTATCGGCCAGTCCACGGCCGGGGCGATCATCAGCATCAGTACCGGGCGCCGGGCGGTGATTCTCGACGGCAACGTCAAGCGGGTGCTGGCGCGGCTGCACGCCGTCGAGGGCTGGCCCGGCAGGACCGCGGTGAGTCGCGAGCTGTGGCGGCTCGCCGAGCGCTACACGCCCGACTCGCGGCTGGCCGACTACTCACAGGCGATGATGGACCTGGGGGCGACGGTCTGTACCCGGGGCAAGCCCAGTTGCCTGATCTGCCCCTTCGCCGACGCCTGCGCGGCCCACGCCCGTGGCGAGGAGCGCCGCTTCCCCGAACCCAAGCCGCGCAAGGCGCTGCCCGAACGTCACGCACGGATGCTGTTGCTGTGCCACCCCGACGGGCGTGTGCTGCTCGAGCAGCGTCCGCCCACCGGGCTGTGGGGTGGCCTGTGGTGTTTCCCCCAGTTCGAGGATGACGCCGCCCTCGATGCGTGGTTAGCCTGTCGGGTGCCCGAAGCGCGGCGTGGCCGCCCTTGGGCGCCGTTCACCCACACCTTCAGCCATTTCCGGCTGCATGTCGTGCCGCAGCCGGTGTGGCTGGAGCGGGAGCCGTCGGGCGTCGCCGAAGCGGGGCGGTTGTGGTACGACCTCGACGCGCCGCCCAGCGTCGGCCTGGCCGCCCCCGTGAAAGCCCTGCTGAACACGCTGGCCGACACCCTGACCCAATCCGAGGAGCGTTCGTGATGAGCAACACCGTATTCTGTCGCAAGTATCAGCAGGAGCTCGAGGCGCTGCCGTTTCCGCCGCTGCCCGGCGAGAAGGGCGCCGAGATCCAGCGCACCGTCTCCCGGCAGGCCTGGGAGGAATGGCAGGCCCTGCAGACGCGCCTGATCAACGAGAAGCACCTCAACATGCTGGACCCGGAGACCCGGGCCTATCTGATGGAGCAGATGGAGCGCTTTTTCGACAACCGTGACACCGACCAGGCCGAAGGCTACGTGCCGCCGTCCTCCTGAGCGTGCCGGAGCCCCGCGAAGATCTTTTTGAAAGAAGGGGTTGACCGAAAGCGGGCGTTACGGTTTAATACGTCCCCGTTGGCAGCGGCCAGATAGCTCAGTTGGTAGAGCAGGGGATTGAAAATCCCCGTGTCGGCGGTTCGATTCCGTCTCTGGCCACCACATTGCTGGGGTATCGCCAAGTGGTAAGGCACCGGTTTTTGGTATCGGCATGCGCAGGTTCGAATCCTGCTACCCCAGCCACGCCAACGCTCTTTGGCGCTGGCATAGCTCAGTTGGTAGAGCAACTGACTTGTAATCAGTAGGTCCCGGGTTCGACTCCTGGTGCCAGCACCATTAAAATGCTCGCAGAATCAAGCATTTACGAATTTCTAAAAACCGCCTCCCAAGGCGGTTTTTTTGTGGGTGTCAACCAGGTGTCCACAGCGAGCCCGTGACGTGACTCTCTTGCAGCAAACCCCGTCAGGCTCCCCTGCCGTGATCAAGCTGGCCAGGACGGCCTCGCTCCTTTCCCTTTTCGCCGAACTGGTTGCCATCAAGACACCGCCATGATGACTGTCAGCGCGGGATACTCTCCTCGAGCAATAATTCCGGATTGAGTCCGGCCTCGTAGGGAAAGGTCGTGAAGTCGGCGATGCGCGTCAGAGCTTCGACATCCAGCAGGTGGATGCGTCGCCGCGAGCGTTCCAGCAGGCCGCGCCGCGATAGTTCGATCAGGGTGCGGCTGACGTGCACCGAACTCATGCCCAGCAGCATGCCGATCTGCCGTTGCAGCAGGGGGAGGTAGAACTGATCGCCGGAGGCGGCGTCCACCCGTTGCAGCCGGTGCTGGATTTCCAGCATGAGATGCGCGATACGTGAGGCGGCGTCGTGGCTCAGCACGTTGATCAGCCGCTGGGTGATCAGCCGCTCCTGACGGGCGGCGGAGGCCTGCAGGGCCCAGCCGAGGCGGCGAGAGCAGCGCATCAGTTCGGAGACCCGCTCGATGGGGTAGGCGCTCACCTGACCGGTGGTGAGCATGACCGCCGTACTCGTGTGGTCATGATAGGTCAGGTCCCGCAGCCCCATGATATCGCCGGGGACGAACAGGTCGAGTATCTGCTGCGAACCGTTGGCGGAGCGGTGGTAACTGCAGGCCCAGCCACGGCATAGAGTGTAGAGGAACTCGGGTGGTGTTTGTGTCTGCCAGAGTTCCGAGCCTCGGGACATGCGCCGAGGATGGGCGTCGAGTTCGGCGAGCAGGCTGGCATCGCCGCTTGACAGCGTGACGTGCCGGTTGATGTTTCTGGCCAGGTGGCCTTCTCGTGACAGCATGGCACCACTCCTTGTGTACCTTCTGTCCATTTGGCGCCAGCTTTTGTCGGCCGGGTTGCAACCGGCCGGTGGCGGTCACTGGCGCGATGTGTGATCCGACTCCCCACCCTGACAGTGATTCGAGGCTGGAAACAAGGCCGAAAATGTTACCGGGGCGTCAGGAAAGGCAACCTGGGGCCGGGATCATTCGAACAGATGCGACAGGCAGGGATTGATGCGGTCGCTGAACTTCTCGGGGCGAAAGTCGGAGATCTGCGAGAGGGTTTCCAGGTCGTTGATCTGGAAGCTCTGGCGACGGCGGGTAATCAACCCACGCTCGGCCAGCTCGCTCATGGTGCGGCTGACGTGGACCTCGCTCATGCCCAGCAGCATGGCCAGCTGACGCTGGGTGAGGGGCAGCGTGAAGCTGTTGCCGGTGGTCTCCTCGATGCGTCGGAGCCGATAGTAGATCTCCAGGGCGAAATGCCCCAGGCGCGAGCAGGCGTCGTTGCTGAGCACGTTCACCAGGCGCTCGGTGATCACGCCCTGCTGGCGTGCCGCCGAGGCGTGAAGGCCCAGCGCGAGGCGCGGCGACTGGGTGAAGAGATCCTCGAGGCGAACCGTCGGGAAGGGGCAGATGACGCCGTCGGTCAGCATGACAGCCGTGGTGTAATGGGTCATCGAAGTGGCGTCACGAATCCCCATCACATCCCCCGGGAGGAAGATGTCGAGCACTTGCTGGGCGCCATTCTCGGAGCAGTGGAAGGCGTAGGCCCAGCCGCTGCGCAGGGTATAGAGCTGGGTGGGTGTATCCTGCGCTTCCCACAGCACCGTGCCCTTACTGACCTGCCGCGGGTCCTTCTCCAGGGCCTTGAGAAGCGCGATATCGGAGTCGTGAAGGTTCACGTGGTGGCCGAGATTCTTGGTGACACAACTCACTGACTGTTGCATGTCCACATCCTTGTGTTACTGCTCGTGTCGATGCCGGCCCGGCCGCACGGGCCTGGCGCGCGCCGATAAATGTACAAGAAGTTTGCTGCGCAAGGGAGCCCGTTAGCCCAGGATGCACGTGACCGGTTGGCCTGCTCGTCGATAGTCCGCTACGTTTGTCAGAGACAAAGGAGTGAACGCACGGATTCAGGGAGGATGATGTGAGCGACACTGACTTGGGAACCATGGATGCCGGTTCGCTGGTGCGGCTTTTCGAGTCCGGCGAGGCCTCGCCGCTGGAAGCGACCCGGGCGGCTCTCGAGCGTATCGAACGTTTCAACGATGCGGTCAATGCCTATGTCCACGTGGACCGCGAAGGGGCCGAAAAGGCGGCCCGCGCCTCGGCCCGGCGCTGGGGGCAGGGCAAGCCGTTGAGTCCGATCGACGGGGTGCCGGCCTCGCTGAAGGATCTCACCAACGTTGCCGGCATGCCCGCCCGGGAAGGGTCGTTGACCACCCCGGACACCCCCTGCGAGATGGACGCCCCGCCCGCGCGCTTCTTGCGCGAGGCCGGCGCCGTCCTGCTCGGCAAGACCAATACGCCCGAGTATGGCTGGAAGGCGGTGACCGACAACCGCCTCTTCGGGGCGACCTGCAACCCCTGGGACACACGACTGACCTCCGGGGGGTCTTCGGGCGGTGCGGCGGTAGCGGCTGCGCTCAACATGGGCGTGTTGCACCAGGGCGGTGATTCCGGGGGCTCGATCCGCATCCCTGCAGCCTTCACCGGCGTCTTCGGCTTCAAGCCGACCTTCGGCTGGACACCGCAGTGGCCGCCGGCCCAGGAGCCCTCGCTGTCGCATATCGGCCCGCTGACCCGGACGGTGCCGGATGCCGCCCGCATGCTCAATGTCATCGGCCGTTACGACTACCGCGACCCTTATGCGACCCGGGGCCAACCCGAGGACTGGGGTGTCGACATGGACTGCGATCTGCGCGGCCTGCGCATCGCCTACTCGCCGACGCTGGGCTATGCCGACGTGGATCCGCAGATCGCCGGGCGGGTCCACGAGGCTGCGAAGCGGCTCGAGGCGCTGGGTGCCGAGATCGTCGAGATCAACCCGGGGTTCGATTCGCCGATCGATATCTTCCGCAAGCTGTGGTTCACCGCCTCGCTGGAACTTTGGTCACAGTGCAACGAGCGCCAGCGCAAGGAACTCGACCCGGGGCTGGTTGCCAATGCGCGCCACGCCGAGGCCTGGAGTGCGCTCGACTTGTTCCGGGCCGAGGCCGATCGGGCGCGTCTGGCCGAGCAGCTCGAGCATTTCAACCAGAAATACCACCTGCTGATGACGCCGACGGTGCCGATCGAGCCCTTCGAGATCAATCATGAGGTGCCGCCGAGCAGCGACATGCGTGACTGGGAGGAATGGGCGCCGTTCTCCTACCCCTTCAACCTCAGCCAGCAGCCGGCCGCCTCGGTGCCGTGCGGCTTCACCGACGCCGGGTTGCCGGTGGGCTTTCAGCTGGCGGGCGGCAAGTACGACGACATCCGCGTGCTGCGCGCCTGCCATGCCTACATGGAAGCGCATCCGGCCCGCCACCCGACGGTGCCGGACCCCGCCCAGTACGGCTGAATCGCGGAATTCACCAGGTCGCCGCCGGAGCCGCAGGGCCCCGGTCGGCGCGGGCCCGGCGTAGCGCGCCGCCGGCGGCCTGTCACCACGCCGACAGTCGAAGCAAGGAGGAGCGTTCGATGATCGTTCGTGACCACAAGGATGCCGAAGCCAGTGCCGTCGATGAGGACAAGTTCATCAGCCGCCGCTACACGCTGCGTGCCGACGGCATGGGTCACTCCGTCCACGAGACTTACATCAAGCCCGGTCAGGCGCTGCACATGTGGTACAAGAACCACAAGGAGTCGGTCATCTGCATCGAGGGCGAGGGCCAGATCGAGGATCTGACCGAAGGGGGAAGCTGGGAGCTCAAGCCGGGCGTGCTCTATGCTCTCGACAAGCACCAGAAACACATCCTCAGCAGCGAGAAGGGCATGACGGTACTGTGCGTGTTCACACCGTCGCTGGTCGGCCCGGAGGATCACGATGCCGAGGGCAGTTATCCGCTGTACGACGACGACGGCTCGCTGATCAAGCACTGAAGCACCCGGATGGCATGTAAAAAATTGTACAAAACTTGTCCAATAAATCTGTGTTGTCTATATTGAAGCTGTAACGGTGGCCGGGAGGGCCGCCACGGCAAGCAAGGAAGCACGGGCCAGGGAAGGCCCGCGAAGGGCACGGAACGGCAACGTCACGACAGGAGTCACGACCGCCAGGGAAGCCCGCAAGCAACCCCATCTCCCTTGAACCCCGTACCCCCTGCGGGGTTTTCTTTTGCCCGGTGGTCGCGTCACGACATACGGCCCCGCCGATGGTGTCGATGAAAATCGTGGCTCGCCATTTGAGGGGAGGCAAAAATATGGCATCGTTGTCACCCCCTGGAACATGGGCGCCAGTGACGTGAAGGCAGCCAAGGAGGTATTGCGGTGGCGACGGAGCTCGACAAGGAAGAGGCAAGACTGGCGCAGAGCGACGCAGAGGCGTACTTGCGCTTGGCCAACGCCATGAGTGAAGCGGGGATGGCGTCGGTTACGCCGCATTATCTGCGGACCCTGGCGGAACAGCTGCGCCAGGAGCGCGACTCGCAGGAAGCCTGACCCCCACCGGCCAGGCGCTTGTCGAGCCGCGGGCAAGTGAGTAATATCCGGCCCAGCGCCGGCGTAGCTCAGCTGGTAGAGCAACGCACTCGTAATGCGTAGGTCGGTGGTTCGAGTCCACTCGCCGGCACCAGAAAATCTTGAAAATCCGCTGCTTGCGTATTGTGCAGGTGGCGGATTTTTTCATTCCCGCGCTCCAGGTTCCAAACTGGTGCCGGACGACCGGCGTGCAAGCCCGGCAGGTCGTGATGCCTGGGCGGCCGCACAGGGGAATCTGGTATCCGGAATCCCGCGGTTCACGGGGCAGGAGTGTTTAAGGCGCGTAGAATCTCGACTAGCATCGGCCAGTGAACAACAATGAACGAGAGACGCTAGCATCGTGAGCCAACAACCCGCCTGGTGGGAAGAGGCCCTCTCCCTTTCGCAGTCCGCCTATCTGCATGTTTCGCGCGATCAGCGCATCATTGACGTGGCGGGTGACACGCAGGCGCTCCTGGGCCTGGAGGCGGCGGCACTGACCGGCATGGCCCTGGCCGATCTACAGGATATTCGCGCCAAGTTGGGAGCGGCCATCGCCGAGAGCCTGGCCCGGCGGGAAGTTCGAACAGGGCAGACCTGGGGCTTCGAGGATGGCGCCGGCTGCTATTACGGCCTCGCCGATGGCAGCTTCGTCATCAAGCTCTCGGCGGCACTGAAGATTGACCAGGGAATCGTCGGGCGGCTCGCTGACCAGCTGCCCGTTCTCGTGGCCTACGTCGATCGTGATCTGTGTTTTCGCTTGAACAATCAGGCCTACGTGGATTTCGTCGGGATCAGCCGGGAGGCGCTGTATGGGCAGCCGCTCGCCTCGGTGATGACCCCCGCCTCCTTCGCCAGGATGCAGACGCACCTGCAAAAGGCCCTGGCCGGAGAGGAGGTCAACTATGAAGACCAGCTCGCGCTTGCGGATGGTCGTTCCTTTTACTTCAAGGCTCACTACGCGCCCGACTTCCTGGACGGCGAGGTGATCGGGTTCTATGCCGTCATCCAGGATACGTCCGAATACCGCTCCCTTATCCAGCTGCTGCGCGACGTTCACAGCGGGGTGAACCGCACGGACATCAGTACCGACGAGATCATCGACAACCTGCTTCGCGATGCTCTTGCCTACCTCTCCCTGGACATCGGTCTGGTTAGCCGCATTATCGATGAGCAGTACATCGTCAAGTGGGCCGCCTCCGATATCGCCGACCTGTCGCCGAACGATACCTTCGCCCTGGGGGACACTTACTGCCGGCTGATGCTCGATACCGAGGGCGTCTTTCACACCGTCGAGGCCGGACGGGACGAACGCGTCAATGGCCATCCCTGCTACCGGCAGTTCGGCCTCGAGAGCTATATCGGCGCCCCGCTGTATCTCAATGGCAAGATGTGGGGGACCCTCAACTTTTCCAGCCCTCACCCCCGTCAGCAGCCGTTCTGCGAGGTCGAGATCGAACTGGTCCGCCTGCTCGCCGATGCGGTGGAGCGGGTCATCGCGGACAATGCCAGGATCGAGCAGGTACGCCAGCAGCTCGATCTCATGGCCGACAAGGCGCTGCGGGACTACCTGACCGGGCTGCCGAACCGTGCTTACCTGGACCAGCATGTCGAAGCGCTGATCGAGGCCCATGACATGCACAACGAGCCGTTCTCGATTGCCGTGATGGATATCGACCATTTCAAGCAGGTCAACGACCGGCATGGTCACGATGCGGGGGATGTCGTGCTGCAGTGGCTCGCCGGCAGGGTGTCCGAGTGCCTGCGGGAGGGAGATATCGTGGCACGCACGGGCGGCGAGGAATTCGTGGTGGTGATGCGCGGCGCTCGTACACTGGAGGCGGAAAAGGCCATGGCCCGGGTGCGTGAGCACGTCCGCGCCGGAATCATTCTTCTTCAGAGCGGCCAGAACATCGGCATCACCATCAGTGCCGGTCTCGGTGAACACGTCAGGGGAGAGTCTTTCTCGCACCTGTTCAGGCGTGCTGACCGCGGGCTGTATGTTGCCAAGGACAAGGGGCGTGACCGGATTTGCCGTGGATAAGCCGAAGGCGGATCGCCCGCCCGGATCAACTCATGCCGAGCCGGCTCGCCGGGCCGCAAGAAGGTGCTCGGCCATCTCCACGAAGCCCTCGCCGTGGCCGGCCTCGCACAGCCAGCGCGGCGGCTGCGGCAGCTGGTCGAGATGCGCCGCGAGGTTGGCGACCCCCACGCTGAGTGCCTGACGGGCGAACAGCGGGGCGTCGTTCGGGGCATCGCCGATGAACAGCACGCGCTGCTGCTGCTCCACCGCCGATAGTCCCAGGTCGTGTTCCAGCACCCAGGCGGCCATCGTCGCCTTGTCATGATCACCGAACCAGGCGTTGACGTGGATCGAACTGGCCCGGGCGCGGGCGCCTTCTCCCCGGAAGGTTGCCAGCAGGCGTTCGACCTGGTCCGCGGCCAGCGGCGGCACGTCCTGGGCGTGATCGACGGCGACATCCGCCAGCCGGTAGGGCTGGTCGGCAGCCAGGCGCGCACCGGGCACATCCTGCATCGCGCGCTCGGCGACCGCCAGCAGGCGGCGTTGTTCGTCGCGCAGCGTGGTCAGCGGGCGCACGCTGTGGCAATCCAGGCCGCCACCGGCGGCGCGCTTCAGGCGGAAGGCGCCGCTCTCGCCGATGACCGCCGCGACCGGCCAGGCCCGCACGATATGGTCGCACCATCCGGCACAGCCGCCGGTAACCGGGATGACCGCGATCCCCGCCTCGGAAAGACGCTCGATGGCGGCCAGCGTGGCGCTGGACAGGCGCCCGCGGCGGGTCAGGGTGTCGTCGACATCGGTAAGCACGACATCCACGGAGGCCAGCTCCGGGGACGGTGCCATCTTCATCGGCCGCATGGGACTCCTCGATCGGCGGTATGGACGGATCTGCGGATGGTGCCCCACTCGGCGGCGAAGTGCCACGCTCCGGCCTCGCGCGCTGCGGGGGCTATTGAATCTCGGCCGCCGGTGGCTCCGGAGCCAGCAGCTGCGGGTCGCACTGCAGGTAGGCGCCATTGAAGCCGGCCAGGCGCTCCAGGCGTGCCGGATCGAGAATCAGAATGTGGTAGTGACGGCGGCGAACCAAGCCCAGGCAGGCCAGCGACGAAAAGGTACGGCTGATATGCACCGTGCTCATGCCCAGGGCGTCGGCCAGGTCCTGCTGCGACAGAGGCAGCAGGAAACGCTGGCGGGCGCTCGCCGGTTCCAGCAGGCGCGCGCGACACTCGCAGAGGAAGTGGGCCAGGCGCTGGCGGGCGTTGCGACGGGCGACGCTGACCAGACGCTCGGCGAGCATCGCCTGACGTTGATTGGCGATGACGAATAGGGCGCTTCGCAGGCGCTCGGCGCGCTCGAAGAGCTCGCGAAGACGAGGGTAGGCGTATTCGCTGATCCGCCCGTCGGTGAGCATCGAGACGTCGCTGCGCCGCTTGCCGTCGGCCAGCTCGCCGATCCCCAGGATGTCGCCGGGCAGGAAGATTTCCAGCAGCTGGCGGCTGCCGTCGGGCAGGTAGCGGGCGGAGCAGCTCCAGCCCTCCGTGAGCACGAGCAGGGTGTCCGCCGCGTCGCCTTCCTGCCACAGCCAATCGCCCGCCGAGACGGCGCGGGAGTCGCGTTCCATGTCGGCGAGTAATGCGAGCTCGGCATTCGTCAGGGACACGAAGCGCTGAAGCCGCCTTACCATATGACTGCTAACGTCTTGCACGCACTCTCCTGACCACAACCCGAAAAGGGGGCCACGAAACCACGTCGGCCGGCACCTTGCGATAACTTAGGTTTATTTTTGAGGTGTCTTTCGCGGTGATAGTCCTCTGTCGGTCGCGCTTGCCGCCGTGGGGGGCGGCGCGGCTTGTCTTGGTTCAAGGGTGAACGGCCATCAACCGGTCACCGTGCGGAAGAGGGCGACCGGATATGGCGTCACAAGGCCGGCGGTGCGAGTTCGATCGGCAAGGTTGCAAGTTATGTTAAATATTCTAGGATACAGCCGCCAAGGCCAGACAAGGATTTCGGTAACCACCAAACGATTCACACCAATGGCTGAGGACTGGACCTGAACCTGATCACAAGCACTGGAGGTGATTGGATGTCAGTACAGACCGCATCCCGCAACCTGTATACCGCAACACCCGCCCCGGAGCGCCGGGACGCCTATCCCACACGGCTCGCCGGGCAACCCGACACCCTGCTGATGCCGCGTCACGAAAAGGTGGTCAAGGGCACGGCCGAGGATGGCCCCCTCGATGACCGGCAGCTGGACAGCTTCGAGCGCCAGGGCTTTCTCTTCGAGCCCGGCTTCCTGTCCGCCGACGAAGTGGCCGAGCTGCGCGGCGAGCTCAAGGCGCTGCTCGACAACGATGCCTATCGCGGCAAGGATTTCTCCATCACCGAGCCGAACAGTCGCGAGATCCGCTCATTGTTCGCGGTGCATTTCCTGTCGCAACGTTTCGCCGAGCTGGCCCGCGACCCGCGGCTGACCGGCCGCGTGCGCCAGATCCTCGGCGGCGACGCCTATGTGCACCAGTCGCGGATCAACTACAAGCCGGGCTTTCACGGCAAGGGCTTCAACTGGCACTCCGACTTCGAGACCTGGCACGCCGAGGACGGCATGCCGGCGATGCACGCCGTGAGCGCGTCGATCGTGCTCACCGACAATCACCACTTCAACGGCCCGCTGATGCTGATTCCCGGTTCGCACAAGGTCTTCGTGCCCTGCTTGGGCGAGACCCCGGACGATCACCACAAGCAGTCGCTGAAGACCCAGGAGTTCGGCGTGCCCGGCCCCGATGCGCTGGAACAGCTGATCGATGCCAACGGCATCGAGTCGCCCACCGGGGCGGCCGGCGGTCTGCTGCTGTTCGACTGCAACACCCTGCACGGCTCGAACGCCAACATGTCCCCGGACCCGCGCAGCAACGTGTTCTTCGTCTACAACCGCTGGGACAACGCCTGCGTCGAGCCCTACGGCGCCCGCCGGCGGCGTCCGTCGTTCCTCGCCCATCGTCCCGAGGAAACCTGGCGCCCCGAGTGACGCCGACCCCACTGTCTCCCGACGAGGCAACGAGCCGACAGCGACCCCGTCAGCGGGGTCGTTGTTTCTTGGCGACCGGCCTGGGGTAGACTGCCGTTTTCGACAGTCACCAGGGAACCCTCTCATCATGCCGTTTACCGCCCGTTTCACCGATGACCGCCGCCACGCCGAGCCGGTAGGCAAGATCGTCTGCGTGGGCCGCAACTATGCCGAGCATGCCCGCGAACTGAACAATCCGGTACCCAGTGCGCCGCTGCTGTTCATCAAGCCGGCGAGTGCCGCCGTGGCGCTCGAGACGCCGCTGGAGGCGCAGTTCGAACGGGGCGAGGTGCACTTCGAGACCGAGCTGGCGCTGCTGATCGGTGCGCCGCTGACGGCGGCGTCGCCCGCCGAGGCCGCGCGGGCGGTGGCCGGCCTGGGGCTGGCGCTGGACCTGACCCTGCGCGACGTGCAGTCGCGGCTCAAGGAGAAGGGCCACCCGTGGGAGATCGCCAAGGCGTTCGACGGCGCCTGTCCGCTGTCGGCCTTTGCGCCGGTGACCGGCGAGGTCGACTGGCAGGCGCTGCACTTCACCCTCGATATCGACGGCGAGTGTCGCCAGACCGGCGACACCGGCGACATGCTGTTCGCCATCCCCGAGCTGCTCGCCGAGATGAGCCGTCACTTCACGCTCGAGCCCGGCGACGTGGTGCTGACCGGCACCCCCGCCGGCGTCGGTGTGCTGCCGCGGGGGGCCGAGTTGCGCCTGCAGCTGGCCGCGGGGGCAGGGCACGGCGGTATCGAGGCCGTGACCCGCACCGCCGCCTGAGGGTCACTCCAGGTAGGTATAGCCGTCGAGTCCGGCGGCCAGATCATCCATGAAGTGGGCGCGCTCGGCGTCGTCCAGGTCGCTGGCCGCGAGCTGGGCGTCGAGCCGGGCGCGCAGCACCTCGGCATCGAAGTTGACGTAGCGCAGCACGTCGGCCACCCGGTCGCCGAGCTGGATGTTGCTCAGCCGCCAGCGGCCGTTCTCGTCCAGGGCCGCATCCACGGCGTCGGTATCGCCGAACAGGTTGTGCAGGTCGCCGAGGATCTCCTGATAGGCGCCGACCAGGAACAGGCCGAGCAGCTTCTCGTCGTCGTCGCGCCACTCCGGTAGCGGCAGGGTGGCTTCCAGGCCCTGGCCGTCGACGTAGCGGTCGATGCGCCCGTCGCTGTCGCAGGTGATGTCCTGAATCACGCCGCGGCGGGTCGGCTGCCGGTCCAGGCCGTTGAGCGGCAGCACCGGGAACACCTGCTTGATGCCCCAGACGTCGGGCAGCGACTGGAACAGCGAGAAGTTGACGAACAGCTTGTCGGCGAGCTTCTCGGCGAGCTCGTCGATGATCTCGCGGTGGGCGCGGTTGCGCGTGTCGAGCCGCTGGCGCAGCTGGGCGCAGGCCGCGAAGTAGATCGCCTCGCCCTCGGCGCGGGCGGCGATGCCGGTGAGCCCCATGACGAAGCGTTCGTGCAGCTCGCCGATCGCCTGCACCAGGTCGTGCCAAGCCTCGACCAGTCCGCGCGGGTCGACCTGACGCTTGAGCAGGTCGTGGACCCGCCACAGTTCGTCGACCTGCGGGTCGCCCTCGGTCTGGCGGGGCGGCGGCGTCTCGCCGACGCGCTCCTCGCCGATCACGTTGGTGATCAGCACCGCATGGTGGGCGGTCAGGGCACGCCCCGACTCGCTGATCAGGTGCGGCTGGGGCAGGTCCTGCTCGTCGCAGGCCAGGCGGAAGGCGTAGACCACGTTGCGGGCGTACTCGAGCATCGAGTAGTTGGCCGAGCAGAAGCTGCGCGACCGGGTGCCCTCGTAGTCCACGCCCAGGCCGCCGCCGACGTCGACGGTGTCCACCGGCGCGCCGAGCTCGCGCAGGCTCTGGTAGAAGCGCGCGCATTCGCGCAGCCCGCACTGGATGTCGCGGATGTTGGCGATCTGCGAGCCCAGGTGGAAGTGCACCAGTTGCAGGCTGGCCAGGGCGCCGGCCTCGCGCAGGTGGGCAACCACCTCGAGGATCTGGCTGGTGGTGAGGCCGAACTTGGACTTCTCGCCGCCGGTGTTCTGCCAGCGCCCCCGGCCCACCGTGGCCAGCCGTGCGCGCAGGCCGATGCGCGGCGTCACGCCCAGGCTGCGCGCCTCCTCGAGGATCAGCGGCAGCTCGGAGAGCTTCTCGACCACCAGGTAGACACGGTGGCCGAGCTTCTCGCCCATCAGTGCCAGGCGGATGTACTCGCGGTCCTTGTAGCCGTTGCAGACGATCAGCGACGGGCCGTCGCCGGACAGCGCCAGCACGGCGAGCAGCTCCGGCTTGCTGCCGGCCTCCAGGCCGACCCGGTCGCGGCCGCGCTCGTGGGTGGCGAGAATCTCCTCGACCACGCGGCGCTGCTGGTTGACCTTGATCGGGTAGACGGCGGTGTAGCCGGCGTGGAAATTCTCCTCCCGCATGGCGGTGTCGAAGGCCGCGCACAGCTGCTCCACCCGGTCGTGCAGGATGTCGGTGAAGCGCACCAGCACCGGCAGTCGCAGCCCGGCTTCGCGCAGTTGGTCGACCAGGGCGTCGAGCGGCAGCGCCGGCCCCGGACTCTCGTCCCCCAGCGGGCGCACGATGGCCCGCCCCTGTGAATCGACGTCGAAATAGCCGCTGCCCCACTGATCGATGTTGTAGGTGCGGCGCGCCTCGGCGGCGGTGGCGGTCATGGCAGACTCCTCGACATGACGTGACCCGGTGGCGACGCGCGCCGGTGGCGGCGCGCCGCGCGTGTCAGCGACAGGCTGACGCGGGGTTCAGGGTAGCAACGCTCAGGCCGGTAACGGCAAGGCGCCCTCGGCAATCCGGCGCTTCAGGATGAGGCGGAAGCGCTCGGGGTCGTGCGGGGTCAGCTCGTGGGCCGGGGGATCGACATAGATCACCAGCAGCCGCGAGAGCCAGTAGCGCAGGGCGGTCATGCGCAGCATCATCGGCCAGGCGTCGCGCTCGGCCTCGGTCAGCGGCCGCTGGGCCTGATAGGCCGTGAGCAGGGCGTCGTGACGCCCCGGGTCGAGGCGGCCGTCGTCGTCGCTGGCCCAGTCGTTGATGACGATCGCCAGGTCGAACAGCAGGTCGCCGGTGCAGCCGTTGTAGAAGTCGATGATGCCGCCCAGGGTATCGCCGTCGAACAGGGTGTTGTCGCGGAACAGGTCGCCGTGGATCGCCCCCCGGGGCAGGGCGTCGGCATCGCCGAACACCCCCTGGTAGGTGTCGACCTCGTCGGCCATCAGGGTCTGGTCTTCGGGCGTCAGGTAGCCGAGCACCTTGTGATGGCTGGCCAGCAGCCAGTGCAGGTCGCGCGGGTTGGGGCGATGGCCTTCGAAGCGCTGGCCGACGTGGTGCAGCCGCCCCAGGGTTTCGCCCAGGGCGCGGCACTGGGCGAGATTGGGGTCCCTGGGGTGCTTGCCGGGCAGGCGCGGAAACAGCAGCGCCGGCTTGCCCGCCAGGCTCTGCAGGGCGATGCCCCGGCGATCATGCACGGGCCCCGGCACCGGCAGGCGATGCTCGGCGAGATAGTCGAGCAGGTCGACGAAGAACGGCAGCTCCTCGTGATCCCCCTGCTCGAAGAGGGTCAGCACCAGCGAGGCGTGATCGGTGGTGACGAAGAAGGTGGTGTTCTCGGTGCCGCTGGCGACGCCCTCGAGCGCTGTCAGACGACCCGTATCGAAACGCTCGAGAAAGCTCGCGACCTGGGCGTCGTCGAGCGGGGTGAATACGGCCATGATGATCTCGCCCTGATTGCCAAGCCCGCTATTGTAGCGGCTTGGTGCGCCGGCTTGCAGTCATCGGGCGAGACCGATCGACGCCTACCAGCGGATCAGCACCCACTGCGGCGGCACGACGCGCTCGTTGTCGCTGCGCCGGAAATCGCCGTCGCCGTTGTCGTCGACCAGAAAATAGGAGGGGCCATGCTTGGGCTTGATCTCGATGGCGTAGAGCTGGCCGTTGACGCGGTACTCGCGAATCGTGCGGTCCTTCTCCTGGCGCACGGTGATATCCGGCTTGACCGCGGCGTCTCCGTCATCCTGGGCCAGGGCCGGTGTGGCGGCCCCCAGCAGCAGGGCAGCGGCGAGACCGAGAGCGGTGAACAGGCGATGGGCTTTCATGGCGGCCTCCGGTAGCGGCGGGCAAAAGAGGTGCCAGTGTAGGGGTAGGCGCCGACACCTGTACTGATTCTAGTCAATTCCACCGGGACGTTGCATCGCCTCGCGGGCGACGACACCCCTATCCGGGCGTGATGCGTCCGCCGTCTCGCGGCGAGCGCCTGACGCCCCGCGGTGGCTTGCGTATCATGAGGGCATCGATCGTTTTCATCGCTCAGGTGCCCCGCATGGCTGATACCCAACCCCCCATCGTGCTCGTCGATGGTTCCTCCTACCTGTATCGCGCCTTTCATGCCCTGCCAGCGCTGACCACCTCGAACGGTCAGCCGACCGGGGCGGTCAAGGGCGTGCTCAACATGCTCAAGAGCCTGATCAAGCAGTACCCCGACAGCCCCATGGCGGTGGTCTTCGACGCCAAGGGCAAGACCTTCCGCGACGAGCTCTTCGAGCAGTACAAGGCCCACCGTCCGCCGATGCCCGACGACCTGAGAAGCCAGGTCGAGCCGCTGCACCGCTGCATCCGCGCGCTGGGTGTGCCGCTGCTGTGCATCGAGGGAGTCGAGGCCGACGACGTGATCGGCACCCTGGCGCGCCATGCCACCGAAGCCGGTCGCGACGCGGTGATCTCCACCGGCGACAAGGACATGGCGCAGCTGGTCAACCGCCACATCACGCTGGTCAACACCATGAAGGGCGAGACCCTCGACGTCGACGGCGTGACCGAGAAGTTCGGCCTGCCCCCCGAGCGGATCATCGACTTCCTCGCGCTGATGGGCGACAAGGTCGACAACATTCCCGGCGTGCCCGGTGTCGGCGAGAAGACCGCACTGGGCCTGCTGCAGGGCATCGACGGTGGGCTCGACACCATCTACGCCGACCTCGAGGCGGTCAAGTCGCTGAGCTTCCGCGGTGCCAAGACCCTGCCCAAGAAGCTCGAGGCCAACCGCGAGCAGGCCTTCCTGTCGTATCAGCTGGCGACCATCAAGACTGACTGCGAACTGCCGGTGGGCCTCGACGACCTGGACATCGCCCATCCCGATCGCGAGGCGCTTGTCGCGCTGTATCGCGAGCTGGAGTTCAGGAACTGGCTCGCCGAACTGCTCGAGGGGCGCGACGAGGGCGTCGATGCGCTCGCCGATGACGACGGGGACGCCCCGACCGGCGGCGCGTCGGCATCGCGGCAGGACCATAGCGTGCTGACCCGGGAGGCGTTCGACGCCTGGCTCGACAAGCTGGGCGCGGCGGAGGCCTTCTGCTTCGATCTCGAGACCACCAGCCTCAACTACATGGAGGCCGAGATCGTCGGCATTGGTCTGGCACTGGAACCCGGCGAGGCCGCCTATGTGCCGGTCGCCCACGACTACCTCGATGCCCCCGAGCAGCTCGATCGTGACACCGTGCTGGCCGCGCTCAAGCCGCTGCTCGAGAATCCGGATCAGGGCAAGATCGGCCAGAACCTCAAGTACGACATCTCGGTGCTCGCCCGTTACGACATCCATGTCGCCGGGGCGCTGACCGACACCATGCTCGAGTCCTACGTGCTCAATTCCACGGCGACCCGCCACGACATGGACTCGCTGGCGCTCAAGTACCTGGGCGAGACGACCATCACCTTCGAGTCGATCGCCGGCAAGGGTGCCAAGCAGCTGACCTTCAACCAGGTCGCCCTCGAGCAGGCGGTGCCCTACGCCTGCGAGGACGTCGACATTACCCTGCGCCTGCACCGCGAGCTGCGCCCCCGCGCCGAGGCCGAGGGGCGTCTGGCCGAGGTGCTGGATACCCTGGAGCGGCCGATGATCCCGGTGCTGTCGCGTATGGAGCGCACCGGGGTGGCGCTCGACGTGTCGCGGTTGCATGCCCAGAGCAAGGAGCTCGAGGGACGCATCCGCGAGCTCGAGAAGGATGCCTTCGAGATCGCCGGGCGTGAGTTCAACCTCGGATCGCCCAAGCAGCTCGGCGAGATTCTCTTCGACGAGCTCAAGATCCCGGTGATCAAGAAGACCCCCAAGGGCGCGCCGTCAACCGCCGAGGCGGTGCTCGAGGAGCTGGCGCTGGACTACCCGCTGCCCAAGGTGATCATGGAGCACCGCGGGCTGAGCAAGCTCAAGTCGACCTATACCGACAAGCTGCCGCAGCTGATCAACGCCACCACCGGGCGCATCCATACCAGCTATCACCAGGCGGTGACCGCTACCGGGCGGCTGTCGTCGTCCGATCCCAACCTGCAGAACATCCCCATCCGCACCGAGGAAGGGCGCAAGATCCGCCAGGCGTTCATCGCCCGGCCGGGTTATCGCATCGTCGCCGCCGACTACTCGCAGATCGAGCTGCGCATCATGGCCCATCTCTCGGAGGACAAGGGGCTGCTCGAGGCCTTCGCCGAGGAGCGCGACATCCACACCGCCACTGCCGCCGAAGTGTTCGGCATCGCCCCCGACAAGGTCAGCGGCGAACAGCGGCGCAGCGCCAAGGCGATCAACTTCGGGCTGATCTACGGCATGAGCGCCTGGGGGCTCTCCCGCCAGCTGCACATCGAGCCCGGTCAGGCGCAGACCTACATCGACCGCTACTTCGACCGCTACCCCGGCGTGGCGCGCTTCATGAACGACATCCGCGCGCGGGCCGCCGACGAGGGGCATGTCGAGACGGTGTTCGGCCGGCGCCTCTACCTGCCGGAGATCAACGCCCAGAACCGCACCCGCCGCCAGGCCGCCGAGCGCACCGCGATCAACGCGCCGATGCAGGGCACCGCCGCGGATATCATCAAGCGCGCGATGATCGACGTCGACGCCTGGCTCAACCCCCGTGACGGCGAGGCCGAGTTCGACGCCTGGATGGTCATGCAGGTCCACGACGAGCTGGTCTTCGAGGTCCGGGACGCCCAGGCCGAGGATTTCCTCGGGGCCGTGCGCCGGCGCATGGAAGCCGCCGCCGAGCTGAAGGTGCCGCTGGTGGTCGAGGCCCATGCCGGGGCCAACTGGGACGAGGCGCACTGAGCTCTTGACCGCGAGCATGCTGGCCATATACTGGTCGTGAATAGCGCCCGCGAGGCCTAACTGGCAACCCTATCCGCCAGAGCAGCCTCGCGGGCTTTCTTGTATCTGGACCTCAGGGGCGATGATGAAGACAGCCATTCTGATCGATGGTGGTTTCTTCGTGAGGCGTTATCAGGCCATCAAGGCAAGGGTGGCGCCTGACGAGGAAATCACTCCGGAAACCCTGGCCAGGGATATATCGGCATCGGCCTTTCGATGGATTCGCAAGGCCAACCCGCATGGCTATCGGCAGCGTGAGCTGTACCGAATCTTCTTTTATGACTGCGGTCCCGAGCGTTACAACGCCGGTCCTCATCCGATCACCGGGGAGGTTGTTCGGGTTGAGGACACGATCGACTTCGCGTTTCGGGAAGCGCTTCATGAGCAACTGCGGCGTCAGCGCAAGGTGGCGCTGCGTCTCGGGGAGCTTCATGTGAAAAACGGGGACTGGACCTTGTCCCGTGAGGCGGTGCGTCGGCTTCGGGCGGGAGCGACCTTGGATGATCTGGAGCCCTCAAGCATTTTCTACAAGGTCAAGCAGGCAGGCGTCGATATGCGAATTGGCCTCGATATTGCCTCTATTTCTCAGCAGGGGCAGGTAGATCAGATCATTCTGGTGGCGGGAGACTCGGATTTTGTCCCTGCCGCCAAGATGGCGCGTCGCAATGGCATCGACTTCATTCTTGATCCCATGTGGAACCCCATCCGTCCGGAGTTGAACGAACATATCGATGGGATCTGTTCCGTCATGCCGAACCCCCATGGGGAAGCAGGGCGTCGTCGAGGCTGAAGGCTGGCGCTTCGGCCGATACACTAAGGCCCGCGGCAGTGCCGCGGGCCTTGTGCATCCAGGGGCAGGCTAGTTAGCGCTCAGCGCCAGCCGACCCGGTCGAAGATGCGGATCGCCTCGGGGTTGTTCTCGCCCAGGGCGCTGACGTTCAGGTCGTCCCGCTTGAAGTCGCCCCACGACTCCAGCACCGGGTCCTTGGCCACGCCGTCGACCACCGGGTACTCGTGGTTGCCCTTGACGAACAGCGCCTGGGCCTCGTCGGAGGCGAGGAACTCGAGGAAGCGCACGGCGTTCTCGCGGTGCGGGGCGTCGCGGACCACGCCGGCGCCGCCGATGTTGACGTGGGCGCCACGGCCGTCCTGGTTGGGGAACAGGATCTGCACCTTCTTGGCCGCCGCACGGTCGTCCGGGTTGTCCGACTCGAGCAGGCGCGCATAGTAGTAGTGGTTGGCCACGGCGATGTCGCATTCGCCGCTGGCCACGCCGAGGATCTGGTCGGTGTCGCCGCCTTCCGGGTCGCGGGCCATGTTGTCGACCACACCCTGCGCCCATTGCTCGGCCTTTTGCTTGCCGTCGTGGGCGATGATCGAGGCCAGCAGCGACTGGTTGTAGATGTTGTTCGACGAGCGGATGCACAGCTCGCCCTTGAAGCGCGGATCGGCCAGGTCCTCGTAGGTCTTGAGGTTGGCCGGATCGACGTCCTGCGGATCGTAGAAGATCGCCCGCACCCGCTGGCTGAAGCCGAACCACTTGCCGTCGGGCTGGCGCACGGTGGCGGGCAGGCGCTCGTCGAGCACCTTCGAGTCGACGCTCTGGAAGATGCCTTCCTCCTCGGCGCGCCACAGGCGGCCGGCGTCGACGGTGATCATCACGTCGGCGGGGCTGGCCTTGCCCTCGCGCTTGATGCGCTCGATGAGCTGGTCGGAGCTGCCCTGGAGGACGTTGACGTCGATGCCGGTCTTCTCGGTGAAGGCGTCGTAGAGGGCCTGGTCGGAATCGTAGTGGCGGGCCGAGTAGATGTTGACCTCCTCGGCGCTGGCGGTGCCGGCGGCGGTCAGGCCGGCGGCGAGTACCGCCAGGGGAACGGCGAAGCGCAGACGTGCGGGCATGGGCGATCCTCGGTGGTGGTTTTTAATGAGAATACGTTGCATTATTGGCCGTATTCAAGCGCGTCGTGCGGCGAACGTCAATCATTCGCGCCGTTCCACCGCAGGACGCGGCCTCCACCGGCGTTTCGCGTTACCATCGCCGGGCGATTCATTCACTCGAGCAGCTTCGCCCATGACCACCATGACCTCTCCGAGCTCCGAGGCCTCCCGGGCCACCGCCACGCCGCGTCACGCCACCCTGCTGGCGATGCGTCATGTCCGCCATGTCTACGACGGCGCGCAGATGGCCGTCGACGATGTCAGCCTGACGGTGGGGCCCGGTGAGGTGGTCTGCCTGCTGGGCCCGTCCGGCTGCGGCAAGACCACGCTGCTGCGCATCGCCGCCGGGCTCGAGGCCCTGCAGGAGGGCGAGCTGAGCCTGCGCGGCGAGCCGCTGAGCGTGCCCGGCGGCCGACACGTGCCGCCGGAGAAGCGCAGCGTGGGGCTGGCGTTCCAGGATTCGGCGCTGTTTCCCCACCTGCGGGTGCTGGAGAACGTCGGCTTCGGCCTGGAGTCGCTGCCCGCCGGCGAACGCCGCGAGCGGGCCATGGCGCTGCTCGAGCAGCTGGGCATGGCCGACTACGCCCGGACCTACCCGCACCAGCTCTCGGGCGGGCAGCAGCAGCGCGTGGCGCTGGCCCGGGCGCTGGCCCCGGCGCCGGCGCTGATGCTGCTCGACGAGCCCTTCTCGAGCCTCGATGCGCGGCTGCGCGAGCAGATTCGCGACGACACCCTGCACGTGCTCAAGCGGGTCGGCGCCGGCACCCTGCTGGTGACCCACGATCCGGAAGAGGCGATGTTCATGGCCGACCGCATCGCCCTGATGCGCGATGGCCGCATCATCCAGATGGGCACGCCCCGCGAGCTCTACTGCGAGCCCGAGGACCCCTTCGTGGTGTCGTTCTTCGGTGCGGTCAACGAGTGGGGCGGCGAGGTGCGCGACGGTCGGGTGGCCACGCCGGTGGGGCCGGTCGCGGCACCGGCGCTGGCCGAGGGCGCGCGGGCGCGGGTGATGATCCGCCCCGAGGCGCTGCGTGTCACCCCCGTCGAGCTGCCGGACGACGAGCGCCGCGCGGAACCGGCCCAGCGCGGCCAGGTGATTCAGGCCCGGCTGCTCGGCCGCAGCAGCCTGGTACAGCTGCACGCCCGCGGCGCGGACGGCAGCGAGGCGAACCTGCAGGCGCAGGTGCCGGGGGTCTTCCTGCCCGAGCCGGGCCAGCCGGTGGCGCTGGCGCTGGACACCTCACAGACCTTCGTCTTTCCCGCCGGCGCCGGGGCGTGAACGGCGGATCGCCCGGCTGAGCAGGATCACCGGGATCACCCCGACCAGCACGATGGTCAGCGACGACGTGGCGGCCTCCGCCAGCCGCTCGTCGGCCGCGAGGTTGTGGGCCCGCACCGCCAGGGTGTCGAAGTTGAACGGCCGCAGGATCACCGTGGCCGGCAGCTCCTTCATCACGTCGACGAACACCAGCAGGGCGGCGGCGAACAGGCTGCCGCGCATCAGCGGCGTGTGCACCCGGCGCAGCGTGCCGCCGGCGGTCTGGCCCAGGGTCCGTGAGGCGGCGTCCATGCTCGGCGTCACCTTGCCCAGGCTGGCCTCCACGGTGTTGAACGACACCGCCAGGAAGCGCACCACGTAGGCGTAGATCAGGATGAACGCCGAGCCGCTCAGCAGCAGCCCCGGCTGGAGGCCGAACCAGGCGTCCAGCCCGGCGTTGAGCTGGCGGTCCAGCCAGGCGAAGGGGATCAGGATGCCCACCGCCACCACCGAGCCGGGCACGGCGTAGCCCATGGCGGCGACCCGCGTGGCCAGGCGCGAGACCCGCCCCGGATGCAGGCGCACGCCGTAGCTCAGCGCCACCGCCAGGCACACCGCCACCAGCGAGGCCACCGCGGCCAGCGACAGGCTGTTGCCGACGAACTCCAGGAAGCGCGAGCCCAGCACGCTGTCGCCCGTCTCGAGCGCCAGGTTGGCGAGAATCGCGCTGGGCGCGATGAAGCCCACCAGCACCGGCAGGGCACAAGCCACGATGGCGCCCCAGGCCCGCAGGCCGCGCAGGTGGAACTCCGGCAGCTGGCGGTAGCGGCCGGTGGTGTGGAAGTACCGGCGCTTGCCCCGCGACCAGCGCTCGAGCAGCACCGCGAGGATCACGAACAGCAGCAGGCAGGCCGCCAGCTGGGCCGCCGCGACCTGCTCGCCCATGCCGAACCAGGTGCGGTAGATGCCGGTGGTGAAGGTGTCGACGCCGAAGTACTGCACCGCGCCGAACTCGTTGAGGGTCTCCATCAGCACCAGCGAGACGCCGCCGACGATGGCCGGCCGCGCCAGCGGCACGGCGATGGTGGTGAACAGCCGCCACGGCCCGCGCCCCAGGGTCCGCCCCACGTCCAGCACGCACACCGACTGCTCGAGGAAGGCGGCGCGGGCGAGCAGGTAGACATACGGGTAGAGCACCAGGGTGATCAGCAGCGCCGCGCCCCACAGCGAGCGGATGTCAGGAAAGACATAGTCGCCGTGCTGCCAGCCGAACAGCGCACGCAGCTCGCTCTGCAGCGGCCCGGAGTATTGCAGGAAGTCGGTATAGGCGTAGGCGATCACGTAGGTGGGCACCGCCAGCGGCAGCAGCAGGGCCCACTCGAACAGGCGCCGTCCCGGGAAGCGGCACATCGCCACCAGCCAGGCCGTGCCGGTGCCGATCACCGCCGTGCCGAGGCCCACGCTGAGCGCGAGGATCAGGGTGTTGCTCAGGTAGCGTCCCAGCACGGTGCCGGCCAGGTGGCTCCAGATCTCGCGGCTGGGGATCAGGATGTGCGCCAGTACCACCAGCACCGGCACGGCGACCGCCAGGGCGATGCCGAGCGTGGTGAGCGTCCAGGGATCGAGGCGCCGCCGGGTGCGTGGTGCGGTCGACCGTGTCGTGGCGAAAAGGGACACGCGGGACTCCTTGCGGTAGTGGGGCGTTGGCAGCGGCCAAGGCGGGAAGCCCTGTCCGCGGCGAATCATAGCAATTTGCATTGCGCCTCGCAGCGTCGCCGCGCGACCCGATTGGCGAATTTCATCGCCACGATAGCGGTGACGGGCGCGCCGGAACGCCTATGCTGGAGCAACCTTCAGCGCTGAACAGGGAGAGACAGGGATGACCCGCGATGCACGCGAGACCGCCGACACCCCGGACGAGGAGACCCTGCGCCTGGCCGCGGAGGTCTTCAACGCGGCCCGCGACGGGCACGCCGCGGCCTTTCGGCGCTGGCTGGCCGGCGGGCTGCCGCCCGACCTGTGCAACCACAACGGCGACAGCCTGCTGATGCTGGCCAGCTATCACGGCCACCACGACACCGTGCGGGTGCTGCTGGCCCACGGCGCCGACCCGGAACGCTACAACGACCGCGGCCAGAATCCGCTGGGCGGCGCGGCCTTCAAGGGCGACCTGGCGATGGTCGAGCTGCTGCTGTCGCATGGCGCGGCGGTGGACGGCACCACCGCCGATGGCAAGACACCGCTGATGTTCGCGGCGATGTTCGGCAACCGCGAGGTGCTCGACTGCCTGCTGGCCCACGGCGCCGATCCCGCGGCCCGGGAAGCCGGTGGACTGACGGCGCTCGACCTGGCCGTGGCGATGGGCGCGGCGTCGACCCGGGTCCGGCTGGCGGCGCTCGCGTCATGAGCCGGCGCCGCGGCTCCGCCCAAGGTCGTCTTGCCAGGCGTGGCGGCCGTGACGAGGCTGAAGCGATACCCACAGGACAGCTGCCGGAGCCAGCATGGCCAACGAATCGCTCGCCGAGATCCCGCCGGACCGGTGGGACCCGACGCTGCTGCTGCACGGGCTCGACGCCATGGCCGAGTGGGTGGTCGTGGTCGATGCCCGCAGCTGCATCGCCTACCTGAATGCGCCGTATGCCGACTTCCTCGAGGTCGACCCGCTCGCCGCGGTGGGCCGCCCGGTCAGCGAGGTGATCGAGAACACCCGCATGCCCGAGGTGGTAGCCTCGGGCAAGGCCGAGCTGGCCCAGCTGCAGCTGGTGCGCGGCCATCACATGATCGCCCACCGCTACCCGGTCCGCGCGGGCGGCCGGGTGATCGGGGCGATCGGCACGGTGATCTACCACGACACCTGGGAGTGGCGGCAGATGAATGCCCAGGTGCGGGCCCTGGAGGCCGAGGTCGACTACTATCGCCAGGCCCTCGACGCCCGGGCCGGGGCGCGCTGGCAACTCACCGATGTGGTCGGCGAGAGCGAGGCGATGCGTATGCTCAACGCCAAGGTGCGCAAGATCGCCCCCGGCGATGCCTCGGTGCTGATCCGCGGCGAGTCGGGCACCGGCAAGGAACTCTACGCCCACGCCCTGCACCGGCTCTCCGAGCGGGCCGACGGCCCCTTCATCAAGCTCAACTGCGCGGCGATCCCCGAGCAGCTGCTCGAGGCCGAGCTGTTCGGCTACGAGGACGGCGCCTTCACCGGGGCGCGCAAGGGCGGCAAGCCGGGCAAGTTCCAGCTCGCCCATGGCGGCACGCTGTTTCTCGACGAGATCGGCGACATGCCCCCGGCGATGCAGGTCAAGCTGCTGCGGGTGCTGCAGGATCGCGAGGTCGAGGCGGTGGGGGCGACGCGGCTGGTGCCGGTCGACGTGCGGGTGATCGCCGCCACGCACCGGCCGCTGGAGGCCCTGGTCGAGCGCGGCGAGTTCCGCGAGGACCTGTTCTACCGCATCAACGTGGTGCCGCTGGCGATTCCGCCGCTGCGCGAGCGCCGCGAGGACATCCCGGCGCTGGCCCGCCACCTGCTGTCCCGGCTCGCCGAGCGGCGCGGGCGGCGCTGCCCGACGCTCGGCGGGGCGGCGCTGGCCTGCCTGTGCCGGCATGCCTGGCCGGGCAACGTGCGCGAGCTGGAAAACGTGCTCGAGGCGGCATTCTACCTGGGGGGGACGCATCTCGACGTGGATGACCTGCCGGAGGCCCTGCGCGGCACGACGGCGCCTCCCGAGCGGGCGGCGCGCTCGCTCAGGACGACCCTCGCCGAGGCCGAGCGGCAGGCCCTGGAGCGGGCGCTGGGCGAGTGCGACGGCAATCGCACCCAGGCGGCACGCTGCCTGGGCATCGCCAAGTCCTCGCTGTACGAGAAGCTGGCCCGCCACGGCCTGGGCGGCGAGCGCGACGCGGGCTGAGCGTCCGGAATCCTGGAATGCGTCCGACTTTCCGGACGCCCGGAAGGCGGTCGAAGGGCGTTTTCGAGACGCCGCGTCCGCCGAGGCGTCCGGATTCTCGGACGACGGCGTGTGCCGGTCACACCCTGAGCGGCTCCCCCGGCACGGTGCGGTCGTGTATGGCCATCGCAGTGGCCTGACGGGAAAGGCGTTTTGCCGGAACTGGCAGTCTCCTTGCTGGGCATTGACGAGCCCCCATGACGGGGGAACAACAACAATGCTCAAGGAGAACGTTCATGCCTCACACCGTCACCACCCGCTCGCTGCTGGCCTCGGCGATCGCCCTGGCGAGCGCCGCCATGCTGACCGCGCCGGCCCACGCCGAGGGCCCCAAGCGGCTCGACGTGGCCAGTACCTTCTCGACCCAGAACTTCCTCGGCGCCGGGGCCGAGCACCTCTCCAAGGAACTCGAGACCGCCACCGGCGGTGCGGTATCGCTGCGCGTGCACGAGCCGGGGGATCTGGTGCCGCCCTTCGAGGTCTTCAACTCGGTGTCCTCCGGGGCCGTGCAGGCCGGCTGGGACTGGATCGGCTACTGGGCGGGCACCGTGCCGATCACCAACCTCTACGGCGCGCTGCCGTTCGGCCCGTCGCCGGAGGCCTTCATGTCGTGGATGTGGGCCGGCGAGGGCACGAAGCTGCTGCAGAAGGCCTACGACCCCTACGGCGTGAAGGTGCTGCCGTGCTTCATCTCGCCGCAGGAGACCGGCGGCTGGTACAACAAGGAGATCAAGTCGCCCGAGGACTTCAAGGGCCTGTCGATGCGCATCTCCGGGCTGGGCGCCAAGGTGCTCAACAAGCTCGGCGCCTCGACCCAGCTGGTGCCGGGCAACGAGATCTACCTGGCGCTGGAGCGCGGGCGCGTCGACGCCACCGAGTTCTCGGTGCCGCAGGTCGACGCGGCGATGGGCTTCGACGAGGTCGCCAAGTACTACTACTTCCCCGGCTGGCACCAGAGCGCGAGCTGGTTCTCGCTGATCGTCAACCAGCAGGTCTGGGACCAGTACAGCGACGAGCGCAAGGCGCAGTTCGAGACCGCCTGCCGCTCGACCCTGCAGTGGGCGATGGCCGAGGCGCCGCCCGCGCAGGTGCGCACCATCCACAAGCTCGAGGAGAAGGGGGTGCAGGTCAAGCGCTTCCCCGACTCGGTGATCCAGGCGCTGCAGGATGCCTGGGTCGAGGTGCGCCAGGAGGAGATGCAGCAGAACCCGGCCTTCGCCGAGGCCTACAAGTCGCTGATGAAGCACGTCGGGCTGATCGACGAGTGGTACAAGCTGCAGGCGCTGCCCGCGCCGGAGCCGATCAAGGACACCGACTCGGACGGCACCAGCGGGTCTGAAGGAGACGCCTGATGCCCACCGCCGACCTTGCGCCCTGGCGCAGTCGAGGCGGCACGGCATGCGAGGCCCTGGCCCGACCGCTGGTCGGGCTGGGGCTGTGGGTGGGCCGCGTCACCAGCTGGCTGGTGCTGCTGGTGATGCTGGCCGTGCTCACCACCGTGACCCTCAACGCCCTGGGCATCAACGAGATCGCCGAATGGCAGACCGACGTGCTGCTGTTCGGCAAGGCCCTGACCATCAACAGCATCACCGAGCTGCAGTGGCACCTGTTCGGCGTGCTGACGCTGTTCGGCGGCACCTACGCCCTGCACCACGACACCCACGTGCGCGTCGATCTCGTCTACCACCGGCTGTCGCCGCGCGGGCGGGCGATCATCGACATCCTCGGCCACGTGATCTTCCTGATTCCGTTCTGCCTGCTGGTGGCCTGGCTGTCCAAGCACTTCGTGACGATGTCGTATCTCTCCGGCGAGCATTCCAACTACGGCGGACTCACCGACCGCTACCTGATCAAGGCGATCCTGCCGATCAGCCTGGTGTTCCTGGCCATCGGGGCCCTGGGGCAGGTGCTGCACAACCTCGCCGGGCTGTTCGACCCGGCGCATCTGGCCTCCGACCACCACGACGAGGAGGCGCCGCATGGCTGAGTTCCTGAGCGAGTACGCACTGGCGCTGGCGATGATCGTCACCCTGCTGGCGGGAATCTTCACCGGCTATCCCGTCGCCTTCCTGCTCGGCGGGCTGGGCATCATCTTCTCGTTCATCGGCGGGGTGCCGCTGCCCTTCCTGGGCACGGTCAGCTCGCGGATCTTCGGCGGGGTGGTCGAGAACTGGCTGATGATCGCCATTCCGCTGTTCGTGTTCATGGGGCTGATGCTCGAGCGCTCCGGGGTCGCCCGGCGCCTGCTGCTGACCCTGCAGCGGCTGTTCGGGCGCACCCACGGCGGGCTGGCGGTGTCGGTGGCGATGCTGGGCATCGTCATGGCCGCCAGCACCGGCATCATCGGCGCCTCGGTGGTGATGCTGGGCCTGCTGGCGCTGCCGGTGATGCTCAAGCAGGGCTACCGCGCCGAAATGGCCTGCGGGGTGATCGCCGCCTCGGGGACCCTGGGCATCCTGATTCCGCCGTCGATCATGCTGGTGCTGATGGGCTCGATCCTCCAGGTCTCGGTGGGCGCGCTGTTCAAGGCCGCGCTGCTGCCCGGGCTGCTGCTGGGCGGGCTGTACATCGCCTATCTGCTGATCACCGCGCGGCTCAAGCCGGACTGGGCGCCGCTGGTCGACCAGAATTCCGCGGAGGCCGACACCACGCCGCTGCCGCTGGCGCTGCTGCGCGACCTGCTGGGACCGGTGGCGCTGATCGTCGCCGTGCTCGGCTCGATCATGGCCGGCATCGCCACGCCCACCGAGGCGGCAGCGATCGGCGCGGGCGGCAGCCTGCTGCTGGCGCTGGTCATGCGCAGCCTGGACTGGGCGACCCTGCGCGAGGCGGTGCGCGAGACCTCGCGGACCTCGGCGATGATCCTGTTCGTGGTGATCGGCGCGACCTGCTTCTCGGTGATCTTCAAGCGCCTGGGCGGCGCCTACATGATCGAGGACCTGATCACCGGCACCGGCCTGGGCCCCTACGGGCTGATGCTGCTGATCATGGGCCTGATCTTCGTGCTCGGCTTCTTCCTCGAGTGGATCGAGATCAGCTTCGTGGTGCTGCCGCTGGTCGCGCCGGTGATCGAGGCGCTGGACTTCGGCTATGGCCTCTCCGGCCAAGGGCTGCTGGTGTGGTTCGCCATCCTGGTGGCGATCAACCTGCAGACCAGCTTCCTGACCCCGCCGTTCGGCTATGCGCTGTTCTACCTCAAGGGCATCACCGAGGGGCAGATCGGCATCGGCACCATCTATCGCTCGATCATCCCCTTCGTGCTGCTGCAGCTCGCCGGGCTGATCCTGTGCATGGTCTTTCCGGCGCTGGTGCTGTGGCTGCCGGGGCTTCTGTGAGGAAACCCTGACGAAATGTCTGCGCTTCCCGGAGAGAGGAGAGGGCTGTGCGTAAACGGGTCTTGATCGCCGGCGGCGGCGAGCTGCTGGAACCGCTGGCGCGGGCCTTCCTCGAGGAGGGCGCGACGGTGGCGCTGCTGACGCCGGATGCCGTCGGTCTGGCGCGGACGCTCGATGCCCTGGGCGGCGAGCGCGCGGACCGCTTCGGCCAGGTGGCGGAAACGGGCGCGCTGGATCGCCTGCTCGGGCGCCTGGGCCGGCTGGATGTGCTGGTCTGTGCGCCGCCGCCGCTGGCGCGCCATGTGCCCCTGGCGCGGCGGCTGAGCGAGCAGGTCGCCGAGCCCTCGGCCCTGCTGCAGATCGCCCGGGCCTGGATGCACAGCCGCGGTGGCGGGCGTCTGGTGGCCGTCGCCCCGGACGGCGACAGCCAGGCGGCGAGCATGGTGCGCGAGGCACTGGCGGCGCTGGTGCGGCGGCTGGGCGATGCCGGCAGCCCGGGCGTGTGCATCAACCTGCTGTGCCCGCGCGGGGCGTCCCGCTCCGCCGTGGCGGATTGTGCCCGCTTCCTGGCCGGCGGGGCAGGGCGGGCGCTGAACGGGCAGGTGCTGACCCTGACCTAGTAGTGTCAGGCCTGATCGAGGGGGTGCGGGAGGGGATTCATCCCCGACAGCGGTGCCGGCGTGGCTGGGTCATCGCGACTGAAGTCGCTCCCACGGCCCTTCGGTCAGGCTGGCCGGGTTGATTGAGGGTTTTGTGGGAGGGGATTCATCCCCGACAGCGGCGGCCCGGTGGCGGGTCCATCGCGACTGAAGTCGCTCCCGCGGCCAGGCGCCGGATGCACAAACTACCGAGAGATCACACCGGGTCGCGCCACCCGGCGGGGCGTGCCCCACCCAGAAAGATGGCCACGCACTGGCGGGCGCGTTCGGCGCACTGGGCGTCGTCGGGGGCGGGGTGGCGGCCCAGCAGGGCGTCGATGTGCCACTCGCCGAGCAGCATGCCCATGAACATGCCCGCGGCCTCGCGGGGGTCGGCGAGCGCCAGGTTGCCGGCGGCGACCTGGTCGCGCAGGTAGTCGGCCAGATCCTGGCGGGTGCGGTCGGGGCCGCGGCGCAGGAACAGTTCGCCGAGCGCGGGAGCCCGCTCCGCCTCGAAGGCCAGCCCCCGCGTCAGCCGGATCACCCCCGGGTCGAAGACCAGCGCCAGCATCCGCCGGCCCAGCTCGAAGAGCACCTGCTCCGGCGCGGTGGCATCGCGCCGCCCGGCCTCCAGCACCTCCCAGGCGGTGGCGATGTGGCGCTCCATGGCCGCCATGAACAGCCCTTCCTTGTTGCCGAACAGCTTGTAGAGCGTGGCCAGCGACCCGCCGGCCCGCGCGACCACGTCGTTGACGCTCGCGCCGGCATAGCCCTGTTCCAGGAAGACGTCCCGGGCGGCGTCGAGCAGCCGTTCGCGGCGCGCCTCGCCGCGCGGGGTGCAGGCCCGTGTGCACGGGCCGGGGCGGGATTCGGACATGGTGACTCCTGGCCGGATCGATCCTCGATGGCGATGTAGTGTAGCATTCATTACACTGTGTGGCAGCCGGGTCGGGCGGCGGCACCCGCGGCAGGCGGGGCCCGCGCCGGGGCGCATCGAACCGAGGAGTCGACATGAAGCAGACGGGCAAGATCGTGGGCGCGCTGGTGGCCGTCGTGGCGCTGGCCGTGCTGGGCTGGCGGGCCTGGGAGTGGTGGCAGGTCGGACGCTTCATCGAGGAGACCGACAA
Source organism: Halomonadaceae bacterium T82-2 (assembly GCA_001577635.1). Classification (GTDB taxonomy): domain Bacteria; phylum Pseudomonadota; class Gammaproteobacteria; order Pseudomonadales; family Halomonadaceae; genus Modicisalibacter. The sequence goes on along the minus strand of LSBP01000001.1, from coordinate 306,912 downwards.
CGCCTACGTGCATACCGACAGCGTGGCGATTCGCGCCGAGCTGGCGGCCCGGGTCGCCGAGGTGGCGGTCGACGACAACCAGCCGGTGACGCAAGGGCAGCTGCTGGTCCGCCTCGACGATGCCAGCTATCGCGATCGGGTCAGCCAGGCCGAGGCGCAGCTGGCGGTGGCCACGGCCTCGATCGCCCAGGCCCGGCGCCGGGTGGCGTTGCAGAAGGCGGCGATCGACGAGGCCCGGTCGCAGGTCGAGGCGGCCCGTGCCGATGTCGACCAGGCCCGGCAGCACCTGGCGCGCTCGTCGAAGCTGGCCTCGCGCAACTATGGCTCGCGCCAGCAGTACGAGGACGACCAGGCCGCGCTGCGGGTCGCCAAATCGACGCTCGCCGCCCGCGAGGCCGCGGTGACCTCGGCGCAGCGCCGGCTGGCGGTCGCCGAGTCGGATGTCGACAGTGCCCGTGCCAGTCGCGACGCCGCCCGGGCCGACCTGGCCTACGCCCGTCATCAGCTCGACAAGACCCGCATCGTCGCGCCCCGCGACGGTGTGGTCGGCAACCTGACCGTCGAGGCCGGCACGCTCGCCCAGCCGTCGCTGACGCTGATGCAGCTGGTGCCCATCGACTCGGCCTACGTGGTGGCCAACTACAAGGAAACCCAGCTCGCGCGGATGCGCGTCGGCCAGCCGGTGGACATTCATGTCGACGCCTATCCCGACACGACCTTCCATGGCGTGGTCGACAGCCTGGCGCCGGCCACCGGAACCCAGTTCAGCCTGCTGCCGCAGGACAACGCCACCGGCAACTTCAACAAGATCGTCCAGCGGGTGCCGGTGAAGATTCGCGTCACCGGGCCCGACGACGCCCTGGGCCGCCTGCGCGGGGGGCTGTCGGTGGTGCCGGGAATCGACACCCGCGACCAGGGTGCCGGTACGCCGGCCGCCGGAACGCCGGCCGCCGGAACGCCGGCCGATGTAGCCCGTAGCGGGAGCGGCGCGTGAGCGACGCCGCCGTCGACGGCGCCCGTCAGGGCGTCAGCGATCTGCCGCCGTGGCCGCAGCGCATCGGTTTCATCGCTGCGGTGTTCGGCATGTTCATGGCGATCCTGGATATCCAGATCGTCGCCAGCTCACTCAACGAGATCCAGGCCGGGCTGTCGGCCAGTCAGGACGAGATCTCCTGGGTGCAGACCGCCTACCTGATCGCCGAGATCGTGATGATCCCGCTGTCGGGCATGCTGATGCGCATCCTCTCGACGCGGGTGGCCTTCACGCTCTCCTGTGCCGGTTTCACCCTGGCCAGCCTGGGCTGTGCGCTGGCCGGCTCCATCGAGCAGCTGATCGTGCTGCGCGCCATCCAGGGCTTCGCCGGCGGGGCGATGATCCCCATCACCCAGGCGGTGAGTTTCTCGATCTTTCCCCGGCGGGTGATGGGCAGCGTGCAGGCGGTGATCGGCATGGTGGTGACCATGGCGCCCTCGGTCGGCCCCACGGTGGGCGGCTACCTGACCGATATCGCCAGCTGGCACTGGCTGTTCCTGGCCAACGTGATTCCCGGGGTGCTGGTGTGCTGGGCGGCCTGGACCTTTCTCGACATTGACAAGGCCGACCATGCCGTCGCCCGCCGTCTGGACTGGCTCGGCCTGGCGCTGATCGCGGTGTTCCTCGGCTCGCTGGAGTTCGTGCTCGAGGAGGGCCCCGGCGACGACTGGTTCGCCAGCGATCGCATCGTCGTCATGACGCTGCTCTGCGTGCTGGCGGGCATCTGGTTCTTCGCCCGCACCCTGCGCCGCGAGCATCCCATCGTCGACCTCTATGCCTTCGCCAACCGCAACTTCGCCCTCGGCGCCGGCCTGGGCTTCATCATCGGCATCGCGCTCTACGGGCTGGTCTACCTGATGCCGCTGTTCTTCGGTCATGTCCGCCATTTCTCGAGCCTGCAGATCGGCCAGGTGATGTTCGTCACCGGCCTGACCATGTTCTTCTGCGCGCCGATCGTCGGCCAGCTCTCCAACCGCGTGGACCTGCGCCTGCTGCTGCTCGCCGGGCTGCTGCTGGTGGGCATCGGTTCGATGATGAACGCCGACCTGACCGTGGAGTCGGGCTTCTGGCAGTTCTTCTGGCCGCAGGTGGTACGCGGCATGGGGCTGATCCTGTGCATCATTCCCGCCTCGCGGATCGCGCTCGGCACGCTGCCGCCCCATGAAGTGGGCAACGCCAGCGGCCTGTTCAACGTGATGCGCAACCTCGGCGGGGCGGTGGGGCTGGCGCTGCTCGACACGGTGCGCGACTGGCGCGAGGACTTTCACTGGAACGCGCTGGCACCGGCCATCGATACCGGGCGCGAGGTGGTGGTGGCGGAAATCGCCAAGTACGAGGCGATGCTCGCCGGCTCGGTGCCCGATGCCCACCGGGCCGCGGTGGGCATGCTGGTCCAGCGCCTCTCCGAGCAGACGGTGGTGATGGCCTTCAACGACATCTTCCTCTGGCTGGGCATGATCTACCTGCTCAGCGTGCCGCTGGTGTTCCTGCTGCGGCGCATCGAGGCCTGATTTCAGCCAATGCCAGGCGTTCTGCAGACCGGGCATCGGGTCGGTGCCATCGAACGGACACGAAAGTGTCAGCCGGCTGTCATCCCGGCGCGGGATCATGCGGCGATGTCGATCATGGCGTCGGGGCGACGTTCCGGCCAGGCCGATGTCGCTCGACGCCACTTCGCTCTGCCCGATGACCAAGGACGTTCCCATGACCCAGTCTGTCGATAGCAATCGCCGCCGTCTGCTCGGCTTCATGGCGGGTGCGCCGCTGCTGCCGCTCGCCAGCGGTCTCGCCGGCCTCGGCGCCAGCCGCTCCGCGGCCGCCGCGACCGAGGCCACGCTCGACGCCGTCAGCTTCCTGCCCATGTCGGCCCCCTCGTTGAGCAACCCGGCCGCGATGGCGACCACCACCATCGGCTCGGCCATGCAGCTCCACATGAGCGACGGGACCAGCCGCCAGGTCAAGCTGGCCTACCATCCCTTCTTCATCACCGGCGACCGGGTGCCCGACGGCCGGGGTGGCACGGTGGTCGCCGGCGGCTACTACGACATCGACAACCAGCCGATCCTCGATCCCTCGGCCGGCAATCGCCAGTTCTTCTCCGACTGCCCGGACGGCACCAGCCTGCTGACGGTCGAGAACGCCCGGGTCGACGGTGTATACGGCAATCCCGTGTTCGCCGTCGTGCAGTTCGAATACACCACCCGCGACGGCGCCGGCGAATCGATGTACGGCCGCCTGCCCTCGCCGATCGCGGTGCTGACCCTGGACCAGAACCCGGAAACCGGCGAGCTGACGCTGGTCAAGTACCACAATGTCGACACCTCGCCGGTGGGCGGGCTGTGGATCACCTGCGGCGCCAGCCTGTCGCCCTGGGGCACCCACCTGTCCAGCGAGGAGTACGAGCCGGACGCCGCCGCCCCCGACGACGAGTTCAAGAGCTACTGCCGGAACCTGTTCGGCGACGAGAACCGCGGCACGCCCTACAACTACGGCCACCTGCCGGAAGTGACGGTCAATCCGGACGGCACCGGCACCCTCGTCAAGCATTACAACCTCGGGCGTCTCTCCCACGAGTTGATTCAGGTCATGCCTGACGAGCGCACCGTGCTGATGGGTGACGACGCCACCAACGGCGGCCTGTTCATGTTCGTCGCCGACAAGCCGCGGGATCTGTCGTCCGGCACCCTGTACGTGGGCAAATGGACCCAGGTCTCGGGCAAGGGCCCCGGCGCCGGCGACATCGGCTGGATCCGTCTGGGCCATGCCGACAGCGCCGAGATCAAGCAGCTGATCGACGACGGTATCCAGGCGTCGGATATCATGGATATCCGCACCGAGGACCCGCAGGACGAGGGCTTCACCCGCATCCCCTACAGCGGCAAAATCAACTGGGTCAAGCTCAAGCCGGGCATGGAGAAGGCCGCCGCCTTCCTCGAGACGCACCGCTACGCGGCCCTGGTCGGCGCCTCGATGGGCTTCACCAAGATGGAAGGCACCACCGTCAACGCCGCCGACAAGAAGGCCTATTCGGCCATGTCCTACATCTACAAGACGATGACCGACGGCAGCAGCGATATCCACGTCGAGGGGCCGACCGCCGGGGCGGTCTACGAGCACACCCTGCGCGGCGGCCAGAAGGACAGCGGCGGCCAGCCCATCGACAGCGAGTGGGTGTCGGTACACATGGCACCGCCGGCCAACCTCGTCGGCGAGGACCTGGCCGAACCGGACGCGCTGGGCAACACCGCCCATACCGACCGCATCGCCAACCCCGACAACATCAAGTTCTCCGAGGAGCTGCGCACCCTGTTCATCGGCGAGGACAGCGGCAACCACGTCAACAACTTCCTGTGGGCCTACAACGTCGACAGCGGCAAGCTCACGCGCCTCCTGTCCTGCCCCGCGGGCGCCGAGTCCACCGGGTTGCAGGCCGTCGACTCGATCAACGGCTGGACCTACATCATGAGCAACTTCCAGCACCCAGGCGACTGGGAAAGCCCGCTGCACGACAAGGTCCGCGAGACGCTCGACCCCTACGTGCGGGCCAACTACAAGGACCGCTACGGCGCCGCGGTGGGCTACATCACCGGCATGCCGAAGCTGGGCTGAGCCGCCGCCGACCGTCGGGCACTGGCCTCGACGCCGTGCATGGCGCATCCTGTGCGCCATGCACGACTCCCTGATCGCCGCCCTCGCGGCGCTGCGCAAGACGCTCAATGATCGCCGCCACCGTGGCCTGCTGTGGGCCGACGGCGAGGCGGCGATGGTGCGTGAGCGGGCCCTTGGCATCTGGCGTGGCGGCGACTGGCAGGCGCCGCTGTGGCTGGGCCCCACCGCCCCCGCCGATGATATCCCCGTGCTGCCCGCCGCCAAGGCGCGCACCCGGCTGGGCGGCGAGCACGAGCTGGTGGTGGTGGACGCCGCTTCCCCGGGCGGCGGCTTCGACCCCGAGGCCTTCGGCGCCGTCGCCGGCACGGTGCGCGCCGGTGGCTTGCTGGTGCTGCTGACGCCCGCCGACTGGCGCACCGACGCGCCGTTCCCCGACGCCGACTATGCCCGCCTGGCCAGCTGGCCCCATGCCGTCGACTCGCTCAGTGCCCATACCCTGGCACGGCTGGCCCGTTGCCTGCGCACCGCCGATACGGTGCTGCGCTGGCCGGCCGAGGCCACGCTTCCCGACCTGACGCCGCCGGCGGCCGGCGAGGCCGCGGCGCCGCCGGACGTGACCGATCCGGACTGCCTGAGCGCCGATCAGGCCGCAGCGGTGCGCCGCCTGAGCCGCCTGCGCCGACGCCGCCCGCTGGTGATCAGCGCCGATCGCGGTCGCGGCAAGAGCGCGGCGCTGGGCATTGCCGCGGCCCGGCGGCTGGCTGGCGGCGAACGCGAGCTATGGCTGACCGCGCCGCGCCCCGGCGCCGTCGAGCCGGTGTTCGAGCGCCTGGCGGCGCTGCTGCCGGAGGGCCGTCGTGAGGCCAATGTCTTTGTGGTGACCACCGACCAGGGCCCGGCGCGGCTGCGCTTTCTGCCGCCGGATGGCGTGATGGCGGCCCTGGCCGAGGCGAGGGGCGAACCGAGCGCCGCGCCGACGCTGCTGGTCGACGAGGCGGCGGCGATCCCCGCGCCGCTGCTGGGGCGCTGGCTCACCGCCTTTCCGCGGCTCGCCTTCGCCACCACCGTGCATGGCTACGAGGGCACCGGGCGCGGCTTCGCGGTGCGCTTTCGCGAGCGGCTCGCGCGCGAGACCCCGGACTGGCGGGCCTGCCGGCTCACGACCCCGGTGCGCTGGGCACCGGGCGACCCGCTCGAGGCGCTGACCCGCGAGCTGCTGCTGCTCGACGCCGAACCGGTGGACGACGCCCGGATCACCGCCGCACTCGCCGACGAGCCGGTGGAACTGGCCGAACTCGACCGGGCGGCCCTGGCCCGTGACACCCCGGCGCTGACCGAGCTCTTCGGCCTGCTGGTCCAGGCCCACTACCGCACCACCCCCGGCGATCTGCGCCAGCTGCTCGATGCCCCCGACGCCCGGTTGCTGACGGCCCGGGTCGGCGGGCACTGCGTGGGCGTGTGTGTGGTCCAGGCCGAGGGCGGGTTGCCGGCGGATCTGGCCGCGGCGGTCCACCATGGCCAGCGCCGCCCGCGCGGCCACCTGCTGGCCCAGTCGCTGGCGGTGCACGGCGGCTGGCGTGAGGCGGCCGAGACCCGCTGGTGGCGTATCCAGCGTATCGCCGTGCATCCCGCGGCACGCCGGCGCGGGGTGGGCTCGCGGCTGCTCGCGGCCGTGGCCGAGCGGGCCCGCGCCGCCGGCATCGACGCCCTCGGCACCAGCTTCGGCGGCGAGCCCGGCCTGCTGGCCTTCTGGCGCTCCCGGGGCTACGTCACTCTGCGCCTGGGCCTTTCCCGCGAGGCCTCCAGCGGCGAGCATGCCGTGATGATGGGACTTTCGCTTCACGATGCCGCCCGTCGGCGGCTGGCCGGCTGGCGGGCCGAGTTCCACGAGCTGCTGCCGACCCTGCTGGCCGCCGAGCTGCGCGATCTCGATGTCGCCCTGGTCGTGGCGCTGCTCGACGAGGCTCCCGTGCCGACACTCGACGCGGCCACAGTGGCGCGGCTGGGCTGGTTCGCCGCGGGCGGTGGCGAGCTGGCGCTGGCACGGCCCTGGCTGGCCCGGGCCTGGCGCATCGCCCGTCATCGCGCGCCCTCCGCGCTGGACGAGGCCGAGTGGCAGGCGCTGGCGGCGCCGCTGTTCCAGGGCCGCGAGGTGCCCGCCGGCTGGACGGCGACGGGGCGCAAGGCACGCCTGCGCCGCTGGCGCGAGCTGGCCGGGCGGCTCCAAGCGATACTCGAGGCAACGTGTCCCGACAAGCTTGATGCACGTCAAGCGGGCAGCGCCGACAGCCTTTAGACTAAGAGCTCGTTTTCAGACTATCGGCATGATGGGCGCCGGGGGACAAGGCGAAGCGAGGGTCCTTTGCCATGGATGGCAAAGGTAGCGCCCAGGGAGGGGTTTACAGCGCCCTCGCGAAGGCTTGCCGCCGGGAAAGCCCATCCCGCTTACCGGTTGTGAAAGAATCTCCAAGCCGGATTCCCTGTTCCCCCGACGACTGACGTTCCCGCACTCCCTTATGCAGACTTCCACCACGGCAAGACCCCGCGACTGGCTCAAGCAGGAAAGCCGTCGCGTGCGCACGCCGGTCAGCTGGGCCATCGGCCTGGGTCTGGCCAGCGGCGTGCTGCTGATCCTCCAGGCGACCCTGCTCGCCCACGTCACCGACGGCGCCATCTTCCAGGGCACGCCGCTGGCGACCCTGTGGCCGGCCTTCGCCGGCATGCTGGCGATCCTGCTGGTGCGTGCGGGGCTGACCTACGCGGTCGAGCGCTGCGCCTTCGCCGCCGCCGCCACGGTCAAGCTGGCGATCCGCGACCGGCTCATGCACCAGCTCGAGGCGCTGGGGCTGGCCTGGCAGCGCGACACCCAGACCGGCGACATCGTCAACAGCGTCACCGACGGCGTCGAGCACCTCGAGGCCTACTACGCCCGCTATCTGCCGCAGACGGCGCTGGCCGCACTGATTCCGCTGGCGATCCTCGCGGTGATCCTGCCCATCGACTGGGTCTCGGGGCTGATCCTGCTGGTCACCGCGCCGCTGATCCCGGTGTTCATGATCTTCATCGGCAAGGGCGCCGAGAAGCTCAACCAGCGCCAGTGGCGGCGCATGGGGCGGCTGTCGGGGCATTTCCTGGACGCGCTGCAGGGGCTGACCACGCTCAAGGTCTTCAACCTGGGACGGCGCGAGGCGCGGCTGATCGAGCGGCTCTCCGACGACTACCGGGCCAGCACCATGAAGGTCCTGCGGCTGGCCTTCGTCTCCTCGCTGGTGCTGGAGTTCCTGGCCACGGTGAGCATCGCCATGGTCGCCGTGCTGATCGGCTTTCGCCTGCTGTGGGGCGAGCTGGGCTTCGAGGCGGGCTTTCTGGTGCTGTTGCTGGCGCCGGAGTTCTACCTGCCGCTGCGCAACATGGGCAGCGTCTACCATGCCCGCATGGAGGCGCTGGGTGCGGCCGAGCGCATCGTCGAGCTGCTCGACACCTCGGCCCGGCCCTGGAGCGGCACGCGGCGCGACGTCCTGACGCCCGGCGAGCCACCGCGGGTGGCGCTGGAAGGGCTGTCCTACGCCTATCCGGGCGGCGTGCAGGCGCTCGCCGACATCGACCTGTCCATCGCCCCGGGCGAGACGCTGGCCATCGTCGGCCCCTCGGGGGCGGGCAAGAGCACCCTGGCGCTGCTGCTGCTGGGCCTGTTGCGCGCCGAGGCGGGCCGGCTCGCGGTCAACGACGTGGCGCTCGACGAGCTCGACATCGACACCTGGCGCGAGTCGCTGGCCTGGGTGCCCCAGCAGCCGCGGCTGTTCTTCGGCACGGTGCGCGACAACCTCTGCCTGGGGCGCGACGACATCGACGATGCGGCCCTGTGGCGGGCGCTGACGCAGGCCCAGGCGAAGGCGCTGGTCGCCGAGCTGCCGCAGGGGCTCGACACGCCCCTCGGCGAACGCGGGGTGCGCCTGTCCGGCGGTGAGGCGCAGCGCCTGGCGATCGCCCGGGCACTGGTCCGCGAGGCGACCTTCGTGGTCGCCGACGAGGTCAGCGCGCATCTGGATTCCGACAATGAGCGGGCGCTTGTCGAGGCGCTCGAGGCGCTGGGGCAGGGGCGTAGCCTGGTGATCATCGCCCATCGGCTGGCGACCGTGCGCCACGCCGATCGCATCGTGGTGCTCGACGGCGGGCGCATCCGCGAGCAGGGCAGCCATGAGGCCCTGATGGCCGCCGGCGGACTCTATGCCCGGCTGGTGGCCGGCGCCGACGGGGAGGGGCCGGCATGAGCGACCTGCGCTGGTGGCTGTCGATCGCCCGTCCCTATCTGGGCTACTTCGCGCTGGGCATCCTGCTCAGCGTGGTGACCGTGTCCGCCAACATGGCGCTGCTGGCGGTGTCCGGCTGGTTCCTGGCCAGCATGGCGGCGGCGGGGCTCGCCGCGGCGGACTTCAACTACTTCACCCCGGCGGCGCTTATCCGCGGCCTGTCGATCGCCCGCACCGGCGGGCGCTATCTCGAGCGGCTGGTCAGCCACGATGCCACCCTGCGGTTGCTTACCGGCCTGCGGGTGTGGTTCTACCGTCAGGTGGAGCCGTTGTCGCCGCAGCAGTTGCAGGGGTTGCGTAGCGGCGACCTGCTGGCGCGCGTGCGCTCGGACATCGACACCCTGGACAACGTCTATCTGCGCCTGCTGACGCCCGCCGTGGTGGCACTGATCTGCCTCGGCGGCGCGGTGCTGGTGCTGGCTGCCTACAGCGTGCCGGTGGCGCTGGTCAATCTGGCGCTGCTGGTGCTGGCGGGCGTGGCCCTGCCGGCGCTGGCCGAGCGGCTCGGGCGCGAGCCGGGCCGCCGGGGGGTGGCAATCGCCTCGGAACTCAAGGCCGGCGTGGTGGATGCGGTCGAGGGGCTGGGCGAGCTGAGCGTGTTCGGCGACATGCCCCGCCGCCGCGCGGAGATTCATGAGCTGAGCCGACGCTGGCTGGCGGCCCAGGCGCGGCTTGCGCACCTGTCGGGGCTATCCGGCGCCGGTGTGCTGCTGCTCACCAACCTCGCCGTGCTGGTCACCGCCTGGCTGATGGTGCCGCTGGTGCAGGGGCCGGGGCTGGCGGCGGTCGACTTCGCCCCGGTGGTGCTGCTGGTCATGGGCTGCTTCGAGGCGATCGCCCAGCTGCCCGGCGCCTGGCAGGCCCTGGGACAGCTGCGGGCGGCGACGCGGCGGCTGCGGGCCTTCGAGACGCTCGCGCCCAATGTCACCGACCCCGCCGAGCCGGCGCCGCCGCCCGAGGACGATACCCTGTGCTTCGCCGGCGTCGGCGCACGGCATACCGCCGACGGCCCCTGGGCGCTGACGGATCTCGACCTCACCATCGCCCCCGGCGAGCATGTCGCGCTGGTGGGGCCGAGCGGGGCCGGCAAGAGCACGGTGACGCAGCTGCTGCTGCGCCTGATGCCGGCCGAGCGCGGCGAGATCCGCTGGGGCGGGCGGCCGGTCGAGGCCTACCGCAGCGAGGACCTGCGGGCACGCCTCGCCGTGGTGCCGCAGAAGATCTACCTGTTCCATGCCACGGTGCGCGACAACCTGCTGCTGGGCAATCCCGAGGCCGACGAGGCGGCGATGGTCGAGGCGGCGCGACTGGCCTGTCTGCACGAGGAGATCCTGGCGCTGCCCGAGGGCTACGACACCATCGTGGGCGAGGAGGGGCTCAAGCTCTCCGGCGGCCAGATCCGCCGGCTGGGCATTGCCCGCGCCCTGCTGCGCGACGCCCCGGTGGTGATCATGGACGAGCCGGGCGAGGGGCTCGACACCGCCACCGCGGCGCGGCTGCGCGCGAATCTGGCCGGCTATCTCGCCGGGCGTTCGCTGCTGCTGATCTCGCACCATCCGGGCTGGGCGCGTCTGGCCGAACGAGTGTTGCTGCTCGAGCGCGGGCGGCCGATCGCGAGCGGTGATCATGCCTCGCTGATGCGCGATTGCGCCACCTACCGACGCCTGGCGAGCCCCGGGCTGACGAGCCCGGCGCCCCTGGCCGAGACGGCTTGCGACAGCCTGCCGCAGGCCGGCGGCGAGTGCCGGTGAGCGGCCTTGATACAGGTCAAGAGGCGTTTTCCGGCGCTGCGTTAGGCTGAGGCCGCACTTCCGTCGCTGTCCACGCCGCCGGGCGTGGAGAGCGTCGGTCACGCAGGGATCACGGAGAACACCTCGCCATGCAAGAACTAGACACCGTCATCGAGCTGTCGCGACTCCAGTTCGCGGCCACGGCGTTGTATCACTACCTTTTCGTGCCGCTGACGCTGGGCTTCTCGGTGTTGCTGGCGACGATGGAAACCATCTACGTCATCACCGGGCGCGACATCTACCGGCAGATGACCCACTTCTGGTCGAAGCTGTTCGCCATCAACTTCGCCCTGGGCGTGGCCACCGGCCTGACCATGGAGTTCGAGTTCGGCACCAACTGGTCGACCTACTCGCATTTCGTCGGCGACATCTTCGGCGCGCCGCTGGCCATCGAGGGCCTGATGGCGTTCTTCCTCGAATCGACCTTCGTCGGCCTGATGCTGTTCGGCTGGGGCAAGCTGTCGCGCGGCAAGCACTTGCTGGTGACCTACATGGTGGCGCTGGGGTCCAACCTCTCGGCGCTGTGGATCCTGATCGCCAACGGCTACATGCAGAAGCCCACCGGCTCGGCGTTCAATCCCGACACCATGCGCATGGAGCTGACCAGCTTGCCGGACCTGATCTTCAGCCCCGAGGCGCAGGCCAAGTTCGTCCACACCAGCATCGCCGGCTACGTGACCGCGGCGATCTTCGTGCTGGGCATCAGCGCCTTCTACCTGCTGCGGCGCCGCCACATCGAGCTGGCCAAGCGCTCGTTCCGGGTCGCCGCGCTGTTCGGCGTGTTCGCCAGCATCGGTGTGATCTCGCTGGGCGACGCCCTGGGCTTCATCAACGGCGGCGCCCAGCCCACCAAGCTGGCCGCCATGGAAGGGCTGTGGGAAACCGCCGAGGCCCCGGCCGGCTTCAACCTGATCGCCTGGCCCAACCAGGAGGAGCAGCGCAACGACTTCGAGGTACAGATTCCGTACCTGCTGACGCCGCTGGTCACCCACACCTTCGACGAGTCGATTCCCGGGGTGAATGATCTGGTGGCCGAGGCCGAAACACGGATTCGCAACGGCATCCCGGCGTTGAGCGCTCTGCAGACGCTGCGCGAGAACCCCACCGACGCCCAGGCACGCGCCACCTTCGAGGCCCATCAGGACGACCTGGGCTACGCGCTGCTGGTCCAGCGCTACGTCGAGGACGTTTCGCAGGCCACCGATGCCCAGATCGCCAAGGCGGCGGCCGACACCATCCCGCCCGTGGCGCCGGTGTTCTGGTCGTTCCGCGTCATGGTGGCGACGGCCTTCCTGATGATGGCCTTCCTGATCCTGGCGGTGATCTTCTCGCTGCGTGGCACCCTGCATCGGCATAACTGGTTCCTGCGCCTGGCGCCGTGGATGATTCCGGTACCGTTTATCGCCAACGAGGCCGGCTGGGTGGTCGCCGAGCTGGGACGCCAGCCGTGGACGGTCTACGGCCAGCTGCCGACCTGGCTGTCCGCTTCGACCCACAGCGTCGGCTACATGATCTTCTCGCTGACCGGGTTCGTGCTGCTCTACAGCCTGTTCATCGTCGTCGAGATGTACCTGATGGTGAAATTCATCCGTCTGGGGCCGAGCGAGGGCAAGCATGACGCGCATGCCGATTCGGTCCGTCAACAACATTCATCCCAGTGGAGCGAGGCCTGAGCCATGGATCCGTACGTACTTCTCAAGGTGACCTGGTGGGTGCTGCTGGGTGTGCTGCTGATCGGCCTGGCGGTGATGGTCGGCATGGATATGGGGGTCGGCGCCGCGCTGCGCTACCTGGGCCGCACCGACGGTGAGCGCCGCGCGGTGATCAACATGATCGCCCCGCACTGGGACGGCAACCAGGTGTGGTTCATCCTCGGCGGCGGGGCGGTGTTCGCCGCCTGGCCGACCATCTACGCCACCGCCTTTTCCGGGCTCTATGTGGTGATGCTGGTGCTGCTGTGGTCGATGATCGTGCGCCCGCTGGGCTTCGAGTACCGCAGCAAGCTGCCGGGTGAGCGCTGGCGCGGCGCCTGGGACTGGATGCTGTTCATCTCCGGCGCGGTGCCGATGATCGTCTTCGGCGCGGCGATGGGCAACATGCTCGAGGGGGTGCCGTTCCACTTCTCCTGGAACATGGTCTCCTACTACACCGGCAGCTTCATCAGCCTGTTCAACCCCTTCGCCGTACTGTGCGGAGTGATGGCGCTGGCGCTGGCGCTCTATCAGGGTGGCGCCATGGTGATGAATCGCGGCACCGGGGTGATCCGCGAGCGCGCCTGCCGACTGCTCAGTATCGCCGGGCTGGTGGCGCTGGCGGTGTTCACCCTGTGTGGTGTCTGGGTATCCATGATGCATGGCTACGAGATCACCGCGGGCGGCGACCCGGCCGGTCCGGCACTGCCGCTCAACAAGACCGTGGAAACCGCGTCCGGCGCCTGGCTGGCCAACTACACCGCCCATCCGGCGCTGTGGCTGGTCCCGGCGAGCGTCTACCTGGCCGTGCTGGGTGGCATCGTCGCGGCGCGCGCCGGCCTCTCGCACCTGGCCTGGTGGCTGGGCGCACTGGCCTGGGCCGCCACTCTGGTCACGCTGGGCGCGGCGATGTTTCCGTTCCTGATGCCGTCGTCCAGCGAGCCGAGCCACAGCCTGACCGTGTGGGATGCGTCCTCGAGCCTGGGTACGCTGGGCTGGATGCTGGCCTTCACCGCGATCTTCATCCCGATCATCGGCATCTATACCAGCTGGGCGTTCTGGGTGATGCGCGGCAAGGTGACGCCGGAATCGATCGCCCACGACGAACACGCCTACTGATTGCGGAGCCCGGACCATGAAACAGATACTGCTCTTCCTCTTCTGGCTGCTCCTCGCCGTGGTGGCCATCGCCCTGACCATCGTGCTGGGCGAGCGCGGCGCCTGGTATTTCGCCTGGGTGCTGGGCACGGTGATGATCGTGCTGATCGCCGCAGCCGGCACGGCGATCATCGATGCCCGCTACGACGAGAGCCACGACGACCACTACTGAGCGTCGCACCGCTCCCGTTCTCACCGCCGCCCCGGTCTTGGCCGGGGCGGCGGCGTTTGCAGGTCAGGGCGCGGAAAAGTCTCGGGCGGGAGGCTTCGTGATGGTTTCATGATCGTTACAATGACCGGCGATCGATATCGTCGCTTTCAGGATCTGTCATGAACGACCATCTGGAAACCCTGACACCGCGCCCGCTGTGGCGCCATTTCCGCACCCTGTGCAATACGCCGCGGCCGTCCGGTCACGAGGACGGCATTCGCCGCACGCTGATCGCCTGGGCGGAGGCGCGAGGCCTCGCCCATGATCTCGATGCCGCCGGCAACCTGCGCCTGAAAAAGCCGGCGACGCCGGGCTGCGAGCGGGCCCCGGGGGTCATCCTTCAGGGCCATCTGGACATGGTCGCCCAGGCCAATGCCGACCACGCCCACGATTTCACCGCCGACCCCATCGAGACCGTCATCGCCGACGGCTGGCTGCACGCCCGCGGCACCACCCTGGGGGCCGACAACGGCCTGGGCGTGGCCGCGGCGCTGGCCATCCTCGAGGACGACTCGCTGCGCCACGGGCCGCTCGAGGCGTTGTTCACCGTCGAGGAGGAGTCCTCGATGGGCGGCGCGCTGCACCTGGCCGAGGACTGGCTGGAGGGGCGCATCCTGCTCAACCTGGATTCCGAGGATCGCGGCCAGGTCTACATCGGCTGCGCCGGCGGGGCCGACGTGGTGGTCGAGGCCAACCTGCCGACCAGCGCCGTGCATGCCGACGAGCGCACCTGGCGGCTGTCGCTGACCGGGCTGGTCGGCGGTCACTCGGGTATCGATATCCACAAGGGGCGCGGCAACGCCAACCGGTTGCTGGTTCGGGTGCTGCGCGCGCTGGAGCCCTGCGGCGTGCGTCTGGTGGACTATCACGGCGGCACGCTGCGCAACGCCCTGCCGCGCGAGGCCTTCGCCACGCTGACGCTGGCCGAGGGTGAGGAGGCCGCCGCCCGTACGCGGCTGGCGGCCCTGCAGGACGAGCTGCGTGCCGAGCTTGAAGGCGTCGACGAAGGGCTCGAGCTGACGCTGACGCCGACGGCGCATGCCGAGACGGCCCTGACCCCCACCGCCAGCCGCATGCTGGTCGCCGCGCTGCATGTGGCCCCCTGTGGCGTGGAGCGCATGAGCGTCGCGGTGCCCGGGGTGGTGGAAACCTCCAACAACCTGGGCGTGGTGAGCCTGGAGGACGGGCGGCTGCATCTGTGTGCCCTGGTGCGCTCGCTGCGCGACAGTGCCTGCACCGACATCGCCGACCGCTTCCGTGCGCTGTTCGGGCTGATCGGTGCCGAGACGCGCGTCGAGAACGCCTATCCGGGCTGGACGCCGGACCCCGACAGCCCGCTGCTGACGCGCTTTTGCGAGACCCATCGGCGTCTGTTGGGCGACGACCCGGCGATCAAGGTGATCCATGCGGGACTTGAGTGCGGCATTCTGGGGGGCAAGTACCCCGGCCTGCAGATGATCTCCTTCGGCCCGCAGATTCGCGGTGCGCATTCGCCCGACGAGCGGGTCGAGATCGACTCGGTGGCGGCGTTCTGGCAGCTGCTGCGGGCGATGATCGAATCGCTGGCCATTGATCCGCTCAGCCCGGCGAGCGCTTGACCGCCGCCAGGCCGTCTGCGGAGATCAGGCCGTGGCGAAAGGCGTGCTCGGCCATGGCCTGGCTGCTGTCGGCCAGCAGCAGCGTGCAGTCGTGCGCGGCGACCTCCTCGGCCAGCCGGGCGATGGCCGCCTCGCGTGCGGCGCTCTGGTCGACATCGCGGATGTAGATGGCGCGGATCCGGCCGGGGTGAGTGTGCACCAGGCGGGCATAGGTCTCGGGGTCTTCCTGGCCGCTGTCGCCGATCAGCACGAAGGGCAGGGTGTCGTAGAGCGCCAGCATGCGCTCGATCATCATCACCTTGTGGTCGCTGGCCTTGCGTGGCCAGGGGCGCTGCAGGGTCAGGCCCCACTCACGCAGGAACAGGATCGGCCCCACCGGGATGCGGTGGTACTGGAAGAAGGCCTCGAGGACCTCGTAGATGCTCCAGGGGCCGCGCGAGACGTACAGCATGGGCCGCCGGCGTCGCCCGTCGGCACCCGCGAACAGCGCCTGATAGAAGGGGGCGACACCCGGAAAGGCCGTGCGGCGATCGGCCTTCTCGAGAAACAGCCGGTAGGCCATCTTCAGCTTGTTGGCGACCCCGGTATACATGACGGTGTCATCGATGTCGCTGATCACCACCAGGTCGACCTCCGGCGGCGGCACGTAGATCTCGGCCCGGCCGCTGACCGTGTGGGCGCCGTCGACGTGTACGTCGAGCTCGGCCTGATGCCAGCTTTGATCACGCGGCAGCGGGCTGTCGAGGCGCATCCGTGCGTCGTAGTAGCCGTCGCGGTCGGTGGTCACGGTCAGCGTGCTGCCGTTCAGGCGCAGTACGACTTCCGCCTGTCCGACGCCCCAGCGCACGCCGCGCCGTACCACGTCGACCACGTCGCGGGCCAGCGTGCCCTCGGCCAGCGGCAGTCCCAGGCTGGGCTGATGAAAGACCCGCCCCATCAGGTAGACCTCGCGGGCCGTGCCGTAGCCGCGATAGGCATGCACCACGATGCCGCCGCGGCCGCGGTCCGACTTCATGGGCCGGGCGGCGAGATGCAGCAGCTTGCGCAGGGCCTGTCGGGGACGGCGGGACATGCAGGGGCTCCTTGAAGACGGCCTTGCCGGGGCCAGACGCAAGGCGCCCGCCCCGATGAGAGGCGGGCGAATCGGTGACAGCGGTGGGAATCAGGCGTGCTGGTGGCTGTGACGCCCTTCGCCGATCTCCTCGATCAGCTTGCGGCAGAAGGCGTCGAGATCGTCGGGCTTGCGGCTGGTGACCAGCCCGCTGTCGACCACCACTTCCTCGTCGACCCACTCGGCCCCGGCGTTCTTCAGATCCTGGGCCACCGAGGGGAACGAGGTCATGCGACGGCCCTTGACCACGCCGGCGTTGATCAGCAGCCAAGGGCCGTGGCAGATGGCTCCGACCGGCTTGCCGGCCTCGAAGAAGTGCCGGGCGAAGGCCTGGGCCTTGTCGTTGGTACGCAGGCTGTCCGGGTTGAACAGGCCGCCCGGCAGCACCAGGGCGTGGTAGTCGGCGACATCGGCGTCGTCGAGGGTCACGTCGACGTCGTAGGTGTCGCCCCAGTCGGTTTCCGCCCAGGCGCGAATACCCTTCTTGTCGGGCGCGACGATGTGCACGGTGATGCCCTGGGCATCGAGTTCCTTGCGCGGCACCGCGAGTTCGGATTCCTCGAACCCGTCGGTGGCGAGAATGGCGACGCGCTTGCCACTCAGTTTCTGGCTCATGGCTACCTCCTTGCGGCTCAGTGAGCGAATGCGGTTTCGACCGCGACAGGACTCATCCTTGGGGCGTCGGCCGCTGCGGACAAGGGGGCGGCCGACGCTGCGTTCAGCATAGGCGATCGTGACGCGACCTCAAGCGACCGAGTGCCGTGAGGCCCGAAAACGACGCCGCCGCTCCGGGGAGCGGCGGCGAAAGGAGCAGGCGCGGGGACTCAGCCGAGGTAGGCGTTGAGCATCCACACGGTCTTTTCCTGCTCGCGGATGTAGTCGCCGGCCAGCGAGGCGGTGCCCTCGTCGTCGGCGTCGGAGGCCAGGGAGAGCAGTTCGCGCTGCAGCTCGATCAGCGTCTGGAAGCCCTGTACGATACCGCGCACGCAGGCCTCGCCGTCGTGGACGTTCTTGTCCTCGGCGATGTCGGCGACTCGCACATAGTCGCTGTAGGCATGCAGCGGCTGGTGACCCAGGGTCAGGACGCGCTCGGCGACCTCGTCGATCTTGGTCAGCAGATCGGTGTAGTACTCCTCGAACTTGGTGTGCAGCTCGAAGAAGTGCTGGCCCTTCACGTTCCAGTGATAGCCGCGCACGTTCATGTAGAAGATCTGGTAGTTGGCCAGCAGGGTGTTGAGCTTGTCGGCCAGCTGGTCGGCGCTGGCCTGGTGCAGGCCGATGGAGTTGGTATCTGCCATGAGAGAATCCTCCGTGATGGAATCTGCCTCGATGATAACCGGCCCGTCGGGAAGCGCCCAGTGAGCGGAAGTCATCGACGGCATAGCGGCAATCTATCGCCACGGGAATGCCGGCGGGGAGTGGCCCGCCAGCATGACTGGCGATGCCTCAGTGACGCAGAGCGGAGGTCGCCAGCTCGAAGCGGGCGACTTCCGCATAGACCTCACCCGGCGCCTTGACCGGCTCGGCCGGCGGCACGGCCTCGGGCCAGATGCGAGACAGTTCCTCCAGCTCGGCCTGACCCTTGGTGTAGACCTTGCCGTCGGCGCCGCCCAGGGTGTCCGCGCCGGCCTGCCACAGCTGCGTGGCGACCTGCACGAAGCCACGGCCGTCCTGGTACTCGGCGGCGTTGGCGAAGCGACCGTCCTTGACGGCTTCCTCATACTCGGCGGCGGCCTGCTTGAGCAGCGCCAGGGTCACGTCGCCGATGAAGCGCGGGGACTGGCGCGTCTCGGCGGCGACATCGGCCTGGGCCGCGTCGATCGCCTGGCGGGCCTTCGCCACGGCGGGGGCCAGCTGCTCCCAGTCGGCGGTCTGGCCGGCCTTGTCGGAGAGGGCTTCCAGGGCCGACTCCAGCGGGGCCTCCTCGCCGTGCGCTTCCAGCGCCGACTCGAGCTTCGGGTACTGCTCGATCAGCGGGTGGGTGAGATGGGCCGCGCCCTGGTCGCCGTGGCCGCTGCGATAGAGCGCCTCGGCACTGGCCAGGTGACCCTCCATGAGGGCGAGTTCGGTGTAGTAGATGCCGGGCGAGGTCAGGGCGCTGGGGGCGGGCTGATCGCCGCCTTCACCGCCTTCGCCCCCCTCGCTGACCGCCACCGGGAAGTGGCTGAAGACGAAGCCGACGGAACCGCCTTCGCCACCTTCACCGCCGTGGCCGGATTCGCCGCCTTCGCCGCCGTGATGGGCTTCGCCGCCCTTGCCGCCGTGACCGGATTCGCCGCCTTCGCCGCCGTGGTCGGACTCGCCGCCTTCGCCGCCGTGGTGAGACTCGCCGCCTTCGCCGCCGTGGTGAGACTCGCTGCCTTCGCCGCCGTGGCGGGACTCATCGCCTTCACCGCCATGATGCCTCTCGCCGCCCGATTCGACGGCCATTTCGGCCTTGTGGGACTCGTCGGCGGCGGGATCGCTACTGTGGGCCAGGGCCGCCTGGCCGCCGGCTCCCAGGAAGGTGGTCATGCCGATGCCGACCCACAGTTTCAGGCGCTGTTCCATCATGCTGATGCCCTCGTCTTGTTCAATGCCTTGCTGGTGGAGAAATAAAGGGGTTCGCCGGTACGCTGGCGTATCATGGCGTGGAACAATAACATAACCCACACGAGAGTTATTTGCATTCACGTTCGCATCACTGGCAGGGGAGCAGACAATGATTCTGTGCGTGGCGGATGTCCTCGATGCCGAGCAGCTGGCGGCGCTGCGGCGGGATCTCGACGAGGACGCGCATTTCCGGGACGGCCGTGAGACGGCGGGCTGGCATGCCCGCCAGGTCAAGGCGAATCAGCAGGCCGACGGCCAGGCGCCGGTGGTGCGCCAGTGGAGCGAGCGCCTCGGCGAGGCGATTCACCGCCATCCGCTGTTCCAGATGGCGGCGCGGCCGGCGCGCATGACCCCGGTGCGCTTCAGCCGCTACCGCTCGGGCATGCACTACGGCAACCATGTCGACGACCCGGTGATGGGCGGCGCGGCGCCGGTACGCACCGACCTTTCCTTCACCCTGTTTCTCGAAGCGCCGGAAGACTACGACGGCGGCGAACTGGTGACCGACACCACCGCCGGCGAGCAGCGCTACAAGCTGCCCGCCGGGGCGATGATCCTCTATCCGTCGTCCACCCTGCACCGGGTCGAGCCGGTCACCCGGGGGCAGCGCCGGGTGGCGATCGGCTGGGTGCAGAGCCAGGTCCGCGACCCCGCCGCGCGGGAGATCCTCTTCGATCTGGACACCGCACGGCGTGGCCTGTTCGAGCGCGAGGGCAAGAGCGAAACCTTCGACCTGATGAGCAAGTCGCTGGCCAACCTGCAGCGCATGTGGGTCGAGGTGTAGCCGGCTTCAGTCGCGGCCGGCGCCGAACAGCCGCAGCACCGCCTCGGCCCGGTCGGCGAGCAGCTCGGCGCAGCGGGTCAGGGCCTCGTCGAGCGCCATGGGGCCGTCGGCCAGGGCCAGAGCTGCCAGTACGCCCTCGTCGTGGGCCGCCTGCCAGCCGTCCCCCAGGCGCCCGGCTAGCACCACCGTCGGCACGCCGTGCTCGCGGGCGCGGCGGGCAATGCCGATGGGCGTCTTGCCCGCCAGGCTCTGGCCGTCGAGCTGACCCTCGCCGGTGACCACCAGGTCGGCTCCGGTGAGCCGCTGGTTGAAGCCGGCCTGCTCCATGACCAGTTCGATGCCCGGGCGCAGGGCGGCGCCGAGCACGCTGCCGGCGGCGAAGCCCATGCCGCCGGCGGCGCCCGCACCGGGGTGGTCGCGCTCGTCGCGTCCCAGCGCTCGGGCGAGATGATCGGCGAAGTGGTCCATGGCAGCATCGAGATGGCTGACGTCCGCCGCCGAGGCGCCCTTCTGCGGGCCGAACACCGCGCTGGCGCCGCGCGGGCCGGTCAGCGGATTGTCGACGTCCACCGCCGCCTCCACCGTCAGCTCGGCCAGGCGTGGGTCGAGTCCACTCAGGTCGAGCCGCGCCAGATCGCCCAGTGCCGCGCCGCCCGGCGGCAGGGGGCCTCCCTCGGCGTCCAGCAGTCGCGCGCCCAGCGCCGCCAGCATGCCCGCGCCAGCATCGTTGGTGGCGCTGCCGCCGAGGGTTAGAATCAGCCGCCGGGCGCCGGCATCGAGGGCCGCGCGGATCAGCTCGCCGACGCCGTGGGTGGTGCTGTCGCGGGCGGTGCGCTCCTCGCGGCTCAGGGCCTGCAGGCCGCTGGCCTCGGCCAGCTCGACATAGGCGCTGCGGCTGGCGGCGTGCCAGCCCCAGGCGGCGGTAGCGGGCCGGCCCAGGGCATCCTGCACCCGGGCATGGCGACGCTCGGCGCCGGTGGCGGCGATCAGGGCATCCAGGGTGCCTTCGCCGCCGTCGCCCATCGGACACTCGACGAGTTCGGCCTCGGGGCGCACGCGACGCAGCCCGGCGGCGATCGCCGCGGCCGCCTCGCGGGCCGGCAGGGCATCCTTGTAGCTGTCGGGGGCGATCAGGATCTTCATGGTGTCCTCGTGTCGTGGGCTCGTCGGCAAGGCATGGAAGGTTGCCAGCCGAGGGTTTTTGACGAAAAGTCGGCGAGCGAAGGCAAGACAAGGCAAAAATCGGTGAAAAGACGGAATTTACGCGCTGTAAATGAGTACTTTGAGACGATTTTTAACGCCGTGTTGCCGAGCGCAGTCAGTTTTCGTCCAAAGCCTAGCGTGAAATGGCCCGGGGCGGGAGCCGCCCGCGCTATGCTCGAAGAGCCGGGCCCGGGCGGCCCGTGACGCAGTCAGGAGAGACACCATGAAACAGCCACTGTATGCACTGATGCTGCTGGCCACCGTCGCGCTCGGCGGGTGTCAGGCCATGGGCAGCGACCCGCTGGCCGGAGATGCCCGGGCGCTGCCCGCGGCCTGCCAGTGGCCGCGTGAGCCGGCGGCGTCCCGCGAGGCGTGGGTCCGCGCGGCCATGGCGGAACTGGAGGCGCGGGGCTTCGCCATCCGCAGTACCGACCTGGCCCTGGGCGTGGTGAGCGCCGAGCGTACCACCCGCCAGCCGGGGCTGGGCGCCATCGACGAACCGTGGATCGACGGCGGCATGGGCTGGGGAGGCTGGGGCCATGCAGGGGGCGGGGTGCACCTCGGCCTGGGCATGCGCATCGGCGACGAGCCGGTCCAGGTCGAGCGGGTCTCGCTGGTGGTCGACGACGCGCAGCTGACCCTGACCCGTGACTCCCGGGTGGTCGCCGATGACGGACGAGTCATCGACTCCCGCCCCTACAACCGGGATGCCTTCTGCCGCGAGGTGAGCGGCGCCATCCAGTCACGCCTGCTGAATCGGGAGGGACAGCCATGAAACGCCTGCTGATAGCGGGAGTGCTGATGGGGCTGCTCGCCGGCTGCGCGAGCCTGGCATCGCCGCCGCCGACCCGCGACGTGCAGGTCACCGCCGCGCCGGAGGCGGCATTGTCGGCGGGGGTCGCGGTGCTGGTCGAGCGCGGCTTCGTGATCCAGATGGCGGATGCGGCCCTGGGGCGGGTGGATGCCGTGCTGGCCTGGCGCAACGGCTACGCCCTGACGCTCGAGACGCAGGCCGCCGACGGGGGGACCCGGCTTGTGCTCTCCGGGCGACAGGGCGGGCAGCCGATCGACCCGGCGCGCTTCGACGACCTGCTCGCGGCGATCCGCGCCCGGCTCGAGTCGCGCCGTTGAGCCCGGTGCGTCGCCGCCGGCTGCGACGGTTGCTGATCTCGGCGGCGGGGCTGGCGGTCGCCGCCATGCTGTGGTGGGTCTGGCACTGGCAGCTCGACGCCGCCATGCGCGAGGCGCGTCGCCATGCCGATGCACGGCTGGCGCTGTACACCAGCAGCCTCGACGGGGCGCTGGCGCGCTTCGCCTACCTGCCGGACCTGCTGGCCCGCCAGCCGTTGATCCAGAGCGCCCTGGGGATGGACAACCCGGCGGTGATCCGCCGCGTCAACCGGCATCTGGCGCGGGTGGCCGCGGACTCGGAGGCCGAGGCGATCTACCTGATGAATCGTCGTGGGCTGACCGTGGCGGCGAGCAATCACGCCACGCCGGGCAGCTTCATCGGCCATCGCTACGACTATCGCCCCTACTTTCGTGCCGCCCTGCGCGGCGACCAGGGCGAGTTCTTCGCGGTGGGCAGCACCACCGGGCGCCCGGGCTACTTCGTCTCGGCACCGGTGATCAGCGGCCCCCGTGACGCGGGCGACAGACAGCCCGTAGCCGGGGCGCTGGCGGTCAAGGTATCGCTGGAGTCGCTGCAGGCGGACTGGCGCCAGGCCGGCGAGAAGGTGCTGGTCAGCGACGCCAACGGGGTGGTGATCCTCTCCAGCCGCCCCGACTGGCGCTTCCGCCACTTCGGCCGACTGGACGCGTCCGCGCGTGAGGCGATCCGTGCCCAGCGCCAGTTCAACGGCGCGGCGCTCGAGCCGCTGGGCGAGCGCCTGGCCGACGGTTCGCTGCTGATCGGTGGCGAGCCGGCCGGCGGGGCGGTGGGCGACCCCGTCGGAGAGCGCTATTTCATCACCTCCAGCCCGCTGTCGACGCTGGGCTGGCGCATGCACTATCTGGTGCCGGTGCGGCCGCTGTATGCCAGTGCCCGCGATGCGGTGCTGGTCGCCGCCGCCGGCTGCCTGGCCCTGCTGCTGCTGGGGCTGTGGCTGCGCGAACGCCAGCAGCGGCTGTGGCTGCGCGAGCGCGAGGCGCGGATCATGCGCGAGGCCAACGAACGGCTGGAAAGCCGGGTCGCCTCGCGCACCCGCGAGCTGGAGTCGGCCCAGGCCGAACTGGTGCAGGCCGGCAAGCTGGCCGCGCTGGGCACCATGGCGGCGGGCATTGCCCACGAACTCAACCAGCCGCTGGCCGGGATCCGCACCTACGCGGCCAGCGGCGCGCGGTTGATCGAGCGCGGACGCGAGGCGACGGCGGCCGACAACTTCCGGCGCATCCAGGCGCTGTCCGACCGGCTGGCCACGCTGATCCGCCAGCTCAAGCTGTTCGCCCGCAAGGGCGGCGCCCGCGAGCCGATCGACCTGGCCGCCCGGCTCGATTTCGTGCTCGAGCTGCTCGACGACCGCCTGATGCGCCAGGGCGTGCGGCTGACGGTCGAGCGCCCGGAAGGCTCAGGGGGCGGGGTGTGGGTCGCCGGCGACGAGGTGCGGGTCGAGCAGCTGCTCACCAACCTGCTGCGCAACGCCCTCGATGCCCTGCGCGATGTCGCGTCGCCGCAGCTGACGGTCACCCTGGCGGTGGACGAGGCGCAGGTGATCCTGACGGTGGCGGACAACGGCCCGGGCATCGAGGCCGAGGTGCTCGAGCATCTCTTCGACCCCTTCTACACCACCAAGGCCGTGGGCGACGGGCTCGGCCTGGGGCTGTTCATCGCCTTCGGCATCGTTCAGGATCTCGCCGGCCGCATCCGGGCCGAGAACCGTCCGGCCGGGGAGGGTGGCGGGGCGCGCTTTCATGTGGAATTGCCGTGCGCCCGGCAGGCGACGCAGCGGCACAGCAACGAGGAAGCCCAGACATGAGTGAACTGCCGATCTGGCTGGTCGACGACGACCCCGGCGTGCGCGAGTCCCTGACCCAGTGGTTCGAGCTCGGCGACCTGCCGGTGCGCACCTTCGCCGCCAGCGAGACGGCACTGGCCGCGCTCACCGCCGGCGAGCCCTGCGGCGTGCTGATCTCCGACGTCAAGATGCCCGGCATGGACGGGCTGGCGCTGCTCGAGGCGGTGCTGGCCGTCGATGCCGACCTGCCGGTGGTGCTGATCACCGGCCACGGCGACGTGCCGATGGCGGTGGATGCCATGCGCCAGGGCGCCTGGGACTTCATCGAGAAGCCCTTCGAGCCCGAACAGCTGGAGGAACAGGTCCAGCGAGCCCTCGAGCGGCGCCGGCTGGGCCAGGAGAACCGGCGCCTGCGTCAGGCGCTGCGCCAGGGCGGGCTGGCCGGACGGCTGCTGGGCGAGGCGTCGGGCATGCGGCGGCTGCGCGAGCAGATCGCCAACCTGGCGCCGACCCGGGCCAGCGTGCTGGTGCACGGCGAGACGGGCAGCGGCAAGGAGGTGGTCGCGCGCTGTCTCCACGAGTTCGGCCCCGGCGAGGCGACCCCCTTCGTGGCGCTCAACTGCGGGGCGATCGCCCCCGAGCTGATCGAGTCGGAGCTGTTCGGCCACGAACGGGGGGCCTTCACCGGCGCCCTGGAGATGCGGGTCGGCAAGCTGGAACACGCCAGCGGCGGCACGCTGTTTCTCGACGAGGTCGAATCGATGCCGCCGGCCGCTCAGGTCAAGCTGCTGCGCGCGCTGCAGGAGGGTGAGGTCACGCGGCTGGGCAGCAACCGGGTGATCCATCTGGACCTGCGCGTGGTGGCGGCGACCAAGGCCGACCTGCTGGCCATGGCCTCGCGCGGGGCGTTCCGCGAGGACCTCTACTACCGGCTGGCGATCGCCGAGCTGAGCATCCCTCCATTACGCGAGCGTCGCGAGGACATCGCGCTGCTGTTCAACCATTTCTGCCGCCAGGCCGCCGATGTCCACCAGCGCGGCCGGCGCGAGGCGGATGCCGAGCTGCTCGCCGCCCTGGCCCGCCACGACTGGCCCGGCAACCTGCGCGAGCTGCGCAACGCCGCGACACGCTTCACCCTGGGGCTGGATATCCCGCAGCTGGGCGCCGATCCGCAGGCGGCGCCGGGCGCCGGTGGCTCGCTGGCCGATCAGGTGGCGGCTTTCGAGGCCTCGCTGCTGCGTGCCGCGCTGGCCCGCCATGGCGGCAACATCCAGGCGGTGCTGGAGGAGCTCGAGCTGCCGCGGCGTACCCTGAACCAGAAGATGCACCGTTACGGGCTGCGCCGCGAAGCCTTTCTCGTCACGCCGTCGGCGACGTGACGATGCGCCTTGGGGGATATCGTCCCGGCGACCTACACTGCAGGGACCTCGCCGCGGCGAGGGGCGATGCCGGGCAACCAGGGATAGCTCATCGCCGATCCTCGACGGATCCTGTCCATCCAGTCTGCTGGTTCCGGCATGCCGGCCCCTTGCCGATGGCCCTTTCATTGGCAGTCAGGGAGGAACGGCAATGACGACTGATCCCAGGACCTTGATGCGTGAACGCGCCTTCGTCGGCGGTGACTGGATCACCTCCGATGACGACGCGCGCCAGGCAATCGATGACCCGGCGACCGAGGAGGCCATCGGCCAGGTGCCCGATCTGGCGGCGGCGGACATCGATACGGCGATCGATGCCGCGGTGAACGCCTTCGCCGACTGGCGCGACACCTCGGCGCTGGAGCGCGCCGACAAGCTGCTGGCGTGGTATCGGGGCATGACCGAACACCGCGAGGCGCTGGCACGGCTGATGACCCGGGAGCAGGGCAAGCCGCTGGCCGAGGCGCGCGGTGAGGTCGATTATGCGGCAAGCTTCTTTCGCTGGTTCGCCGAGCAGGCGCGCCGGGCCGACGGCGAGACGATTCCCGCCGACAAGCCCGACGTCGCGCTGGGCACCGTGCAGGAGCCGGTCGGTGTGGCCGCGGTGATCACGCCGTGGAACTTCCCCCTGGCGATGATCACTCGCAAGGTCGGTGCCGCCCTGGCGGCGGGCTGCACCGCCCTGGTCAACCCGGCCACCCAGACGCCGTTCTCGGCGCTGGCGCTGGCGGTGCTTGCCGAGCGCGCAGGTCTGACCCGTGGCGAGTTCAACGTGGTCACCGGCAGCGGCAAGCGCTTCGCCGAGCGGGTCTGTGCCGACGACCGGGTCCGGGCGCTGTCGTTCACCGGCTCCACCCCGGTGGGCCGCGAGCTGCTGCGCCAGAGCGCTGACACGGTCAAGCGCAATGCCATGGAGCTGGGCGGCAACGCGCCGTTCATCGTCTGTGACGATGCCGATCTCGACGAGGCGGTCGAAGGGGCGATCGCCGCCAAGTTCCAGACCAGCGGTCAGGACTGCGTGGCGGCCAACCGGCTCTACGTGCACCGCTCGCTCTATGATGACTTCGTCGAGCGCTTCACCGCGCGCATGAATACCATGACGGTGGGCAACGGCTTCGATGATGACACCGCCATTGGGCCGCTGATCAACCGCGATGCCGTCGACAAGGCCCGCGGGCTCGTCGACGACGCCCGCGACAAGGGCGCACGAATCCTCGGTCGCGACCAGAGCGAGGCGCCGGGGCCGCGCTTCTTCATGCCCACGGTGGTCGCCGACTTCACGCCCGAGATGCGCGTGGCCGGCGAGGAGGCGTTCGCGCCGGTGGCGCCGATCTGCGCCTTCGACGACGACGACGCGGTGATCGCGGCCGCCAACGCCACCATCTACGGCCTCGCCGCCTACGTCTACACCCATCGCGACGCCCGCATCCGCAAGTTCATGCGGCGGCTCGAATACGGCATGGTCGGCGTCAACACCATGGACATCACCGGGGCTCAGGTGCCGTTCGGCGGCGTCAAGCAGTCGGGCCTGGGCCGCGAGGGCGCCGATGCCGGCATGCAGGAATACCTCGAGACCAAGTACTACTGCGTCGGCGGCGTGCCCAGCCGCTGAACCGCGTCGTGCCATCATGGAGGAGGCAACCATGGACACCATCGAACGTCTCGAATCGCAGGTCCGCGCCTACGTGCGCTCCTTTCCCAAAGTCTTTACAGAGGCCAAGGGCAACCGCCTGACCGCGACCGACGGCACCCGCTACCTGGATTTCTTCAGCGGCGCCGGGGCGCTCAACTATGGCCACAACGACGAGGCCATGAAACGCGCGCTGGTCGAGTACATCCAGCGCGACGGCATCAACCATGGCCTGGACATGGCCACCGAGGCCAAGGAGACCTTCCTCGCCACCTTCGAGGACGTGATCCTCAAGCCGCGTGGGATGGACTACAAGCTGCAGTTCCCCGGGCCCACCGGCACCAATGCGGTGGAGGCGGCGCTCAAGCTGGCGCGCAAGGTCAAGGGGCGCAGCCGGATCGTCCACTTCACCCACGGCTTTCACGGCATGACCCTGGGCTCGATGGCGGTCACCGCCAACGCCGCGGTGCGCGGCAGCGCCGGGGTGGGGCTCGACGATGCCGTGCTGATGCCCTACAGCCACTACTACGCCGACGGTCGCGACACCGCGAAGGACTTCGCGGCGCTGCTCGAGGATGACTTCAGCGGCGTCGACAAGCCGGCGGCGGTGATCGTCGAGACGGTGCAGGGCGAGGGCGGCATCAACGTCGCCGACTTCGCCTGGCTGCGCGAGATCGAGCGGCTGTGCCGTGAGCACGACATGCTGCTGATCGTCGACGACATCCAGGCCGGGATCGGCCGCACCGGGCCGTTCTTCTCCTTCGAGCCGGCCGGCATCTCGCCGGACATCGTCACCGTTGCCAAGTCGCTGTCCGGGATGGGGCTGCCGCTGGCGATGGTGCTGCTCAAGCCCGAGCTCGATGTCTGGGCGCCCGGCGAGCACACCGGCACCTTCCGCGGCAACAATCAGGCCTTCGTCACCGGCACCGCGGCGCTCGAGACCTACTGGCGCGACGACACCCTGGAGAAGGAAACGCTGCGCAAGGGCGAGTACGTCCGCGAGCGGCTGGCCACGATCATGGCCGAGCACCGCCATTTCGAGGCCGAGATCCGCGGGCGCGGGCTGTTCATCGGCCTGGCCTGCGAGCGCGCCGAATTCGGCAACGCGATCATCGACAAGTGCTTCGAGCGCGGGCTGATCATGGAGACCACCGGCCAGGCGGACTGCGTGGTCAAGGTCATGCCGCCCTTGATCAGCACCGACGCCGATCTCGACGAGGGGCTGGCGATCATCGAGGACGCCATCGAGGCGGTGCTCGACAAGCACGGGCTGCTGAGCGGCACCTGACGTTCCCTCACTCCGCCATCAGCGGCGCGGCGAGCCGGTCGATCCGCGCCTGCCATTCCGCCACCGCCCGGGCCGGCCAGGGCTCGGGTGTTCCCACCCCCCACACCGGGCCGGGCCAGGCGGCATCGTCGCGGCGCCGCACGATGACGTGGAAATGCAGCTGCGGCACCTGATTGCCCAGCGTTGCCAGGTTGAGCTTGGCGCCGCCGAGCTCGGCCTTGAGCGCCTCGCCGAGCCGGGTGGCCTCGTGCCACAGGCGCGCCTGCTCGCTCTCGCTCAGGTCGCTGACCTCGACAATGGCCTCGCGGCGCGGTACCAGGATCAGCCAGGCGAAGCGGGCGTCGTTCATCAGGCGCACCTGACACAGCGGCAGGTCGAGCAGAAAGTGCGTGTCCTCGGCCAGGCGCTCATCGAGCGTGAAGTCGGTCATGGGGATCTCCGTGCAGGTGCGGTGTCGGCAAGTGTCGGCAAGAAATGGCCGATGGTCGGCGCCGTGATCGGCAAGTTGTTGCCGATCAATGGGCGTTCGTCAGGCAGTTTTTTTACAAGCTTTTGATTTTCAAGATCATTCCGTGGGTGGCAAGGCATTTGCAGTAGCTCTGACGCTTCACACAATAACCGCCAATTCCCAACAGGAGAAACGGCATGCACAAGCGTCAGTTCCTCAAGTCGGCCATCGGGCTGGCTACCGCAGCGGCACTGGGTGTCTCGGCCGGCTCGGCCATGGCTCAGGAATCCCACAAGTACATCCTGAGCACCGCGACCACCGGCGGTACCTACTACCCGGTGGGCGTCGCGCTGTCGACGCTGATCAAGGTCAAGCTCGAGCCCAAGACCGGCATCTCGGTGTCGGCGATCAGCTCCGCCGGTTCCGGCGAGAACCTCAAGCTGATGGACGAGGATCAGGCGCAGTTCGGCATCCTGCAGGGGCTCTACGGCGCCTACGCCTGGAAGGGCACCGGCCCGGTACCCAAGGCGTACAAGAACCTGCGCAGCGTGTCGATGCTGTGGCAGAACGTCGAGCACTTCGTGGTCAAGGACGACATGGTCGATTCCGGCACCATCGACGACATGACCAACCTCTACGGCGAGCCGTTCTCGATCGGCGCGCGCAACTCCGGCACTGAGGGCTCCGGCCGCTACATCCTCGGCCAGCTGGGCATCGATCCGGAGAAGATGGACATCGCCTACCTGGGCTACGGCCCCAGCGCCGACGCCCTGCAGAACGGCACCATCAAGGGCATGAACATTCCGGCCGGTGCCCCGGCGGCGGCGGTGACCCGCGCCTATGCCAACGTCGGCGACGACATCACCACGCTGGCCTTCACCGACGAGCAGCTCAAGAAGGTCAACAGCGAGTTCGAGCTGTGGACCCCGTATGACATCCCGGCCGGCACCTATCCGAACCAGGACGAGGTGATCCACACCATCGCCCAGCCCAATATCCTGGCGGTGCGTGCCGACGTCCCGGCCGACGATGTCTACGCCATCACCAAGACCATGTACGAGAACCTGCCGTTCCTGCAGAACATCCACCCGGCGACCAAGGCCATGGCCATCGAGAAGGCGATCGCCGGCCTGCCGATGCCGCTGCATCCGGGGGCGGCTCGCTTCTTCAAGGAACAGGGCATCAAGATCCCCGATCGTCTGATCGCCGAGTGATCCCACGGGTCGCGGGGCCGCATGGCCCCGGCGATCCGGCCCTGGACGAGC
Organism: Halomonadaceae bacterium T82-2; assembly: GCA_001577635.1. Classification (GTDB taxonomy): domain Bacteria; phylum Pseudomonadota; class Gammaproteobacteria; order Pseudomonadales; family Halomonadaceae; genus Modicisalibacter. The sequence goes on along the minus strand of LSBP01000001.1, from coordinate 276,819 downwards.
GCCGCGCCATGCCGCGGCGTTCGTCGTCGATGTTCAGCCCTTCCGTTTTCAGGAGATCGCCGTGAGCGACCCGAACCTTGACTCGATCCGCGACGAGGAGGCCCAGGAGGCCGACGAGCGCCTGACGCATCCGTGGCTGGGGCGCTTCCTGTTCGCCTTCGCGATCGTCATCGCCCTGGTGCACCTCTATTTCAATACCTTCTCGACGCTGTCCACGCTGTGGACGAGCGCCATGCATTTCGGGCTGTTCGGTGCGCTGTGCGCGCTGTCGGTGCCGCTGGCGCGGCCCTCCGGCGCCGGGGCGCAGCGCGCGATCCTGGCCGTCGACGTGCTGCTGGCGGTGGCGGCGATCGGCTGCGCTCTTTACCTGATGGCCTTCGAGGACGCGCTCTACGACCGCGGCGTGACCTTCAACGCCAGCGACTGGGTGGTGTCGATCCTGGCCGTGGGGCTGGTGCTCGAGTTCGCCCGGCGCACCACCGGCTGGTTCATCCCGGTGCTGTGCCTGATCGCGCTGACCTACGTGGCCTGGTGGGGCAAGTACGTCGGCGGCGTCTTCAACTTCCCCGGCCTGAGCTGGGAAACCGTGCTGTTCCGCAGCTACATCGGCGGCGAGGGCATGCTGGGCTCGATCGCCCGCATCTCCTGGTCGTACGTGTTCATGTTCATCCTCTTCGGCGCCTTCCTGGTCAAGTCGGGCGCCGGGGAGTTCATCATCGAGCTGGCGCGCTGCGCGGCCGGTCGCTTCGTCGGCGGCCCGGGCTTCGTGGCGGTGTTCTCCTCGGGCCTGATGGGCTCGGTGTCCGGCTCGGCGGTGGCCAATACCGTCTCCACCGGGGTCATCACCATCCCGCTGATGCGCAAGGCCGGCTTCCCGGCGCGCTTTGCCGCGGGCGTCGAGGCCTCGGCATCGACCGGCGGCCAGCTGATGCCGCCGGTGATGGGGGCCGGGGCCTTCATCATGGCCTCCTACACCCAGGTTTCCTACCTGACCATCATCGGCGTCGCCGCGCTGCCGGCGCTGCTGTACTTCCTGTCGGTGGCGATGTTCGTGCGCATCGAGGCCAAGCGCAGCAACGCCCAGCACCTCGACGACCCCGATGCGCCGAAGATCGGTGAGGTGCTCAAGAACGGCTGGCACTTCCTGCTGCCGCTGATCGTGCTGGTGGCGGCGCTGATCTACGGCTTCACGCCCACCTACAGCGCCGGCATCGCCATCGTCTCGGTGGTCGTGGCGTCGTGGCTGTCCAAGCAGCCGATGACCCCGAGGCTGATCATCGAGGCCCTGGTGCAGGGCACCCGCAACATGATCACCACGGCGATCCTGCTGATCACCGTGGGGCTGATCGTCAACGTGGTCTCGACCACCGGCATCGGCAACACCTTCTCGCTGATGATCACCGACTGGGCGGGCGGCAGCCTGCTGGTGACCCTGGTGCTGATCGCCATCGCCTCGCTGATCCTGGGCATGGGGCTGCCGGTCACGGCGTCCTACATCGTGCTGGCGACGCTGTCGGCGCCGGCGCTCTACAACTTGATGGCGCACTCCCAGCTCGTCGACCTGCTGGTGGCCGGCGATCTGCCGCAGCAGGCCCAGGCCATCTTCATGCTCGCCGCGCCGGATCAGGTGCAGGCGCTGTCCGCGCCGATGAGCCCGGCCGACGCCCAGGCGCTGCTCGACAAGGTACCGGACACCTTCTCCAGCCAGCTCTACGAGCAGGCGCTGTCGCCGCACTTCCTGACCATGGCGCTGGTCGCCGCGCACATGGTGATCTTCTGGCTGTCCCAGGACTCCAACGTCACGCCGCCGGTGTGCCTGACCGCCTTCGCCGCCGCGGCGATCGCCAACACGCCGCAGATGCGCACCGGCCTGACCGCCTGGAAGATCGCCAAGGGGCTCTACATCGTGCCGCTGCTGTTCGTGTGGTCGCCGCTGATCACCGGCACGCCGCTGGAGATGACCACCGTCTTCGTCATGGCGCTGTTCGGCATCTACGCCATCGTCGCCGGCCTCGAGGGCTATCTCGAGCATGAGCTGTCATGGTGGCTGCGGCTGCTGATGTTCCCGATCGGCGCCCTGATGCTGTGGCCGCACGGCATGCTCGCCCTCGATCTGGCCGGGGTGGCGATCTTCGCCGCCGTGTTCGCCTGGAGCGTGCGTCAGGGGCGGACTCCACGGACGGCCGCCTCATGAGCGGGCTGGAAGGGCTGGCGCTGGTGGTGATCGGCGCTGCCGCCGGCTTCATCAACGTGCTGGCGGCGGGGGGCTCGATGCTGACCCTGCCGCTGCTGATGTTCCTGGGGCTGCCACCCCAGGTGGCCAACGGCACCAACCGGGTGAGCATCGCCCTGCAGAGTGTCAGCGCGGTGGGCAACTTCCGCCGCGCCGGCGCTCGGGACCTGGGGGTCGGCCTGCGGCTCTCGGTGCCGGCGGTGCTGGGTGCACTGTGCGGTGCCTGGTTGGCGCTGGGAATTCCCGACGCCGTGTTCGAGACGGTGCTGGTGGTGGCCATGGTCGGCGCCTCGCTGATGATGCTGCTGCCACAGCCGACGCTGGACACCCGGGAGCTGACCCCGGAACGGCTGACACCGGCGGTGTATCTGGCGATGTTCGTCATCGGCCTCTACGGCGGCTTCATTCAGGTCGGCGTGGGGGTGTTGTTCATCGCCGTGCTCTACCGCATGCTCAGGATCGACCTGGCCCAGGTCAACGTGCTCAAGGTACTCATCATACTTGTCTATACCTTGCCGGCGTTGGCGGTGTTCGTGCTCGACGATCAAGTCCGCTGGGCCTACGGCCTGCTGATGGCGGTGGGCAGCATGAGCGGCGCCTGGCTGGCGGTGCGGGTCAACATGGGGCCGCGTGGCGCCAAGTGGGTCCGCGGACTGACGCTGGCGGTGATCGGGGTGATCATCCTGCGCCTGGTACTGGTCTAGTCGCGCCTCTTGTGGCAAGCGCCGGGATCGGCGATAACAGGCGCAACAATCGCGCGAGGAGAATGCCATGAACAAGCTAGCGATCGCGCTGGCCCTGCTGATGCTGGCGGGCCTGGCCGGCTGCAATACCATGCACGGCTTCGGCCGCGATGTGCAGAAGGTGGGCTCGGAAATCGAGGAAGCCGCTTCCGGGAAGTAGCGGATCCACCGGGCAGAATCCGCCGGAGCCTGTTAGGCTGGGGGTGTGACGCCTTGTCACGCACCGGAACGGGGTCCGGATGATGGCCTCGCCGGTGACTTCATTGATCCGTTAGGGAGGACGCGAGATGAAGAAACTGACGGCACTGATGTTTCTGGCGCTGGTGAGTGTCAGCGTGCTGAGCGGCTGCAACACCATGCATGGCGCCGGCGAAGACATCGAAGAGGGCGGTGAGCAGATCCAGGACTCCGCCAGCTGAGTGTCAGCACCCACGCCCGGCGGCTTGCCGTCGGGCGGGCTGGTGCCTTGCGCCACTCCTTTCCCCGGTTTCCGACCTCTTTTCCTGTCGTTCCCCGCCGCCTGTGTTCAGTCCGTAGCCTCGCCGCCGATCCGATAGCGCCGTTCCAGGCGTTCGAAGGACAGGTCGCTGACGATCGCCAGCAGCCCCACCAGCACCGCCCCCTGAATCACGTAGGCGATATTGTCGCCCACCAGCCCGGCGATGATCGGTGTGCCCAGGCTCTGGGCGCCGACCGTGGAGCCGATGGTGGCGGTGCCGATGTTGATGATCACCGACACCCGGACACCGGCGATGATCACCCGCATCGCCAGCGGCAACTCGACGCGCCACAGGATCTGCCGGGCGCTCATGCCCGTGCCGCGGGCGGCCTCCAGGGTGTCGGGGGGCACGGTGCGCAGGCCTGTGATGGTGTTCTGTACCACCGGCAGCAGGCCGTAGAGGGTCAGGGCGACGATGGTCGGCACGAAGCCGAACCCGGCCAGCGGCACGACGATCGCCAGCACCGCCGCCGGCGGAAAGGTCTGGCCGATCGCCGCCAGTGCCGAGACCAGCGGCTCGAACTCGCGCCCGGTGCGACGGGTGACGAACAGGCCCGCAGAGACGCCCACGCTCACCGAGATCAGCGACGAGACCAGTACCAGTACGAGGTGGTCGAGGGTCAGCCGCCAGAAGCTTTCGCGAGCGTAGACGGGTGTCTCGAGCTGCGGAAAGGCGGCATGGAACAGCGGTTCCAGGCGCCCCATGAACAGCACCAGGGCCACCAGCAGCAGACTCAGCAGCGGCAGTAGGGCATCGCGGCGCCGTTCGCACCGGAGCAGGGCCGCCATCATGGCTGACGCCCCATGACCCCCTCCAGGGTCACCTCGCCGATCAGACGCCCGGCGTCGTCGATGACCGGCAGCACTCCCACGCGATACCAGACCATGCGCGACAGGGCTTCCTTCATGGTCATTCCCGGTGTCGCCGTCCAGTCATCGGTGACCGCCACGCGCGGTGGCACATCCGCCGTCGGACGGCCGCCGTGCAGGCAGGTCGGGTGGCCTTGCGCGTCGGTTTCCCAGTGATGGGGGGCGTCGCCGGATGTCGTCGCCGCCTGCTGGTACTGGTGCACCCAGCGCCGCGAGAGCAGCTTGAGGCCGAGGTCGGCCTTGCCGATGAAGTCGCTGACGAAGGCCTCGGCGGGGGCGGTGAGCAGCTCGATGGGGCGGTCGTACTGCACCAGGCGCCCGGCGTCGAGCAGGGCGATGCGCGAGGCCAGCTTGAGCGCCTCGTCCATGTCGTGGGTGACGAAGATCACGGTGGTGCCGGTTTGCTCGTGGACGCGGCGCATCTCGTTCTGCAGCACCTCGCGGGTCAGCGGGTCGACGGCACCGAAGGGCTCGTCCATCAGCAGCACTTCCGGGTCGGCGGCGAGCGCCCGGGCTACCCCCACGCGCTGGGCCTGACCGCCAGAGAGCTGGTGCGGGTACTTGTCGCGGAACTCGCCGGCATCCAGGTGGAAGAGGTCGAGCAACTCGTCGACCCGCGAGGCGATGCGCGCGCTCGGCCACTTGAGCAGGTTGGGCACCACGGCGATGTTGTCGGCCACCGTCCAGTGGGGGAACAGCCCGATCGACTGGATGGCGTAGCCGATCCGCCGGCGCAGCTGTTCCGCCGGCAGGCGGGTGACATCCTCGTCGCCGAGCAGGATGCGCCCGCTCGTCAAGGGGATCAGCCGGTTGATCATGCGCAGCGTGGTCGACTTGCCGCAACCCGAGGGGCCGATCAGCACACTGAACTCGCCACGTTCGACACGTAGCGAGATGTCGCTGACGACCGTCTTGTCGCCGTAGGTCTTGGTCAGGCCCTGTAATTCGATCATGCCTTCGGCTCTCGATGAGTGGGGTTGTCGCTCAGCGGGCGCCGGCGGGGCGGCTGACGGCGACCAGGATCTGCATCAGGAAGTCGGCGATCACCGCCAGGGCGATGGTCGGCACCGCCCCCAGCAGCACCAGGTCGATGGCGTACTGGCCCAGCCCCTGAAAGATGAACGCACCCAGCCCGCCGGCGCCGATCAGCGCGGCCACCACGGTCAGGCCGATGGCCTGAACGGTGACGATGCGCAGCCCCGACAGGATCACCGGCAGCGCCAGCGGCACCTCGACGCGCCACAGGATCTGCTGGCGCGTCATGCCCATGCCGCGCGCCGCCTCGCGGGTGGCGGGGTCGACGCCGGCGAAACCGGCCTGGGTGTTGCGCACGATCGGCAGCAGCGAGTACAGGATCAGCGCGAGGATCGCCGGGGCGGCGCCGATGCCCGCCACGCCCAGCGCGCCCAGCCAGGGCACGGCATCGCCGAGCGCCGACAGCGGCGCCACCAGCAGCGCGAACAGCGCGATCGAGGGGATCGTCTGGAAGACGTTGAGCACACTGAACAGCACTCCGCGCGTGGCGGGGCGGCGGTGCGCCAGCAGGCCCAGCGGCAGGCCGATCGCCAGGGTCGGCGCCAGCGCCAGCCCGACCAAGGTCAGGTGGGTGACGAACTGGTCGACGAAGGCATCCTCGATGTTGAAGTATTCCCGCAGGATCGACAGCGCATTGAAGGTGCCGGTGGCGAACAGTGCCGCGACGGCGGCGACCAGCAGCAGGCCGTAGCCGCTGCGCAGCCACAGCGACGATCCCAGGCGCTGGAAGGCGTCGACGATCATCAGGCTGGTGCAGAACACCAGCACCCAGAAGGCCGCGCCCTGGGAGACCCGGGCCGCGGGCGAGGCGTCCGTCAGGGCGCGCTGGGCATAGTCGCCCAGCCCGTACAGCGTCAGCAGCAGCGCCAGCGGCGCGGCCACCAGCGTCAGGCGGGCGCCGCGGCGTTCGCCCAGTGGACGGACCAGGCAGGCCAGCGCGAGGGCGCCGGCCAGCGCCGCCAGCCCCAGCGTCTGCCAGGGGCGCAGCGCCGTCAGCAGCGACACCGATTCCCCCGATACCAGCCGGTTGGGCGCCATCGCGGCGAACGGCAGCAGTACCGCGCCGGCCAGGCTGGCCACCAGCAGGGTGGCGAGCACCCGGTTGGCGATGCGCCGCGGCCCGTCGTGTTCGTCGTGATTCACGCGTCAGTCGAGGAAGCCGTGGTCTTTCAGGTAGTCATGCGCTACCTGCTTGGCCGGCAGGCCCTGGACCTGGATCTGGCTGTTGAGCGTCTGCAGCGTCTCGCGGTCCAGCGAGGCGAAGACCGGCTCGAACAGGTCGGGTAGCTCGGGGTGTGCCTCGAGGACCGCCTCGCGCATCACCACGGCCGGCTCGTAGACCATCTGCACGCCCTTCGTATCGTCCATCACCTTGAGGCCGGCGGGCTGGATGGCGCCGTCGGTGCCGTAGACCATGGCTGCGTTGGTGCCGCTGGTGCCTTCGGCCGCGGCGCGGATGGTCGCGGCGGTGTTGCCGCCCGAGAGCACCAGCAGCTGGTCCTGGGAGAGCGTGAAGTCATAGGCCTTCTGGAAGCTGGGCAGGGCCGCGGCACTCTCGACGAACTCCGCGGAGCCGGCCAGCTTGACGTCGCCGCCGTCGCGCACCCAGCGGCCGAAGTCCGCCATGGTGTCGAGATCGTTGGCCTCGGCGATCGAGCGCTTCACGGCGATCGCCCAGGTGTTGTTGGCCGGGGCCGGCTCGAGCCAGACGATGCCGTGGTTCTTGCGGTCCCAGTCGCGCACCTTCTCGTAGCCGGCCTCGGCGTTCTTCCAGGCCGGGTCGTCGGTGGTGCCGCTGAAGAAGGCGCCGTTGCCGGTGTACTCGGGGTAGAGGTCGATCTCGCCCTCGAGCAGGGCCTTGCGCACGATGTTGGTGGGGCCGAGCTGGAGCTTGTTCTCGACCGGGTAGCCGGCGTCTTCCAGCAGCGCGACCATCATGTTGCCGAGCAGCGCCCCCTCGGTATCGATCTTCGACGCCACACGCAGCGGCTCGGCCGCCACGGCCTGACCGGCCGCCAGCAGCGTGCCGGCCACGAGTCCCAAGACATTGCCAATCCTGACCATGAGCTTCCATCCTCTTGTCGGTGACGGGGTGCAATGAGCGATATCGTGCCTCAATCCCACTGAGCCTAGCCATCGGCGACGGATGGCTCCACATTTCAGGACCTTATCGAGGGTGCCGCGCGGCGTCCAGCGGTTTACCCGATGTGCCGGCCATGCGTGGCCGCGGCGGCGGGGTCCACGAGGGAGGAGACGGGGATGGACAGACGCACCATGATCGGAATACTGGTCGCCGGCCTGCTGGGCGGCTGTGTCGGCGCGCCGAGGCACGAATCGGCCCCGGCTCCGCCGCCGCCACCGATGAGTCAGGCGGACGATGAGGCCTGCGATGCCGATGCCCTGGCCGACTGGACCGGGCGCGACTACCGGGACGCGCTGACGCCCCGGGCCCGTGAACGCAGCGGTGCCGAGCAGGTGCGGGTGATCCGTCCGGGGCAGGGCTACACCATGGACTACCGCCCGGATCGCCTGAACCTGCACCTGGACGAACACGGGCGCATCGTGGGCGCCGATTGCGGCTAGCGCGATCGACGCCATGCCAGCGAGGCACCGTACACGGTGCTGGCCATGGAAGCCTGATCAGTCGTACTTGGTCTGCCAGCGCTTGGTGGCGATCTGTTCCTTGAGCAGCTCGAGCACTTCGATGAGTACCTGCTCGGTGATGCGCTCGCTGCGCCGGTCGGTGACCAGCAGGATGTCCATGCCGCTGTCGGCGGCGCGGCGCAGCAGTTGCGAGAACTCCGGCGAGCGCAGGCCGCCGACCGCTTCGTGGATCAGCCGGCTGGCCAGGTCGCTGAGGGCTTGGTCCATGGCGCCGGTGACCTGGCGGCCCATGGGCATGCGGTGCAGGCGCTGGATTTCGGGGCTTTCCTGCAGAGTGCGGCCCACCAGGGCGCTGACATAGCGGGCGATCAGCGCGCGGTTTTCGGTATAGATGCCGTCGAGCCCCGTCTCCAGCCGCTCGGCGATCTCCTCCACCAGCTGTTCCTTGCGCGGTGCCACCACTTCGTCGGCGAGTCGACGCGACAGCGTGTTGCTGTGGCGGACCTCCTCCTGAACACTGCCGATCAGGCGGACCGCGACGCGGTCGGACACTTCCTCGAGCAGGATGTCGTAATACTTGCGGGCTGCCTGAAACACGTACCAGCGACGTACGTCGATCATGCCCAGGCGCTGCAGGCGATGGAGCAGGGCGAACACGCGCAGTACGCGCAGCCAGCGCAAGCCGGCCAGCGGGATGCAGCCGAGCACGTCGTACCAGTGCACGAAGGGGTAGAAGAACCAGCGATGATAGCGCCGCTCGATGATCGCCATCGTCCAGCCGATCAGCACGTCGAGCACGTAGACGCTGACGAAGGCCAGGTCGATGGAGAAGAAATGCGCGTGGATGGTGTCGGCATAGGCAGCCTCGAGGCGCGGGGCGACGGCGGCGAAGGCGTCGTGCAGCGGCGGCAGCAGGTACAGGCTGTCGAACAGCAGCAGCGCCAGGTTGACGATCACCAGGGCGATGATCAGGCCGTCCCAGGCCAGGGCGAGGCGGTCCCGAAGCGATGCGGGCGACGTCATGCGGCCTCCTTGCGATGACGGGGGTGTATCAGGATGAGCGTTGCGCGTACTGATGGTCGTGCGCGCGGGTGGCGCGCTCGGCTTCCTTGCGCATTTCCCGGCGCAGCGCGGCCTTCTCGAAACGGCGTTTCTGCAGCGCCGTGTCCAAGCGCAGCGGCGGCACCTCGACCGGCTTGCCCTGCGGGTCGACCGCGACCATGGTCAGGTAGCAGCTGTTGGTGTGGCGAATGACCTTCTCCTGAATCGACTCGGCGACCACCTTGATGCCGATCTCCATCGATGAGCGCCCGACATGGTTGACCATGGCGAGGAAGGTGACCAGCTCGCCGACATGGATCGGCTGCTTGAACAGCACCTGGTCGACCGACAGCGTCACCACGTAGCTGCCGGAATAGCGGCTGGCGCAGGCGTAGGCGACCTCGTCGAGCTTCTTGAGGATCGCGCCGCCGTGGACCTTGCCGCTGAAGTTGGCCATGTCGGGGGTCATCAGCACGGTCATGGTCAGTTCGTGCTGGCGGGGCATGTCGTCGGGGGCCATGGGGCATCCTCGTGTCGCGGGATTTCCCTTAGGTGTAACACGTTTTGCCCCGGCACGATGCGTCCGGGGCGTTCGACCCCAAGACTATCGTGGATCGTGTCGGACGCTCGGGGCAAGCCTGCGAGGAGGCGCTATAGACTCATCCCTGAGCGCTACCGACGCCTTCCCTGGCGCCGGACCTCCTCTTCGGCTTGCCCCTTGGTGCCCCTCGTTGTTGCAACAAGGCTAACCTCATGGTCGGCCCGGCAGGGTGGCGTCAGGGGATGAAGCTGAGCCCCAGGGCGATGATCACGCCGGTGACCACGAGCTGGATCAGGCAGAAGCCCATGATGTCCTTGGCCTTGAGACCGGCGATGGCCAGCACCGGCAGCGCCCAGAAGGGCTGCAGCAGGTTGGTCCAGGCGTCACCCCAGGCCACGGCCATGGCGATACGCGGGATGTCCGCGCCCAGCGCCTGGGCCGCCGGCAGCATGACCGGGGCCTGCACCGCCCACTGGCCGCCGCCGGAGGGCACGAAGAGGTTGACCACGCCGGCGCTGATGAACGACCAGAACGGCAGGGTGTCGGCGTTGGCGATCGACACGAAGCCCTCGGAGAGCGTCTGGGCCAGGCCCGACTGCACCATGATCGCCATGATCCCGGCATAGAAGGGGAACTGGATGACGATGCCCGCGCCGCCCTTGATGGCTTCGTGGAGGCTGTCGAGCAGGCGGCGCGGGGTGCGGTGCAGCACGATGGCCAGAAACAGGAACAGGAAGTTGACGATGTTGAGGTTGAGTCCGCCGCCGCGCAGCAGGAAGTGATCGAGCAGGAACAGCAACCCCGGGATGCCCACCAGCCAGGCCAGCGTCTTGCTGTTCTCGAGGTGCTCGGCAGGTCGCGTGATCACCGGGCGTTCCTCGCCGGCGGGGGTGTCGAGCCGCTCGGGGTCGACGTACACGCTGTCGGCGTCGTCGGGCAGCATCGCCCGATTGACCAGCGGCACCGCGATGAACAGCGCCACGACGATGGCCAGGTTGAACAGCGAGAATATCGTCTCGCCGGTGGGGACCACGCCGATCTGGTCGGCCGTGAAGTGGCCCTCGGTGGCGATCACCAGCGGAATCGAGCCGGCCAGTCCGCCGTGCCAGACGACGAAGCCGGAATAGGCGCTGGCGATCAGCAGGCGATAGTCGACACGGATCTGGCGGGCCAGCTCCTTGGCGAACAGTGCGCCCACTACCAGGCCGAAGCCCCAGTTGATCCAGCTGGCGGCCAGCGAGACCAGCGTGACCAGCACGATGGCCCGGGCGGGGGTGCCGGCACGGGTGGCGAGGCGAGCCAGCTGGCGCCGTACGGGCGGCGAGCTGGCCAGCATGAAGCCGGCGACCAGCACCAGCAGCATCTGCATCGAGAAGCTCAGCAGGTTCCAGAAGCCGTCGCCCCAGAAGCGCAGCACGGCCAGCGGCGTCTGGCGTTCCACGCCGATGGCGGCCGCGGCGGCGATCAGGGTCAGCAGCAGCACGAAGATGTAGGGATCGGGCAGATAACGCTCGACCAGTTTCACGGCCGGGCGTGACAGTGTCTTGAGCATGGGGAGTCTCGCTGGTTGTTGGCGTTTTGCAGCGTCGCGCCTAGCGATAGCGCAACCGACAGGCCGCGGTCAACGCGCCGCCGTGCGTCTTTGGTCGAGCGGCAGGCGCCAGCGAGTGCGGCGGTAGTGTCGGTAGTAGGCGAGCAGCGTCGCCGAACGGGCCAGCGTGAACAGCGTGAAGGCCAGCCACAGGCCGTGATTGCCGAGCGCCAGCGGGCCGGTGGCCAGCCACCAGGCGGGCAGGTAGACCGCCAGGCCGACGAGGATGCTGTTGCGCATCTCGCGGGTGGCGGTGGCGCCGATGAACACCCCGTCGAACAGGTAGCTCCACACCGCCAGCAGCGGCATCAGCACCATCCAGGGCAGGTAGGTGGCGGCGGTCTCGCGCACTGCCGGCAGGTCGGTGAGCAGCGCAATCAGGAAGTGGCCGCCGAGAGCGAAGGCGAGCATGGCCGCGATGGTGGTGAGCAGGGAAAAGCGCATCGCGCCGCCCACCGCATCGCGGAACGCCGCGCCGTCGCCCCGGCCGATGGCCCGTCCGGTGAGTGCCTCGGCGGCGTGGGCGAAGCCGTCCAGGCCGTAGGAGGTCAGCATGATGAACTGCAGCAGCACGGCATTGGCGGCCAGGATCACGTCGCCCTGGCTGGCGCCCTGGCTGGTGAAGAAGGCCATGGCGAAGAGCAGCCCCAGGGTACGCAGGAACAGCTGGCTGTTGACCTGGAATAGCTCGGTGTAGGCGGCCGGTCGCCACAGGCGCTCGCCGAGGAAGCGCCCGCCGAGCGTGCGCAGCTGGCGCCGGACCAGCCACAGGCCCAGGCCCAGCGCCGTGTAGTCGGCGATCACCGTGGCCCAGGCGACGCCGTTGCTGGTCATCCCCAGGCCGACCACGAACACCAGGTCGAGGACGATGTTGACGCTGTTGGTGGCGACCATGATCGTCAGGGTCACGCGGCTGTTCTGCTGGCCCAGAAACCAGCCGAGGATGGCGTAGTTGGCCAGCACCGCCGGGGCCGAGAGAAAGCGGATGCCGGCGTACTCGCGGGCCAGGGTGGTGGCTTCGTGGCTGCCGTCGAGCAGCCACAGGCCCAGCGTGGTCAGCGGCTGCGAGAGCACGATCAGCAGCGCGCCGATCAGCGCCGCCAGCAGCAGCGACTGGCCGAGCAGGTTGCGCACCGCGGTGTCGTCCTCGCGGCCCACCGCCTGGGAGGTCAGGCCAGTGGTGCCCATGCGCAAGAAGCCGAAGCCCCAGTAGAGGAAGCCGAACAGCGTGGCGCCCAGGGTCACGCCGGCGAGAAAGCGCGATTCCGGCAGGTGCCCGACCACGGCGGTGTCCACCAGGCCGAGCAGCGGCACGGTGATGTTGGACAGGATGATCGGCCAGGCCAGCGTCCAGACGCGACGGGTGGCGGCAGCGCTCATGGGCGGGTACGTCCCTGTGGGTTAGGCGGGTGGCAGGCAATCAGGCCGGTGCCGCCCGGCCGGGCGGCACCGCGCAGGCGGCTCAGGCGGCGGTGATGCGTTCGTACTTCGTCATCAACTCGTCATGGGACTCGCGATGGTCGGGGTCCAGCGGAATGCAGTCCACCGGGCATACCTGCTGGCACTGCGGCTCGTCGAAATGGCCGACGCACTCGGTGCACAGGCCGGGGTCGATCACGTAGATCTCCTCGCCCGGCGAGATGGCGCCGTTGGGGCATTCGGGCTCGCAGACGTCGCAGTTGATGCATTCGTCGGTGATCATCAGGGCCATGGGTCATGTCCTCGCTGCGGCGGTCGCGTCACGCATCGCGCGCGTTCTCGGTGTCGAAGTGCTCGCGCAGCGCTGCCGCGACCCGGGGATGCACGAGCCGGCTGACATCGCCGCCGAGCCGCGCGATCTCGCGCACGATGGTGGCGGAAATGTAGGAGTTCTCGACCGCGGGGGTCAGAAACAGGCTCTCCACGTGGGGGGCCTGGGCACGATTCATGTTGGCCAGCTGCAGCTCGTACTCGAAGTCCGAGACCGCCCGCAGTCCGCGGAGGATGATGCGCGCCCCCTGCTGGTCGAGCAGTTCGGTGAGCAGGCCGTGAAAGCCCACGACCGAGACGTTGTCGAGCTCGGCGACCACGTCCTCGGCCAGGTCGACGCGGGCGTCGATGTCCAGCGTCGGTCGTTTGCCGGGACTCGCCGCGACGGCCACCACCACCTTGTCGAAGATTCGTGCGGCGCGCTCGATCAGATCGAAGTGTCCGTTGGTGATCGGGTCGAAGGTGCCGGGGTAAACCACGATATTCATGGGGGAATCCTGTCGGAAGGCCGGCCGCCCGTAATCGGCGGCGGTAGTCACGGCCCGACGCCTGGCGGCGCCGGGCCCTCAGGGTAGCCGATGGATGCTGTACCGGCAATCGCCTCCCCCGATGCGTCAGTCGTCGAGCCGGCCGAAGGGGTTGTCCACCGCCAGCGAGACCGGACGGGCATAGCCGGGGATGTGGATGCCGTCGGCCTCGACCGTCAGCTCCGGCCCTTCGAGTACACCTTCGCCGAAGCGGTAGATGACCTCGAAATCGGCCGCGTCGGCGCGTGCCAGATAGGCATCGCCACGGGCCTGCACGGCGGCGGCGCGCTCGCGCCAGGCGGCGACGGCGGCCTGGCCGTGGCGCTGGACCAGCAGGCGTTCGGTGGCGTCCGGCGAGAGCAGCAGCCCGGTGGCGTTGTTGCCGCCGAAGCCCTTGGCATTGAGGAAGGCGGCGTCGGCGCGGAAGGCCAGCGACTCGCGGGGCAGGCGCAGGCGTTCGCCGTGCACGTCGTCGGCCACGGCGTCGAGGGTGGGGATGCCGGGGATGTAGCCATGGGCGAAGCTGCCCAGGGCGCTGGCCAGCTGGTCGCCGGCGGAGCTGCCCTGGGAGTGGCCGACGAACGCCTTGACGGCGGCCACCGGCCAGTCGTGAATGCCGTTGGCCCGTGCCACGCTGTCGAGGACATGGGACTCGGTCACGCGGTTCTTGGGCGTGCTGGTGGCGTGGGCGTGCACGAAGGTACGCTCGCGCAGGCCGCGCTCGCCGAGGATCTCGCGGCCCAGCGATGCTGCCTTGCCGAAGGTGATGTAGTTGCCGATGCCGGGCGCCGAGATCGAGCGCTTCCAGCCGTCGGCGTTGACGAACACGCCGGGTATCGCGCCGAGGATCTGCGCGCCGGTTTCCAGCGCCAGGACATCGTCCATCAGCAGCACGAACTGGGCCGATTCGGCGATGGTGAAACCGCAATTGCGGGCGAAGGGGCGGCAGGCGCGCTGGTAGTCGGCATCGGTGAGCAGGCTCAGGGCGTCGAGCGCCTTGAGGCTGTCGTCGTCGGCCAGCGCGCCCATGCTGCGAAAGCCCTCGATGATCTCGGGGGTGATCGGGGCGTCGCTGGTGCCCACCATCACCACCCGGCGCACCCCGCGACGGATCTCCTCGATGCCCTGGCGCAGGTTGTAGAGGAAGGTCGCGCAGGCGCCCTGGATCGCGCCGGTGGCGCCGACGCTGCCCAGCACGTAGGCGTTGAGGAAGTCGGCGGGCATCTGGCCGTAGCCCAGCGGCATCTGCTTGGAGGTGGCGCGGTTGCCGGAGACGAAGCTCTTGAGCAGCCCGCCCCAGCCCTCGTCGTCGAGCTGGCCGATGGAGTTGCCGGCGTAGACGGCGATCTGATCCGGGTCGAGGCCGTCGCGCAGCGTCTCCCAGTCCAGCCCGCTCTGGCCCAGGCAGTCGCTGGCGCCGAACACCGCCATCGACAGCCCGCGCGGGTGATGCACGCTGCGATACAGGCGCTCGGGCGCGAAGCCGCTGGGCAGCTGACCGGCGGCGCGAACCTGGGCCTGACGGTGGTCCGGAAGCAGCACCTCGAGGGCGCCCGGCGGCACGCTGACCTCGACCCGGCGGCTGTCCAGGTCGCGCACCTGCCAGGTTTCCGGCAGGGCCTCGGGCAGCTGGCGGCGGCGCACCTGGAAGGTCAGCGGCGCGTCGAGGGCCAGCTGGGCGCGGCGGTTGGCCGGGATGCCTTCGGCGTTGAAGGCCTCGTCCTCGATGCGGCGGATCAGGGTGTGGTCGAGCACCGTCTGGCGAAAGCGATCGGCCACGCCGGCCGTGTCGAGGCGGTTACCGTGACTGTCCTGCCAGGAGCCGTCGGCCTGGCGGGCCACCAGATGCATCATGGCGGCCAGGCCGACCACGGTGCGCTGCTGTTCCTCGGCGGACAGGGCATCGAGCACCGTGCGGCGGAACGCCTGGTGGCCCGAGGTTCTGCCGGCGGCATTGACACCGCCCATGCCGACAATCACCGGTAACTGTGACAAGCCGCATCCCTCGTTGTGCAATGGAGTCTACGAAAAGCTGACAGCAACGAGCCGTCAGGGTTGCATGGGCGCCGCGGGGGACAGGGGCGGGCACGCCATGCCGGGTCTGGGACGCGATGATAGCACTCGGGTTGCAGCGGCGTCATGCCGGCCGCCTTGGCGGGCAGGCGAGCCGGCTTGGTAGACTGGGCGCGTTTCTCGACCCAGAGACTGCCATGCACGCCAATTCCCGTACCGTCACCTCCCGTCAGCCCGGCCCGCACGAGGACCTGGCGCGACGGGTCGCCCGCGCCCTGAACCACCCCTGGCGCAAGCCGATCGCCGACCATACCCGGCTCGCCTTCGAGCGGGCGCAGGACTGGCTGGCCGCCCAGGGGCGGCCGCTGCTGCTCGATGCCGGCTGCGGCGTGGGGCTTTCCACCCGGGCCCTGGCCGCCCGTCATCCGGACCGCGCGGTGATCGGCATCGACCGCAGCGCGGCGCGGCTGGAGCGCGAGCACGGCCCGCTGCCCGACAACGCCCTGCTGGTGCGCGCCGATCTGGTCGACTTCTGGCGCCTGGCGCTGGGCGCCGGCTGGCAGCCGGAGCGCCATTACCTGCTGTACCCCAATCCCTACCCGAAGGCCTCGCAGCTCAAGCTGCGCTGGCACGGTCATCCGGTCTTCCCGGCGATTCTCGCCCTGGGCGGGCGCCTCGAGGTGCGGTCCAACTGGGGGCTGTACCTGGAGGAGTTCGCCCTGGCGCTGCAGCATGCCGGCGAGCCGCTGCCGACGGTGGTCCGCCATGACCCGCAGGGCGACTACCTGACGCCCTTCGAGCGCAAGTACGCGGAAAGCGGCCAGACGCTCTGGCGGCTTTCCGCCACGCTGCCCCATGCGCCGGAGCGGCTGCCCTGACCCCGCTCAGCGCGACAGTCGCGTACTGAGTTCCGCCTCGAGCCAGCGGGCGATCGGCCCCTGGCCGGCGTCGCGCCGACGTACCAGTTCCACGCTGACACCGGGCGGCTCGGGCAGGTCGTCGATGGTCAGGCGGCTGACCAGCGAGCGGTACATGGGGTAGTCGGCGATGTGGGTGGGGACCAGTGCCCAGCCGATGCCCTGGGTGACCAGTTCGGCGATCGCGTAGTAGCTGTTGAGCTGCCAGATGCGCGGCGACAGGCGCGCGCTGCGGTTGCCGCCCAGCGGCGAGGCCACCACCAGCTGGCGATGGCGGCTGAGCGTCGACAGCCGCACGGAGGACGCGGTGGCGAGCGGATGGTCGTGGGCGACGATGGCGGTCTGCGCCAGGCGGGCGATCTGGCGCACGTCGAGCCGGGGCGGCAGCGAGGGCTGGCTGAACAGCACGCCGAGGTCGGCGGTGCCGTCGGCGACCCAGCTGGGGATGTCCGCCTGCGCCCCGTTGAGCAGCGACAGCTCCAGGTTCGGCCAGCGCTCGGCCAGCACCAGCAGGGTATCCATCAGCGGCGGGTAGGGCAGCGCCTCGTCGACGGCCAGGGTCAGGTGTGACTCCTCGCCGCCGGCCAGGGTGCGGGCACGGGCCTCGAGCTGGTCACACTGGCGCAGGATCTCCCGGGCCTCGCGGACCAGCGCCTGGCCTTCGCCGGTCAGCACCGGGGTGCGGCCGCGCCGGTCGAAGAGGGTCAGGCCCAAGTCCAGTTCGAGGTGAGCGATGGCGGTGCTGATCGCCGACTGGGCGCGACCCAGATGGCGTGCGGCGGCCGAGAAGGAGCCGCTGTCGGCGGCGGCCAGCAGGCAGACGAGCTGATCCAGGTTCCACTGCATGATCTATCTCTTTTTCAGATAGTTGATAACTCGATTCCATCATTAACGAGGCTAGAATGCAGCCTCCGACACGGACCCGGCGCTACCGCTCGCGCCACTGCCCAGGAGGGAGTCGCAATGGCCTATCTGTACCTGTTTCTGGCGATCGTCGCCGAAGTGCTCGGCACCACCGCGCTCAAGGCCTCGCAGGAGTTCACCCGGTTGTGGCCCAGCGTGGGGGTGGTGATCGGCTACGGCCTGGCGTTCTACCTGCTGACTCTGGTGCTGCGCAGCCTGCCCGTGGGCGTCGCCTATGCCGTCTGGGCCGGGCTGGGCATCGTGCTGGTGTCGCTGCTCGGCGTGGTGTGGTTCGGCGAGCGGCTCGATGTGCCGGCGGTACTGGGCATGGGGCTGATCATCGCCGGGGTGGCGGTGATTCAGGTTTTCTCGCAGGTCTCGGCCCACTAGGCTGGATGCCCTTCACCGTTCACGGAGCCGTCATGTCGCGTCGTCTGTCCCTGCTGTTCGTTGTGTTGTGTCTGGCGACGCCGGGGTCGTTCGCCCGGGCGTCGGGGTTCGAGCATGTGGCGCGGCTGGCCGGCCAGGGCTATCGCCTCGGCGCCCGGGCCGAGCTGCTGGATTCCGGCCGGGTGCTGGGCGCTATCGCGCCCCGCCGCGCGCTCTCGCCGGCCTCGGTCTCCAAGCTCTACACGGCGGCCGCGGCGCTGGACCGTTGGGGGCCGCAGCATCGCTTCACCACCCGGCTGGTGTCGACCGGAGTGATCGATGACGATGGCGTGCTGCACGGCGACCTGGTGCTCGAGGGCGGCGGCGACCCGGCGCTGGTCTCCGAGGATCTGTGGCGGCTGATCCAGCGGCTGCGCCAGCGCGGCGTCACGGCGGTCAGGGGGCAACTGGTGGTCAGCCAGTGGCGCTTCGGCCCGGTCGAGTGCGTGACCACCGACCGCTGCCGGGCCGCCTCGCGGGCCGACAATGCCTACAGCGCGCGGCTTTCTTCAGCGGCGGTCAACTACGGCAGCTGGTGCCTCGACGTGCTGCCGGGGCGCCGGGTGGGCGGCGCGGCGCGGATCCTCAGCTGCAACACCGTCGAGCCCACCACCCGCGTCGACAACCGCGTGACCACCGTCGCCCGGGGCGGCGAGTCCCGGCTCGATGCCGAGCGGGTCACCGACGAGCGGGGCGACGTGCTGGTGGTCAGCGGCACCATCGCCCGGGACTCCCGTCCACGGGCGCTCTATCGTGCCAGCTCCGACCCGGCGGAGCAGACCGCCCGGACCCTGCAGGCGATGCTCGAGCGGGCCGGGGTCGGCGTCTCCGACGGCACGGCGGTGAGCCGGACGCGGCCTCCCGCGGCGGCGACCCAGCTGGCTTCGGTCGACGGCAAGCCGTTGCAGACGCTGCTGCAACGGATGCTCGATTATTCGAACAACTTCATGGCCGACACCCTGAGCCTGGATCTGGCCGATACGCCGCGGGCCACGTTGCCCCAGGCCGGCAAGGCGGTGGCCGGCTTCGCCCGGGGCCTGCCGGGGCACGGGCCGCTGGTGCTGCACAGCGGCAGCGGCCTGACGCCGGAAAACCGCACCTCGGCGCAGGGCGTGACCACCCTGCTGGCGACCCTGTACCGGCGGCCGGCGCTGTTTCCGGCCTTTCTGGCCGGGCTGCAGCTGCCGGTCAACGGGCCGATGCACTTCATCCGTCGGGGCGATCCGCTGTTTCAGAACCATGTGATGCTCAAGACCGGCACGCTCAACCAGCCCGTTGCGGTCCGGGCGCTGGGTGGCTACTTCCGCACCGCGAGCGGCCGCTGGGGCGCGTTCAGCGTGCTGGTCAACGGCACGGCGAGCACGCCCTACCTGGCCTGGTCCACGGTGCTGGACGCGGTGTCCGCCGACCTGGCGGCGATGATTCGCGCGCACTGATCACCCGCGGCCCCGGCTTGACAGACGCCGGCCGCCGCGGCCAACTCGGGCATGCTGCCTCGCAGGGGCGGCGCGCTACCCTGGAGGATGCCGCATGACGTCGATGAACTGGGAACGCCTGCTCGAGCCGGGCCGGCTCAACGACAAGCCACGCGGCTCGCGCGACGAGGTCGGCCGCAGCCCGTTCCACAAGGACCACGACCGGATCGTCTTCGCCGGCTCGTTCCGGCGCCTGGGGCGCAAGACCCAGGTCCATCCGCTCACCGACAACGACCATATCCACACTCGGTTGACCCACTCGCTGGAGGTGGGCTGCGTGGGGCGCTCGCTGGGCATGATCGTCGGCGAGCAGCTGCGCGAGCGGCTGCCGGCGTGGATCACCCCGGCCGACCTGGGGGTGATCGTCCAGGCGGCCTGCCTGGGCCACGACATCGGCAACCCACCGTTCGGCCATGCCGGCGAGTACGCCATCCGCGACTGGTTCAAGCGCGCCGAGAACGACGGCAGCGGGCTGCTGGAAGGGCTCACCGATACCCAGCGCGACGACCTGCTGACCTACGAGGGCAATGCCCAGGGCTTTCGCATCGTTACCCAGATCGAATACAACCAGTTCCGCGGCGGCATGCGCCTGACCGCGGCGACACTGGGCACCCTGCTCAAGTACCCGTGGACGGTGGAGCACGGCGGCCGTACCGGCAAGTTCGGGGCCTATCAGTCCGAGCGCGAGCAGCTCGCCGAAGTGGCCGAGACCCTGGGGTTGCGCCGTCGGGCCGAGTGGGCCTGGTGCCGGCATCCGCTGGCCTATCTGGTCGAGGCGGCGGACGACATCTGCTATGCGCTGCTGGATCTCGAGGATGGCCTGGAGATGGGCATCCTGCGCTTCGACGAGGTCGCGGGCATCCTGAGCCAGATCGCCGGCGGTGAGCCCGCCGAGTACGCCGCGCTGGGCGCCGGCGTGTCGCAGCGCCGGCGCATCGCGGCGTTGCGCGGGGCGGCCATGGAACGTGCCGTGAACGACGTCGGCGAGGTGTTCGTCCAGCATGAGACGGCGCTTCTCAACGGCGCGCTCACCGAGGACCTGCTCGAGCTCTGTCACCCCGATCTCGACTGGGGCGTCAAGGCGGCCAAGCAGCTCGCCCGCGAGCGCATCTTCCAGAACGAGCGCAAGGCCAAGCTGGAGATCGGTGCCCATACCACCCTCGGCATCCTGCTCGAGGCCTTCATCGGCGCGGCCCATGAGCTGCATCATCACGGCCGCTCGACCTTCAAGCACCAGCGCGTGCTGGCGCTGATCGGCGAGAACACGCCACGGCCGACCTGGCCGCTCTATGCCAGCTACCGGCGCATGCTCGACTTCATCGGCGGCATGACCGACCACTATGCGGTCGAACTGGCCCAGGAGATGGGCGGGCGACTCAAGGGCGAGTAGTCCCGGCGACGCCTCGGCTGCGCGGCGCCGTGTTGGACCTTTGTGTAGCACAAGGGTTTATGCTGGGTCGGAGTCATGAGACATCACACGGAGGCGATATGCTCGAGGAACTCGTCGCGTCCTGGGCCGGCATGGTCTGGGAAATCTTCTGGGGCCTGGCGCTGGGCTTTCTGCTCTCGGGGGTGATCCGTGCCTGGATTCCCGCCGAGCTGGTGGGCGACAAGCTGGGCCGGGCCACGCCCCGCTCGCTGTCGCTAGCCACCGGGGTGGGGGCGTTGTCGTCGAGCTGCTCCTACGCAGCCGCCAGCATGGCACGCACGCTGATCATGAAGGGCGCGGCGTGGGCCAACGCCATGGCCTTCATGGTCGCCAGCACCAACCTGGTGTTCGAGATCCTGATCGTGCTGTTCTCGCTGCTGGGCCTGGCCTTCGTGCTCGGCGAGCTGGTCGGCGGGCTGATCTTCATCGTGGTGATGGCGGTGCTGGTGCGGCTGCTGGTGCCCGACTCGGTGATCACCGCCGCCCGCGAGAACGCCGGCCACGATGCCGGCGGTGGCGGACACGAGCACCATCACGATCATGGCGGTCATGACCACGACCACGACCACGACCACGACCACGACCACGACCACGGCGGCCATTCCGGCCACGGCGAGAGTGCCTTCCTCGCCAAGCTGCGGACCGCCGCCTCGCACTTCCACATGGATGTGACGATGGTCGGCAAGGACATCCTGATCGGCGTGACCGTGGCGGCGGTGCTGTCGGTGCTCGTGCCCAACGAGGTCTGGCGCTCGGTGTTCCTCACCGAGGGCGACAATCCCGGCTTCGGGGTCCTGCTGTGGAACGCCGTGGCCGGCAGTATCATCGCCGTGCTGGCCTTCGTCTGCTCGGTGGGCAACATCGTGCTGGCCGCGGTGCTGTGGAAGGGCGGCATTTCCTTCGGCGGAGTGATCGCCTTCATCCTCTCCGACCTGATCACCCTGCCGATGCTCTCGGTCTATCGGCGCTACTACGGCTGGAAGGCCGCCGGCTGGATGGCGCTGGTGTTCTTCCTGGGCGCGATCGTCACCGCACTGTGCCTGGACTACGGCTTCGCCCTCCTGGGCTGGCTGCCCGAGGGCGAGCGTCAGGTCAGCCTGGGCCGCGACGTCTTCGGCTGGAACTACGTGACGCTGCTCAACGTGGTGCTGCTGCCCGTGGCACTGGCGGCGTTCTTCTGGGGCCGCCGCCAGGGCGGCGGGCATTGCCACTGAACGCCCGGGGCCGGTGGACGGCCCGGCTCGGCCTGCTGCTGGCCGGGCTGCTGGCCATCGGCGTGGCCGGGGCGCAGCCTGACGCTCCGCCTTCGGCGTCTGCCGACGCGTTCGATCACTACACCCTGGCGCTGACCTGGCATCCGGGGTTCTGCGCGAGCCGGCGTTCGCCGCCCCGGGAGTGCCGCGAGCCACGCCTGCGCGAGGCCGCCGGCGAGGGCTTCGTGCTGCACGGGCTGTGGCCGTCGCGTCCGGAGCGGGTCGCCGAGGCCGGCGTGAGCCGCCGGCAGTGGCGGGCCGAGGGCTGCTTCGGCGAGTCGCCACGGCCCGACGGCGGCTTCTGTCGGGCGCATGCGCCCTTCGAGCTGCCCGCGTCGCTTGCCGCGCGGCTCGACCGGGCGATGCCGGGGCGGGCGAGCTGTCTCGATCGCCACGAATACGCCAAGCACGCCGCCTGCCTGGCGATCGCCCCGACCGACTACTTCGCCACGGCACTCGACCTGCTGGCGGCGGTCAACGCCAGCGCCTTCGCCGACTTCGTGGTGATCCACCAGGGCGGTGTCGTGGCGCGCAATGACCTGATCGCGGCCTTCGAGGCGGCCTTCGGCGAGGGAAGGGGCCGGGCGTTGCAGCTGGTCTGCGCCGGTCGCGGCAACCGGCGGCTGACCGAGGTGCGCATCGGCATCCGGGCGGCGGCACTGGACGGTTTCCCCGCGGCGGGCAGCCTGGTGGCGTTGCGCCGGGGACGCTGTGCGTCGCGGGTACGGGTGACGGCGGTCCGGGACTGATCAGATCGAGGGGGTCTCGCGGCGGCGGTCGTCGAGCAGGGCGCCACGCCGGCGCAGGGCCTGGGCGACGCGGTCATGGGTGGCCGGGTCGAGCGGCCCCAGCGGCGTGTCGATCAGCCGCCGGGTCAGGTTCTCGCCGTTGACCACATCCACCCCCGCTGGCGCCTGTTCGAGGTCGATACGCCAGCCCGGCAGCACCAGCATGCCGCGTACCGGCACGTCGGCGTTGCACTC
This sequence comes from Halomonadaceae bacterium T82-2, assembly GCA_001577635.1. GTDB lineage: Bacteria > Pseudomonadota > Gammaproteobacteria > Pseudomonadales > Halomonadaceae > Modicisalibacter. The sequence continues at coordinate 253,984 of LSBP01000001.1, read as the reverse complement.
CCGTGCCAGCCAGTGGCGCATCCACTCCGCCGCCTGGCGCGTCTTGCGCAGCGGCTGGCGCTCGCTCCAGCCGGGAAAGCGCAGGCGCTGGCTCTCCACCGCCACGTCACGCTGCGGTTGGCCGCTGGCGTCCAGCGGAAAGGTGCGGGCCCGGGTCTCGATGACGAAGACGCCATGGGGGGTCAGCGCCACGTGGTCGATGGTGAAGGTCTCGCTGGGAATGTCGTGGAAGACGAAGTAGGGGTGGTCCTCGGGGCGAATCAGGTGCTCCAGCTCCTGGCCCACCGCCAGCTCGCAGGCCAGGCCCAGCTTGAGGCGGCGGATGCGCTGGAAGTCGCGGATCAGCAGCAGGCAGAACAGCAGGACCAGGGCCGAGCAGATCAGGCCGTAGACGGCCCACTCCAGCCAGATCGAGGCGTCGGTGACGATCATCCGCCCCATGCCGTAGGTCAGCGGGGCGAGAATCACGATCGGCCCCAGTGCCCCGTTGAGGAACAGCCCGGTGAAGGCGTGGTCGAGGCGATCGCGCAGCGCCTGGCCCGGTTCGCGCAGGGGATGCGCGTCGATCGGCGAGCGGATGCGCGCGTCGTGCAGGTTGCGCAGGGCCAGGACGATGGCCGCGGTGGCGCCCAGCGGCGCGAGGAAGATCAACGGAATCAGGTATTCCAGCCAGGGCATCTCAGCCATCCTTGCCACCCGGAAAGACGAGGGCCCATTCTAGCCAAGCCCGGCGTGGCCGACCATGCGCCGCTAGGCGGAACGTGCGGTTCCGCTGTAGGCCACCACCCGGTTGCGCCCCTGCACCCGGGCGCTGTCCAGCGCCAGCTCGGCCTGCTGCATCCATTCGCCCGGCCGGTTCAGGGTGGTGTGGCATTCGGCCAGGCCGATGCTGAGCGTGCAGGGCAGCAGGCTCTCGCCCTGGGCCTCGGGCTTGAGGAAGGCCTCGCGCAGCCCGTCGAGCTGCGTGAGCGCCCGGTCCAGGGGCGTCTCGTCCAGCAGCAGGCCGAAGGTCGTGGCGCCGTGGCGGGCCAGCAGGGCCTCCTCGCCCAGCGTCTCCTGCAGGAAGCGCGCCGTGCGACGCAGGACCTGGTCGCCCATGGCGTGACCGAAGGTGTCGTTGATGCGCTGGAAGTGGTCGATCTCCAGCAGCGCCAGGCACAGGGGGGGCCGGCCGGTATCGAAATGGCTCTCGATCACCCGCTCCCAGTGGGCACGGTTGTAGAGGCCGGTGAGGGCGTCGGTGCGCCGCTGGCGGGTTTCGCGGCGCTTCTGCTCGACCAGCTGACAGGCCTGACGGTAGCTGCGCCAGCCGATCATCAACGGATAGAGCAGCAGCAGCGGCAGGGCGCCCAGCAGGGCGAGCGGCGTGGGCAGCAGCTGCCAGTCGAGTGTCGGCCAGATCAGGGCGCCCACGCCGCCGCCGGCCAGCCAGGCCAGGGAGCCGGCGGCCAGCAGGCGGGGGCCGCCGACGGCGATGGTGCCGAGGTTGTAGAGCGCGATCAGCACCGCGCCGGGGATCGGCGCGAAGTCGACGGCGGCGACCCAGAAGCCGGTCAGCAGGCCGTCGATCAGCAGGCAGTGACGTTCGGTGCGATGCGGATCGCGCACCCGGGTGGCCAGGTAGCGGGCCAGATGCGGCCAGCCCAGGCCGTTGAGTGCCAGCAGCATCCACCACGGCCACGCCGGCGGCACCGCCCGCCAGGCGGCGGCCACGGCGAGCATGCCCAGCGCCAGGCCGACGATCCGGGCCGGGTAGAGGCGTCGGGCAAGCGCCTGACGGGGGTGGCGGGAGGACGCGGTGATGGGGAGCATCGGTGACATCCGTTCGCGGCACTGGTACTTGCCATCGGTGTGTGAGACGTTTTTACCTTGACCCAAAAATGCCCGACTCGCCAGTCGCCACTCGTCGTATGCCCTTGCCAGATCATGCTTTCGCGCCCCGTGAGGGCGCCTCTCTTGCGCCGGCCGCGCCATCGGCGGCCCTGCGTGCCTTCATCGAGCGCCACCCCCGGTTGATGGTGCTGACCGGGGCCGGGGTGAGCACCGGCTGCGGCATCCCCGACTACCGCGACGCCAGCGGTGCCTGGAAGCGTTCGCCGCCGGTCCGCCACCAGGCGTTCATGGCCAGCGCGGCGACTCGCCGGCGCTACTGGGCGCGCAGCCTGATCGGCTTTCGGGCCATCCAGCAGGCGCGCCCGGGGCCGGCGCACCGGGCGCTGGCCGCGCTCGAGGCGCGCGGCCGGGTCACCGCGCTGGTCACCCAGAACGTCGACGGCCTGCACCAGCGCGCCGGGTCGCGGCGGGTCATCGACCTGCACGGCCGGGCCGAGATCGTGCGCTGCATGGGATGCGGCGCGCGGCGCATGCGCCATGACCTGCATGCCGAGCTGGCCGGGGCCAATCCGCGCTGGCTGTCGCTGGAGGCCGCGGTGGGGCCGGACGGCGACGCCGACCTGGACGGGCTCGACTTCTCGACCTTCCGGGTGCCGGCCTGCCCGCGCTGCGGCGACGGCATCTGGAAGCCCGACGTGGTGTTCTTCGGCGACAGCGTGCCCCGCGAGCGGGTCGCGGCGGCCTTCGCCGCCCTTGAAGCCGCCGACGCCCTGCTGGTGGTCGGTTCCTCGCTGATGGTGCAATCCGGGTATCGCTTCGCGCGTCAGGCCGCCCGGGCCGGGCAGCCGATCGCCTGCGTCAACCGCGGCCGCACCCGGGCCGATGCGCTCTACGCCCTGAAGGTCGATGCCCCAGTGGATGACGTCCTGACGTCGCTGCTCGCCGCGCAGTGACGCCTCAGGGCCGGGAGACGGGCTTCACCGGCACCTCGACGGGGCCCGGAGTGGCGGCCTCGCCGGTCAGCACCGGTACCGGCCTGGGCGAGGTGTAGAGCAGCCGGCCGTCGGCGCGGATCGCCGCGCTCAGCACGTAGCGCTGCCCGCCCTCGATGGCGTTGTCGTCGTAGCGCAGCACCACCGGGATCGGCCCGCTGCCGAGCCGCGTGTAGGTGGCCTCGGCCACCGTGCCGGCCTTGGCATCGGTCGTGCGCAGGGTGACCGTGAGCTCGGCGTTGCGCGGCAGCGCCAGGGGCCGGTCGCTGACGATGCGGGCCTCGAGGTTGGCGAAACGCGGTGTCAGGGCGCAGGCGGCGAGGGTGAGCAGCACGGCGCCGGCGGCGAGCAGGCGGAATCGCGAACCGAACGAGCGGGGCATGGGCATCTCTCCCGGGAAGAGGGGACGGAAGGCGGGGCGTGACGGCACTCAGCCGCCGGCCAGCTTGACGGTGTAGCCCCGTGACTCGAGCTCGGCCTTGAGGCTCTGGCGATGATCGCCCTGGATCTCGATCACGCCGTCCTTGACCGCGCCGCCGGTGCCGCAGCGCTTCTTGAGCGACTTGGCCAGGGCCTTGAGCTCGTCCTGGACCAGCGGCACCCCGCTCACGGTGGTCACGCCCTTGCCCTTGCGACCGCTGGTCTCGCGGCGGATGCGCACGATGCCGTCGAGGGTGGCGAGACGCGCGGCCTCGGCGTCATCGGCACAGCGGCACTCGGCGATGGGCTGTCGGCAGTCGGGGCAGGTCTCGCCATGCTCGGTGGAGTAGACGAGACCGCGCAGCTGGTCCTGGAGGGAGGCCATGCGGCGGCTCCTGTTGGCGGCGATGGATGAGTCTCGATGATAGCGCAGGAGCGCCGACGCGGCGATCGCCGCGCCGGCAGGCAACGGCTACCGGGCCAGGGCCGCCGGCGGCTCGAGGTGCGCGGCCAGACCGGCGAGCAGGCCGGGAAGCTCGCGCATGTCGTGCATGGCGATCGCCCCCGGCGGGGTGACTTCGGTCTCGGGGAAGCGGTTGATGTGGATGACGTGCATCCCGGCGCCCAGGCCGGCGGCGACCCCCACGGCGGCATCATCGATGACCACGCAGCGCGACGGCTCGTGGCCCATGCCCAGGGCGGCGTGACGGAACAGGCCCGGATCGGGCTTCCAGCAGTTCAGGGTGTAGCCGCTGTAGAGCCGGTCGCCGAAGTGCGGGCGCAGCCGGGTACTGTCGAGGGCGTTGCGGATCTTGTGCTCGGGCCCGTTGGAGGCCACGCAGCGCGGATGGTGCGCCAGCCGCTCGAGGGTTTCGCGGACGTGGGGGATGGGCTGGAGTTCGCTGGCCATGCGCCGGGCCAGGGTGGCGCGCATCTCGGCCTCGGTGGCGGCGCGGACGCCGGGGTCGAGGGTGCCGTGGCGGCGTTCCAGCTCGGCGACGATGGTCATGAAGCGGACGCCGCGGAACTCCTCCATGTATTGCCGGGCAACGAAGGGCAGGCCGGCACGGTTGAGCGCATCGGCCATGACTTCCGCGAGGAGCGGCTCGCTGTCCACCAGGGTGCCATCGCAGTCAAACAGCAGACAGAGGGGTTGGTGCATGGGTCGTGTCTCTTGCGGCCAGCCCTGGCGTGGGGCTCTTGTCTCCATTATCGGCAGGGACGGCGCGCGGTTGAGCATGAGGTTGCGGACTTAAAGAACGCTGTTTCTTAATACTCTAGCTCATCGTGACGCATTTGTCGCCCCGCGGGCCGCCGACGCCCCGTCGCAGCGCGCGGGGTCGTCGTGCGGCATCTCGCCAGGCGTGTCGTCGGCGTGCATGACGACCCGGTTGCGGCCCTGGCGCTTGGCGTTATAGGCCGCGAGATCGGCGTCGTGGATCAGGCGGTCGATGTCGACGGCCCGGCTTTCCGTCGCCCGGTAGCCGGCGACCCCGATGCTGGCGGTCAGGTTCAGCGGCGGGATCGTCGCGTCGGGCAGTCGCAGGGGCGTGGCGGCGATCGTCGCGCGGATGTGTTCGGCAACCTGGCTCGCCTGGGTGGACGCAGTGCCCGGCAGCAGGAGCACGAACTCCTCGCCGCCGTAGCGGGCCAGCAGGTCGCCGGGTCGGCGACACTGCTGCAGCCGTTCGGCCACCCGGGCGATGGCCGTGTCGCCGGCGCGATGACCGAAGGTGTCGTTGATCCGCTTGAAGTGGTCGATGTCGATGAACAGCAGGCTCACCGGCTGCCCGTGGCGGCGGTGGCGCCTCAGGCGTCGCAGGCCCTCGTGTAGGAAGTGGCGACGGTTGGCCAGGCCGGAGAGCGCGTCGGTGACGGCCTGGTGTTCCATGCGGCAGCGGTAGCGATACAGTTGCCAGTAGAGGTACTCGACGAAGCCGCGCAACGCCAGCACGGGCGCCAGGCTGACCAGCATGTAGGCCAGGTAGACCCGGCGATCGAAGTCATCGTAGCCGCCCAGCCAGGCGACCGGCAGGGGGAACAGCGTGATCGCCGAGAGCACCAGGATCGACAGGCGCAGCGACTGGCCGAGCAGCAGGAAGGGCACGAAGATGAAGAAGTACAGGAAGCCGCCCATGCCGTAGGCTCGGCCGTGCTCGAACAGGCTGAGGACGTCCAGGAAGCTGGCCTCGACGAACAGCGGTACCGCCAGGGTGGCGACGCGCGATCGTCCGCTATGCAGGCCGTGGTGCGTGGCCAGCGCCCAGAGCAGGACCGCGCCGGCCTCGGTCAGCCGGTGGCCGATGGCGTCGCCGGCGTGGTCGGCGTCGAGGGCGAAGTCCCAGCCGATCGTGCACAGCACGAAGACCGCGGTGAGGCCCAGCGAGCCCACCGTGAACCGCGTGTAGTCGCGCGCCTTGGCCCGGCGGTAGTCGACGTCGCCCTGGGCGCGCCAGAGCGCCGCCAGGCGGCGAGCGTACTCACCGGGGCGCGCGGTATCGGCCGGCAGCCCGCAAGAGCGCATGAGGGGTTCCCCGCTGTGGGTCCACGTGAGGAGGTCTCCGGGACGTTATTGTCATGGCCACGGCAATGCGTCGCGATGTCGAGTATAGCGCAGGCTGTCCAGAGCAAGGTCGGCCGAAAGGATGATGTCAGTCATGCCGAGCGTCCCAGGCGGCCGCGTTGACCAGGCTGATCGGTCGCTCGCCACGCAGCGCCCGGGCGATGTTGTCGACCGCCCGCTGGGCCATGGCATCGCGGGTCTCGACGGTCGCCGAGCCGATGTGCGGCAGCGCGACCACGTTGGCCATGCGCGGCAGCGGCGAGTCGCCCGGCAGCGGTTCCTGCGCGAAGACGTCCAGGCCCGCGGCGCGAATCTCGCCGGCCTCGAGGGCGGCGACCAGGGCCGGTTCGTCGACCACCTTGCCGCGGGCGATGTTGATGAAGATCGCGCTCGGCTTCATGCGCGCGAACTGCGCGGCGCCGAACAGCCGGGTGGTCTCGGCGGTCAGCGGCACGGTGACACAGACGAAGTCGGCCTCGGCGAGCAGTTCGTCGAGCTCGCGGCGTCGCGCGCCGAGTTCGCGCTCCAGCTCGGGCTTGGGCGAGGCGTTGGAGTAGAGCACCGGCATGCCGAAGCCCAGGGCGCCGCGCCGCGCCACGGCGGCGCCGATGCGTCCCAGGCCGACCATGCCCAGGGTCTTGCCGTGCACGTCGCTGCCGAACTGCGCCTCGCCGATGCTCGCCTGCCAGTCGCCGCGCTTGACGAAGTCGGCCAGCTCCACGACCCGCCGGGCGGTGGCCATGATCAGCGCGAAGCCGGTGTCGGCGGTGGTCTCGGTGAGCACGTCCGGGGTGTTGCACAGCAGGATGTCGCGGCGGGTCAGCTCGTCGATCGGGTAGTTGTCGACGCCCACCGAGATGCTGGCGATGGCTTCCAGGTGCGGGGCCTCGTCGAGCAGCGCCGGGGTGATCGGCAGGCCGGCGCCGACCAGCCCGTGGGCCTCGCGCAGGGCCTCGCGGAAGGCCGGGTCGTCGGGCGAGTCGAGTTCGGGAAAGTAGTCGACATGGAAGTGCTCGCTGAGCTGTTCCAGGTGATGCTGCTTGAGACGGCGAAAGGCGGTGATGCGTTTCTTCATGGTGGCTCCGGGCCTGGGGGTCGGGAAGGGCGTTCACGCCTGCGTCGGCAGTGTGGCTGCCTGGCGGCGCCCCGGCGTGCCCTTCAGGGTATCGCATGTTCCGCGTTCGTCGCCCCCGTGCTGTTCCGGGGCCCGGTGGCCTGCCGCCTGCCGGGCAGGCGGCAGGCCAGTCTCAGGCTTCGACGTCGATGTTGTGGCCCAGGGAGCCCTGGGGGCGCGGGCTGCGCTGAACGCCGTCGTCCTGGTCGCCGTCGTTGTCGGGCCTGGCGGCCGGCTGGGGCTGGGATGCCGTCTGAGCCTGGGCCGCCTGCTGGAGGAGCGCGTGATTGGCTGCGTCGATATTCATGAGAGCTGTCCTGTGTTGCGTGATGAATGTTGGCGTTGCCGCCGACCGTTAGCATGCTCGCCGTGTCTTAACGCAACATTAGACGTCGTGAATGGGGCGCCGCCGCGGGGCTCTCAGTCCACCAGCGGCGGCAACTCGCCCTCGAGCTCGGCGAGTCGAGCGCGATGGGGCAGGCCTTCCATGTCGCCGCGCACCTGCACCGCCCGGGCGCCGATCAGGTTGCCGCGGCGCACCGCGGCCCGCGGGGAGAGCCCGTCGAGCAGGGCGCTGACCACCCCCACGGCGAAGCCGTCCCCGGCGCCCACGGTGTCGACCACCTCGGCGACCGGGAAGCCCTCGACGGTAAAGCTCCGCTGGGCATCGCGATAGTAGCCGCCCTCGGGGCCCAGCTTGATGATCACCGCCCGGGCGCCGCGATCGAGGTAGAAGCCGGCGATGTCGTGGGCGGAGTCCAGCCCGGTCAGCCGCCGCCCTTCGGCGAGGCCGGGCAGCACCCAGTCGGCGCGGCTCGCCAGCGCGTTGAGCGTATCGCGCATCTCGGCTTCGCTTGCCCACAGGCCGGGTCGCAGGTTGGGGTCGAACGAGATACCGGCGCCGGCGGCGCGGGCCCGCTCGAGCATGTGGAAGGCCAGCTCGCGGGCCGAGGCCGACAGGGCGGGCGGGATGCCGGTGGCATGCAGGTGGCGGGCGGTAGTGAAGTCCACCGACTGCGCGTCCGCGAGCGAGAGAAAGCTGGCGGCGCTGCCGCGGCGCAGGTACTCGACATGCGGATCGGAGCCGTCGTCGACACGCGCCTTGAACACCAGGCCGGTCGCGTGGTCGGGATCGCGTGTCAGGTGGCGGCAGTCCAGCCCTTCGGCCTCCAGGGTGCGGCGGATGCAGGTGCCGAAGCTGTCGTCGCCGACCCGGCTCAGCCAGCCGACATGGAAGCCCAGCCGCGCCAGGCCGATGGCGACGTTGGTGTCGGCGCCGGCGATGCCGCGCCGGAAGCGTTCTACCCCGGCCAGGTCGCCGGGCGTCTCGGCGACGAACAGCGTCATCGCCTCGCCGAAGGTGAGAATCTCGGGAGGGGTGGAGCGGGAAGTCATCATGGGTCCTCGGCGGCCGGCTGGCGCTGCGTGCGACCCGCCGGTCCGGGGCCCGCTGTCGGCCCGGCCGCGGGGTGAAGGGCGGACGTGGAGGCGGCGGCGGCCGGTGGCGGCGGTCGTGTGGAAACGGTAAGCGTTTCCATCGTAGGCGGCGAGGCGCGAAGGCAACAATCCGCGGCCGACTAGACATTCGTCGCATGCCGGTCCCGGCCCGGTCGGCGCGAAGCCCGGCATGCAGCGGTTTCCGGAAGGCTGCCGGCCGGGCCGAGGCCGCGGCTCGTTTGACGCCGGTCAACGGCTGGCGAATAATTGCTTAGCCTTCTCAGGTTATGCCTGCTTCGATTGTAACCGGTGCGCGACGCGGCGCGCCGGTCCAGGCCGAAGGCGTGCGCTGTTACCCGTCGTGAGCAGCGCCTCTCCCGCTGTCAGCCACCAAGGACACGTCATGAACGCAATCTGGATCGCCGTTTTCGGCGTCGTGTGTTTCGTGATGGGCTTTCGATTCTATTCGAAGTTCATCGCCGAACGCATCTATCGCCTCGACCCCGACTTCCAGACGCCCGCGCACACCTACCGCGACGGCGTCGACTATGTGCCCACCAACAAGTGGATCCTGTGGGGCCACCACTTCACCTCGGTGGCCGGTGCCGCGCCCATCGTCGGCCCCGCCATCGCCATCTACTGGGGCTGGCTGCCGGCCATCCTCTGGGTGGTGCTGGGCACGGTCTTCGCCGCCGGCGTGCACGACTTCGGCGCCATCGTGCTGTCGAGCCGCCACAAGGGCCACTCGATCGGCACCCTGGCCAACCGGCTCATCGGCCAGCGCGCCAAGCTGCTGTTCCTGTTCATCATTCTGATCCTGGTGCTGATGATCAACGCGGTCTTCGCGTGGGTCATCGCCAAGCTGTTCATCACCTTCCCGTCGAGCGTGCTCTCGGTGTTCATCCAGATCCCGCTGGCGGTATGGATCGGCTATCGCGTCTACCGGCATTCGGGCTCGATGCTGCTGCCCTCGGTGGTGGCGCTGGTGGTCATGTACGGCGCGGCGCTGCTGGCCAGCGAGGTTCCGGCCCTGCAGATCGACCTGGTGAGCTGGTTCGGCGGTGCGGACGCGCCGGTCGTCGGCGGCTTCGACGGCACCTCGATGGCCTTCCTGGTGTGGATCGTGGTGCTGATGGTCTACGTCTATGTCGCCTCCACCCTGCCGGTCTGGAAGCTGCTGCAGCCGCGTGACTACATCAACTCCCACCAGCTGGTCGTCGGCCTGGCGCTGCTCTACCTGGGCCTGCTGTTCGGGGCGCCGGCGATGACCGCGCCGGCGGTCAACGGCGAGGCCGACATCAGCTGGTATCCGCTGCTGTTCATCACCATCGCCTGCGGGGCGATCTCCGGCTTCCACGGCCTGGTCGGCTCGGGCACCACCTCCAAGCAGCTCGACAAGGAAACCGACGCCCGGCTGATCGGCTACGGCGGCGCGCTCGGCGAGGGCATGCTGGCCATGGTGGCGATCATCGCCGTGGGCACGCTGTTCGCCAGCGGCGCCGACTTCACCGCCACTTACTCCAGCTTCGCGGCGGCCGGCTCCAGCGGCCTGGGCTCGTTCGTCAAGGGCGCCGGCCAGCTGGCGGCCAACCTGGGCATTCCGCCGCAGATGGGCTCCACGCTGGTGGCGGTGATCGTGGTCAGCTTCGCGGCCACCACCCTGGACACGGCGGTGCGCCTGATGCGCTACATCATCGCCGAGCTGGGCACCGAGTACGGCATGCCGGTGCTGGCCCGCAAGCACGTGGCGACCAGCATCGCCGTGGTCTCCAGCGCGGCGCTGGTGATCCTGCCGGAAGGCCCCAACGGCTTCGGCTCCGGCGGCTACCTGCTGTGGCCGCTGTTCGGTACCAGCAATCAGCTGCTGGCGGGCATCACCCTGATGCTGGTGTCGGTATGGCTCAAGCGCCAGGGCCGGCCGGTGGTGTTCACCCTGGCACCGATGCTGTTCCTGCTGGTCATGACCCTGTGGGCGATGGGGCAGCAGGTGATCTTCACCTGGTCCGGCTTCGGGGATGCCCCGCGCAACCTGCTGCTGTTCAGCTTCGGCAGCCTGATCCTGGTCTTCACGCTGTGGATCCTGCTGGAGGCGTCGCGCAGCTTCCGTCAGGGGGCCGGCGAACGTCTGGATGCGTTGAGCGATGAGCCGCGCTGATCGTGACGACAACGCGCCCGCCGGCTGGCGGGCGCGGATCGGCCGGGTCATCCAGGGCTACGATGCGGTGCTGAGCCTGCCGCATCGCCAGGAGATCGCCCGCGAGCTGCAGGACGAGGAGGACCTGTTCATGCTGCTGTGCTTCTGCGACATGATGGGCATCCCCAACCCCGTCAGCGACATGACCCTCGAGCTCTACCCCTACATGCTCGAGCGTTTCCACGAGTGGCACCGGCGTCAGGGCATTCCGCGTTCGCCGCTGGACAGCTTCCGCTGCTGCTAGCCGCCCTGCCACCCGACGAGGAGTTCCCATGGCCAAGAGCCTGTTCTTCGGCGGCAAGGGCGGGGTCGGCAAGACCAGCTGCGCCACTGCCTATGCGCTGAACTGCGCGGCGGCGGGGCAGAAGACCCTGCTGGTCTCCACCGATCCCGCCCATAATCTGGCCGATCTGTTCGGTCGGGCGCCGGGGGCCACCCCGACGCGCATGCGCCCCGACCTCGATGTGGTCGAGCTCGATCCCGACCGCGAGACGCAGCGCTATCTCGATCAGGTCAAGGAGACGATCCGCCCGCTGGTCAGCGGTGAGCGCAGCACCACGGTGTTCCGCCAGCTGGATCTGGCGCGTCATGCGCCGGGCACCGAGGAGGCGGCACTGTTCGATGCCCTGGTCGGGCTACTGCTCGAGACCGGCCGGGACTACGACCGGCTGATCTTCGACACCGCTCCCGGCGGCCACACCGTGCGTCTGCTGGCGCTGCCCGAGATCATGGGCGCCTGGGTCGACGGCCTGATGCAGCGCCGGCGCAAGGTGCGCAGTGACTACAAGGCGTGGCTGGGCGACGGCGAGGTGGTCGACGATCCGATCCAGGAGGCGCTGATGCGTCGTCGCGGGCGCCTGGCCGCGGCCCGCGAGCACCTGACCTGCGCCGCGCACTCGGCGGTGGTGCTGGTCGCCAATCCCGAGCGGTTGCCGACCCTGGAGACGGCCCGTACCCGCGAGCTGCTCGAGTCCCACGGCCTGCACGTCGGTGCGCTGGTAGTCAACAAGTGCCTGCCGGAAGACGTCGACAGCACCTGGCTGGCCAACTGGCGCGACGAGCAGCGTCCATGGCGCGAGCAGCTCGCCGCCACCTTCACCGATCGGCCGGTGCTCGAGATCGGCCACCAGCCGCACGCCCCGGCGTCCTGTGACGACCTGCAACCGCTGAGCGATGCCCTGCAGGGGCTGGCCCCCTGGCAGGATCACGACTGAACACCCGTTCGCCCGATGCACCGAGGCCCCGCCACCTGGCGGGGCCTCGCTGTTTCGGGGCGCCGTCACGGCGCGGTGTGGCTCCGTTCAGGCGTCGGCGACGAACACCGTGCGCACGTTGAGGAACTCGCCGAAGCCGTACTCGCTCTGCTCGCGGCCGTAGCCGCTGCGCTTGACGCCGCCGAAGGGCAGCTCGGCGAAGGGCGTGGTGGGGCGGTTGACGAAGCTCATGCCCACGTCGAGACGACGGGCCACCGCCTCGGCGCGCGCGAGGTCCTGGCCGACCACGGTGCCGCCCAGGCCGTAGGGGCTGTGGTTGGCCAGTTCGATGGCGTGCTCGACGTTGTCGGCGGTGATCACCGCGGCGACCGGGCCGAACAGCTCCTCGTCGAAGGCCGGGTTGCCCGGGGCGACGTTGGTCAGCACGGTCGGCGCGTACCAGGCACCGGAGCGCTCGAGAACCTGGCCGCCGGTCTCGATCTGGGCGCCGTGCTGCACCGCGCGCTTGACCTGGTCGTGGAGGTCGTCGCGCAGGTCCTTGCGCGACATCGGGCCGATGTCGGTGTCCTCGTCGAGCGGGTTGCCGATGCGCAGCTTCTGGACCTGGTCGACGAGGCGCTCGGTGAAGCGCTCGACCATCGACTCGACCACGATCAGGCGCTTGGAGGCCGCGCAGCTCTGGCCGGTGTTGTCGAAGCGCCCGTTGATGGCAATCTCCACGGCCTTGTCGACATCGGCGTCGTCGAGCACGATCAGCGGGTCGATGCCGCCGAGCTCGAGCACGCTGGGCTTGATCAGCTCACCAGCCTGCCTGGCCACGGCGCGGCCGGCTTCCTCGCTGCCGGTCAGCGTGACCCCGCAGACGATCGGGTCGCGCAGGATGCCCTCGATCGCGCTGGACGAGACCGGCAGCCAGGTGAAGGTGCCTTCCTCGAAGCCGGCGTCGTGGAACAGCTGGGTGATCAGCTTGGCGCTGCCGGGGACATTGGAGGCGTGCTTGAGCAGGCAGGCGTTGCCGCCGGCGAGGTTGGGCGCGGCGAAGCGCACCACCTGATAGAGCGGGTAGTTCCAGGGCATGATGCCGAGCACCGCGCCCATCGGGTCGCGGACCACCTCGGCCTTTTGCGCGCCGGGCACCTGCTTGGGCTTGGGGGCCATGAATTCCTCGGCATGATCGGCGTAGAAGCGCACGATCGCCGCCGAGATTTTCGTCTCGGCGATCACGCCGGAGAACTTCTTGCCCATCTCCCGGCAGATCACCTCGCCGATGTCGGCCTGGCGCTGCTCGATCAGGTCGGCGACGGCATGGAGCTTCCTGGCGCGCTCGGCGACCGTCAGCCGGCGCAGTTCGTCGTAGCCGCGGCGCGTGGCGTCCAGCTTGTCGCGGACGCCCTGTTCGTCGAGCATCTCGTGCTGCCCGATGACCTCATCGGTGGCCGGGTTGACGGCGGTGAGGGTATTGCGGCTCATCACGTTCTCCTTGGTGACGTGCGTGAATGCATCCTTTCTCGCGTCCTCAGTGTAGACAGTGGCGACGGGCCCGATAGCCTTCAAGGGCGTGGCAGGCGGGAGCGGTTTCGGGCAAAGTCCGTACACGGGCCCGGCGATCCGGGCGAGGCGACGTATCACAAGGAGGCGTGATGACGAGACGATTCGGCGGGCGGCGGTTGGGCGACCTTCTGCTGGGCCTCGGATTGCTGGTGCTGAGCGGGCTGATGAGCGGTGGCGCGCTGGCGGCGACGGGCGGTGATGACTGCGATCGGCTGGTGCGCCCCGGGGAAAGCCTGCAGGACGCGATCGACGGGCTGCCCGACAGCGGTGCGCCGCAGACCGTGTGCCTGGCGGCGGGAGACTTCCGCCTCCAGGACATGGTCACGGTCGAGCGTGACCACGTGACCCTGCGCGGTCAGGGCGCCCAGGCCACCCGCCTGAGTCTGGTGGAGGGCGTGGTCAGCCCGGTGCTGGTGCTCGGCGAGGCGCGTCGGCAGGTGCCGGGCCAGCCGATCCACGACGTCACGGTCAGCGACCTGGCGATTCGCGGCAGCGGCGACGGCGGCCCGGAGTTTCGCGAGGACCTGCCCTACCTCAGCAACAGCGCGCTGATCGTGCGGCGCGGCGACGGCGTGACCCTGCGCCGGCTGGATATCCAGGACTGCCGCAGCGCCTGTCTGCTGACCGAGTATCACAGCCGCGACGTGACCATCGCGGACAACCACCTGGCCCGGGCGCAGTGGGACGGGTTGTCGCTCAATCGGGCGGGGGCGACGCGGGTCGTCGGCAACACCATCGAGGACAACGTGGCGGCGGGGATCACGGTCGAATACCTGCGCGACGGCGAGGTCATCGACAACCGCCTTCTCGACAACGGCTCCCACGGCATCTACCTGGCGGATGCCGAGCACAATGTCTTCCGCGGCAACCTGTTCCGCGGCAACCACAAGGCCGGGGTGTTCCTGACCTGCTCGATCCGTCACCGCAACCCGGTGGAGTGCTGGGAGGACAGCTTCAGCCGCGACAACGTCTTCCGCCACAACCGCTTCGTCGACAACGGTCACGGCTTTCAGGTCTCGCTGGACGATGCCGCCAACTGCCGCGGCTTCGACACGCCGCCCAACCTCTCGCAGGACGATACCTTCCACAACAGTCCCAACGACGAGCCGTCGTGGGAGCGTTACGGCCACTGCATTCGCTACGACGGCAGCCGGGACGCGCCGCCGGACGGGTGAGGGAGGGTTCCCGGGGGCGTCAGGGCCGTCTTGCGGGGCGCGCCGTCAGGCGCCGCGAGTTGGCCATGGTGCGTCGGTGCAGCGGATGCAGGATCCGCTGGCTGGATTCCCACCAGCAGGGCAGGCGGCCGTGGCAGGCGGCCACCCAGGTCTCGTGCCAGACGGCGGCCAGCTCGACCCCGGCCTCCCACTTCTCGGTCACCATGCGCTGGTTCTCGTCCAGCAGCGGCAGGCTGGTCGGGGGCTGGGTCAGCCACAGCTGCTGGCGCAGGGCGATCGTGGCCAGGGCGCTGGCCCAGGTTTCGGCGGCCATGACACCCGCTCGCCAGGGGGTGGGTGACGACGCCGGGGCGGTCGGGGAGGGGGAAGACTGCATGCACAAATACCTGATTGGCGGAAGGCCGTGGCCATCGATGATACAGCAATAGCCGGCCTCGGGCTGGGGTCTGCCGAGATCCTCGGCTAGGCTGGAGGCGGAACGGCCGCTGCATCATGCGGTTTTCGCCCACTGTCACGGAAGGAGTGAGCGTCATGAGAGAGAGCACCCTGTGGTCGCTGATCAGCGCGGGCACGGCGATCGCCGCCGGCATCGCCGTGCGCAACGGGACCCGCAAGGTCTATGAACGGAAGGTCGGCAAGGCGCCGCTCGATCCCTACGAGCGCGATGTGCGCTGGCGCGATGCCCTGGTGTGGGGCGCGGCGTCCGGCGTTCTGGTGGGTGTGGCGCGCGTGGCGGGGCGACGAATGGGCAGCGAAGCGCTGCATCGGGCGCGTCGCCGCAGACGCTCGCGGTCATTGCCGCGTCGCCCGCTGGGATAGCATTCTTGCCTCGGGAGCGGTCGGCTTGTTAGGCGAAAGTCGTACGAATTAGACCAAAGTCTAACGTCATGGCATACTGTCGGGACACGTCACCGACCGAGGTTCTCGCATGACAACCCAGACCGCTTCCCGCCAATCCCTGTCCCGTCGTCTTGGCCGCTCGGCCTATCGCCTGCTCGAGCGCATGACCGAGAGTGCCTATGAAGGCTACCGTCGGCAGATGATGGGACTCTACGGCATCGACTGATGCCTGTGCGTCGCGCCGCTTCGGCGGCGCCTGCCCTCCTTCCCTTTCTGCCTTCCTCCCTTTCCCGTCTTTTCCCGACCTGGCCCGGCACATTCGTGTCGTTTGCTAGATCCAGCCCAGCAGTTGCCACCACAGGTAATCCAGCGGCCACAGCAGTACCAGGCTGATGGCGGCCATGATCAGGCACACTCGTGCCGCATCGCGCAGGCGCAGCCCCGCTGCCAGCAGCCCGACCACCAGCGGCGGCCCCTGATAGGGCAGCAGCACCGTGGAAAACCCCACTACCTGCGTCATGGTGACCGCATCCGGCGACCAGCCGGTGATCGCGGCCAGTTCCGGTGCCATGGGCGTCAGGATCGCCGGTACGCCGGGCAGGGTGACGAAGGTGCCCAGGACCATGGCCAGGCCACTCAGCAGGCCGAAGGTCGCGGCATCGCCGGTGCCGGACAGCGGCAGCGCAGCCAGCAGGTAATGCGCAACCCGCTCGCCCAGCCCGCTATGATGGGCCAGTGCGCCCAGGCTGACGATGCCGGCAACGTAGATCAGCGGCTCGAAGTTCAGGGATTTCATCGGCCGCTCGGCCATCAGGCCGCTGCCCGGGAAGAGGCAGGCCAGGGCGATCGCCAGACCGATCCAGGCCGGCGAGATGCCGTGCCAGGCGTCACTGAGCCACAGCGCCACCGCCAGCAGCAGCAGCAGGCCCAGGCGGCGTTCCGGGCGACTCAGCGGCGTGTGGGGGGCTGTGGCCTTGTCGGGCGCCGCGACGCCGGGTGTGGGGGCGTGGTCGGGATAGAGCTTGAGCATTACCGCGATCAACAGCACCGTCTTCAGGGCGCCGAGCACGGGAAAGTGCAGCAGCAGGTAGGCGCTGTAGGTCGGCGCTTCGCCGAGCACCGCCTCGACCGCCCCCATCAGCACGTTGTTGGGCACATTGGCCGGCAGGATGGCGTAGGTGGGCAGGAAGGTGCCCATGATGCCGCCGAGGATGACGCCGGTTCGCCCAGGGCGGCCCTCCGCATAGCCCAGATGGTCGGCCAGGGTGATCAGGATCGGTACCAAAAGCACCACGCGCCCCATGCCCGAGGGCATGACGAAGGCCATGGCCAGGCCCAGTGCCACCACGCCGCTCACGGCCCCGGCGTAGGATCCCCTAAGATGCGGGCCGACCCGTGTCGCCACGGTGGCGCCCAGACCGGTGTGCTGGATCGCCGCGCCGATCGCCAGTCCCGAAAACACCAGCCAGGTCGCCGCCGAGGCGAACCCGGCGAAGACCGTGTCGGGTGGAGCGACGCCGGCGACGGTACACAGCGTGAAGAAGGCCAGGGCGGTCAGCCACTGCGGCAGCCAGCCGGTCGCCCACAGGGCGATCGCCAGCACGATGACACTTGCCGCCCGGGTCACCTCGGGCGCGCCCGGGACCAGCAGCAGAAATGCCCCTACCGCGACGAGGGTGGCCAGGCTGGCGAGGTGGCGAGGCGATGGACGGGGGGCATCGGCGGACATGACGGCTCCGGTGGCGGCGACGGGGGGCGCAGAGTTTAGCAGGCGAACCGCCGCCGCCGCACCTCGTCAGGGTCGCCGTGCGCTCAGCACCGTCACCGTGATGACGATCAGCGCCAGCCCGGCTGCCTGACCGAGGTCCAGCGACTCGCCGAGTACCAGCAGGCCGAACAGGGCGGCGGTGACCGGCTCGATCATGGCGACGATCGAGGCGATGGTCGCCGGGGTGCGTCGCAGGCCCGGCAGGTAGACGGCGAATGACAGCCCGGCACCGAGCAGTCCGAGCAGCAGGAAGAGCTGCAGGTCGCTGCTGTACAGCGCCTGCACGGCCTCGCCGCGATTCATGATCAGGCCGAGGACGATACTGAAGACCGCAAAGGCGATGATCAGCGTGCTGGTCATGGCGCCGTGGGCCGCGGACCGCTGAAAGGCGAAGATGAACAGCGCGTAGGAGAGCGCCGAGGCGAGCCCGGCGGCTACCCCGACCAGCGTGACCGCCTGCCCGCCGCCGCCCAGCACGTCGGTGAGCAGGACGATGCCGATCATCACCAGCGCGATGGCCAGGCCCTTGCCCAGAGTGGGGCGCTCGTTGCCGGTCAGGCAGGCGACGGCGAAGACGTGGACGGGCGCGGTATACATCAGCGTCGCGGCGATCGCCACGCTGGTTCGGTCGATGGCGATTGCGTAGAAGGTCAGGTTGCCGGCGACTCCCAGTCCGGCCAGGACCGCCCAGGCCAGCAGGCGGCGATTGATGTGCCGGACATGGCGGACGGTGTGCGGCAGCCAGCCGAGCAGCAGGCACACCAGGCCGACGGCGCCGCGGTAGAATGTGACCACGGCCGGGCTCCAGTCGTGGTCCATGAGCAGGCCGGCGAGCCCGCCGGAAATACCCCACAGGAAGGCCGCGAGCATGACCAGCGCGGGCCCTATCGCGTTTTGCATGACTCCTCCTTGAGTCGTTTGACGGCGTGTAGCGTGCCGTCAGCCTAGACGCGCGTGTCCTGTCCTGCCCGCGAAATCGGCCACAGTTCGAGCAGTGCCGCGGCGATTACCAGCAGTGCGCCCAGACTGGCCTGCAGGCCGAAGGGCTCGCCGGCGAACAGCGCCGCGGAGATCACACCGACCAGTACCTCGCTCATCAGCAGGATACCCAGGCGCGCCGGTTCCAGGCGCGTGGCGGCCCACAACAGGGCCGACAGCGACAGGGCCCACCACAGCCCGCCGGCGGCCAGTGACCAGCCGATCAGCGTGGGCCACTCCGGGGATGACGGCAGGGCCGGCCAGGGCGACAGCCACGGCGCCAGTGCCGCGGCGGTCAGCGTCGCGCCCGCACAGAAGATGAAATTGCCCTCCATCGCGCCGGTGGTCTCGCCCCGCAGGCGGATGCCGGTCGAGGAGAGCGCCCACAGCAGGCCCGACGCCAGCCCCAGCCAGTCGCCGACCCCGCGCGGCAGCGGCAGCGTGCCGTTGTCACCGAGCACCAGTGCGAGACCGGCGAAGCCGACCGCGATGGCCGCATAGCGAGGCCAGGGCGTCGGCCAGCGCAGCCACAGCCGCGCGATCAGCGTGCTCCACACCGGCGTCAGGTAGAACAGCAGGATCACGGTGGCGACCCGGCCGTGGACCAGGCCGATCGAGTACATGACGAAGGCCGCGCCGCCGAGCGCGATCGCCGCCAGCGACCACGGATCGGCGGCGCGCAGGCGGCGGCGATGGATCACCGCGAACGGGGACAGCAGCAGCGTCGCCAGGGCGACGATCAGCAGTGATCCCCAGGCGCCGGGAAGCAGCGCGTCCAGGCGGCGCACCGGAATCCAGTAGAGGCCCCAGAGCGCGCCGGTGAGAATGACGATCAGGCTGGCCGTGCCGGTCTGGCGTCGGATGCTCATCGGAACGCCTCGCGAGTGGCTGCAAAAAATAGAAGGCGGATCAGTGCGTCCGGCAGTTGTTGCGGTAGCGGCGGGAGTCGCTGCCCAGTGCCAGGTGCTCGTTGACCTTGTTGTAGAAGAAGGCGGCCGGCTCGCCGCCGGGCAGGCGGTATTGCCCGCAGATGCCGTAGCCCTTGTTGACCTCGCGCATGGCGGTCACCTCGACAGCGTCCTTGTCGAGCGTGGCGGCGATGGCGTCGGCGATATGGTCGTCGAGCCGGCTCTCCTGGATGGCCTGGCCACCGAAGATCACCGCCGCGGCGATGAGGATGACGAGGGAGGGAACGATCAGGTTGTGCATGGCGGGCCTCGATGGCGAGGGGGAAGGCGATGGGGGCCGCCGGTTTCCCGGCGGCGCGGCGTGGCAAGGGCTCAGTTGACCCGCGGGTCGAGCTCGCCGCGCGCGTAGCGCTCGAACATCGCTTCCAGGCCGATCGGCTGGATCCGGCTGGCGTTACCGGCGCTGCCGAAGGCCTCGAAGCGGGCCACGCAGACATCGCGCATGGCCGCGACGGTCTCCTTGAGGTACTTGCGCGGGTCGAACTCGGCCGGGTTGTGGGCGAGGAAGCGACGTACCGCGCCGGTGGAGGCCAGACGCAGGTCGGTGTCGATGTTGACCTTGCGCACGCCGTGCTTGATGCCCTCGACGATCTCCTCGACCGGCACGCCGTAGGTCTCGGGAATCTGACCGCCGTACTCGTTGATGATCTCCAGCCACTCCTGGGGCACCGAGCTGGAGCCGTGCATCACCAGATGGGTGTTGGGGATACGCTCGTGGATCTGCTTGATGCGGGCGATGGAGAGGGTGTCGCCGGTGGGCGGCTGGGTGAACTTGTAGGCGCCGTGGCTGGTGCCGATGGCGATCGCCAGGGCGTCGACGTGGGTCGCCGCGACGAAGGCGGCCGCTTCCTCGGGGTCGGTGAGCAGCTGATCGTGGGACAACGTGCCCTCGGCACCGACGCCGTCCTCCTCGCCGGCCTGGCCGGTTTCCAGGCTGCCCAGGCAGCCCAGCTCGCCTTCGACGGAGACGCCGCAGGCGTGGGCCATCTCGACGGTGCGCCGGGTGACATCGACGTTGTAGTCATAGTCGGCGGGCGTCTTGCCGTCGGCTTTCAGCGAGCCATCCATCATCACCGAGGAGAAGCCCAGCTGGATGGAACGCTGGCAGACGGCGGGCGAGGTGCCGTGGTCCTGATGCATGACCACCGGAATGTGCGGGAACTCCTCGATCGCGGCCAGGATCAGGTGGCGCAGGAAGGGCGCCCCGGCATACTTGCGGGCGCCGGCGGAGGCCTGGACGATCACCGGCGAATCGGTGCGGTCGGCGGCTTCCATGATGGCGCGCATCTGCTCGAGGTTGTTGACGTTGAAGGCCGGCACGCCGTAGCCGTGCTCGGCGGCATGGTCGAGAAGTTGACGCAGGCTGATCAGGGCCATGGGGAGTGTGTTTCCTCGCTGACAGTCGAAGGGCGGCCTCTGGGCCGCCCCGTGATGATGGTTGTGTGAATGCTGCAGGGTTAGCGGTCGGCGGCCTCGAGGGCTGCAACGGCGGGCAGCGTCTTGCCTTCCACGTACTCGAGGAAGGCGCCGCCGCCGGTGGAGATGTAAGAGACCTGCTCGGCGATGCCGTACTTGTCGATGGCCGCCAGGGTGTCGCCGCCGCCGGCGATGGAGAAGCCGTTGCTCTCGGCGATTGCTCGGGACAGCGCCTCGGTGCCCTTGCCGAACTGATCGATCTCGAAGACGCCCACGGGGCCGTTCCACAGAATGGTGCCGGCGTCCTTGAGCAGGCCGCCGAAGCGCGCGGCGGTGTCCGGGCCGATGTCGAGGATCATCTCGTCGTCGCGCACCTGGTCGACCGGGCGCACCACGGCCTCGGCGGATTCGGAGAACTCGGTGGCGACCACCACGTCGGTGGGCAGCGGGATCTCGACCCGGGCCATCAGCGCCCTGGCCTGCTCGATCAGGTCGGCCTCGTGCAGCGACTTGCCGACGTTGTGGCCGGCCGCGGCGATGAAGGTGTTGGCGATACCGCCGCCGACGATCAGCTGATCGCACTTCTCGGCCAGGGCGTTGAGCACCTCGAGCTTGGTCGAGACCTTGGAGCCGCCGACGATGGCGACCATCGGCCGTGCCGGGGTGGCCAGCGCCTTCTCCAGCGCCTCGAGTTCCTGGGCGAGCAGCGGGCCGGCGCAGGCGGCGGGGGCGAAGCGCGCCACGCCGTGGGTGGAGGCCTGGGCGCGATGGGCGGTGCCGAAGGCGTCCATCACGTAGACGTCGCACTGCGCCGCGTAGGCCTTGGCCAGGGTCTCGTCGTCCTTCTTCTCGCCGACATTGAAGCGCACGTTCTCGAGCAGTACCACCTCGCCTTCGGCCACGTCGACCGGATCGTCGAGATAGTCGCTGACCAGCCGTACCGGCTGGCCGAGCAGCTGGCCGAGATGGGCGGCGACCGGCGCCAGCGAGAACTCCTCGGCGGGCTCGCCCTCGGTGGGGCGTCCCAGGTGGCTCATCAGCATCACCCGGGCGCCGGCGTCGCGGGCGGCCTGGATGGTCGGCAGGCAGGCGCGGATACGGGCATCCGAGGTGACGTTGCCCTGCTTGACCGGCACGTTGAGGTCCTCTCGAATCAGCACTCGCCGGCCGGCGAGAGGGAGGTCGGTCATCTTGCGCACGTTCATGTGGCGTATCCTCTGTTGACGAATCCAGAATGTCCGGTGTCCACCGCGGTCGCCGGGGCGGTGTCAGCGCCGCGCGTCGAGCTCCGCCAGGCGGCCGGCGACATCGAGCATGCGGTTGGCGAAGCCCCACTCGTTGTCGAACCAGCCGAGCATCTTGATCAGGTGGCCGCCGGCGACCCGTGTCTGGGTGGCGTCCACGATACCCGAGCGTGGATCGTGGTTGAAGTCGACCGAGGCCATGGGTTCCTCGGTGTAGCCGAGGCGGCCGGCGAGCCGCGCGTGGCTGGCCTCGCGCAGCAGATCGTTGACGGCCGAGGCGGTGGTGGCCCGGCGCACCGAGATGGCCATGTCCATGGCCGAGACGTTGATGGTCGGCACCCGCACGTGCAGGCACTCGAAGCGCCCGGCGAGGTGCGGCATCAGGCGCTCGATGCCGCGCGCCAGGCCGGTGTCCACGGGGATGATCGACTGCATCGCCGAGCGGGTCAGGCGCAGGTCCGACTTGTGGTAGGCGTCGATCACCGGCTGGTCGTTCATCGCCGAGTGGATGGTGGTGGTGACGCCGTGCTCGATGCCCAGCGCCTCGTCGAGCACGGTGAGAATCGGGATCAGGCAGTTGGTGGTGCAGGAGGCCGCCGAGATCACCCGCATGTCGGCGGCGAGCAGGTGCTCGTTGATGCCGCCCACCACGGTCAGGTCGACGTCGGATTCGGCCGGCTGGGAGAACAGCAGCCGCCGCGCCCCGGCGGCCAGGTGGCGCTCGGCGGTGGCGCGATCCTTGAAGCTGCCGGAGCATTCCAGCACCAGGTCGATGCCCAGCGCCGCCCAGGGCAGGTTGGCGGGGTCTTCCTCGCAGAGCAGGGCGATCGCGTGGCCGTTGATGTGCAGCCGGTCGTCCGCGACGCGCACCTCGCCGGGGAAGCGCCCGTGGGTGGTGTCGTAGCGGGTCAGGTAGGCGACGGTGGCGAGATCCGAGAGCTCGTTGATCGCCACCACCTCGATATCCAGCTCGGGGCGCTCGACCAGTGCCCGCAGGACGCACTGGCCGATGCGGCCGTAACCGTTGATGGCGATGCGATGGGGCATGGGCGGGCTCGACGGCGATGGTGGCGTTCGAAGGCGGTGATTCTAGCGCAAAGCGCCCTTTGCCCCAACTGTAGCGGTTGCTGCGCGAAGCGCTCAGGCGCCGGGCAGGCCGGCCGGAGGCGCTGTGAACCCTTCCCTGGGCGCTACCTGCGCCGTCCCTGGCGCAGGACCTCCTCTCGGCCTGCCCGATGCCCTCCCCTGAGGTATGTCTCAGTCTAGGCTCGGGTCGATCAGCAGCCGGCCGTGGATGTCGCCGTTGATCATCGCCTCGGCGCGTTCGGCGATCATCTCCAGGCCGATCGCCTCGTGGTGCATGGCCTCGCGCAGCGCCCGGGGCAGCTCGGCGATGCGCTGCCAGACGTCGCGGCGCCGCGGCACGGGGACCCGGGCGCTTTCCACGCCGAGCAGCGACACGCCGCGCAGGATGAACGGCATCACCGAAGCGGGCAGGGCGCTGCCGCCGGCCAGGCCCACGGCGGCGACCCGACCGTGGGGCTCCATCTGGGCGAGCACATTGGCCAGGGTGGTGTCGCCGACCGTGTCGATGGCCCCGGCCCAGCGGGCCTTGTCGAGCAGGCGCGGCTCGCCCTCGAACTCGGTGCGGTCGTGTACCTCGGCGGCGCCCAGGCTGCGCAGCCAGCGTTCCTGATCCGGCTTGCCGGTGACGGCGTGCACCTCGTAGCCGTAGTGGGCGAGCATCTGTACCGCCCAGCTGCCCACGCCGCCGGTGGCCCCGGTAACCAGCACGCTGGCGCCGCGGGCCAGGCCGGCCTCCTCGAGGCGTTCCACGCAGAGCATGGCACTCAGCCCGGCGGTGCCGAACAGCATCGCCTCGCGGGAGGAAAGTCCTTCGGGGCAGGGCACCAGCCAGTCGGCGTCGACCCGCATGCGCTCGGCGAAACCGCCCCAGTAGCGCTCGCCCACGCCCCAGCCGGTGAGGATCACCCGGTCGCCCGGGGCGTAGGCGTCGCTGGCGCTGTCGCGCACCGTGCCGGCGAAGTCGATGCCCGGCACGAAGGGGTAGTCGCGGACGATCCGGCCCTTGCCGGTGACCGCCAGGGCGTCCTTGTAGTTGAGATCGGAATGGTCGATGTCGATCGTGACCTCGCGCTCGGGCAGGCGGTCGTCGTCGACGGTCTCGACACGGGCGCGGGGATCTTCGTCCTTGAGCATCAGCACGCGGGGCATGGGGTATGGCTCCAGTCGGCGGGGCGGAATCACCCCAGACTAGTCGCCCCCGTGGGGCCGGGCAATCGGTCGGCTTGCCTGCCCCGGGGCCTCTGCTACCATCGGCGCTTCATGCTGCCGGCGGCCGCCACGGCCCCGTCGGAGCGGCTCCCCGAGAATCGCCCTGTGAGAGTGCCCATGAAGCCCCGCGAGACAGGCTGGCGACACCTGATTCAATCGACGCGCTATTCCCTGAAGGGGCTGCGGGCCGCGTTTCGTCACGAGGCGGCCTTCCGTCAGGAGCTGCTGCTGTGCCTGGCGATGCTGCCGCTGGCCGGCTGGCTGGCGCGCACGCCGGTGGAGTGGCTGCTGCTGGTGGGCAGCGGTGTGCTGGTGCTGGTGGTGGAGCTGCTCAACAGCGCCCTGGAAACCGTGGTCGATCGCATCGGCCCCGAGCACCACGTGCTCTCCGGGCGCGCCAAGGACATCGGCTCGGCGGCGGTCATGCTGTCGCTGATCATGGCCGGGCTGACCTGGGGCGTGCTGCTCTGGCAGCGCCTGACCTGAGCGTGAGTCGCGTCCTGCGACATCATGACGCGCATCACCGTTTGTCGGCTTGTCTGCCTTCCGCCCCCCCGGTATCGTCGTTGCTCTTTCGACTCGTCACGGATGGCGCCGCCTCCGACACCCATTTACGCTAATGTCAACAACAATTGACTCGCGAACGATTCAAGGAGCAGCACAGATGCGTTTGATTCTCTTGGGCGCCCCCGGTGCCGGCAAGGGCACCCAGGCCCAGTTCATCTGCGAGCGGTACGGCATTCCGCAGATTTCCACCGGCGACATGCTGCGCGCCGCGGTCAAGGAAGGCAGTGACCTGGGCCTCAAGGTCAAGGAGATCATGAACAGCGGCGGGCTGGTGTCCGACGACATCATCATCGCCCTGGTCAAGGAGCGCATCAGCCAGCCCGACTGCGCCAACGGCTTCCTGTTCGACGGCTTCCCGCGCACCATCCCGCAGGCCGACGCCATGAAGGATGCCGACGTCAAGCTTGACCATGTGCTGGAGATCGCCGTCGACGACGAGGAGATCGTCAAGCGCCTGGCCGGTCGCCGCGTGCACCCCGATTCCGGCCGCGTCTACCACATCGAGTACAACCCGCCGAAGGAAGAGGGCAAGGACGACGTCACCGGCGAGGCGCTGATCCAGCGTGACGACGATCGCGAGTCGACGGTCCGCAACCGCCTGTCGGTCTATCACGAGCAGACCGAGCCGCTGGTGGAGTACTACCGCCGCTGGGCCGAGCAGGACCCGGCCAAGGCGCCCGCCTACCATCGCGTCGAGGGCATCGGTACGGTCGACGACATCCGCGATCAGGTGGTGAAGGCGCTGGAAGGCTGATACCGCCTGCACCCATTCGCTCATCCGCAGCCCGGCACTCCGCCGGGCTGTTGCGTTGCCGGCCTCGTCGGCAGAGCAATCGCCGTTGGCTCTGACAAGGGCGCCGGGGGCAGGTTGAAGAGGGGGGTCCTACGCCATGGATGGCGTAGGTAGCGCCCATGGAGGGGTTCACAGCGCCCCTCGCAGACCTGCCAACGGATCAGCCCGAGTCATGTCGCAGCTATCTGTAATAGCCCGGGGCCTCGCCGGCCGCCGCTTTTGCCAGGCCCGCCCCGGTCGTATAATGCCCGCGCCATTCATAACCCCGTGATTCCCATGTCGACCCTGCTGGCTCTGGACGCCTCCTCGAGCGCCTGTTCCTGTGCCCTCTGGCACGAGGGGGAAGTGGTGTCGCGCTTTGCGCTGACCCCGCGCGAGCACACCCGCCGCCTGCTGCCGATGATCGATGACGTACTCGCCGAGGCCGGGCTGGCCGTCGCCGATCTCGATGCCCTGGCCTACGGGCGCGGCCCCGGTTCCTTCACCGGCCTGCGCATCGCCGCCGGGGTCGCCCAGGGGCTGGCGTTCGGCCTCGACAAGCCGCTGATCGGCGTCTCCACCCTCGAGGCGCTGGCGCTGGCGGTGCACCGTGAACGCCATGTGCGCTTCGTGGTCCCGGCGCTGGACGCCCGCATGGGCGAGATCTATGTCGCCGCCTATCACTGCCGGGACGGGCACCTGACGACGCTGCTCGACGAGGCGGTGATGCCGCCCGAGCGCCTGGCCCTGCCCGAGTCGCATCGCGAGGCCGACTGGTGCGGCGTGGGTTCGGGCTGGATGCTGTGGGAGTCGATGTCCGTCGAGGTCCAGAACGCCCTGTACCAACGCCTGCCGGAACTCGACCCGGCCGCCGAGTCGATGGTGCGCCTGGCTGCCGAGGCATTCGCCCGCGGCGAGGGTCGGCCGCCCCACGAGGCGGTGCCGGTCTACCTGCGCAACGAGGTCGCCTGGAAAAAGCCCAAGCCCGGCGCCTGAATACCCGCCGCGCCGGGGCGTCCGGCGCCGTCTCCCGCTGAACAAGGACCTTCCGCATGGACTGGTTGCAACTCGTCGCGCTGTCGGTGATCCAGGGGCTCACCGAATTCCTGCCCATCTCCTCGTCGGCGCACCTGATCCTGCCCTCCCAGGTGCTGGGCTGGCCCGACCAGGGGCTGGCCTTCGACGTCGCCGTGCACATCGGCACCCTGGCGGCGGTGCTGCTGGCCTTTCGCCGCGAGGTGGTGGCGATCCTGGGCGGCTGGTTCGGCCAGTTCGCCGGCGCCGGCACGCTGAGTTCGCGCCAGACGCCGGAGAGCCGGCTGGGGTGGATGGTCATCCTGGCGACGATTCCGGCGGTGATCGTCGGCGCCCTGTTCAACGGCGCGATCGAGAACTCGCTGCGCTCGTCGCTGGTGATCGCCCTGGCGACCCTGATCTTCGGGGTGCTGCTGGGCTGGGCGGACTGGCGCGGCAGCCGCAGCCGCGACCTGGCCAGCCTGACCTTCAAGGCGGCGCTGATCATCGGGCTGTTCCAGGCGCTGGCCCTGATTCCCGGCACCTCGCGCTCCGGCATCACCATCACGGCGGCCCTGCTGCTGGGCTTCGACCGCCAGAGCTCGGCGCGCTTCTCGTTTCTGCTGTCGATTCCGCTGATCATCGCCGCCGGCTCGCTCAAGGGCCTGGAGCTGATGCAGACCGGCAGCGATGCGGCGATTCACGACGTGCTGGTGGGCATCGGCCTGTCGTTCGTCGCCGCTCTGGTCTGCATCAAGCTGTTCCTGGCGGCGCTGGATCGCATCGGCATGTGGCCGTTCGTCGCCTACCGCCTGCTGCTGGGGGTGGCGCTGCTGTGGCTGTGGGCGGCATGACGTCGCCGGTGGTGGTGGGCGAGGCGCTGCGCGAGCTGGCCGATGAGCTGGGGCTGCCCTGGATGGCGACGCCGCCCGCCGAGGGGCTGGCGCTGGTCGCCACCGACGCCGGCCTGGCGCTGGCCGGTGATCCCGCCCGCTACGGCAAGCCGCTGCGGGTGGACTTTCTCGGCGGCAAGGTCGACCACCGGCGCCGCTTCGGCGGCGGGCGCGGCCAGCTCGTGGCCAGGGCCTGCGGGCTTTCGAAAGGCATCACGCCGAGTGTGGTGGATGCCACCGCCGGCCTCGGGCGCGACGCCTTCGTGCTGGCGAGTCTGGGCGCCGAGGTGCTGATGCTCGAGCGGGTGCCGGGGGTCGCCGCGCTGCTGGCCGACGGCCTGGCCCGGGCCCGCGAGGATGCCGACGTCGCCCCGATCATCGCGCGGTTGACGCTGTGCCGGGCGGATGCCGCCGATGCCCTGGCGGCGACGGTCGCCGCGGCCGACTTTCCTGCCGACGTCATCCATCTCGATCCGATGTTTCCCCACCGCGACAAGTCGGCGCTGGTCAAGAAGGAGATGCGCGTGTTCCGCGAACTGGCCGGTGACGATGCCGATGCGCCGCGCCTGCTGGAAGCGGCGCTCGACGTGGCGACGCACCGCGTGGCGGTCAAGCGCCCGCGCAAGGCGCCACCCATCGAGGGGCCCAAGCCGTCGCACCAGCTCGAGGCCAGGACCAGCCGCTACGACCTCTACGTGCACCGCTCGCTGCGAGCCTGAGGCCCGGCGCTCGGGGCGTCCCCGGCGGCGGGCTGGGCGATCTGCCACAGGCGACGGCGCAGCGTCGGGTCGAAGAGGCTGCGGCTGCGGGCGAGGGCTTCTCCGAGCAGGGCATCGAAGGCCAGGTGCCCCTCTGTCTCCCAGATCCAGCCCTCGGCCAGCAGGGCGTCGAGCAGGCCGCTGAACAGCCGACGGTCGAAGAACTCCGGGGCATTGAGGCCCGACAGCAGGGTGAGTCGCTCGGCCAGCCCGCGGCTGCGCTCCTCGAGGTCGTCGCGGGTCAGGCTGCCGCTGGGCTGGGCCAGCAGCGCCGCCAGCAGCAGGAAGCCGCGCTCCAGGGTCGGCTGGATCAGGCTGCCCAGCAACTGCAGCTGCTCGTGGGCCAGGGTATGGCCGGGCGGGCGCTGCCAGCCGTCGGCGCGGGTCTCGAGGAGGCCCTGTTCGACCAGCTGAGTGAGGGTCGCTTCCAGGGCGTTGCGGAAGTCGGCGGCGGGCAGGGCGATGAACTGTTCCTGGGCGATCAGCGGCCAGGCCGGGGCGAGGCGGGCGTCGAGCGTGGCCAGGTCATTGTGGGCGCTGTTGCGGAAGGCGAAGGCCACCAGTGCCGGCAGGGCGAAGCGATGCTGGACATTGTTGCGATACCAGGTGAGCAGGGTGGCGCGTTCGCCGTCGGCCAGCACCAGCTCGCCGAGCGCCTGCGCTCGACGCTCGATGAAGCCCAGTCCGGCGGCCTCGGCCAGCCAGTCGTCGGGTGTGCCGGCCGGGGGGCTCGGCGTGTCCGGGTCCAGGACCACGAGCAGCGCCATCTGGCGCTTGAGCAGCTCCGCCTCGATGGCGCGGTGCGGTGTGGCCAGCAGGGTCAGCGCCACCAGGTTGACCGGATTGAGGGTCGCCACCGCGTTGATGCGCCGCGCCAGCTCGCGGCCCAGCTCGGGAACGGCTCGGGTCAGCCAGGACGGGCGCGGATCATGGCGACTCTCGCGCCAGTCGGGCACGCTGCGGGTCAGGAAGGCATTGAGATCCAGCGGCTCGCCGATGGCCACCTGGACCCGCCCGAAGGGCTGGCGCAGCCGGCCGAGCACGCGCAGCAGGCCCAGCGGCGACTCCTTGCGCTTGCGCGCGCCACGCAGTTCGCGGAGGTAGCTAGTGCTTTCCAGCACCTTCTCGTAACCGATGTAGACCGGCACGAAGGTCACCGCACGCGATGTGTCGCGCAGGCAGGAGCGCAGGGTCATCGCCAGCATGCCCGGGCGTGGTGTGAGCATCCGTCCGCTGCGCGAGCGGCCGCCCTCGATGAAGTATTCGATCGGGTGGCCGCGGGTCAGCAGGCGGTGCAGGTAGGCATTGAACACCGCGCCGTAGAGCCGATTGTCGCGAAAGCTGCGGCGCAGGAAGAAGGCCCCGCCGCGGCGCAGCAGCGGGCCGATCAGCGGCATGTCGAGGTTGCGCCCGGCGGCGATGTGCGGTGGCATCAGCCCTTCGCGGAACAGCACGTAGGAGAGCAGCAGGTAGTCGATGTGGCTGCGGTGGCAGGGCACATAGATCAGGGTGTGATCGCCGGCCAGTTGCTTGACGCGCTCCAGCCCGTGCACGTCCACCCCGGCGTAGAGCCGGTTCCACAGCCGATGCAGCAGCCGGTCTAGCAGGCGCAGGATCGGATAACTCATGTGCGAGGCGATCTCGCGGCCGTAGCGGCGCGCCCGACGCTCGATGCGACGCTGCGACTGCCCCCGGGCCTGAGCGGTTTCAGCGATGATGCGCTGCAGCTCGGGTTCCTGCAGCAGCCCATGGATCAGGGTGCGCCGGTGCGACAGGTCCGGCCCCAGCACGCGGGTACGGATGCGCCGGAAATGCACCCGCAGCACCCGGGCGATCCGGCGTCGCGCCAGTTCCGGGGGCCGCTCGGCGAGCTGACCGCGCAGCGACACTGGCTCCCCCCAGTACAGCTCGATGTTGCGGCCGTTGACCAGTATCGACACCGCCCGGCGCAGGCGGCCGGTGAGCTGCCAGCTGTCAGCGGCGAGCAGCTTCCAGAAGCCGAATTCCTTGCCCGGCGCGCGGCCCCAGAACACGCTGACCGGCACCAGCTGCACGTCGGCGTCGGGGGCTTCGCGCAGGGCGTCGATGAGCGGCGCGAAGGGGGCGTGGTCCGGGCGCCGCCGGGGCCACCGGTGGCGCTTGTAATCGGGCAACGCCACACAGCCGTTATGGCGCAACGAGCCCGGGCGCCAGCGGGGCGAGGGCACGGGCAGGCCGTGGCGTCGGCAGACGATTTCCAGCAGCAGGCGGTCGGAGAACGACGGGCGCGGCAGCACGTAGAGCGTGGGGCGCTCGGGGTCGAGGGCGAGCCGCTCGGGCGCGGGCTCGCTCAGGCGCAGCTCGACCCAGCCGGCCAGCAGGCGGCGCAGAAGCGGGCGCAGAGGGGACAACAGCGACGAGAACAGGGCCATCCGGATGCCGATTCGGGACATGTTGGGGCATTATAGCGATTCGGCCCCTTGTCGGGGGATGGCCCAACCGGACACCGGGAGGTGTGATGCGGGGAGTCTGGCGAGACGGCAACCGGTTCGCCCTGCTGCCGGAGAGCCGCTGTTTCCTGCCGGCCATGACCGAGGCCGTGGCCGCCGCGCAGGAATCGATTCTGCTCGAGTTGTATCTCATGGAGTCGGGGGCGCTGGCCGCGCAGTTGATCGACGCCCTGCTGGCCGCGGCGGCGCGGGGCGTGACGGTGCTGATGCTGCTCGACGGTTACGGTGCCATGAAGCTGTCGAGCGCGGATCGCCGGCGGCTCGAGGCCGGCGGCGTGGCGATGCGCTTCTTCAATCCGCTGGTCTGGTACCGGCTGGGCAAGAACCTGACCCGCGACCATCGCAAGCTGCTGCTGATCGACGGCCGGGTGGCCTTCACCGGCGGCTTCGGGGCCAGTGACGAATTCCTCGACGCCTGGTTCGACATCGCGGTGCGCATCGAGGGGCCGGTGGTGGCGGACTGGGTGCGGCTGTTCTCGCGGCTGTGGGACTCACCGTTGTCGCGGGGCGCCGGCGACCCGCGCCTGGTGCAGCGGCTCAGGCTGGATGTTACGCGGGTGGCCGACTATCAGGGCATGCGCGGGCGGGTGGTCTGGGGGCAGGGCTACCGCTATCAGGCGATTCGCCTGTCGCTGCATCAGCAGCTTGGCCACGCCCAGCGGCGCATCTGGCTGTGCACTCCGTACTTCGTGCCCACCCTGAGCCTGCGGCGTCGGCTGGTCAGGGCGGCGCGGCGCGGGGTCGACGTGCGCCTGCTGCTGCCCGGCGATGCCCACGATCACCCCGGCATCCGCTATGCCGGACAGCGCTTCTACGGCCGGCTGCTGCGCGCCGGGGTGCGCATCTTCGAGTTCCAGCCACGCTTCATCCATGCCAAGTTCTCGCTGGCCGACGACTGGGCCAGCATCGGCTCGTGCAACTTCGACCACTGGAGCCTGCAGTGGAACCTGGAGGCCAACCAGGAGATTGTCGATCCGCGCTTCGCCGGTGCGCTGGCGTCACTGTTCGAGGAAAATTTCAGCCAGAGCGTCGAGATACGCCCCGAGCAGTGGGCCCGGCGTTCGCGCCGCCAGCGTCTGCGCGAGTGGCTCTACGGGACGCTGGACGCCTGGGTAACCCGGTTGCGCTGAGAGACGCTGGTTCAGCGACGGCGCTTTCCGCCACGCCCGGCGGGC
Source organism: Halomonadaceae bacterium T82-2 (assembly GCA_001577635.1). Lineage (GTDB taxonomy): Bacteria > Pseudomonadota > Gammaproteobacteria > Pseudomonadales > Halomonadaceae > Modicisalibacter. The sequence continues at coordinate 222,314 of LSBP01000001.1, read as the reverse complement.
TTCTTGGGGCGCGGCTTCGGCTTGGGTGTCTCGGGCGGCACGCGATAGTGCAGGTAGAGGTCGAGCACCAGTTCCGGCAGCTGTGCGACCAGCCGTTCGGCGTCGGCCGGGCGGCGAATGAACTCGGCCATGTCGGGCTCGTCGTCGAACAGCCCGGACAGCGCCATGAACGGCAGCAGCAGGGTGGCCGCGGCTTCCTCGTCGGCCTCGAACCAGGCGCTCTCGTCGAGGAACACGCCTTCCATGAAGCCGGCGCACCAGTCGCCGATGGGCGTCTCCTCCGAGGCGATGCCGTCGAGGGTCAGCTCGAAGGGCAGCTCCGGCAGCTGGCCGCGCTCGAGGGCGGCCATGGCGTTGTCGCGCAGGCGCTCGAGCAGGCCGAGGATGGTGTCGCGTTCTGGGGTATCGGCGAAGGCGGGCTCGCCGTGGAACAGCTCGCCGACCCAGCGGGTCGCCGGCACCTCGCGGGGGGCCACGGCCAGGGCGACGAGAAAACCGTGAGCGCCGATGAGGTCGAGGGCGTCCTCGCCGGCGCGCTCGGAATCGAGGAAATCGTCGAGCAGGTCCAGTTCGTCGTCATCGAGCAGGGGGGTGGGCGGTAGCGCTTCGGGCATCGGGGTCGTTTCCTCCAGTCGGGCGGCGTGTGCTGGACGCGCACGGGCGTGGGCGGCATTCTAGCATCCCATGTCCCGTCCGACTCTCCCCGCTCCCGATGCCGCCTGGCTGGATTCATTGTCCCGCGACGCCCTCGAGGCGGCCGCCACCGAGCGGACCGAGGCCGCCTGGCGGCTGGCCCGGGAGGTCTTCCCGGCGCTTCCGCGCCCGGCGCTGTGGTTCGACCTGCGCGGCCAGAGTGCCGGTCAGGCACATTTCGGTCGTGGCGGGCTGCGGCTCAACCGGGTGCTGCTCGAGGAAAACCGCCAGGCGTTCTTCGTCGAGATCATCCCCCACGAGATGGCGCACTGGCTGGTACGTCACCTGGAGGAGGGCCGCCGGGTGCGCCCCCACGGTCACGAGTGGCGCACGGTGATGCGTCGTCTCTACGGCCTCGATCCGCGTGTCACCCACGGCTTCGATACCCGCCGGGCCAGCCCGGCGCCCTACCGCTACACTTGCGACTGTCGCGAGCATCATCTTGGTGTGCGACGCCATGCCCGGATCGTCGCCGGCCAGCGCTACTATTGTCGACACTGTCGACAGTGGTTGCGGCCGGTCTCGGACGAGAGTGCTTAAGGGTCGGGTAAGTTTCTGAAATGGCAATGAAAATTGCTGCTACCAATGTCTAATTGGGAGCCCCGCCCGCTGTGGGTATATGCTGAAAGGACCATTTTTATTCGCCGATCTCGGGTCACCGGCCACGCGGCCGCCAAGGTCCGAATCACGACCATCGCAGTTTCCAGGACAGGGGGTCGACATGACCGAACAGCAGCGCGTCCATCCGGTGAGCGAATCCTTCGCCGCCAATGCCTGGGCGGACAAGGAAAAGTATCTGTCGATGTATCAGCAGTCGGTCGACGACCCGGAAGGCTTCTGGGCGGAGCAGGCCAAGCGGCTCGACTGGATCAAGGCCCCGACCAAGATCAAGCATACCGTCTTCGACACCCACAGCGTGGATATACGCTGGTTCGAGGACGGCGAGCTCAACGTCAGCGCCAACTGCCTGGACCGCCACCTGGCCTCGCGCGGCGATCAGCCAGCGATCATCTGGGAAGGCGACGACCCCAACGAGAGCAAGACCTACACCTATCGCGAACTGCACGACCGCACCTGCCAGCTGGCCAACGCCCTCAAGGAACTCGGCGTCAAGAAGGGCGACACCGTCACCCTCTACATGCCGATGATCCCCGAGGCGGCCATGGCGATGCTGGCCTGTGCGCGGATCGGCGCGATCCACTCGGTGGTGTTCGGCGGCTTCTCGCCGGATGCCCTGGCCCAGCGGGTGATCGATGCCCAGTCCAAGCTGGTCATCACCGCCGACGAGTCGGTACGCGGTGGCAAGCGGGTGCCGCTCAAGGACAACGTCGATGCCGCCCTGACCCGTGATGGCACCGACGTGGTCGACAACGTGCTGGTGGTCAAGCGCACCGGCGGCGACATCGACTGGCACGACGGCCGCGACGTCTGGTATCACGAAACGGTCGACGGCCAGGCCGAGACGTGCCCGGCCGAGACCATGAACGCCGAGGATCCGCTGTTTATCCTCTACACCTCCGGCTCCACCGGCACGCCCAAGGGGCTCAAGCACACCTCCGGCGGCTATCTGCTGCATGCGGCGATGACCCATCAGTATGTCTTCGACTACAAGGATGGCGAGGTCTACTGGTGCAGCGCGGACGTCGGTTGGGTGACCGGCCACAGCTACATCGTCTACGGGCCGCTGGCCAACGGCGCGACCACGCTGATGTTCGAGGGCGTGCCCAGTTATCCGAGTCACGGCCGCCTCGGCGAGGTGATCGACAAGCACAACGTGGCGATCCTCTACACCTCGCCCACCGCCATCCGGGCCCTGATGGCCCACGGCGACGACGTCATGGATTCCAGCAAGCGCGACAGCCTGCGGGTGCTGGGCTCGGTGGGCGAACCCATCAACCCCGAGGCCTGGGAGTGGTTCCATCGGGTGATTGGCAACTCGAAATGCCCGATCGTCGACACCTGGTGGCAGACCGAGACCGGCGGCATCATGATCGCGCCGCTGCCCGGCGCCATCGATCTCAAGCCCGGCTCCGCCACCCGGCCGTTCTTCGGTGTGCTGCCGGCTCTGGTCGACAGCGAGGGCAATATTCTCGAGGGGGCGACCGAGGGCAACCTGGTGATCCTCGACTCCTGGCCGGGGCAGGCACGGTCGATCTGGAAGAACCACGACCGCTTCATCCAGACCTACTTCTCCACCTACAAGGGCATGTACTTCACCGGTGACGGTTGCCGTCGCGACGAGGACGGCTACTACTGGATCACCGGCCGCGTCGACGACGTCATCAACGTCTCCGGGCACCGCATGGGCACCGCCGAGATCGAGTCGTCGCTGGTCGCCCACGAGGCGGTGGCCGAGGCCGCCGTGGTCGGCTACCCGCACGACATCAAGGGGCAGGGCATCTACATCTACGTCACCCTGGGCGATGACTACGAGCCCAGCGACGCGCTCAAGAAGGAGCTCACCCAGTGGGTGCGCAAGGACATCGGGCCCATCGCCTCGCCGGACGTGATCCAGTGGGCGCCCAGCCTGCCCAAGACCCGCTCGGGCAAGATCATGCGCCGCATCCTGCGCAAGATCGCCGCCAACGAGACCGAGGGGCTGGGCGACACCAGCACGCTGGCCGATCCCAGCGTGGTGGAGGACCTGATCGAGAATCGCGCCAACCGGGATTGATTGTCCCGCCGGTGTCGGTGTTCTTCCCGTTCGCCTGCCTGTCTCGGCGTTCGGGAGCGCACGCCAGCGGCACGCCGACACCGGAGCTTCACGCCGGCCTTCATGGCCGGCTTTTTCGTGGCGTCAACGGTATTCGTCTCGAGGGATGACGGCGCTTGGGAAACGGCACGGGCATGGGGTAACATGCCAGACACGAAAAAGGCGGCAAGCCTGGCGCCGGTGGGGTCGACCCGTCGGCGTGGCAGCTCGCTGCAGGAGGATCCGGAGGAGACTCAATGGCCTTTGCCCAGAAATTCATCGTCGCCGATGATCACCCGCTGTTCCGAGCAGCCCTGACCCAGGCGTTGCGACAAGTTGCCCCGCAGGCCGAGATTGTCGAATCCGATACCATGGAAGCGACCACCGAGGTAGTGACCCGGCATCCCGATGCCGACCTGATCCTGCTCGATCTGCACATGCCGGGCGCGCATGGCTTTTCGGGACTGATCCAGCTGCGTGGTCAGACCCCGGAAATCCCCGTGGCGGTGATCTCCGGCAGCGACGAGCCGCATGTGGTGCGGCGCGCCATCGATTACGGCGCCTCGGGCTTCATTCCCAAGTCGGCCTCGCTGACGGTCATCGCCGAGGCGGTCGGCGAGATCCTCGACGGCGAGATCTGGCTGCCCGAAGACCTCGCCAAGGCGATCGGCGAGTCCGACGAGGAGGACACCCGCTTCGCCGAGGCGATCGCGTCGCTGACCCCGCAGCAGTTCCGGGTGCTCAACATGCTCACCGAGGGGCTGCTCAACAAGCAGATCGCCTTCGAGCTCAACGTCAGCGAGGCGACCATCAAGGCGCACGTCACGGCCATCCTCCGCAAGCTGGGGGTCCACTCGCGCACCCAGGCGGTGATCGCCGCCCAGAAGCTCGAGGTGGAGCCGCCCAAGGTCGAGTCCTGACGCCTCGCCATCGGTTCGTCGTCCTGCGCACGCCGCCCTCCGGGGCGGCGTCGTCGTTTGTGGCCCGGGGGTAACGGCGTCGTGTCAGTGCGGCAGCAGGGAAAAGACCAGTACATAGCCGTTCAGGGCAATGATCAGCGCACAGACCAGGCCACCGATCAGGGTGATCGCCCGCGAGTTGACCAGGTTGCCCATCAGCCGGCGGTCGGCGGTGAAGGTCAGCAGCGGAATCAGCGCGAAGGGGATGCCGAAGCTCAGGATCACCTGGCTGGCCACCAGGGCGCGCTGCTCCGAGATGCCGAGCAGGATCACCGCGATTGCCGGGGCCATGGTGACAACGCGCCGCAGCCACAGCGGGATGGTGAAGCGCACGAACCCCTGCATGATCACCTGGCCGGAGAGGGTGCCGACCACCGACGAGGAGAGGCCGGCCAGCAGCAGGGCGGCGCCGAACAGGTGGCTGGCCAGCTCCCGGCCGAGCATCGGGGCCAGCAGCTGGTAGCTGTCGCGGATGGTGGCGACGCCGGTGCGCCCCTGGGCATGAAAGGCCGCCGCGGCCAGCGCCAGGATGCTCAGGTTGATCAGCCCGGCGATGGCCATGCCGACGATGACATCGAGCCGGGAATAGCGCATCAGGCGACGGCGCTGGTCGTCGTCGTCGGCCGGGATGCGCCGCTGCAGCAGCGCCGAGTGCAGGTAGATGACGTGGGGCATCACCGTGGCGCCGAGGATGCCGGCCGCCAGGTAGAGGGCATAGCCGTCGGGGAAGCCGGGAATCAGCAGGCCCTCGAGGAAGGGGCGCGGCGCCGGCCGGCCGAGCAGCATCTCCAGCAGGAAGCCGCTGGCCACGGCCAGGATCATGGCGCCGATGATCAGCTCCATGAGGCGGAAGCCGTAGCGGTAGAGCAGCAGCGTCAGGTAGGTGATGGCGCCGGTGAGCAGGGCACCCTCGAGCAGGGTCAGGCCGAAGAGCAGGTGGAAGGCCAGCGCCGCGCCCAGGAATTCGGCCAGGTCGGTGGCGATGGCGACGATCTCCGCCTGGACCCAGTAAAGCCAGACTACCGGCCGCGGGTAGCGCTCGCGGATCACCTCGGGCAGGTTGCGGCCCGTGGCCAGGCCCAGACGCGCCGACAGCGACTGGATCAGCATCGCCATCAGGTTGGCGGCGAGCACCACCCACAGCAAGGCATAGCCGTAGCGCGAGCCGGCCTCGATGTTGGTGGCGAAGTTGCCGGGATCGATATAGGCGACCGCGGCGATCAGCGCCGGGCCGAAGAAGACCGTCCAGCCCCATCCCCGGGGCCGGCCGGCCAGTGCACGACGCGCCCTGGCACGCAGGGTGTCGTCGGAAAGCGTGGTACCCATGCCGCCGCCCCGGTTGACCTGGTGTCTTCAGGGTAACCGGGGGCGCGCGCCCTGCCCAATCGGGCAGGCGGCCGTCAGGTCGTCTGACGGGCGGCGCGATTGGCCTGCAGGGTGCGGGTCAGCAGTGCGCGCAGCGCCGCCGGGCGCACCGGCTTGAGCAGCAGCTGGTAGCCGCCGCGCTTGATCGTCTCGGCGACCTCCTCGGTGCGGTCGGCGGTGATCACGATGCCGGGCACCGGGCCCTGACAGCGTTCGAGCAGGGCTTCCAGCGCCATCAGGCCGGTGACCTCGTTGTCGAGGTGGTAGTCGGCGAGAATCGCGTCGGGGTCGCCGCCGAGGTGGCGCAGGATCGACTTGGCGCCGCCGATCGAGGTAGCCGTGAACACTTCGCAGCCCCAGCCGGTGAGCATCGCCTTCATGCCCTCGAGGATCAGCGTCTCGTTGTCGATGCAGACGATCCGCGTGCCCTCGAGCTTGTTGCCGGCCCGCCGGGCGACGGGCTCGTTCGGGGCGTCCTCCGCCGCCCGGGCCTCGACCATCGGCACGTCGACGGAAAAGACGGTACCCACGCCCTCCCAGGAGCGCACCCGGATCGGATGGTCGAGCACGCGGCTCATGCGGTCGGCGATCGACAGCCCCAGCCCCAGCCCCTTCTCGCTCTCCTTGTGGCGCGAGGCCTGGTCGAGGCGGCGGAACTCCTGGAAGATCTCCGCCTGCTTGGCGGCGGGGATGCCCGGGCCGGTGTCCCAGACCTCGATCGACAGCCGCCGGCCGTGACGCCGGCAGCCCAGCAGCACGCGGCCCTGCTGGGTGTAGCGCAGGGCGTTGGAGAGAAAGTTCTGCACGATGCGTCGCAGCATCTGGGCGTCGCTGTCCACCCAGCAGGTGGTGGGCACCACGTCCAGGTCGAGCCCGCGCTCTTCGGCCATCACCTCGAACTCGGCACGCAGCGGGCGGAAGATGTCGGCCAGGGCGAACTGGCTGCGCCGCGGCGTCAGAGCGCCGGCGTCGAGCTTGGAGATGTCGAGCAGGGTGCCCAGCAGCTCCTCGGCGGCCTGCAGCGAATTGTCGATATGGCCGATGGTGCGGCGATGATCGTCATCGAGCTGCTCCTGGGAGAGTGCCGAGGTGAACAGGCGGGCGGCGTTGAGTGGCTGCAGCAGGTCGTGGCTGGCCGCGGCGAGGAAGCGGGTCTTCGAGGCGTTGGCGTCCTCGGCGACCTGCTTGGCCTGGCGCAGGGCCTGCTCGGCCTCGGCGCGTACGCGGTTTTCCTGGCGCAGCGCGGCGTTGGCCTCCGACAGCGCCTGGGTGCGCTCGCGCACGCGTTCCTCGAGATTCTCGTTGGTTTCCTTCAGGGCGATCTCGGCCAGGCGGCGCTCGGTGATGTCCTGGTAGAGGGCGAAGAAGCCGAGGATCGAACCGCTGTCGCCGAAGTGCGGGGTGTAGGTGACCAGCATGTAGCGGACGCCGCCGTCGCCGTCGTCCAGGGAGATCTCGAAACTGACCCGCTCGCCCTCCAGGGCGCGGCGCATCCACGGCGCCCGCTCGCGGGCCACGGTCGCCGACATGACGTTTTCCACGCGCTTGCCGATCACGTCGTTGCGGTCGACGTGGAAGACCTGCTCGTAGGCGCGGTTGGTGAAGAGGTAGCGGCACTCCTTGTCGAAGTAGGCGATCAGCGCCGGCACGTTGTCGGTGTAGATGCGGATGTTGTTCTCGGAGCGGATCAGCGCTTCCTCGGTGCGCTTCTGCTGGGTGATGTCCTGGTAGGTGTAGACGAAGCCGCCGCCGGGCATGGGATTGCCCTGCACCTCGAGCACGGTGCCGTCCTGGCGGTAGCGCACGTAGCGGTGCGGATGGCCCTGACGGATGTTGTCCATCAGCAGCTCGACGTGCTCCTCGGGATCGCCGGGGCCGTACTCGCCGTTGTGGGCGTTGTAGCGCAGCACCTTGTCGAAGGGCGCGCCGACCCGGATCAGGTGGTCGGGAAAGCGGAACAGCTCCAGGTAGCGCTGGTTCCACACCACCAGGCGCAGGTTCTGGTCGACCACGCTGATGCCCTGGTTGATGTTCTCGATGGTGGCCTGCAGCAGGGCGCGGTTGAACTCGAGGACCTGCGAGGCCTCGTCGACGATCGAGATCACATCCGAGATGCCGATGCCGCGGCCCTGCAGCGCCGAGTTGACGACGATACGCGCCGAGGAGGCACCCAGCACCGAGGCCAGAAAGCGCTCGGTGAACTGGATGACGTCGATCGAGGCGCGGGCGTTGTAGTCCAGGGTCTTGCCGTTGCGCCGCGCGAAGTCGTCGAAGGCGCGCTCGACCTGATCGGCACTCAGGAAGCGTTCGCACAGCACCTTGAGGTCGCCCACCGTGGTGGCGCCGGTCCAGGGCCGGTTGACCGACGTCTGGCGGGTCTCGACGCTGTCGACGAACAGCGAGGCCTGGATGCGCTCGACCACGCGCTGCGGGGTGATCTGCGAGACGAAGATGTAGCCGATCAGGTTGGCCCCCAGCGACAGCATCACGCCGTGGGTGAAGGGGCTGCCCACGCTCAGCCCGAAGAGCTGCGCGGGGGACAGCCAGTCGATGCCGAAGGGGCCGCCGGCCAGCCAGTCGCCGGGCACCACGCCGGCCTTGATCAGCGCCGGCAGCAGCAGGGTGTAGGCCCAGATGGCGAAGCCCAGGTTCATGCCCACGATCACGCCCAGGCGGTTGCCGCGCTTCCAGTACAGCCCGCCGATCAGCGCCGGGGCGAACTGCGCGGCGGCGGCGAAGGAGAGCATGCCGGTGGAGGCCAGCGAGCTGAACTCGGCGATCAGCTGGTAGAAGACGTAGGCCAGCGCCAGGATCACCACGATGGTCACCCGGCGCGCGCGCAGCACCAGTCGGCCGTAGTCGCGGGCCTTGGTGTCGAACCAGCGCAGCCGGAACAGCAGCGGGATGACGATCTCGTTGGAGATCATGATCGACACCGCCACGGTGGCGACGATGACCATGCCGGTGGCCGCCGAGAAGCCGCCGATGAAGGTGAACAGGGTCAGCCAGTCGTTGCCCAGGGCGATCGGCAGGGCCAGCACGAAGGTATCCGGCTCGATGCTGCCGTCCGGGAACAGGGTGAGCCCGGCGGCGGCCAGCGGCAGAACGAAGAAGCCGAAGGCCACCAGATACAGGGGAAACAGCCAGCGTGCCCGCGCGGCGTCGTCGCGGTGGGTGTTCTCGACCACGGTGACGTGAAACTGGCGGGGCAGGCAGAAGACCGCCAGCATCGCCAGCAGGGTCTGCGCCCAGAAGCTCTGGCCGAAGTCCTGCTCGGTGAGCTGGCGCTCCAGCTGCAGGTAATGGTCGGCCCGCCCGAGCACGTCGCTGAGGCCGTCGAACACCCCCCAGGTGACGTAGGCGCCCAGCGCCAGGAAGGCGCCCAGCTTGACTACCGACTCGAAGGCGATGGCGTGGATGAGCCCTTCATGGTGCTCGGTGGCGTCGGTGTGGCGCGTGCCGAAGAGAATCGCGAACAGGGCCATCACCACGGCGACATAGAAGGCCGTGTCGGCGAACAGCGGCGCCCGGGTGACGTCGGTGGACGCGGTCAGCACCGTGAAGGCCGACGATACCGCCTTGAGCTGGAGGGCAATGTAGGGCAACGTGCCGATCAGTGCCACCAGGCTGGCGAACGCCGCCAGCGACTGGGTCTTGCCGTAGCGCGAGGCGATGAAGTCGGCGATCGAGGTGACGTTCTGACGCTTGGCGATGCGGATCATCTTGGCCAGCACCGGCCAGAATAGCCCGAAGGTCAGCAGCGGGCCGATGAAGATGCTGGCGAACGACCAGCCGGACGTGGCCGCCTGGCCCACGGCGCCGTAGTAGGTCCACGAGGTGCAGTAGATGGCCAGCGCCAGGCTGTAGATCACCGGACGGCGGCTGGCCGGGCCGTGGCGACGGGCGTGCCGGTCGCCACGCCATGCGATCAGGAACAGGATGGCGATGTAACACAGCGAGACGGCGATCAGCAGCCAGCCAGCAAACATGGACACTCCCCCTTGGTTTGCCGCCATTCTAGGGGAATGCCCGGCACGAGGGCAGTCATGGCCGTGCCGGGTTCGCGGTATGCGTGGAGAAGCGCCTCAGCTGCCGGCGCAGAGGGCCCGGTAGAGCGGTGCCGAGGTCTCGAGGTGACGCATCGACTGCGTCTGCGGCTGCTGTGTCTTGTCGGCCAGCGGCACCAGGTCCCGGGCGTCGCAGTTGAGCAGGTAGCCATGGTGCGAGACCTGGTCGGCAGGCTGGCGCTCGAAGTGGTAGAGAATGAACTCGACGAGGCGCTCGCCGTCTGCATGCCGGGTGACGAGATTGTCGCGGTCGATGACGTCGAAGCCGGTGGTCAGGGGGGCGATGTAGGTCCAGGGGCGCCAGAACATCCGCTCCTTCTGCTTCGAGACCACCTGTGCGGATGCCGGCAGTCGGGCCTGCTTGTTGTCGAACCAGGTGTATTCGTAGTGGATCTGGTAGGCGAGCATCCCCAGCCCGCCCAGCGCCGGCACGATCCAGCGCGGCAGGCGCTTGCCGCTGAGTTGTCGCAGGATCAGGCCGATCCCCGCGGCGCCGAGACCGGCGAAGATCGCCGCGATCAGTTGCCAAAGCATGTCGTTCCCTTGTCAAGACGCAAACGGGCTTCCCGCAGGAAGCCCGATGAAGTGTGATCCCGCGGCCCGGGCCAGCCGGGCCGAAGGGCCATTATGGCTCAGTGGTCGACGGCCCCACCAGCACCCTTGGGATAGCGCACGCTTTCCACCAGGTCCTGGATCTCCTGCGGCGGTTGCTCGCTCGCGTTGGAGACGGCGTAGGCCACGGCGAAGTTGATGATCGCCCCCACGGCACCGATCGACAGCGGCGAGATGCCCATCACCCAGTTGGCCGGGGTGTCTGCCAGGTTGTTGGTGCCCGGAATGAAGAACCAGCCCTTGTAGACGAAGATGTACACCAGGGTGAAGATCAGGCCGGAAAGCATGCCGGCGATGGCCCCCTTGTTGTTCACCCGCTTGGAGAAGATCCCCATCATCAGCACCGGGAACAGCGAGGCGGCGGCGATGCCGAAGGCCAGGGCCACCACCTGGGCGGCGAACCCCGGCGGGTTGGCACCGAGATAGGTGGCGACGACGATGGCTACCGACATCGAGATGCGCGCCGCCAGCAGTTCGCCCTTTTCGGTGATGTTGGGGTTGATGGCCCCCTTGATCAGGTCGTGGCTGATCGCCGAGGAGATTGCCAGCAGCAGACCGGCGGCGGTGGACAGCGCCGCTGCCAGGCCGCCCGCGGCGATCAGGCCGATCACCCAGCCGGGCAGGTTGGCGATTTCCGGGTTGGCCAGCACCAGGATGTCATTGTTGACGGTCAGTTCGTTGCCCTTCCAGCCGCGATCGGAGAAGTCGGCGGAGGGGTTGTAGAACTGGATCTTGCCGTCGTTGTTCTTGTCCTCGAAGGTGATCAGCCCGGTTTCCTCCCAGGTACGGATCCAGTTGGGGCGATCCGCATAGGCGATGGAGTCGGCGGCCGCGGCGTCGTAGTTCTCGACCTGGCCGGCCATGTCCGGGTAGATGGTGGTCATCAGGTTCAGGCGTGCCATGGAGGCCACGGCCGGTGCGGTCAGGTAGAGCAGACCGATGAACACCAGCGCCCAGCCGGCGGACCAGCGCGCATCGGCCACCTTGGGCACGGTGAAGAAGCGCATGATGACGTGGGGCAGGCCGGCGGTACCGATCATCAGCGACAGGGTGAACAGCACCATGTTGAGCTTGTTGTCGACCATGCCCGTGTAGGAGTTGAAGCCCAGCGCGGTGACCACCTCGTTGAGCTTGGACAGCAGCGGCTCGCCGGAGGCGGTGTGGTCGGAGAACAGGCCCAGGGCCGGTATCGGGTTGTCGGTCAGTTGCAGCGAGATGAACACCGCCGGGATGGTGTAGGCGATGATCAACACGATGTACTGGGCCACCTGGGTGTAGGTGATGCCCTTCATGCCGCCCAGCACCGAATAGAAGAACACCACGATGGCGGCGATGATCAGGCCGGTGGTCGCGTCGACTTCCAGGAAGCGCGAGAAGGCCACGCCGGCACCGGCCATCTGGCCGATGACATAGGTCACCGAGGCCACGATCAGGCAGACCACCGCCACCATGCGCGCCGTGCGGCTGTAGAAGCGGTCACCGATGAATTCCGGCACCGTGAACTTGCCGAACTTGCGCAGGTAGGGGGCCAGCAGCATGGCCAGCAGCACGTAGCCGCCCGTCCAGCCCATCAGGAAGGTGGAGTTGGCGTAGCCGCCGGCGGCGATGAGGCCGGCCATGGAGATGAACGAGGCCGCCGACATCCAGTCGGCGCCGATCGCCATGCCGTTGGTGACCGGGTGCACCCCGCCCCCAGCGACGTAGAAGTCCTTGGTCGACCCGGCCTTGGCCCAGATGGCGATGCCGATGTAGAGGGCAAAGGAAGCGCCGACGAAGAGAACGTTGATCGCGAACTGACTCATGCTGGCTTACTCCCCGAGTCCGTATTGCTTGTCCAGCCGGTTCATCTTCCAGGCGTAGAAGAAGATCAGGCCAATGAACGTCAGGATGGAACCCTGCTGGGCGAACCAGAAGCCCAGGTCGGTGCCGCCGACAGGGATGCCGGCCAGCATGGGGCGCAGCAGGATGGCGAAGCCGTAGGACACCAGTGCCCAGACGATCAGGCAGCCGGTGATCAGGCGAAGGTTGGCCTTCCAGTAGGCCTCCGCGTTGCTTTTTTCTTCTGCCATGGTGGTGCTCTCCGCGTGCTTGTAATTAGGAAGATATGGCCTCGAGGGGAATTCAGGTCCGGCGGGGAACCTGGCTCTCCTTGCTCGTCATGCCATTTGCTCTCGACCATTGGATGGCAATGGAGCGTCAGAATAGTGACGATTCATGCCAAGAAAAGGTCTCCCTGGCGGTCTTGTTTATTGTCGCGACGGGAAGCGTTTTCCGCTGTCATGAAACCTGTGTTTTTCATGGAACTCGGAAAGGGTCGCGGTGTCCGGTTGCGTAGGCAATAGTGGTCAACAGTCGGAAAAAATAAAATCCCATACTTTGGTATTATAAAATGAAAGGGTGAAAAAACGTTTTCAATTTTCTGTTTTTTATCAAATGGTTGGGTGTCGTTTTCGGCGGTGGGTCTTTGAAAGGGGGCTGAGCATAGAACGATGGTATAGCCGTTTCGGGGTAGGCAAATAGTCTAACGCAAGGTGCTGATAGAACATTGGTCTATGTTCATTTGAAAGACGATAAGCTGGTATTCTAGGTTGGGTGTCGTGGATGTCGCGATACGTTCTGAAGATGCCATGAACTTGCGGCGGCCCTGTCGAGACCCGGGTGGCGGTGACGCCGGCATTCCCCGCTCGCCCTTCCGAGGCCTCGTTGTGTCGGAAGCCTGTCGAGGCAGTCCCGGTATCGATGAAGGCCAGGGTAATTGATTCAAGGGCTCGTCTGTCCGGGGTTGCCGGGCAGGCGAGGCTGTCACGACGAGGGCGACATGATGGTCGACATCGATCTCTCGCAGGCACCGTTCTCGCTGCTCGACGAGGCAGGGCGGCAACGTGTCCGTCGCGGCGTGGACCTGGCCTACTATGACACCGACGAGATCATCCTCGATGCCGGCCAGCCCGGCGAATACGTCTTCCTCATCCACAAGGGGGAAGTCGCCGAGCTGGACACGGCCACCTCCGAGCGCATCGGCCACTACACCGCCGGCGATCTGTTCGGCGCGATCAGCATTCTCAACGGCCAGAGCCGCTATCGTTTCATCGCGGAGCAGGAAAGCCTGTGCTATCTGCTACCGCGCTCGCTGTTCGAAACACTGTGCAGCGAGTATCCGGCCTTCGCCGACTACTTTCGGCAGAACCTGGCCGACAAGACGCGCCTGCTCGCCGAGCGGCGCACCACGGGGGGTGTCACCATGGCCGGGTTCATGCTGGCGCGAGTCGCCGAGTGCATGCGAGCGCCCCGGCTGATCGACGGCGACACCAGCATTGCCGAGGCGGCATTGCGCCTGCGCGAGATCGGCGCCGACAGCCTGCTGGTGGCGGCGGCCGGGCGTCACGGCATGCTGACCAAGACAGATCTGCTCGATGCGCTGATCGTCCAGTCGCTCGATCGCGCCGCCCCCGTGCTGGGCATCGCCCACTTTCCGCTGATCACCGTGCGCCCCGACGACTATCTGTTCCAGGCACTGATCGCCATGACCCGTCACGAAGTGGAGCGGGTGGTGGTGGTCGAAGGCGAGCAGCCGGTGGGGGTGGTCGAGCTGACCGATGTGCTGAGCTTCTTCTCCAGCCGCTCCTACACGGTCAGCCTCGAACTGGAGCAGGCCGAGGATCTCGAGGCCCTGGCCCGCGCCAGTGCGCGTCTGCCGGGGCTGGTCCGGTCGCTCATGGCTCAGGGCGTCAAGCTGCGCTTCGCCATGGAGCTGCTGGCAGCGCTCAACGGGCGGATCATCAGCAAGACCTTCGATCTGACCGTGCCGGCCGAGCACCGGCGTGACTGTTGTCTGATGGTGATGGGCAGCGAGGGGCGTGGCGAACAGATTCTCAAGACCGACCAGGACAACGGCCTGATCCTCGCCGACGGGGCCGACTGGCCCGAGCGGGCCGAGCAGATGGACCGGTTCACCGAACGGCTGCTGACGCTGGGCTATCCGCGTTGTCCGGGCAACATCATGGTCAGCAACCCGCAGTGGGTGGACGGCCTCGAAGGCTGGCGGCAGCGTATCGACCGCTGGGCCGAGCAGCGCGACGGCCCTGCGCTGATGAACCTGACCATCCTGCTCGACGCCCATGCCGTGGGCGGCAACCCGGCGCTGCTCGAGACGTTGCGCGAGGCGCTGTTCGCGCGCTGCTCCCACGACGAGCTGCTGCTGTCCTACTTCGCCCGCGCCGTGCTGAGCTTCTCCACGCCCCTGACGCTGTTCGGCTCGCTCAAGCGGCCGACCCACGGCATCGACATCAAGAAGGGCGGCATCTTTCCGATCGTCCACGGGGTGCGAACCCTGGCGCTCGAGCGGCGTATCCGACCCACCTCGACGCTGGCCCGGCTCGACGCCCTGGTGGCTGACGGCCGCCTGGAAGCCGCCTTCGCCGCGGATCTCGGCGAGGCGCTGTCGCTGTTCGCCGAGCTGCGCCTCAACCAGCAGCTGGCCCGCCTCGAAGAGGCCGGCCAGCCCGGTGACGACGCCAACCTGGTGGTGGTCCAGCGACTGTCGACACTGGAGCGCGACCTGTTGCGCGAGGCGCTGCATCTGGTCAAGGAGTTCAAGCAGCGCCTGTCGTACCGCTTTCATCTGGAGTATTCGTGATGCTGCGATCCCTGCGCCGGGCGGCCGATCGCCGTCGCCAGATCAACGGGCGCTACGGGTGGCTGTTCAACCCGTACACCGGCGACGAGCTGGTGGCCATCGACTGCGAGACCACCGGTCTGGATCCGCGCACCGCCGAGCTGGTGTCGCTGGCGGCCGTCTGCATCAAGGGCGACCGGGTGCTGACCAGCGGGGCGCTGGACCTGCGCCTGCAGCGCCCGGACAGTCTCGGTGCCGATTCGATCAAGATTCACGGACTGCGCGGCGTTGATCTCAACGACGGCCTGCCGGTGGGCGAGGCGCTGGAGGCGCTGCTCGACTTCATCGGTAATCGGCCGCTGCTGGGCTGGTGCGTGGACTTCGACATCGCGGTGATCAACCGCCACCTGCGCCCACGCTTCGGCTTCGACCTGCCCAACGCCACCGTCGATCTGGCGCAGGAGTATCGTCGCCGGATGCGCCGCACCCAGCCGCAGGTCGAGCCGCACATGGCCTTCGAGAGCGTGGCCCGGTCGCTCAAGGTGCCGCTGATGCAGCGCCATACCGCGCTGGGGGATGCGGTGACCACCGCACTGATGTACGTGCGTCTGAAACAGGGCGCCTGTGACGCGGTCTGATGCCCGGGCGTGAACCCGGCGACAATGCCAACAATGAGGAGGAGAGCCAGGGTGCTGGAATTGCAGAATCTGTGTCTGATCGCGGGGCTGGGCCTGATGTTGTTCGTGTGTGCAAGGTACGCCCGTCGCACGCAGGAGCTGCGCAGCGTGGTGCTGTTCTGGGAACGCCGGCTGGTACTGACCCGCCAGGAAACTCACCTGCAACGGGCGGGGGTGCTGCTGCTGTCGCTCGGCGTGGCGTTGCGCTATCTGATGGTGCTGCAGGGGCTGTGACGCCGGGTCGTGGGCGTCGCAACTCACCGGAGGGGGTGGTAGCATAGGCGCGCCTTCCATTTCCCCGCGTGTCGCCTTTCCCATGCAAGCACTTACTGGTACCCAGAAACGCGAGTTCAACAAGCTGCAGAAACGCCTGCGTCGCCAGGTCGGCAACGCCATCATCGATTACAACATGATCGGCGAGGGCGACAAGGTGATGGTCTGCCTGTCGGGCGGCAAGGATTCCTACACCATGCTGGAAATCCTGCGCAACCTGCAGCGCAATGCGCCGGTGAACTTCTCGCTGGTGGCGGTCAATCTGGACCAGAAGCAGCCCGGCTTTCCCGAGCATGTTCTGCCGGAATACCTCGACGGTATCGGCGTCGACTACCACATCCTCGAGCGTGATACCTATTCGGTGGTCAAGGAGAAGACGCCGGAGGGCAAGACCACCTGTGCCCTGTGCTCGCGGCTGCGGCGCGGTTCGCTGTACGGCTTCGCCGAAGAGATCGGTGCGACCAAGGTGGCGCTGGGCCACCATCGCGAGGATATCCTCGAGACGCTGTTCCTCAACATGTTCTACGGCGGCAGCCTCAAGGCGATGCCGCCCAAGCTGCTCTCCGACGACGGCAAGAACATCGTCATCCGCCCGCTCGCCTACTGCCGCGAAGCGGACATCGCCGAGTTCGCGCGACTGATGGAATTCCCGATCATCCCCTGCAATCTATGCGGTTCGCAGCCCAATCTGCAGCGTCAGGTGGTCAAGGAGATGCTGGCCGAGTGGGAGAAGAAGCACCCCGGCCGGCTGGAGACGATGTTCAAGGCGGTGACCAACGTCGCGCCGTCGCAGCTGGCCGATCGCGAACTGTTCGACTTCGCGGGGCTCGAGGCGAAGCAGCAGCGACTGAACGCCTCACGCATCGACGCGCTGGACCTGCTGGCCCGGGAGGCCTGAACCGCCGGCGCGCGATGCGCGCCGGATCAGTGCTCGTGGTCGCCTTCCGCCAGGGCTTCCAGGGCGTCGAGGTCGAGGATATGCACCTCGCGGCCCTGCACATCCACCAGCTTGTGCTGCTGGAAACGGCCGATGATGCGGCTGACGGTTTCCACGGCCAGGCCCAGGTAGTTGCCGATATCGGCGCGGGCCATCGACAGCCGGAAGCTGTAGGGCGAGTAGCCGCGGCGGCGGAAGCGTGACGACAGGTTGACGATGAAGCTGGCCAGGCGCTCGTCGGCGGTCTTGCGCGACAGCAGGCGCAGCATGCGACGGTCGTCGCGCAGTTCCTTGCTCATGCTGCGATAGAGCTGGTTGCGCAGCTCCGGCAGGGTCTCGGAGAGCTGGTCGAGACGGTCGAAGGGGATTTCGCAGACCGTGGTGGTCTCCAGCGCGACGATGCTGCCGGGATAGTGCTTCTCGTCGATGCCGTCGAGCCCCACGAGCTCGCTGGGCAGGTAGAAGTTGGTCAGCTGGTCCTCGCCGTCACCCTCGCTGGTAATCTGCTTGAGACTCCCCGAGCGCACCGCGAAGACGCTGGTGAAGGCATCCCCCTGGCGCAGCAGCGCCTCCCCCTTCTTGAGTGGCGCACGGCGCTGGATGATCGCCTCGAAGCGATCCATCTGATTGAACTCCAGCGCGAGCGGCAGGCACAGGGAACTCAGGCTGCAGGTCTGGCAGCGGGCTTCCTGCAGCCGGGGGCGGCCGGCATGAAGGGCGTGACTCGCCATGTTGGTCTCCCGAACGATCAAGACTCGTTCCCTATGGTAGTCCCTATGCGGGGCAATAAGCGATGAGGGATTCATTAAAGTTTACTGTTAGAGAATTCGGGAGTGGCGACCCCGATGACCGCTGGTGCGGGTATCGAAGGCCATCGCCAGATGACGCACCAGCAGCCGACCCAGCGGCGTGACCTCGAGCCGGTTGCCGTGCCGCGTGATCAGGCCGTCGCGCTCGGCCGGCTCCAGGGCGCGCAGCGAGTCGGCCAGGTAGGCCGCGGCGTCGAGGCCGAAATGCTCGCCGACGGCGTCCAGGTCGAGCGCCAGGTCGCACATCAGGCGCTGAATCACGAAGGCGCGCAGGCGGTCGTCCGCGGTGCGGCGCAGGCCCCGGGCGGTGGGCAGGCGGCCGGCGTCCAGGGCGGCCTCGTAGTCGTCCAGGCGCACCGGATTCTGAGCGTAGCAGTCGTCGAGATGGCTGATCGCCGAGACGCCCAGCCCCACCAGGTCGCATTCGCCGTGGGTGGTGTAGCCCTGGAAGTTGCGGTGCAGCCGCCCCTCGCGCTGGGCGACAACGAGGCTGTCGTCGGGACGGGCGAAATGGTCCAGGCCGATGTGCACGTAGCCGGCCGCATCGAGGCGCTCCCGGGTGTCCATGAGCATGGCCAGCTTCTCCTCGGGCGCCGGCAGGGCGCCGGCATCGATGCGCCGCTGGGGCTTGAAGCGCTCCGGCAGGTGAGCGTAGTTGAAGATCGACAGCCGCGCCGGAGCCATGGCGATGACCTGCTCCAGGGTCTCGGCGAAGGTGGTGCGGGTCTGGTGCGGCAGGCCGAGAATCAAATCGAGGTTGAGCGAGCGGAACCCCAGCCGGTGCGCCTCCTCGACCAGGCTTTCGGTCAGCTGGCGGGGCTGGACGCGGTTGATGGCGCGCTGCACCTCGGGGTCCAGGTCCTGCACGCCGAGGCTGATGCGATTGAAGCCCAGCGCCTGCAGGTGGCGCAGGGTGAGGACATCGGCCTCGCGCGGGTCGATCTCGATGGCATAGTCACGGTCGGACGCACTGGACAGCCCAAAGCGGGCATGCAGGCGGTCGATCAGATCGCTCATCTGGTCCAGGGTCAGGAAGGTCGGCGTGCCGCCGCCCCAGTGCAGCTGGCGCACCTCGCGGCCGGTATCGAGGTGGCGCGAGGTCAGCACCATCTCGCGGTCCAGGCGGCTGAGGTAGCCTACGCTCAGCGACGTGTCCTTGGTGGCGATCTTGTTGCAGGCGCAGTAGAAGCAGATCTTGCGGCAGAACGGGATATGAACGTAGAGCGACAGCGGCCGCCGCGCGGCATTGCTGCGTTTCAGGGCCGCAGTGTAATCCTCGGCGCCGAACGACGGCGAGAAGTCCAGCGCGGTCGGATAGGACGTGTAGCGCGGCCCCGTGTGCGCGTAACGGCGAATCAGCTCGGCTTCGCGCGGATCGGGGGCGGCAGCAACGGGGGGATCGACGGCGGTGGCGGACATGACGGACTCTCGAACCGGAAACGACAGTCTCATGCTACGCCGCCGCACCCGTCGGGCGTCTGACCTGCGTCAAGCGGGGGGCGCATGGTGGCCCGCCATGACGGCGACAAGCCCCCACAGCTGCCACAGCGCGAAGCCCAGCAGCAGCAGCGCGGCCAGGGTGCGGCCCAGCGGGTGGCGGACCAGCCGGGTCAGCCGGTGGGCGGCGGCGCCGGTGACCAGCAGCGCCGGCAGGGTGCCCAGCCCGAAGGCGCCCATCAGCAGGGCGCCGTGCCAGCCGCCGCCGGCGGCCAGGCTCCAGGCCAGCATCGAATAGACCAGCCCGCAGGGCAGCCAGCCCCAGATCGCGCCCAGCGCCACGGCCCGGGGGACATGCACCACCGGCATCAGGCGCCGGCCGATGGGCTCCAGGTGGCGCCACAGGTGGCGCCCGCCGGCTTCCAGGCGGGTCAGCCCGCGCCACCAGCCGGCCAGGTAGAGGGCCATCATCACCAGCAGCACGATGGCCAGGCCCTGCAGCACGAAGCGGGCCCGGGGGACGCCGTCACCGACCCAGCCGCCCAGCGTGGCGACCAGCGCCCCGGCGAGCATGTAGCTGGCGATGCGCCCCAGGTTGTAGCCGAACAGCAGCCCGCCCAGGCGCAGCGGGCTGCGCAGGCTGGGCGGCACGGCGAAGCTCAGTGCGCTCATGATGCCGCCGCACATGCCGATGCAGTGGGCGCCGCCGAGCAGCCCCACCACGAAGGCGGCGGCGAGTGGCGGCAGGTCGGGGACGGCCGCGGGCATCATGGCGGCGGACCCTGACGCGGTCCCCGGCGGGTGTCATCCTCCTCCGGCGCCGGGTCGGACGTGCCGTCGCGGCGGCGCTGGCGGGCGGCCGGCAGGTCGCCCTCGTCATCGTCGAACAGGATGCGATGGGCGGGACCTTCCAGGTCATCGAACTGGCCCGAGCGTACCGCCCAGAAGAACGCCCACACGGCCAGCCCCAGCAGCAGCAGCGACAGCGGAATCAGCAGGTACAGGATGCTCATGGTGCGGTCTCCTCGGGATCGGGGAGCGATGTGGCGGCGTCACGGCCGAGGCGCAGGGCATTGCCCACCACCACCAGCGAGCTGCCCGCCATGCCCAGTGCCGCCGCCCAGGGCGGCACCAGGCCGGTGGCGGCCAGCGGCAGCGCGCAGAGATTGTAGCCCAGCGCCCAGGCGAGGTTCTGGCGGATCAGGCGCCGGGTCCGGCGCGCCAGCGTCACGGCCTCGGCCAGCCGCCCCAGCCGCGGGGCGAGCAGCACGCCATCGGCGCGGGTGCGGGCGAGGTCGGTGGCCTCGTTCATCGCCAGCGAGACATCGGCGGCGGCGAGCACCGGGGCATCGTTGATGCCGTCGCCGACCATGATCACTCGCTCGCCGGTGGCCTGCAGGGCCTGCACATGGGCCAGCTTGGCCTCCGGGGTGGCCCGGGCCTGCCAGTCGGTCACGCTCAGCCGGCGGGCCAGGGCGGCCACGGCGGGGGTATCGTCGCCGGAGAGCAGTTCCACGGCAAGCCCGGCCTCCCGGAGCGCGGCGACGGCCTGCTCGGCGCCGTCGCGCAGGGTGTCCTCGAGCCGGAACCAGGCCAGCGGGGTCGTCGCCTCGGCCAGCAGCAGCCATTGGCCGTCGCCGGGCGGCGGTGCGGGCGGGGCGCTCATGACGGCATCGGCACGCCCCAGCCGCAGGGCGCGGCCCGCCACCTCGCCGCTCAAGCTGCCCATTGTCTGGCGAGTGACATTGCACGCCGTGATGCCGGGAACGCGATAGGGGGCGAAGGCGTGGGCGATGGGGTGTTCAGAGTGGGCCTCCAGCGCGGCGGCCAGCGTCCGCGCTCGGGCGGCGTCGATCCCGGCAGTGAGGGGGTGTGTCTCGGCCAGTCGCGGGCGGCCCCGGGTCAGGGTGCCGGTCTTGTCGAAGATGACCCGTGTGGCGTCGGCCAGATGCTCGATGGCATCGGCCCGGGTGAGCAGCACCCCCCGCCGGCGCAGCCGCCCATGGCAGGCGGACAGGGCGGCGGGCATGGCCAGCGCCAGGGCGCAGGGGCAGGTGACCACCAGTACCGAGATCGTCACCCACAGCGCCCGCGACGGGTCGATCGCCAGCCAGGCCAGGGCCACGCCCAGGGCGGTCAGCAGCACGCCGATGACGAAGCGGTGCGCCAGTCGGGCGGCGGTGTCCAGCAGGCGCGGGCGTTCGCTGAACGCGCGATCGGTGAGGGCGAGGATCTCGGCGGCCCGCGAGGCGCGGGCGGTACGGGTGACGCGTACGGTTAGGGTGGTGTCGAGGTTGAGGCTGCCGCCGGTGACGGCCTCGCCCGGCCCCCGGGGCACGGGCTGCGACTCGCCGGTCAGCAGGGCCTCGTCGAGGCTCGAGGCGCCGTCGAGAATCACGCCATCGACCGGCACGCTCTCGCCGGGGAGCACGCGGATGCGATCATCGGGCACGAGCCGCGTGGCGGGCACGACCTGCTCGTGGCCGCCGGCATCGAGACGCAGGGCGCTGCGTGGCAGCACGCCGGCCAGGGCATTGCCGCTGCGGCCGTGGCGATGACGGGCGCGCATCTCGAGATAGCGGCTGCCCAGCAGCAGTGCCGTGAACATGGTCACCGAGTCGAAGTAGACCGGTCCGCCGGTGGCGACGCCGTAGGCGCTGGCCAGGTAGGCCGCGAGGATGGCCAGGGTGACCGGCACGTCCATGCCCAGGTGGCGGCTGCGCAGGTCGCGGCAGGCGCCACGCAGGAAGGGTTGGGCGCAGTAGCCCACCACCAGCGTGGCCAGGGCCAGCGAGAGGGCGTGGAAGAGCGCTTGGAAGCGCGGGCTCATGCCGCCGTCGCCGGGGAGGTAATGCGGGATCGAGAACATCATCACCTGCATCATGGCGATGGCGGCGACGATCAGCCGCCGCGCCGCCCGGCGCTCCTCGCGCTGCTGGTGCTGCTGGGCCGCGTCGGGCACGTAGGGCTGGGCCGGATAGCCGATCGCCGCGAGTTCGGCGAGGATCCGCGACAATGCCAGATGGCGGCGATCCCACTCCAGGTACAGACGATGGTTGCTGAGATTGACCGCGCTGCGCGTCACGCCGTCGAGGGCGTTGAGGCGGTGCTCGATCAGCCAGGCGCAGGCCGCGCAGGTGATGCCCTCCACCGCCAGGGTGACGGCCGCCCGTTCGTCGTCGAGGGGGTGCAGGAAATCGGCCTGCAGCTCGGGGTCGTCGAAGACCCGCCAGGTCTCCGGCCGGGCGCGGCGGCCGGTGTCGGGGCGCTCGGGCAGCCGAGTACGAAAGCGGTAGTAGCCATCCAGGCCGCCGGCGACGATGGCCCCGGCGACGGCCTCGCAGCCGGGACAGCACAGTGGCTGCGGCGTGTCGTCGACGTTGACCCGCCAGGGGGCGCCGGCCGGGACCGGCGCACCGCAGTGAAAACAGGGCGTGGCTGTCGCCCCGGTCATGGCGACTCCGCATGCGGGGCCAGCCACTGTGCCCGGGTCTGCGGCAGGTGGATCTCGCCGGTGAGCCGCCAGGCGGGCTCGGGGACGTCCGGGTGCAGCTGCACGTACCAGCGATAGCGCAGCGCGCTGGGCAGCTGCCCGCTGTACTGGCCGCCGCGCAGCCGGCGCAGCGTGATGTGCCGGTCACGGCCGTCCTGGGTGGGGAACAACAGGGCGAGACGCAGGCGCTCGGGGCGGGCGTCGCCCTCGAGGGTCACGGTGACGTCGCCGGTGACGTCGTCGATGCGCAGCCGAGCGCGCTGGCCCAGCTCGCGCGCCCTCTTGTCCTGCTCCAGCACCCGGTTGATGGCCAGGCCCTTCTTGTAATAGTTGTCCACCACCATGCCGTCGAAGCTGGTGATCGACAGCACCAGGGTGGTGGTGCCCATGACCACCGCCATGGCCAGGATGCCGAGCAGGAACCAGGGCCAGAATTCCTTGTACCAGGGGCGTGCCGGAGGTTGCATGGTCATCTCCTTGCCGGCCCCAGGAAGCGGGCTTCCTTGGCCAGATGGATGCGTGGGGCGTCGATGGCGGTGATCGCGAGGATAAACGCCTGGCTGGGCGCGTCCAGCGACTCGGCGGGGGCGATGATCGACAGTGCCAGACTGCGCCCGGCACCGGGGGCGAGCGTGAGGCGCTGGGTGTCGCTCAGGCGCAGACCGTCGATGCCGCGCAGCGTCAGCCGGTAGCGGTGGGCGCGGGCGTCCATGTTGCGCACCCGGAGCGTGTAGGCGTTGCGGATGCCGCCCTCGGCGGTGACGTCGTAGAGCTGGTGGCGGTCGCGCTCGAGGTCGGCGTCGAGCGGCACCCGCTCGGCCAGCTGCCAGGCCAGCAGCGCGACCATGGCCAGCAGCGCCGCCAGGTAGCCGATCAGGCGCGGGCGCAGCCAGCGTGTGGGGCGCCCCTCGAGGGCGTGCTCGGTGGTGTAACGGACCAGCCCGCGGGGCCGGCCCAGCTGGTCCATGACGTCGTCGCAGGCATCGATGCAGGCCGCGCAGCCCAGGCAGGCGTACTGCAGACCGTCGCGGATGTCGATGCCGGTGGGACAGACCTGCACGCAGCGCCGGCAGTCGATGCAGTCGCCCGGCGTCGTGTCCGCGGTGGAGGCGCGGCGCCGGCCGGCCGTGCGTGGCTCGCCCCGGGCGGCGTCGTAGGAGACGATCAGCGTGTCCTTGTCGAACATCACCGACTGGAAGCGGGCGTAGGGGCACATGTAGAGGCAGACCTGCTCGCGCAGCCAGCCGGCGTTGAGGTAGGTGAACAGCGTGAAGAACCCGGTCCAGAACAGCGCCCAGCCCCCCGCCGAGAGCGTCGCCAGGTCGGCGACCAGCTCGCGGATCGGCGTGAAGTAGCCGACGAAGCTCACCCCGGTGGCCAGGGCGATGAGCAGCCAGATGACGTGCTTGGCGAGCTTGCGCGCGCGGACGGCGGCATCCGGCGGACCGGCGGCCTGGCGGATGCGGCGATGGCGCGAGCCCTCCAGGCGCTGCTCGACCCAGATGAACAGCCAGGTCCAGACACTCTGCGGGCAGGCGTAGCCGCACCAGACCCGTCCGGCGATCACCGTGACCAGGAACAGGCCGAAGGCGCCGAGGATCAGCAGCCAGGCGAGCAGGGTGGCGTCCTGGGGGTAGAAGGTGGTGGCGAAGATGTGGAACTGGCGCGCGGGGATGTCGAACCACACCGCCTGGCGGCCATCCCAGGTCAGCCAGGGCAGGCCCGCGTAGAGCGCCAGCAGCAGCCAGTCGAGACCGCGCCGCAGCCGCTGGAAGCGGCCCTTGACAGCCCGCACGTGGATCGGCTCGCGCTTGGCATAGAGCGAGACGCGGGTCGTGGTGTCGTGGAGCGGTATCCGGTCGGTCATGAAACCCCCTCGACTCTGGAGGCATCGGCCGGGATGACCCGGCCGTTCGCTCAGTGGGTCAGGCTGTAGATGTACGCGGCCACCAGGTGCACCTTGTCCTGGCCGAGGAACGGCGCCTGCGCCGGCATGCGTCCCTTGCGCCCCTGGTGCAGGGTCGCCAGCACGGCCTCGCGTACCGGCTGGCCGGGGTGGCGGTAGAGCCAGGCATCATCGGTGAGATCCGGCGCGCCGAGGGCGGGATTGCCGGTGGCGTCGACGCCGTGGCAGCCGATGCAGGTCGCCGAGAACAGCGCCTTGCCCTTGGCGGCGCGGGGGGCGTCATGCTCGGCGCCGGACAGGCTGGCGACATAGTTGGCCAGGTTGCGCAGGTTGGCGTCGCCGAGCTGGTTCCAGGCCGGCATCACGCCGCCGCGCCCCTGGGCGATGCTTTGGGTGATCGCCTGGGGCGAGCCGCCGTAGAGCCAGGCATCGTCGGTGTGGTCCGGGTAGCCGAAGCCGCCCTTGGCGTCGGAGCCGTGGCAGGCGGCGCAGTTGTTGAGATAGAGCCGCTCGGCGATGCGCATGGCCTCGTTATCCTCGGCCAGCTCGGGAATCGCGGTCTGCCGGTAGCGTTCGAAGATCGGTGCGTAGCGCGCCTCGGCGCGGTCCATCTCGGCCTGCCACTGGCCTTCCTGGGTCCAGCCCAGCAGGCCGCGGAAGTTGCCCAGCCCCGGGTAGAGCGCCAGGTAGCCCAGCGCGAAGATCAGGGTGCCGATGAACAGGATGAACCACCAGCGCGGCAGCGGGTTGTCGTACTCGTCGATGCCGTCGGCGCTGTGGCCGGTGGTCTCGACGTTGCCCTGGGCGTCGGGGCGCTTGTCGGTCTTGCGGTTGCCGAACAGCACCCAGGCACAGAAGGCGATGGTGCCCAGGGTAATGACGATGATCCAGCCGCTCCAGAAGTCGGACAGGGCGTTGCCCCACAGGTCGTTCATGCGTCGTTGTCCTCCTGCTTGTCCCGTGCCCGGGGCGGTTCTTCGTCGTCATCGGCGAAGGGCAGCCGGCTGGCTTCGTCGAAGTCGTCCCTGCGGCGCCGGGAGAAGGCCCAGGCCACCACGCCCAGGAAGGCGATCATGATCAGCAGCGTCATCACGCCGCGGAAGGTTCCGATATCCATGACTCAGCGCCTGTCCTCGATGACGGTACCCAGTTGCTGGAGGTAGGCCACCAGCGCGGTGATCTCCTTCTTGCCCTGCACGGCCTCCCGCGCCCCGGCGATCTGCGCGTCGCGGTAGGGCACGCCGAGCTCGCGCAGGGCGCGCATCTTGTCGGCGGTGTGCGCGCCATCCAGGGTGTCGTCGAACAGCCAGGGGTAGGCCGGCATGATCGATTCGGGCACCACGTCGCGCGGGTTGTAGAGATGCGCACGATGCCACTCGTCGCTGTAGCGGCCGCCGACCCGCGCCAGGTCCGGCCCGGTGCGCTTGGAGCCCCACAGGAAGGGGTGATCGTAGACGAACTCGCCGGCCACGCTGTAGTGGCCGTAGCGCTCGGTCTCGGCGCGGAACGGGCGGATCATCTGCGAGTGGCAGTTGTTGCAGCCTTCGCGGATGTAGATGTCGCGGCCCTCCAGCGCCAGGGCGGGCAGCGGCTCGAGCCCCTCCACGGGCTGGGTCGTCTCCTTCTGGAAGAGCAGCGGGACGATCTCGGCCAGGCCGCCGAGGCTGATCACCACCAGGATCAGCACGGCGAGCAGGCCGACGTTCTTTTCAACGATCTCGTGTTTCATGCGTCTCGGCGTCCCCGTTGGTTCAGGCGGTTCGAGCGGCGGGCTGGGCGTCGCGAGCGGCGCCGCGGACGGTCATGGCGACGTTGTAGGCCATCAGCAGCATGCCGCCGAGGAAGAAGCCGCCGCCGATCCAGCGCACCACGTAGCCGGCATGGCTGGCCTCGAGCGTGTCGATGAAGGTGTACATCAGCGTGCCGTCGTCGTTGACGGCGCGCCACATCAGCCCCTGCAGGACGCCGTTGACCCACATCGCGGTGATGTAGAGCACCGTGCCGATGGTCGCCATCCAGAAGTGCACAGCGATCAGCTTCACCGAGTACATTTCCTGCTGCCCGTAGAGGCGCGGGAACAGATGATAGAGCGAGCCGATGGTGATCATCGCCACCCAGCCCAGGGCGCCGGAGTGGACATGGCCGATGGTCCAGTCGGTGTAGTGGGACAGGGCGTTGACGGTCTTCACCGCCATCATCGGGCCCTCGAAGGTCGACATGCCGTAGAACGACAGGGCGACGACCAGAAAGCGCAGGATGGGATCGGTGCGCAGCTTATGCCAGGCGCCGGAGAGCGTCATCATGCCGTTGATCATGCCGCCCCACGAGGGCGCCAGCAGGATGATCGACATCACCATGCCCAGCGACTGGGCCCAGTCGGGCAGTGCGGTATAGTGCAGGTGGTGGGCGCCGGCCCACATGTAGGTGGTGATCAGCGCCCAGAAGTGCACGATCGACAGCCGGTAGGAGTAGATCGGCCGCCCGGCCTGCTTGGGCACGAAGTAGTACATCATGCCCAGGAAGCCGGCGGTGAGCAGGAAGCCCACGGCGTTGTGGCCGTACCACCACTGGGCCATGGCATCGACCGCGCCGGCGTAGGCCGAGTAGGACTTGGACAGCGACACCGGGATCTCGGCCGAGTTGACGATGTGCAGCACGCCGATGGTGAGGATGAACCCGGCATAGAACCAGTTGGCGACGTAGATGTGCGAGGTGCGGCGCCGGCGAATGGTGCCCAGGAAGACGGCGGCGTAGGCGATCCACACCGCGGCCAGCAGCAGGTCGATGGGCCATTCGAACTCGGCGTACTCCTTGGAGGTGTTCCAGCCCAGGTTGAGCGTCACCAGGCCGGAGACGATCACCGCCTGCCAGCCCCAGAAGGTGAAGGCCGCCAGGCGGTCGGAGACCAGCCGCGCCTGGCAGGTACGCTGCACCACGTAGTAGGAGGTGGCCATCAGCGCGGAGCCGGAGAAGGCGAAGACCACGGTGTTGGTGTGCATGGGACGCAGGCGGCCGAAACTCGTCCAGGGCAGCCCCAGGTTGAGCTCGGGCCAGATCAGCTGGGCGGCGATGAGCACGCCCAGGCTCATGCCCAGGATGCCCCACACCACGGTCATGATCGCGAACTGGCGAACGACCTTGTAGTTGTAGGTTGGGTGTTCCAGTGCTTGGCTCATGTCGGTTTCCATCTGGCGCGGTGGTGGCGTACCCGGACGCGGAGCATGCCCGGCACGCTCGGCGCCTGCGCTGATCTCCGTCAAGCCCGGCGATGACGGTGGGGCGAGGATACGCTCACGCCAGTATAGTGGCTGTCTACACTTTATGTATACAACAAATGGATACAGTATGAAAACGGAGCAGGCTGAGGCGACGGCCTCCACGCCGCAGGAGCCCGGAGAGCGGGTGGAGCACATCGCAGGGCTGGGGCCGCTGATCGTCCGCGGCGAGCCGCGCCACGGCCGCCTGCTGCTGGCACACGGTGCCGGGGCCGGTCACGATGCCCCCATGCTGGTCGCGCTGCGCGAGGCGCTGGCCGGGCGGGGTGTGCAGGTGCTGGCCTTCGAGTTCGCCTACCTGCAGCGCATGCGCACGGAGCAGCGCCGCCGGCCGCCGCCGCGTGCCGAGCGGCTGGTCGAAGAGTTTCGCGCCTGGCGTGCGGCAGTGGCTCCGCTCGGCGAGGCCCCGCTGTGGTTGGGCGGCAAGTCCCTGGGCGCCCGGGTGGCCAGCCTGCTGGCGGCGGAGGACGGCGCGCCAGGGCTGGTGCTGTGCAGCTATCCCTTTCATCCGCCCGGCAAGCCGGAGCGGACACGGCTCGCGCACTGGCCGCGGCTGGCCTGCCCGACCCTGGTGCTGCAGGGCGACCGGGACCCGTTCGGCCGGCGTGACGAGGTCGAGGACTATGCGCTGCCGGACTGCGCCGAGGTGCACTTTCTCGCCGACGGCGAGCACGACTGGCGCCCGCGCAAGGCCTCGGGGCGCACCCGGCAGGCGCTGATCGACGAGGCGGCGGATCGGGTGGTCCCTGCCATGGCGAGGGTCGGGCGATAATGCGGGGTTGTCCCGCCGGCGAGCTTTCGCGTCGACAACCGAGCCGGTGCAGGTCGCAAAGCAATTGCGGCTGGCTCTAGCAAAGGGCGCCGGGGATAGGTCGAAGAGGGGGTCCTACGCCATGGATGGCGTAGGTAGCGTCCATGGATGGGTTCACAGCGCCCCCTCATAGACCTGTCGACGGATCAGCCCTTGGCGACAACACTAACGACGATAGCTTGGGAGTGGGTCGCAAAAGGCGTTGACATTCCTCGGGTGGCCTGTAGAATGCAGCGCCACGTGACCGGGTGGTTAGCTCAGTTGGGAGAGCACCAGCCTTACAAGCTGGGGGTCACTGGTTCGAACCCAGTACCACCCACCAATCACGTAGAAAAAGATGCGGACCGGTAGTTCAGTCGGTTAGAATGCCGGCCTGTCACGCCGGAGGTCGCGGGTTCGAGTCCCGTCCGGTCCGCCAGTCTTTTTCATCCAGACAATCCTTGGATTGTCGCATCAGTCAGGTAAGCGTGCTTTGGGTTGATAACCTTGGATACGTTATGTGGACCGGTAGTTCAGTCGGTTAGAATGCCGGCCTGTCACGCCGGAGGTCGCGGGTTCGAGTCCCGTCCGGTCCGCCACTTGTCTGCTGCAGCGCTTCATCGGGATCCGGGTGGTTAGCTCAGTTGGTTAGAGCACCAGCCTCACATGCTGGGGGTCACAGGTTCGAGTCCTGTACCACCCACCAATGCGGACCGGTAGTTCAGTCGGTTAGAATGCCGGCCTGTCACGCCGGAGGTCGCGGGTTCGAGTCCCGTCCGGTCCGCCATTCCCTTTCCGGGTCCCCCTCTTCGCCTTTCCCGTCTGCTGGCTTTTCGCCTGTCGCCACCCTCGTCCGGGCTTTGGCGTGTTTGCGTTTCCTGCATCCTGACCCTCGTTCGATCCTGTTTTCGTCGCCCGTCGCCCGTCGCCCGTCGCCCGTCGCCCGTCGCCCGTCGGCTGCGTCTGTGGCGTCGGTATCGGTTCGCGGGTGCGTGTCCGAGTGGAATCGGCATGGCGGCACGGCTGGTCGAGGCGGCCTTCGACGTTGCGTGATTCGAGTGACGGAGTACACTCGTTCAAACGATTGTTTGGAATCTGCCCGATCACCGATGTTTCGGAGGCTCCGCCGTGACCGCCCGCTACCCGTATCTCTTTCGGCCGCTCGCCGTCGGCCCGCTGACCCTGCCCAACCGGGTGCTGATGGGGTCCATGCACACCAACCTGGAGGAAGCGCCGGAGGGCTTCGCACGGCTGGCGACCTTCTATGCCGAGCGCGCGCGGGCCGGGGTGTCGCTGATCGTCACCGGCGGCATCGCGCCCAATGCCGAGGGCGCGGTCTTCCACGGCGCGGCCAGGCTCACCGATGCCGCGGAGATCGACCGGCACCGCGGGGTGACCGAGGCCGTGCATGCCGAGGGCGGGCACATCTGCCTGCAGATCCTGCATGCCGGGCGCTACGCCTACTCGCCGGCACTGGTCGCGCCCTCGCCGATCCAGGCACCGATCAACCCCTATCCGCCGCGGGCGCTGACCGCCGAGGAGGTGGAGCGGACCATCGACGATTACGTCAACTGCGCCCGGCTGGCCCGCGAGGCCGGCTACGACGGCGTCGAGGTGATGGGCTCCGAAGGCTACCTGATCAACCAGTTCATCTGTCGGCGCACCAATCAGCGCGACGACGAATGGGGCGGCGACTTCGCCAACCGCATCCGCTTCCCGGTGGCGATCGTCGAGCGCATTCGCGCGGCGCTGGGTCCGGACTTCCTGGTCATCTTCCGGCTGTCGATGATCGATCTGGTCGAGGAGGGCAGTACCTGGCAGGAGGTGGTGGCGCTGGGTCGCGCCATCGAGACGGCGGGGGCGAACCTGATCAACACCGGCATCGGCTGGCACGAGGCGCGGGTGCCGACCATCGTTACCAGCGTGCCGCGCGCCGTGTTCAGCGAGGTCACCCAGCGCATGAAGGCCGAGCTGACGATTCCCCTGATCACCACCAACCGCATCAACATGCCCGATGTCGCCGAGCGCCTGCTCGCCGAGGGCGTCGCCGACATGGTGTCGATGGCGCGTCCCTTCCTGGCCGATCCCGAATGGCTGGCCAAGGCCGGGCAGGGCGATGACGGGGCGATCAATACCTGCATCGCCTGCAACCAGGCATGTCTCGAGCATACCTTCCAGGGCCGGCTCACCTCGTGCCTGGTCAACCCGCGTGCCTGTCACGAGACGGAACTGAACCTGACGCCGGTGACGACGCCGCGCGCGATCGCCGTGGTCGGGGCCGGACCGGCGGGGCTGGCCTGCGCGGTGAGCGCCGCGCAGCGCGGCCATCGTGTCACGCTCTTCGAGCGCGAGGACGAGATCGGCGGCCAGTTCAATTTCGCCCGGCGCATTCCCGGCAAGGAGGAGTTCGCCGAGACGCTGCGCTACTACCGGGTGATGCTCGAGCGCCACGGCGTCGAGCTGTGCCTGAACACTCCGGTCGAGGCGGAACGGCTGGCGGGTTTCGATGCCGTGGTGCTGGCCACCGGCGTGCGTCCGCGCGCGCTCGACCTGCCGGGCATCGATCACCCGATGGTGCTCGACTACCCGACCGCAATCCGCCACCCCGAGCGTGTCGGCCGGCGTGTGGCGATCATCGGCGCCGGGGGCATCGGCTTCGACGTCGCCGAGCTGCTGACCCATGCCGGACACCCGGCGCTCGACCGCGAGGCATGGTGCGCGGAGTGGGGCGTGGATCTCGCCGTCAGCGAGCCGGGCGGGCTGCAGCCGCCGGTGGCGCCGGCGGTGCCGCGTCGGGTCACCCTGCTGCAGCGCAAGACCTCGAAGCCCGGCAAGGGCCTGGGCACCACCACCGGCTGGGTGCATCGGGCGGCCTTGCGTCATCGCGGCGTCGAGATGCTCGCCGGCTGCGAGTATCGGGGCATCGAGGACGGCGGCCTGCGCCTGCGCGTTGCCGGCGAGGAACGGTTGCTGGCCGTCGACAGCGTGGTGATCTGTGCCGGTCAGGAGTCGGTGGTCGAGCTGCTCGCGCCGCTGCACGGGGCCGGCACCGAGGTGCACGTGATCGGCGGGGCCGAGAAGGCCGCCGAGCTGGATGCCAAGCGCGCCATCGACCAGGGAACGCGCCTCGCCGCCATCCTCTGACGGCGCGCTTTTTCCCGTCGGGCGGGGTGCTAGACTGGGGCCTGTTGAGATTCCCGGCGCGGCTCGCGGGGGAGTCTCAACGGGCCCCAACGGCGTGCGATCCACGCCGACAGCCGGACGCGATGGCACCCGGTCGCGTTCGCCAACAACAACAGTCTCGCGAGAGGACCCCGCCATGCCCCCCGACTGCTCGCCGCGTTTCCTGGCCAGCGACAACACCTCCGGCATCTGCCCGGAGGCGCTGGAATACCTGCTCGATGCCAACCGCTGCGATGATCTCGCCTACGGCAACGATGCCTGGACCCAGCGGGCGGCCGACCGCTTCCGCACCCTGTTCGATTACGACTGCGACGTCTTCTTCGTCTTCAACGGCACGGCGGCCAACTCGCTGGCCCTGGCCGCCATGGGCCGGAGCTATCACAGCGTGATCTGTCACGAGCTGGCGCACATCGAGACCGACGAGTGCGGCGGCCCGGAGTTCTTCTCCAACGGTGCCAAGCTGCTCACCGCCAGCGGCGAGCACGGCAAGCTGGCGCCCGAGGGCATCGAGCGCCTGGTCACCCGGCGCCGCGACATCCACTACCCCAAGCCGAAGGTGGTGTCGATCACCCAGGCCACCGAGGTGGGGACTGTCTACACCCGCGATGAGCTGCTCGGCATCCGCGCCATGGCCGACAAGCACGACCTGCGCCTGCACATGGACGGCGCGCGCTTCGCCAACGCCTGTGCCGCGCTCGAGGCCTCGCCGGCCGAGCTGACCTGGCAGGCCGGCGTCGACGTGTTGTGCTTTTCCGGCACCAAGAACGGCCTGCCGATGGGCGAGGCGGTGGTGTTCTTCAATCGCGAGCTGGCCGAGGACTTCGACTACCGCTGCAAGCAGGCCGGCCAGCTGGCCTCCAAGATGCGGTTCATTGCCGCACCCTGGCTGGGGCTGCTGGAGTCCGGGGCTTGGCTCGACAATGCCGTTCACGCCAACGCCATGGCCCGTTACCTGGCGGACGGTCTCGAGGGGCTGCCCGGCGCGCGCCTGATGTTCCCCGCCCAGGCCAACAGCGTGTTCGTGGAGTTGCCGCCGGCGGTCCTCAAGCACCTGCGGGACCGGGGCTGGACCTTCTATACCTTCATCGGAGCCGGCGGGGCGCGCTTCGTGTGCGCCTGGAACACCACCACCGAACTGCTCGACGGCCTGCTGAGCGATATCCGGATGGCGCTCGATCGCTGACAGATCGATGCCGTTCGCGAGTTTTTTCCGCGCCGTGATCGAACCAATCGCGGCGTTCGCGCTCATACCCTGAAAAGAGGAGCACCGCGCGGTTGCGTTGAAAGACCTCATGGCAAGCTCTCCATCGTCAGTCGTTTATCCGTCTACGCTGATCATTACGCCAGCCCGGAAAACCCAGACGGTTGTCGGCGACCGGGTGTCGCGATTCAAGGAGGCCTCAATGAGTATCTTCGACCATGTGCAGAGCCGCTACGAGCAGGTTCAGCAGGAAGAGATGAGTCTTCAGGAGTACCTGGAACTGTGCCGCACGGACCCCGGTGCCTATGCCAGCGCCGCGGAGCGCATGTTGAAAGCCATCGGCGAGCCCGAGGTCATCGACACGTCGAAGGACCCGCGCCTGTCCCGCATCTTCACCAACAAGGTCATCCGTCGCTATCCCGCATTCTTCGAGTTCTACGGCATGGAGGAGGCGATCGAGCAGATCGTCGCCTACTTCCGTCACGCCGCCCAGGGGCTCGAGGAGCGCAAGCAGATCCTCTACCTGCTGGGCCCGGTGGGCGGCGGCAAGTCGTCGCTGGCCGAGCGGCTCAAGCTGCTGATGGAGAAGGTGCCCTTCTACGCCATCAAGGGGTCCCCGGTCTTCGAATCGCCGCTGGGGCTGTTTTCCCCCGAGGAGGACGGCGAGCAGCTCGAGAAGGAGTACGGCATTCCGCGGCGCTACCTGAAGAGCGTGATGTCGCCCTGGGCGGCCAAGCGCCTCAAGGAGTACGGCGGCGATATCTCGCAGTTCCGCGTGGTGCGTCTGCATCCCTCGCGGCTCAACCAGATCGCGGTCTCCAAGACCGAGCCCGGCGACGAGAACAACCAGGACATCTCCTCGCTGGTCGGCAAGGTCGACATCCGCCAGCTCGAGCTCTACTCCCAGGATGACCCGGATGCCTACAGCTTCTCCGGCGGGCTGTGCAAGGCCAACCAGGGACTGATGGAATTCGTCGAGATGTTCAAGGCACCGATCAAGGTGCTACATCCGTTGCTGACCGCGACCCAGGAGGGCAACTACAACCCCACCGAGGGCATGGGGGCGATTCCCTTCGACGGCGTCATCCTCGCCCACTCCAACGAGAGCGAGTGGCAGCAGTTCCGCAACAATCGCAACAACGAGGCCTTCCTGGACCGCGTCTACATCGTCAAGGTGCCCTACTGCCTGCGGGTCTCCGAGGAGATCAAGATCTACCAGAAGCTGCTCGAGCATTCCTCGCTGGCCGAGGCGCCCTGCGCGCCGGACACCCTGCGCCTGCTCGCCCAGTTCTCGGTGCTCTCGCGGCTCAAGGAGCCGGAGAACTCCAGCATCTACTCCAAGATGCGGGTCTACGACGGCGAGAACCTCAAGGACACCGATCCCAAGGCCAAGTCGATCCAGGAGTACCGCGATGCCGCCGGGGTCGACGAGGGCATGGACGGGCTGTCCACGCGTTTCGCCTTCAAGATCCTCTCCAAGGTGTTCAACTTCGACACCCACGAGGTCGCCGCCAACCCGGTGCACCTGCTCTACGTGCTCGAGCAGCGCCTGGAGCACGAGCAGCTGCCCAAGGAGACCCACGAACGCTACCTGCGCTTCATCAAGGAGTACCTGGCGCCGCGCTACGTCGACTTCATCGGCAAGGAGATCCAGACCGCCTACCTCGAGTCCTACAGCGAGTACGGCCAGAACATCTTCGACCGCTACGTGACCTATGCCGACTTCTGGATCCAGGACCAGGAGTACCGTGACCCCGAGACCGGCCACATGTTCGATCGTCAGGCCCTCAACGAGGAGATGGAGAAGATCGAGAAGCCGGCGGGGATCTCCAATCCCAAGGACTTCCGCCACGAGGTGGTCAACTTCGTGCTGCGGGCGCGGGCCCAGAACAACGGCATGAACCCCAGCTGGCAGTCCTACGAGAAGCTCAAGGGCGTGATCGAGCAGAAGATGTTCGCCAACACCGAGGAGCTGCTGCCGGTCATCTCGTTCAACGCCAAGGCCTCGGAGGCCGACAAGCGCAAGCACGAGGACTTCGTCGCCCGGATGGTCGAGCGGGGCTATACCGAGAAGCAGGTGCGCCTGCTCTCCGAATGGTACCTGCGCGTGCGCAAGTCGCACTGAGCCTTCCCGCCCGGGGCGCGGACGGCGGTATCACCCGCGCCCCGGCGGTCCGGTCGGCCGGACACGGCAGGCGATGTCCGGCGGCCAGTGCCCCCGAGACTCCCGGAGGGAGGCAGGCATGAGCTATTTCATCGATCGGCGGCTCAACGACCGCCACAAGAGCGAGGTCAATCGACAGCGCTTCCTGGATCGCTATCGCACCCACATCAAGCGCTCGGTGGAGGAGGCCGTCAACAAGCGCTCGATCACCGACATGGAGCGCGGCGAGAAGGTCTCCATCCCGGCTCGTGACATCTCCGAGCCGGTCTTCCAGCATGGTCCCGGCGGCAAGCGTACCGTGGTCAGCCCCGGCAACAAGGAATTCGTCGAGGGCGACCGGCTGCGCCGCCCCGGCGGGGGCGGCGGTGGCGGGGCCGGCGAGGGCAGCGCCTCGAACCAGGGCGAGGGCATGGACGAGTTCGCCTTCTCGCTGACCCGCGAGGAATTCCTCGATTTCGTCTTCGACGGCCTCGAGCTGCCGCACCTGGAGCGCAAGGCGCTGCTCGACCTCGAGGAGGTGCGCCCGGTGCGGGCCGGGATCGCCCGCGAGGGGGTGCCGGCGCGCATCAACATCGTGCGCTCGATGCGCGAGGCCCAGGCGCGGCGCATCGCCATGCGGGCGCCGATCAAGCGGGCCCTGCGCGAGGCGACCGAGGCGCTCGAGGCGGAGGAGCGCAAGGACCCGGTGCTGCGCAACCCGGCGCGCATCGCCGAGCTCAAGGCCGAGATCGAGCGGCTCGAGAAGCGCCTCGACGCGGTGCCGTTCATCGACACCTATGACCTGCGCTACAACAACCTGATCAACCAGCCGCAGCCGTCGAACAAGGCGGTGATGTTCTGCGTGATGGATGTCTCCGGGTCGATGACCCAGTCGCACAAGGACATCGCCAAGCGCTTCTTCCTGCTGCTCTACCTCTTTCTCGAGCGCAACTACGAGAAGGTCGAGCTGGTCTTCGTGCGCCACCACACCGCGGCCAAGGAGGTCGACGAGGAGGAGTTCTTCTACTCCCGCGAGACCGGCGGCACCATCGTCTCCAGTGCGCTCACCCTGGTCGACGAGATCATCCGCGACCGCTATCCGGCGCACCAGTGGAACCTGTACGTCGCCCAGGCCTCGGACGGCGACAACTGGGACGACGATTCCACCACCTGCCGGGAGCTGCTGGTCAAGTCCCTGATGCCGCGCCTGCAGTACTTCACCTACGTGGAGATCACCCCCCACGCCCACCAGGCGCTGTGGGAGGAGTACGAGAGCGTGCAGGCCGAGTTTCCCCAGCGTTTCGCCATGCGACAGATCGTCGAGGCAGGGGACATCTATCCGGTGTTCCGTGAACTCTTCCGGCGTCGCGCCGAGCACTGAGCTCGGCCCAGGAGGCAGCATCATGACCCGACGCAAGCCCATTGCCACCGGCTCGGACTGGAACTTCGAGACACTCACGGCCTACGAGCGGGAGATCGCCCGCCTGGCCGACGAGTATCGGCTGGACACCTATCCCAATCAGATCGAGATCATCACCTCCGAGCAGATGATGGATGCCTATGCCAGCGTGGGCATGCCGATCGGCTATCATCACTGGTCGTTCGGCAAGCAGTTCCTGGCGGTGGAGCAGGCCTATCGGCGCGGCCAGATGGGGCTGGCCTACGAGCTGGTGATCAATTCCGACCCCTGCATCGCCTATCTCATGGAAGAGAACACCCTGATGATGCAGGTGCTGGTCATGGCGCATGCCTGCTATGGCCACAATTCCTTCTTCAAGGGCAACTACCTGTTCCGTACCTGGACCGACGCCTCGGCGATCGTCGACTATCTGGTGTTCGCCCGCCGGTACGTTTCCGAATGCGAGGAGCGCCACGGCGTTGCCGCCGTGGAGCAACTGCTCGATGCCTGCCATGCGCTGCAGAACTATGGCGTCGATCGCTACAAGCGCCCGTCACCGATTTCCGCCGAGGAGGAAGCGCGGCGTCAGGCCGAGCGTGCCGAGTACTTGCAGTCGCAGGTCAACCTGCTGTGGAGCACGATTCCCGAGCATCGCCCCGCGCATGGCCCGGAGCATGACGAGGAGGATCCGCTCGGCCTGCATCAGTACGGGCGCTACCCGGCCGAGCCCCAGGAGAACCTGCTCTACTTCATCGAGAAGAACGCGCCACTGCTCGAGCCCTGGCAGCGCGAGATCGTGCGTATCGTCCGCAAGCTCGCCCAGTACTTCTACCCGCAGCGCCAGACCCAGGTGATGAACGAGGGCTGGGCGACCTTCTGGCACTACACGCTCATGAACCGGCTGTATGACGAGGGGCTGGTCGACGAGGGCGTGATCCTCGAATTCCTGCAGTCGCACACCGCGGTGGTCAGCCAGCAAAGCTTCGACAGCCCCTACTTCAACGGCATCAACCCCTATGCGCTGGGCTTCGCGATGTACAGCGACATCAAGCGCATCTGTCAGGAGCCCACCGCCGAGGACCGCGAGTGGTTCCCCGACATCGCCGGCAGCGACTGGCTGGAGACGCTGCACTTCGCCATGCGCAACTTCAAGGACGAGTCGTTCATCCAGCAGTTCCTGTCGCCCAAGGTGATCCGCGATCTCAAGCTGTTCACTCTGGTCGACGACGACCAGGATGAGATGCTGACCATCGAGGCGATCCACAACGAGCGTGGCTACCGGCGTATCCGCGAGGCGCTGTCGACCCAGTACGCGCTATCGGTGCGCGAGCCCAATATTCAGGTCTGGGAGGCCGACATTCGAGGTGACCGCTCCCTGACGCTGCACCATGTGCAGGATCGGCGGCGGCCGCTGGCCAAGAGCGTCTACCCGGTGCTGCGTCACCTGCATCAGTTGTGGGGCTTCCCGGTCAAGCTGCTGTCGATGGAAGGCGAGGAAGTGGTGCGCCGCTACCAGTGGCCGCTGCCGGCCGACCTTGAAGGTCGCGGCTGATATGACGAGTGAGTGCCGGGGCGCCATGGCGGCGCCCCGGCGAGGTTCAGCCCTTCTTGGTCCAGGATTGGCACCAGCCACCCGGGGCGACGCTGTTCTGCGGGAACAGCTGGCAGCCGTTGTTGGCCTCCTTGAAGAACATGCAGTTGGCGCACTTCTCGCCCTTCGAGTAGGCGGGGTTGTCGCTGGCCTGACTGGCCACGGTGACATAGTTGAGCGCCTTGGCCTGCGGGTTGCTCGGGTCCAGAGGCGGCAGTTCCTGGGCGAGAGCCCGTTGTGACAGAATGCCGGCGCCCAGTGGCAGGGCGGCGAGGCCGAGCAGGCTGTGGCGGATGAAGTCGCGGCGATTTTGGTCGGCCATGGTAGCTCCTCGTTGGTCAGCGTTAGGGTTGCCGAATGTTTTCCCGCCCGGTGCGAGCGGAAGGCGGTCACGTGCCTGGCGCGGGGCGCCTGTCGTTTTTTACGCAGCCGGGATGCCGAACTGCGGGGGAGGTTCAGGCCTCCTTCTTCATACCCTAGTCAAAGTGTATACATTTTTCCTGGCAAAAGTGTATACACTTTTGGCGAGTCATGCGCCATTGCCCGAGAGCGGGCGGTTGCCGGAGGAACAGGAGGCCTCATGCGTTTCACGACATTTTCCAGCCCGCTCGGCGATCTGCTGCTGGCCGGCGACGAGGCCGGCATTCGCCACCTGCGCTTCGATACCGAGCGTATCGAGCCGGGGTGGGAGCACGACGATACGGCTCTGGCCAGGGCGCGCGATGAAATACTGGCCTATCTGGCCGGGCGGCGGCGTCAGTTCAGTGTCGATATTGCGCCCCATGGCAGTCAGGCGCAACGTGAGGTCTGGGCGGCGGTGCGGCGCATTCCCTACGGCACGACGCGAACCTATGGCGAGCTGGCGCGACGGCTGGGCGACGACGTGGCGGTCATCACGGTGACCCGGGCGGTGGCGGCCAATCCCCTGCCGTTGCTGGTGCCTTGCCATCGCCTGGTGACCACCGGCGGCCCGGGTAGCTGGCCGGGTGGTGCATCGCTCAAGCGTCGGTTGCTGGCGCTGGAGGCCGGCGACGCTGCCGCGGGGTGATCTGCGCTGATATACTGCCGCCAACGTGAGCCGTCGGCTCACCGGTCGCATTCAGGCAGGGAGGAGAGCCATGCAGAACGCCGTGATTCTGATCAACGCCGAAAAGGGCCGCATCAAGGCCGTCGCCGAGCGTCTGGCCGAGGTTCCGGGGATCAGTGAAGTCTATTCCACCTGTGGCCGCTACGATCTGGTGGCCATCGCCCGGACCCGGGACTTCGAGACGCTGGCCGAGCTGGTCACCGGGCGCCTGACCCAGGTCGAGGGCGTTCGCGAGACCGAGACCCTCAACGCGCTGCAGGTACATTCGCGCCACGATCTGGAGACGATGTTCAGCGTGGGGCTCTGAGGCGATGCACCGTAACAGGATGATGCCGTCGTCCGAGGCCGCCGCGTGATCGACGACGTTCTCGACTGGGCCGGGCGGGGTGCCCGGCGCCTCGCCGTCTCGCTGGTCTTCGTGGTCGTGGCCAGCGGCCTGTGGTACTGGCAGGAGCGCGATGTTCGCGAGCGCCTGGTGTGGATGGGGCTGCCCGAGCGGCAGGCCACCGACTGGCTGGCGCTGCATCGGGTGCTGCGCAACCAGGGGGTCCTGCTGGGCTGGTCGGACCTGCGGGCGAGCCCGCTGTGGGTCGGCTACCAGTTACATCCTGTCGCCAAGGGCACGCACATCGGCGAGCGCCCGGACTTTCAGCGTGACTGGCGCACGCTGTGGCCGGTGGCGCCCGATGACTACCTGCGCAGCGGCTATGACCGTGGGCATCTGGCGCCCAACTATGCGATCGCCGCCAACTACGGCCGCAGCGCGCAGCGCGACACCTTCCTGATGTCGAACATCACGCCCCAGCGGCCCAATCTCAACCGACGCCTGTGGCAGCGGCTCGAGGAAGTGGTCATCGATGACTTCGCGCCGCGTTTCGGCACCCTGCAGGTGATCACCGGGCCGGTGTTTTCGCCGGGCTGGGGGGCACTGCTGAACCGGGTGGGTTACGTGCAGGTGCCGACGATGTTCTACAAGATCATCGTCGTGCCGGGCCCGCAGCCTCGGGCGCTGGCCTTCCTGATGCCGCAGCGGGTGCAGGGCAGCGAGCCGCTGGATCGCTACCTGGTGACCATCGATCGCATCGAGGCGCTGACGGGGCTGGATTTCTTCCCGCAGTTGCCGGGGCCGGTGGAGCATGCGCTGGAGTCGCGTGTCAGCACGCAGGGCTGGGCGCTGGCGCGTGTCGCCGACCAGCCGCCGCGCTACTGAAGTGCGCAAGAGATGCGAGCTGGCGAATCGAGGTCGGTAATAGTTGAGGCCCAAGGAAGCTGAGAAGCGAAAGCGGGAAGGCTTCGGTGGTGAGGCGTGTTCGGGCCACATGTCGGCATCGCACGGGCATGGGCAAAGCCATGATGCGAGATCAGTAAATTCGGGAAATCACGAGATGGGAGAGCATGATGCGGATGGTGCCCAGGAGAGGACTTGAACCTCCACGTCCGTAAGGACACTAGCACCTGAAGCTAGCGCGTCTACCAATTCCGCCACCTGGGCGCATCATGTCGTTCGGCGGTTTTCGCGTGGTGCCCAGGAGAGGACTTGAACCTCCACGTCCGTAAGGACACTAGCACCTGAAGCTAGCGCGTCTACCAATTCCGCCACCTGGGCGAAAACCTGCCGATACCTGCCTCGAGAATGCCACCTTCATGCCGCTGTCGCCGACATGCCGATGGTGCCCAGGAGAGGACTTGAACCTCCACGTCCGTAAGGACACTAGCACCTGAAGCTAGCGCGTCTACCAATTCCGCCACCTGGGCCGGGGCAAGTGGCCACGAATCATACCGATTCCTGACGCGAATGCAAGTCCCTCGGCGACAATTCTTCGGGTGGATGCCGGGCGCGGGTTGCCGGCCGGTGGTTGGGTCGCCTTGCGCACGGCGCTATACTGCGCGCATGACAAGCCCCTTATCAGCCGCGCCGCGTCCGTCATCGCCCGCAACGACAATCAAGGAAGCAACAACATGAATCACTGGACGTTAAATGACGATCCGCACGCCGCGCGCGAAGCCGAGAAATACGACAAGCCGGTACCCAGCCGCGAATACCTGCTGGCCCGGCTCGAGGAATACGGAAAGCCGATCACCGACGAGAACATGAGCCGCATGCTCGGCCTGACCGACGACGATCAGGTCGAGGCCGTGCGTCGCCGCCTGGCGGCCATGGAGCGTGACGGCCAGATCCTGCGCAACCGTCGCGGCGCCTACGCGCTGATCGACAAGCTCGACCTCATCAAGGGCAAGGTGCTGGGCCATCGTGACGGCATCGGTTTCCTCCTCCGCGACGACGGCAAGAAGCCCGACCTGGTGCTGCCGCCGCGCCAGATGCGCCGGGTGTTCCACGGCGACCACGTGCTGGTGCGCATCAGCGGCCGTGACCGCCGCGGCCGCGACGAGGCGACCATCGTCGAGGTGCTGTCCCGCAACACTCAGTCGCTGGTCGGCGTGTTCCGCGAGCGCTCGAGCGAGTTCGGCGTGCTGATCCCCGAGAACACCCGCATCACCCAGGAGGTGATCGTTCCCAACAGCGCCACCGGCGGCGCCCGGGACGGCCAGGTGGTGTCGGTACGCATCACCCAGCAGCCCGAGACCCGCGTGCAGCCGGTGGGCGAGGTGACCGAGGTGCTCGGCGAGCGCATGGACCCGGGGATGGAGATCGACATCGCCATCCGCAGCTACGAGATCCCCGATGCCTTCCCGCCCGAGGTCGAGGCCCAGATCGACGGCATGTCGGATCAGGTGGCCGAGGCCGACAAGCACCATCGCATCGACCTGCGTGACACCCCGCTGGTGACCATCGACGGCGAGGACGCCAAGGACTTCGACGACGCGGTCTGCGCGTGGAAGACCAAGTCGGGCAGCTGGAAGCTGCTCGTGGCGATCGCCGACGTCTCGCACTACGTGCGTCCCGGCTCGGCGCTCGATCAGGAGGCGCACGTCCGCGGCAACTCGGTGTACTTCCCCGGCCAGGTGGTGCCGATGCTGCCCGAGCTGCTCTCCAACGGGCTGTGCTCGCTCAACCCCGAGGTCGACCGCCTGACGCTGGTCTGCGAGATGAACATCTCCAAGACCGGGGCGATCAGCCGCCATCGCTTCTACGAGGCGGTGAT
This sequence comes from Halomonadaceae bacterium T82-2, assembly GCA_001577635.1. Lineage (GTDB taxonomy): Bacteria > Pseudomonadota > Gammaproteobacteria > Pseudomonadales > Halomonadaceae > Modicisalibacter. The sequence continues at coordinate 180,006 of LSBP01000001.1, read as the reverse complement.
CCGCTCGCACGCCCGGCTGACCTATACCCAGGTCGGCGAGATGCTCGAAGCCCCCGACAGCCCGCTGGGCCAGGAGCTCTGCCAGCGCTATCACCACCTGCTGCCCTCGCTGCACAACCTGCACGCCCTCTACAAGCTGCTGCGCCAGTCCCGCGAGGAGCGCGGCGCCATCGATTTCGAGACCACCGAGACCGAGATCCTGTTCAACGCCGAGCGCAAGATCGAGACCATCGTGCCGCGTTCGCGCAACGACGCCCACAAGCTGATCGAGGAGTGCATGCTGGCCGCCAACGTGGCCACCGCGCGCTTCCTCGACAAGCACGACCTGCCGGCGCTGTATCGCATCCACCAGCCGCCGGCCGCCGAGCGCCTCGACAAGCTGCGGCTGTTCCTCAACGAGCTGGGCCTGACCCTGCCGGGCGGCGACGAGCCCACGCCGCAGGACTTCCAGACCCTGCGCGAGACGATCAAGGACCGTCCCGACGCCGACATCATCCAGACGGTGATGCTGCGCACCATGAGCCAGGCGGTCTATTCGCCGCACAACGAGGGTCACTTCGGCCTGGCCTACCAGGCCTATGCGCACTTCACTTCGCCGATCCGCCGCTACCCGGACCTGCTGGTGCACCGCGCGATCCGTTCGGTGATCCGCGGGCCGCGCCAGACCAGCAACGTGCTGCGCGCCGAAGGGACGCCGGTGGAGAAGCCTTCCACCTGGTGCCCGTACACCTTCGAGCAGATGATCGAGCTCGGCGAGCACTGCTCGATGACCGAGCGCCGCGCCGATGACGCGACCCGCGACGTCACCGACTGGCTGAAGTGCGAGTTCATGTCCGACAAGGTCGGCGACACCTTCGACGGCACCATCGCCTCGGTGACCCAGTTCGGCATCTTCGTGCGTCTCGATGACGTCTATGTGGAGGGGCTGGTGCACGTCACCTCGCTGCCCTCCGACTACTACCACTACGAGCCCGAGAAGCATCGTCTCAAGGGCGAGCGGGGCGGCTTCGCCTACCGCCTGGGCGACGGCGTCACCGTTCAGGTGGCCCGGGTCGACCTCGACGAGCGCAAGATCGACTTCGAGCTGGTCGACGAGCACCCGCGCCGCCAGAAGCCGCCGCGCAAGGCCGGCGGGCCGCGCGGCAGTGGTGGCGGCGACGACAGCAGCGGGCGCAAGCGCTCGCGGCGCAAGTCGCGGCCCGGCAAGCGCGAGCGTCGCGGCGGGGAGTCGTCGTGAGTCGTCGTCAGGCCCGCGCGCCCGCCGGCGGCAAGGGCCGCGGGCGCGGGCCGGCGAAGGCGCCGCGCATTGCGACCCCGCCCGGGCTGGACGGCGTGTTCGGCGTGCATGCCGTCGAGGCGCTGCTCGATCGCGGCGAGTCTCCCCGCGAACTCTGGTATCAGGAGGGCGCGGCCGAGCGCCGGCTCGGCGAGCTGCTCGCCCGCGCCGGCGAGGCGGGTGCGCGGCTCGTCGCCCAGCCCCGCGAGGTGCTCGACGGCCTGGCCCAGGGCGCCAGTCATCAGGGGGTGATCGCCTTCTGTCCGCCGCTCGAGGCGCAGAGCGAGGAGACGCTGTGGCATCGCCTCGGCGGCTGGCCGCATGCCGAGCCGCCGCTGCTGCTGGTGCTCGACGGCGTCACCGACGTGCACAACCTGGGCGCCTGCCTGCGCAGTGCCGACGCCGCCGGCGTGCACGGCGTGGTGGTGCCCAAGGACAAGTCGGCGCCGCTCAACGCCACCGTGCGCAAGGTGGCCTGCGGGGCCGCCGAGAGCGTGCCGGTCTATCGCGTCACCAACCTGGCGCGCGCCCTGGGCCGGCTCAAGGACGCCGGCGTCTGGGTGCTGGGCACCGCCGGCGAGGCGACCGACGACGTCTTCGCGGCCGACTTCGTCCGCCCCGTGGCGCTGGTGATGGGTGCCGAGGGCAAGGGGCTGCGGCGGCTCACCCGCGAGGCCTGCGACACCCTCATCAAGCTGCCCATGGCGGGCAGCGTCTCCAGCCTCAACGTCTCGGTGGCCACCGGCGTGTGCCTGTTCGAGGCCGTGCGCCAGCGCCGCGGGGCGGCCGGCGGCTGAACGCCGCTTGCATGGGGTAGGGTGCATCACTACAATTGTGCGGTTCTTTGAACACCCTCACCCCGTACTCAAGACTCCTTGCTTCCGCATGGCCGGTTCCACTGTCGCCATCGGGAAGCTGTCAAACCGAAAGGAGATACCATGCGTCATTACGAAATCGTGTTCATGGTCCACCCGGATCAGAGCGAGCAGGTTCCGGCGATGGTCGAGCGCTACACCAGCCTCGTCACCGACAACGGCGGCACCGTGCATCGTCTCGAGGATTGGGGGCGCCGTCATCTGGCCTACCCGATCAACAAGATTCACAAGGCCCACTACGTGCTGATGAACATCGAGTGCCGCGGCGAGACTCTCGAGGAAATCGAGAACATCTTCCGCTTCAACGATGCCATCATCCGCAGCCTGGTGGTGCGCTGCAAGGAAGCCGTGACCGAGGCGTCGCCGATGATGAAGGCCGCCGAGGACAAGGGCCGTCGTCGCGACGAGAAGTCCGACAAGCCCCGCGCCGAGCGCACCGAAGCCGCCGCCAACTGAATCGCTGCCCGTCCAGGAGGATAATCCATGGCACGCTTTTTCCGTCGCCGCAAGTTCTGCCGCTTCACCGCTGAAGGCGTGAAGTATATCGATTACAAGGATATCGATACGCTCAAGGCCTACATCACCGAGACCGGCAAGATCGTTCCCAGCCGCATCACCGGCACCCGTGCGCGGTACCAGCGTCAGCTGTCCACCGCCATCAAGCGGGCCCGCTACCTGGCGCTGCTGCCGTACACCGATAGCCACCAGTAAGCCGATACCACGCAATGCTACCCCTGGCTCGCTGGGTCATGCGCGGCACGCCGCATGCCGCGGGTGCCGCTGCCGCCGCCGCCCTCGTGCCGTGGCTGTTCTGGCTGAGCGCCGCGATCGCCTCGCTGGTGACGCTGCGCCGCGGCCTGGCGCCGGCCATGCCGGTGATCATCGCCGCCGCACTGCCCACCGGCTGGTGGTGGACGCGGGGCGACAGCATCCCGCTGGCCACGCTGCTGCTGGTGACGCTGATGGCGGTCGTGCTGCGTGCACGCCGTCGGTGGAGCGAGACGCTGATCGTCGGTGCGCTGGCCGCGGCCGTCATGGTGCAGCTGGGCGTGTTCCTGCCGCCGGGCGGCGTCGATCCGCTGCTCGAGACGCTGCGCCAGAGCTCGCCGGAGTTCGCCCGCATGCTCGACGAGCTGGCCGCCCAGGGGGTGTCCACCGAACGGCTGGCCACGCTGCTGATCGGTGGCATCACCGGGCTGATCGTCATGCTGGCCAGCGTGGCCTGCCTGGCGCTGGCCCGCAGCTGGCAGGCCGGGCTCTACAACCCGGGCGGCTTCCGCAGCGAGTTTCACGGCCTGCGCCTGACCCGCCGGGAACTGCTGGGGCTGTTCGCCATGGCCATCGTCGGTGGTCTGGTGACCTGGCCGGCGCTGGTGTTCATGAGCTGGGTGCCGCTGCTGATCGGTGGCATTGCGTTGATTCACGGCCTGATTGGTCTCAAAGGGATGAACGGGTTATGGCTGGTCGCCTTCTATGCGCTGCTGCTGACCACCTGGCCCATGATTCTGATCGTGCTGCTGCTGGGCCTGGTCGATACCTTCGCGGATTTCCGCGGCCGGCTGGCCCGCAGCCAATGACAAGAGGTTAACGAGATGGAAGTCATTCTGCTCGACAAGATCGGCAAGCTGGGTGCGCTGGGTGACAAGGTCACCGTCAAGCCCGGTTACGGCCGCAACTATCTGGTCCCCTACGGCCTGGCCGTGCCGGCGACCAAGGACAACGTCGCCGCCTTCGAGGCGCAGCGTGCGGAGCTCGAAGCCCAGGCCGTCGAGCGCCAGCGTGAAGCCGAGGAGCGCGCCGAGCAGCTCAACGACATCGAGCTGTCGCTGGTCGCCAAGGCCGGCGACGAAGGCAAGCTGTTCGGTTCCATCGGGCCGCGCGACCTGGCCGATGCCCTGACCCAGGCCGGTCTCGACGTCGCCAAGAGCGAAGTCCGCATGCCCGAAGGGCCGATCCGCGCGACCGGCGAGTACGACGTCCAGCTGCACCTGCACGCGGAAGTCGACGCCACCGTGCGTATCGTGGTGGTGGCCGAGTAACACGCCCCGCCACGGCCGGCCCGGCCGGTCGAGAAACAGCGCGACGCCTTCCGGGGGGTCGCGCTTTCTTTTGCGCGCGCGTCGGCGTTCGGGTCGGCGGCGCGGCGAGACGAGATAGGCTAGAATGGCGCGGCGGTCGTTGCGGCCGCCATGCCCCCGATGTCGGAACGAGCCCATGAGTGACTCCCTGGAACTGGATCCGGAAGCGGCCGCCCTCAAGGTGCCCCCGCATTCGCTGGAGGCCGAGCAGTCGGTGCTGGGTGGCCTGATGCTCGACAACGCTGCCTGGGATACCGTCTCCGAGCGCCTGGTGGCGGATGACTTCTACCGCTACGAGCATCGCCTGGTCTTCAACGTGATGATCCAGCTGGCCGAGAGCGCGCACCCGCTCGACGTGGTGACGCTGTCCGAGGCGCTGGAGTCCCGTGACCAGCTCGACACCGTGGGTGGGCTGGCGTACCTCGCCGAGCTGGCCCGCAACACGCCCTCGGCCAGCAACATTCGCGCCTATGCCGACATCGTTCGCGAGCGCGCCACGCTGCGCAAGCTGATCCAGGCCGCCAGCCAGATCGCCGACGGCGCGTTCGCTCCCCAGGGGCGCCCGGCCGACGAGCTGGTCAACGAGGCCGAGCGGCTGGTCTTCCAGATCAGCGAGTCGCGCCCCAAGATGGGTGGGCCGGTCGGCATGAGCGACCTGCTCACCAAGGCGGTGGATCGCATCGACGAGCTGTTCAACATGCAGGGGCAGATGACCGGGCTGTCCACCGGCTTCCGCGACCTGGATGACATGACCTCGGGCCTGCAGCCCTCCGACCTGGTGATCATTGCCGGACGCCCGTCGATGGGCAAGACCACCTTCGCAATGAACGTCGTCGAGCATGCGGTGATCTCCAGCGACAAGCCGGTGATGGTGTTCTCGATGGAGATGCCCGCCGAGGCACTGATGCTGCGCATGCTCTCCTCGCTGGGGCGGATCGACCAGACCCGGGTGCGTACCGGCCAGCTCGAGGATGAGGACTGGCCGCGGCTGACCTCGGCGGTCAACCTGCTCAAGGACAAGCAGCTGTTCATCGACGACACGGCGGCGCTGTCGCCCAACGAGATGCGCTCGCGCATCCGCCGCATCGTCCGCGAGCACGGCAACCTCGGCCTGATCATGATCGACTACCTGCAGCTGATGCAGATTCCCGGCTTTTCCGAGAACCGCACCGGCGAGATCTCCGAGATCTCGCGCTCGTTGAAGGGGCTGGCCAAGGAGTTCGGCTGCCCGGTGATCGCCCTGTCGCAGCTCAACCGCTCGCTGGAACAGCGGCCCAACAAGCGCCCGGTGATGTCGGACCTGCGCGAGTCCGGCGCCATCGAGCAGGACGCCGACCTGATCACCTTCGTCTATCGTGATGAGGTCTACAATCCGGATAATCCCGACAACAAGGGGCTGGCCGAACTGGTCATCGGCAAGCAGCGTAACGGGCCGATCGGCACCGTGCATCTGGCCTTCATCGGCAAGTACACGCGCTTCGAGGACCTCGCCCCCGACAGCTACGGCCAGCACTTCGGCGAATAGTCCGGGGTTGAGGCCGGGCGGTGCGGCCGTATAATGCCGCCCCTCGGGCGTCAACCGGCCCCGGGCCGACCATCGACGGCACAGACGACAGAGGAGAGACGCATGGCGGGCGGATATCGTCGCGGCTATCGCAAGCGCGCACCCAAGCTGGAGGCACGCGGCACGCTCGAGAGCATCGAGCGCGAGGGTCCCTTTCAGGAATGGCTGGGCATGCCCGACCTGTACCGCTATACGCTGGTGGTCGACGGCGAGACCTACAGCTACCAGACCGAGGATGCCGAGCTGCCGGTCGGCGAGGGCGACTACGTGGTGTTTCGCTACAAGCAGACCAAGGCCGGCAACTGGGTCGACCGCAACTCGCTGGGCATCGCCATCGACCCCTCGACCTACCAGCCTGACGCCTGAGGGCCGGCGTCGCCGGCGGGCGCTGCCTGTCACAAGGATGTCATCATCGTGTCGCTCAATGGCGGCATGACTCTCGATACAGCCTGCATCTCGCCCATTTCCGCCCTGGACAGCTTCATCGACACGTCGGCCATCGCGGTCCATTTTCAGCCGATCGTGTCGGTGCATTCCGGGCATGTCTTCGCCTATGAAGCCCTGTCCCGCGGGCCGGCCGGCACGGCGCTCGAGCCGCCGCTGGCGCTCTTCCGGGCCGCCCGGGAACGCCGGTTGCTGGCGCCGCTGGAGGCGGTGTGTCGCGAACGGGCCATGACCCGCTGGGTCGGCGAGGGTCTCGACGAGCGGCTGTTCATCAATGTTTCGCCGGAAGTGCTGCTGGATCCGAAGCATCGCAGCGGCGAGACACGCCGCCTGCTCGAGACCCTGGGGCTGCCGCCCCACCGTGTGGTGATCGAGCTGACCGAGCAGTCGCCGGGGATCGACCCGACGCTGATGGCCGAGGCGGTGCGCCACTACCAGTCGATGGGCTTCGCCATCGCCCTGGACGATCTCGGCGAGGGCTATGCCGGGCTGCGCCTGTGGTCGGAGATCGCCCCGGATTTCGTCAAGCTCGATCGGCATTTCGTCAGCGGGCTCGACGGCGACCCGGTCAAGCGTCGCTTCGTGCGGGCGATCATCGACATCGCCCACAGCATGGGCTCGCAGGTAATCGCCGAGGGCGTCGAGCGGGAGGCGGAGCTGGCCTGCCTGGGGGAGCTGGGCGCCGACTACTGCCAGGGCTGGCTCTTCGCCCATCCGGCGCCGGACCCGGCCCGGCGGCGGCCGGCACTGGACGAGCGGCTCGCGACCCTGACGCGACGCCACCGTCGGCCGCTGGAGGCGGTGATCATCGAGCGGCTCTGCACCGCGGTGACGCCGCTGCCGGCGGACGCCAGCGTGGCCGAGGCCAGCGAACGCTTCGCCGCCGAGCCCGACTCGCGCTGCCTGGCGGTAGTCGACGAGCAGGCCGTCCCCATCGGCGTGCTCGATCGCCAGCGGATCCTGGCGCTGCTCGGCAAGCGTTTCGGCTTCGACCTCCACGGGCGTCAGCGGGTCACCCGGGTGATGCGCCACGCTCCCTTGTGCGTGGAGGGCAGCGCCTCGCTCGACCAGGTCTCGCGCAAGGTCACCGGGCGCGAGCGCGACCTGCGCGACGAGGACTTCGTGATCACCGAGGCGGGGCGCTATCGCGGCATGGGGCGGGTGGTCGACCTGCTGCAGGTCATCACCGAGCAGCGCGTCGAGATCGCCCGCCAGGCCAACCCCCTGACCCAACTGCCCGGCAATGCGCCGATCCGCGCCGCCCTGGACCGCTTCGCCGGGCGCGCCCGGCCCTTCATCGCCGCCTATCTGGATCTGGACCACTTCAAGCCGTTCAACGACCGCTTCGGCTATGCCCTCGGCGACCGCCTGCTGCTGACGCTGGCCGAGCTGCTCGGCGAGTCGCTGCGCGATGGCGACTTCCTGGGGCATCTAGGCGGCGACGACTTCGTGCTGCTGCTCGACGACCCTCGCGATCGCCACGCCCGCCTGGCCGACATCCAGCGACGCTTCCGACGCGCCTGCGAGGCGCTGATGCCCGAAGCCATCGTCCGGGCCGACGGCTTCGACGGGGTGGACCGCTTCGGCCAGCGTCGCGTCTTCGGCCTGCCGCGGCTGTCCATCGCCGCGCTGATGCTCTCCGGTACGCGCCGGCCGGCGAGTTTCGGGGACTGCTGGCGCAGCCTCAAGGCGCAGGCCAAGCGCGACGCCACGGGGCGCGTGGTGGCCCGTTACCCGGCGTGAACTTCAGATGCGTTGCGTGGTCTGCAAAGATTGACCGCTGACATGGACCTGTCACACCCGATGGCTAGCCTGACTGGATAAGCAGGCCCGCCAATGGATCGACAAGCACAAGGAGGGAGCCTCATGGAGCTTCACGCACTCAAGCACTACGTGCACGAGCACGACAATTTCGAAGTTCGCGTCATCAGCCACGCCGGCAGCCGTTTCTACCAGGTCGAGCTCGAGGACCTCGAGGGCCAGCGTCACCTGCTGACCCGGCAGGGCAAGCCGATGCTGTTCCGCGCGCTGGACGACGTCTACCTGGAGCTCAAGCGGGCCGGCATCCACCGCGCCTATCTGGTCCAGTTCGTCGCCCACGACGAGATGATCGGCCACGAGGCCCACTATCACGAGCCGCTGGCCTCGCGCATGCCGCTGGTCTTCTGAGGGTCAGTACCGGGTCGGCAGCAGCCGGCCCAGGGTGAAGCGGTGCCGCGCCACCCACAGGTAGCCCCGATCGAGAATCCCCTTCAGCCCCGGCCGGTGTGACAGCCATACCAGCCGGCGATAGCCCAGCAGGGCGAGCATCGCCCGAACCGCCTCCATTCCCGCGAACCACTCGCCTCGCCCGTCGCGGGCGAACATGCGCCCCAGCAGCTCCTCCCAGTCGCGCCCCCAGGCCGCCGGCGAGAACTCCGCTGCACGGATGTTCACGCAGCGGATGCGCTCGCGATGGCGTTGCCGGTGGATCCAGGCGACCTGACGTCGGCAGATCGGGCAGTCGCCGTCGTAGAGCATCGTCAGCGGCGCTCGGGCGGTGGCGGGTGAGGTCATGCGTCCTCCGAGACGTTGCCGGGCAGGCGTGCTGCCCCGGTGTCCAGTTGTTCAATCGTTGTACAAATGGCCGAGATAGTCACGCTTCATTCCCCCGGCGAGCCGGGGGCTTGGTAGACTGCCCGGACTGTCACCTGCTTGCGTTCAAGGAGAGTCGTTCATGTCTCAGCCCCGCTTCGGCGTCCTGCTGGCCAACCTCGGTACCCCCGATGCGCCGACCCCGGCGGCGGTGCGCCGCTATCTGGCGGAGTTCCTGTGGGACGAACGGGTGGTGGATGTCTCGCGGCCGCTGTGGTGGCTGATCCTGCACGGCGTGATCCTGCGCGTGCGCCCGGGGCGGGTGGCCCGCAACTATGCCGCGGTCTGGCAGGACGAGGGCTCGCCGCTGCTGGCGATCGGCCGCCGCCAGCAGCGCGCCCTGGCCGAGCGTCTCGCCGAGCGCTTCGGCGAGACGATTCCCGTGGAGCTGGCGATGACCTACGGCAACCCGAGCATGGAGCGGGCCGGCCAGGCCCTGCGCGATGCCGGGGTGTCGCGCATCCTGGTGCTGCCGCTGTTCCCGCAGTTTTCGCGCTCGACCACCGCGGCGGTCTTCGACCGTCTGGCGCGGGCGCTCAAGCCCTGCCCGCACCTGCCCGAGCTGCGGTTCGTCAACGACTATCACGCTCATCCGGCCTACATCGAGGCGCTGGCGGCCAGCGTGCGCGAGCACTGGGCGAGCCAGGGCGGCCAGCGGGGGCGGCTGCTGATGTCCTATCACGGCATTCCCAAGCGCTATGCCGAGTCGGGCGACCCCTACCCCCAGCAGTGCGCGGCCACCAGCCGGGCGCTGGCCGAGGCGCTGGGGCTGGAGGACGACGCCTGGCTGATGAGCTACCAGTCGCGCTTCGGTCGCGAGGAGTGGCTCCGGCCCTACACCGACGAGACGCTGAAGGCCTGGGGCCACGAAGGCGTCGAGCACGTCGACGTGATCAGCCCGGCCTTCGCCGCCGACTGCCTGGAGACCCTGGAGGAGCTCGAGGTGGAAAACCGCGATAACTTCCTCGGCGCCGGCGGCCGGGTCTATCGCTACATCCCGGCGCTCAACGACCGCGCCGATCACATCGCGCTGTTCGCGCAGCTGGTGGAACAGCACACCCGGGGCTGGTAGGGCGTCAGGGCAGGCGGTCGCCGTTGGCCTCGCTCTCCTCGTCCTCGGCCAGCTCCTCGATCTCGCCCCGGGTGCGCGGATCGCGGGGCAGCTTCTGGTGCAGCGCGCTCTTGGCCAGCAGGTGGGCGGACACCGGCGCGGTGATGAACAGGAAGATGGTGATCAGCATCTCCTGGAGGCTCGGGCCCTTGCCGACCAGCGAGAAGTAGAGCATCGAGGCCAGCAGCACGCAGCCCACCCCCAGGGTGGTGGTCTTGGTGGGGCCGTGCAGGCGCATGTAGATGTCGCGCAGATGGGTCAGCCCCAGCGAGCCGATGAAGGCGAAGGCGCCGCCGGCAATCAGCAGGACGGCGATCACGCCCTCCATGAGGTTGTAGAAGCCGATCATGTCTCGCTCCTTGGCCGGTGTCGGGCCGGCGTCATTCGATGATGTCGCCGCGCAGCAGGTACTTGCAGACGGCCACGGTGCTGATGAAGCCGAGCATGGCGATCAGCAGGGCGGCCTCGAAATAGGTCTTGTCGTTGAGCCAGATGCCGAGCAGCACGATCAACGCGATGGAGTTGACGTACAGGGTGTCGAGCGCCAGCAGGCGGTCGGGCTGGCCGGGGCCGATCGCCGCGCGATACAGGCACAGCAGCATGGCGGCGGTGAACAGGGCCAGGCTGATCCAGAAGGCGATGTCTAGCATCCGAAGATCTCCTTGAGCGGTCGTTCGTAGCGCTCGCGTATCGTGTCGATGGTGGCCGGGATGTCGTCGGTGTCCAGCACGTGGATCAGCAGCGTGCGGCGGTCCTGGCGCAGGTTGGCCGATACCGTTCCCGGCGTCAGCGTGATGGTGCTGGCGAGGATGGTGATGGGGAACAGCTCCTCGAGTTCCAGCGGATACTCGACGAAGGCCGGCTGCATGCGCCCGCGCGGATCGAGGATCAGCTTCGAGACCTCCAGGTTGGCGACGATGATGTCGCCGAGCAGGCGCAGGATGTAGCGCACCAGCAGCCAGGGCCGCTTGATGGTCGGCTGGTGCTCCCAGAAGCGTCGGGTGAGCAGCGGGATGACGATGGCCAGAAAGCCGCCCAGCAGCACCTGGCCGAGGGCCATGCTCTGCTGCAGCATCAGCCACACCGCCAGCAGCAGGATCGACAGCAGCGGCATGGGCAGCCACGGTTGCACGGGAATCATGAGTCACCCTCCGTCCGGTGGCGTTCGAGGATCGCCTGGATATAGGCCTCGTGATCGGCCAGCTGGTCGGCTGCGGCCTCGGTGTAGGCGCTCAGCGGCCCGGCGAAGGCCACCAGCAGCGGCGAGGCGCCGATCAGCAGCAGCAGGCCCAGCGCGCGCAGGGCGCCGATGCCCGGCGTGTCACCATTATTGTCCCGGGCCTCGCTGCGCTCGTTGCCCGAAGCGCGCCAGAACACCGTGGAGCCGCTGCGCGACAGGGCGACGATCGCCGCCAGGCTGCTCGACAGCAGGATCGGCCACAGCCAGACCTGCTGGCCCGGGGTCGCGGCCTGCAGCAGCAACGCCTTGCCCACCGCGCCCGAGAAGGGCGGCACGCCGGCGACGGTCAGTGCGGCGATGAAGAACAGCGTGCCCAGCAGGGCGACCTGTTGCACCGACCGGCCGCGCACGATCCGGGCGCCGGCCTTGCCGCGCTGGCGCGCGATGCTGTCGACGAGCAGGAACAGCCCGCCGGTGATCAGTGTGGTATGCACCATGTAGTAGAGCAGGGCGCCGTGGGCGTCGATGCTGTTCATGCCGATGCCGGCCAGCAGCGTGCCCACCGAGATGATGATCAGGTAGGCGACCTGGGTGCGCAGGTCCCGCGACGACAGCACGCCGACCCCGCCGAGCGCCAGGGTGGCCAGCGCCAGCCACCACACCCAGGGCTGGGCCAGATTCGCCAGCGAGCCCGCCTGGGGGCCGAAGATCAGGGTGAACACGCGCAGGATTGCATAGATGCCGACCTTGGTGAGGATGGCGAACAACGCCGCGACCGGGGCGGGTGCCGCGGCATAGGCGCGCGGCAGCCAGAAGTACAGCGGCAGGATCGCCGACTTCAGGCCGAACACCACCAGCAGCAGCATGGCCCCGGCCTCGGCGAGCACCAGCCGGCCGCTGTCCAGCCCCGGCGCCCGAGCGGCCATGTCGGCCATGTTGAGTGTGCCGATGGTGCCGTAGAGCACCCCCAGGCCAATCAGGAACAGCGCCGAGCCGGCCAGGTTCAGCGCCACGTAGTGGAAGCCGGAATGGATGCGCGCCTTGCCGCCGCCGTGCATCAGCAGCGAGTAGGAGGCGATCAGCAGCACCTCGAAGAACACGAACAGGTTGAACAGGTCGCCGGTGAGGAAGGCGCCGTTGATGCCCATCAGCTGCAACTGGAACAGGCCGTGGAAGTTGGAGCCTTCCTCGTCGGTGCCGGCGCTGGCATAGCACAGGCTGCCCAGTGCCAGCAGCGCGGTGAGGGTGACCATCAGCGCCGATAGCCGGTCGAGCACCAGGATGATGCCGAACGGCGGCTGCCAGTCGCCCAGCGCGTAGTACTGGATGGTGCCGCCGGCGCTCTCGCGCATCAGCAGCACGCCGCAGACCAGCAGGGCCACCGTGGCGGCCAGGGCGATCAGCCGGCGCGGCAGCGCCGGCCCCTCGCGCTTGAGCAGCAGGCCCAGCCCGGCGAACAGCGGGATCAGGATCGGCAGGACGATCAGGTGGTTCATCAACTGCGCTCCTCCCGCGGCTCGTCGACACGATTGCCGTTGACATGGTCACTGCCCAGGTCGCCGCGTGCCCGCATGGCGAGAATCACCGAGAACGCCGTCATGGCGAAGCCGATCACGATCGCCGTGAGCACCAGGGCCTGGGGCAGCGGGTCGGCATGGGGGCCGCCCTTGTCGCCGAGCACCACGGCACCGCCCGTGTCCAGCCCGCCCATGGAGAACAGGAAGAGGTTGACCGCGTAGGACAGCAGGGTCAGCCCCACCACCACCGGAAAGGTGCGGCCGCGCAGGGCGAGGAACAGGCCGCAGGCGGCGAGCACGCCGGTGGTCATCGAGAACAGCGCTTCCATCAGGCCTTCTCCTTCTGCTTGCTGGGTCGGTGGGGCGTGGTCAGCTTGCCCAGGTTGGCCAGGATCATCAGGGTAGCGCCGACCACCGTGAGGTAGACGCCCAGGTCGAACAGCATCGCCGTGGCCAGCTCCACGTCGCCGATCAGCGGGATGTGGAAGTGGCCGAACGACGAGGTCAGGAAGGGGTGGCCGAACGCCCAGCTGCCCAGGCCGGTCAGCGCGGCGACGCCGACCCCGGCGACGGCGATCGGCTGGTACTGGAAGGACAGCCGGCGCTGGCTCCAGTCCACGCCGCGGGCAATGTAGATCAGGATCAGGGCCACTGCGGTGACCAGTCCGGCAATGAAGCCGCCGCCCGGGGCGTTGTGGCCGCGCAGGAAGATGAACACCGACACCAGCAGGGCCAGTGGCAGGATGGTCTGGGAGACGCTGACCAGAATCATCGGATGGCGATCCTTCGACCAGGGGCGGCCGTCGGCATCGCTCGAGGGCATGAACAGGCGCAGGCGATTGAGCAGCTTGTAGATGCCCACCGCGGCGATGCACAGCACGGTGATCTCGCCCAGGGTATCGAAGCCGCGGAAGTCGACCAGGATCACGTTGACCACGTTGTGACCGCCGCCGCCGGAGACGCTGTTGTCGACGAAGAACTGCGAGATCGACTCCAGCGGCCGGGTCAGCACCGCGAAGTTGAGGCTGGCGACGATGCCGCCGAAGCCCGCCGCCAGCAGGGCGTCACGCAGGATGCGTGGCGCACCGGATTCCTTGGGCGTTCGCTGCGGCAGGAAGAACAGCGCCAGCATCAGCAGGATCATGGTCACCACTTCCACCGCCAGCTGGGTCAGCGCCAGATCGGGTGCCGAGAAGCGCGCGAAGGCCAGCGAGGTCACCAGGCCGACGATCGACAGCATCAGCAGCGAGATCAGTCGCCGGCGGTGCAGCACCGCGGTGGCCAGCCCCGCGAACATGGCCATCAGCGCGCCGGCGACGAGCAGTCCGTCGAGCGGCTGCAGCGGCTGGGAGCCGCGCAGCTGCACGGTATGGGTCAGCGCGCCGCCCACCAGGCAGAGGATGGTGATCACCAACCACAGCATGTAGCGCTGCAGTGAGCCGTTCTCCAGGGTGTCGATCAGCTGCTGGGCACCGCGCACCATCCATTGCACGCCCGCCTCGAAGTTCAGGCGGGCGTTCTGCGGGCGGAACTGGCGCTGGAAGGCGAACAGATGGCGACGCTGGACATACAGCACGGTGCCGCCGATCAGGGCGAAGGCGCTCATCAACAGCGGCAGGTTGAAGCCGTGCCATACCGCCAGGTGCAGCTCGGGAGCCGGTCCGGTGAGGGCGGCCCGGGCGGCGGTACCGATCAGGGTCGTGGCGGTCAGCGCCGGCATCACGCCGACCACGAGGCACAGCGCCGCCAGCAGCAGGCCCGGCGCGACCATCGGCAGCGGCGGTTCGTGCGGGGTCCGGGGCAGCTCAGGCTGCGGGCCGTTGAAGAAGACGTTGTGTACCAGGCGAATCGAGTAGGCCACCGACAGCAGGCTGCCCAGGGTCGCCAGCGCCGGAATCAGCCAGCCCAGGCCGCCGAGCAGCGAGGTCTCCAGGGTCTCGGTGAGCATCATCTCCTTGGACAGGAAGCCGTTGAACAGCGGCACCCCCGCCATGGCCGCGCCGGCGATCACCGCCACGGTCGCGGTCAGCGGCATGGCCCGCCACAGCCCCTGCAGCTTGCGGATGTCGCGGGTGCCGGTCTCGTGGTCGACGATGCCGGCGGTCATGAACAGCGCCGCCTTGAAGGTCGCGTGGTTGAGGATATGCAGCAGCGCGGCGACCACCGCCATGCGCTGGTCTAGCCCCAGCAGCAGGGTGATCAGCCCCAGGTGGCTGATCGTGGAGTTGGCCAGCACGCCCTTGAGATCGTACTTGAGCAGCGCGAAGTAGGCGCCGTAGAGCAGGGTCGCCAGGCCGGTCAGGCCGACCAGGTAGAGCCAGGCCTCGCTGCCGGCCAGGGCCGGGTGCAGGCGGGCCAGCAGGAAGACCCCGGCCTTGACCATGGTCGCCGAATGCAGGAAGGCCGAGACGGGGGTCGGCGCGGCCATGGCGTGGGGCAGCCAGAACTGGAAGGGGAACTGGGCCGACTTGGTGAAGGCGCCCAGCAGCACCAGCAGCAGCGCGGGCAGGTAGCGCGGGTCGGCCTGGATCATGTCCCGGCTGTCGAGCACGGTCTGCAGGTCGTAGGTGCCGACGATATGGCCGAGCAGCAGGAAGCCGGCCAGCAGGCACAGGCCGCCCGCGCCGGTCACCGTCAGCGCCATGCGGGCGCCCTTGCGGGCCTCGCTCTGGCGATACCAGAAGCCGATCAGCAGGAAGGACGACAGGCTGGTCAGCTCCCAGAAGAACCACAGCAGCAGCAGGTTGTCGGCCATCACGATGCCCAGCATCGCCGCCATGAACAGCATCAGGAAGGCGTAGAAGCGCGGCAGGTTGTCCCGTGGCGACAGGTAGTAGCGAGCGTAGAGGATGATCAGCAGGCCGATGCCCAGGATCAGCAGCACGAACAGCAGCGACAGCCCGTCGAGGCGCATGGCGAACTCGAGCCCCAGCGCCGGTATCCAGTCGAAGGCGGCGCGGGGCACGCCCCCGGCGAAGACCGTGCCGGCGTGCCGGCCGGCGACGATCAGCGCGAGCGCCGGCGGAATCGCCGTCATCAGGGCGCAGCGGCCGCGTCGGTCATTCGAGCCCATGATGGGCAGCAGGCTGCCGACCAGGGGCAGCAGCACGATCAGTAACACGGACATGAACGACTCGCTCTTGTCGTTGGCATTCTGGCGGGCCCGGCGCGCGGCGCCGCGGCATGGCTCACAGTTCAGTCGTTGCGGATACGACCATCAAGCGGAAATGCGGGGCGGGTCGGTCAGGAAGGGGCGGCGTACGGCGCGGGGCGTCAGCATCCAGGCAGGCGTGCGATCCGCGAGGCGCGCGATGGGCAGAGTGTCGGCACCGAAATGGCGGCGCACACGGCCGATACCGTGCGGGGGACGCTCCGTCATGGTGTCTTCCTCCCTTCATGGCTCCCTGGCGCGTCGGGAATGGCTAGTCGACTGATTTGATTATGGAAATAAGTCGGAAAGACAGCGCCGAAATGAAGTCAGTGTTCGACTCTACCATGCCCCCCGCGGTGTATCCAGCCGCCGGGCCGGGCCATTCATGTACAAAATGTGTATCTTTAAGGGTAAAATATTTTACAAGAGTGGTTCCCGCAAGGCCGAGACGATGCGGGCGTCGCTGCGCCCGGTGGATCGTGAGGAGGCTCGATGAGTCGCGTACTGGTGTGGTTGCGCAATGATCTGCGCGTTGCCGACAATCCGTTGTGGGCCGTCGGCGCCCCCGTCGAGACGATGCTGTGTGTCTATGTGCTAGATCGTCGCTGGCTGGCGCCGTGGCGGCCGGGCGATGCGCGTGGCCGGGTCGGCCCGGCCCGGCTGCGCTTTCTCTGGGAAAGCCTGATGGCGCTGCGCGGGGAGCTGCTGGTGCGGGGCAGCGACCTGCTGGTGTGCATCGGCGATCCGGTGGACGAGCTGCAGGCCGTGCTGCGCCGCGCGCCCGCGGACGTGGTCCGCGTGCGCGACGACCCCGGCTGGCAGGAGGCCGACGATGTCCAGCGCCTGGCCAGCCGCCTGCCCCCGGCGGTGAGGCTCGAGACCGTCGCCGGCGGCACGCTGTTCACCCGCGAGCAGCTGCCCTTTTCCCTGTCCGCGCTGCCCGCCACCTTCAGCGCCTTCCGGCGCCGTGTCGCGGGGCTCGAGGCGTGCCCGCCGCAGGCGGCGCCGGTGACGCTGCCGCCGTGGCCCGACGAGGCGCCGCGTGGCCTGCCGCCGCTGACCCGGGTGTCGCCGGAGGCCGCCGAGTGGCGTGCCGATCCCAGGGGCGGGCCCTGGCCCGAGGGGGGCGAGCGGGCCGGGCGCGAGCGGTTGAAGCGGTTCCTCGACGGGCCGCTCGAGCATTACCGGGACACCCGCAATGGCCTGCGGGGCAGTGACTTCTCGAGCCGGCTGTCGCCCTGGCTGGCCGGGGGCTGCCTGTCCGCGGGGCAGGTCATGGCGCAGCTGGCCGAGCGGCCGGCCGGCGAGGGGGTGAGCGCGTCGCGCCGGGCCTTCGTCGACGAACTGCTGTGGCGTGAGTACTTTCACTGGGCCGCCCGTCAGGACGGGGCGGCGCTGTTCGGCGAGCACCGCCTGCCGCTGGCCCATGAGCCGGCCCTGGAGGCCTGGTGTGCGGGGGCCACGGGAGTGCCCTTCATCGATGCCGCCATGCGCGAGCTGGTGGGCACCGGCTGGCTGTCCAACCGGGCGCGGCAGAACGTGGCGAGCTTCCTGGTCAAGGATCTGCAGGTCGACTGGCGCCTGGGCGCCGCCTGGTTCGAGCGCTGGCTGGTCGACTACGATGCCGCCAGCAACTGGGAGAACTGGCGCTACGTGGCCGGGAGCGGCCGGGACCCGCGCCGGGATCGCTATTTCAACGTGATGCGTCAGGCGCTGCGCTACGATGCCGACGGCGAATACGTCGCCCACTGGCTTCCCGAGCTGGCATCGCTGCCGCCGGGGCCGGCCCGCCACGCCCCCTGGCGCCATCAGCCGACCCGCTTCGCCGGGCCGTGTGTGGAGCCGGCCGCCTGGCAGCATGTCATGATGACACCGGCAAGTGTTACTGGTCAGTAACCTGCAAGCCATCTACGCTGTGGCATTACTCGGATAATCAACGGTTGCAAGGATGCTGCCATGCTCACTGAGATGTCGCCGCCCGCCCGCCTGCCTTTCGGGGTGGGGGTGGTCGGCCTGTTTCCCTTCGTTCTTGCCACGGCCGGGGTCTACGTCGCCCCGGTGCTGTGGCAGGCCCTGGCCATCAAGGTCTTCCTGTTCTACAGCGCGCTGACCCTGACCTTTCTGGGCGGCGTCCACTGGGGCGTCGCCATGAGCCTCGATCGCGAATCGAGTCCGGCGTTCTCCATGCGGCTGTGGGTGAGCCTGATGCCCGGCCTGCTCGGCTGGGCGGCGCTGATGATCGAGTATCGGTTGGCGACGCTGGTGCTGATGATCGGCTTCTGGCTGCTGCGTCTTTACGAGCGGACCGACGACAGCCTCGCGCGGTTGCCGGGCTGGTACCAGGGATTGCGCAGCCTGCTTTCGCCTGTCGTGGTGGCGTGCCATCTGGCCGTGGTGGTTCGCCTGAGCCTGTTCGGCTAGGTGGTCCGGCAGGCCGCCGGGCAGGCGCGCCTGCCCGGCTCTCGTGCGTGGCGTGTTCCGGACTGGCTGTGGGGCCGGCAACGAAAAAAAGCGGACCAGTCGATGACTGATCCGCTTCTTCGAAATTTGGTAGCGGGGGCCGGATTTGAACCGACGACCTTCGGGTTATGAGCCCGACGAGCTACCAGGCTGCTCCACCCCGCATCAAATTGTGGAGCCCAGTATACGCAGAAACTGCGTCATGTCAAGAGTCCGTCGGGTATTCGCACGCCGTGGCGAATATTGACCATACTGGCGGGGGCGAGGTCACAAAGATGACATCGTCGATCGAGGAGACTGTTAGTGGTTGAACGTCATGACTCAGGGGGAGAACACATGACACAAGCAGCACCCGTCGCCTGGGTAACCGGTGGCACCGGCGGCATCGGTACCGCCATCTGTCGTGCACTGGCCAAGGAGGGTTACCAGGTCGTGGCCGGCTATCACAATCCCGACAAGGCCCGGAACTGGCTCGAGGAGCAGCGAGCGGCCGGTTTCGACAATATCGCGCTGTCGGGCACCAACCTGATCGACTTCGAAGACTGCGAGGCCGGGGTTCGCGAGATCCGTGATACCTACGGGCCGGTCAGCGTGCTGGTCAACTGCGCGGGCATCACCCGAGACACCACGCTCAAGAAGATGAGCCCCGAGCAATGGCGCGAGGTGATCGACTGCAACCTCAACAGCGTCTTCAACACCTGCCGCTGCGTCATCGAGGACATGCTCGAGTCGGGGTACGGGCGGATCATCAACATTTCCTCGATCAACGGGCGCAAGGGCCAGTTCGGTCAGGCCAACTACTCGGCGGCCAAGGCGGGCATGCATGGCCTGACCATGGCGCTGGCCCAGGAGACGGCGGCCAAGGGCATCACCGTCAACACCGTGTCGCCGGGCTACATTGCCACCGACATGATCCAGAAGGTGCCGGAGAAGATCCGCGAGTCGATCCGCGAGTCGATTCCGGTCAAGCGCTTCGGCGAGCCCGACGAGATCGCGCGGGCGGTGTGCTTCCTGGCCGAGAAGGGCTCCGGTTTCATCACCGGGGCGAACCTGGACATCAACGGCGGGCAGTTCATGGGCTAGGCGTCGACGCCCTGCCATCATCCGCATCCGCGAGCGAGGCCAAGGCCTCGCTCGCGGCGTTTCGGGGCTCGCTCACGGCGGCGGCAGTTCGGCCAGGACCGCCAGGTGATGATCCATGTCGGCGGCCTCGCGCTGCCAGGGCTCGGGGGCGACCGGGCCGGTGGCGAGGATGTCGGCGAGCACGCCCTCTAGCTCCTCGGCGCGGGTCAGGTCGCGCCCCAGCCCGTCGTTGAGCCGCTGCACCTGGATGGCCAGCCGCAGGGGCTCGTCCTCGCGGCTCACCGTGGCGCCGGCCAGCAGGGCGAGGTGCACGCGCAACCGGGTCAGGTGCTCCTCGACCTCGGTCGCCGGCGACGGGTCCAGCCGGGCGGCGTTGCGCCGCTCGTGGGCCGACTGCAGCGGGGAGGCCAGCGCCGGGGGCGCCGGGACGTCCTCGGCCGGGCGGCCGTCGAGCAGGCGAGCGTCGGCGGCCAGGTGGGCCTCGAGCAGCGGCCGCAGCGCCTGCCAGCGGGCGATCGTCTCGCTGACCGCCAGGCGTGCCAGGCGATCGCGCCGGGCGCGGACGATACCCGACCACCGCCGGCGCATGCCGTCGCTGCGCCGCCCCTGGGGCAGCGGCTCGAGGCTTTCGGCCTCGGCGATGGCGGCATCCAGGGTGGCTTCGTCGTCGCTGGTGGCGGGCTGCCAGGCATCCAGGCGCTCGATCAGGGCCTGCATGGCCTCGAGGCGCTGGCGGCTGCGCTGGGCGCGGTCGTCGCGCTCGTTCTCGCGCGCCGCGAAGATGCTGTCGCAGTAGCCGCGAAACGTTCGCCACAGGGTCTGTTCCTCGCCCTTGGGCGCCCGGCCGAGCTCGCGCCAGCGCCGCTGCAGCGCCTTGGCCTGCTCGGCACGGGAGGCCGCCCGGGTGTCGGTGTCCTCCTGGAGCAGGCGGGCCGCCTCGACCAGCTCGCGCTTGGCCGTGGCGATCTCCTGGGCGCGGTGGTCGATCAACTGCTGCAGGGCGTGGCGGATGCGGCCGAAGCGCTGGCCGATCACCCGGGCCTGGTCGCGGGGCACCGGGGCGAAGCGCTGCCACTGCTCGCGCGCGCGGTCGCGGATCTGGCGCAGGGCGTCCGGGTCGGCGTGCGGGTCGGGGTTGTCGAGCAGCGCCTCGAGCTGCTCGCAGAGGCCTTCGCGGGCGGACAGGTTCTGTTGGCGCTCGGCCTCGCGGCGCTGCTTCCAGGGGCCCAGGCGCTCGTGGATGCGATCCGAGGCGGCACGAAAGCGCGTGGAGAGCGCGCGGTCGGCGGCGGCGTCGCCGAGGTTCTTCCAGTCCTTGACCAGCTGCCGGTGCTGGCGATCCAGTTCGGCATCGCTGTGGGTGGTGTCCTCGGCCAGCGCCTCGATGGCGTCGCACAGCTGCTCGCGCTTGGGGCCGGCGACGAAGCCGCGCCAGTCGCGCAGTTCGGCAAGCTGGGCGCCGAGCCGCTTGAGGGTGGGCTGGTGGCGACGCCGCTCCGCCTCGGGCAGCAGGGCGAGGCGCTGGCGCAGGCTCTGGTGCAGGCGGCTGGCGCGCTTGAAGGCACCGCGGTCGAGCAGGTCGTCCAGGGCGTCGAGATCGCGGGCGAAGCGGGCGCTCTGCTGCGGCGACCCGGCCGGCTCCGCGGGCGGTGTGGCGAGTACCTGCCGGGCGCGGGCGAGCTGCGGCGTGGGCGGCAGGTCGCCGGGCCAGTCGATCCGGTCGAGGATGCCGGTCAGGGCGGCGGCGTCCTCGGCTTCCAGCGACGCAGCCAGCTCGGCCCCCTGGCGGTCGAGCCGCTCCCAGGCCTGCAGCAGGCGGTCGTATTCCTCCAGTGCGCGGGCATAGCGTTCGCTGAGCGCGGCCTCCGGTGCGTGGCGGTCGGAGAGGGTCTGCCACTGGTGTGCCACCAGGTGCTTCTGGGCCTGCAGGCTGGCCATGTCCTGCTCGGTGAGGCACTCGCCCTGGGTGAAGCTGGCCAGGGTGTCCTCCAGCGACTCGATCAGCGAGCGCCGGGTCTCGTCGGCGTCGTCGCGACGCTCCTCGGCGGCGGCCAGGGCATGATGCCGGGCCTCGTGGTCGGCGATCACCTTGCGGCAGCGCTGCGAGGCCTCCTGGTAGCGCTGCTCCTGGCTGGCGGTGGGCAGGTCGCCGAGCGCCTCCCACTCGCGCTCGAGATGGCGGTAGCGACCCGGGTAGAGCGGTTCCCAGGCGTGCTGGGCATGGGCCTCGAGGGCGGCGAGGATCCGTTCACGGCGCTCGCGGGCCTCGCGGGCCTGAGCCTCGTCCTCGCGCAGCCGGTTGAGTCGGGCCTTGGCCAGCCGGGCCACCTGCTTGTCGCGCCGCGAGCGGCGGGCCAGGCGGGTCAGTCCGGTCTCGCTGGTGATCCGCTCGGCGGCGGCGTGGCGGACCGCGGCGATGCCGTTGTCGCAGGCCTGGCGCAGCAGGCGTTCCTCGTCGTCGAGGCGGGCCAGGGCGGCCAGGCGCAGCGCCTGATTGTCTCCCTCCCGGGCCAGGGTCTCGAGCAGGTCGGGGTCATCGAGCGTCTCGACCAGGGTCAGGCGCCGGGCCAGCGGGGTGGCGCCCTCGCGGCCGCTGAGCAGCTCGCGCAGGCGCTCCTGCAACTCGGGACTGTCGTGCGTGTCCCGCAGGGCCAGCAGGGCGGCCGGCTCGTCGAGCGCCGCCAGCGCGGCGCGGCGCACGGCCGCGTCGGGGTCGCCGGCAAGTCGCTCGAGACGCCGCCGGTCGTCGTCGGTGTCGGGGTCGAGGCGCTCGATGGCCTGGCGGCGCACGGCGGGGTCGTGGTGCTGCCAGCGGGGCGCGAAGAATCGTCGTAGGAATCCGGGCATAGGTCGCGATACATCCCTGAAAGAGGCGCGGAAGACGCCGGCCGGCACGGCGTCGGCCGGGCCTGTCGACGCGGCGTGCGCGCAAGGCGTTCCAGTCGTTTATCTAAGCATGGCTCGGCGTGGCCGAAAAGGCCGGGCGTCGGTGCCCGGAGACACTGACAGGTCATGTCCACAGGGCGTATGATCGGTTGCAGCCCGGCAACCCCTCGCTTAGCTTTAAATGTCACCATCCGACTGTGGAGACCGGCAATGAGCCTCAACATGGACAGGGCCGGCAGTGCCTTCGCCTTCAAGGGGGGGATGCTGCCCATGACGGTCATGGAGCTGACCAGTGCAGACCCCGAACAGATACGCGAGCAGCTGGTCGGCAAGCTCAATCAGGCGCCGGCCTTCTTTCAGCATACGCCAGTGATGCTGAGTGTCGAAAAGCTCGAGGAGCCGCACCTGGCGCTGGAGCGGATCTGTGCCGTGTGCCGAGCCCACAAGCTGCTGCCGGTGGCCGTGCGCGGCGGGGGCGATCCCGTCAAGCAGTCGGCCTGGGCGCTGGGGCTGGGCTGGTTTCCGCCCCAGGAGGTGCGCCCGCGCACCCTCGAGAGCGTGCTGCCCGGGGCCGGCGAGCCGTCCGCCGAGGACACCGCGCCTCCGGAAGCCGCGGCGCCGGTCGTGCAGGGCGGGGTCGGCAGCCGCATTCATCGCGGCACGGTGCGTTCGGGGCAGCAGGTCAGCGCCCCGGAGGGGGATCTGGTGGTGGTCGGTGCGGTCAATGCCGGGGCCGAGGTGCTGGCCGGCGGCAACGTGCATGTCTACGGCGCGCTGCGCGGGCGGGCGCTGGCCGGCATCCACGGCGACCGCGAGGCCGGCATCTTCTGCCGGGAACTGCGGGCGGAACTGCTGTCGCTGGCAGGGAACTACAAGCGTCTCGAGGACATCGACCCCAGGCTGCTGGGACGGGCCGTGCAGGCGACCCTCGACAACGACCAATTGAGCATCACGCCGCTGGACTGATGACCGCGGCGTGAACGGACGATCTTCGATTTCAGCAACAGGAAGCTTACCTTGGCCAAGATCATTGTAGTGACCTCCGGCAAGGGCGGGGTCGGAAAGACGACCAGTGCAGCGGCAATCGCGACCGGACTGGCGCTGCGTGGAAAGAAGACCGTGGTGATCGACTTCGACGTGGGGCTGCGCAACCTCGATCTGATCATGGGCTGCGAGCGGCGCGTGGTCTACGACCTGATCAACGTGATTCAGGGCGAGGCCGGACTCAACCAGGCGATGATCCGCGACAAGCGGGTCGAGAACCTGCACATCCTGCCGGCCTCCCAGACCCGGGACAAGGACGCGCTGACCGCCGAGGGCGTGGAGAAGGTGCTCGACACGCTGTCATCCGACTTCGACTACGTGGTCTGCGATTCGCCGGCGGGCATCGAGCGCGGCGCCCAGCTGGCCATGTACTATGCCGACGAGGCGGTGGTGGTCACCAACCCCGAGGTCTCCTCGGTGCGCGACTCCGACCGGATCCTCGGCCTGCTGGGCTCGAAGACCCGCCGCGCCGAGCAGAACCGCGAGCCGGTCAAGGAGCATCTGCTGATCACCCGCTACGACCCGGAGCGGGTGACCGGTGGCGACATGCTCAACCTCGAGGATATCCAGGAGATCCTGGCCATCCACCTGATCGGGCTGATCCCCGAGTCGGAGGCGGTGCTGCGGGCTTCCAACCAGGGGATTCCGGTGACACATGACCAGAAGAGCGATGCGGGGCTGGCCTATGTCGATACCGTGGCACGGCTGCTGGGCGAAGAAGTCCCGCTGCGCTTCCACGAGTACCAGAAGAAGGGGCTGCTCTCGCGCATGTTCGGAGGAGGTCGTCGGTGAAGCTACTCGAGTTTCTCAAGCGTGAACGCAAGAAGTCGGCGTCGGTGGCCAAGGAGCGGCTGCAGATCATCGTGGCGCACCAGCGCAGCCAGCGTGATCAGCCGGATTATTTGCCGCTGCTCGAGAAGGAGCTGCTGGAAGTGATTCGCCGTTATGTCAACGTCGACCAGGAAGCCATCAACATCAGCCTGGACAGCGAGGACGACTGCTCGGTGCTCGAGCTCAACGTCACGCTGCCGCGCTGAGGTGCGGCTGAGTCGTCGCCGGGGCTGTGCTAGGCTGGGCGCTTTCCTCTGAGGCGTTGGGAGAGCGAGCATGGCCCGTCGCGGCGATTCGCAGCAGACCTTTCTCTGGCACGACTACGAGACGTTCGGCGCCGACCCCCGGCGTGACCGGCCGTCCCAGTTCGCGGCAATCCGTACCGACGGCGACTTCCGGGAGATCGGCGAGCCGCTGACGCTCTATTGTCGGCCGGCCGACGACTACCTGCCCTCGCCGCAGGCCTGCCTGATCACCGGCATCACCCCCCAGGCCGCGCTGCGCCGCGGGCTGCCCGAGATGGCCTTCGCCGAGCGCGTCAATGCGCTGATGAGCGAGCCCGGCACCTGTGCGCTGGGCTACAACAGCCTGCGCTTCGACGACGAGGTGTCGCGGCATCTCTTCTATCGCAACCTGCTCGATCCCTATGCCCGCGAATGGCAGAACGGCAATTCGCGCTGGGACCTGATCGACGTGGTGCGTGCCTTCCATGCGCTGCGCCCCGACGGGATCGCGTGGCCCCGGCGCGAGGACGGCTCGCCGAGCTTTCGCCTCGAGGATCTCACCGCCGCCAACGGCATCGCCCATGCCGGCGCCCACGATGCGCTGGCCGATGTGCGTGCGACCATCGACCTGGCGCGCCTGCTCAAACGCTGCAACGCCAAGCTCTTCGACTACCTGCTGACGCTGCGCGACAAGCGCACCGTGGCCCGCCAGCTGGACGTGCCGTCAGGCAAGCCGATGCTGCACATCTCGCGCCGCTATCCGGCCAGCCGCGCGTGCAGCGCGCTGGTGATGCCGCTGGCCGAGCATCCCTCGAACCCCAACGGCGTGATCGTCTACGACCTCGGCGTCGACCCGGCGCCGCTGTTCGAGCTCGATGCCGCGGCGATCCGCGAGCGAGTCTTTGCCAGCGCCGACGAGCTCAGCGAGGGCGAATCGCGCATCCCGCTCAAGGTCATTCACATCAACCGCAGTCCGGTGGTCATGCCGGCGACCTTCCTCAAGGACGTCGACGGGCCGCGGCGCGGTGAGTACGGCGATATCGTCGAGCGCCTGGGGCTGGACATCGCCGCCTGCCGCCGCCACTGGAAGGCGCTGAGTGGCCGGCCCGATGCGGCGCGCAAGGCGGCCGAGGTATTCGCCGAGCCGCCCGCCGACGTACCCCGGGACCCGGATCTGATGCTCTACTCGGGCGGTTTCTTCTCGCCGGCCGACCGCCAGCAGATGCAGCGGGTCCACGAGACGCCACCGGAGTCGCTGGGCGACACCGTCTTCGCCTTTCAGGATCCGCGGCTCGAGGAGATGCTCTTTCGCCTGCGCGCGCGCAGCTACCCGGACACCCTGAGTGCCGAGGAACAGGCGCAGTGGGAGGCCTACCGCTGGGCGCGCATGAACGATGCCAGCCTCGGCATCCTGACCCTCAAGGGCTTCGCCCGCGAGATCGAGCGGCTCAACCAGCAGCCGCTCGGTGATCGCGAGCGGCAGATTCTCGAGGAGCTGGTGATGCACGTCGAGGCGATCGTCCCGCCCCAGGCCTTCGGGTAATCGCCAGCCCGCCCGCCACGAGGCGGGCGGGCTGCTTTCAGCGAGTTTCCGGCAACGGCGTGAAGCCGTCGGTCAGTTCGCCGACGTCACTGGCGGTGTCGCCGGGGGCGAAACGGATGCTCAGCGGCGTGCTGTCGCGCAGGGCCTGCCAGGCGCCGCGAACGTCCTCCGGCGTCAGCGCGGTGACCGTCTCGGCCAGGTGCCGGCGGCGCTGGAAGTCGGGCGTCGGGTGGACGGTTTCCTGCCACAGCCGCCCGGTCAGTTCGGACAGCGACGAGGGGCGCTCCAGCAGGCGGTCGTGCACCGCCTTGCGGTAGGGCGCCAGGCTCGCCTCGTCGAGGCTGGCGATGCGCTTGTCGAAGTCGGCCAGGAAGGCATCCATGCGCGAGCGGATCGTCGCCACGTCGGTACTCGGTGATTGCACCAGCAGCCCCAGGCCCGGCGCGTCGAGCAGTGGCTGGTAGCCGGCGTTGACGATGTAGCCGAGCTGTTCCTGCGTGCGCAGCTGGCTGTAGAAGGGCGCCTGAATCAGCTGGCCGAGCACCGCCAGGCGGGCCTGGCTGGCAAGGCTGCTGTCCGGCCCCTGCAGGTAGCGCAGCACGGCGCTGTCGTTGCGCGTCGAGGCCGGGTGCAGCACGGGCGGTGTAGTGGGCACGGCCAGCGGCGTCAGAGCGGGCACGCCGGTCTCGTCGAGGGTCGGCGAGAGGGCTCGCTGGACCTGCGCGTCGACCTGCCGAGCCTGGTCAGCACTCAGATTGCCCACGGCCATGCTTTCCAGATGCAACTCGGCCAGGAACCGGCGGCGATACGCGCGCAGGGCGTCCGGCGACGTTTCGTCGAGGGCGGCGAGCAGGGTCTCGGGGGACCAGCTCGGCCGGATCAGGGCATCGCCCAGGGTGCGCTGCATCTGCTGGTAGAGGGGGGAGTCCGGGGCGTTCTGCCACTGCTGCTTCAGCTGCAGCTTGACCCGCGCGACGCTGTCCGCGTCGATGGCGGCCGTCTTCAGCTGGTCGAGAACCCGTTTCACCAGCACGTCCTGATGATCGCGCCAGCCGGAGAAGGCCAGGGTGATGCCGCGGCCGTGGGCGTAGGCGGAAAACGACTGGCCGGCCAGGCGTGCCGGATACAGCGCCTCGTTGAGGCTGTCGCCCAGCCAGCCGGCGAGCAGGCGAGCGAGCACCGCATCGCGCGGCGAGTCGGCGGCGTCCGGGGTCTGCAGGCTGAAGCGCCACTCCACCCGCGGCGTGCCGAAGTGGCTGTCAGGCCGGTACCAGAGGGTGTGCTCGGCGGTGTCGACGAGCGCCTTGGGCGGCTGGGCCTCGAGCGGTTTCACCTCGAGGTCATCGGCGATATAGGGGTTGTGGCCGGGCAGGGCCAGGCCGTCGAGCGGCGTGGCCTCGGGCCAGTGATCGACCCGGGCGAGGCGGTAGGGGGCATCGAACCAGCGGGTGGTCTTGTCACCCTCGACATCCGGACCGCTGTAGACGCGCAACAGGTGCTGCGGCGTCAGCCGGCCGAGCAGGTCACGCAGCTTGCCGGGCTCGAAGCCGTCCATCCGATAGGGTCCGTACTGGGCATCCTTCAAGGGATAGTAGCCCAGGTTCATGGCCAGGCTGCTGGCCGTGTGGATCGGCTCGCCCCGCTGCTGGAAGCGGAAGTCCTGCTCGGCGAGCTCGGCCTGCTCGCGATAGCGCCAGGCGTTGATGCCGTTATCGCGGATACGCTGGATCATCGCGAACAGGCTGGCCTGGATGCGGTCGAGGTGGCGGGCGCCTTCGGGGGTCAGATCCACATTGACCATGAACAGGGCATCGTCGCCGTCGCCGCGGGCGCTGCCCGCGGACAGTCCGTCGGCCCAGCCGGCATGGCGCAGGGCCGCCAGCAGGCTGCCCTCGCCTTCATGGCCGAGCAGGTTGGCCAGGTAGTCCACCGGCTTGTGGCGATAATCCTGCTGCGGGTCGGGGATCGGGAAGGCGAAGCGCACCTGGCGATGCTGCTTGAGGCTCTGGACCTGCAGTCGGGCTGGCAGCTGGTCCGGGGTCACCAGGGCCTCGGGGATCGTCGGGCGCGACAGGCCGCGGTCGGGAACCGCCGCGAAGTCCTGGCGGACCCAGGTGCCCAGTTGGTCCAGCGGCTGCGGGCCGATGACCACCAGGTCCATGACGTGCGCCCCGTAATGGGCCTTGTAGAAGTCGATCAGCGACTGGCGCAGCGGCTGCTTGCCGTCCTTCAGCGTCTCGAGGCTGCCCACCGAGAAGCGCGTGGCGGGATGATCGGGATTGAGTGCCCGATCCATGGCCTCGTTGACCCGCCGGGCATCGTCGCGCAGACGCGCCTGATATTCGGAGTGCACGGCATGGCGCTCACGGTCGACGTACTCGGCGTTGAAGCGCGGTGCGACGAAGAACTGGCTGAAGCGGTCGAGTGCGCCTTCGAGGGCCTGCGGCTCGACATCGAAGAAGTAGTTGGTGTCGCGGTCGGCGGTGAAGGCGTTGTGGTCGCCGCCGTGCTGGCTGATGAATTGCTGGTAGCTGTCGGCCTCGGGGTACTTGTCGGTACCCAGGAACAGCATGTGCTCGAGGAAGTGGGCCAGCCCGGGCACGGCATCCGGGTTCTGGTCGCTGCCCACCGCCACGTTCATCGCTGCGGCCGCCTTGTCGGCATCGGCATCATGGATCAGCAGGACCTCGAGGCCGTTGTCGAGGGTCAGGCTTCGATAGTCGCGGTTGTCGTTGGGGCTGACGATAACGCCGCCGGAGGTCGGCAGGGGCGACGCGGTGCTCGGTGCATCGGCCGCCGTGGCCACCGCAGGGCTGCCGAGCGCGGTGACGATGACCAGCGCCCAGGCGCCGAGGGGGGATCGCAGTGCAGGCATCATCTCTCCTGTTCGGGGTCCCAGCGGAGCATCCGGCCGGTGGGGCGTCCGCAGGCCCAGTCCTGATTCGAAGGATCGTTTACCTGTCTTGATACCGGAAATGCGCCCAACAGTTCCACGGGGGCCGGTTTCAGCAGGCCCCGGGCCGTGGTCAGCGGAGTGTCCGGGTCGAGCCAGGTGGCGAGGTCCTCGGCGGCGATGAGCGCCGGCAGGCGGTCGGTCAGCGGGCTCAGCAGCGGGCTGGTGGCCACCGTGATCAGCGCCGTGGAGTCGGTCCAGGTGGTCAGGGTGGTGTGGTAGCGACACCACAGGGCGGCCAGCAACAGCGGGCCGCGATCGGCGCGGGTGATCAGGTAGGGCTGCTTCATGCGTGGCTGGGGTCGCCAGGCGTAGATGCCGCTGACCGGTACCACGCAACGTCGGGCGGCGAAGGCGTCGCGGAACATCGGGCGTTCGTCCAGCGACTCGGCCCGGGCGCAGTGCGGCGCATGGTCGAGCACCTTGAGCCAGGGCGGCGTCAGCCCCCAGAACAGGGTGACGAGACGGGGCGTGCCGTTTTCCCGCCGGATCGCCGACAACGGATGGCGCGGGGCCCGGTTGGGGCTGGTGCGCAGCGGCTGGTCACGCTGCAGCGACGGCACCAGGGTGTTGAGTGCCAGGTCGGCAATGTGCAGGCGTCCGGCCATCGGGCCTCCCGAACTCGATAGGCAAGCGAAGCGGCGCGACCGTTGCCGGTCGTGTCGCAGGCGGCATGGTATCAGTCGCCACGGGAAACCGTGTAGCACAAGGGGCCCCGGCGGGCTTGCGTTTGCGCGCGGTGTCGATATGCTGGGGTGAAAACACTGTTCGACCACGCCGTCCCCCATGGACGGGCGATTGACGAGGCGATTTCATGGCACGTCCCAGACAGCACGCGCCCGAGGCGTTGCATGCCCAGGTAATGGCGGCATGCGATGCCTGGCTGCGGGAAAACCCCGTGCACACGCTGTCCCTGCGTGCGCTGGCGCGCGAGATCGGTTGTGCGCCCAGTACCCTGCTGAAACTCTATGGCAGCTTCAACAATCTGTTGCAGCACGTCAACATCCAGACCCTGGAGCATCTGGGCGGCGCCGTCGAGGGGCTGCACGACGCGCCGCCCGAACCGCGGCTGAAGTCGCTGGCCCTGGCCTACTGGCAGTTTGCGCAGCAGGAGCCCTACCGCTGGCAGCTGCTCTTCGACTATCCGTTGGCCCAGGAGGGCGAGCTCGACCAGCGTCAGCACAGCATGATCGAGGGGCTCTTCACTCGGGTCGAGGCGACCCTCAAGGAGTACCAGCCGGCGCTCGGTGACCTCGACGCCCGCCGCATGGCGCGGACGCTGTGGGGCAGCGTGCATGGCCTGGTGCAGTTGGGGCTGAACGAGCGCCTGGGCTACTGGCAGGGGCAGCCGCTCGAGGTGAGCGAACTGCTCGACCAGCTGCTCTCCACCATTCTGGCCGGTCTCAGGGCGTCACCGGGAATGGCATGAGTCGTCCGCTGCTGCTGCGTCGCGAGTTTGCCCCCTTCTTCTGGACCCAGGCACTGGGGGCCTTCAACGACAATGTTTTCAAGAACGTCCTGCTGTTGCTGCTGACCTTCGTCGCCGTGCCGCGTTTCGGCTGGGACACGGGGCTGCTCAACAATCTGGCGGCGGGGCTGTTCATCCTGCCGTTCCTGCTGTTCTCCGCCTGGGGCGGGACGCTGGCCGACCGCCTCGACAAGCAGGTGCTGGTGCGTCGGCTCAAGCTCCTCGAACTGGCGACCATGACCCTGGCGGCGGCGGCGGTATGGTTCGAGCAGTTCCTGCTGCTGCTGGCGCTGCTGTTTCTGATGGGCACCCAGTCGGCGCTCTTCGGACCGGTCAAGTACGCCATCCTGCCGCAGCATCTGCCGCGCACCCAGCTGGTCAAGGGCAATGCCTGGGTCAATCTGGGCACCTTCGTGTCGATCCTGCTGGGCACGCTGCTGGCCGGCGTGCTGGCGTCGCTGGAAGGGGCGCTGGCACGCGGAGCCATTGCTGCCGCACTGATCGGCGTGGCGGTCATGGGGTATCTGGCCAGCCTGGCGGTGCCGGCGGCACCGTCCAGCGACCCGGGTCGCGTCAGCTGGCAGCCGCTGGCGGGCAGCATCGCCGTGCTGCGCGACAGCTGGCGCCACCGGCGTGTCTTCCGGGGGTTGCTGGGAATCAGCCTGTTCTGGTTTCTGGGGGCCTGCTACCTGACCCAGTTGCCCGCCTGGGTGCGCGACATGGTACACGGCCAGGAAACCGCGGTGAGCTGGCTGCTGGGTGCCTTCGCGCTGGGCGTCGGCGGCGGGGCGTTGCTCTGTGCGCGGCTTTCCGCCGGGCGACTCGAGCTGGGGCTGGTGCCGCTGGGCGCGCTGTTGATCGCGCTGGGCGGCTTCGATTTTGCGATTCGCCCCGCTCTGGCGGGGAGCGAGACGGTACTGTCCGAGCTGCTGCTCATGCCCGCATTCTGGCGCATGAGTCTCGACCTGACTCTGGTCGGCGTGGGCGGGGGGCTGTATATCGTGCCGCTCTACACGCTGGTACAGGTGGCCAGCAGCGACGGCCACCGAGCGCGAATGATCGCCGCCAACAACCTGCTCAATGCCTTGTTCATGATCCTGGCCGCGCTGTTCGGCATTGTGCTGCTGACGCTGCTCGACCTGCCCCTGGCCGTCTTCTTTGCCGCGCTGGCGGGCGTGGCGCTGGCCATCTGTCTGGGCGTGATGATCATCAATCCGCGAGCGGTACTGCGCCTGGCGATCTTCACCCTGATGCATCTGGTCTATCGCCTGCGCTTCCGGGGCCGCAGCCGGGTGCCCGCCGAAGGGCCGGCGCTGGTGGTCTGCAATCACGTCAGCTTCATGGATGCGCTGATCATCGGCGGTGCCTGCCCGCGGCCGCTGCGCTTTTTGATGGACCGGCCGATTTATGAGTCCCCCTGGCTGAACTGGTTCTTCCGTCTGGCCGGGGCGATCCCGGTGGATTCCGAGCGCCGTGACCCGGGCGGCGTGCGCCGGGCCATGGCGGAAGTGAGCCGGGCGCTGCGTGCCGGCGAGGTGGTGATGGTATTCCCGGAAGGGCGCCTGACCACCGACGGCGAGATTCATCGCTTCCGGCGTGGCGTGGACATGATTCTGGCGCGTGATGCCGTGCCGGTGGTGCCGGCGGCGCTGGCCGGGCTGTGGGGCTCGTGGACCTCGCATCGCCACGGACGCGCCTTTTCCACCCGCCCGCGCCGCTTCCGGGCGCGGGTGGCGCTGATCTTCGGCGAGCCGGTGGCGCCCGAGGCGGCCGATCGCGAGACGCTGGAGACCCGGGTGCGCGCGCTCAAGCGCGAGGCCGACGCGCTTCTGGCGAACTGAGCCCGCTCAGGCGTTGCGCGGGCGGCGAACCGCAGGCTGCCAGCAGCGCGCCGCGGTGATCAGGTTGTCCTTGACCTGCAGGATTTCCATGCGCGTCTGGCCGAGCTGCAGGCAGGCCGGAGCGTCGGGGAAGGACTCGAGGTGTTCGATGATCAGGCCGTTGAGGGTCTTGGGGCCGTCGGTGGGCAGCTGCCAGCCCAGAGTCTTGTTGATCTCGCGGATGTTCGCGGTGCCCTCGATCACGTAGCTGCCGTCGTCCTGCAGGTGGATCTCCTGATGCATGCCGGCCACGTCGGTGGTGAACTCGCCGACGATCTCCTCGAGGATGTCCTCCAGCGTCACCAGACCTTCCACGTCCCCGTACTCGTCGACCACGATGCCGATGCGGCGCTTCTGCTGCTGGAAGTTGAGCAGCTGGGTGTGCAGCGGGGTCGACTCGGGGATGAAGTAGGGCTCGCGGGCTTCCTGCACGATCGAGGCCTTGGTGACCTCGGGTCTGGAGAGGAAGCGAGCGGCGTTGCGCAGGTGCAGGATGCCGATGACGTTGTTGATGTCGCCCTTGTAGACCGGCACGCGGGTGTGCTGGCTGGCGCGAATCTGGGCGAGGATGCTGTCGAGGTCGTCGTCGAGGTCGATGCCGGCGATCTCGTGGCGCGGCACCATGATGTCGTTGACCGTGACGTTCTCGAGATCGAGGATCGACAGCAGCATCGACTGGTGGCGGCGCGGGATCATGGTGCCGGCCTCGTGGACCACGGTGCGCAGCTCGTCGCGGGACAGGCTGTCGGCGCCGCCCTCGATGTTCTTCACCCCCATCAGGCGCAGCAGGCCGTTGGAGATGGCGTTGACCAGCCACACCAGCGGGTAGAGCAGCTTGAGCAGCGGCTCCAGTGCCAGCGACGACGGATAGGCGATGCGCTCGGGCTTGATGGCGGCGTAGGTCTTGGGCGTGACCTCGGCGAAGATCAGCACCACGATGGTCAGCGCCAGGGTGGAGATGGCCGGGCCGGAGACCTCGCCGAAGTAGTGGATGGCGATGATGGTGGCGATCGAGGCGGCCAGGTTGTTGACGAAGTTGTTGCCGATCAGGATCACGCCGATCAGCCGGTCGGGGCGGGAGAGCAGGCGCAGCACGCGCTGGGCGCGACGTTCGCCGCTTCTCGCCTGATGGCTCAGGCGGTAGCGGTTGATCGACATCATGCCGGTCTCGGAACTCGAGAAGTAGGCAGACAGGAGTATCAGCAGGGCAAGCAGGCCGAACAGCAGTCCCAACGGGATGTCGTCGCTCAAGGTCGGAGGATCCTCAGTCGCGTACCAGGCTCGTTTGTAGGGAATGGGAGCGCGCGGTGTCAAGGCGCGACGCGGCTAGACGTCGTGGAACACCACCTCGATGGCGAACTTGCTGCCGAAGTAGGCGAGCAGCAGCAGCAGGCAGCCGCCGAGCGTCCAGCGGGCCGCCCGGGCGCCGCGCCAGCCGAAGAAATGGCGCCCGGCGAGCAGGGCGGCGAAGATCACCCAGGCGGCCAGCGACAGCACGGTCTTGTGCACCAGGTGCTGGGCGAACATGTTGTCGATGAACAGCATGCCGCTGATCAGCGAGACGGTGAGCAGGATCATGCCGGCCCAGATCAGCTCGAACAGCAGGCGCTCCATGGCGGTCAGCGGCGGCAGCGACTGCACCAGGCCGCGGGTATGATGGCGGCGCAGGGCCTGGTTCTGGCGGGCCAGCAGCATGGCCTGCACGGCGGCGATGGCGAACAGCGCGAAGGCCAGGATCGAGGTCAGCACGTGGACCATGATGCCCGGCGTCAGGCCGGCGGGGTGGCTGCCCACCGGCAGCTCGGTGGCCAGCACGATGGTCAGCGCGGCGAGCGGAAACAGCCCGGCGGCGGCGCTGAGCACCGGCTTGATGAAGCTCGTCAGCACCAGCAGGATGGCCACCAGCCAGCTGATCAGCGAGGCGCTGGCCGAGATGCCCAGGCTGACCTCGCCCAGCTCGCGCAGGGCGGAGGCCACCACCACGGTATGACAGGCCACGGCCAGCAGGCCGAGGCCGCGGACCAGGACCGGACGGGCGGGGACGCGGCGCAGCAGCACGAGGCTCTGCCAGGAACCGGCGCCGAGATAGAAGGCGATGGCCAGAAACGCGAACGGAAGCACCTGCATGAGGACCTAATCGACCCGTGGAGTGGCTCAACGAGAGAGAATCATTCGCGGGTCACTATATCGGAATCGCCCGGCGCCGCCCAGCCTGATCGCGGCGCGGGGCAAGCATGGAGACGGCGCGGCGTAACGCGTATAATCGTCGGCCAACGCGTCGGCACCCGCCGGGCCGGCCATCACGGCCCGCCCCGGGGCCTCGTGCACCCACTGCCGGAGAGTCACATGTTCGAAAGTCTCTCGCAACGTCTGTCGAAGACGCTCAAGTCGATCACCGGTCAGGCGCGCCTGACCGAGGACAACATCAAGGATACGCTGCGCGAGGTCCGCCGGGCGCTGCTCGAGGCCGACGTCGCCCTGCCCGTGGTCAAGGCCTTCGTCGAGCGCGTGCGCGAGCGCGCGGTCGGCCAGGAGGTCTCGCGCAGCCTGTCGCCGGGCCAGCAGTTCGTCAAGATCGTCCAGCAGGAGCTCGAGGCGATCATGGGCGAGGGCAACGTCCCGCTCGAGCTCAAGCAGCAGCCGTCGGTGATCCTGATGGCCGGCCTGCAGGGGGCGGGCAAGACCACCTCGGTGGCCAAGCTGGCCAAGTACCTGCGCGAGCGCGAAAAGAAGAAGGTGCTGGTGGTCTCCGCCGACGTCTATCGCCCGGCGGCCATCGACCAGCTCGAGACGCTGGCCAGGGAGGTCGAGGTCGACTTCTTCCCGTCGCGCAGCGACCAGCAGCCGGTGGCCATTGCCGAGGCGGCGCTCAAGCACGCCCGTATCCAGTTCCATGACGTGGTGATCGTCGATACCGCGGGGCGCCTGCACGTCGACAGCGACATGATGGACGAGATCCAGGCGCTGAATAAGGCCATCGCGCCGCAGGAGACCCTGTTCGTCGTCGATGCCATGACCGGCCAGGATGCCGCCAATACCGCGAAGGCCTTCCACGAGGCCCTGCCGCTGACCGGGGTGATCCTCACCAAGGCCGACGGTGACGCCCGCGGCGGGGCCGCGCTGTCGGTGCGCCACATCACCGGCAAGCCGATCAAGTTCATGGGCATGGGCGAGAAGGTCGATGCCCTCGAGCCCTTCCACCCGGATCGCGTGGCCTCGCGCATCCTCGGCATGGGCGACATGCTGTCGCTGATCGAGGAAGCCGAGCGCACGGTGGACAAGGGCAAGGCCGAGAAGCTGGCCAAGAAGGTCAAGAAGGGCGACGGCTTCGATCTGGAGGACTTCCGCGATCAGCTCCAGCAGCTCAAGAAGATGGGCGGCATGGGCGGCCTGATGAGCAAGCTGCCGGGCATGGGGCAGATGGCCGAGATGGCCCAGGGCCCCGGTGTCGAGAAGGAGCTGGGCAAGCTCGAGGCGTTGATCAACTCGATGACGCCCAGGGAGCGCCACAAGCCGGAGATCATCAACGGGTCCCGCAAGCGGCGCATCGCCATGGGCGCGGGCCTGCAGGTGCCCGACCTCAACCGTCTGCTCAAGCAGCACAAGCAGATGCAGAAGATGATGAAGAAGGCCGGCAAGAAGGGCGGCATGCAGAAGATGATGCGCGGCATGGGCGGCATGCCGGGTATGGGCGGCCCTGGAGGCGGCATGGGTGGCCCCGGTGGCATGGGCGGCCCGGGCGGCTTCGGCGGCGGATTCCCGAAGCGCTGAACGGGGCGCGCCGGCTGCGTTGTCAAGGAAAAAGGTTCCCAAGCCGGGCTGGTTTCCGTAAAATGCTGCGTCTTCGTGGCAGGCTGCGCGTAGGCGCGTGGCACGAGATGCCGTCGCCGTTGGTGCGGCGGCGTAATGTCTAAATTCAACCGAAGGACTCATAACGCAATGGTTACCATTCGTTTGGCACGGGGTGGCGCCAAGAAGCGTCCCTTCTATCACGTGACCGTCAGCGATTCCCGCAAGTCTCGCGATGGCCGTTTCATCGAGCGCGTCGGCTTCTTCAACCCGGTCGCCCGGGGTCAGGAAGAGCGTCTGCGTCTCGACCTGGACCGCGTCAGCCACTGGGAAGGCCTGGGCGCCCAGGTGACCGAGCGCGTCGCCGAGCTGGTCAAGGAAGCACGCAAGCAGCAGGCTCAGGCCCAGGCCTGAGATGGCTCCCGGCATGCCGATTGACGCAGCGCCCGAGGCGGCAGCGGACGATTACGTCGTGCTGGGCAAGCTGACCAGCCCCTATGGTGTCAAGGGCTGGCTCAAGGTGTATTCGTACACCGACCCGATGGAGGGCATCCTCGACTATCCGGAGTGGATCCTCGTGCAGCGCGGCACGCAGCATGTCTACCGCGTGGCCGGGGGGCGCCGCCATGGCAAGGGCCTGGTGGCCGATCTGGAGGGTGTGGATACCCGCGAGCGGGCCGAGCAGCTGGCCGGTGCCGAGATTCGTCTGGCCAAGCAGCAGCTGCCGACGCTCGATCCCGGGGATTACTACTGGCACCAGCTCGAGGGCCTGCGGGTCGTGACGCGCGAGGGCGTCGACCTGGGCTTCGTCGACTACCTGTTCGAAACCGGCGCCAACGATGTGCTCGTGGTGCGGGGTGACGCGGACAGTCGCGATGCCGAGGAACGTCTGCTGCCGTTTCTGCCCGACGAGGTGATCCTCGAGGTGGATCTCGAGGCCGGCCGTCTGACGGTCGACTGGGATCCGGAATTCTAGGACCGGGGGAACCCGGCCGCATGCCGCGCCATGGCGTGGCAGCCGTGATTGGGCCATGGGGCAAGCCGTGTGGATTGGTGTCGTTTCCCTGTTTCCGGACATGTTCGAGGCCGTGACCGGCTACGGCGTGACCGGGCGGGCGGTCAAGCAGGGGCTTCTGGATCTCGAGTTCTGGAACCCGCGGGATTACGCCACGGACCGCCACCGTACGGTGGACGACCGGCCCTATGGCGGTGGCCCCGGCATGCTGATGAAGGTCGACACGCTGCGCCAGGCGATTCACGCGGCGCGTGATCGCGGCGAAGCGCAGTTCGGCGTCCCGCCGAAGGTGGTCTACCTGTCGCCGCAGGGGCGACCTCTGGATCAGCGGGGCGTGGGCGAGCTGGCGGCCGACGGCCCGTTGGTACTGGTCGCCGGGCGTTACGAAGGTATCGATGAGCGCGTCGTGGAAAGCGACATCGACGAGGAGATCTCGATCGGCGACTATGTGCTCAGCGGCGGCGAGCTGCCGGCCATGGTGCTGATCGACGCCGCGGCCCGGCTGGTGCCCGGCGTGCTGGGCCACCAGGGCTCAGCCGAGGAGGACTCCTTCACCGATGGGCTGCTGGACTGCCCGCACTACACGCGCCCCGAGGTGATCGACGGGCGCCGGGTGCCGGAGGTCCTGCTCAGCGGCAACCACGAGCGGATTCGTCGCTGGCGTCTCCAGCAGGCGCTGGGCCGCACCTGGCTGCGGCGGCCGGAGCTGCTGGAGGGGCGCACGCTGAACACGGAGCAGCGCGCGTTGCTCGAGGCGTTCATCGAGGAGCACGCCACAATGGCGGAGGAGCGTGACCGATCGGTCGTCGACGACTGAGCGCCACGCGTCACCCATACAGTCGTTCCCGCGTCTTCGAACGTCGGGATCACACGTCGGGCGGGTATCGCCACGGCCTCGGGCCGTCAGCGCAACGCGGCGGGCCCGCCCGGCACACTATCAGTCAAGGAGTTTGCATCATGAGCAGCAAGAACAAGGTGATCCAGGCGTTGGAAGCCGAGCAGATGGAAAAGGCCATTCCGGAGTTCGGTCCGGGCGACACCGTGGTCGTGCAGGTCAAGGTCGTCGAGGGCAACCGCGAGCGTCTGCAGGCCTTCGAGGGCGTGGTGATCGGCAAGCGCAACCGGGGTCTGAACTCCGCCTTCACCGTGCGCAAGATCTCCCACGGTGTCGGCGTCGAGCGGACCTTCCAGACCTACAGCCCGCTGGTCGACTCCATCGCCGTCAAGCGTCGCGGCGACGTGCGCCAGGCCAAGCTCTACTACCTCCGCGAGCGCAGCGGCAAGTCGGCACGCATCAAGGAAAAGCTGGCCTGATACGGCCTTCGTTCCGGAGCATGGCGCGAGCCGTGCTCCGCGCCGTGCGACCCCGTCGCCGCGTAATGCGGGGCGGGGTTTGTCGTATCCGGAAGGAGGCGAGTCGCGTCCATGAGCCACACGCGGGACCGCGATGAACGGCGTGTCGAGGCGTTTCTCGATGCGCTGTGGCTGGAGCAGGGCGCCAGCGAGCATACCCTGAGCGCCTATCGCCATGACCTGCTGGCCTGGCTCGCGCAGCTGGACGAGACGGGCGGGTCGCTGCTGCAGCCGGCGAGCGAGGCGCTGCCGGCCTGGCTGGACGGTCGCCGGGAAGCCGGTTATCAACTGCGCAGCAATGCCCGGCTGGTGTCCAGCCTGCGGCGCTTCTACCGCTGGGCCCTCGAGCAGGGCGAGTGCGAGCACGACCCGCTGGCCGACGTGCGCCTGCCGCGGGTGCGGGCGAAGCTTCCCGACACCCTCGATGAGGGCGAGGTGGAGCGCCTGCTCGAGGCACCGGCCACCGACACCCCGCTGGGGCTGCGCGACCGGGCCATGCTCGAGGTGCTCTATGCCTGCGGCCTGCGGGTCTCGGAGCTGGTCGGCCTGCGCCACGACAGCATCAACAGCCGCCAGGGCGTGGTGCGCGTGCTGGGCAAGGGCGACAAGGAGCGCCTGGTGCCGCTGGGCGAGGAGGCGCAGGCGTGGCTGGAACGCTATCTGCGTGCGGGTCGTCCCGCGCTGATGAGCGACGTGCGGCGGGCGCCGCTGTTTCCCGGCCGCGGCGACAACTTCATGACCCGCCAGACCTTCTGGCACCGCATCAAGCACTATGCGCGCCTGGCGGGCATCGACAAGCCGCTCTCGCCGCACACGCTGCGCCATGCCTTCGCCACGCATCTGCTCAACCACGGTGCCAATCTGCGTGTCGTGCAGCTATTGCTGGGGCATAGTGACCTGTCGACGACCCAGATCTACACCCATGTGGCCCAGGCCCGCCTGGAAGCCCTGCATGCGGCACACCACCCGCGAGGTTGAATCATGCAGCGAATGACACGGATCCTGTCCCTTCTTCTTCTGAGTGGCCTGATGCTGGCCGGTGTGGCCCGGGCGGCGGTCCCCGAGGCGCTGACCGACACCTTCACCGTCAATGGCAAGCCGGTCCCCGTCAAGACGGTCAGCGAAACGCCCCTGAAGGGTCTCTACGAGGTGCGCCTGACCACCGGGGAAACGCTCTACAGCGATGCCGAGGGGACCTACTTCATCGCCGGTGAACTCTATGCCAATCGCGACACGGGGCTGGTCAACCTGACCCGACAGGCCGAGAATGCCGAGCGCGACAAGCGCCTGGCCGCCATTCCCGAGTCGCAACGCGTCATCTTCCGCGGCACCGGCAAGCCAAAGGCGGTGCTGCGGGTGTTCACCGACGTGACCTGCCCGTACTGTCGCAAGCTCCACGAGGCGGTGCCGACCCTCAATCGCATGGGCATCGCGGTGGAGTACCTGGCCTTTCCACGCAGCGGGCTGGGTTCCGCCGGCGCGCGGCAGATGGCGCAGGTCTGGTGTGCCGACAACCGTCAGGAAACCCTGACCGACGCGATGCACGGCAAGGCACCCACCAACCCGCCGGACTGCGACAATCCGGTGGCTGACCAGTATCATCTGGGCCTGAAACTCGGCGTTCAGGGCACGCCGGCGATCGTCCTGCCCGACGGCCGCCTGGTGCCCGGCTATGTGCCGCCCAGGCGCCTGGCCGCCATGCTGGGGCTGGACCCGGCCGGCTGAGCCGCCCACGGCGCCGCTCTCGGGGCAACCCGGGCGCCGATCGACAATGACATGCCCCGGGTTCTCGGGGAGACTGGACACAGGCGGCCCTCGGCGGGCCGCGATCGAAGCACGGAAAATCGGGGGAGCAAGACGTTGAAACCGGTGAGAGTTGGGATCTGTGGACTGGGGACCGTCGGCGGCGGCACCTTCAATGTGCTGATGCGCAATGCCGACGAGATCGCGCGACGCGCGGGGCGGCCGATCGTCATCGAGCAGATCGGTGCCCGCCGCGACAACCCCGAGTGCGACACCGCCGGGGTCAAGGTCACCGCGGACATCTTCGAGGTCGCGCGCAACCCCGACGTCGACGTGCTGGTCGAGCTGATCGGCGGCTATGACGTGGCCCGCGAGCTGGTGCTCACGGCCATCGAGCACGGCAAGCACGTGGTCACCGCCAACAAGGCGCTGATCGCCGTGCACGGCAACGAGATCTTCCAGGCCGCCCACGCCAAGGGCGTGATCGTCGCCTTCGAGGCCGCGGTGGCCGGCGGCATCCCGGTGATCAAGTCGCTGCGGGAGGGGCTGGGCGCCAACCGCATCCAGTGGGTCGCCGGCATCATCAACGGCACCGGCAATTACATCCTCACCCACATGCGCGACGAGGGCCGGGCCTTCGAGGACGTGCTCGCCGAGGCCCAGGCGCTGGGCTATGCCGAGGCCGACCCGACCTTCGACGTCGAGGGCATCGACGCCGCCCACAAGCTGACCATCCTCGCTTCCATCGCCTACGGCGTGCCGCTGCAGTTCGAGAAGGCCTACACCGAGGGCATCTCGCGGATCACCGCCGAGGACGTCGAGCAGGCCGACAACCTGGGCTACATCATCAAGCACCTGGGCATCTCCAAGCGCACCGAGACCGGGCTGGAGCTGCGCGTGCATCCCACGCTGATCCCCAAGGAGCGGCTGCTGGCCAGCGTCCACGGGGTCAAGAACGCCATCGCCGTGATGGGCGACGCCGTGGGACCGACCCTCTACTACGGCGCCGGCGCGGGGGCCGAGCCGACCGCCTCGGCGGTGGTCGCCGACCTGCTCGACGTGGCCCGCGACATCACCACCGCCCATCACTACCGGGTGCCGTACCTGGCCTTCAGCGGCATCCGCGAGGGTGACCAGAGCCTGCCGATCCTGCCCATGGAGGAGATCGTCACCGCCTACTACCTGCGCCTGCTGGCGGTGGACCGCCCCGGGGTGCTGGCGCGGGTGGCGACGATCCTCTCCGAGCAGGGCATCTCGATCGAGGCGCTGATCCAGAAGGAAGCCACCGAGGGCGAACTGGTGCCGATCATCCTGCTGACGCACCGTACCCGCGAGCAGCACATGAACGAGGCGATCCGTCAGCTCGAGTCGCTGGCCGACATCGCCGGGCCGGTGATGCGGATCCGGGTCGAGTCCCTGGACGAACAGGAGTAAGTCACCCCGAATCCGGGGCTGCGCTCGGCCATGCGTCGTTGAAACGCGGCTTGGACTGCTCATTTACCTCGGTAAACTCCGCGTCCGCGCCACGTTTCGTCTAGCCTGGCCATCGCTCGCCTCCGCCTTCGGCGCGACTTGCAGTATGAGCTTACAGTAGGGGCTGACAGCTCACGACCGAGTGGAAATCAAGATGCGTTATATCAGTACGCGCGGCCAGGCGCCGGCGCTCAACTTCGAGGATGTGGTGCTGACCGGCATGGCCAGCGACGGTGGCCTCTACGTGCCCGAGACGGTGCCGCAGCTGTCCCGCGACGAGCTGGCCGAGATGGCCGGGCTGTCGTACGCCGAGATCGCCTTCCGGGTGATGAAGCCGTTCGTCGGCGGCGAGATCGACGACGCGACCTTCCGCGAGATCGTTCACGACGCCTACGCCACCTTCAGCCACGAGGCGGTGGTGCCGCTCAACCAGCTCGGCGCCAATCACTTCCTGCTCGAGCTGTTCCACGGCCCGACCCTGGCCTTCAAGGACGTCGCCCTGCAGCTGCTCGGCCGGCTGCTCGATCACTTCCTGAAGAAGCGTGGCGAGCGCGCGGTGATCATGGGCGCCACGTCCGGCGACACCGGCTCGGCGGCGATCGAGGGCTGCCGCCATTGCGACAACCTCGATATCTTCATCCTCCACCCGCACAACCGGGTCTCGGAGGTGCAGCGCCGGCAGATGACCACGGTGCTCGCCGACAACGTCTTCAACATCGCCATCGAGGGCAACTTCGACGACGCCCAGGCGATGGTCAAGGCCAGCTTCGCCGATCAGGCCTTCCTGAACGGCACCCGGTTGGTGGCGGTCAACTCGATCAACTGGGCGCGCATCATGGCCCAGATCGTCTACTACGTCGCCGCCGGCGTGGCGCTCGGCGCCCCGCAGCGCAAGGTCAGCTTCTGCGTGCCGTCGGCCAACTTCGGCAACGTCTTCGCCGGCTACATGGCCTACCAGATGGGGCTGCCGGTCGAGCGCTTCGTGATCGCCACCAACGCCAACGACATCCTGCATCGCACCCTGGCCGCCAACGACTTCTCGAAGCGCGAGCTCGAGGCGACGCTGGCGCCGTCGATGGACATCGTGGTGTCGTCGAACTTCGAGCGGCTGCTGTTCGACGCCTACGAGCGCGACGGCGCGGCGGTACGCGCGCTGCTAGAGCGCTTCCAGAACGAACCCACCGCGCTCGCCGACGCGCCGCTGGCCCGGCTGCGCGAGAAGTTTGCCAGCCACAGCGTGGACGACGCGACGATTCTCGAGGTGATCCGCGAGGCGCACCATCGCACCAAGGAGATCCTCGACCCGCACACCGCCACCGGCTACCGGGCGGCCGAGGTCTGCCGCGGCGATGCGGCCGTGCCGATGATCACCCTGG
The DNA here is from genome assembly GCA_001577635.1 of Halomonadaceae bacterium T82-2. Taxonomy (GTDB): domain Bacteria; phylum Pseudomonadota; class Gammaproteobacteria; order Pseudomonadales; family Halomonadaceae; genus Modicisalibacter. The sequence continues at coordinate 137,055 of LSBP01000001.1, read as the reverse complement.
CCACCGCGCATCCGGCCAAGTTCGCCGATGCGGTGGTCAAGGCCGGCTTCCCCGGCGTGCCGCTGCCCAGCCACATGGACGACCTGCTCGAGCGCGAGGAGCGCTACAGCGTGCTGCCGGCCGAGCTCGACGCCGTGCAGCGGTTCGTCGCCGACAACCGCCGGTGAGTCCTTGTCGCCGGTGAGCTGACTCGCCATTCGGGCGAGGGGCGCCGGGGGCAGGCCCGAAGAGGAGGTCCGGCGCCAGGGACGGCGCCGGTAGCGCCCAGGGAGGGGTCTACAGCGCCTCCTCGGCGGGCCTGCCCCCGGTTCAGACCCGGGCGACCCTCCCGGCGTCTGACCGAATTCGCTATCCCATCCAGAGGAACCGGGCTTGGATGCCGTGACCGATCCCCACGACCTGCAAGAACATCTCGCTCCCCGCATCCTGCCGCGCACGCGTGACGAGGCGCTCTACCGCCGCGCCCGGGAGGCCGGCCTGACCGAGCTCCAGGCACGGGTGCTGGCCGGACGCCTGGCCGGCTATCAGGGCGAGCTTGCGCCGCTGGTGGCACCCAGCCTGCGCCATCTCGAGCATCCCGAGCGGCTGGCGGATGCCCGGCGCGCCGCCGAGCGACTCGCCCGGGCGGTGGCCGAGGGCGAGCACATCGGCATCCTCACCGACTACGATGTCGACGGCATCACCTCTCACGTGGTGATCCGGCGTACCCTGAGCGAGCTGTTCGGGGTGCCGGAGCAGCGCATCCACAGCCTGATCGGCCACCGCATATTCGATGGCTACGGCATCAGCCTGCCGCTGGTGGAGCGCACCCTGGCGCTGACGCCGCGACCCAGCGTGATCATCACCGCCGACTGCGGCTCCTCCGACGAGCCGCGCATCGCCCGGCTTGCCGCGGCGGGCATCGACGTGATCGTCAGCGATCACCACGCCCTGCCCGAGGCGGGGCCACCGGCCTCGGCCCATGCCACGGTGAATCCCACTCGCCGCGACTGCAACTTCCCCGATCCGACCATCGCCGGCTGCATGGTCGCCTGGCTGGTGATGTCGCTGACCCGCGCAGTGCTGATCGAGATCGGCCACCTGCCGCCCTCGACCCCCAAGCTCTCGCCCTGGCTCTCCTATGTGGCGCTGGGCACCGTCGCCGACTGCGTGTCGCTGGGCGGCAGCGCCATCAACCGTGCCGTGGTCGCCCAGGGGCTGACGCTGATCAATCGCATGGAGGCGCCCTGCTGGCGGGTCATGGCCGAACGCCTGGGTCCCGACAGCGTGCCCTTCGACGCCGAGACGCTGGCCTTCCAGATGGGGCCGCGCATCAATGCCCGCTCGCGGCTCGACGACCCCTACGCGGCGCTGCACTTCGTGCTCGCCACCGATGACGCCAGCGCGCGCCGTCACCTCGAGGTGCTCGATGCCGACAACCAGTCGCGCAAGGCGATCGAGGCGGAGATGGTCGAGCAGGCCCGGGCGTCGGCCATGGCGCAGGTCGCCGACGGCGCGCGGGTGCTGATCGTTTACCTGGAAACCGGGCATGCCGGGGTGCAGGGCATCGTCGCCTCCCGGCTGGTGCAGGCCTTCGGCCGCCCGGCGCTGGTGCTCACCCCGGCGGCCCAGCCGGGCATGCTGACCGGCTCGGGCCGCTCGGTCGAGGCGCTGCACCTGCGCGACGCCCTGCAGCGCGCCCACGAGCTCTCGCCCGAGGCGCTGCCGCGCTTCGGCGGGCATCGCGGGGCGGCCGGGGTCGGCGTGCCGCTGGAGCGGCTGGCGGCGTTCCGCGAGGCGTTCGCCCGTGCGGTGGACGCGCAGCTCGGCGAGCGCGAGCTCTATCCCTGCGTGCTCACCGACGGCGCGCTGGCCCCCGAGCAGCTCGACCTGACGACGCTGGACGAGCTCGAGCGCCTGGCGCCCTACGGTCGCGAGTTCGAGGCACCGCTGTTCGACGGCGAGTTCCGGGTCGAGCAGCTGCGGGTGGTGGGCGCCGACGGCAGCCACCTGATGCTGACGCTGTCGCAGGGCGCCGTCAGCGTGAGGGCGATCTGGTTTCGCGCCCTGACGCCCGGCGAGCTGCCGGCGTTCGATCTCGGTGCACGGCTGCGCTGTGCCTACAAGCTGTCGCGCAATCGCTGGCGCGGGCGGGAGTCGCTGCAGTTGATGGTCGAGCATGCCGAGCGGCTGCCCGACTGAGGCGGGAAACAGCCGGGCCGGCCGATGGCTCGGCCGGCCCGGGCTCGGCGGGTCAGTGGCGGGGCGCCCAGAACCACCAGGCGATGCCGGCGATCAGCGCCAGGCCGATGAGGTTGACGAGTACACTCATGCCGAAGCCTCCCGTGTCGTTTCTTGCGGGGTGAACAGGCGCAGCCGGTTGGCGTTGCTGACCACGGTGACCGAGGACAGCGACATCGCCAGCGCCGCGATGACCGGCGACAGCAGCATGCCGGTGGCGGGGTAGAGCGCCCCGGCGGCGATGGGAATGCCCAGCACGTTGTAGCCGAACGCCCCCCACAGGTTCTGCTTGATGTTGCGCAGCGCCGCGCCGCTGATGGCGATGGCGTCGGCGACGCCGTGCAGCGAGTTGCGCATCAGCGCGATGCCGGCGGACTCGATCGCCACGTCGGTGCCGGCGCCGATGGCGAAGCCCACGTCGGCGCGGGCCAGGGCGGGCGCGTCATTGATGCCGTCGCCGACCATGCCGACGGTCTCGCCGCGCGACTGCAGCTCGGCGATGGCGTCGTGCTTGTCCTCCGGCAGCAGCCCGGCCCGGTAGTCGTCGATGCCGGCTTCCGCGGCGATCGCGGCGGCGGTGGAGGCGGCATCGCCGGTGAGCATCACCACCTTCAGCCCCGCCTCGCGGAGCCGGGCGACGGCCGCCACGGCGTCCTCGCGCAGCGGGTCGGCGACGGCGAACAGCGCCGCCAGCCGGCCGTCGACGGCCAGGTGGATCACCGTGCGGGCCCGTGACTCGGCGTCATCGATCCAGTCGCGGCCCGGCGCGAGATCGACCCCGGCCTCCTGCATCAGCGCGGCATTGCCCAGCAGCAGGCGCTCGCCGTCGGGCCCCTGGGCCTGGACGCCGCGCCCGGTGAGCGAGGTGAAGTCGCGGATGGCGGCGGGCGTGGTCGAGGCGGCCTCGGCATGGGCCACCAGCGCCGTGGCCAGCGGGTGCTCGGAGCCGCGCTCCAGCGCCAGGGTCAGGCCCAGCACGCGCGCTTGGTCGTCGAAGGCCTGCCAGTCGGTCACGCCGGGCTTGCCCTCGGTCAGGGTGCCGGTCTTGTCGACCACCAGCGTGGTAAGGTGGCTGGCGGTCTGCAGTGCCTCGCCGCTGCGGATCAGCACGCCGTGCTCGGCGGCCTTGCCGACGCCGATCATGGTCGAGATGGGCGTGGCCAGGCCCAGGGCGCAGGGGCAGGCGATGATCAGCACCGTGGTGGCGGCCACCAGCATGTGGATGATGCGCGGCTCGGGGCCGACGTTGAACCACACCAGGGCCGTGATCACGGCCAGGATCATCACGGTCGGCACGAAGACCGCCGCGACCCGGTCGGCCAGCCGGCTGATCGGCGGGCGCGAGTTCTGGGCGTTGCGGACCTGCTCGATGATCCGCGACAGGCGGGTGTGCTGCCCCACGCGGGTGGCGCGGTAGACCAGCGAGCCCTTGCCGTTGACGGTGCCGGCGACCACCTCGTCGCCCTGGCGCTTGGCGACCGGCATCGGCTCGCCGGTGAGCATCGACTCGTCGATGAAGCTGTCGCCCTCGACCACCTCGCCGTCCACCGGCAGGCGCTCGCCGGGGCGGACCCGGATCTGGTCACCCTCGCGGACCTCGTCGATGGCCACGTCGCGCTCCTCGCCGTCACGCACCACGCGGGCGGTGTGCACCTTGAGGTCGAGCAGGTGCTTGAGGGCCTGGGAGGTCCGGCCGCGGGCGCGGACCTCGAGGGCCTGGCCGACATTGATCAGGCCCACGATCATCAGCGAGGCCTCGAAGTACAGGGAGCGCGCCGCCTCCGGCACGATGCCGGGGGCCAGGGCGACGACCATCGAGTACAGCCAGGCCACGCCGGTGCCCACCGCGACCAGCATGTCCATGTTGGCCTGGTGGTGGCGGAAGGCCTTGAGCGCGCCGACGAAGAACACGCGCCCGGCGGTGGCCAGCACGCCCAGGGTGGCCAGCCCCACGAGGACCCACAGCCAGCGTTCGCCGCCAGCGAGTACCGGCTCGTGGACGAACGCCAGGCCCATCAGCGCCAGCCCGGGGACCAGCGCGATGACGGTGTCGCGCAGCCGGCGGCGGTACTCGTGGGCCTCGTTGGCCTCGCGCTTGGCCTCGCCGCGCTCCAAGTCCTCGATCACCTCGGCGCCGTAGCCGGCGTCTTCCACCGCCTTGACCAGCGCCTCCGGCGAGGCCGAGCCGCTGACCGAGGCGGTGCGGCTGGCGAAGTTGACCTCCGCCCGGGCGACGCCGTCGGTGGCATCCAGCGCCTGCTGAATGGTCCGCACGCAGCTCGCACAGGTGATGCCGGACAGCGCCAGCTCGAGGTTCCGGGGCTGCCCCTCGGATGCCGTGGACGCCGGAGACGGCTTGGCGTCGGCTTCGGGCTCGGGCGCCGCGGGTGCGGCGCCTGGCGCCTCGGCGGAGGCCGATTCGGTATCGGCAGTTTCCGGCGGGTAGCCGGCCTCGGCGAGCGTCGTGTCGATCAGGGCGTCCGGCAGGTAGCTGGCCACCGTCAGTCGCTTTTCCGCGGGTTCGCCCTCGACCCGCGCCAGCGGGTCGCGTGCCTGAAGCGCCTCGCGCATGCGCTTTACGCAGCCCTGGCAGGACATGCCGGGCACCTGGCGGGTGCGGGTCGTGAAGGGCGCGGGGTCGGCATGGTAGCCGGCGGCCTCGATGGCCTCGGTCAGCGTCGCGGTGTCCAGCGTGCTGTCGACCGTCAGCCATCCCGCCTTGGGCTCGCCCTCGACGACGGCCGCCGCGTCCTGTTCTTGAATGGTCCGGCGGATCTTGCCGACGCACCCCTGGCAGCTGACGCCCTCGGTCAGGAAGGCGTGGGGCGCGCGATCGACGGGCGCGGCATCGAAGCCGGCCTCGCGGATCGCCGCGATGAGCGCTTCGGTGTCTTCCGTGGTGGTAACGCGGGCCAGGCGCGTGTCGAGGTCGATGTCCGCCTCACCGTCGAGCGCGGTCAGTGCCCGTCGCGTCTTGTTGACGCAACCGTTGCAAGTCAGCCCCTGCAGCGCCAGCGCATGGGGCTGGCGCCGAGTCGCGGTATCACTCATGGTGTTCAGTCTCCTGCGGCAGGTTCCAGTGCTCGATCAAGCGACAGATGGTATGACCGTCGGGGGCACCGTCGGGCATGCCGGACCAGTTGGCCAGGGCATTTTCCATGCGCTCGGCCAGGCGCTCGAGCTCGATGATGCGCTGCTTGATCTCGGGCAGACGGGCCGCGAGCAGGTCGCGCACCATGGGGCAGGGGGAGTCGCCGTGGTCGGCGTGATCGAGGATCTCGCCGATTTCCCGCAGGCTGAAGCCCAGGGTCCGGGCGCGTTGAATGAAGCGCAGGCGGTTGAGATCCGCCTGATCGTAGATCTGGTAGCCGTTGTCGGGGTCACGCACGGGGCTCAGCAAGCCCTCTCGCGTGTAGTGGCGCACGGTTTCCGCGGTCACGTTCGCCGTCTTGGCCAGTTCACCCACTTTCATGTCTGATTCCTCCCTGACGGTAACCGAAAGCTTAAAACCTTTGGGTAACACAATGGTCAAGGAAGCGTGTGCAGCGGAATACGACCAATGGGGGAGGCACAGGGCGTATTAAAACGGACGTTTGTCCTTGACTTGATATCGGCGATCAGCCAAAACGGTGAGACGTCTCATTGTCCGGTATGGGCAAGCCGATCCACCGCCAGCCCTTCGGGGAACAGGATGTCGATAATCATGCATAACAACAGGAACAAGCTCGCCATCGCCATCGCCGCTGTCTCGGCCGCGATCTCGACCTCTGCTGCGGCCGGGGGCTTCCAGTTGAACGAGCAGAGCGTCAGTGCCCAGGGCACCTCGTTTGCCGGGCGCACCTCGAACGTCACCGATGCGTCGATCGTCTTCGGCAACCCGGCGGGGATGTCGTTTCTCGACCGTGCCCAGGTCACCGCGGGGGCGACCTACCTCGACGTCAACAGCAATATCGACAACGCCGCGGGGACCACGGCGCTGGGTACCCGCGTTACGCCGGGGACCAACGAGGGCGACATGGTGCCGGGCAAGACGGTGCCCTTCGGCTACTTCGTCCAGCCGATCAACGATCACCTGCACTTTGGCCTCGGCGTCTATGCACCGTTCGGGGTGATCACCGACTACGAGAGCAGTTTCGAAGGGCGTTACTTCGGCAATTACAGTGACGTCGAGGTGATCACCGTCCAGCCGACGCTGTCGATCAAGTTCAACGACCAGTTCTCGGCCGGTTTCGGCGTGACCTACAATCGCATCGACGGTGAGCTGGAAAAAGCCACTTACGGTGGTCCGTTCGGTGACGGCAGCGTCAATGTCCAGGGCGACGATGAAGCCTGGGGGTTCACCTTCGGCCTGATGTACAAGCCGGTCGACTCCACCACCCTCGGCGTGACCTATCGCTCCGACGTCGACTACACCCTGGACGGCGACCTCAAGACCCGCAATGTCTATGCCGGTGGCACGAGCACGCTGCCCGATGCTTCCTACGATGCCTCGCTGGACATCACCCTGCCGGAAACCATCGACTTCTCGGTGACACATGACGTCAACGACCGCTGGACGCTGATGGCCGGGGCGGCGCTGGTCAAGTGGAGCAGCTTCGATCAGCTGGTGATCGAGAACAACAGCCCGCTGGGCACGCGTACCGAAGTCCAGGATTACGATGATGCCTGGCAGTATGCGCTGGGGACCGCCTATCAGGTATCGCCGGCCTGGGTGCTGCGTGCCGGCATCGCCTACGATGACTCGCCGATCCGCGACGCGGTGCGTACCGTGCGCGTGCCCTCCGGAGACCGCACCATCTACTCGCTGGGCGCGGGCTGGACGCCGGTGCCGGACCTGACTCTCGACGTCGCCTATACCTACATCGACGAGGCGACCGCCTCGGTCGACGAAGCCTCCCGCACGGCCGGCCGCTACCGGGCCGACTACCACAACAAGATCCACGGCATCGGGGGCCAGCTGACCTACCGCTTCTGATCCCTTCACGTCCCCGCCGGGCTCGGCCGTTCGGCCGGGCCCGGCGCCCGTCATGCGGATGACGCCCTCGGGCTGTTTGGCTACAATGGGCGCCTTTCGACACGCGGCGCCCGGCCGTCGTCTCGCCGGCGTCCGGTGTCGCCATCGCCCATCAAGACGGGATCACCATGCAAGAGATCAATCCGATCAATCACCTCATCAAGGACCTGTCCGAACGGACAGACGTCCTGAGGGGGTATCTTTGACTATGCCGAAAAGAAGGATCGGCTAGAGGAAGTCACCCGCGAGCTCGAGAACCCGGACATCTGGAACGACCCGGACTACGCCCAGAAGCTGGGCAAGGAGCGCGCCACCCTCGAGAACATCGTCGCCACCATCGACCAGCTGGACCAGGGCCTGGCCGACAACCGCGAGCTGCTGGAACTGGCGGTGATGGAGGAAGACGACGCCACCGTCGACGAGGTCAGAAACGAACTGGCGCAGCTCGAGACGGCGCTGGAAAAGCTCGAGTTCCGGCGCATGTTCTCCGGCGAGATGGACGAGAACAACGCCTATCTCGACATCCAGGCCGGCTCCGGCGGCACCGAGGCCCAGGACTGGGCCAACATGCTGCTGCGCATGTACCTGCGCTGGGCCGAGCATCACGGTTTCAAGGCCGAGATCACCGAGCTCTCCGCCGGCGAGGTGGCGGGCATCAAGTCGGCCTCCGTGCATGTCCAGGGTGAATACGCCTTCGGCTGGCTGCGCACCGAGACCGGCGTGCACCGTCTGGTGCGCAAGAGCCCGTTCGACTCCGGCGGCCGTCGCCACACCTCCTTCGCCTCGGTGTTCCTGTCGCCGGAGGTGGACGACAGCTTCGAGATCGAGATCAACCCGGCCGACCTGCGCGTCGACACCTATCGCTCCAGCGGCGCCGGCGGTCAGCACGTCAACACCACCGATTCGGCGGTGCGCATCACTCACGAACCCACCGGCATCGTGGTGGCCTGCCAGAGCCAGCGCAGCCAGCACGCCAACCGTGACTTCGCCATGAAGCAGCTCAAGGCGAAGCTGTGGGAACACGAGATGGAGAAGCGCAACGCCGCCAAGCAGGCGGCCGAGGAATCCAAGGCCGATATCGGCTGGGGCAGCCAGATCCGCTCCTACGTGCTGGACGACCAGCGCATCAAGGATCTGCGCACCGGCGTGCAGTCCAGCAACTGCGAGAAGGTGCTGGATGGGGATCTGGATCAGTTCATCGTGGCCAGCCTCAAACAAGGCCTTTGAGCGACGCTATTGCGCTCGACGAGGCGGTGTTGCGGCGCTGCTCATCATGCTCATGGACAACCGCGTCCACTGCGCTGATTCGCACCGCCGCGTCTTGCCTCGTCGTCGCTCATGACGCGTCTCGACCTGGGTGGCACCTTCATCGCGCCACAATCGATAGCGACCTTCCATAGACAGGCAGAACCATGGCGAACCAGGACAACCAAGCGGCCGTCGAGGGCCAGGACGAGAACCGTCTGATCGCGGAGCGTCGTGCCAAGCTGGCGGCGCGGCGCGAGCAGGCCGCCGCGCACGGCACGAGCGTCTTTCCCAACGACTTCCGCCGCGACAGCACCGCCGCGGCGCTGCAGGCCGAGCTGGGCGACAAGGACAAGGAGGCGCTCGAGGCGCTGGACCGCCAGGCCGCGGTGGCCGGGCGCATCATGCGCAAGCGCGGGCCCTTCGTGGTCATTCAGGACGCCTCCGGCCAGATCCAGCTCTACGTCGACAAGAAGGGCCTGCCGGCCGCGACCCTCGAGGACATCAAGGGCTGGGACATCGGCGACATCGTCGCCGGCCGCGGTCCGGTGCACAAGTCCGGCAAGGGCGACCTGTACGTCAAGATGGACGAGGCGCAACTGCTGACCAAGAGCCTGCGCCCGCTGCCGGACAAGTTCCACGGCCTGACCGACATGGAAGCCCGCTATCGCCAGCGTTACGTCGATCTGATCATGAACGCCGACTCGCGGCGGGTGTTCGAGACCCGGGCCCGGGTGATCAGCGCCATGCGCCGCTTCTTCGAGGACCACGGCTTCATGGAGGTCGAGACGCCGATGCTGCAGCCGATCCCCGGCGGCGCCACGGCCCGGCCGTTCATCACCCATCACAACGCGCTGGACCTCGACATGTACCTGCGCATCGCCCCGGAGCTGTATCTCAAGCGGCTGGTGGTGGGCGGCTTCGAGCGGGTCTTCGAGATCAACCGCAATTTCCGCAACGAGGGGCTGTCGACGCGCCACAACCCCGAGTTCACCATGATCGAGTTCTACCAGGCCTATGCCGACTATCACGACCTGATGGACCTCACCGAGGCCATGCTGCGCGAGGTGACGCGTTCCGTGCTGGGCACCACCACGGTGACCAACACCGTGCGTGACGCCGACGGCGAGGTGCTGGAGACCTTCGAGTACGACTTCGGCCAGCCGCTGCGCCGGTTGAGCGTGTTCGACGCCATCCTCGAGTACAACCCGGAGATCCGTGCCGAGGCGCTGGCCGACGCGTCCGCCGCCCGCCAGATCGCCGAGCGCCTGGACATCGACGTCAAGGACGGCTGGGGGCTGGGCAAGGTGCAGATCGAGATCTTCGAGAAGACCGTCGAGCACCGTCTCCAGCAGCCGACCTTCATCACCGACTATCCGACCGAGGTCAGCCCGCTGGCGCGGCGCAAGGACTCGGATCCCTTCGTCACCGACCGCTTCGAGTTCTTCGTCGGCGGCCGCGAGATCGCCAACGGCTTCTCGGAGCTCAACGACGCCGAGGATCAGGCCGAGCGCTTCGCCGCCCAGGTGGCCGAGAAGGAGGCCGGCGACGACGAGGCGATGTACTACGATGCCGACTACATCCGCGCCCTCGAGCACGGCCTGCCGCCCACTGCGGGCGAGGGCATCGGCATCGACCGGCTGGTGATGCTGCTGACCGACAGCGCTTCCATCCGCGATGTGCTGCTGTTCCCGGCGATGCGCCCGGCCGCCGACTGACGGTACTGCGCGGCGGCGGGATCGGGAAACATTGGTAAGGGGCGCGCCAAGCGCCCATAATGGCGGGCGGCGTTTCGGCGTCGCGCCCCGTCTGCGAGGAGAATCCCGATGAAACTGCTCAACCGCTCCGCCCTGAGCGTCAAGCCCACCCAGGCGTTCGTCGACTGGGTCAACTCGCTCGAGCCCGTGATGGGGGACGACGACCTGACGCTGGGTGACGTCGACAGCGAGAGCACGGTGTACCTGATCCCCGAGATGGATACGCCGGAAGCGTTGCAGGCCTATGTCCGCGAGCGGTATCTGGACATCCTCGAGAACGAGCTGCGCGCCTGGGAGGAGGACACCCGGCAGTGGCCGGAATCCCTGGACTGGGCGCTGTTCGAGCGCTTCCTCGTCGTCGAGCACAGCTATCTTGCCCTGGACCTCGAGAACGATGAGCCCATCGAGATCGCGGACATCGACGACGACCTGCTGATGGACGCCGACGAGGACTGACCACGCGGTGCCGCCTTCGCCTTGCCCTGATTGCCGTTCCTGCCGCGGCCGCCGGACGTTTTCGGCGTGCTGACGCGTCGCCTGTTCGAGACCCGACCCGGCGACACCGGCCTGCCCGGCCCGCAACGGCGCTGGGCGCTGCTGGTGCTGGTGATGGGTACGCTGATGGCGGTGTTCGATGGCGGCATCGTCAACATCGCCCTGCCGACCCTGGCCCAAGAGCTGGATGTCAGCGAATCCCGGGCGGTGTGGATCACCAATGTCTACCAGCTGGTCAGTGCCTCGTCGCTGCTGGCCTTCGCGGCACTGAGCCGCCTGCTGGGGCGGCATCGCCTCTACATCGGCGGCCTTGCGGTGTTCACCGTGGCCTCGCTGGCCTGTGCGCTGGCGCCGAGCTTTGCCTGGCTGGTGGGGGCGCGGGTCGTCCAGGGGCTGGGCGCAGCGGCGATGCTGTCCATCGGTCCGTCGATGTACCGGGTGATCTTCCCACCGCGGCTGCTGGGCTCGGCGATCGGTATCGGTGCGCTGGTGGTGGCCTTCGGCATCGCCTTCGGCCCGTCGCTGGGCGGCGGCATCCTCTATCTGGCCAGCTGGCCCTGGCTGTTCGCCATCAACGTGCCGATCGGCATTGCCGCCTTGCTGCTGGCGCTCAGGGCGCTGCCCCGCGAGGCGCCCGAGGCGGGGCGCTTCGACTGGCCGGGAGCGCTGCTCTCCGCCGGCATGGTCTCCACCTTCGTTCTGGCGCTCGACCAGCTGGGGCACGGCGGGATGCGCCTGATCGCCCTGGTGCCGCTGGTGGTGAGCCTGGCCTGCCTGGCGGGCTTCATCCGGCGCCAGCGTCGGGCGGCGACCCCGCTGGTGCCACTGGCGATGTTCCACGAGGCCCGTTTCAGTTACGCGGCGACGATCTCGATGTGTGCCTTCATCGCCCAGGGGGCGGCCTTCGTCGGTCTGCCGTTTTTGTTCCAGAGCGTCATGGGGCGCAGTCCCCTCGAATCGGCGATGCTGTTCACGCCCTGGCCGCTGGCGCTGATGGTCACCGGCCCCTTTGCCGGCCGCCTGGCGGACCGCTTCAATCCGGCGGTGATCTCGTCGCTGGGGCTGGCGCTGTTTCTGGCGGGTATGCTGTCGCTGGCGCTGCTGGGCGATGACACCACCCTCGGTCATATCATCTGGCGGGTCGCGCTGTGCGGCATCGGCTACGGTATCTTCCAGGCGCCCAACAACCGCGAGCTGCTGGGGGGCGTGCCGATGGCCTACAGTGCCAATGCCTCCGGGGTGATGGCGTCGGTACGCACCTTCGGCCAGGCGGTGGGCACCGCGCTGGTGGGGCTGGTCCTGGCGCTGTCGCTCGGCGCACCCGAGTCGCCGATCGGCTCGCTGACGCTGGCGCTGTGGCTCGGTGTCGTCACCGTGAGCCTGGCCCTGGCCTTGAGCCTGCGGCGGATACCGTTGGCCCGCCATGCTCGGTGACCCGGCTTATCGCGGGTCGCCGCCAGACGTTACAATGGCTGTATTCTTGCCAGGAGGAGTGGTCATGAGTGTTCAGGCACGCATCGAAGAGAAGCTGCACACCCTCGAGCCCGTGCATCTGAGTGTGGAGAACGAAAGTCACAAGCATCACGTGCCGCCGAACTCCGAGACGCACTTCAAGGTGACGCTGGTGTCGACGCGCTTCGAGGGGCTGATGCCGGTCAAACGCCACCAGCAGATCTATGCGCTGCTGGCCGAGGAGCTGTCCGGGCCGGTCCATGCCCTGGCGCTGCACCTCTACACCCCGGCCGAGTGGGATGCCCGCGGCAGCCAGCGCCCCGACTCGCCCAACTGCCGAGGCGGCGGTGGTCGCTGAGCCGCTCGGCGAGCCGCAGCGCTCGCAGTATCTGGAGGCCATGGGGCTGACCGCCTGGGTCGGCCGCTATCGCCTGCCCAATGCCCGCGAGAGCCAGGCCTGCGACTGGCCGGAGCCGTCGCGCGAACCGGCGCGTCCGCCGGCGCAACGCCTGCACGCCCTGCTCGACGAGGCCGCGTCCGAGCCACGCCTGGCGGTGGCGAGCGACGAAGCCCCGGTGGCGCCGCGCACGCACGCCCGGCGGGCCCGGGCCCTGCTGGGCCCTGACGATGAGCCCGCCGAGCCCGAGACACCGCAAGCCGCCCCCGCTGCCACGCAGGCGGACGCCGCTCCGACGCCTGAGGCGCCTCAGGAGGCGCTGCGCTTCGCCCTGCAGGTGGCGGCGCTGGAGGGGCGCTGGCTGATCCTGCTGCCCGGCGAAACGCCTCCCGATGCCCGGGCCCTGCGCCTGCTCGGCAACCTGCTGCAGGCCGCCGGCATCGAGGTCGAGATGCCGGCATTCCAGGCGTTCCGCTGGCCGCTGATGGACGGGCCGAGTGTCGAATCACCGTTGCAGGAGGCGCAGGACGGGCTGCGGGCCTTTATCGACGGGCGTCGTCGGCGGGGCTGGCAGCCTGAACGGGTCCTGCTGTTCGGCGACGACCCCGTGCTGAAGCGGGTGCTGGCGAGCGACGCGGAACACAGCGGGCTGCTGGATCTGCCATTGTGGCAGGGCGAGACGCTGCCGGCCCTGGCGACGTCGGCCGAGGCCAAGCGCGCCCTGTGGCCGCGCCTTGCCGAATGGCGGGCGGCCTGGCGGTCGCTGGAGGGAGTCGTGTCGTGATGCTGGTACTCGAACGGCTGACCCCGGCGGCGCGGGAGGCGCTGGTCGCCGTCGAGCGCGCCGGCCAGGCGCATCCCTGGTCGGAGGCGGCGCTGGCCGACGCGCTGGCATCATCAGCGTACGAACTCTGGGGGGCGTACGACTCGGCGACGGGCACGGAACTGCTCGGCTATGCCGCGCTGTATCGGCTGCCCTTCGAGGCGGAACTGCAGGCGATCACCGTGGCGCCCGGTGCGCGACGCCGGGGCATCGCCCGACTCCTGATCGAGCGACTGCTGGTGCGGGCGGCCGCCTGGCGCAGCGAACGCCTGCTGCTCGAGGTGCGCGCCTCCAACGCGGCGGCGCTGGCGCTGTATGCGGCGATGGGCTTTCGGGAGGACGGGCGGCGGCCGAACTATTATCCTGCCGAGGCGGGGCGGCGGGAGGCGGCCGTATTGATGTCGCGGCCGCTGTAAGCGGCCGCGGCGCGGCTCAGGAAACGGAAGACGTCTCGCTGCCTTCCATCTCGCGAAACTTCTCCAGCAGGCCGCTCAGGCGGCGTTCCCACTCGTCGTGCTGCTGCTTGAGGCGGGCGTTTTCCTCGCGCAGTTCCTCGGCTTCCATCTTCAGCATCTCGAGCGACTCGACCGCATGGGTCACCTTCTGTTCGAGCTGATTGAAAAGTTCGCTACTCATCCGTTTCTCCTGGTCGCTGATCGCGTTCGGGGGCCGTGTCTGCGCAGACTACGCCGTGGCGCGGGGCTCAGCAAGCACCGCCGGCGGGCGGCGGCGTGCGGCGGTAGAGACGGCCGTGCGCGTCGCCCGCGCGGACCTCGCGATACAGCCTCCAGGTGGGGGGCACTTCCGGTGCCAGCTCGGCTTCGTGCTCGGCGTAGATCCAGGCGTCCTCGCTCAGCCAGCCGCCTTCCTCCAGGGCCCTGCAGGTCGGCGCGACATGCCCCTGACGAAACGGCGGGTCGAGAAACACCAGCGCAAAGGGCGCTTCGGCGGGAGCGGCCAGGAAGGACTCGGTCGTGGCGCTGACCAGCCGTGCCGTCACGCCGAGCGTGTCGATGTTGGCCTGCAGGGCCCGGGCCACGGCAGGCTGCGCCTCGACGAACACCGCCTCGGCCGCACCGCGGGACAGCGCCTCGAAGCCCAGCGCGCCGGTACCGGCATAGAGGTCCAGCACCCGGCGCCCGGCGAGCTCGAAGGCCAGCCAGTTGAACAGCGTCTCGCGGACGCGGTCGGGGGTGGGGCGCAGGCCGGGACTGTCGGGCACGCTCAGCAGGCGGCGCTTGAAGCACCCGCCGATCAGGCGCAGCTTGCCGCTGTGCGGGGACGAGGCCCGGGCGTTGCGGCGCGACGCGGGCTTGCGGTGACGATGACGGCTCATGACCGGCGGATTGTACGCGCGCCGTGTCCACAGTGGTAGCGGGGGGTGTTAGGATACGGCGATTGTTTCCGTCCAGGTTTTGACTGCCCATGTTCGGTTTTTTCAAGCGCAAGAAGAAGCAGCAGGAGGCCGCGGAACGCGAGGAGCCGCGGCAGTCGTCGGTCGAGGACCTCGAGGAGGAAGCGCCGGCGGACGCCGCGCCCGACGGCGAGGGCGGCGAGACGCGTGCCGCGCCGGCCGCCGCCGAGGCGGAGGCGGCCGTCCACACGGTGGACCCCGAGGCCGACGAGGTCACCGACTATACCCCCGAGACGCGCGAGCAGGTGGCCGCCCGCGAGGCGCTCGGCGGTGACGTCGCGCCCGGCGAGGCCCGCAGCGCGCTCGAGGAGGCGCCGGTGGACCCCGGTACCGTCCGCGAGTCTCTCGCCGAACCGGCCGGGCGGCCCGCCGATGCGGCTGAGCCGACGCCGGACGAGGAAGCCGTCGAGGATGACACCGTCGCGACGCCGGTACAGCCTGTTGCCGAGCCCGAGCCCGAGCCCGAGCCCGAGCCCGAGCCCGAGCCCGAGCCCGAGCCCGAGCCGCGGGCCGATAGCGCCACTGCCGGCCGCGAGAAGCCGCGCGGCGAGAAGCGGGGCTGGTTGGCGCGTATCCGCGCCGGGCTCGGCAAGACCCGCGCCAACCTGACCGAAGGGCTGGCCGGCCTCTTCCTGGGCAAGAAGCAGATCGACGACGATCTGATGGAAGAGATCGAGACCCAGCTGCTGATGGCGGACGTGGGTATCGAGGCTACCACCGAGATCATCGACAACCTGACCGAGCGCGTCTCGCGCAAGGAGCTCAATGATCCCCAGGCGCTGTATCGCGCCCTGCAGGAAGAGCTCGGCGCGCTGCTGGCGCCGGTGACCACACCGCTGACCCTGCCGCCCAGGGGTGAGGGGCCGTTCGTGATTCTGATGGTCGGCGTCAACGGTGTGGGCAAGACCACCACCATCGGCAAGCTGACCCAGCGCTTCCAGAACGAGGGGCGCAGCGTGATGCTCGCCGCCGGCGACACCTTCCGTGCCGCGGCGGTGGAGCAGCTCAAGGTCTGGGGCGAGCGCAATTCGGTGCCGGTGATCGC
This sequence comes from Halomonadaceae bacterium T82-2, assembly GCA_001577635.1. Classification (GTDB taxonomy): domain Bacteria; phylum Pseudomonadota; class Gammaproteobacteria; order Pseudomonadales; family Halomonadaceae; genus Modicisalibacter. The sequence goes on along the minus strand of LSBP01000001.1, from coordinate 121,193 downwards.
CCAGCACACCGGCGCCGACAGCGCCTCGGTGATCTACGACGCGCTGGCTGCCGCCAGGGCGCGTGGCGTCGACGTGCTGATCGCCGATACCGCCGGTCGCCTGCACAACAAGAGTCACCTGATGGAGGAGCTCAAGAAGGTCCAGCGGGTGATGGCCAAGCTCGACGCCGAGGCCCCGCACGAGGTGATGCTGGTGCTGGACGCCGGCACCGGCCAGAACGCCCTGGCCCAGGCCCAGACCTTCAACGAGGCGATTCCGGTCACCGGCATCACCCTGACCAAGCTCGACGGCACCGCCAAGGGCGGGATCATCTTCGCGCTGGCCAAGCAGCTGGCCACGCCGATCCGCTTCATCGGCGTCGGCGAGTCGCTCGACGACCTGCGGCCCTTCGCCGCCGACGACTTCGTGACGGCCCTGTTCGATCGCGACGAGCCGGCGGATTCGTGAACGCATGATCGCCTTCGAACACGTCGGCAAGCGTTACGGCGGGCGCTACGAGGCGCTCGCCGACATCAACTTCCGCATCACCCGCGGCGAAATGCTGTTCCTGACCGGTCACTCCGGGGCCGGCAAGAGCTCGCTGCTGCGGCTGATCATGCGCCTCGAACGGCCGTCCCGGGGGCGGCTGCTGGTGGCCGGGCACGACATCGACCGCCTGCACGCCAGCCAGATTCCCTACTACCGGCGCCAGATCGGCGTGGTCTTCCAGGACCACCAGCTGCTGTTCGATCGCGATGTCTTTGCCAATGTCGCCCTGCCGCTGGCGATCCAGGGGGTCGAGCCGCACGAGTCGGCCCGGCGGGTCCGGGCGGCGCTCGACAAGGTGGGCCTGCTGCACCGCGAGCGGGCCCTGCCCATCGAGCTCTCCACGGGCGAGCAGCAGCGCGTGGGCATCGCCCGGGCGGTGGTCAACAAGCCGCCGCTGCTGCTCGCCGACGAGCCCACCGGCAATCTCGATCCCCAGCTGTCCGCCGATATCATGCGCCTGTTCGAGGAATTCAATCGCATCGGCACCACGGTGCTGGTGGCCAGTCACGACCTGGCGCTGATCGCGCGGTTGCGGCATCGCGTGCTGCGCCTGCGGGAAGGGCGCCTGGTCAGCGATGAGCAGGTCGGCGACGGGGAGGGCGCATGAAGAAGGCATCGGGGTCTCGTCAGTCGCCGCCGCGGCGCGGGGCGCGCAGCCGGCGAGCGGGTATCGACAGTCGCGCTCGTGCCTGGCTGCGCCATCATCGGGCCGTGGGGCTCGACAGCGCCCGGCGCCTGCTGCGCCATCCACTGAGCAGCCTGTTGACCATGCTCGCCATCGGCATCGCCCTGGTGCTGCCGGCCGGACTGTGGCTGACGCTGTCCGGTGCCGACGACGTCGGCCGGCGGCTGCAGGACAGCGCCACACTCACCGTCTACCTGTCACCCTCGGTCAGCGAGAGCCGGGCCATGACAGTCGCCGACACCCTGAGACGCCACCCCGACGTGGCGAGCGCCCGGCTGATCACCGCCGCCGAGGGGGCGGCCGAATTCCAGCAGGCGCTGGGGCTCGAGGACGCCCTGGCCGAGCTCGACGACAACCCGCTGCCGGCCAGCGTGGTGATTTCGCCCGTCGATACCTCGCCCGCGGCGGTGCGGGACCTCGGTGACCAGCTCGAGGCGGTCGAGGGAGTCGACGAGGTGCGTGTCGACCTGGCCTGGCTGGAGCGTCTGCGGCGGCTGGCGGCGTTCGGGCGTCGGCTGACGCTGGCGCTTGGGGGGCTGTTCGGGCTCGGTGCTCTGCTGGTGGTGGGCAATACGATTCGCCTGTCGGTGGAGAGCCGCCGCCGGGAGATCGAGGTGGTGACGCTGATCGGCGCCACCCATGCCTTCGTGCGCCGCCCCTTCCTCTACAGCGGTGCCTGGTACGGCCTGGGGGGCGGCGTGGTCGCCTGGCTGCTGCTGGCGCTGGGCGGGCGCTGGCTGGCGGCGCCGCTGCACGAGCTGGCCCAGAGCTACGGCGCGCACTTCGGCATGCCCGCCCTGGGCTGGCAAGGCTCAACAATGCTCCTGCTTTCGAGTACACTGGTGGGCTGGCTGGGCGGCTGGATCGCCGTGCATCGTCACCTGGCCGACATGCGCCCACGCTAGACTCGGATCAAGAAACTCCCTGTACAGGTGCCCCGGCGGCTTGCACGAAAGTTGAACTTCTTTCTACGCTGAGGGTCCGAGGTTGGGGAAACAAGGTTAGAACACTAACGGTTACCGGATCGAGGTCACGCGGCATCGATCCTTCAAGGGCAACATGGAGACATCTTGCATGAGCACAAGTCTTCAGCCTATTGGCCAGCTTTCACCCGGCCATGACCTGAACGGCTACATTCAGGCAGTCAACAGCATTTCGGTGCTGACCGCCGACGAGGAGCGCGAGCTCGCCTTCCGCCTGCACGAGGAGAACGACCTCGAGGCGGCGCGCCGGCTGGTCATGGCCCACCTGCGTTTCGTCGTGCACATCGCCCGCAGCTATTCCGGCTACGGCCTGCCCCAGGCCGACCTGATTCAGGAAGGCAACGTCGGGCTGATGAAGGCCGTCAAGCGCTTCGACCCCAACCAGGGCGTACGGCTGGTGTCGTTCGCCGTGCACTGGATCAAGGCCGAGATTCACGAGTTCGTGCTGCGAAACTGGCGCATCGTCAAGGTGGCGACCACCAAGGCGCAGCGCAAGCTGTTCTTCAACCTGCGCAGCGCCAAGAAGCGCCTGGCCTGGCTGAACAGCGATGAGGTCGATGCCATCGCCAAGGATCTCGACGTCAAGCCCGAGGTGGTGCGCGAGATGGAAGGTCGCCTGTCCGCGTTCGACGCCGGCTTCGACGCCTCGCCCAGTGAGGAGGAGGAGCAGGGCTACCAGGCGCCGGCCCATTACCTCGACGATGCCAGCTACGACCCGGCGACCCAGCTCGAGGACAGTGACTGGGAGGCCGACTCGACCCGCCGCCTGCAGGACGCGCTGGCGAGCCTCGACGACCGCTCCCGCGACATCCTGCAGCGCCGCTGGCTGGCCGAGAACAAGGCGACGCTGCACGAACTGGCGGACGTCTACGGCGTATCGGCTGAGCGCATCCGCCAGCTGGAGAAGAACGCCATGAAGAAGATTCGCCAGCAGCTCGGCGAGATGACAATGGCGGCCTGATTCCGGCTTCCGTGTTGCCCCGCATGATGAACGACGCCCGGCTCCAGGCCGGGCGTCGTCGTTTTCAGGATCTTGATCAGCCGGCCTGGGGCTGGGCGACGCCGGCCAGCAGCTCTCGGGACAGGTGTGCCCACTGGGTGTCCCACTGTTCGGTGGGGCGGCGCCGGAAGTCGCTGCGCACGTACTGGCCGATACGCCCCTCGGCGTAGGCCAGCAGCAGGTTGGCGGCGGCGGGGACCGGCATCGAGGGGCGCATCCCCTCGCGCAGCTCGGCCTCGCGCAGTACCTGCTTGAGCTGGGTTTCCAGGCGCTCGAAGAGCTGGCCCATGCGTACCCGCAGCCGGGCGGTCTCGCCGGTCAGGGCGTCGCCGTTGAGCAGCCGGCACAGTCCCGGGTTCTTCTCGGCGAAGCCCAGCAGCAGCATGAGGATATGCTGACAGCGGGGCAGGGCCTCCTGAGTGTCGTCGAGGATCAACCGGATGCGCTCGAACAGGGTCGACTCGATGAATTCAATCAGCCCCTCGAACATCCGCGCCTTGCTGGGAAAGTGGCGGTACAGCGCGGCTTCGCTGACGCCGACCTGGCGGGCCAGCGAGGCCGTGGTGATGCGCTTGCCGCTGTCCTCCTCGAGCATCAGCGCCAACGCCTGGAGGATCTGCTCGCGGCGGTTCTGCTTGGTGGTTACCTGCGTCATGAGGATTCTTCTAATATTTTATGATGTCCCCAATCGTACTGGCGGGTCTGCCTGGTAGCAAACCATGCTCAGGCGTTTTCGGCAGCAGCGGTCATCCTGCCGTCGGGCGGTGTGTCAGGCCGTCTCCCCGGGTGCCGGCTGATTCGAGATCAGCGTGCCGACCCCGGCGTTGGTGAAGATCTCCAGCAGGGTGGCGTGCGGCACGCGGCCATCGATGATGTGCGAGCTGGCCACGCCGCCTTTCACCGCTTCCAGAGCGCAGCGGATTTTGGGCAGCATGCCGCCGTGGATGGTGCCGTCACTGATCAGGGCGTCGACCTGCTCGGTGGTCAGTCCGGTGAGCACCTCGCCTCCGGCGTCCATCAGGCCGGCGACGTTGGTCAGCAGCATCAGTTTCTCGGCCTGGAGTGCCTCGGCGACCTTGCCGGCCACCAGGTCGGCGTTGATGTTGTAGCTGCGGCCCTCGGCGTCGACGCCGATCGGCGCGATGACCGGGATGAAGTCGCGGGCGGTGAGCATCTCGATCAGGTCCGTGGAGATGTGTTCGACCTCGCCGACGTGGCCGATGTCGATGATTTCCGAGGCGGCCATCTCGGGCGTCTTGTGCTCGACCTTGAGCTGGCGGGCGCGAATCTGAGCGCCGTCCTTGCCGGTCAGGCCGATGGCCTTGCCGCCGCACTGGTTGATCAGGTTGACGATGCTCTTGTTGACCAGCCCGCCGAGTACCATCTCGACCACATCCATTGTCTCGGCATCGGTGACCCGCATGCCGTTGACGAAGCGTGACTCGATCTGGAGCTTGGCGAGCAGCTCGCCGATCTGCGGGCCGCCGCCGTGGACCACCACCGGATTGATGCCGACCTCCTTCATCAGCACCATGTCGCGGGCGAAGGAGTCGATCAGGGTATCCTCGGTCATGGCGTTGCCGCCGTACTTGACGACCACGGTCTTGCCGGAGAAGCGCTGGATGTAGGGCAGCGCCTCGGAGAGCACCTCGACGACGAGGCGGGGATCGCGGGGTTGTTCGCTCATGGGCGATCGGTCTCCTCAGGATGGGGGCGCCGCCGGCCCTCAGGCCGGCGGCGGGGTGGGGATCAGAACGGCAGTTCGGCGTCCGGGGCGACCTGCTTGAGGGCGTCGCGGAAGCACCCCTGGATGCGCTCGAGCGCTTCCTGGCTCTTGCCTTCGAAGCGCAGCACCAGCACCGGCGTGGTATTGGAGGCGCGGCACAGACCCCAGCCGTCCGGGTAGTCGACGCGGATGCCGTCGAGGGTGGTCTTGACGCCGTCGTTGCCGAAGTCGCCCTCGCGCGCCAGCTTGTCGACGATCGCGAACTTGTTGTCGTCGGTGACCTTGACGTTGAGTTCCGGGGTGCCGAGATCCTGCGGGAAGTGCGCGAAGAAGGCATCGGCGTCGCCGGACTGCTTGGAGAGAATTTCCAGCAGTCGCGCGGCGCCGTAGAGGCCGTCATCGAAGCCGTACCAGCGCTCCTTGAAGAAGATATGCCCGCTCATCTCACCGGCGAGCTGCGCGCCGGTTTCCTTCATGCGCGCCTTGATCAGCGAGTGGCCGGTGCGCCACATCTCCGGCTCGCCCCCGGCCTCGTCGATCACCTTGGCGAGGTTGCCGGTGCACTTGACGTCGAAGATCACCTTGGCGCCCGGATTGCGGGTGAGCATGTCCTCGGCGAAGGCCATCATCAGCCGGTCGGGATAGATCACCTCCCCCTTGGGGGTGACCACGCCGAGGCGGTCGCCGTCGCCGTCGAAGGCCAGGCCGATGTCGGCGTTGGTCTCCTTGACGGTGCGGATCACGTCCTCGAGGTTCTCGAGCTTGCCCGGGTCCGGGTGGTGGTTGGGGAAGTCGCCGTCGATCTCGTCGAACAGGGTCACGGTCTCGGCGCCGAGGCGCGCGACCAGCTGGGGCCCCAGCTCGCCGGCCACGCCGTTGCCGCAATCGACCACCGCCTTGATCGGGCCGGCCAGCTTGACGTCGCCGAGGATACGATCGAGATAGGCGTCACGCACGTCGTGCTCGCGAACGCTGCCCTCGCCGTGGGTCAGGTTGTCGTCGACGATGCGCTGGTACAACGCGGTGATGGCGTCGCCGGAGAGCGTCTCGCCACCCAGCACGATCTTGAAACCGTTGTACTCGGGCGGGTTGTGACTGCCGGTGACCATCACGCCGGAAGCGCTGCCCTCGAGGGTGTGCGTGGCGAAGTAGAGCACTGGCGTGGGCACCATGCCGATGTCGATGACGTCGCGGCCGGCGGCGGTCAGTCCCTTGATCAGTGCGGCCTGCAGGCGCGGCCCCGAATGGCGGCCGTCGCGGGCGACGATGACGGTCTGCTCGCCGCGCTCGGCGGCCTCGCTGCCGATGGCCCGGCCGATCAGCTCGACATTGGCCTCGGTCAGGGTGTCATCGACGGTGCCGCGGATGTCGTAGGCACGGAAGATGGATGGGGTGATATCGCTCATGGGTCCCTCCTTGGTCATGGGATGCAAAACGAACGAGGCGGATGGTCGTCCGCCGGTGGTGGGCCGCCCTCGGCGGCCCGGTCTGCCTAGGCTTTGTCTGAAAACTGGCTGCGCTCGACCATGCTGCGTTAAAAATCATCTCAAAATGCTCATTTACACCCCGTAAACTCCGCTTTTTCGCTGATTTTTGCCTTGCCTGGTCGTCGCTCGCCGACTTTTCGGACAAACCCTAGTGTCGGCCGGAGTGGCCGAAGCCCCCCTCGCCGCGCTGGCTGGCGGCGAAGTCGTCGACCACCGTGACGTCGGCCTGCACGACCGGCACCAGCACGAACTGGGCCAGGCGCTCGCCGGGCTCGAGCACGAAGGGCTCGCGGCCACGGTTCCAGACCGAGACCATCAGCTCGCCCTGGTAGTCGGAATCGATCAGCCCCACCAGGTTGCCCAGCACGATGCCGTGCTTGTGGCCCAGCCCCGAGCGCGGCAGGATCATGCCGGCGAGCCCGGGATCGGCAATGTGCACGGCCAGGCCGGTGCGCACCAGTTCGCAGTCGCCCGGCGCGAGCTCGAGAGGCGCGTCGAGCAGGGCGCGCAGGTCCATGCCGGCGCTGCCGGTGGTGGCGTAGTGCGGCAGCGGGTAGGCGTGGACGCGCTCGTCGAGTACCTTCACGGCCAGTTGCGGGCGGGTGGCTTGCGGGGGCGGGGAAACGGTGTCGTTCATGGGGAGTCCTGTCGGGACGCGGAAGCATTCGTGGAAGCACGCTCGCGAAAGCGTGCGATGACCTGGTCGATCACGGCCTCGGCCAGCGCGGCCTTGGACTGGGCCGGCAGCTCGCGACGCCCCTCGCTGCCCTGAGCCCCGCGCCACAGCATCAGCGCGGCGTTGCGGTCCGAACCGAAGCCCAGTCCGGCGCGCGAGACGTCGTTGGCGACGATCATGTCGAGGTTCTTGCGGGCGAGCTTGTCACGGGCATAGGCCTCGAGGTCGCGGGTCTCGGCGGCGAAACCGACCACGAAGGGGCGTGGGGTCTCGGCGGCGATCGTGGCGATGATGTCGGGGTTCTTGACCAGTTCCAGGGTCAGGGTGTCCTGGCCGTCGGTCTTCTTGATCTTGTGCTCGGCGGGGCGGGCGGCACGGTAGTCGGCAACCGCCGCGCAGCCGATGAAGACATCGCTGTCGGCGACGGCCTCGCGGGTGGCCTCGAGCATCTCCTCGGCCGAGGTGACGTCGACGCGCTCGACCCCGGCGGGCGTTCCCAGGGCCACCGGGCCACTGATCAGGCGCACCCGGGCGCCGCGGGCGGCCGCCGCGGCGGCCAGCGCATAGCCCATCTTGCCGGAACTGTGGTTCGAGAGGTAACGCACCGGGTCGAGCGCCTCGCGGGTCGGGCCGGCGGTGAGGGTGATGGTCAGGTCGGCCGCGTCGGTATCGCCGGCTGCCGGATCGGTGGGTACGGCATCGGGCGACACGTCAGGCACGTCGTCGGGCGTCGAAAGGAGCCGCTCGACGATCGTCTCGGGCTCGAGCATGCGCCCGGCGCCGACGTCACCGCAGGCCTGGTCGCCGCTGTCGGGGCCCAGCAGGCGCCAGCCGTAGCCCGCGAGGCGACGGGCGTTGTCGCGGGTCGCCGGGTGTGCCCACATCGCCTGATTCATCGCCGGGGCCATCACGCAGTCGGCGCCGGTGGCCAGGCACAGGGTGGTGAGCAGGTCGTCGGCGTGGCCGTGGGCCAGGCGCGCCATCAGGTCGGCCGTGGCGGGTGCGATCAGCACCAGCTCCGCCCAGCGGGCCAGCTCGATGTGGCCCATCCCGGCTTCCGCCTCGGGGTCGAGCAGCGAGGTGCGCACCGCCTCGCCGGTCAGCGCCTGGAGGGTCAGCGGCGCGATGAAGGCCTGGGCGCCCTCGGTCATCACCACGCGCACCTCGGCGCCCGCCTTCTTGAGCAGGCGCGCGAGCACGGCGCTCTTGTAGGCGGCGATGCCGCCGCTGATGCCCAGCAGGATACGCTTTCCGGCCAGGGGCGGCCCGAAACCCGACATGACGGTTCACCTTCGAGAATGAAAGGGCAACTTTACCATTTCGCGGGGCGCGGTGCGTAATGTCGGCGTCAGCCCAGCCGGCGGATCGCGGCCTCCACGCCGCTCTCGTTCAGTGCGCGGTAGGCATCGAGCACCGCCCCGGAGAAGCGGGTATTCCCGGCCAGCTCGCGCGGGACGATGGCATCGAGGGCGAGAAAGGCCGCGACCAATGCGGCCGGTTCCTGGTGTGCCTCGTGCAGGGCGGCGAAGGTCTCGGCCATGGGGTCGTTCACCGGGTGGCTCTCGCCCGCCAGGTTGTTGCCGGCGGTGTAGCGAATCCAGGCCGCCACGCCGAGCGCCGTGCAGGCGACGTCGCCGCCGGCGTCGATCCTTGCCCGGGCACCGGCGAGCCAGCGCTGGTGCAGCTTCTGCGAGCCGTCCATGGCGATCTGCTGCAGGCGGTGATGAAGGCTGTCGTTGGCGAAGCGCGCGAGCAGGTTCGCCGCGTAGGCATCGAGGTCGGTGCCCGCCGGCAGGGTCAGCGTCGGCGCGGCTTCCTCACCCATGTAGCGGTGCAGCAGCCCGACGAACTGGTGACGACCCACGGCCTCGCTGACGGTCTCGATACCCGCCAGCGCCCCCAGGTAGGCGAGCAGCGAGTGACTGCCGTTGAGCAGGCGCAGCTTCATGGCTTCGAAGGGCGCGACGTCGGCGACCATCTGCACGCCGTCATGCTCCCAGTCGGGACGGCCCTGCGGGAAGTCGTCCTCGATCACCCATTGGCTGAAGGCCTCGCAGACCACCGCCGCCGGGTCGTCTGCGCCCAGCGCCGCGAGGCGCGCGACGTCGTCGTCGGTCATCGCCGGTACGATGCGGTCGACCATGCTGCAGGGAAAGGCGACGTGCTCGGCGATCCACTCGGCGAGGCCTTCGTCGCGATGGCGCGCCAGCTCGATCACCGCGCGGCGAACGCGCCTGCCGTTGTCCGGTATGTTGTCGCAGCTGAGTACCGTGAAGGCCGGCGTGCCGGCGGCACGGCGGCGGGCCAGCGCCTCGACGAGCATCCCCGGGGCGCTGTGCGGTATGGCGGGCTCGGCGATGTCGTGGGCGATCGGCGGGGCGTCGACGAGCAGACGGCCGTCGGCGGGACTCAGATGGTAGCCCTTCTCGGTGACGGTCAGGGTGACGATGCGCACGCCCGGTTCGCTCATGCGGGCCAGCAGGGCCTCGAGGTCGGCGCCGTCGGGACCGGCGTAGAGCGTCTCGCGGATCGCGCCGATCTCGCGCAGCGTGACATGCGCGCGGTCGGCGTATTCGGCGACGTGGTAGCGCCGGTCGCGCTGGCGCATCAGTTCGACGAGCCGGCGGTTGGAACGGATGTTGGCGCTGATGATGCCCCAGTCCCCGCCGCCGTGGCGCGCCAGGTTGCGCTCGACGTAGACCGCCTGGTGGGCGCGGTGGAAGGCACCCAGGCCGAGGTGGACGATACCCGACCGGGCGTCTGCATACTGGCTGCCCACCCTGTGAAGTGCCATCTCCTGACTCCTTGTCGCGCTGGTCGCCGCGTATCCCATGCCAGGCGATGGCCGTGGGCGGCCTCAGTATAGAGGCCGCTTGCCCGGGAGCAGGCCTGTCGTGCCGGAAGCGCCGACAACGCCACCTGGGTGAGGTGTGTATTTATTTATGCATCATTGCTGATATTCTGCGTGAGGATGCCGTGAACACACCCGGAGCTGGAGTGGAGGGAGCCGATGGGGATTCGTGACTGGCCGGAGGGCGAGCGCCCTCGCGAGAAGCTGCTGAGCCTGGGGGCGGATGCGCTCAGCGATGCCGAACTGCTGGCCATCTTCCTGCGGGTGGGGGTGAAGGGGCGTTCGGCGGTGGATCTGGCGCGGGATCTGCTCGGCGCCTTCGGTGGCCTGCGGCCGCTGCTGGAAGCCGATCGCCAGCGTTTCTGCGCCGAGCACGGCCTGGGCGAGGCCAAGTACGTGCAGCTCCAGGCGGTACTCGAACTGTCCCGCCGGCACCTGGCCAGTCAGCTCGAGCGTGGCGGGGCGCTAACCTCGCCGTCGCTGGTGCGCAGCTACCTGGCGTCGCAGTTGCGTCATCTCGGGCACGAGGAGTTCGCCGCCCTGTTTCTGGATACTCAGCATCGGGTGATCCGTTTCGAGTCGCTGTCCCGCGGCACGCTGGACAGTGCCTCGGTCTATCCGCGCGAAGTCGCCAAACGGGCCTTGGCGCTGGGGGCCGGCGCCCTGATCTTCGCCCACAATCATCCCTCGGGGGTGGCCGAGCCCAGCGACGCCGACCGGCGCATCACCACCCGGCTGCAGGAGGCGCTGGCGCTGTTCGAGATCCGCGTACTCGATCATTTCGTGATCGGCGACGGCGAGGTGGTGTCGTTCGCCGAGCGCGGCTGGCTGTAGCGTCGGCGTCGAGGGGAAGCCGGCAGACGTTTTCGTCGCCATTTCCGGTTGCCGGAAGACGGGGTCTCTGGTATAAAGTACGCCCTTTGACTTCCTTGGGTTAATTAAGGGGCGGAAGGCGGTTACCTGCCATTCTCTCTTCCCGGTTTGCCCGACAGGTTTTGAACAACTCGCCCAGCGGTTGGAGGCTCTCATGTCCAAAGTATGTCAGGTTACCGGCAAGCGTCCGGTGACTGGTAACAACGTATCCCACTCCCAGCGCAAGACGCGTCGTCGTTTCGTGCCGAACCTGCACACCCACCGTTTCTGGGTGGAAGCCGAGAAGCGCTTCGTCAAGCTGCGTGTTTCCTCCAAGGGCATGCGCATCATCGACAAGAAGGGCATCGAGGCGGTGCTGACCGATATTCGCAAGCGCGGCGAGCGCATCTAAGGGGAGACGAGACTCATGCGTGACAAGATCAAGTTGGTGTCCAGCGCCGGTACCGGCCACTTCTACACCACCGACAAGAACAAGCGGAACACCCCGGACAAGCTCGAATTCAAGAAGTACGATCCGGTGGTCCGCAAGCACGTGATGTACAAGGAAGCCAAGATCAAGTAACGCGTTGCCGTCGAACGCGGCGCCTTTTGCGGTGGCGCGATCCGGCACGTGAAGCTGTGCTTCCGCCGCAGGCGTGTTGCGCCTGCCGAGAAAGACCCGGCCTTGCCGGGTCTTTTCGTCTCTGCTCGCTATATGACTTGCCCTCTCCTCGGTTCGTGACGGAGTCTCTCCATGCCCGAGTTGCCCGAAGTCGAGACTACCCGCCGCGGCATCGCGCCGTACCTGCAAGGCCGCGAGATCCGCGAGGTGATCGTGCGCGAGCGCCGTCTGCGCACCCCGGTGCCGGTGGATCTCGAGGACGCACTCGTCGGCCGCCAAATCGGCGAGCCGGGTCGCCGCGCCAAGTATCTGACGATCCCCGTGGGCACGCGCACCCTGCTGTGGCATCTGGGCATGTCGGGCAGCCTGCGCATCGCCCGGCTGGGCGAGCTGCCGAAGAAGCACGACCATGTCGACCTGGTGGTCGATGACGGGGTCATCCTGCGCTATCACGACCCGCGCCGCTTCGGCTTCGTCGACTGGTTGCGCGGCGGGGTGAGCGATGACCCGCGCCTGGCCAGGCTGGGGCCGGAACCGCTGTCGCCGGACTTCGACGGCGAACGTCTGTATCGGCTGTCCCGCGGCCGGCGCCTGGCGGTCAAGCCGTTTCTGATGGACAACGCCGTGGTGGTGGGCGTGGGCAATATCTATGCCGCCGAGGCACTGTTTCTGGCCGGCATCGATCCGCGCCGACCGGCCGGGCGTATCGCGGGGGAGCGCTACGCGCGACTGGCCGAGGCCGTCCGCGAGGTGCTCGCCGCGGCCATCACCCAGGGCGGCACCACGCTGCGTGACTTCGTCAGCGGCGTGGGCGAGCCCGGCTACTTCGCCCAGCGCCTCAATGTCTACGGGCGCGCCGGCGAACCCTGCCGCCGCTGTGGCGGTGAACTGCGCAACGTCACCCTGGGGCAGCGGGCCAGCGTGTTCTGTCCGCGCTGCCAGAGTTGAGTAACAACGCAAATGCCTGCGCAGGCAAATCGCTGCGTTGCGCGGTGCTCGAAATCCTCACCTATAACTCATAGGCTCCGGTTTCTGTGCTCCGTGCGCCTTGCGCTTTACACTGCTCGGCGATTTGTTCAGCGTTTCTCCGCGCATGAAGACCCGTGGACTTTTCTCGGGGGCCTGCAAGCGCGTTAAAATGCCGCCAATTCCCGATGATCTGAACCGGAGTTACCGTGACCGAACGCCTGCGCCTGAAGAAGAACGCCGATCGCCGCCTCAAGGCCGGTCATCTCTGGCTCTATTCCAACGAGATCGACATCCAGGCCACGCCGCTCAAGACGGTGGAGCCGGGTAGCCAGGCGATCATCGAGGCCGCCAACGGCAAGCCGATGGGCATCGCCTATGTCAATCCGCACTCGCTGATCTGCGCCCGCGTGGTATCCCGCGATGTCAACGTGAGGCTGGATCGCTCGCTGCTGGTGCACCGCTTCAACCAGGCGCTGGCGCTGCGCGAGCGGCTGTTCGACAAGCCGTTCTATCGCCTGGTGCACGGCGAGGGCGATTTGCTGCCGGGGCTGGTGGTCGATCGCTTCGGGGACGTGCTGGTGGTCCAGCTCAATACTCTGGGCATGGAGCGGCTGGCCGAGGAAGTGATCGCGGCGCTGGACAAGGTGCTCTCGCCGCGGGCGATCGTGTTCAAGAACGATACCTCCGGGCGCCGCCAGGAGCAGCTCGAGAGCGAGGTGGCGGTGGTCCACGGCGAACTGCCCGAGCAGGTACTGCTCGAGGAGAACGGTGTGCGCTTCGTCGCGCCGGTGCTCGACGGCCAGAAGACCGGCTGGTTCTACGATCATCGCCCCAACCGGGCCTGGCTCAACGCCTTGGTGGAGGGCAAGCGGGTGCTGGACCTGTTCAGCTACATCGGTGGCTGGGGTGTGCAGGCGGCGGCGCACGGCGCCAGCGAGGTACTGTGCGTGGACCGTTCCGCCGAGGCGCTGGAGCGTGTGGCCGAAAACGCCACGCTCAACGGGGTGGACGACCGGGTGGCGGTAGGCGAGGCCGATGCCTTCGAGGCCCTGGCCGCGCTCAAGGCCGACGGTGAGCATTTCGACGTGGTGATTCTCGATCCGCCGGCGTTCATCAAGCGGCGCAAGGACATCGCCAACGGCGAGCGCGCCTACGCGCGTCTCAACCGCGAGGCGATGCGCCTGCTGGGACGCGACGGCCTGCTGCTCTCCGCCTCCTGCTCGATGCATCTGGCTACCGAGCGGCTGGTGGAGTGCGTGCGCGGTGCGGTGCGTCACCAGGACCGGCACGGTCAGATCCTCTATCAGGGCGGACAGGGACCGGACCACCCGGTGCACCCGTCGATTCCCGAGACGGCCTACCTCAAGGCGCTGGGCGTGCGCGTGTTCCGCGACTAGCCGAGACGGCCGGGAGGCAAGGCATGGACTGGGATCTGGCGGCCCCCTTCACGATCACGATTGTCGTCGACGAGGCGGCAATCGATCACTACGGCCACGTCAACAATGCCGAATACCTGCGCTGGGTCGAGCAGGCCAGCTGGGCGCACTCCCGCTCGCTGGGGCTGAGCCTCGACGATTATCGGGCGCTGGACCGCGGCATGGTGGTGCATCGCCATGAGCTGGACTACCTGGCGCCGGCCTTCGCCGGCGATGCGCTGCGCCTGGCGACCTGGATCGTGGCCTGCGACGGCCGGCTGACGCTGACGCGGCGCTTCCAGCTGATCCGCCCGAGTGACGGCGCGACGCTGTTGCGGGCCCGCACCCGCTTCGCTTGCGTCGCGCTGTCCAGCGGCCGCCCCCGGCGCCTGCCGGCCGCCTTTCGCGACACCTATGGCGGCGCCCTGGTAATGGAGCCCGCCTAGGTCACGAAAGTTTTTCGTGTCATGCGCTCTTGCCGCGGTTTTTTCTGGCAGAAAACCGCTGTCCGGGCGAAGTTTTTGTTTTGCGCCGGCTGCCTATCGTGATCCCCCAAAGCTGCTGTACTAATGGCGTGTGAATCCACGGGCTCGCCCTGTCCAACACGTCCATCGCAGGAGGGTGTCATGAAGATTGCCGTTCCCAAGGAAATCAAGAACCACGAGTATCGCGTCGCGCTGACCCCGACCGGGGTGCGTGAACTGGTCGAGCGCGGTCATCAGGTCATCGTGCAGACCGGGGCCGGCGACGGTTCCGGTTTCGCCGACAGCGCCTTCGAGGCGGCCGGGGCGAGCCTGGAGTCCGATGTCGAGGTGCTGTGGAGCGCGGCCGAGCTGATTCTCAAGGTCAAGGAGCCGCAGCGCGAGGAAGTCGCGCGTCTCTCGTCGGGCCAGACCCTGTTCACCTACCTGCACCTGGCGGCCGAGGAATCGCTGACCAAGGGCCTGATGGCTTCCGGGGCGACCTGTATCGCCTACGAGACCATCACCGATGCCCAGGGCGGCCTGCCGCTGCTGGCGCCGATGAGTCGTGTGGCCGGTCGCATGGCCGTGCAGGCCGGGGCGCACAGCCTCGAGAAGGCCCAGGGCGGTTCCGGCGTGCTGCTGCCGGGTGTGCCCGGCGTGGCGCCGGCCAAGGTCACGGTAATCGGCGGCGGCGTGGTCGGCGAGAACGCGGCGCGCATGGCGCTGGGTCTGGGTGCCGAGGTGACCGTGCTGGACAAGTCGCTGCCGCGCCTGGAGGTGCTCGATCATCGCTACCAAGGGCGGGTGCGTACCGTCTATTCCACCGCCGACTCCCTGGAAGAGGCGATTCGCGAGTCCGACCTGATCATCGGCGCGGTGCTGGTGCCGGGGGCCGCCGCGCCCAAGCTGATCACCCGCGCCCAGCTGGCCGACATGCAGCCGGGCAGCGTGCTGGTCGACGTCGCCATCGATCAGGGCGGCTGTTTCGAGACCAGCAAGGCGACCACCCATGCCGAGCCCACCTACGTGGTCGACGGCGTGGTGCACTACTGCGTGGCCAACATGCCGGGTGCCGTGGCGCGCACCTCCACCCAGGCGCTGACCAACGCCACCCTGCCGTTCATCATCGCCCTGGCGGACAAGGGCTGGAAGCAGGCGCTGGCCGATGACCCGCACTTCCTGCCCGGCCTCAACGTCCACGACGGCAAGATCACCTACCGTGCCGTGGCTCAGGCCTTCGGCCTCGACAGCGTCGACCCGGCCAGCCTGGTCGCGAGCTGACGGGCCGGGGCCTTCCCGCCGAACGCCCGGCGTGACCGTCGGGCGTCGGTCGCCTTGATCGGGGGCGCGCGTTACCATAGCGGGCATTTCCGACAGCAGAGTCCGCTTTCCATGAGTACAGCCGCCAAGACGACCCGCGTGCTCACCGGCATCACCACGACCGGCACGCCCCACCTCGGCAACTACGTCGGCGCGATCAAGCCGGCGATCGCCGAGAGCCAGAACCCCGATGTCCAGTCGTTCTACTTCCTCGCCGACCTGCATGCCCTGATCAAGTGTCAGGATCCCAAGCGTGTCCAGCAGTCGCGCCTGGAGATCGCCGCCACCTGGCTGGCGCTGGGGCTGGATACCGACAATGCGATCTTCTACCGCCAGTCGGACATCCCCGAGATTCCCGAGCTGACCTGGATGCTGTCCTGCGTCTGCGCCAAGGGGCTGATGAACCGGGCCCATGCCTACAAGGCCGCGGTCGCCGAGAACGAGGCGGCCGGCAGCCAGGACCTCGATCGCGGCATCACCATGGGGCTGTTCGGCTACCCGGTGCTGATGGCCGCCGACATCCTGATGTTCAACGCCAACAAGGTGCCGGTGGGGCGCGACCAGATCCAGCACATCGAGATGGCCCGCGACATGGCCGGGCGCTTCAATCATCTCTACAAGAGCCAGTACTTCACGCTGCCCGAGGCGGTGGTCGACGAGAAGGTGGAAGTGCTCGGCGGGCTCGACGGACGCAAGATGTCCAAGAGCTACAACAACACCATTCCGCTGTTCGTCTCCGAGAAAAAGCTGCTCAAGCTGGTGCGCAAGATCAAGACCAACTCCCTGGAGCCGGGCGAGCCCAAGGATCCGGATAGCTGCACCCTGTTCCAGATCTACTCGGCCTTCGCCAGCGCCGAGGAGAGTGCGGCGATGCGCCAGCGCTACGCCGAGGGCATCGGCTGGGGCGAGGCCAAGAACGAGTTGTTCGAGTACCTCAACGCCCACCTGCGCGAGCCTCGCGAGCGCTATCAGGCGCTGATGGAGGACCCGGGCCATATCGAGGCCGTGCTGCGCAAGGGGGCCGATCGAGCCCGGGCGGAAGCCGCGCCGCTGATGGACAGGCTGCGTCACGCCGTCGGTCTGGGGCGCTTCATCTAGCGGCCGGTAGCGCACACAGGGCCGGCTTCGACGACGGGGCGCCCGGCTGCCTGGTCCTCGCGGCCTCGCTGGCCGCCTTCGCCGGCAACATGCTGGGTGTCAGGCTGCGCCCGTGGTTCTTCGCGGCGTCACCGCGCTGAGGCGTCGCGAGCGCGACGGTACCGGGTCCATCTGACCCGTCCCCATTCGGCGGCGGCACCGGCGACCAGCCCCCAGAAGGGATTCACCGCGACCGTCACCGCGGCGGTCGCGGCGATCACCGGCCAGCAGTCGGGCCGGCTGTCGAACAGCCGCCGGGTGACGGCCAGCTGCCAGGCGGCCACCAGCAGCAGGGCGCCCAGCCCGGCGGCGGGGATGGCGGCCAGCATCGCCAGCCCCCACTGTGCCGGCAGGCAGGCCATGACGAGCAGGGCCAGGCCCAGCAGCAGGGGGGCCGTACCGGTGCGTGCGCCGAAGCGGTAGTGGGCCGCCAGTCCGCCCGCGCCGTGGCACATCGGCAGGGCGCCGAACGGCGCGAGCACCAGGTTGGCGAGGCCGGTGGTGATCGACAGGCGCGCGGGCGTGACATGCGCCGCGCGTTCGCCGAAGTAGTCGCCGGCCACCAGGGCGGTCAGCACCACGGCATTGGTCACCGTCAGCGACAGCTGGGGCAGCACCAGCGTCGTCAGGGAGTGCTCGATGGTGCCGAGGTCCGGCCAGGCGGCCAGCGCCAGCAGGGGGTGGGAATCGGGCATGGCGATCGGGCTGTCGCCGCCCTGCATCAGGCCCAGCCCCACCGCGACCAGCAGGGTGATCAGCACCGAGGGGCAGCGCGGCCGGCGCATGCTCACCAGCAGAACCGCCAGCGTCACGCCTCCCAGCCAGGGCGCCTCGGCCATCAGCGCCAGGCTGGCCCGGGCCAGCATCACGCCCAGGCCGAGCTGCAGCCCGGCGAGCACGGACTGCGGTATCGGGCGGCTCAGGCGATTGATCCACCCCGTCAGCCCGAGCATCAGCATCACTCCCCCGATCATCACGCCGCTCAGGGCCACCGCCTGGGCCGTCATGCCCGTGGCCAGCAGCATCGCCGCCACGGCCTTCATGGGCTGCACGGGAAGCGGCAGACGGTAGCAGCAGGCGGTGGCGAGATAGAATGCCGCAAACCCGAACAGCACCGGCCCCGGGGGCAGGACGCCCAGGGCCAGGATGCCCAGCGTCAGCGGCAGCAGGGTGCCCAGATCCCCCAGGGCGCCGTTGATCTCCTGCCCGTTGAAGGCGAATCCGGCGGCCGGCGTTCCGGCGGCCGACGTCTCGGCGCTGCGCCGGACCGGGGGAAGGGCTGCCATGCTGTGTCTCTTGCCGTCGATCGCGAGCCATCAGTTGAGCAAAGCCCGATGCCCCGGTCAATGCACTTCCTGTCGAAGCGCAGGAAAGCGCCGTGCTTTCGAGGCGGTCGAACGGGCGGCTGTGTTATCGTATCTGTCGCTTTTCCGTGTTCGCCGCGTCGTTTGCTGAACGTCATCGCAGCCCGCGCGAACGTCGTCACACCAACCTCGAGTCGAGAGATGAGCGAGAACGCCAAGCGCCCCCTCTATACCCCCTATGCCGGTCCGTCGCTGCTGGAGATGCCGCTGCTGAACAAGGGCAGCGCCTTCACCCTGAAGGAGCGCATCGACTTCAATCTTATCGGGCTGCTGCCCCAGAATGTCGAGACCATCGAGGAGCAGGCGGAGCGCGCCTACCGTCAGTACCGCCTGTGCAAGACCGATCTGGACAAGCACATCTACCTGCGCTCGATCCAGGACGACAACGAGACGCTGTTCTTCCGCCTGCTGGAAGAGCATCTCGAGGAGATGATGCCGATCATCTACACGCCGACGGTGGGCGAGGCGTGCGAGGAGTTCTCCAATATCTATCGCAACCACCGCGGGATCTTCGTCTCCTATCCCGACCGGGAGCACATGGACGATATCCTGCGCAGCGCCACCAAGGACCGGGTCAAGGTGATCGTGGTCACCGACGGCGAGCGGATCCTGGGGCTCGGCGACCAGGGCATCGGCGGCATGGGCATTCCCATCGGCAAGCTCTCGCTGTATACCGCCTGTGGCGGCATCAGCCCGGCCTACACGCTGCCGATCATGCTCGACGTGGGCACCAACAACCAGCAGCTGCTCGATGATCCGATGTACATGGGCTGGCGCCACAAGCGCATCGGCGACGAGGAGTACGCCGAGTTCATCGACATGTTCATGCAGGCGGTCAAGCGTCGCTGGCCCAACGCCCTGGTGCAGTTCGAGGACTTCGCCCAGACCAACGCCATGCCGCTGCTCGAACGCTACCGCGACGAGCTGTGCTGCTTCAACGACGACATCCAGGGCACTGCCGCGGTCTGCGTGGGCACCCTGCTGGCGGCCTGCAAGTCGCGCGATGCCCGGCTCGGCGACCAGCGGGTGGCCTTCGTCGGCGCCGGTTCCGCCGGCTGCGGCATCGCCGAGCAGATCATCGTCGCCATGCAGGCCGAGGGGCTGAGCGAGGACGAGGCACGCCGGCGGGTCTACATGGTGGATCGCCACGGCCTGCTGACCAGCGACATGGACGGCCTGCGCGACTTCCAGCAGCGCCTGGCCCATGACCCCGCGGAGCTGGCCGACTGGCCGGGTCGCTCGCTGCTCGACGTGATCGCCTCGGCCAGGCCGACCATCCTGATCGGGGTATCCGGTCAACGCGGCCTGTTCACCGAAGAGGTGATCCGCACGTTGCACGAGAACTGCCCCAACCCGGTGGTGATGCCGCTGTCCAACCCCACCTCGCGGGTCGAGGCGACGCCCCAGGAAATCGCCGACTGGACCGACGGCCAGGCGCTGGTCGCGACCGGCAGCCCCTTCCCGGCGGTCAAGGTCGGCGAGCGCGAGATCGCCATCGCCCAGTGCAACAACGCCTACATCTTCCCCGGCGTGGGGCTCGGCGTGGTCGCGTCCAACGCCTCGCGGGTCACCGACGGCATGCTGATGGCGGCTTCCAACGCCCTGGCCAACGGCGCGCCGATCGTCAGGAAGGGCGAGGGCGCGCTGCTGCCGTCACTCAAGGATATCCGCGAGATCAGCAAGTCGATCGCTTTCGATGTCGCCAAGCAGGCCCAGGAGGAAGGCGTGGCGCTGTCCTCCAGCGATGAAGTGCTGTGGGAGGCGATCGAGCACAACTTCTGGTATCCGCGTTATCGGCGTTATCGGCGTCGCGCGTTCTAAGCGCTTTTCTAAAAAGCGGGTCATGGCAGGCAGTGACAAGTCGACGCGAGGGTCTTTTGCCATGGCCGAAAAATGATCCCTTCCATTTCGGCATTTCCGCCATCCATGGCGGTCAGATGGCAAAAGTAGCGCCCAGGGAAGGGTCTACAGCGCCCTCGCATAGCCTTGTCTCGGCCGACTATGCCATGACGTGAAAACGCCCTGCCTCGCTGGCAGGGCGTTTCCGTTTGCGCCGAGTGATGCCCGGGGCGCTTCCCCGGCACGGCTTCACTGGAGCATGTTGCGCAGCACGAAGTGCAGGATGCCGCCGTGGCGGTAGTATTCCAGCTCGTTGGCGGTGTCGATGCGGCACTTGGCGTCGAGCGTCTTCTCGCCCTTGTCGGTGCCGATGGTCACCTTGACGGTGCTGCCCGGCTCGAGGTCCTTGAGCCCTTCGATGGAGAAGGTTTCGTCGCCGGTCAGCCCCAGCGACTTGCGGTCCTCGCCCTCGGGGAACTGCAGCGGCAGCACACCCATGCCGATCAGGTTGGAGCGGTGGATGCGCTCGTAGGACTCGGCGATCACCGCGCGCACACCCAGCAGCCGCGTGCCTTTGGCGGCCCAGTCGCGTGACGAGCCGGTGCCGTACTCCTTGCCGGCGACCACTACCAGCGGCGTGTCGTCCTCGACATACTTCATCGCTGCGTCGTAGATCGACAGCTGCTCGCCGGAGGGCACGTGGCGGGTGTAGCCGCCCTCGACGCCGTCGAGCATCTCGTTCTTGATGCGCACGTTGGCGAAGGTGCCGCGCATCATCACCTCATGATTGCCGCGCCGCGAGCCGTAGGAGTTGAAATCCTTCACCGCCACCCCGTGTTCCTGCAGGTAGCGCCCGGCGGGGCTGTCCGGCTTGATCGCGCCGGCCGGCGAGATGTGGTCGGTGGTCACCGAGTCGCCGAGCATCGCCAGCACGCGCGCGCCCTTGACGTCCTCGACCGGCTCGGGCTGCTTGCCCATGCCCTCGAAGAACGGCGGGTGCTGGATGTAGGTGGAATCCTTCGACCATTCGTAGACCTTGCTTTCCGGCACCTTGATCGAGCGCCACGTCTCGTCGCCGTCGAAGACCTCGGCGTATTCCTTGCGGAACATGTCGGTCTTGACCTGCTCCACGGCCTTGGCGATCTCGGCCTGGCTGGGCCAGATGTCCTTGAGATAGACCGGCTGGCCATCCTTGCCGGTGCCCAGCGGTTCCCTGGAGAGATCGACACGCACGTTGCCGGCCAGGGCGTAGGCCACTACCAGGGGCGGCGAGGCCAGCCAGTTGGTGCGGACCAGCGGGTGCACGCGCCCCTCGAAGTTGCGGTTGCCCGAGAGCACGGAAGCCACGGTCAGGTCGCCATCGTCGATCGCTTTCTCGATCGGCTCGGGCAGCGGGCCGGAGTTGCCGATGCAGGTGGTGCAGCCGTAGCCGACCAGGTTGAAACCGAGTTCGTTCAGGTCGTCCTGCACGCCGCCGGCGGCGAGGTAGTCGGTCACCACCTTGGAGCCCGGCGCCAGCGAGGTCTTGACCCACGGCTTGGTGGTCAGGCCCTTCTCCACGGCCTTGCGGGCCAGCAGGCCGGCGGCCAGCATCACGCTGGGGTTGGAGGTGTTGGTGCAGGAAGTGATGGCGGCGATCACCACCGCGCCCGGGTTGAGCTTGAACGACTCGCCGTCGAACTCGACGTCCTGGCTGTCGGTGTGCTCGTAGTGGCGATGACGGTCGTGCAGCTCGACGTCGTCCACCGCGTGGCCGCCCTCGGACTGCCACTTGCCCTGCTCCTCGGGAGGGGCATCCGGCGCGTCGCCGTTCATCAGCTTTTCGAAGGTGGTCTTCATGTCGGTCAGTGCCACCCGGTCCTGCGGGCGCTTGGGCCCGGCCAGGCTGGCCACGACATCACCCATGTCGAGTTCCAGGGTGTCTGAATAGATCGGCTCGTGCCCGGGTTCGCGCCACAGGCCCTGTTCCCTGGCGTAGGTCTCGACCAGGGCGATCTGCGCCTCGTCGCGCCCGGAGAGGCGCAGGTAGTCGAGGGTCTGCTCGTCGACCGGGAAGAAGCCGCAGGTGGCACCGTATTCGGGCGCCATGTTGGCGATGGTGGCGCGATCTGCCACCGGCATGTCCTTGAGGCCGTCGCCGTAGAACTCGACGAACTTGCCGACCACGCCCTTCTGACGCAGCATCTGGGTCACCGTCAGCACCAGGTCGGTGGCGGTGATGCCCTCGCGCAGCTTGCCGGTGATCTTGAAGCCGATCACCTCGGGAATCAGCATCGATACCGGCTGGCCGAGCATGGCGGCCTCCGCCTCGATGCCGCCGACGCCCCAGCCGAGTACGCCCAGGCCGTTGATCATGGTGGTGTGGGAGTCGGTGCCCACCAGGGTATCAGGGTAGGCGAAGGTCTTGCCGTCCTGCTCCTTGGTCCAGACCGCCTTGCCCAGGTACTCCAGGTTGACCTGGTGGCAGATGCCGGTGCCCGGCGGCACCACGCGGAAGTTGTCGAAGGCCTGCTGGCCCCAGCGCAGGAACTCGTAGCGTTCGCGGTTGCGCTCCATCTCGATGGCGACGTTGTCCTTGAACGCCGACGGGTCGCCGAAGTGGTCGACCATCACCGAATGGTCGATGACCAGGTCCACCGGCGACAGCGGGTTGATACGCGCCGGGTCGTCGCCGAGCCGGGCCACAGCGTCGCGCATCGAGGCCAGGTCCACCACGCCGGGCACGCCGGTGAAGTCCTGCATCAGCACGCGGGCGGGGCGGTAGCCGATCTCGCGGCTCGAGCGGCCTTCCTTCTGCCAGTCCACCAGCGCCTGCATGTCCTCGCGAGAGACCGTCTCGTCGTCGGCGAAGCGCAGCTGATTCTCGAGCAGCACCTTGAGGGTGAAGGGCAGCCGGTCGATGTTGCCCAGTGCCTCGGCGGCCCTGGGCAGGCTGTAGTAGTGGTAGGTCGAGCCCCCGGCCTCGAGAGTGCTCAGGGTGGTCGGCGTTTCGTCAGCGCTCATGGACTCCTCCTCATGCCTTGCTTGGGCGTCGACTCGGGCGGCGGAACTGCCGGCTTCAACGGCCTGCCGGTGGTGCCGGTCACCGTCTCCCGAGTGGTCAGGTTCCTGATTGACTAGGGCTACGATACTACGCCCAGGGGCGGGATTGTCGACACTTGGCCCGCATTGCCTTTATCCATCACATGGCAATGATAGGTCGAGAATTCAAGCGGGCCCAATCGGCGATGGGTGTTCGGCGCCGGCTCGACTATCCTGAACAGGACCGTCAATTCGCCCCTTGAAAGCTGGCGCCGATGCCCCCAAATCCTGATCTCAGAGATGGCATCGACGCGCAGGGTGGGAGCCGATCATGAATGAAGAGATGCTCACCTCGCATGCGACCCACTGCCCCTATTGCGGGGCTGCCTTCGACCTGCTGGTCGATGCCAGCCAGGGCAGTCACGTGACCTGGGAGGATTGTCCGCGCTGCTGTGCCCCGATGCAGGTCGGCGTGGAGGTTTCTTGCGTGCTCGGCGACATCGAACGGGTGACGGTGGCGCGCGACGACGACATCGTGTAGGGCACGGCCGATAGGCATGCCCTATATCGATCATTGGGGTTATCAAATTGGCAGATCGCGGGGGCGATCGTAACCTCGTCCTCGTCATCATTCACAAGCGACCACACTCAACTCTCAAGGAGCGTTACATGAGCGTACTGGTTGGACGTCAGGCACCGGATTTCGAAGCGGCCGCCGTTCTGGGCGATGGCACCATCGTCGACAACTTCAAGCTGTCCGACAGCAACGGCAAGCTGCGCGTGCTGTTCTTCTGGCCGCTGGACTTCACCTTCGTCTGCCCCTCCGAGATCATCGCCCACGACAACCGTCTGGCGCAGTTCAAGGAGCTGGGTGTGGAGGTCATCGGCGCTTCCATCGACTCCCAGTTCACCCACTACGCCTGGCGCAAGACCTCGCCGGACAACGGTGGCATCGGTGAAGTCGGCTTCCCGGTCGTGGCGGACGTCAAGCACGAGATCGTCCAGGCCTACGGCATCGAGCATCCGGAAGCGGGTGTCGCCCTGCGCGCCTCCTTCCTGATCGACGAGGACGGCGTGGTCCAGCACCAGACCGTCAACAACCTGCCGCTGGGCCGCAACGTCGACGAGATGCTGCGCATGGTCAAGGCGCTCAAGCATCACCAGACGCATGGCGAAGTCTGCCCGGC
Organism: Halomonadaceae bacterium T82-2; assembly: GCA_001577635.1. GTDB lineage: Bacteria > Pseudomonadota > Gammaproteobacteria > Pseudomonadales > Halomonadaceae > Modicisalibacter. Next base: position 97,066 of record LSBP01000001.1, on the reverse strand, counting down.
CGGCTGGGACGAAGGCCAGGAAGGCATGAAGGATACCGCCGAAGGTGTCGCCAAGTACCTCGGCGAGCACTCCAAGGAACTGTAACGGTTCCCGGGTGTGACGGGGCGGCCTGCGGGCCGCCCTTCGTCGTCTGGGACAGGGAAAACACGGTAGACTGCGATCTGCATTCGATGAGGTGGTCGGCGTCGAGTCCAGCTCCCAGTCCACCTCGAGACTTCAACGGCCGCTGTTGTTTCCCGACGGCGTCCTTGCCGAAGAGGATTTTTTCATGAGTGAAGCGCGTCATCAGCGGTTGATCATCCTGGGCTCCGGTCCGGCGGGCTACACGGCGGCGGTCTACGCGGCCCGGGCCAACCTGAGCCCGCTGCTGATCACCGGCATGCAGGCCGGCGGCCAGCTGACTACCACCACCGATGTCGATAACTGGCCGGGCGACGATGCCGGGGTGCAGGGCCCGGAGCTGATGGAACGCATGAAGCGTCACGCCGAGCGCTTCAACACCGAGGTCCTCTTCGACCACATCGACGAGGTGGTGCTGGGCAGCCGGCCCTTCACCCTCAAGGGCAGCAACGGCCTCTACACCTGCGACGCGCTGATCATCGCCACCGGCGCCAGCGCGCGCTATCTGGGCCTGCCTTCCGAGCAGCAGTTCATGGGCCAGGGGGTGTCCGCCTGTGCGACCTGCGACGGCTTCTTCTACCGCAACCAGGAGGTCGTGGTGGTCGGCGGGGGCAACACCGCCGTCGAGGAGGCGCTGTATCTGTCCAACATCGCCTCGCGGGTGACGCTGGTGCATCGCCGCGACAGCCTGCGCGCCGAGAAGATCCTGCAGGACAAGTTCTTCGAGAAGGTCGACAACGGCAATATCGCCGTCGAGTGGAACCAGACCGTCGACGAGGTGCTTGGCGACGGCTCCGGCGTCACCGGCGTGCGGCTGCGCTCCATGCTGGATGACAGTACCCGCGAGCTGTCGGCCCCGGGCGTGTTCATTGCCATCGGCCATACGCCCAATACCGGCCTCTTCGAGGGCCAGCTGGAGATGAACGGCGGCTACATCACGGTGCGTTCCGGGCTCGACGGCAATGCCACCGCCACCAGCGTACCGGGCGTGTTCGCCGCCGGGGACGTCATGGACCACGTCTATCGCCAGGCCATTACCTCCGCCGGCAGCGGCTGCATGGCCGCGCTTGACGCCGAGCGCTACCTCGACGGTCTGGAGTGATCGCTGGCCGGGCTGGCTGCGCCTGACAGCAGTCTGATCGACTCAGGGAGCGCCATGCGGCGCTCCTTTTCGTTTTCGCCTTCGCTGTCCCCCCGGCCCTTGCCGGCCGCCTCGAGTCCGGTCGGCACGTCGCGCCTTGTGGGCCTCAGTAATGGGGCGGGCGCTCGTCCGATGCCCCGGGCTCCGGAGACAGGCTTTCCAGAGCCTGGTTCTGATCGCGCAGGCGCTGCTGCATCAGTTCGTTCATGCGCTCGAGCTGGCTCAGGCGCTGTTCCTGCTGCACGGCGGCGCGGTCCAGCGTGTCCAGCCAGTGCTCCTGATAGGCCAGCCGGCTCTCCAGCGCCTCGATGTGTGCCTCCAGGCGGCTGATAAGCGTGCCATTTTCGATCATGCTAGAATCGCTGCGCTGTGTGTTGCCGTTCATCGCGACACCTTGATTTTTCATGACATCGCCCGTCGCCTCGGCGATCGGGCCGTTTTTGGTTGACAACAAGAGAACCCGAGGTCCATGAATCGAAAGGTATTACTGCGTTGCAGTATCATCAGTCTCCTGCTGGCCGCTCCCGCACCGCTGCTGATCGCCCTGTTTGCCTCGCTGGCCGATGGCGCATTGACCGGCGAGCTGGAAAAGGCCCTGGAGCTCGATGGTATCGAGCGTATCTACGTGGCCAGCGCCGTGGCGATCTTCGTGATTCTACTGGTGGCGACGCTGGCCGTTAACATTCTCACCCCACAGCTGGCCAACCTGGCGGACATCGAAAGCGATGATCGCGAGACCGGCGAGGTCAAGTGGTTCAACGTCAACAAGGGCTACGGCTTCATCACTCGCGAGAGCGGTGAGGATGTATTCGTGCACTTTCGCGCCATCCGCGGCAAGGGGCATCGTACCCTGGCCGAGGGGCAGAAGGTGCGCTACCACGTGGTCCAGAACGAGCGCGGATTGCAGGCCGACGACGTCACCGTCATCACCTGAGTCCCACCCGCGCTTCCCGAAACGCCATCGCCCCGGCCCTCGCCGGGGCGATGTCGTTCAGGCCGGGGCGTTGGCCGGCTCCTCGCCGTGATCCGGGCGTTCGTCCACATCGGCGCGGGCCTCGGCCTCGACGAACACCCGCTTGACCGTCGGCACCTCGGCCTTGATGTCCCGGTCCAGCGTGGCGATGGCCCGCTCGATGCGCTCGGCGGGCGTGCCGCGCCGGAAACGGATGCTGAGCGTGGCGAGGACGAAGTCCGGCCCCATGTGCATGGTCAGCACCTCGTTGACCGATTCCACGGCATCGGCGTTGCCGGCCAGGTGGCGAATGGCATCGACCACACCGCGATTGGCACTTTCACCGATCAGCAACCCCTTGGTCTCGACCGCAAGCCAGATCGCCGTGCCGCCGAGGATCAGGCCGATAATCACCGAGGCGATGCCATCGAAGATTGGGTTGTGGGTCCACTCGCTCAGCCAGATGCCGCCGAGCGCCACCAGGAGACCGAGCAGGGCGGCGGAGTCCTCGAACACCACCATGAACATGGTCGGGTCCTTGCCACGGCGCACCGCCTGCACATAGCCCCACTTGCCCTTGGTCTTGCGAAAGGCGTTCAGTGCGAAGGCCCAGGACGCCCCCTCGAAGAGAATCCCCAGTCCCAGCACGATGTAGTTGATCAACGGCGACTGCATCGGCTCGGGGTGAAGGATGTGGTTGATGCCCTCGTAGATCGAGACGCCGGCGCCCACGGCGAAGATCAGCAGCGCGACCACGAAGCTCCAGAAATAGACCTCCTTGCCGTGGCCGAAGGGAAACTGCGCGCTGGGTGGTCGACTGGCGCGCTTCAGGCCCAGCAGCAGCAGGCCCTGGTTGCCGGTGTCGACCACCGAGTGAATGCCTTCGGAGAGCATCGCCGAGCTTCCGGTGAAAGCGGCGGCAACGAACTTGGTGATCGCGATCAGCAGATTGCCGCCCATGGCGGCATAGATGACCGGCTTGGATTCCGCCATGGCATCGCATCCTTGTCGGCATGGGGAGAGTGAAGAGCGAGCAACGTGCCCGCAGCATGGCCTATTGGCCCGAGTCCGGCCAGTCGATGGGGCCTTCGTGGCCGTTCGGGCAGACCTGCCAGAAGCGGTCGGGGTCGTCGCCGGGCTGCCAGCCGCCCAGCGAGCAGCGCACCTCGCAGCCCAGGCGCTGCACGGCCTCGCGGGCGAGGTCGATGTCCCGCGGCCAGGGCGTGGCGGGGCTGTCGAGCCACAGGCTGGCGAAGCCGTCGGCCACGCCCTCGACCAGCAGCACCGGGATCGCTTCTCCCGCGCAGTAGCCGCGACCGCGCCACTTGCGCTTGCCGGCCGGCTGCAGCGGGGCGGCATCGAGGCGCTCCCCCAGCCAGGCGTTGAGGGCCTCGAGGTCGGCGCCGGCCAGATAGATTTCGATATCGGGGTAGCGTTCCATGGCAGCCTCAGGTGAACAGCCGGACGAGAATCGACTCGTAGACCCGGCTCAGTGTGTCGAGATCCGCCGCGCGCACGCGCTCGTTCACCTTGTGGATGGTGGCGTTGAGCGGGCCGAGTTCCACCACCTGGCAGCCGAGGGTGGCGATGAAGCGCCCGTCCGAGGTGCCGCCGGCGGTGGACAGGGTCGGCGTCAGGCCGGTCACCGCCTCGACCCCGGCCACGGTGGCGTCGATGAGCGGGCCATGGTCGGTGAGGAAGGGCTCGCCGTTGAGCGTCCAGTCGAGGCGGTAGTCGAGCCCGTGGGCGTCGAGGATCGCCTCGGTGCGCCGGCGCAGCGTCTCGTGGGTGAGCTCGGTGGAGTAGCGGAAGTTGAACACCACCTCCAGCTCGCCGGGGATCACGTTGGTGGCGCCGGTGCCCGAGCGGATGTTGGAGATCTGGAAGCTGGTCGCCGGGAAGAAGGCGTTGCCGTCGTCCCAGTGCTCGCGGCACAGGGCGTCGAGCGCCGGGGCCGCCTCGTGGATGGGATTGCGCGCCATGTGCGGGTAGGCCACGTGCCCCTGCACGCCGTGCACATGAAGCACGCCGCCCAGTGAGCCGCGGCGGCCATTCTTGATGGTGTCGCCGAGGCGCTCGCTCGACGAGGGCTCGCCGACGATGCAGTAGTCGAGCCGCTCGTGGGCCTCGCGCAGGTGCTCGACCACCGCGCGGGTGCCGTCGACCGCGGGGCCTTCCTCGTCGGCGGTGATCAAAAAGGCGAGCTGGCCGGGGTGGTCCGGGTGCGCCGCGACGAAGCGCTCGACGGCGGTGACCATCGCCGCCAGGCTGCCCTTCATGTCGGCCGCACCGCGCCCGCACAGCTCGCCGACGGCATTGATGCACGGCTCGAAGGGCGGGGCGTCCCACTGCGCCGCGGGACCGCTGGGCACCACGTCGGTATGGCCGGCGAAGGCCAGCACCGGGCCGTGATGCCCGCGCACCGCCCAGAAGTTCTCGACCTCGCCGAATGGCAGACGCTGGACGCGAAAGCCCAGGCGCTCGAGGCGCTCGATCATCAGCGCCTGGCAGCCGGCGTCGTCGGGCGTCACCGACGGGCGGCGCATCAGCGCCATGGCCAGTTCGAGCGTCGGCGACAGCGACGCGGGGGAGTCGGACGAAGACATGCGGATTCCTGGTAGTCGGCCGGTGGGGCGCCCGCGTGGGCGGGCGCCGCCATCTCAGTTGTGGGCGTGCAGCGCTTCGTTCAGCGCGACGGCGCTCTTGTTGGTCAGGCACTCGATGCGCCCGTTGAGCGAGTTGCGGCGCAGCAGCAGGTCGTTCTGGTTGGCCAGCTCGCGGGCCGCCACGGTACGCACTTCCTGGCCCTGGTCGTCGAGCACCACGACCTTGGCGCCGGCGGTGAGGTAGAGGCCGGCCTCGACGGTGCAGCGATCGCCCAGCGGAATGCCGATCCCGGCGTTGGCGCCGATCAGGCAGCCCTCGCCGACCTTGATGACGATGTTGCCGCCACCGGAGAGGGTGCCCATGGTCGAGCAGCCGCCGCCCAGGTCCGAGCCCTTGCCGACCATCACGCCGGCAGAGATGCGACCCTCGATCATGCCCGGGCCTTCGGTGCCGGCGTTGAAGTTGACGAAGCCCTCGTGCATGACCGTGGTGCCTTCGCCGAGATGAGCGCCGAGGCGCACGCGGGCGGTGTCGCCGATGCGCACGCCGCGGGGGACCACGTAGTCGGTCATCTTGGGGAACTTGTCGACGCAGTCCACCGACAGCACGCGGCCTTCGAGGCGGGCCCTGAGGCGGCGCTCCGGCAGCTCCTCGACGTCGATCGGGCCTTCGCTGGTCCAGGCGGTGTTGCGCAGCAGGCCGAACATGCCGGTGAGGTCGACGCCATGAGGCTTGACCAGGCGGTGCGAGAGCAGGTGCAGCTTGAGATAGACCTCCGGGACGCTCTGCGGCGGCTGGTCCACCTCGAGGAAGGTGGCGACCAGCGGACGCTGGCTGGCGGCGAGGCTGGCGGCCAGCTCGGCCTGTTCGGCCTGGCCGGCGGCCTTGAGCGCCTCGGCGAGTGCCGCGCAGTGCTCGGGCAGGAAGCTCACCGCGGCGTTGCCGGCCGGGGCGTCGAGCGCCTGGCGGGCGGCATCGATCAGCGCGGCGTCGGGCTGGAACAGCGGTGCCGGGTAGTAGACGTCCAGCCAGTCGCCTTGGGTGTTCTGATGGCCGATTCCGAGGGCGAAACTCAGCATGTGCAGTCTCCTGAAACGTGGATGAAGGGCAGGTTCAAGTCAGGTCGGCATAGTCGTCGCGCGCTCGGCCGACGATCAGCGTCTCGCCGGTGTCGAGCAGCGGGCGCTTGAGCAGGGTCGGCTGCGCCAGGATCAGTGCCCGGGCGCGCCCGGCGTCGTCCCGGGCGGCCTGGCGCTCGGCCTCGTCGAGCCCGCGCCAGGTGGTGCTGCGGGTGTTGAGCAGCGTCTCGAGGCCGGCCAGCGCGATGAAGCGATCCAGCGTCGCGGCGTCGAGCCCGTCGGCGCGCAGGTCGTGGTAGCCATGGGCGATGCCGCGGGCGTCGAGCGCCTTGCGGGCCTTGCGGCAGGTATCGCAGCTCTTGATGCCGTAGAGCGTCATCATCGGGGCGGGGTTTCCTCTCACTGGCGGCGTTCGATGAAGGCGCGGAGGCGCCGGGCGGCCTCGGCCGTGGCCTCGACCTCGGCGACCAGCGCCAGGCGGATGCGCCCGGCGCCGGGATTGCCGTCCCGGGTGTCGCGGGACATGTAGCGCCCGGGCAGCACGCTGACGTGCTCCTCGGCGAACAGCGCGCGGGTGAAGGCCTCGTCGTCGCCGCCCGGCACCGCCGGCCACAGGTAGAAGCTCGCCTGCGGGGCTGGGAAGTCCAGTACCGGCGCGAGGATCGCGGTGACGGCGGCGAACTTCTCGCGGTAGGCATCGCGATTGGCGCGCACGTGGGCTTCGTCGCTCCAGGCGACGATCGAGGCCTTCTGCACGTGCAGCGGCATGGCACAGCCGTGGTAGGTGCGGTAGCGCTTGAAGGGCGCGATCAGTGCGGCGTCGCCGGCGACGAAGCCGGAGCGCAGCCCCGGCAGGTTGGAGCGCTTGGACAGCGAATGGAAGACGATGCAGCGCCGGTAGTCGTCGCGGCCCAGCGTCCGGCAGGCCTCGAGCAGCCCCGGCGGTGGCGCGGCCTCGTCCAGGTAGAGCTCCGAGTAGCACTCGTCGGAGGCGATCAGGAAGTCGTGCTCGTCGGCGAGTTCGATCAGCCGCCGGAAGTCGTCCAGCGGCGTCACCGCCCCGGTGGGATTGCCCGGCGAGCAGACGAAGACCAGCTGCACCTCGCGCCAGACCTCGGCCGGCACGGCATCGAGATCGGGGCGGAAGTCATTGGCGGCGGTGCAGTCGAGATACAGCGGCGTGCCGCCGGCCAGCAGGGTGGCGCCCTCGTAGATCTGGTAGAAGGGGTTGGGCATCGCCACCTTCGCCGGACGGCTGCGATCGAGGGCGGCCTGAACGAAGGCGAAGATCGCCTCGCGGGTGCCGTTGACCGGCAACACGTGGCGTTCCGGGTCGAGGCTGGCCGGCGCGAGGCCGAAGCGCCGGGTCGCCCAGCCGGCGAGGGTCTCGCGCAGCTCGGGCAGCCCGGCGGTGGCCGGGTAGCGGGCGACGTCGCCCTCGTGGCGGGCGAGCGCCTCGAGCACCGCCGCGGGCGGCGCGTGCTGGGGTTCGCCGATGGTCAGCGGAATCGGCGAGCGGTCGGGGGGCGTCAGGCCGGCCTTGAGCGCGGCGAGCTTCTCGAAGGGGTAGGGCTTGAGCGCGTCGAGATTGGGATTCATGGGGTGCCAGCGGCCCGGCGAGCGGGCGAATGTCGTTATGAGTGCCGTACGGCGCGAAGCCACCGATTATAGGGAAGCCAGGAGACCCCCTCAAATACTCAGGATTGGCCCGACGCGTCACACGTCGAGGGTCTCGCACAGCCGGCGGCGCAGCTCGGCCTGGCGCTCGGGGTCGGTGAGCGGCTCGCCGTTCTTGTCGGTGATGAAGAACACGTCCTCGACGCGCTCGCCGAGGGTGGCGATCTTGGCCGCCGACAGCGCGATGTGCTGCTCCATGAAGATTCGCCCCACGCGGGCCAGCAGTCCCGGCCGGTCGGGGGCGATCAGCTCCAGCATGGTGCGGGCGTTGGCGCCGTCGGGCTCGATCAGCACCTGGGTGGGCACGCGAAAGTGCTTGAGCTGACGCGGCGTGTGGCGGTTGACGATCTGCGGGTAGTCGTCCGGGTCGTCGAGCTCCTCGATCAGGTGCTCGCGGATGCGCTCGAGCCGGGCGGGCTCGCGGATCGGCTCGTTGTTGTCGTCGAGCACGATGAAGGTGTTGAGCGTGCGGTTGTTGCTCGAGGTGGCGATGCGCGCGTCGTGAATCGACAGGTCGAGCTGGTCGAGCGCCGCGGCGGTGGCGGCGAACAGGTCATCCACCGAGGGGGTGTGGATGAACACCTTGGTGCCGCCCTCGCTGGTGCCCTCGGCCGGCGCGCTGACCAGCACCATGGGCAGCTCGGAGCCGCCGTGGGCGAGAATGCCCTGGGTGTGCCAGGCGATCTCGCTGGGGGCGTACTGCACGAAGTAGTCGTCGCCGAGGGTGTCCCAGAGCGCCTCGACGCGCTCCGCGTCGACGCCCAGGGTGCGCAGCAGGGCCAGGGCCTCGGTGCGCGTCTCGCGGATCCAGTCGTCGCGGTCGATGGGGTTTTCCAGGCCGCGGCGCAGGGCGCGCTTGGTCTCGCTGTGCAGCTGGCGCAGCAGGGCGGCCCGCCAGCCGTTCCACAGCGAGGGGTTGGTGGCGGTGATGTCGGCGACGGTGAGCACGTAGAGGTAGTCGAGGTGCACCTCGTCGCGCATCTGGCCGGCGAACTCGCGGATCACGTCCGGGTCGGAGATGTCGCGCTTCTGCGCGGTCTTCGACATCAGCAGGTGGTGCTCGACCAGCCAGGCGACCAGCCGGGTGTCGCGGGGCGACAGGCCGTGGCGCTCGGCGAAGGCGGTGACCAGGCCGGCACCGATGTGCGAGTGATCGCCGCCCTGGCCCTTGCCGATGTCGTGGAAGAGCCCGGCGATCCACAGCAGCTCCAGCTTGGGCAACTGATGGACCAGGGTGGCCGCGACCGGGAAGTCCTGGCGGCCCTCGGGCTCGCGGAAGCGCTGAATGAAGGTCAAAAGGCGCAGGGTGTGGGCGTCCACCGTGTAGAGGTGGAAGAGGTCGTGCTGCATCAGGCCCACCGCCTGGCCGAACTCGGGCAGGTACTTGCCGAGGATGCCGTAGCGGTTCATGCGCCGCAGCTGGCGGGCCACGTTGCCGCCGCTGCGCAGCAGCTCCATGAACAGGCTCTGGTGGCGCAGGTCGTCGCGGAAGCCCTCGTCGATCAGGTGACGGTGATCGCGGATCAGGCGGATGGTCGTGGCGCGCACGCCCTCGATCTCGGGATGCTGGGCCATCAGCAGGAACAGCTCGAGCAGCGCCCCGGGGCGGCGCAGGAAGACGCGGGGATGGCGCGCCTGGATATAGCCGCCCTTGACCTCGAAGCGGGCGTTGAGCGGACGGGTCTCGAGCACCTCGTCGGCGCGCAGGATCATCTCGTCGAAATGCTGCAGCAGCATGTCGTTGAGCCCGGCCAGGGCGGTGACGTGACGGTAGTAGCGCTTCATGAACTGCTCGACGCCCAGCCGCCCCGGCGAGTCGTGGTAGCCGAACAGTTCGGCGATGGCCCGCTGGTGGTCGAACAGCAGGCGGTCCTCGGCGCGTCCGGTGAGCATGTGCAGGGCGTAGCGCACCTGCCACAGGAAGGCCTGGCCCTGGCTGAGGATGCGCAGCTCGGCGTCGTTCATGAAGCCCTGGGCGACCACCTCCTCGTAGCGCAGCGGGCCGAAGTAGCGCTTGGCGACCCAGCCGATCATCTGGATGTCGCGCAGCCCGCCGGGGGAGCTCTTGATGTTGGGCTCGAGCTGGTACTCGGAGTTGTTGTGCTTGTAGTGGCGGGCGATCTGCTCCTGCCACTTGGCCTCGAAGAACTGGTCCGGCGGCCACATGCGTGCACTCGACAGGCGCTCGCCCATCGCCTCGCGTAGCCGCTCGGGACCGGCCAGGGTGCGCGTCTCGAGCAGGTTGGTGATCACCGTGACGTCGTTGCGGGCCTCGCGCTCGCAGTCGGCCAGCGAGCGCACGCTGTGGCCGATCTCCAGGCCGATGTCCCAGAGGAAGGTGATGAAGGCGGTCAGCGGTTCGCGGTAGGGGGTGTCGTCGTCGCGCTCGAGCAGCAGCAGAAGGTCGATGTCGGAGTGCGGGTGCAGTTCGCCGCGGCCGTAGCCGCCCACCGCGAGCAGGGCCACGCCGTCGTCGGGCCAGGCGTGGCGTTCCCAGGCGATGGCCAGCAGCCGGTCCAGGCACCAGGCGCGCCCGTGGACCAGGTCACGGATGTCGGCGCCGGCCCGGAAGCGGGCATCGAGGCGTTCCTGGATCTCGCGCAGCGCCTGCTTGTAGACCGGGATCGGCGAGCGGCTGGTGTCGAGCGCGGCGCGGAACGCCGTGGCGTCGAACAGCGTCTCGTCCGGGACGAAGCGGTAGTGGTGCAGCAGCATGCGCGATGGCTCTCCGAAACGGGCGGCGCGGCGTGTGGCGATCAGCCCTGCAGGAAGGACAGGTCTTCCTCGGGGCGGGCGGTCAGCACCTCGACGCCGGTGGCGGTGACCGCCAGGGTGTGTTCCCACTGCGCGGAGAGGCTCTTGTCGCGGGTCACCGCCGTCCAGCCGTCGCGCAGCACCTTGGTGCGGTAGCCGCCGGCGTTGATCATCGGCTCGATGGTGAAGCACATGCCCTCGGCCAGCGCGATGTCGGCCTCGGGGGCGTAGCCGTCGTAGTGCAGCACCTGCGGCTCCTCGTGGAAGACGTTGCCGATGCCGTGGCCGCAGAAGTCGCGGACCACCGAGTAGCCGTTGGCCTCGGCATGCTGCTGGATGACGCGGCCGATCTCGGAGAGCCGGGTGCCGGGGCGCACCAGCGCCATGCCCTTGTACAGGCATTCCTGGGTGACGCGACACAGCCGCTCGCCCTGGATGCTCTCGCCGATCACGTACATCTTGCTGGAGTCGCCGTGGTAGCCGTCGGCGGTCTTGACGGTGATGTCGACATTCATGATGTCGCCCTTCCGGAGGGTCTTGCCGTCGTCGGGGATGCCGTGGCACACCACATGGTTGATCGAGGTGCAGATCGACTTGGGAAAGCCGTGGTAGTTGAGCGGGGCGGGCACCGAGCCCAGTTCGTTGACGATGAAGTCGTGGCACAGGCGGTCGAGCTCGCCGGTGCTGACGCCGGCACGCACGTGCTGGTCGAGCAGCGCGAAGACGGCGACGGCCTGCCGGCCGGCCTCGCGCATCTTGATGATTTCGTCGGGAGTCTTGATGGGAGCGTTCATGGGGTCTCGAATCGGGAGCGTGGGAAGCCCGCGCGGCGCGGGGCATCGGCTTCATTCTGGCATCATTCTATGGTATAAAGCCGCGCGCTTGACTGCAATCCGCCCGCCGGCGGGCGGCGGCAAGCGGCAAGTCCATCAACTGCCTGAAAACACACATGTACCGTCACATGGTCCCGGGTGCCGAGGTCGACGCCGATGCGTGCCGCGGTCGGATCCATGGGGTACATGGAGGCCTAACCCGATTCATCAGGAGACATCCCATGGCGCAAGTCAACATGCGCGACCTGCTCAAGGCGGGCGCCCACTTCGGCCACCAGACCAAGTACTGGAACCCGAAGATGAGCAAGTTCATCTTCGGTGCGCGCAACAAGATCCACATCATCAACCTCGAGCACACCCTGCCGGCGCTGAACGATGCCATCGGCGTGGTCGAGAAGATGGCGGCCGCCAACAACAAGATCCTGTTCGTCGGCACCAAGCGCGCCGCCAGCAAGATCATCAAGGAAGAGGCCACCCGCGCCGGTCAGCCGTTCGTCAACCACCGCTGGCTCGGCGGCATGCTGACCAACTACAAGACCATTCGCGTGTCCATCAAGCGGCTGCGCGAACTGGAAGCGATGCGCGAGGACGGCACCTTCGAGAAGCTGACCAAGAAGGAAGTCCTGATGGCCACCCGCGAGCAGGACAAGCTCGAGCGGGCCATCGGCGGCATCAAGGACATGGGCGGCCTGCCGGATGCGCTGTTCGTGGTCGATGTCGACCATGAGCGGATTGCCATCAACGAAGCCAACAAGCTGGGCATCCCGGTCATCGGTGTCGTCGACACCAACTCCGACCCGGACGGCGTCGACTACGTCATCCCGGGCAACGACGACTCCATCCGCGCCATCCAGATCTACGTCCAGGCGATCGCCGACGCCTGCGCCAAGGCGAAGGAAGGCCGTCCCGACGAGTTCGTCGAGGTGACCGAGAACAACGAAGTCGCCGAGTGATCGCGACGCGCCTATCCTGACTGTCATCCCTGTCGGCCAGACTGGCAGCGCGGACAGCCAGGGCGCGCGAAGGGGGCCTCGGCCCCCTTCGTCGCGCCGCAGCCAGGCGTTTCGCTTCCGGCAGAGCTTCTGCCCTTCGTATTATCCGACGTCGAATTTTTCAGAGGTTTACCACCATGGCAGCTATCAGCGCATCTCTGGTCAAGGAACTGCGTGAGCGCACCGGGCTCGGCATGATGGAGTGCAAGAAGGCACTCTCCGAGGCGGACGGTGACATCGAGCAGGCCATCGAGAACCTGCGCAAGAACTCCGGTCTCAAGGCCGCCAAGAAGGCCGGCCGTACCGCCGCCGAGGGCGCGGTCATCACCCGTGTCGCCGAGGACGGCAGCTACGGCGTGATGCTCGAGGTCAACTCCGAGACCGACTTCGTGGCCCGCGACGACAACTTCCGCGCCTTCGCCGAGCGCGTGGTCGGCAAGGTCTTCGAGAGCAAGAGCGAAGACGTCGCCGCCCTGATGGACGGCGAGCTCGAGGAAGCCCGCGAGCAGCTGGTCCAGAAGATCGGCGAGAACATCAGCGTGCGTCGTGCGGTGGTCGTCGAGGCCCCGGCCGACGGCGTGGTCGGCGCCTACGTCCACGGCAGCCGCATCGGCGTGCTGACCGTGCTCAAGGGCGGCAACGCCGAGGCGGCCAAGGACGTCGCCATGCATGTCGCGGCGATCAACCCGGTCGTGGCCCATCCCGAGGACATGCCGCAGGAAGAGCTCGACAAGGAAAAGGCGATCATCCTGGCCCAGCCGGACATGGCCGGCAAGCCGGAGAACATCGCCGAGAAGATGGTCCAGGGCCGTCTCAAGAAGTACCTGGCCGAGAACAGCCTGACCGAGCAGCCCTTCGTCAAGGACCCCAACGTCACCGTGGCCGACTACGCCAAGTCGCAGGGTGGCGAGGTGGTCGGCTTCACCCGTTTCGAGGTGGGCGAGGGCATCGAGAAGGAAGAAGTCGACTTCGCCAAGGAAGTGATGGAACAGGCTCGCCGTAGCTGAGGTCCTAGCTTCTGGTTGTCGCATGGCGTGCGCCCAGGCGCACGCCATCGTGTATCCGGCCGGTGGATGTCACCGGCAAGCCACATCCCGCCGTTACCAGGAGATTCCCGCATGCCTGTCATTTCCGATCGCAACACCCCGTCACCGGAACGCAACGAGAAGTCGAAGTACAAGCGTATCCTGCTCAAGCTCTCCGGCGAGGCGCTGATGGGCGACGGCGAGTTCGGCATCGACCCCAAGGTGCTCGATCGCATGGCGCTGGAGATCGGCCAGCTGGTCGGCATCGGCGTTCAGATCGGCATGGTGATCGGCGGTGGCAACCTGTTCCGTGGCGCGGCCCTGCATGCGGCCGGCATGGAGCGGGTGACCGGTGACCACATGGGCATGCTCGCCACGGTGATGAACGCCCTGGCGATGCGCGACGCCCTGGAGCGCTCCAACATCCGTTCGCGGGTGATGTCGGCGATTCCCATGAGCGGCGTGGTCGAGCATTATGACCGTCGTACGGCGATTCGTTACCTGACGTCGGGCGATGTGGTGATCTTCTCCGCCGGTACCGGCAACCCGTTCTTCACCACCGACTCCGCGGCCTGCCTGCGCGGTATCGAGATCGATGCCGACGTGGTGGTCAAGGCCACCAAGGTCGACGGCGTCTACGACAAGGATCCGGTGCTGCATCCCGATGCCGTCAAGTACGAGCGCCTGGCATACGACGAGGCCCTCGACCGCAAGCTGGGCGTGATGGATTTGACCGCCATCTGTCTGGTACGGGACCATGACATGCCGGTTCGCGTGTTCGACATGACCAAGCCCGGAGCGTTGCTCAACCTGGTCGTGGGTGGTAAGGAAGGAACGCTGATAGACAGAGGTTGAAACCGTGATCAACGAGATCAAGCAGGATGCGGAAACCCGCATGAAGAAGAGCCTGGAATCGCTGCAGGCCAACTTCCACAAGATTCGTACCGGGCGCGCCCACCCGAGCATCCTGGACGCGGTGACCGTGGAGTACTACGGCTCGCAGATGCCGATCAATCAGGTGGCCAACGTCAACGTCGAGGATGCCCGGACCCTGGCCGTCGTGCCCTGGGAGAAGAGCATGGTGCCCAAGGTCGAGAAGGCGATCATGACCGCCGACCTGGGTCTCAACCCGGCCACGGCCGGCACGGTGATCCGCGTGCCGATGCCGCCGCTGACCGAGGAGACGCGCCGCAACTACATCAAGCAGGCGCGTGGCGAGGCCGAGACCGCCCGCGTGGCGGTGCGCAACGTGCGCCGCGATGCCAACGCCGACATCAAGGCGCTGCTCAAGGAAAAGGAAATCACCGAGGATGAAGAGCATCAGGGCGAGGACGCCATCCAGAAGCTGACCGACAAGTACGTCGCCGAGATCGACAAGCTGCTGGAAACCAAGGAACACGACCTGCTGCAGGTGTGAGCCGTGCCCGGGCGGCGTGCCGCCCGGGAGCCCCTTTCCTCCCGCGTGAGAGACCATGAGTTCACCGCAGTCATCCAATCTGCCGCGCCACGTGGCGATCATCATGGACGGCAACAACCGCTGGGCACGCGCGCGGGGCCTGTCCGGCGTGCGCGGGCACCGGGCCGGCGTCGAGTCGGTCCGGGCGGTGATCCGGCGCGCCGCCGAACGCGGTGTCGAGACGCTGACCCTGTTCGCCTTCTCCAGCGAGAACTGGAAGCGCCCGCCCGCCGAGGTGCGCGCGCTGATGGAGCTGTTCCTGATGGTGCTCAAGCGCGAGGTCGGCAAGCTGCACGAGCATGGCATCCGGTTGAGCGTGATCGGCGAGCGGGAGCGCTTCTCGAACACCATCCAGCAGTACATCGCCCGGGCCGAGTCGCTGACCCGCGACAATCAGGGGCTGCACCTGATCATCGCCGCCAACTATGGCGGGCAGCGCGACATCGCCCTGGCGGCGCGGCGCCTGGCCGAACGGGTCGAGGCCGGCGAGCTCAAGGCCGGGGAGATCGACGAGCACGCGCTCGGCGAGGAGATCGCCCGGGTCAGCGCGCCGCCGGTCGACCTGTGCATCCGCACCAGCGGCGAACAGCGGATCTCCAACTTCCTGCTCTGGCAACTGGCCTACGCCGAGCTTTTCTTCTCGCCGCGTCTGTGGCCCGACTTCGGGGGGGATGCCCTCGACGAGGCGCTCGATGATTTCGCGCATCGCCAGCGGCGCTTCGGCATGACCCAGGAACAGATCGAGGCACAGGGTGCTTAAGCAACGGATCCTCACCGCCGTCATTCTCGCTCCGCTGATGCTGGCCGGCCTGTTCGGCTTGTCCGGCACGCCCTTCGCGCTGTTCACCGGCGCCGTCGTGCTGCTCGCCGGCTGGGAATGGGCCAACCTCTCCGGCGTCGCCGCCCCGCTGGGGCGGCTGGCCTACCTGGCGGTGATCGCCGTGCTGATGCTGGCCGGCTGGCAGAGCGGCGCGGTGGCGGCGGCCTGGCCGCTGTGGCTGGCGCTCGGCGGCTGGCTGCTGAGCTTCTACTGGGTCGCCGGGTATCCCGAGCGCGGCTGGCAGTGGCGCTCGTCGCCGGCTCGCCTGCTGACCGGGCTCTGGGTGCTGGTGCCCTGCTGGGCGGGGCTCGTGCAGCTGCGCGCCAGCGGGGCCGAGTGGCTGCTCTACGTGCTGCTGCTGGTGTGGCTGGCGGACATCGGTGCCTACTTCGCCGGGCGGCGCTTCGGTCGCCACAAGCTGGCGCCGCGGGTGAGTCCCGGCAAGTCGTGGGAGGGGGTCTACGGCGGCATGGCGGTGACCGCGCTGCTGGCCCTGGGCTACGCGCTGGGCCTGGGTCTGCCGCTCGGCGAGAGCCTGTGGCTGATGCTGATCACCCTGGTGGTGACCCTGGCCTCGGTACTCGGCGATCTGCTCGAGAGCCTGTTCAAGCGCTGGCGGGGCATCAAGGATTCCGGGCGCCTGCTGCCGGGGCATGGCGGCATTCTCGATCGCATCGACAGCCTCACCGCGGCCGTGCCGCTGTTCGCGCTGCTCAAGCTGTGGCAGTGAGGAGGCCCTGATGACTGCACCTTCCCCCGTCCGTACTCCGCAGCGCGTCACCGTGCTGGGGGCCACGGGCTCCATCGGCACCAGCACCCTGGATGTCATCGCCCGGCATCCCGAGCGCTATCGGGTTCACGCCCTGACCGCCGGCAGCCGGCGCGAGTCGCTCCTCGAGCAGTGCCGGGTACATCGGCCGGCCGTGGCGGTCCTCGCCCGCGAGGCCGATGCGGCCTGGCTGCGCGAGCGGCTGGCCGCGGCGGACATCGCCACCGAGGTGCGCGCCGGCGAGGCGGCGCTGGTCGAGGTGGCCGAGGCCGGCGAGGTCGAGGTGGTGATGGCGGCCATCGTCGGTGCAGCGGGGCTGCTGCCGACCCTGGCGGCGGTGCGCGCCGGCAAGCGCGTGCTGCTGGCCAACAAGGAGGCGCTGGTGATGTCCGGGGCGCTGTTCATGGACGCGGTGGCGCGCCATGATGCCGTGCTGCTGCCCATCGACTCCGAGCACAATGCCATCTACCAGTGCCTGCCGCCCGACCGCGACGACGGCCTGGCCGGGGCCGGCGTGACGCAGCTGCTGCTGACCGCCTCGGGCGGGCCCTTCCGCGGCTGGACGCCGGACGCGCTGGCCGGCGTCACCCCCGAGCAGGCCTGCGCCCACCCCAACTGGTCGATGGGCCGCAAGATTTCCGTGGACAGTGCCACACTGATGAACAAGGGGCTCGAGCTGATCGAGGCCTGCTGGCTGTTCGCCGCGCGTCCCGAGCAGATTCAGGTGGTGGTGCATCCGCAGAGCGTGGTGCATTCCATGGCCGCCTACAGCGACGGCTCGGTGATCGCCCAGCTGGGCAACCCCGACATGCGCACGCCGATCGCCTACGGCCTGGCCTGGCCGGAGCGCATCGACGCCGGTGTCGAGCTGCTCGACCTGTTCCAGGTGGCCCGGCTCGACTTCGAGCCGGCCGACGAACGAGCCTTTCCCTGCCTGCGCCTGGCCCGCGAGGCGATGCGTGCGGGCGGCACGGCGCCGGCGGTGCTCAACGCCGCCAACGAGGTGGCGGTGGCCGCGTTTCTGGACGGGCGGCTGGGCTTCACGGCCATCGCCGAGGTCGTCGAGGCGGTGCTCGAGGCCTGCCCGGCGGTGCCCGCCGACAGCCTGGAGCAGGTTCTCGCCGAGGACGCCCGCGCCCGGCGGCTGGCCGACCAGCGATTGTCGCTGTTGCGTTGATCGAGGAGGGACGAGATGGACGCGATTCAGAATATCCTGGCGGCCGTCGTGGTGCTGGGGCTGTTGATCACCTTCCACGAATTCGGACATTTCTGGGTCGCGCGTCGTTGCGGCGTCAAGGTGCTGCGCTTCTCGGTGGGCTTCGGCAAGCCGCTGTGGTCGCGTTTCGACCGCCACGGCACCGAGTACGCCATCGCCGCGATCCCGCTGGGCGGCTACGTCAAGATGCTCGACGAGCGCGAGGGCGAGGTGCCCTCCGAGGAGTTGCCGCGTGCCTTCAATCGGCAGTCGGTCGGCAAGCGCATCGCCATCGTCGCCGCCGGGCCGCTGGCCAACTTTCTGCTCGCCCTGGTGGTCTACTGGGGCTTGTTCGTGGCCGGCACCTCTACGGTGGCGCCGGTAATCGGCACGGTGGCGCCCGACTCGCCGGCGGCACAAGGCGGGCTGGCGGCAGGCCAGGAGATCGTCGCCGTGGAGGGCGAGAACACGCCGTCCTGGGAAGCGGTCAACCTGCGCCTGCTGTCGGCCATCGGCACTCGCCAGCCGCTGCAGATCGAGACCCGTGATGCCGAGCAGGGCGGTCCCGCCCAGCGCCACGCGGTGCCGGTCGACCGCTGGCTGGTCGGCCAGGACCCGCCGCAACCGCTGGAGACGCTGGGGGTCACCCCGTGGCGGCCGGCGACGCCCGCGGTACTGGGCGAGGTGCTCGAGGGCGGCGCGGCGGCCGGTGCCGGGCTGACCTCCGGGGATCGCATCGTCGCGGTCGACGGTCGGGCCATCGACGACTGGATGGCCTTCGTCGAGGCGGTGCGCGCGCACCCCGGTCAGGCCATGACCCTGACGGTGGCCCGCGACGGGCAGACGCGGGAGGTATCGCTGACCCCGGCGGTTCACGAGCAGGACGGCGAGCGCATCGGCTACATCGGCGCCGGCGTGGCGCCGGTCACCTGGCCCGACGCCTATCGCCGCGAGATCCGCTACGGGCCGCTGGCGGCGGTGGGGCAGGCGGTGTCGCGCACCACCGAGATGACCGTGCTGACCCTGGATTCGATCCGCAAGATGCTGCTCGGGCTGATCTCGCCGAGCAACCTGTCGGGGCCGATCACCATCGCCCGCATCGCCGGTGATACCGCGCGCAGCGGGCTGGAAAGTTTCGTGTCCTTCATGGCGTACCTGTCGATCAGCCTCGGCGTGCTCAACCTGTTGCCGATTCCGGTGCTCGATGGTGGCCACCTGCTCTATTACCTCATCGAGGCGGCGCGCGGTCGCCCGGTTTCGGAAGCCGCCCAGGCGGCGGGGTTGCGGATCGGCATGGCGCTGGTCGGCACCCTGATGCTGATGGCGCTGTACTTCGATCTAATGCGGCTGTAGCGTCGGCCGGTGCCGGCGCACGGTGCGCCAGCCTTGTCAGCGGGCCGAGTAAATGTATAAGGTGCCTGTTCAGCGAGCTGGCGGAAACAACTCGAGCGAAGCGACTGCATGAAACTCAAGACCCTAGGATTGGCGGCACTGCTGCTGTGCGGCACCCCGACGGCCTTCGCGGCCCCCTTCACGGTTTCCGACATTCGCGTGGAGGGCCTTCAGCGCGTCTCCGCCGCCTCGGTCTTCAACGCCTTCCCGGTTTCCGCCAGCGAGCGTGTCGACGACCGGGAGCTGGCCGACGCTGCCAAGAAGCTGTTCGACACCGGCCTGTTCGAGGACGTACGGCTGGGACGCGACGGCGATGTGCTGGTCATTCACGTCGTCGAACGGCCCTCGATCGCCGGGATCGACATCGAAGGCAACTCGCAGATTTCCGACGACGATCTGCGCAAGGGGATGAAGGACGCCGGCCTGGCCGAGGGGCAGGTGCTGCAGCGTGCCACGCTCGAGGACGTGCAGCGCCAGCTCGAGCAGCTCTATCACGCCCAGGGGCGTTACAGCGCCCGCATCGAGACCTCGGTGGAGCCGATGGAGCGCAACCGGGTCAAGGTGAACATCAAGGTCAACGAGGGCGCCGTCGCCAAGATCCGCCAGATCAACATCGTCGGCAACGAGGCCTTCTCCGACGACACCCTGCGCGGCCTGCTGCAGCTCGAGGACCGCCCCGGCTGGTTCTTCGGCTGGTTCTCCGACGACGAGTATTCCCGCGAGAAGCTGTCCGGCGACCTCGAGAGCCTGCGCTCCTGGTATCTCGATCGCGGCTACGTGAACTTCGCCATCACTTCCACCCAGGTGGCGCTCAGCCCCGACAAGTCGAAGATCTTCGTGACCATCAACGTCAACGAAGGCAAACGCTACCGCATCGACCAGATCAAGTTCGCCGGTGATCTCAAGATCAGCGAATCGCAGGCCCGCAAGCTGATCACCGCCAAGTCCGGCGACATCTATTCGCGCAGCACGCTGACGGCTTCCGCCGAGGCGCTGCGCCAGAAGCTCGGCGCCGAGGGATTCGCCTTCGCCAACGTGGACAGCGTGCCCGAGGTTGACGAGAACGGTGATACCGTCGACGTGACCTTCCGGGTCGAGCCGGGGCGGCGCGCCTATGTGCGGCGCATCAACTTCGAGGGCAACACCACCACTCAGGACGAGGTGCTGCGCCGCGAGATGACCCAGATGGAGGGCGCGCCGGCCTCCACCGACAAGATCAGCCAGTCCAAGCAGCGCCTCGAGCGCCTCGGTTTCTTCAAGCAGGTCGATGTCGAAACGCGCCCGGTGCCGGGCGAGCCCGATCAGGTCGACGTCACCTACAACGTCGAGGAACAGCCCTCCGGCTCGATCTCGGCCAGCGTCGGTTTCTCGCAGACCGCCGGGGTGATCTATGGTGCCTCGCTGTCGCAGAAGAACTTCCTGGGCACCGGCAACAAGGTGGACATCGGTGCACAGCGCAGCGACACCTATACCAAGCTCAACTTCGGCTACACCGACCCGTACTGGACGCTGGACGGCATCTCCCGCGGCTTCAACGTCTTCTATCGCAAGACCGACTACGAAAACTCGGACATCTCGACCTATTCGACCGATGCCTACGGCGGCAACATCAACTTCGGCTATCCGGTCAACGACATCACCCGACTGAACTTCGGGGTGGGCCTCGAGAGCCTGAGCATCAATACCTACAGCGACACCCCGGCCGAGATCATCGAGTACGTCGACGGCCAGGGCAAGGATGCGCTGGCCTACAAGCTGACCGCCAGCTGGACGCGCAACAACCTCGACCGCGGCATCCTGCCCACTGACGGTAGCTATCAGCGGGTTTCGCTGGAAACCGCCGTGCCCGGGTCCGACGCCCAGTACTACAAGCTGCGCTATCGCGGCCAGAAACTCTTCGAGCTTGCCACCGACTGGTCGCTCAAGTTCTCGTCGACGCTCGGCTACGCGGACACCGTCGGCAACGACCCCTATCCGTTCTACGAGAACTTCTACGCTGGGGGCCTGGGCTCGGTGCGCGGCTTCTCCGGCAACACCCTGGGGCCGAAGACCACGCAACGCGGTTCCGGCAACAACGATACCCTGGGCGGCAACGTGCTGGTCGAGGGCTCGGCCGAGCTGATCTACCCGTTCCCGTTCGTCGATGACCACCGGACCCTGCAGACCAGCGTGTTCCTCGATGCCGGCAACACCTATCTCACCGACTGTTACGATGTGCCGCCGGGCTACGATTCCAGCTGCGAAAGCGGCGTACAGCTCGATCAACTGCGCTACAGCGCCGGCCTCGGTCTGTCGTGGTTGACCCCGGTGGGGCCGCTGACCTTCAGCGTCGCCCAGCCGCTCAACGACAAGTCGGGTGACGACACCCAGTTCTTCCAGTTCTCCCTCGGCCAGACCTTCTGAGGCGCCGAGATCGGCAAAGGAGTGATTCATGCGCAAACTGACCGGAGCGCTGTGCCTGCTGGGCGCGCTCGCCGCCGCCCCCGCCTACGCCACGGATGTCGTGGTGCTCGACTGGCGTGCCGCCCTGATGCAGTCCGACGCCGCTCAGCGGTCGATGAACGAGCTGCGTAACCAGACCAGCGAGCAGCGCCAGCAGGCGAAGTCCCTGAGCGAGGAGCTGCAGAAGCTTCAGCAGCGTCTGCAGAAGGATGGCGCGGTGATGTCCGATGCCGAGCGCAAGAAGGTCCAGCAGGAACTGCGTCAGAAGGGCGGTCAGTTCCAGCGGCTGCGTGCCCAGCTCAAGCAGGTGCAGCAGAAGAAGCAGCAGGCCTTCCTCAAGACCGCCAAGCCGCGGCTGGACAAGGCGATCCAGCAGGCGGCCGATCGCCACGGTGCCGACCTGGTCATCGACCGCGATGCGGTCGTTCACATGAATGACGGTCTGGATATCACCCAGGAAGTCACCAAGATTCTCAACGCCAAGTGAGGGATCGGGCGCCGGGCGCCCGTCTCGTCGATGCCATGAAACAATCCGAGCCCTTTTCCTGCTCCCTGGCCGAGCTGGCTGACCGCCTGGGCGCCACCCTCGTCGGCGACGGCGAACGCCGGGTCAGTGGCCTGGCGACCCTCTCCGACGCCGGCCCGGATGACGTCAGCTTCCTGGCCAACAAGGCCTACCTGAAGTACCTGACGCAGACCCGGGCCGCCGCCGTGCTGATTCACCCCGCTCATGGCGGCGAATGCCCGGTGGCGCGCCTCGAGCTGGACAATCCCTATTTGGCCTACGCCGAGCTGTCGCGCCTGTTCGACCCCATGGCCGGCCGGGATGCCGGCGGCGTGCACCCCTCCGCGGTCGTGGCCGGAGACGCCGTACTGGGCCGTGACGTGACCATTGCGGCGAACGCGGTGGTCGAGAGCGGGGTCGAGCTGGGTGACGGCGTGCGCATCGGACCCGGTTGCGTGGTCGGCGCGGATTCAGTCATCGGCGCCGGCTCGCGCCTGCATGCCAATGTCACGCTCTATCACGGGGTGGTAGTCGGCAAGCGGGCAATCCTGCACAGCGGTTGCGTGATCGGGGCCGACGGCTTCGGCTTCGCCCATGACGGCGGCGGCTGGCACAAGATCGCCCAGCTCGGCGGCGTGGTGCTGGGCGACGACGTCGAGGTGGGCAGCTGCTCGAGCATCGACCGCGGCGCGCTGGGCGACACCGTGATCGGCGACGACGTCAAGATCGATAGCCAGGTGCAGATCGCCCACAACGTGCAGGTGGGTGATCACAGCGCACTGGCCGGTTGCGTAGGTATCGCCGGCTCCACCAAGGTGGGCCGCCACTGTCTGCTCGGTGGCGGCGTGGGGCTCTCCGGGCACCTGACGATCTGTGACGGCGTGCAGGTGACCGGCATGAGCCTGGTGACCAACTCGATCACCGAGCCGGGCGTCTATTCGTCGGGAACCGGTGCCATGAGCAACGCGCTGTGGCGCAAGAACGCGGTGCGCTTCAAGCAGCTCGACGACATCGCCAAGCGCCTGTCGCGCCTCGAGCGGGATTCGAGCGCCTGACACGGGACTGACGGCGCGCGGAAACGTATAATCCCGCGCCAACATCAACGTGGCGGGATGCCCCGCCTGAGATGCCTGCCTTCCGTGCAGGCATACGTACTTTCAGAGGTCGCATCGATGGTAATGGACATCAACGAAATTCGAGAGTATCTGCCCCACCGCTATCCCTTCCTGCTGGTCGACCGGGTGGTGGAGCTCGAGCTCGGCGAATCCATCGTTGCCCGCAAGAACGTCAGCATCAACGAGCCATTCTTCAACGGCCACTTCCCCCATCATCCGATCATGCCGGGCGTGTTGATCATCGAGGCCATGGCTCAGGCCTGCGGCATTCTCGGTTTCAAGACCGTCAACAAGCTGCCGGCCGACGGCTACGTCTACTACCTGGTCGGCAGCGACAACGTGCGTTTCAAGCGTCCGGTGATGCCCGGCGACCAGCTGCGCCTGGAAGCCCGGGTGGTTCGTGCCAAGCGCGGCATCTGGAAGTTCGAGTGCTCCGCCACCGTCGACGGTGAAGTGGCCTGCGAGGCCGAGATCATCTGTGCCGAGAGGAAGGTCGCTTGATTCATCCAACCGCCATCGTCGACCCCAGCGCGCGTCTCGCCGATGACGTCGAGGTGGGGCCGTTCAGCATCATCGGCGCCGATGTGGAAATCGGCGAGGGGTGCCGGATCGGTCCGCACGTCGTGGTGAACGGGCCGACGCGGCTGGGGCGACGCAATCGCATCTTCCAGTTCGCCTCGGTGGGCGAGGCCTGCCAGGACAAGAAGTACGCCGGCGAGCCGACCCGGCTGGAAATGGGCGACGACAACGTGGTGCGCGAGGGCGTGACCCTGCACCGCGGCACCGTCCAGGATCGCGGCGAGACCACCATCGGCAGCCGCAACCTGTTCATGGCCTATTCCCATGTCGGCCATGACTGCGTGATCGGCGACGACTGCATCCTCGCCAACCAGGCGACCCTCGGCGGCCACGTCACCCTGGGCAACTTCGCGATCCTCGGCGGGCTGGCCGCCATCCACCAGTTCTGTCATGTCGGCGAGCATGCCATGTGCGGCGGTGGCTCGATCGTCACCAAGGACATTCCCGCCTACCTGATGGTCAACGGCAATCCGGGCGAGGCGCATGGCCTCAACCTGGTGGGGCTCAAGCGGCGCGGCTTCTCCCGCGAGGCGATCAAGGCCTTGAGCGAGGCCTACCGCATCGTCTATCGCCAGGGGCTGACCGTCGAGCAGGCGCTCGAGAACCTGCACGAGCGCTACGGCGAGATGCCCGAGGTGGCGGTGTTCATCGCCTCCCTCGAGGCTTCCACCCGCGGCATCATCCGTTGAGCCGATGCGCGTCTACCTGATCGCCGGCGAACTCTCCGGGGACCTGCTCGGCGCCGGGCTGATGCGCGCGCTCAAGGCCCGCCATCCCGAGGCCGAGTTCCGCGGCATCGGCGGCCCTCGCATGATCGCCGAGGGCCTGGAGAGCCTCTACCCGCTGGAGACGCTGTCGGTGATGGGGCTGGTCGAGGTGCTCAGGCACCTGCCCGGGCTGGTGAAGGTCCGTCGCCACCTGCGCCACGACGCCCTGGCCTGGCGACCCGACGTGATGGTCGGCATCGACGCCCCCGACTTCAACCTGGGCCTCGAGCGTCAGCTGCGCGAGGCGGGGGTGCCCACCGTGCATTACGTCAGCCCCTCGGTGTGGGCCTGGCGGCAGGGGCGGATCAAGGGTATCGCCCGGGCGGTGGACGCCATGCTCACCTTCCTGCCGTTCGAGGCGAGCTTCTACCGCCAGCATCGGGTGCCGGTGGCCTTCGTCGGTCATCCGCTGGCCGACGAGCTGCCGCTGGTCAACGACCGGGCCGCGGCCCGTGCGGCGCTGGAGCTGCCCACCGAGACGCCGGTGCTGGCCATTCTTCCTGGCTCGCGCGGCAACGAGATCCGCTTCATGGGCCCGACCTTCCTGGCGGCCGCCGAACGGCTGCTGGCCACGGTCGACGGGCTCGAACTGGTGATTCCCGCGGCCTCGCCGGAACGCCGGCGCGAGCTCGAGGCGCTGCTCGCGGCCCATCCCGGCCTGCAGGCACGAACCCGGCTGCTCGACGGCCGCTCGCGGGAGGCGATGGTGGCCAGCGATGCGGTACTGCTGACCTCGGGGACCGCGGCCCTGGAGGCGATGCTCTGTCACCGGCCGATGGTGGTCGCCTACCGCATGGCGCCGACCACCCACTGGCTGGCCCGTCGGCTGGTCAGGACGACGTGGATCTCGCTGCCCAACCTGATCGCCCGCGAGACGCTGGTGCCCGAGCTGATCCAGGAGGCCGCCACGCCGACGGCGATCGGCGAGCACCTGCGTCCCTGGCTGTGCGAGCCGGCCTCGCGCGCGGCGCTGGAGCAGCGCTTTGCCACCCTGCACGCCGGGCTGCAGCGCGGCGCCAGCGAGCGCGCCGCCGAGGCGGTACTGGCGGTGGCTGAGCGCCGGCCGCTGCCCGAGGCGCCGGTGGCGCTGCCCGGGGAGACCTCATGAGCACGGTCGCAGGACGCCATGTCATCGCCGGTTATCGGGGCAGTGCCGAGATCGTCCTCGACTACACCGGCGAGCGGCTGGCCGGGGTCGACGAAGTGGGGCGCGGCCCGCTGGCGGGCGCGGTGGTCGCCGCCGCGGTGATCCTCGACCCGCAGCGGCCGATCGACGGGCTGGGCGACTCCAAGGCGCTCAGCGAGACGCGTCGCCGGGCGCTGGACGCGGCGATCCGCGAGCGGGCGCTGGCCTTCGCCGTGGCCGAGGCCACGCCGGCCGAGGTCGACGAGTTCAACATCTACCATGCCACCCACCTGGCGATGCGCCGGGCGATCGACGCCCTGACGCCGGCGGCCGAATACCTGCTGGTGGACGGCAATCGCCTGCCCGGGCATCATGTTCCCGGCCAGGCGGTGGTCAAGGGCGACGCCCGTCATCCGGCCATCGGTGCCGCATCGATCCTCGCCAAGGTGGCTCGCGATGCGCAGATGGTCGCCCTCGATGCGCGCTTCCCCGAGTACGGTTTCGCCCGCCACAAGGGCTACCCGACCCCGGAACACCTGGCGGCGCTGGAGCGCCTCGGGCCGCTGCCCGAGCACCGCCGCTCCTTCGCTCCGGTGAAACGCCAGCTGGATCTCTTCTGACGCGGCGGCCGCTGCCGCCCGACAACCATCACGAGAGCGACATGACGACTCCCTTCGTTCATCTGCGCGTGCACAGCGAATACTCCCTCGTCGATGGCCTGGTGCGCCTCAAGCCGTTGGTGAGCGCGACCGCCGAGGCGGGCATGCCGGCCCTGGCGGTGACCGACGAGGCCAACCTGTTCGGCCTGGTCAAGAGCTACAAGGCGGCGCTGGGCGCCGGTCTCAAGCCGGTCATCGGCGCCGACCTGTGGCTCGAGAACCCGTTCGACGAGAGCCATCCCTACCGGCTGACGCTGCTGGCGATGAACGACGTCGGCTATCGCAACCTCACCGAGCTGATCTCGCGGGGCTGGCAGGAAGGCCAGCGCCAGGGCAGCGCGCTGCTCAAGAAGGCCTGGATCTTCGCCCAGAGCGACGGGCTGATCGCGCTGTCCGGCGCCCGGGAGGGGGAGGTCGGCCGCTTCCTGCTCGCCGAGCACGGCGACGAGGCCCGCGAACTGCTCGCCGAGTGGCAGCGCCACTTCCCCGGGCGCTTCTATCTCGAGCTGCAGCGCACCGGTCGCCAGTACGACGAGGAATGTGTTCACCTGTCGGTCGACCTCGCCGCCGAGACCGGCACGCCGGTGGTGGCGACCAACGACGTGCGCTTTCTGACCCGCGAGGACTTCTGGGCCCACGAGACCCGGGTGTCGATCGGCGAGGGCAAGGCGCTCGACGACCCGCGCCGCGAGCGCAAGTACAGCGAGGAGCAGTACCTCAAGAGCCCCCAGGAGATGGCCGAGCTGTTCGCCGACATCCCCGAGGCGCTCGAGAACACGGTGATGATCGCCGCGCGCTGCAGCGTCGACGTGCGCCTCGGCGAGATCTTCCTGCCCGAGTTCCCGGTACCCGAGGGCATGACCCTCGACGAGTTCTTCCGCCAGCTCTCCCACGACGGCCTCGGCGAGCGCCTGACCCAGCTGTTCGACGGCGACGACGCCATCTATCCGGATCGCCGCCGCGCCGATCACGAGGCGGCCTACCGCGAGCGCCTCGACTTCGAGCTCGACATCATCATCAAGATGGGCTTTCCCGGCTACTTCCTGATCGTGATGGACTTCATCCAGTGGGCCAAGGACAACGACATCCCGGTGGGGCCGGGGCGTGGCTCGGGGGCCGGCTCGCTGGTCGCCTATGCGCTCAAGATCACCGATCTGGACCCGCTGGAATACGACCTGCTGTTCGAGCGCTTCCTCAATCCCGAGCGCGTGTCGATGCCCGACTTCGACGTCGACTTCTGCATGGAGAAGCGCGACCGGGTGATCGACTACGTCGCCGAGCGCTACGGCCGCGACGCCGTCTCGCAGATCGTCACCTTCGGCACCATGGCCGCCAAGGCGGTGGTGCGCGACGTGGCGCGTGCCCAGGGCAAGCCCTACTCGCTGGGCGACAAGCTCTCCAAGCTGATTCCCTTCGAGGTCGGCATGACGCTGGCCAAGGCCCACGAGCAGGAGGAGGCGCTGCGCGACTTCCTCGCCGGTGACGAGGAGGCCCAGGAGATCTGGGACATGGCGCTCAAGCTCGAGGGCATCACCCGCGGCACCGGCAAGCACGCCGGCGGGGTGGTGATCGCGCCGACCCGGCTCACCGACTTCTCGCCGCTGCTCTGCGAGCCGGACGGCAGCGGCCTGGTGGTGCAGTTCGACAAGAACGACATCGAGGATGCCGGGCTGGTCAAGTTCGACTTCCTCGGCCTGCGCACCCTGACCATCATCGACTGGGCGCTGGAGATGGTCGATGCCGTGCGTGCGCGCCAGGGGCAGGGCCCGCTCGACATCAACACCATCCCGCTCGACGACGTGCCGACCTTCGACATGCTCAAGAAGGCCGAGACCACGGCGGTGTTCCAGCTCGAATCCCGCGGCATGAAGGAGCTGATCAAGCGCCTGCAGCCCGACTCGCTGGAGGACATGATCGCCCTGGTGGCGCTGTTCCGTCCGGGGCCGCTGCAGTCGGGGATGGTCGATGACTTCATCAACCGCAAGCACGGCCGCGCCGAGCTGGCCTTCCCGCATCCCGACTACCAGCATGAGCTGCTCAAGCCGGTCCTCGAGCCCACCTACGGCGTGATCCTCTACCAGGAGCAGGTCATGCAGATCGCCCAGGTGCTGGCCGGCTACAGCCTGGGGCAGGCCGACATGCTGCGCCGCGCGATGGGCAAGAAGAAGCCCGAGGAGATGGCCAAGCAGCGCGTCGGTTTCATGGAGGGCTGCGCGGCCAACGGCATCGACAAGGATCTGGCGGGCAACCTCTTCGACCTAGTGGAGAAGTTTGCCGGCTACGGCTTCAACAAGTCGCACTCGGCGGCCTACGGCCTGGTCTCGTACCAGACCGCCTGGCTCAAGGCGCATTACCCCGGGCCCTTCATGGCCGCGGTGCTGTCCACCGACATGGACAACCTCGACAAGGTGGTGCCGCTGATCGAGGAATGCCGCAACCTGGGCCTGACGGTGACCCCGCCCGACGTCAACGTCGGTGGCTACAAGTTCACCGTCGACGAACAGGGGCGCGTGGTCTATGGCCTGGGGGCGATCCGCGGCGTCGGCGAGGGGCCGATCGAGGCGATCGTCGAGGCGCGCACCGAGGGCGGCGCCTTCGCCGACCTGTTCGACTTCTGCCGTCGGGTCGACGCCAAGCGCATGAACAAGCGTACCCTGGAGGCACTGATCCGGTCCGGCGCCGTGGACACCCTGGGGCCGAGCCGGGCGGTGCTGGCCGCCGCGCTGGACGACGCCATCAAGGCGGCGCAGCAGAGCACCACCAACGCCAACCTGGGCATGATGGACATGTTCGGCGAGGCGTTCAGCGAACCCGAGGCCGGCGATGTCTATGCCGACTACCATCGGGTCCGCGACTGGAGCGACAAGGAGCGCCTGGCCGGCGAGAAGGACACCCTGGGGCTCTACCTGACCGGGCATCCGATCGACGAGTACGAGCAGGAACTGGCGCGCTTCGTGTCGACACGGGTCCGCGACCTCAAGCCGTCACGTGAGCCGCAGCGGGTCGCCGGGCTGGTGGTGGCCATGCGCACCATGAAGTCCAAGCGCGGCGACACCATGGCCTTCGTCACCCTGGATGATCGCACCGGGCGCATCGAGGCCTCGCTGTTCGGCGAGCTGTTCGACCAGGTCCGCGGCCGTCTGGATACCGACCAGGTGCTGATCGTCGAGGGCGAGGTGCAGAGCGACGACTACTCCGGCGGCCTGCGCCTGCGCGGCAAGGAGGTGACCGCCATGGTCGACGCGCGCAGCCGCTACGGCGAGGCCGTGGAGCTGTCGGTCGACGGCTCGAGCTGCAACGGCCGCTTCATCGCCACCCTGCGCGACAGTCTCACGCCGTGGCGCAACGAGGCCGGCCTGCCGGTGCGCGTGCGTTATCGCAACGCCGCCGCCAGCGGCTGGCTGGAGCTGGGCAGCGAGTGGAAGGTGGCGCCCGCCGACGAGCTGCTCGCCGCGCTGCGCGATGTCGAGGGGCAGGATGGCATCCGGCTCAAGTACCGTGGCTGAGAGGGTATTTACACCATGCCTGCGCTCCCCGAATTGGCAAACACCCTCCGAGCAGGGTGTTTGCCTTCTGGTCACTATTCATCCTTAGCCGGGTCCGGCCGAGCGGTTGTCTTGCGTGCGCTCGTCAAGCTGCGATAATGCCCGGTCATTGCACGCCCATCGTCGCATGACAGCCGTGCCGCCAGGCTGGCCGTGCCTACTTCAAGAAGCTGAAGCGCTATGAATCCCAACTATCTGGACTTCGAACAGCCGATTGCCGAACTGCAGGCCAAGATCGAGGAGCTGCGGCTGGTCGGCAACGACAGCAAGATCAACATCAGCGACGAGATCGCCAAGCTCGAGGAGAAGAGCAAGAAGCTCACCGAGTCGATCTTCCGCGACCTGTCCGCCTGGCAGGTCTCGCAGCTTTCCCGTCACCCGCAGCGCCCTTACACCCTCGACTACCTCGAGATGATCTTCAGCGACTTCGACGAGCTGCACGGCGATCGCCACTTCGCCGACGACGCGGCGATCGTCGGCGGTGTCGCCCGGCTCGACGACAAGCCGGTGATGATCATCGGTCACCAGAAGGGCCGCGACGTCAAGGAAAAGGTGCGTCGCAACTTCGGCATGCCGCGCCCCGAAGGCTACCGCAAGGCCTGTCGCCTGATGGAGATGGCCGAGCGTTTCAGGATGCCGGTGCTGACCTTCATCGACACCCCGGGAGCCTATCCGGGCATCGACGCCGAGGAACGCGGCCAGAGCGAGGCGATCGCCTACAACCTGGCGGTGATGTCGCGCCTGAAGACACCGATCGTTGCCACCGTGGTCGGCGAGGGTGGCTCCGGCGGCGCGCTGGCGATCGGCGTGTGCGACGAGCTGACCATGCTGCAGTATTCCACCTACTCGGTGATCTCGCCCGAGGGTTGTGCCTCGATTCTGTGGAAGAGCGCCGAGAAGGCCTCCGAGGCAGCCCAGGCCATGGGCATCACCGCCGAGCGTCTCAAGGAACTGGGCTTCGTCGACAACCTGGTCGGGGAACCGCTGGGCGGGGCGCATCGCCATCCGCAGACCACCGCCGACCGGCTCAAGGAATCGTTGCTCGGGAGTCTCGACCGGCTGGGCAGCATGGACACCGAGGCGCTGCTGGCGCGGCGGTATGAAAGGCTCATGAGCTATGGGGCGCCAGCATAAGGGCCTCATGTCGCTGCAAGCCGTGATCGATGACGCCCTGGCGGAGACCCCGCCGGGGCGTGTCGTCTGGGTGGCGCTGTCCGGCGGTCTCGATTCCTGCCTGCTGCTGGCGCTCGTCGCCGATGCCGCGCGGCGTCATCCGCGCCCCATCCATGCCCTGCACGTCGACCACGGGCTGCAGTCCGCCGCCGCCGATTTCGTGCGTCACTGCCGGTGGTCCTGCTCGCGCCACGGCATCCCGCTGTTCGTCGAGTCGGTCGCGGTCGAATCCGTGGGCCGGGGGCTGGAGGCGGCGGCCCGCGAGGCGCGCTATGCGGCGTTCGCCAAGCGGGTGGCGCCGGGCGAGACGCTGTGGCTGGCCCAGCACGCCGACGACCAGGCCGAGACCTTCCTGCTCGCCGCGTTGCGCGGCAGCGGGGTACGCGGGCTGGGGGCGATGCCCGAGTGTCGCGACTGGCGAGGGCGACACTTGGTGCGGCCACTGCTGGGGCTTGGCCGGGCTCGGCTCGAGGCGGCCGCTGCCGAGTTGGGTCTGAGCTGGTGCGATGACCCCTCCAACACGGATACCTCGCTCGACCGCAACTATCTGCGGCATTGCGTGCTGCCCGTGCTGGCGGCGCGCTGGCCCGGTGCCGCGCGCTCGCTGGGCGAAGCGGCACGTCGCGCCGGGGAGGCCGATGCCCTGCTCGACGACCTGGCCGCGATCGACCTGGCCGCTGCCGGCGGTGACCCGGCGCGACTCGACGTCGCCGCGCTGGTCGCCCTGTCGCGTCCGCGCCAGCGGCTGCTGGTGCGCCACGCCTGCCGGCGCCTGGCGCTGCCCACGCCACCGGCGGTACGTCTCGAAACGCTGCTCGGGCAGCTCGCGGCGCGGGAAGATGCCGCCGTGCACGTGAGCTGGGCAGGTGGCGAGGGGCGGCGCTGGCGTGGGGCGCTCTATCTCCAGACTCCCATCGAGCCGCTGCCGGCGGGTTGGAGTGCGTCCTGGAACGGCCAGCCGGGCCGGGTGGGCGCGACGGAAGCGCAGCCCGGGGTGTACGTCGACTGGAGGCTGGCCTGCGAGACGGGGGAGCCGGTCGCGCTGACGCTTACCGTGCGCCGGGGCGGTGAGAGTCTGCGTGTTGCCGGACGTGGGCGGCGCGACGTCAAGCGGCTGCTCCAGGAGGCCGGAGTACCGCCCTGGCGGCGTGAGCGCCAATTGCTGGCCTGGCACGGCGACACCCTGGTCGCCGTGCTGGGGGTGGCCGTGGCGGAAGGCTGGCGCCAGGGTCCTGGAGTCTAGATCTCGAGGGTGAGCGGATCCACGGCCAGGCGAAAGCCGACGGCGCGCTGGTAGGCGATCTCCTGCTCGAGGTCGGTCAGCAGCAGCGACTGTTCGGCCAGTGCATCCGGCAGCATCATCAGCAGGGCGTCGCCTTCCGCCTGCAGCTGGAAGGTCGTCGGCGGGTGTTCCGGGCGCGAGTGATTGAGCACCACGGCGAGCCTCAGCAGCCTTGCCAGACGCGTGGCGCGGCGCTGATAGGCCGGTGGCAGGGCCTCGAGCTCCTTGACTGCGAACTTGCGGCGATGGGCGCGGACCAGAAACGCCAGCAGCTGCTGCTCGGGGCGCGAGAAGCCGGGCAGGTCGGCGTTTTCCAGCAGGTAGGCGCCGTGGCGATGGAACTGGCTGTGGGAGACCGCCAGGCCGATCTCGTGAAGCTCGGCGGCCCACAGCAGGAAGGGGCGTATCGTCTCGCTGAGCTGCCAGGCGTCACGGACCTGATCGAAGGCGCTGGCGGCGCTGGCGGCGACGTTGGTGGCCTGACGATGGTCCACCCCGTAACGGCGGGTCAGGCCGTTCAGGGCCGGCAGGCGCGGGTCCTCGGCGCTGTTGCGGCCGATCAGGTCGTAGAGCACGCCTTCGCGCAGGGCGCCGTCGGCGAAGCGCATGTGCTCGAGCTCGAAGGCTTCGAAAATCGCGCAGAGAATGGCGATGCCCGCCGGGAAGACTCGGGCCCGGTCGGCCTTGAGGCCGGCCATCTCGACGCGGTCGAGGTGCTTGCACTTGATCAGGCGCTTGCGCAACCGCGCCAGGCCCTCACGGGTGATGGTGCCCTCGGGTGCGTCGCCGGCGGCGGCGATCACCGCGGCCGCCGCCTTGATGGTGCCGCTCGAGCCGATCGGGTCCGACCAGCCCAGGGCGAGGTAGTGGCGGCGGATGTTGGCCAGTTCCGAGAGTGCCGCCAGTTCGGCCTGGCGGAAGCGTTTCTCGGTGATCTGGTCGTCGGCGAAGAAGCGTCGGGTGTAGGCCACGCAGCCCATGTGCAGGCTTTCCAGGGCCTCGGGCTCGAAGCGTTCACCGATGATGAACTCCGTGGAGCCGCCACCGATGTCGACGATCAGCCGCCGGCCGTGGACGTCGGCCAGGGCGTGGGCGGCCCCCAGGTAGATCAGTCGGGCCTCCTCGCGGCCGGCGATGATCTCGATCTCGTGGCCCAGCACGCGTTCGGCGCGTTCGATGAAGTCGCGGCTGTTGGCGGCGGCGCGCAGGGCGTTGGTGCCCACGACGCGCATGGCGTCGGCCGGGATGCCCTCGACGAAGGGGGCGAAGCGGGCCAGACAGTCCAGCGCGCGCTGGATGGCCGGCTCGTCGAGGTGATCGTCGTCGCCGAGGCCGGCGGCCAGCTGGACCTTTTCACCCTGCTTGGCGACCACCTGCAGGTGATCGCCGAGCCGGTTGGCCACCAGCAGGTGGAAGCTGTTGGATCCCAGGTCGATGGCGGCCAGGCGCTGCGGGGCCTGGGCGGCGGGCGTCCTGCTCATGGGATTTCCCTGTCGATGCACGATTAGCGCAAGGTTGCGGGGGCGCTCATGGCTTGTCAATCGCCGGCCGGGGACGTCCAATAGGGAAAACCGCCGTCGCGTGACGGCATGCGTCAACAAGGATGGGCCATGGCCGAAACCACGTTCGAAACGATCTCCGGCGACACGCTCGAGGCGCGCCTCGCCGATCATGACACCCTGCTGGTGGTGTTCGTCGCCGACTGGTGCGAACCCTGCTCGATCCTGCTGCCGCGTCTGGCGCGGGCCCTCGAGCGCCAGCCGACGCCTCTCGCGACCTATCAGGTGGAGGTCGACGAGGCACCGGAGCTGGCGCGCAAGTACGGCGTGCGCGGCATGCCCACGCTGATGCTCTTCGTCGACGGTGACCTGGTGGCCACCCGGGTCGGAGCACTCGACGACGATCAGCTCCGGCAGCTGCTCGACAGCGCCCGGGAGCGATGAATCCGGCCCTGGCGGGACTTGCGTTTACCGCCGGGCTTCACTAACATCGAGTCGTTCGCCTGTTCCGAAAGCTTCCCGACCGTCGCCCGGTGCCACCGACGCGGTCATGCCAAGTCGTCAGAAAGCCCGCTGTTCATCCCCTGTCATCGGTTGTGTAGATCCCGGGACGATCCCGGTTGCCAGGCAACGTCAGGGACCAAGGAAAGTCAGGAACATCAACCAGGCGAAGGGAACAGCGCCTCCCTCGATATCGATAGTGTCCATGGTTCTCCGCCAGGAGCCGCCATGCGAGGGTCCTATCCGCGAGAGGCTCGACGGGCACTGAACGCACCGCGCGGCGCACTGTCTCCGCCTCCTGTCCCATCGGCCCGCAAGCGGCCACGCTGACACGAGCTACTTCTGAACAAACGATGAATCTAACCGAACTCAAGCAAAAGACCGTTCCGGAGCTGCTGGAGATCGCCCAGCAGATGGGCATCGACAATCTGGCCCGCTCCCGCAAGCAGGACATCATCTTCGCCATCCTCAAGAAGCACGCCAAGAGCGGCGAGGACATCTACGGCGATGGTGTCCTGGAAATCCTCCAGGACGGTTTCGGCTTCCTGCGCAGCGCCGACAGCTCCTATCTGGCCGGGCCCGACGACATCTACGTCTCGCCCTCGCAGATTCGCCGCTTCAACCTGCGCAAGGGCGACTCGATCTCGGGCAAGATTCGTCCGCCCAAGGAAGGCGAGCGTTACTTCGCGCTGTTGAAGGTCAACCAGATCAACTTCGACAAGCCGGAAAACGCCAAGCACAAGATCCTCTTCGAGAACCTCACGCCGCTGTTCCCCCAGGAACGCCTGGTGATGGAGATGGGCAACGGCTCCACCGAGGATCTCACCGCCCGCATCATCGACCTGACCGCGCCCATCGGCAAGGGCCAGCGCGGCCTGATCGTCTCGCCCCCCAAGGCCGGCAAGACGCTGATGCTGCAGAACATCGCCACCTCCATCACCCGCAACAATCCCGAATGCCACCTGATCGTGCTGCTGATCGACGAGCGTCCGGAAGAGGTGACCGAGATGTCGCGCACGGTGCGCGGCGAGGTGGTGGCCTCGACCTTCGACGAGCCGCCCGCGCGCCACGTCCAGGTCGCCGAGATGGTGATCGAGAAGGCCAAGCGCCTGGTCGAGCACAAGAAGGACGTGGTGATCCTGCTCGACTCCATCACCCGCCTGGCGCGTGCCTACAACACCGTGGTGCCGTCCTCCGGCAAGGTGCTCACCGGCGGTGTCGACGCCCACGCCCTGGAGAAGCCCAAGCGCTTCTTCGGCGCGGCGCGCAACATCGAGGAGGGCGGCAGCCTGACCATCATCGCCACCGCGCTGGTCGATACCGGCTCGAAGATGGACGAGGTGATCTTCGAGGAGTTCAAGGGCACCGGCAACATGGAGGCGCACCTCGACCGCAAGCTGGCCGAGAAGCGCGTCTATCCGGCGATCAACATCCGCCGCTCCGGCACCCGTCGCGAGGACCTGATCGCCTCCGAGGACGAGATGCAGCGCATGTGGATCCTGCGCAAGCTGCTCAACCCGATGGAGGACACCGCGGCCACCGAGTTCCTGATCGATCGCCTGAAGGATACCAAGACCAATATCGAGTTCTTCGAGGCCATGAAGCGGCGCTGATTCTGCCTGCTCGCAACACCCATGTATTCGAAAGCCCGGTAAGCCGCCACAGAAGCCTCTAGCCGAGCGCTGCGACTGAGCGAAGCCGGCGCGCGGCGCCCGCCAGGGATGGCGGGCGAGCGGTACCCGTGAGGGATTATGTTGTACCGCGACGCGCAGGCCGCGAGTGAAGTCTCAGGGTTTCGCTCGGCGTGGCGCCGTGGCGGTTTATCGGATGCACGGAGTGTTCGAGTTCATGGCGGCCTGGCGCAGCATCGCGGAGGGGCGGCATGCTATGCTGCCCCTTTCGTCGTTCGGGATACGAGAAACCCCATGAAGTATAGGGACTTGCGCGAATTCATCGCGGCCCTCGAGGCACAGGGCGAACTGCATCGCGTCACCGCCGAGGTCGACCCCTACCTGGAGATCACCGAGATCTGCGACCGCACGCTGCGGGCCGTCGGGCCGGCGCTGCTGTTCGAGAACGTCAAGGGGCACGCCATGCCGGTGCTCGGCAACCTGTTCGGCACGCCGCGGCGGGTGGCGCTGGGCATGGGTCAGGACAGTGTGGCGGCGCTGCGCGAGGTCGGCGAGCTGCTGGCCTTTCTCAAGGAGCCCGAGCCGCCCAGGGGCTTTCGCGATGCCCTCGACAAGCTGCCGGTGTTCCGTCAGGTGATGAGCATGGGGCCCAAGACGCTGCGCTCCGCGCCGGTCCAGGAGGTGGTGCTCGAGGGCGAGGCCGTCGATCTCGACCGCATCCCCATCCAGCATTGCTGGCCCGGCGACGCCGCGCCGCTGGTGACCTGGGCGCTGGTGGTCACCCGGGGCCCCCAGAAGTCGCGCCAGAACCTGGGCATCTACCGCCAGCAGAAGCTCGGCAAGAACCGCCTGATCATGCGCTGGCTCTCCCATCGCGGCGGGGCCCTGGACTTCCAGGAATTCCAGCAGGCGCATCCCGGCGAGCCCTTCCCGGTGGCCGTGGCGCTGGGCGCCGACCCGGCGACCATCCTCGGCGCGGTGACCCCGGTACCGGACACGCTCTCCGAGTACGCCTTCGCCGGGCTGCTGAGAGGCTCGCGCACCGAGCTGGTCAAGTGCGGCCATGCGGACCTGCAGGTGCCGGCCTCAAGCGAGATCGTCCTGGAGGGCTTCATCTATCCCGACGATGTTGCCGAGGAGGGCCCCTACGGCGATCACACCGGCTACTACAACGAGGTCGAGACCTTCCCGGTGTTCACCGTCGAGCGCATCACCCACCGCCGCGAGCCGATCTATCACTCGACCTACACCGGCCGGCCGCCCGACGAGCCGGCGGTGCTGGGGCTGGCGCTCAACGAGGTGTTCGTGCCCATCCTGCGCAAGCAGTTCCCGGAGATCGTCGACTTCTACCTGCCGCCGGAAGGGTGCTCCTACCGCATGGCGGTGGTGACCATGAAGAAGCAGTATCCGGGGCATGCCAAGCGCGTGATGATGGGCGTGTGGAGCTTCCTGCGTCAGTTCATGTACACCAAGTTCGTGGTGGTGCTCGACGACGATGTCGACGCGCGCCGCTGGGAGGACGTGATCTGGGCGATCACCACGCGCATGGACCCGGTGCGTGATACGGTGATGGTCGAGAACACCCCCATCGACTATCTCGACTTCGCCTCGCCGGTGGCCGGGCTGGGCTCGAAGATGGGGCTCGACGCGACCAACAAGTGGCCGGGCGAGACCACGCGCGAGTGGGGACAGCCGATCGTCATGGACGCGGGCGTCAAGGCCCGGGTCGACGCGCGCTGGAACGAGCTGGGCATCCCGCTGCCCGATGAGGGCCGCTGAATGCCGGCGCCCGAATTCCATCGACATGAGGACAGCATGACGGCAAGGACCCTGACCTTCCAGGTGGCATCGGTGGAGGATCTCACTCCCGATGTCTTCCGTGTGCGGCTCGAGGGCCGTGCCGAGGCCGTGGCCCACGCGCCGGGGCAGTACCTCGAGCTCAAGCTCGACGACGACACCTGGGTGCCGTTCTCGATCGCCAACGCCCACCGCGGCGACGGCAGCATCGAGCTGCACATCCAGCACTGGCCGGAGCGCAGCAATTCGCGTCGCCTGCGCGAGCTGATGCAGCACCTCGCCACGCTCACCGTGCGCCTGCCGGGCGGGGAGTGCGTGCTCGACGCCGACAGCCGCCGGCCGCTGCTGTTGATCGCCGCCGGCACCGGCTTCGCCCAGATGAAGGCGCTGCTCGAGGCGGTCTTTGCCGCCGACGACGCCCTGCCGGTGCAGTTCTGGTGGGCGGTGCGCGAGCGCCGCGATTTCTACCTCGAGAGCCTGGCCCGCGAGTGGGCCGAACGCTATCCCAACTTCACCTTCCATGCCGTGACCGAGGAGCCGCTCGAGCCCGGATTCGAGAGCGAACGCGTCTTCGCCCACCGCGGGCGCATCGACGAGGCGCTGGCCGCCTCGCTCGACGATGTCTCCGGCCACGATGTCTACCTCTCGGGCTCGCCGGGCATGGTCTATGCCTGCATCGACACCCTGGCCCCGCTCGGTCTCGACCCGGCGCACGTCTACTCCGACGTCTTCGCCTATGCACCGCGTGATCCGTTGTTTCCGTCGGGCGCCGGTGCGTCGGGCGCCGGTGCGTCGGGCGCCGCTGCGTCGGCTGCCCCTGAGAGAGCCGTGAAGCAGCGACAGGGGTGAGCGGTGTGCCGGGGTTGCCAACGCCGGCTGAACGTGTAGGATGAATTCACCAGATTTCGGAGACGACCATGACCCCCAGCCACCTGACCCGCATTACTGCGACTGCCCGGCCTTCGGCCGCCGGCGAGTTCGCGCGCGTGGGTGGTGGCTACGGTTATTGGTACTGGTTTACCGGCGGTGCGCCCGCCGGCGCGGCCCTGTAGGCCGAGCCGCGAGCGCACCCTGAACTGCCAGGGTTGCCTCCCTAGAACCCCCGTCGGCAACCCGGCGGGGGTTTTTTATTGGCACCTCGGTGCCGCGACATGTTCACGAGGAGACTGACTCATGACCCGCAAGCCCTTTGCTGACCACGCGTTCCAGGCCGGTTATTGCAGCGGGGGCTATTGGCGATTTAGCGGCGCTCGGTCAGTGCAGTCGGCCACCTCTGACCGGGCAAGCATGGGTGGCCAACGACCGTCCCGATGTACCCATGCCCGCCCGTGAGGCGGCGCCACTGCAAGAGAGCGCCATGAACGCCCCCATGACCCTGAACACCGCCAACCCTACCGAGAGCCGGTCTCACCTGGCCTTGCCCACGCCCGCCGATCTGCGTCGCGAGCTGCCCGTCGAGCCGCCCCTGGCCGAGCGTATCGCCACGCAGCGCCAGGCGATCCGCGATATCCTCGAAGGCCGTGACGACCGCCTGCTGGTGGTGGTCGGCCCCTGCTCGATCCACGATCCGGATGCTGCCCTGGCCTATGCCGAGCATCTGGTAGCCCTCAACCGCCGCGTCGAGGACCGCCTGCTGCTGGTGATGCGTGTCTACGTCGAAAAGCCGCGTACCACCGTGGGCTGGAAGGGGCTCGCCTATGACCCGCATCTGGACGGCAGTGACGACATGGCCGGCGGGCTCGCCATCTCGCGGCGGCTGATGCGTGACATCGCCGCGCTGGGCCTGCCGGTGGCCACGGAGCTTTTGCAGCCGATGGCGGCCGCCTACTTCGATGACCTGATCGCCTGGGCGGCGATCGGTGCTCGCACCACCGAATCGCAGATTCATCGTGAGCTGGCCAGCGGCCTCGAGGCGGCGGTGGGCTTCAAGAACGCCACCGACGGCGGCATCGGGGTGGCGATCGACGCCATGCGCTCCGCCGCCCATGCCCATCGCCACTTCGCTATGGACGCCCACGGTGGCCCGGTGATGCGCGAGACCGCCGGCAATCCCTACACTCATCTGGTGCTGCGCGGCGGCCACGACGGGCCCAACTATGCGGCCGACAGCGTCGCCGCCAGCCGCCGGGCGCTGGAGGACGCCGGGCTGCCGGCGAGAATGCTGGTGGATTGCAGCCACGCCAACTCGTCCAAGGATCATCGCCGTCAGCCCGAGGTACTGCGCGACGTGCTGGCCCAGCGCCTGGCCGGCGAGAGCGGCCTGATCGGCGTGATGCTCGAGGGCCATCTCGCCGAGGGCAAGCAGCCGCTGGTGTCCGGCGCGCTGCGTTACGGGGTGTCGATCACCGATGCCTGCCTGGGCTGGGAGGATACCGCCGCGCTGCTCGAGGAGGCCGCCCGCCAGCTGAGCGGCTGAACCGGGGGGAACGACAGCGCCCATTGGCGCTGTCATGCCCTCGCGCCCTGTACCGCGCCCCGTTCAGGGCAGCATGGCCGGCATCATGCGTCCGTACAGGTTGAAGATGATCCACAGCGTACCGCCGGCCATCAGGATCAGGATCAGCGTCGAGAACAGAATCAGGTGCAGGTCCTCGCGCTTCTGTCGGGCCAGCGAGATATGCAGGAAGAAGCGGAAGTGGACGACGAACTGAACCAGCGCGAAGCCGCCGATCGCCCAGAGCAGCGTCACCCGCGGCCAGCCGCTCCAGGCGACCAGGGCGAAGGGCACCAGGGTCAGCGCCAGCGCTAGGCCGTAGCCCCACAGGTAGCTGCCCAGTTCGTGCCTGCGCTCGTTCTCGTCGATCGTGTCGGATTGGCGTTGCGAGTCGCTCATGCCAGGCCTCCCAGATAGACCAGCGAGAAGATGCCCACCCAGACGATGTCCAGGAAGTGCCACAGCAGCCCCAGGCGCACCAGCCCGGTCTTGACCCCGGTATCCAGGCCGTGGACGCACATCTGCACCATCAGTACCACCATCCACAGGCAGGCGCTGGCGACGTGCAGGCCGTGCAGCGGCACCAGGGCGAAGAAGGCCGAGAGGAAGCCGCTGCGGCTGGGCACGCCGCCTTCGCCGGCCATCTTGTGAAAGTCATGCAGTTCGAAGCCGATGAAGGCCAGCCCCAGCAGCAGGGTCACGCCCAGCCAGGCCGTCAGCCAGCCGCGGCCATGGCGATACTTGAGGCAGTAGGACGCCAGGCCGTAGGTGAAGCTGCTGGTCAGTAGCAGCAGCGTCTCGATGAAGGCGCTCTTCATCGTGAAGAGCTCGCCGGGCCCGGGGCCGCCGGCCAGGGCATCGAGCTGGGTGACATAGTTGGCGAAGAGCAGTCCGAAGACGATCAGATCGCTCATCATGAACACCCAGAAGCCGAACACCAGCACCTCGCAGGCGTCATGGGCTTCCTGATGGGCACGGCCCAGGTTGAGGCCCGGATGTCTGGACGGCGTCGCGGTCATTGCACGGCTCCCGACACGGGGGCGGCGGGCCGCCCGCGGTTGCTGGTTTCCTGCTCCCGGTCACGCGTGACGGCGGGGGTCTCGGCGACCTGCCGCAGCCACGCCTCGTGCGTCTCGCGCACCTCCTCGGCGCGGATGACCTTGGTAGTCCGGCGTACGAAGCTGCGCGCGATCAGCGCGCCCAGGGAGGCCACGCCGGCAAGAATTACCAGCCACCACAGGTACCACACCAGGCCGAAGGCCATCAGGAAGCCGGTCACGGTGAGGATCGGCCCCAGGGCGCTGTTGGCCGGCATCGTGATGTCGCGGTATTCGGCGGGGCGCTGGTAGGCCTGGCCGAGGTCCTTCTCGCGCATGAAGGCATCACGGCTGGAGACCTCGGGAATCACCGGGAAGTTGTACTCCGGCACCGGCGCCGGGGTCGCCCACTCGAGGCTGCGACCGTCCCAGGGGTCGCCCAC
Organism: Halomonadaceae bacterium T82-2; assembly: GCA_001577635.1. GTDB lineage: Bacteria > Pseudomonadota > Gammaproteobacteria > Pseudomonadales > Halomonadaceae > Modicisalibacter. The sequence goes on along the minus strand of LSBP01000001.1, from coordinate 55,718 downwards.
GGGCACGCGATTGGCGTGGCGCTGGCGCAGGCTCAGCCAGAACTGCATGACCAGGCTGAACAGGGCGAAGAGCACCACCAGGGCACCGATGCCGGCGACGATCGTCCAGGGCAGATAGGCCGGCTCGATGAAGCCCACGGCCCGGCGCGGCATGCCCAGCAGCCCCAGGGCATAGAGCGGGAAGAAGGCCAGCATGAAGCCGGCGATCCAGGCATAGGCGGCGCGATAGCCCCAGCGCTGTTCGAGGCGGAAGCCGAAGGCCTTGGGGAACCACATCTGGTAGCCGGCGAGCATGCCGAACAGCAGGCCCGGCACCAGCATGTTGTGGAAGTGGGCGACCAGGAACAGGGTATTGTGCACCTGGTAGTCGATGGACGGATTGGCCAGCAGGATGCCCGTCATCCCGCCGATCACGAACAGGATGAGAAAGCCCAGCGCATAGACCATGGGGATCGTCAGGCGCACCCGGCCCCGGAACATGGTCAGCATCCAGTCGTAGATCTTCACTCCGGTGGGTACGCCGATCAGCATGGTGGCGATGCCGAAGGCGGCGTTGATGCTGGGCGACTGGCCCATGGTGAAGAAGTGGTGCAGCCACACCGTGAACGACAGCACGGCGATGCACATCGTGGCGATGACCAGTCCCTTGTAGCCGTACAGGCGCTTGCCCGAGAAGGTCGAGAACACCTCCGAGAAGACCCCGAAGGCGGGCAGGATCAGGATATAGACCTCGGGGTGGCCGAACAGCCAGAACAGGTTGACGTAGTTCATCATGTCGCCGCCGAGGTCCTGGGTGAAGAAGTGGAAGTCCAGGTAGCGGTCGAGCGCCAGCATGGCCGTGGCCACGGTCAGCGGCGGCATGGCGAAGATCATCAGGATCGAGGTGCACAGCGCCGTCCAGCAGAACAGCGGCATGCGGAACAGGTGCATGCCCGGGGCGCGCTCCTTGTAGATCGTCACCGCGAAGTTGATGCCGGTCATCGTCGAGCCCAGCGACGACAGCGTCACCGCCCAGATCCAGTAGTCGACCCCGGCGCCGGGGTTGAAGGAGGCCTCGGTGAAGGGTGGATAGCCGCTCCAGCCACCGGTGGAGAACGGCGTGAGCACCAGCGAGACCATGATCAGCGCCGCGCCGGCCGCGGTCAGGCCCAGGCTGATCGAGTTCATCACCGGAAAGGACAGGTCCCGGGCGCCGATCTGCAGCGGCATCACGTAGTTGATCACCCCGGTGAGAAACGGCATGGCCATGAAGAAGATCATGATGGTGCCGTGGGTGGTGAAGAACTCGCCGAAGTGCTCGGCCGAGAGGAAGCCGCCGTCCAGGCCGACCGCCTGCTGGGCGCGCATGAACGCCGCCTCGATGATCGCCCGCGCCAGCATGACCAGGGCCACGACGATGAACATGATGCCGATGCGCTTGTGGTCGACGCTGGTCAGCCAGTCCGACCACAGTGCCTTCCATTTGCCGTAGCGGGTGATCAGCACCACCGTGGCCAGGGCCCCCAGCACCACCAGCGAGGCGGCGGCGGTGACGATCGAGCCGTTGACGATGTGCGAGAGGGTGGGTTGCTCGACCATCTCCCAGAAGGGCAGGGCATGCCAGTCGAGGCGACCCAGCGCGAGGTCGAGGAAGTGATTCAGCGTCACGGCGTGCCTCCCTGCGGCTGATGAAGCGGTGTCTGGCGAGCACTCGTGACCACGGGGCCGGGCAGCAGGGCCTGCACCGGCCCCCCCGCGACGATCGCCGAGAACAGGCCGTCCGGGATGGCCGAGAAGCGCAGGGCGTCGTCGCCCATGCCATCCAGCGCCCGGGTCAGCTCGGGCACGGTATTGCGCCCGTCCAGGATCTGGTAGGTCGGGCGGTCAAGTGCACGGCCTTGCCGGCGTACGCGCTCGACGAAGTCGGAGAATGCCGCTGGCGACACCGCCCGAGCGGAGAAGCGCTGCGTGTGGAAGCCCTTGCCGTTGTACTGCGAGTTCTCGCCGCGAAAGCGGCCGGGGCCGTCGGCGGCCAGGTGCAGCCGCGTGACCATGCCGTTCATGGCATAGACCTGGCTGCCCAGCGAGGGAATGAAGAACGACTGCATCACAGTATCGGAGGTCAACTCGAGCGCCAGCGGCCGGTCGGCGGGAAAGACCAGCTCGTCGACGGTGGCGATGTGCTGGTCGGGATAGATGAACAGCCATTTCCAGTCATAGCCCACGACCTGCACATGCAGTGGCTCGTTGTCCGACGGCAAGGGATTGTAGGGATCCAGCGCGTAGGTCTGCCGCCAGAGAAAGACCGCGAGGATCGCCACGATCAGGAAGGGAACCCCCCAGATGAGGTATTCCAGCCGCCGCGAGAAGCTCCAGCGTGGCCGGTAGGTGGCGCGGCGGCCATAGCGATAGCGCCACACGATGACCGGCGTGAGCACGAAGACCGGCAACACCACCACCAGGGTAATGGCGATGACCAGCCAGAAGTGGTCGCGCTGGGCCGCGGCGATCGGCCCCTGGGGGGCGAGAAAGCTCAGGTTGGCATAGCTGCATCCGGCCAGGGCCGGCATGACGGCGAGCCCGGCAGCGAAACGGCCGAACCGCCGTGGGAACGGCGGGGTGGTGTCGGTCACGGGGGCCTCCCTACATCCCTGTCGGTCTGGACACGTGACGGTATCGATGCTCCGGCCGACCATGAGGCGGCGGCGCGGTCCGGGCCGACCTTTCCATGCCGGCGCGTCGTGCCCGAATGACCGGCGGCCATCGGACTTGTCTCGAAGTGTCTTTAAACGTAGAGGATGAACGGGGCGGACTCAAACGCCCCGTGCAGGGAATCAGGCGCGGGCCGCGTAGGCGTAGAGCAGGGTTTCCTGGGCGCTGATCGGTGCGGCCTCGCCCGGCTGCTGCTGGCGGTAGCTGCCGTCCTCCTGCAGCACCCAGCTCTGGCAGTTGTCCACCAGGTAGGTTTCCAGGTCCTTGCGGACCCGCTGGGCCAGTTTCTTGTCGAGGATGGGAAAGCCGGTCTCGACCCGGTGGAACATGTTGCGCTCCATGAAGTCGGCGCTCGATGCCCAGGTCTCGGGCTTGCCGTCGTTGTGGAAGTGGAATACGCGGGTGTGTTCGAGGAAGCGACCGATGATCGAGCGCACGCGGATGTTCTCCGAGATGCCGGGCACCCCGGGACGCAGGCAGCACATGCCGCGGATGATCAGGTCGCACTGTACCCCGGCGCGCGAGGCGCGATACAGGGCGCGAATCAGCTTCGGCTCGGTCAGCGAGTTGCACTTGATGATCAGGTGGGCCTTCCGGCCCTTCTCGGCGACCTTCGCCTCGCGGTCGATCATCGCCACCAGCCGCTCGTGGAGCACGAAGGGGGCGTGCAACAGGCGTTCGATGCGGCGCGGCTTGCCCATCCCGGTGAGCTGCTGGAAGACCATGTGGACGTCCTCGCAGAGCGTTTCGTTGGCGGTCAGCAGGCTGTAGTCGGTGTAGAGCCGGGCGGTCTTGGCGTGATAGTTGCCGGTGCCCAGGTGGGCGTAGTAGCGCAGCTCGCCCTTCTCGCGGCGCACGATGTGCAGCATCTTGGCGTGGGTCTTGTAGGCCATCACGCCGTAGATGACGATCGCCCCGGCCTCCTGCAGCCGCGAGGCCAGCGCCAGGTTGTCGGCCTCGTCGAAGCGCGCACGCAGTTCGATCACCACCGTGACTTCCTTGCCGTTGCGCGCCGCCTCGACCAGCGCGCCGACGATCGGCGAGTCGGCGCCGGTGCGATAGAGCGTCTGCTTGATCGCCAGCACGTCGGCGTCCCGGGCCGCCTCGCGCAGCAGGTCCTCGATCGGCGTGAACGACTGGAAGGGATGGTGCAGCAGCACGTCGCCCTGGCGAATGACCTCGAACAGGCTGGTGTCGGACTTGAGGTTCTTGGGCAGCCCCGGCGTGAAGGGGCGGTAGAGCAGGTCCGGCCGGTCGATATCGCCGATCACCGACATCATGCGCGTGAGGTTGACCGGGCCGTTGACCCGATAGAGATCCTGCGGTTCGAGCTCGAACTGGGTGAGCAGGAAGCTCGCCAGCTCGTCCGGGCAGTTGTCGGCGACCTCGAGGCGCACGCCGTCGCCGTAGCGCCGGGCCAGCAGCTCGCCGCGCAGCGCCGAGGCCAGGTCCGAGACTTCCTCGGGGTCGACCGACAGGTCGGCATTGCGGGTCAGGCGGAACTGGTAGCAGCCGCGTACCTCCATGCCCGGGAACACCTCCTGGGCATGGGCGTGGATCATCGACGACAGGAACACGTACTCGGTGTAGCCCGCCTCGGTCAGGGGCTCGGGCAAGCGGATCACCCGCGGCAGCGAGCGCGGCGCCGGCAGGATGGCCAGCCCGCCCTCGCGGCCGAAGGCGTCCTTGCCCTCGAGCTCGACGATGAAGTTGAGGCTCTTGTTGACCAGCCGCGGGAAGGGGTGCGAGGGGTCCAGCCCGATGGGGCTGATGACCGGCATGATCTCCTCGTCGAAGTACCCGCGGACCCAGTCGCGCTGGGCCTCGGTCCACTGCGCGCGGCGCCGGTAGCGGATGCGCTGCTCCTCGAGCGCGGGGATGAGCACGTCGTTGAGGATGTGATACTGGCGATCGACCTGCTCGTGGGCGATGCGCGAGATCTCCGCCAGCACCCGGCGCGGGGCCATGCCGTCGGCACCGGTGTCCTCGTTGCCCAGCATCACCTGGTGCTTGAGGCCGGCGACACGGATCTCGAAGAACTCGTCGATGTTCGACGAGAAGATCAGCAAGAACGTCAGCCGGTTGAGCAGCGGATGCGACGGGTCCAGCGCCTGCTCGAGCACGCGGATATTGAACTGCAGGTTGGAGAGCTCGCGATTGAAGTACAGCGAGGGATCGTCGAGCTCGGTCTCCGGCGAGGGCGTGGGCTTGGCGTGGATGCCGGTGCGGGTGCGGTTGACCCGCAGCGGCGGCGCCTCGCCGGCGTCGCTCGGGGCCTCGTCGGTGAGCGCTTCGGGGGGTGAGGGTTGGCGGCGCGGTGCATCCATCGCAAGACTCCTGCGCGACGGGAGGGCCGGCAGCCCTCCGCGATTATTGATTGAGCAACTGGGCGGCGCGCTTGGCGAAGTAGGTGAGGATGCCGTCGGCGCCGGCGCGCTTGAAGCACATCAGCGACTCCAGGATCACGGCATCGGCCTCCAGCCAGCCGTTCTCGAAGGCCGCCATGTGCATGGCGTACTCGCCGCTGACCTGGTAGGCGAAGGTCGGCACCCGCAGTTCCTGCTTGACGCGCTGCACCACGTCCAGATAGGGCATGCCCGGCTTGACCATCACCATGTCCGCACCTTCGGCGATGTCCATGGCGGCCTCGTGCAGGGCCTCGTCGCTGTTGGCCGGGTCCATCTGGTAGGTGGTCTTGTCGGCCTTGCCGAGGTTGCCCGCCGAGCCCACGGCGTCGCGGAAGGGGCCGTAGTAGCGCGAGGCGTACTTGGCGGAATAGGCCATGATGCGGGTGTTGTGCAGCGCCTCGCGTTCCAGCACGTCACGGATCGCGCCGATCCGCCCGTCCATCATGTCCGAGGGCGCGACCACGTCGGCGCCGGCCTCGGCGTGGGAGAGCGCCTGCTTGAGCAGGGTCTCGACGGTGCGGTCGTTGAGCACGTAGCCGTGCGCGTCGAGGATGCCGTCCTGGCCGTGGCTGGTGTAGGGGTCGAGCGCCACGTCGGTGATCAGGCCCAGCTCGGGGCAGGCGTCCTTGAGGGCGCGCACGCTGCGCTGGACTAGGCCGCCGGCGTTGAAGGCCTCCTCGGCGAACTCGCTCTTCAGCGCCGGGTCGACCACGGGGAACAGCGCCAGGGCCGGAACGCCCAGCGCCGCGACCTCGCGGGCCTCCTCGATCAGCAGGTCCAGCGACAGGCGCTCGACGCCGGGCATCGAGGGCACGGCCTCGCGCCGGCCCTCGCCCTCGAGCACGAACACCGGCAGGATCAGGTCGTCCGGGGTCAGGGTCGACTCGCGCATCAGGCGCCGCGAGAAGGCGTCCTTGCGCATGCGGCGCATGCGGGTGGTCGGGTACTGGCGTGACGTTAGCTGACTCAACGGAATTCTCCAGTGGTGATGGGATCGCGTCCGCCAAGGGAAGCAGCCTGCCCGAAAGCGATGACAGGAACGTGACGATGGCGGGCATCCCCCGAGTATAACAAGGCCGTGAACGCCGGGGATGCCACCGCCTGTCGCACCCGGCCGAGGGCCGGGCGCGACTCAGGCCGCGTCGTCGGGGGTGTCGTCGCCATCGGTCGCGCGGCGGCGACGCACCAGGCGGCCGAACAGGATGCCGATCTCGTAGAGCAGCCACATCGGCACGGCCAGCAGGCTCTGCGAAATCACGTCCGGCGGGGTCATCAGCATGCCGATCACGAAGCAGCCCAGCACCACGTAGGGGCGCTTCTTCGACAGGCTCTCGACGCTGGTGGCGCCGGTCCAGATCAGCAGGAAGGTGGCGATGGGAATCTCGAACGCCACGCCGAAGGCGAAGAACAGCTTCAGCACGAAGTTGAGATACTGGTTGATGTCGGTCATCACCGCCACGTTCTGCGGCCCGGTGTGGACGAAGAAGTCGAACAGCAGCGGGAAGACCACGTAGTAGGCGAAGGCCGCGCCGCCGTAGAACAGCGCCACGCTGGAGACCAGCAGCGGCACCGCCAGCACCTTCTCGTTCTCGTAGAGGCCGGGCGCCACGAAGGCCCAGATCTGGTGCAGGACGAAGGGGATGGCGACGAACACCGCCACCACCAGGGTCAGCTTGAAGGGCGCCAGGAAGGGCGAGGCCACCTCGGTGGCGATCATCTGCGACCCTTCGGGCAGCAGCGCCATCAGCGGGTCGGCGACGAAGGTGTAGATGTCGTTGGAAAAGGCGTACAGCGCCAGGAAGATCACGCCGATGGCGATCACCGACCGCATCAGCCGCGAGCGCAGCTCGATCAGGTGCTCGATCAGCGGGGCCTGGGGCGTGTCGTCCTGGCGCTTGTCGTCGTCACGCGGGGAAGAGGTTTCGCTCATCGCGGCGTGGAATCCTTGTCGGCGGAAGCGGGCGGCGCCGACTCGGGGGCGGTCGACGCCTCGACCGGCTCGTGGGCGGCCGGGTCGGCGGTGTCAGCGGGTGACGGCGAGGCGGCCTCACGACGCGACGGCTCGCCCTCGACGCTGCGCTCGACATCGCGCCGCGCCTTGTCGAGCCCCGCGTTGAGCTTGCGGTCCTGCTCGGCGAGCTTCTGGCGCAGCTCCTCGGCCTCGAGCTGGGCGCTGATCTCGCGCTGCATGCCGGACACGCTGCGCTTGATGCGACCCACCCACAGGCCCACCGTGCGGGCCGCCCGGGGCAAGCGCTCCGGGCCCAGCACCAGCAGGCCGACCACGCCGATCAGCAGCAGTTCGAGAAAGCCGATGTCGAACATGGGCGCTTACTTCTGCTCTTCCTTGTGGCTGTCGCGCCGGGCGTCGCCGTGCTGCTCGGCCTTGACGTCATAGGTGTTGCCGTCGTCGTCATGACGCACCTGACGCTGGCTGTCGTCGGGCTTGTCCTTGTCGGCGCCGTCCTCCTCGTGCATGGCCTTCTTGAAGCCCTTGACGGCCCCGCCGAGGTCGCCGCCGATGTTGCGCAGCTTCTTGGTGCCGAAGATCAGGATGATGATGCCGAGAACGATCAGCAGTTGCCAGATACTGATTCCACCTAACATGAACTTTCTCCCCTCGGGTCTCGCCCGGATTTATTCGTTGCTGCGGGCGGCCTTCTCGTCCAGCCCGGAGATGCCGAAGCGGCGTGCCAGTTCATCGAGCACCGCCTGCGACTCGATGCCCAGGTGCGACAGCATCACCAGACTATGAAACCACAGGTCGGCGGTTTCGGCGACTACTGCCTGACGCTGCGTGTCAACGCCATCCGCGGCGTCCTTGGCGGCGATGATGGTCTCGGTGGCCTCCTCGCCGACCTTCTCGAGAATCTTGTTGAGCCCCTTGTGATGCAGGGATGCCACATAGGAGGAGTCGGGGGCGGCCTGCCGGCGTTGCGCGAGTACCGCATCGAGCTGTTGGAGAATATCGCTCATCGATGACAATCCTGAGTCAGTGGTCGAAAGGGCCTGATAAATCAGTTGCCTAGCGCCAGGCCAGCAGCACGGCGCCGAGCGCCGCGGCGGTCAGCACCGGCCAGGGCTGCTCCAGGGCCCAGGCCTGCAGGGGCTGCCAGGCCAGCGCCAGGGCCAGCACCAGCGCCCCGACGCGCAGCCGCCGCGAGCGGCGTGTCTCCTGGGCCATGTCGTCGTGGATGCGGGTCAGCGAGTCGACCTGCTGGCGCCGCTGGCGCTGCTCGCTTTCCACCCGGGCCAGCGCCTGGTGGGCCAGTACCGGCAGCTCCGGCAGCTGGCGGCTCAGCTCGGGGGCCTGCTTCTGCAGCGAGGCCCACAGCCCGCGCGGGCCGGCGCGTTCCTTCATCCAGCGCTCGAGATAGGGCTTGGCGGTCTGCCACAGGTCGAGATCGGGGTAGAGCTGGCGGCCCAGCCCCTCGATGTTGAGCAGGGTCTTCTGCAGCAGCACCAGCTGCGGCTGGACCTCCATGTTGAAGCGCCGGGCGGTCTGGAACAGCCCCAGCAGCACCTGGCCGAAAGAGATGTCCTTGAGCGGCCGCTCGAGGATCGGCTCGCACACCGCGCGGATCGCCGCGGCGAACTCGTTGGCGCGGGTGCCCTCGCCGACCCAGCCGGACTCGATGTGCAGCACGGCGACTTCATAGTAGTCCTGATGGAAGAAGGCCAGCAGGTTGCGCGCCAGATAGTCCTGGTCCTCGCGGGTCAGGCTGCCGACGATGCCGCAGTCGATGGCGATGTACTGCGGGTCGCGGGGCTTGCCGCGGGCGACGAAGATGTTGCCCGGGTGCATGTCGGCATGGAAGAAGTTGTCGCGGAACACCTGGGTGAAGAAGATCTCCACGCCACGTTCGGCGAGCCGCTTCAGGTCGGTGCCCTGGGCCTGAAGCGCCTCCAGGTCGGCCACCGGGATGCCGTGGATGCGTTCCTGAACCAGCATCCGCCGACGGGTCAGCGGCCAGTGGATCGACGGCACGTAGAGCAGCGGCGAGTTCTTGAAGTTGCGCTTGAGCTGCGAGGTGTTGGCGGCTTCCTTGTGCAGGTCGAGCTCGTCGAACAGCGTCGCCTCGTAGTCGGAGACCACCTCCACCGGACGCAGCCGGCGCGCCTCGGGCACGCGCCGCAGCAGCCGCGCCAGGGCGTACATCAGGGCGATGTCCTGGCGCATCACGCGGTCGATGCCCGGGCGGATCACCTTGACCACCACGTCCTCGCCGCTGTGCAGCCGGGCGGCATGGACCTGGGCCACCGAGGCGGAGGCCATGGGGGTGGCGTCGAAGTGCGCGAAGGCGGTCTGCACGCTGCACTCGAGCTCTTCCTCGATCACCGCGCGCGCCCGCTCGCCGGGAAAGGGCGGTACCTGGTCCTGCAGGCGCCGGAGCTCGTCGGCGATGTCCGGCGGCAGCAGGTCGCGGCGGGTCGAGAGCATCTGGCCGAACTTGACGAAGATCGGGCCCAGCGATTCCAGCGCCAGCCGCAGTCGCCGTGCCCGCGAGTGGGAGCCGGTGGGCAGCAGGCGCAGCGGCGACAGCCTGACCGCCAGCCGCAGCAGGGGCGGCAGGCGGTCGAGCGGAATCAGGGTGTCCAGGCGGTAGCGGGCGACGACCCAGAGAATCCGCAGCGCTCGCAGGTTCACGTCATCGGCTCCCGGCGTCGGGCATCCAGCTTGCGCTGCAGGCGCGCCAGGCGAGCCTCGAGCCGGTCGGTGGCGACTTCCAGCTCGGTGAGATGGTCGCGCAGCACCTCGCGCTGGGCCTGGCCGGGCAGCAGCCGGGCTTCCTCGAAGACATACTCGGCCAGGTCGGTGCGCAGCTCGTGCTGGCTGCGCAGGCCGAAGCGGGCGAAGCGCCGCAGGCCCTCGGCGAGGCTGTGGGCGGGCACGTCGCCGAACCACTCGGCCAGCGCCGCCTCCCAGTCGAGATCGAGATCCATCAGCAGCTCTCGGGTCGCCTCGAGCAGGTGGGTCTGGCCGCGCAGCGACAGCCGGCCGCTGAACATCAGGTGTTCCAGGGATTCGCCGGCGAGCAGCGAGCCCAGCGCCTCGCAGTCGGCCTCGACGACCGCGTCGGCGTCGGCCTCCTCGGCCTGGGGGGCGTGAAGCAGGCCGAGGCCCTGGGTGTGGAAGGTCACCAGCAGGGCCAGGCTCGGGCGCTCCAGGCGCAGCAGCAGGCGCTTGCCGGCAAGCCGGCGCAGGCGGCCGGGCGCGGCGGGGTCGCGGGCCAGCAGGGAATTGAAGGTCTTTTCCGCGCAGGCCAGCAGCAGGACGGGGGTCAGTGCCATCGGAACCTCAGAGCTTGATGCCGCGATGCAGGGCGACGATGCCGCCGGTCAGGTTGGTGTACTCGACACGCTCCAGCCCGGCTCGTTCCATCATCCCCTTGAGGGTTTCCTGGTCGGGATGCATGCGGATGGATTCGGCCAGGTAGCGGTAGCTGTCGGCGTCGTTGGCGACGAGCTCGCCCATCCTGGGCAGCAGGCGGAAGGAATACTCGTCGTAGGCCTTCGACAGCAGCTGATGGGTGGGCTTGGAGAACTCCAGCACCAGCAGCCGGCCGCCGGGCTTGAGCACCCGGGCCATGGAGGCCAGGGCGGCATCCTTGTCGGTGACGTTGCGCAGCCCGAAGGCGATGGTGATGCAGTCGAAGGTGTTGTCGGCGAACGGCAGGCACTCGGCGTTGGCCTGCACGTATTCGACGTTGCCGCCGACGCCGTGGTCGAGCAGCTTGTCGCGGCCCACGTTGAGCATCGAGGCGTTGATGTCGGCGAGCACCACGCGGCCGCTGGGGCCCACCAGACGGGAGAACTTGAGGGTCAGGTCGCCGGTGCCGCCGGCGATGTCGAGGACCGACTGGCCGCGACGCACCCCGGCACGCTCCAGGGTCAGGCGCTTCCACAGCCGGTGGATACCCAGCGACATCAGGTCGTTCATCAGGTCGTAGCGGCTGGCCACGGAGTGAAAGACATCGGCCACCCGGGCGGCTTTTTCCTCCACGGGCACTTCCTGATAGCCGAAGTGGGTCGTGCGCTTGGTCATGGGCTTCCCTTGTCTGTGGCGGCGAACCGCCCGCCGGGCCCGGCATGGTGCACCGGGCCCGGCGGGGGACGGCCGTGCGGGCCGCTGTCGTTGCGAAGTGGGCGCCATTGTAGCGTCGCCGGGCGTGGCTTGTCTGCGTCGCCTTGCCGCCGCCTTACAGCTGCCGGACGGGGATGCCCAGTGGTTCGCGCGAGGCGCCGGCGGCCTCGAGCCGCTTCAGGTAGTCGGCCCAGTTGGCCTCCTGACGGATGGCCAGGTCGTGGAGATAGTCCCAGCTGTAGAGGCCGGTGTCGTGGCCGTCGTCGAAGTGCAGCTTGAGGGCGTAGCGCCCGGCCTGGGTGATGTTCGTCAGGCCCACGTGCTTCATGCCGGTCTGCAGCTTGGCGGTGTCGGGGCCGTGGCCGCGCACCTCGGCCGAGGGGGAGTAGACGCGCAGGTACTCGGCGGACAGGCGATAGGTGGTGCCGTCGGCGTAGCCGAGCTCGAGTTCGCGCGTCTGACGGTGGTAGTGCACGCGGGTGGGGATCGGGGCGGTCATGGTATGCCTCCGCTTCTGGCGTGATGGAGGAGCGCGGCTATCCCGGTGACAGGTCGTCGTGGAGGCACTGTGAACCCGTCCCTGGGCGTTACCGATGCCATCCATGGCATCGGACCTCCACTTTGACCTGTCCCCGGCGCCGCGCGGTCCGCATTCTGGAACGTGCCGCTTGTGGCGCGCTGCCAGGCTTAGAGGATATACCGCGACAGATCCTCGTCCTTGGCCAGCTCGCCGAGCTGCGAGTCGACGTAGGTGGCGTCGATGACCAGCGGCCCCTGCAGGTCGCCGCCCTGGTAGGAGGCTTCCTCGAGCAGACGCTCCATCACCGTGTGCAGGCGGCGCGCGCCGATGTTCTCGGTGCCCTCGTTGACCTGCCAGGCGATCTCGGCGATGCGCGCGATGCCGTCCTCGGCGAACCGGATCTCCAGCCCCTCGGTGGCCATCAGCGCCTGGTACTGCTTGGTCAGCGAGGCGGAGGGCTCGGTGAGGATGCGCTTGAAGTCCTCGGGGGAGAGCGCCGAGAGTTCGACCCGGATCGGCAGGCGACCCTGCAGCTCGGGAATCAGGTCCGAGGGCTTGGACAGGTGGAAGGCGCCCGAGGCGACGAACAGGATGTGGTCGGTACGCACCATGCCGTGCTTGGTGGAGACCGTCGAGCCCTCGATCAGCGGCAGCAGGTCGCGCTGCACGCCCTCGCGGGAGACCTCGCCACCGCTGGACTGGCCACTGCCCTTGGCGACCTTGTCGATCTCGTCGAGGAAGACGATGCCGTTCTGCTCCACCGCCTCGACGGCGCGACGCTTGATGTCCTCCTCGTTGACCAGCTTGGCGGCCTCCTCGTCGCGCAGCAGCTGCCAGGCATCCTTGACCTTGACCCGCTTGGTCTCGGTCTTCTGCTTGTTCATGCTCGAGAAGAGGTTCTGCAGCTGGCTGGTCATCTCCTCCATGCCCGGCGGGGTCATGATGTCGACGCCGGCGCCCTGGGGCGTGACCTCGATGTCGATCTCCTTGTCGTCGAGCTGGCCCTCGCGCAGCTTCTTGCGGAAGGCCTGGCGGGCGGCGGAGTCGTCGCGACCGTGGTCGTACTCGCTGCCCCGCGGGCGCGGCAGCAGGGCGTCGAGGATGCGGTCCTCGGCGGCGTCCTCGGCGCGGTGGCCGACCTCTTCCTTGGCCTGTTCGCGGACCATCTTGATCGCCATCTCGACCAGGTCGCGGATGATCGACTCGACATCGCGGCCGACGTAGCCGACCTCGGTGAACTTGGTCGCCTCGACCTTGATGAACGGCGCCCGGGCCAGCTTGGCCAGACGGCGGGCGATCTCGGTCTTGCCCACCCCGGTGGGGCCGATCATCAGGATGTTCTTGGGCGTGACCTCGGGACGCAGCTCGTCGTCGAGCTGCATGCGCCGCCAGCGGTTGCGTAGGGCGATCGCCACCGCCCGCTTGGCGTCGTGCTGGCCGATGATGAACTGGTCGAGCGCGTGAACGATCTCGCGGGGGGTCATCTGGGACATGGTCAGGCGAGCTCCTCGAGGACGACGTTGTGGTTGGTGAAGACGCAGATGTCGGCGGCGATATCCAGTGACTTGGCGGTGATCTCCTTCGCCGAGAGCTCGGTGTTGTCGAGCATCGCGCGGGCGGCGGCCAGGGCGTAGTTGCCGCCGGAGCCGATGGCGATCACGCCGTACTCCGGCTCCACCACGTCGCCGTTGCCGGTGATGATCAGCGAGGCGGTCCTGTCGGCCACCACCAGCATCGCCTCGAGGCGGCGCAGGGCGCGGTCGGTACGCCACTCCTTGGCCAGCTCGACCGCGGCCTTGGTGAGGTGGCCCTGGTACTTCTCCAGCTGGGCCTCGAAGCGCTCGAACAGCGTGAAGGCGTCGGCGGTGCCGCCGGCAAAGCCGGCCAGCACCTGGCCGCGGTAAAGGCGGCGCACCTTGCTGGCATTGCCCTTGAGTACCGTGTTGCCCAGGGACACCTGGCCGTCGCCGGCCAGGGCGACCTGGTCGTTGCGACGCACGGAAACGATAGTGGTCATAGCGCGGGAAGCTCCGTTGCTGGGCGACGCCGACGGGTCGCCCGATGACGAATGGTGCATCGGGCCGGGCCGATGCTCGCTCAAATGGATAGCAGGGGAGATGCGGGCGGCAGGGCCTGAAATCAAGCACGGCTGGTCAAGCACGGCCGGTTAGGTGCGGCCGGCCAGGCACGGCTGGCCAGCCGCGATCTCTTCGGCAGGCTGGTCATCCCGAGCCTGGCCGTGGGAGCGACTTCAGTCGCGAGGAATCGGCCACCGGGCCGCGCTATCGGGGAGTATCCGGCGGCCGCCCGCCGAGACGGGCGGACGGTGCCTGGCCGGGTCACTGCTGCAGGCGGATCATCAGCGGCTCGATGCCCTGGGTGACCATCAGGTCCTTGGCGCGGCTGAGCTCGCGGGTGTCGTCATAGGGGCCGACCTGCACGCGATGCCAGGTCTGGTTGCCGTTGGCCTTGACGTCGGAGATCTTGGCCTTGAGGCCCAGGTCGCTGAGGCGCCCGGCGAGCCGCTTGGCGTCGGGCATGTCGCGGAAGGAGGCGGCCTGGAGCATGTAGCTGGCCGCCTTGGCGGCCTTGTCGCCCTTCTTCGTCGTCGTCGAGGTTCCGGGGCGAGGCGTGGACTGGTAGGCCTCGACCTTGGGCGCCACGACCTCGGATTCCGGCAGCAGGGTGTAGAACTCGAAGGTCGGCATGGCCGGTTCGTTGCTGCCGGCCTCGGCCGCGCTCTTGTCGGCGGCCTTGCTCCCGGCCGGTGCGGCTGCCGTGCCACTGGCCTGCTGGGTCGCCGGCTTGGGCATCAGCGCCGCCACCGGTGGAGCGCTCTGCTGAAAGTACTGCGCGAGCGCGAAACCGGCGACCAGGCCGATCAGGCCGCACAGCCAGCCGGGCACACGCAGCCCTCGTGACGGTGCCGAGGACGCCGGCTTCTTGCTGCGTGTCGTCGCGCCCTTGCGGGGCGTGGCGTTGCGGCGGCGATTGCTGCCGGCGGCGGCGCTGCGAGCCATGGCTTACATCTCCTCGGGTGCACTCACGCCCAGCAGGTCGAGGCCGTTGCGCAGTACCTGGCGCGTCGCCAGCCCCAGCGCCAGGCGCGCGTTGCGCAGCGGTGCATCGTTGACCATGACCTTGACGGCGTTGTAGCAGGTGTGGAAATCGGCGGCGAGATCCTGCAGGTACTGGGCGATCTGCTGCGGTTCGCGGTTGGCGGCGGCATGCTCGACTACTTCCGGGTAGCGTGCCAGCCGGTTCATCAGCGCCTTTTCCTGATCGCTCTCGAGCCTCGCCAGGCTGTCCATGGCCTCGGCGTGGTCGAAGGGCCGCCCGTCGGCCTCGGCCTTGCGCATCACGCTGCACAGGCGCGCGTGGGCGTACTGCACGTAGTAGACCGGGTTGTCGTTGGACTGCGAGCGGGCCAGGTCGATGTCGAAGGTCAGCTGCGAATCGGCACGCCGCGCGGCGAGGAAGTAGCGAGTGGCGTCGCGGCCGACCTCGTCGATCAAATCGCGCAGGGTGACGTAGCTGCCGGCGCGCTTGGAGAGCTTGACCTCTTCCCCGGAGCGGGTGACCAGCACCATCTGGTGCAGCACGTAGTCGGGCCAGCCCTGGGGGATGCCGGCTTCCAGCGCCTGCAGCCCGGCCCGCACGCGGGTCACCGTGGAGTGGTGGTCGGCGCCCTGCTCGTTGATCACGGTGGTAAAGCCGCGCTGCCACTTGTCCAGGTGATAGGCCACGTCGGGCAGGAAGTAGGTGTAGTCGCCGTCGGTCTTGCGCATCACCCGGTCCTTGTCGTCACCGAACTCGGTGGTGCGCAGCCAGGTGGCGCCGTCCCGCTCGTAGGTGTGGCCCTTGTCGGTAAGGCGCTCGGCGGTGGCCGCGACCTTGCCGTCGCGGTACAGCGAGGACTCGAGGAAGTAGACGTCGAACTCGACGCCGAAGGCCTTGAGGTCCAGGTCCTGTTCGCGACGCAGATAGGCCACCGCGAAGCGGCGGATGGCGTCGAGGTCATCCGGGTCGGCGGCGGCGGTGACGTGCTGGTCGTCGGCGTCGACAGTCTCGCCGGCCAGGTAGCTTTCGGCCACGTCGACGATGTAGCCGCCGCGATAACCGTCCTCGGGCCAGCTCGGGTCATCGGGGGTGAGCCCCCGGGCGCGGGCCTGGACCGAGAGCGCCAGGTTCTGGATCTGGGCGCCGGCGTCGTTGTAGTAGAACTCGCGGGTCACGTCGTAGCCGGTGGCCTCGAGCAGGCGGCACAGGCAGTCGCCGATCGCCGCGCCGCGACCGTGGCCCACGTGCAGGGGACCGGTGGGGTTGGCGGAGACGAACTCGACCTGCACCTTCTCGCCGGCGCCGGTCAGGCTGCGACCGAAGGTGTCGCCGGTCTCGAGTACCGCCTTCACCACCTGAGCCACGGCGTCGGTGGCGGCGAAGAAGTTGAGGAAGCCGGGGCCAGCGATTTCCACGTGGCGCACCGCCGGGCTGTCCGGCAGGGCGTCGACGAGCGCCTGGGCGATCTCGCGGGGCGGCTTGCCCGCCGGCTTGGCGAGGGTCATCGCCAGATTGCTGGCGTAGTCGCCGTGGGCCTTGTCCTTGGTGGGATCGACCTTGTAGCGGGGAGCGGTGTCGGCGGGCACGAGGCCCTGCTGCTTGAGCGCGGCCAGCGCCTCGTCGAGCAGCGCGATGATGGTCTCTTTCATGTGGCTTGCGTGCAGTGTCCTGTGGCCCGGGTCAGCGGCGCGGTCGACAGCATGGACGTGACGCGCGGCACCGGCGTGGAAAGCGTCGCTCTTGCAGGGGGAGCCCTGGAGCATGGGCGCTCATTATCGGCAATTGCGGGCCGGCTTTAAACCCACAACATTGGCTTCGGGCCGGCCTGATGCGCGCGGCGCTCAGGCCAGCGTCTGCGGATCCACGTCCAGCGACCAGCGCACCCGGCGCGCGCCGGGCTGCGCTTCGAGCCAGCGGGCCAGCCAGGCGCAGGCATCGTGCAGGGGACCGCGGCGTTCGCTGCGCAGCATTGTCTGCACATGGTAGCGGTTCTGGCGTCGCTCCATGGGCGCCGGCACCGGGCCCAGGCAGTCCACTGCCAGGGCGTGCGACGCCAGCCAGTCGCGCAGCGCCGCGGCGGCCTCGCCGGCGAGCTGCGTGGCGTCGGCCTCGCGGGGGCTCTCCAGGCGCAGCAGGGCCAGGTGGCGGTAGGGCGGCAGGCCGGCCGCGCGGCGCTCTTCCAGCAGCTGTTCGGCCAGGGCGTCGTAGCCGCTTTCGGCGAGCAGGCGCAGGTGCGGGTTCTCCGGGTGCAGGGTCTGGACCAGAACCCGGCCCGGGCGTTCGGCGCGCCCGGCGCGCCCGGCCACCTGCACCAGCAGCTGGGCGCTGTGCTCCAGGGCGCGGAAGTCGCTGGCGTAGAGCCCGGCGTCGGCGTTGACCACCACCACTAGGGTGACGTGGGGCAGGTGATGGCCCTTGGCGATCATCTGCGTGCCTACCAGCAGGGCCGGCTCGCCGCGGCGGATCTCCGCCAGGGTCTGCTCGAGGGCATCCTTGCGCCGGGTGCTGTCGCGGTCGATGCGGTGCACGGCGACCTCGGGAAACAGCGCCGCCAGAGTCTCCTCGCTGCGTTCGGTGCCGGTGCCCAGCGGGCGCAGGTCAGCGCTACCGCAGTCGGGGCAGGCATCCGGCAGCGGGCGCTGGCGCTCGCAGTGATGGCAGGTCAGCTGCGGTGGCTGGCGATGCAGGGTCAGTCGTGCGTCGCAGTGGTCGCATTCGGCCAGCCAGCCGCAGGCGTGGCAGGCCAGGGTGGGGGCGAAGCCACGGCGGTTGATGAACACCAGCACCTGGTTGCCGCCGGCGAGTGTCTGGCGGATGGCGTCAATCACCGGCGGGACCAGGCCGCCCTGGCGGCGGCGACCGCGCAGGTCGACGAGCTCCAGCCGGGCCGGCGCGTGGTGGCTGGCGCGGCGGGTCAGCTGCAGGTGACGATAGTGGCCGGCGCGGGCCTGGACCAGACTCTCGAGCGAGGGCGTGGCGCTGCCCAGCACCACCGGAATGCCCTCGCGGTGGGCGCGAATGATCGCCAGGTCGCGGGCGTGATAGCGCAGGCCGTCCTGCTGCTTGAATGAGCCGTCGTGCTCCTCGTCGACGATGATCGCCCCGGGCCGGGCCAGCGGGGTGAAGATCGCCGAGCGGGTGCCGATGACGATCGGCGCACGCCCGGCGCGGGCGGCTTCCCAGGCATCCAGGCGTTCGGCGTCGGTGAGCTGCGAGTGCAGCGCCACCACCGGCACCCGAAAGCGCCGCCGGAAGCGGGCCAGGGTCTGCGGGGTCAGGCCGATCTCGGGCACCAGCACCAGCGCCTGACGGTCGTGGGCCACCACGGCCTCGATCAGCTGCAGGTAGACCTCGGTCTTGCCGCTGCCGGTGACGCCCTGCAGCAGGCAAGGGTGGTAGCGCTCGAGTCCGTCATGGAGCGCCGCCAATGCCGCGGCCTGCTCGCGGTTCAGGGTCAGTGCCGGCTCGGCGAGCAGGCCGCCCTGGCGCGGGGCCGGCGCGGCGGTCAGCGGCTCCTCGGTGGCGGCGGCCAGCCCCTTGTCGGCCAGGCCCTGCAGCTGGGCCCGGCTGAACCCCTGGGCGCTGATCACCGAGTGCACCACGCCGCGTGGATGCTGGCGCAGCAGTTCGAGCAGCTCGGCCTGACGGCGGGCCCGGCCGAGCTGCGTGGCGGTCGTGTCGCGGCCGGCGGCGGTCAGCTGCCAGCGCTCGCGGGTGCGGGCTTCCAGCGGCCGTCCCTGGCGCAGCAGTACCGGCATGGCCTGATGCAGGGTGTCGCCCAGCGCGTGCTGGTAATAGCGGGCGGTGAAGCGGCACAACCACAGCCAGTCGGCGGGCAGCGGTTGGGTGTCCAGGCAGGCGACGATCGGCTTGAGGGTGTCGAGCGGCAGCTCGCTGTGGGCGCGACATTCCACGACGACCCCTACCACCTCGCGGCGTCCCAGCGGCACCCGTACGCGCAGCCCCGGCTGCCAGCCGCCCTCGGGGGCCGCCGCACCGGGGCGGTAGTCGAACAGGCGGCGCAACGGCGTGGGCACGGCCACGCCGAGCACGGCGACGCCGCTGCCGGGAGAAGGGCTGGACAATTGGCCTCCACTGATGTCTCTGCTATGATGCGTCGCCTTCTTGCGCCCCGTCGTCGACCGTCGACGCATCCGGGGTGGCGAGAACGATAACCGGTTATCTCAACCCGTGTGCGGTGCCCGACGGGCTGGAAACCGAGCCACGATCGTTGCTGACGATGGCGCGGCTAGGCGGAATACCTCGAAGACGCGCAGTTTACATGAAGTAAATGAGCATTCTGAGAGGGATTCCAACGACGCTTCGCCGAGTAAAGCAGATCGGGGCCGGTTTCCCGGATCGGGTGGCGGCACACCGTTTAACGAGGCTCACG
Organism: Halomonadaceae bacterium T82-2; assembly: GCA_001577635.1. Lineage (GTDB taxonomy): Bacteria > Pseudomonadota > Gammaproteobacteria > Pseudomonadales > Halomonadaceae > Modicisalibacter. Next base: position 36,561 of record LSBP01000001.1, on the reverse strand, counting down.
ATGAAACAAGGTATCCACCCGGAATACAAGACGGTTACCGCGACCTGCTCCTGCGGTGCCACTCACACCTTCGGCTCCACCTCCGGCGAGGACTTCTCCCTGGACGTCTGCTCCAACTGCCACCCGTTCTACACCGGCAAGCAGAAGCAGGCGACCACCGGTGGCCGCGTCGAGCGCTTCAACAAGCGCTTCGGTGCCGCGCTCAGCCGCAAGTAAGCGGACTTGCCGGCCCGGCCTCCGGGCAGCCAGAAACCCCCGTGCCATTCGGCCGGGGGTTTTTTCATGGGTACAGGATGCGTAGAGGGTGTTTACAAAAGTCACGAGCGACGGCCAGACAAGACGAAATCAGTCGAGAACGCGGAGTTTGCGAGCGGGTAAATGAGCATTTCGAGACTGATTTCAACGCAGTATGGGCTAGCGCAGTAATTTTTAAGCACCCTCTCAGTGGGTGCCGGCCAGCGAACCGCCGGCCACCACGAACAGCCCGCCGGTGAGGCGGTTGAAGCGGCGCACCCGGCGGCGGGTACCCAGCCAGCGGCCCAGGCGCTCGCCGAGGGAGGAGTAGAGCGTCATCAGGCCACCGTCGATGACCAGCCAGGTCAGTGCGAGGATCGCGAACTGCGGCGCCTGGGGCGCGCCGAGATCGATGAAACCCGGAAACAGGGCGGCAAAGAACAGCAGATCCTTGGGGTTGCTGATACCCACCGTGAAGCCGCGCCGGAACAGCTGCCAGGCGCTGACCGGTGTGGCGTCTTCCGCCTCGTGCGCCGCCAGGGTCTGGGGCTCCGGGGGTGCGCGCCAGGCCTGCACGCCCAGGTAGATCAGGTAGGCTGCGCCCAGGTACTTGAGCAGCGTGAAGGCGGTTTCCGAAGTGGCCAGCACTGCCCCCAGCCCCATCGCCGAGAGCGACATCATCACCAGCGCCGCGACGATGCCGCCGGCAATGGTGAACAGGGCCCGGCGTCGGCCGTGACGCAGCCCCTGACTGGTGCAGAGCAGGGCCACCGGCCCGGGAAAGGCGATCAGCGCGGTGATCACGCCCACATAGGTCAACCAGAGCATCGGGTCCATCGCGGCGCTTCCTTGTCCTTGTCGTGACGGCTTGGCGTACTGCCCCGGGGTGTTCCGGGGCCGTTACTCGAGGCTACCCGTTTGGCGCGGGAAGCGCACGTGGGGCGGGAGACTCGTCGTCGCGGGGTAATTTGAACGTTCGATCAAAATACAGCATGATAAATGGCGACGATTTCCATAAAAAACCAATATGCAAGGGAGTCCTGCCATGAACGGACGCTTTTCGATGCTTTCCCGCCCGGTGTGGGTCGGGCTGGCCCTGGGCCTGCTTGCCGCGAGTGCCCAGGCGCAGGTCAGCGTGACCCGCGGCGCCACGCCGATTCCCGACGGCGAGGCGACTGCCGCCGAGGACATCACCGTGGCCAACGATCATCTGGCCTTCTCGATCGCCGTGGCCTCCCAGCCGCCCTGGGGCGTGCCGCGCGGCACCCTGGTCGACCTGGCGGCGGTCAAGGGCGGCAAGATCGACCTCGATCGCATCGCCTTCGCCGACTTCATCCCCAACAACTGGTCGGCGTGGCCCAACGACGGCAAGACGATCAGGGTCGTCGAGCGCTCCCCCGAGCGGGCGGTGATCGAGATCGCCCGCAACTTCGGCGAGGCGATGGTCACCACCACTTACACCCTGGAAGCGGGCAGCGACCGGGTGCATCTCGAGACGACCCTCGACAACCGTGGCGACACGCCACTGGAAAAGCTGCGTTCGGGCTTCACCCTGTGGCCGGATACCGGCTATCGCTTCGGCGTGCCGGGCCTCGGCGATGCCAAGGAAACCCCGGCCGACGACGCCCTGACCGACCGCTTCGTGGGGTATGACCGTGACTGGGCGATCGCCCTGCACGCGCCCTATTTCGACCGCATCAACTACGGCGGGCGCGATCTGTATCTCGAGCACGGCCTGGCGCCGGGCGAGTCGCGGACCTTCGAGGGCGGGCTGCAGGTGGTGCCCGAGGGCGACCTGGCACCGGTGGTGGCCAGCGAGATCGCCCGCAAGGGGCACGACAGCGGTCATGTCGCGGGCACCCTCGAGGGGCGTGACGGCGAGGTGCCGGCCAGCGGCCTGGTGATGGTCGAGAAGGCCGGCAGCCCCTATGCCTGGACGCTCGCCGACGACACGGGGCATTTCGCCATCGACCTGCCGGTCGGCGACTACGCGCTCTATGCGACGGGCGAAGGCTATGCCAACAGCGACAGGGTCGAGGTCTCGCTGGCCAAGGGGGCGCAGCGCTCGCTGACCTTCGACGCCCTGGCCGGGCCGGGCACGCTGTCGCTCGACGTGGCGGAAACGGGCAGCGGCACGCCGCGCGATGCGCGCATCACGATCGAGGAGGGCCATCAGCCGCCGGTGGAGTTCCTCGGCAAGCAGACCTTCTTCACCCGGCTCGACCCGGTCGGCCATGCCGAGCTGTCGCTGGCCCCCGGCGACTATCGGCTGGCGGTCAACGCCGGTGCGGGCTTCACCGCTCGCTCGCAGACTCTGGCCGTGAGCCTCGACGCCGGCCAGACGCTCGAGCGGAACGTCGGGATCGAGCGCCTGGCCGAGCCCAACCAGCGCCACTGGTACGGCGCCGACCTGCACCATCACGCCAACATGCTCGAGGGGGTGACGCCGCCCGAGATGGTGGTGCGCGCGCAGCTGGCCACCGACCTCGACCTGACCTTCGTCAGCGACCACGACTCGACCGCCAACCTCGACACCATGGCGACGCTGTCGAAGCAGCGTGGAGTGCCGTTCATTCCGTCGATCGAGATCTCGCCGTCGTGGGGGCATATGAACCCCTTCCCGATCGCGCTCGACAGCCGGCTCGAGGTCGACCCCGGCACCGCCGACGTCCAGACGATCATCGCCGATGCACGGCGCATGGGCGCCGAGGTGGTGCCCACCAACCATCCCTACAACGGCTACGGCTACCTGGGCAACCTGGCCGAGGACAAGGTGCCCGGCGGCTTCACGCCGGCCTTCGATCTGGTCGAGCTCAACGCCGAGGTCGACAACGCCAGGACGCTCGAGAGCGTCCACCAGCTGTGGGACCAGGGGCTGCAAATGTACCTGACCGCCGGCACCGACACCCATGACGTCTGGAACCAGCTGACCGGGCGCATGCGGATGATGGCGCACGTGCCGGGCGAGCTGAGCGTCGACGGCTTCGCGCGGGCGCTGAAGGACGGCCATGCCTACGCCACTCAGGGGCCGCTGCTGTTCCCCGTCGAGCGGCTGTTCGGCGACACCCTGCGCCTGGCCGGCGATGCCGAGGGCCACTGGTCGGTCAAGGTACAGGCGGTCGACGGTCTGGCCGAGGCGCGGCTGATCGGCCGGGGCGGCAAGGTGCTCGAGACCCGCCAGCTCGACGGTCACAAGGCGACCCTGGACTTCACCATCCCCGGCGATGCCGACGGCTGGGTGGCGCTGGAGGTCGACGACGCCGACGGCGACACTGCCTGGAGCGATCCGCTGTGGATCCGCCGTCCGGTGAAGGCCGACTACGTGCTGGACGAGACCGAAAGCGAGAGCTGAGATAAGCGTCCGTTTCCCGAGCCACGGGCCACGCCATCGCGTGGCCCTTTGTCGTTGGGGGGCGGGGTCAGCCCAGCCGGGCGTCGAGATGATCGGCCAGGCGTACCGCCAGCTGCACCAGGGTCAGGGTGGGGTTGGCGTGGCCGCTCGACGGGAAGACGCTGGAGCCGCCGATGTAGAGGTTGTCCTGACTGAACACCCGGCAGTCGCGGTCGACGATGCCCTGCTCGGGGGTGTCGGCCATGCGCGTGCCGCCCATGTGGTGACGCCCGGCCAGTTCGCCGTCCTCGGGGAACTGCAGGGTGTCGTCGGCCAGCCACGGTTCGAGCTGGACACGGCCGATGTCGCGGCGACGCAGGTAGTCGTTCAGGGTCAGCACGCATTCGCGCACGGTGTGATGGTCCAGGGCGGTCTTGCGCCAGACCAGGCTCGAGCGCGGCATGCCCAGGGCGTCGCGGTCATCGTCGTCGAGCTCGACCCGGCTCTCGGGATGCGGTTGTTGCTCCCAGGCGGCGCGCAGCACCACGCCGCAGCGCGAGCCGGGTGGCTGCCGGCGCATTCGCTCGCCGAGGCGGGGCGCGATGAGGGCCAGATGGGTGGCCAGCGCCTCGCCGTCCTCGGGGCTCATGCGGTGCAGGCGCAGGCCGCAGTTGAGAACGCCCCGGGTGGCGAGCATCGCCGGGGTGGGGGCCAGGAACACGCTCTGGCTGGCGTCGAGCCCCAGGGCCGCCGGCGCGAAGACGAGGGCCCGGCCCAGGGTGGCGTGCGGGTGATCCATCCAGTAGCGACCCAGCGTCGCGGCTTGCCGGATCACCCGGCCGCCGCTTTGCCGATTGCACCACAGCAGCAGCCGCGAGTTCTCGATGCCGCCGCAGGCGAGCACGACGTATCGCGCCCGGAGGCGATACGTGCCGCCCGTGTAGTTCCTGACCACAGCACCGGTGATGCGGCCGTCGCGGGTCTCCAGGCCGAACAGGTTGGTGTTCCGGCTGTAGTGCAGGTGCGGTGAGCGGGCGACCTCGTCGGCGTACTTGTCCTTGAGCCGGGTGGCGGGGCCGATCGAGAAGTGCACGCGCTTGAGCGCCAGTCCCGGGATGCGCGTGTCCGGCGGAATCGGCGAGACCTCGAGGATCTCGGCGGCCGCCGGGTAGGCCGGGGCCAGGTCGTCATGGCCGATCGGCCAGGCGGTGCGCGGGTCCGCCGGCTTGGCGGTGAAGTCGTAGGCATCCAGGGGCCGGCACATGCCGCCCCAGTGGTTGGTCGAGCCGCCGAAGAAGCGCAGTCGCGCGGCATCCAGCGGAATGTAGGGATCGCCGACGCTCTCGCCGCGATAGAGCGCCTGGGAGCGCTCGGTGAACACCTGATCGCCGCCCTCGCACAGCAGCACGTGCCGCCCGCGCCGGGCCAGCCGGGTGGCCAGGGTCAGCCCCGCCGCGCCGCTGCCGATGATGCAGACATCCGCCAGCGGATCCCGGGCGGCGTAGCTCGCCAGGTCGATGTGCATCAGCGATCCCCGGGGGCGAGCAGCCAGCCGTCAAGCCGCACCGGCATGGCATTGGTCGTCGCGGATCGCCCCGGCGGGCCGAACACGGGAAGCAGGCCGAGGGCGAGCAGGGCGGCCAGCAGACGACGGCGAGTCAACCTCGGGGCGGACGTCTCGTCGAACGGGGCAGGGGAAAGCGACATGGCGGCACACTCCACGACAGCGCGCCGGTGGTGCCTGGATGCCACGCCGCCGAGCCGGCCGTCACATCATCACCGCCAGCAGCACCGGCAGATAGACAAACGACAACAGTGTTGAGCATAGCACCAGGCCGGCGACGAACTCGGGTTCACGGCGGGCACGCTGGGCGAACAGGTAGTTGAACACCGCCACCGGCATGCTCATCTGCAGCACCAGCACGCTCTGGGCCAGGGGCGGCAGGCCCAGCAGGTGGCCGACGGCATAGGCCAGCAGCGCCGCCGCCGGGATGCGCAGCAGGCTGAAGTGGACGCCGGCGGCCAGGTTGCGAACACGGATCCGCCCCAGCGAGACGCCGAGGGTGATCAGCATCAGCGGCACGCTGAAGCCGGAGATCAGCTCCACGGTGTTGGCCAGCCAGGCCGGCAGGGTGGTGCCGGTGAGCAGCATTGCCGTGGCGATCAGGATGGCGTAGACCACCGGCGTGCGGGCCAGCGAGCGCAGCGGGCGGCCGCTGCGGCTCGACAGCAGAGTACCGAAGGTGAACTGGACCAGCGAGACCGAGACCATCACCGTGATGGCGTAGGCGAAGCCGGCATGGCCGAAGGCATAAAGGGTGACCGGCAGACCCATGTTGCCGGTGTTGGGAAACATCGTCGGCAGGATCACGGTGCGCCACGGTTTGCCCAGCATCCGGGCGATCGCCAGGCTGGCCAGCCCCATGGCGGCGATGACCAGCAGCGTGCCGAGCAGGGTGCGACCGAAGCTGCCGGGGTCGATGTCGGCGCCGTTGAGCGAGGCCAGGATCAGCGTCGGCGTGCCGATGTTGAAGACCAGCCGGGTGACGAACTCGACCGGGTAGTCGTGGCCCAGCCGTACCCAGCCGAAGCCCAGGCTGGCGCCGAAGAAGACGGGGGCCATCACCGCGAAGAGTTCGCCGAGCATGCGTGATCCTTTTCTTCCTGTGTCGTGACGAGGCGGGCGCGGGCGGCTGGCGCAGCCCGCGAGAGAAGCCATTGTCGGCAACCGGGTGCCCCGGCCGCAACTTGCATTCCTCGGCACGATGGCGGGCGCTGTGCCCCCTGTCTCTCACGCCATTCCGACGCTTGCCGGCCCGGTCCTCTTTCGAGCCTGGGTCGGCGCCTCCCGCCTGTCCTCATGAACGCGTCGTTTCCACCACGATTTCAGCCGCTTGCGGGCCACCCCGGATGGGCCGCAAGCGGCCCATTTGCGAACGCAAATGAGCATATTTGGACTAGTCATTTGCCGGCTTTGCCCGGGCTGCCGATAGTCGTAATACACGCATGGCGAGGCGGCCGAGATGAAAGTCTGGAAACTCATGTTCAGGGCGAAAGCCACCCCGCAGGCGGACCTGATACCGGCAGGTCTGCGCAAGGACATGGCCCTGATCGGCAAGCTCACTCGCTGTTATGTCGTCGACGTCTTCGGGACCCGGTTTCTGGGATTCGAGTTCGAGACGGACAGCGAGGATTTCAACCATATCTGTCGCCTGATCAAGATTCTCGAGGCGCGTTACACGATGCGTGTCTTCGAGTTTTCGGAAAAGTCCTCTTCACCGCAAGACGATGACCTGCTGGTGAAGATCGACAGCCGACCCACCCTGAAAGTCGCTTGAAAGACCCAAGGAGAACAAGATGCAACTCCCTTCGCTGATTTCCATCCCCAATGGTGACAAGGTCGTTCCCACCTTTTCCGACGAGGAGATGCAGGGGCGCCTGAGCCGTCTGCGGGATTACATGGCCCAGCAGTCCGTCGATGCGGTGGTACTGACCTCCTATCACAACATCAACTACTTCAGTGACTTCGTCTATTGCAAGTTCGGTCGTGATTACGGCCTGGTGGTGACTCAGGACACCTTCACCACCGTCACCGCCAACATCGATGGCGGCCAGCCCTATCGCCGCAATCGCCTGGGCGACAACATCGTCTACACCGACTGGCAGAAGGACAACTTCTTTAAGGCCGTCAAACAACTGTGCGAAGGCCGCCGGCGAATCGGTGTCGAATTCGACCACCTGACCCTGCAGAACAAGCAGAAGCTGCTGGATGCGTTGGGCGATGTCGAACTGGTCGATATCGGCGTGCCGACGATGAAGATGCGCATGATCAAGTCCGCCGAGGAGATCGCGCTGATTCGCCAGGGCGCGCGTATCGCCGATGTGGGGGGCGTGGCCGTGCGTGATGCCATCGCCGCCGGGGTTCCTGAGTATGAAGTTTCCCTGGCCGGGCAGGCCGCCATGGTGCGCGAGATCGCCAGGACCTACCCGAACAGCGAGCTGATGGACACCTGGGTGTGGTTCCAGTCCGGGATCAATACCGACGGGGCTCACAACCCGGTCACCAGCCGCCGTGTCCAGCCCGGCGACATCCTGAGTCTCAATACCTTCCCGATGATCTCCGGCTACTACACGGCGCTGGAGCGCACCCTGTTCTGCGAGCATGCCTCCGACGAGCACCTGCGGCTCTGGCAGGCCAACTGCGAGGTCCATCGCCGCGGTCAGGAGCTGATCAAGCCCGGCGTGCGCTGCTGCGACATCGCCCACGAGCTCAACGAGATCTTCGCCCGACATGGCCTGCTCAAGTATCGCACCTTCGGCTACGGCCACTCCTTCGGTACGCTGAGCCACTACTACGGCCGCGAGGCGGGCCTCGAGCTGCGCGAGGATATCGAGACCGTGCTCGAGCCCAACATGGTAGTGTCCATGGAGCCGATGATCATGATCCCGGAAGGCCAGCCCGGTGCCGGCGGCTACCGCGAGCACGACATCCTGGTGGTCAACGAGCACGGGGCCGAGAATATCACCGGATTCCCGTACGGTCCGGAGCACAATATCATCAAGTGAACGATTAAAAGGGGAGCCGGGCTCCCCTTTTTTCCAATGGTGTTGGAGTGAAAGCCATGAGTGATAACAAGAAATATAGTGAATATGGGTTGGAAAAAATAAGTACCGATAAAAGAACCTATGGATTCGTGGATACCGTCTGGACATGGTTCGGTTCAGGGATCAATACCGGTTCCTGGTTTTTTGGCGGGATGGCCGCCGCGCTGGGCATGAGCTTCGTGCTTCAGTACAGCCTGCTCTGGCTGCCGCTGATGATGATCCCCTGGGCGGCAATCGGTTATATCGGGTATCGCTACGGGGCCACTACCGTGGCGGTCTCCAGGCCGTGTCTGGGGGCAAAAGGCGGCAGGATGACCGGCCTGGCCCAGTTCATGGTGCTGATCGGCTGGCCCAGCGTTAACAGCTATATTGCTGCCATTTCGCTGACATTCGTGTTTTCACACGCCTGGGGGTGGCCCGCCTATGGCGAGCCGGGTGATACCTGGCCGCTGGTGATCGGCATCCTGCTGACCGCGGTCGTGCAGGGCGTCATCACCCTGGTGGGGCATGAGGCCATCCGCTATCTCGAGCGGATCTCGGGCATCCTGCTTCTCATCCTGGGGAGTTGGGAAACCTATATCGTGTTCACGCAGTGGGATCTCGGCGACGTCATGGCATTCTCCATCGACGACCCCGGTCATACGTGGGCCTTCTATATCGACCTGGCCTTCGGTTTCAGCTGGACCTGGGCGCAGATCGCCGACTTCTCGCGCTTCTCGAAGACGTCGAAGGGCGCGACCGTGGGCACTTGGCTGGGGATCAACATCGGCCAGGGCTGGTTCATGGTGATCGGTGCCCTGGGGGTGATCGGGGTAGCCCTGCAGACGGGCAACTTCGACCCCAACAACTCGGATCCCAGCTCGACCATGGCCGCCCTGGGCCTGGGCCTGGTCTCCTTCCTGGTGCTCATCTTCGCCACCATCAGTACGAATGTGACCGTTCTCTACGGTGCCGGCATGGGGGTCGTGGGCAGCCTTAACGTCAGGAACCCCAAGAAGGCCCTGCTGTTCGTGGCTCTGGTTCAGCTGGCGCTCTGCTTTGCGCCCATCTTCTACTCGTCCTTCCTGGGGTACTTCGAGGCCTTCCTGAATGTCATCGGTGGACTGTTCATTCCCCTGTGGACGGTGATCCTGGTCGACTACCTTCTGATCCGCAGGGGGCGACTCAACGAACAGGATCTGTTCAGGGAGCAGGGTGGCGTCTACAGCTACGGCAATGGATGGAACATGGTCGGCGTGACCAGCCTGGCACTGGGGCTGTGCGTGTACTTTGGCCTGTCCTACGGCTTCCCCGGGATTGCGGCGGTCACGACGGCCAGTCTGCCGACCATCCTGGTCTCCGGTGTGGCATATTACCTGCTGGGAAATTCACGGGTGAATCCGGTGGAAAGTCGGGCGGCGCTGTCGAAGGTCTGAGGAATCCGTGGCCGTGGTGCTTGTCTCCATGGGGCCAGTGAACACGCGGCCCCATGGAGGGAAGCATGACCTGATCGTTCAATGCATGGGGTATGCCGGAGGCGAAAACAATGAAGTGCAAGGTCGAGAACCTGGATTGGGTTTCCTACGAAAGACTGGTGTCGAACGGTGACAGGAAAATCATCATCCCCGTGGGGGCCATCGAGCAGCATGGCCCCCACATGTCGCTCAACCCGGACGTGCTGATACCTGACTACATTGCCTGCCGGGTCGCCGAGAGCGCGCAGAACATGCTGGTGTCGCCGCCGATCGCCTATGGGTACAAGTCCCAGGTGAAATCGGGTGGCGGCAACTTCTTCCCGGGAACCACCTGTGTCAGCAGCCAGTCGCTCGAGAATTACGTTCATGACGTCATCCTGGCCTTCGTCGAGCACGGGAATCGGGAGTTCCTGTTGATCAACGGGCATTTCGAGAACTCCATGTGCCTGGTCGAGGCCGCCGATAGAGCCGTCCGGCAGGCCAGGCTCGCGGGAATCGACATCAAGGTGATCCTGCTTTCCTACTGGGACTTCATCAGCGAGGAAACGATCGGCAAGGTCTTTCCCGACGGGTTTTCGGGATGGGCCGTGGAGCATGGCGGGGTGCTGGAAACCTCGATCATGCTCAAGATTCATCCGGAGCTCGTGGACATGTCCCGGGCCCTGGATATCCCGCCGGCGGAATTTCCGCCCTACGATGTCTTCCCGCCCGATCCCAGCTGGGTGCCGGAGTCGGGGACCCTGTCGTCACCGCTCAAGGCCTCCGCCGAGAAGGGGGAGTGGATCCTGGAGGAATGCATCAGCCGGATAGCCGCCACCTTCAGCTGACACGGCGGGCCTTTCCGGACGCCCGACGGCGTGGAAAGGCCCTGCCAGGGCTACATGTTGCCAAGGCCGGAGCGCAGGAAGTCGAGGACATGGCGGCTCGCCACACTCATTTCCCGTTCCTTGTAGTAGAGCCCGATGCATACCTGGCCCAGGTCGGGGAGGCAGTTGCTTCTGGCCTGTTTCAGGTGGTCGGGGATGACCGAGCTGGCCATGGCCGAAATCCCCAGCCCCTCCTCGATGGCCGAGAAGATGCCGAGAAGGCTGGTGCTGGTGTAGGTGAACCGATACGGGGCCTGCTGGCGCTGTAGCCCTTCTTCCATGATGGCGCGATAGATGCACCCCTGGGGATAGGCGATCAGGGGTAGCGGCCCTTCATGCGGGTCGAGAAGCTGGCGCTCCTTGTAGACCCATTCGAGCTTGTCCACCCGGTAGTCTCGAGAATCCCGGTCCTCGTCCTCCCGTACCCGCTCCATGGCCAGGGCAATATCATAGTAGCCCTTCTGGTATCGCTGCAGGATGACCTTGCTGATCTCGCAGTCCACTTCGATGACGATATTGGGATAGACCCTCGAGAGGTTCCTCAGCGCCTTGGGCAGAAAGGCCAGTTCGAAGTCGTTGGGTATGCCCAGACGGACCTTCCCCGAGATGCTTTCCCCTCTGACCTTGGCGATGACCTGGTCATTGATTTCCAGGATTTGTCGGGCCGCCCGATACAGATACTCCCCGTCCTCGGTCAGCTCGAGGCTGGAGCCACGCAGGAATATCCGGGTGTCGAGGAGTTCCTCCAGCTTCTTGATCTGAAGGCTGATGGCGGGCTGGGAGCGGCCCAGCAACTCGCCGGCGCTGGTGAACCCGCCCAGGTCCTTTATCGTGACAAAGGTCCTTAGCAGGTCGGTGGGTATGTTTGTCATCTTTCGACCACGCGAATACTGAGTGTCATTGTTGGAAGTCGCCTTCCGCACGGCATGTCGTTCGGTGCTGTCCTGTCGTGTGCTTCCGTGCCACGCGGCCGGATGGCAGGATAGGGCGATCGGTCGGCCCGCCTCGGGCCGCGGGACACCGCACCATGCTGCCAGGAGCGACGATGAGCCTCTCTTCCCGGGATGAACCCCTGTCGGTTGGCTTCGTCCTGCTGCACCGCTTCACGCTGATGCCCTTCGCCGCCTTCGTCGACTGCCTGCGCCTGGCCGCCGACGAGGGCGACCGCTCGCGCCAGCTGCGCTGCCACTGGACCTTCATGACCAGCACCGGCGGGCCGGCCGTGTCCAGCTGCGGTGCGGCCGTCTCGCCCTGCGAGACGTTCCGCGACCCGGCCGAGTTCGACTATATCGTGGTCATCGGCGGCGTGCAGGACGAGAAGGCCCGCACGGATACCACGGCACTGGCCTATCTGCGCCGGGCGGCGGCGGCCCGGGTTCCGCTGGTGGGGGTGTGCACCGGGGTCTTCGCCCTGATTCAGGCCGGCCTGATGACCGGGCAGCGCTGCTGCGTCAGCTGGTATCACCACCGTGACATGATCCAGCGCTTTCCCGCCATCGAGCCGGTGGCCGATCGGCTGTTCGTCGACGACGGCGACCGCATCACCTGTGCCGGGGGGGCGGCGTCGGCGGATCTGGCGGCCTACCTGATCGAGCGCCACCTGGGCAAGGCGTGGGCCATGAAGAGCCTGCACATCATGCTGCTCGAGGAGGCGCGGGCCGGCGCTCAGCCTCAGCCCCAGCCGGTGGTCTTCGGCAAGGTCGAGGACCGCCTGGTGCGTCGCGCTCTCGCGGTGCTCGAACAGCATTTGGGGGAGGCCATGTCGATGGATGTGCTGGCCGAGCGGGTGGGCACCTCGCGGCGCAACCTGGAGCGCCGCTTCCGCGAGACGCTGGGTGTCGGCCCGCAGAAGTTCGCCCGCGACCTGCGCCTGCGCTACGGCCTCTGGCTGCTGCACTACACCGGCAAGAGCATCACCGAGATCGGCGAGCGCTGCGGCTTCGCCGATACCGCGCATTTTTCCCGCCACTTTCGTAGTACGTTCGGCGCGACCCCGTCGGAAATGCGCAAGCGTGCCAGCGAGACCGGCCGCGATCGAGTCGATCCCTTCTTCCTGCACGTCGAGGGCCGCCCGGCGCTCTAAGGCGTATCGCCTCTTCATCACGGCTCATGCGGCCCATAGCGCATCGGCGCCGGCCCGGCGTCGGCGGTCGGTCGCCATCATGCGCCGATGCCGAAGCGGTCTGGATATTCAGCAAGCCTGTCGCATTTATTCAATCCTCGCGGGGCCGGCTCCCCTTTAATCGAGGCATGGACCGGCCAAGCCGGGCAGCGGTTATCCGAGCATAAGGATTTCAAATTTTTACCGCCTGCCGCTTGCCGATAGATTCAAGAGACCGTCTGACCACCACAACAATGAGGAGTCCGTCATGAACCAGGTGGGTCTTGCCGCTTTCGATTCCCAGATCGCCGCCGCCATCGCCGATGAAGTGGCGCGCCAGGAAGCGCACATCGAGCTGATCGCTTCCGAAAACTACGCCAGCCGGGCCGTGATGGAAGCCCAGGGCACGCAGCTGACCAACAAGTATGCCGAAGGCTATCCGGGCCGGCGCTACTACGGCGGCTGCGAGCATGTCGATGTGGTCGAGCAGCTGGCCATCGACCGCGCCTGCGACCTGTTCGGCGCCGATTACGCCAACGTGCAGCCGCACTCCGGCGCCCAGGCCAACGCGGCGGCCTTCATGGCGCTGGTCAAGCCGGGCGACACCGTGCTGGGCATGAGCCTGGCCCATGGCGGCCACCTGACTCACGGCGCCGCGCCGAACTTCTCCGGCAAGCACTACCACGCCGTGCAGTACGGCCTGAACCCGGAGACCGGCGAGATCGACTACGACGAGGTCGAGCGCCTGGCACGCAGCCACAAGCCGAAGCTGATCATCGCCGGCTTCTCGGCCTACGCGCGGGTGGTGGACTGGCGGCGCTTCCGCAGCATCGCCGACGAGGTGGGGGCCTACCTGCTGGTCGACATGGCCCACGTCGCCGGCCTGGTCGCCGCCGGCCTCTATCCGAGCCCGCTGCCCCATGCCCATGTGGTGACCACCACCACCCACAAGACGCTGCGCGGCCCGCGCGGCGGCCTGATCCTGTCCGCCAACGCCGACGAGGCGCTGGTCAAGAAGCTCAACGCGGCGGTGTTCCCCGGCCAGCAGGGCGGACCGCTGATGCACGTGATCGCCGCCAAGGCGGTGGCCTTCAAGGAGGCGATGAGCCAGGCGTTCGTCCAGTACCAGCAGCGCGTGCTCGACAACGCCCGCGCCATGGCCGCGGTGTTCCTCGAGCGCGGCTACGACGTGGTCTCGGGCGGCACCGACGACCACCTGTTCCTGGTGTCGCTGATCAAGCAGGGCGTCACCGGCAAGGACGCCGACGCCGCGCTGGGCCGCGCCCACATCACCGTCAACAAGAATGCCGTGCCCAACGACCCGGAAAGTCCGTTCGTGACCTCGGGGCTGCGCATCGGCACGCCGGCGGTGACCAGCCGCGGCTTCGACGAGTCGGAGTGCGCCGAGCTGGCCGACTGGATCTGCGACATCCTCGACGTGCTGGCCGAGCGCGGCAACACCCAGGCCGTGGAAGCCGAAGTGCGCGACAAGGTTGCCGCCGTGTGCGCGCGGCATCCGGTCTACGACGCCCCGGTCGCCGCGGCGCCGCGCGAGACCGAGTCGGCTCTCTAACCGCCTTCACCAGCAGGAGTAGAATCCATGCAACGCTATTCGGGTTTCGGGCTGGTCAAGCACGCGCTCAGCCACCACGAGAACTGGCAGCGCCAGTGGCGCAACCCCACGCCCAAGAAGGAATACGACGTGATCATCGTCGGCGGCGGCGGGCACGGCCTGGCGACCGCCTACTACCTGGCCAAGGAGCACGGCATCACCAATGTCGCGGTGATCGAGAAGGGCTGGCTGGGCGGCGGCAACACCGCGCGCAACACCACCATCGTGCGTTCCAACTACCTGTGGGACGAGTCCGCGGCGCTCTACGAGCACGCCATGAAGCTGTGGGAAGGGCTCTCCCAGGACATCAACTACAACGTGATGTTCTCGCAGCGCGGCGTGCTCAACCTCGGCCACACCCTGCAGGACATGCGCGACATCCAGCGCCGGGTCAACGCCAACCGCCTGAACGGCATCGACAGCGAGGTACTGGATGCCAGGGGCGTGCAGGAGCTGGTGCCGATCATGGACTGCTCGAAGAACGCCCGCTATCCGGTCATGGGCGCCTCCTGGCAGCCGCGTGCCGGGGTGGCGCGTCACGATGCCGTGGCCTGGGGCTATGCCCGGGGTGCCGACAGCCTGGGGGTCGACCTGCTGCAGAACACCGAGGTCACCGGCTTCAAGATCCTCGACGGCCGGGTGGTCGGCGTGCATACCAACCGCGGCGATATCGGCGCCAAGACCGTGGGCTGCGTCACCGCCGGCAACTCCGGGGTGATGGCCAAGATGGCCGGCTTCCAGCTGCCGCTGGAATCGCACCCGCTGCAGGCGCTGGTCTCCGAGCCGCTCAAGCCGGTTCTCGACACCGTGGTGATGTCCAACCACGTCCATGGCTACATCAGCCAGTCCGACAAGGGCGACCTGGTGATCGGCGCCGGCATCGACGGCTACAACGGCTACGGCCAGCGCGGCAGCTACCCGACCGTCGAGCACACCCTGCAGGCGATCGTCGAGATGTTCCCGATGTTCTCGCGGGTGCGCATGAACCGCCAGTGGGGCGGCATCGTCGACACCTGCCCGGATGCCTGTCCGATCCTCTCGCGGACGCCGGTCAAGGGCCTCTACTTCAACTGCGGCTGGGGCACCGGCGGCTTCAAGGCCACGCCGGGTTCCGGGCACGTGTTCGCCTGGTCGCTGGCCAAGGGCCAGATGCACAAGCTGGCCGCGCCGTTTTCCATCGACCGGTTCCGTACCGGTGCACTGATCGACGAGCATGGCGCCGCGGGCGTAGCGCACTAAGGGAGATCACCATGTTTCATATCTACTGCCCCTACTGCGAGGAGCACCGCGAGGAAGAGGAGTTCCATGCCAAGGGCCAGGCGCACATCGCCCGCCCCGCGGACCCGGACGCCTGCTCGGACGCCGAGTGGGGCGACTACCTGTTCTTCCGCGACAACCCGCGCGGCATCCACCACGAGCTGTGGGTGCATGCGGTGGGCTGCCGCAAGTTCTTCAACATCACCCGTCACACGGTGACCTACGCCATCCTCGAGACCTACAAGATGGGCGAGCAGCCGACGATCACCGCCGAGAGCCTGGCGCGTGGGGAGAAAGCCGGCAACGTGCAGGCCGCCAGCGGTGGCCAGCAGACCGTGGGCGCCAGTGACGCCGCCGTGGCCTCAGTCAAGGGAGCGCAGGCATGAGCCAGTCATCATCACAGCCCAATCGTCTGGCGCAGGGCGGTCGGGTCGACCGTACGCGCAAGCTGACCTTCACCTTCAATGGCAAGCGCTATACCGGCCATCCCGGTGACACCCTGGCCTCGGCGCTGCTCGCCAACGGCGTCGACGTGGTCAACCGCAGCTTCAAGTACTCGCGGCCGCGCGGCATCGTCGCCGCCGGCGCCGAGGAGCCCAACGCCGTGGTCCAGCTGGGATCCAGCGAAGCGGCGCAGGTGCCCAACGTGCGTGCTACCCAGCAGGCCCTCTACGATGGCCTGGAAGCGCGCAGCACCAACGGCTGGCCCAACGTTCAGCGCGACCTGATGGGCTCGGTCGGCAAGCTGGGCGGGTCCTTCATGCCGCCGGGCTTCTACTACAAGACGTTCATGGCGCCGGCGTCGATGTGGATGACCTACGAGAAATACATCCGCAAGTCGGCCGGGCTGGGGCGCAGCCCCGTCGAGTCCGATCCGGACATCTATGATCACATGAATCAGCACTGCGACGTGCTGGTGATCGGTGCCGGCCCGGCCGGGCTGTCGGCGGCGCTGGCCGCGGCCTACAGCGGCGCGCGGGTGATCCTCTGCGACGAGCAGGAGGCGATGGGTGGTTCGCTGCTCGATAGCCGCGAGACCCTCGACGGCGACACGGCCACCCGCTGGGTGGATGCCGCGATCGACGAGCTGGCCTCGCTGGACAACGTCACATTGCTGGCCCGCACCACCGCCAACGGCTATCACGACCACAACTTCGTGACGCTGCACGAGCGGCGCACCGAGCATCTCGCCGACGTCGCGCCGCGTGTCGACGGTCGCCGCCAGTCGCGCTCGCGCCTGCACCGGGTGCGTGCCGCCCAGGTGGTGCTGGCCACCGGCGCCCACGAGCGGCCGCTGGTCTACGGCAACAACGACGTGCCGGGCAATCTGCTGGCCGGTGCGGTATCCACCTATATCCGCCGCTACGGCGTGGCCCCGGGCCAGAAGCTGGTGCTCTCCACCAGCAACGACCACGGCTATCGTGCCGCGCTCGACTGGCAGGAAGCCGGCCGCGAGGTGGTGGCGATCGCCGATGCCCGCGACAACCCCGACGGCGAGCTGGTCGAACAGGCCCGGGCCGCCGGCATCCGCATCATCACCGGCAGCGCGGTGATCGAGGCCAAGGGCGACAAGCGCGTCAGCGGCGCCCGCGTGGCACAGATCGACATCGACGGCTTCCGCGTCGCCGGCAAGGCCGAGGAGCTGGCCTGCGACACCATCGCCAGCTCCGGTGGCTACAGCCCGGTGATCCACCTGTCCTCGCACACCGGCACGCGGCCCGTGTGGCGCGACGACATCCTCGGCTTCGTGCCCGGCGACGTGACGGGCATGACGCCGGCGGGCGGGGCCCATGGCGTCTACGCGCTGGACGCGGTACTCGAGGACGGCGTCGCTGCCGGCAACCGTGCCGCCGAAGCGGGTGGCTTCCCGGCGGCGTCGGTCAACCTGCCCCGGGCGAGTGCCCATCGCGAGTCGCCGGCCGTGGCGCTCTACCAGGTGCCCCACGAGAAGCCCACGCTGCGCGCGCCCAAGCAGTTCGTCGACCTGCAGAACGACGTCACCGCGGCGGGCATCGATGTCGCCACCCGCGAGGGTTTCGAGTCGATCGAGCACGTCAAGCGCTACACCGCCATGGGCTTCGGTACCGATCAGGGCAAGCTGGGCAACATCAACGGCATGGCGATCGCCGCGCGCTGTCTCGGCCAGACCATCCCCGAGACCGGCACCACGGTGTTCCGTCCCAACTACACGCCGGTGACCTTCGGGGCCATCGTCGGCCGCCACTGCCGCGAGCTGTTCGATCCCGAGCGCTATACCGCCTTGCACGAGTGGCACGTCGAGCACGGCGCCGAGTTCGAGGACGTCGGCCAGTGGAAGCGCCCCTGGTACTTCCCGCGCACGGTCAACGGCAAGAAGGAGAGCATGCACGAGGCGGTGGCCCGCGAGTGTCTGGCGGTGCGTCAGGGCGTGGGCATCCTCGATGCCTCGACGCTGGGCAAGATCGACATCCAGGGGCCGGACGCCCGCGAGTTCCTGGGTCGGGTCTACACCAACAAGTGGGCCAAGCTGGCCCCGGGCCGCGTCCGCTACGGCCTGATGTGCAAGGACGACGGCATGCTGATGGACGATGGCACCACCAGCTGCCTGGGCGACAACCACTTCCTGATGACCACCACCACCGGCGGCGCCGCGGGCGTGCTGGAGTGGCTGGAGATCTGGCATCAGACCGAGTGGCCGGAACTCGAGGTCTACTTCAATTCGGTGACCGACCACTGGGCGACCATGACCGTCACCGGTCCCGAGGCGCGCAAGCTGCTGGCCGAGATCACCGACATCGATCTCGACAAGGAAGCCTTCAAATTCATGGACTGGAAGGAAGGCAACGTGGCCGGTGTGCCGGCGCGGGTCTTCCGCATCTCGTTCACCGGCGAGCTGGCCTACGAGATCAACGTCCAGGCCAACTACGCCATGCACGTCTGGAAGACGCTGTTCGCGCACGGCGAGAAATACGACCTGACACCCTACGGCACCGAGACCATGCACGTGCTGCGTGCCGAGAAGGGACTGATCATCGTCGGTCAGGACACCGACGGCTCGGTGACCCCCGAAGACCTGAACATGTACTGGGCGATCGGCTACGACAAGCCGTTCCCGTGGATCGGCAAGCGGGCGCTGAGTCGCCCCGACACGCGGCGTGTCGATCGCAAGCAGCTGGTCGGCCTGCGTCCGCACGATCCCAAGGTGGTGCTGGAAGAGGGCGCGCAGATCGTCTTCGATCCCGAGCAGTCGATCCCCATGACCATGGTCGGCCACGTCACCTCCAGCTACTACAGCCCGATACTCGACAGCGGCTTTGCGCTGGCGGTGGTCAAGGGAGGCCACCATCGCATGGGCGAGACCGTCTATCTGCCGATGGTCGACGGCAAGGTCCATGCCGCCGAGATTGTCAGCACCGTGTTCTATGATCCCAAGGGAGAGCGCCAGCATGTCTGATGTGCGTATGTTCGACAGCCGCCCGGCCACTGCCGTCGACGCCGAGTCGCCGCTGGCCGTCAGCAACCTGGCCGAGCGCGCCCGGCGCTCGGCCGCCGACCCCGGGGTGACACTGCGCGAGCGGGCCTTCCTCGGCCATCTGATCCTGCGCGGCGGGGCCATCGTCCTCGACGAGGCGGTGCGCGAGGTGCTGGGTGTCAGCCTGCCGGCACGCCCCGGCGCGCTGGTCCACGATGCCGACGGCGAACGTTCGATCCAGTGGCTGTCGCCGGACGAGTGGCTGGTCATCGTCCCCGAGGGTGAGGCGTACTCCCTGGAGAAGCGTCTGCGTGATGCCCTGGGCGATGCCCACTTCGCCATCGTCGACGTCAGCGGCGGGCAGACGCTCGTCGAGCTCTCCGGGCCGCGGGCCCGCGAGGTGCTGATGAAGTCCACGCCGTATGACGTCCATCCTCGGCATTTCCCGGCCGGCAAGGGCGTGACCACGATCTTCGGCAAGGCCACCGCCATCCTGCGGCGGCCGGACGAGGACCGCTGGGAACTGGTCCTGCGTCGCAGCTTCGCCGACTACTGCTACCGCTGGCTGGTGGATGCCGGCGAGGAGTACGGCCTGGCGGTCGAGGCATCCGGTCGCTGACGCACCAGCCCGCCAGGCAGCACCTCGAGAGGGCGCCACGGCGCCCTCTTGTTCTTTCGTCGGGTTGCCGGCAACGGCGGCCGGCACTGGCGTACCGTCGCACGACGGACCATCAACAATCACAAGCAGGAGGCGTCATGAGCCGCACCCCCGATACCTGGATCCTTGCCGCCCAGTGCCCCAGCCGGCTGGGCACCGTGGATGTGGTCACGCGCTTTCTCAAGGAACAGCGCTGCTATATCACCGAGCTGCAATCCTTCGACGAGCGTCTGGGCGAGCGTTTCTTCATTCGCGCCGAATTCCGCCCCGAGCATGACGGCTTCGATGCCGACGCCTTCGAGGCGGCCTTCGCGACGCGGGCCGCCGAATTCGACATGACGTTCGAGCTCACCGCGCCCGGCACCCGGCCGCGCACGGTGATTCTGGTTTCCAAGGCCGACCACTGCCTCAACGACCTGCTTTACCGCTATCGCATCGGGCAGCTGCCGATCGACATCCGCGCGGTGGTCTCCAACCATCCCGATCTCGAACCGCTCGCCGCCTGGCACGATCTGCCGTATCACCACTTCCCGATCACCGCCGACACCAAGCCGCAGCAGGAGGCGCAGATCCGCGCGGTGATCGAGGAGACCGGCGCCGAACTGGTGATCCTGGCCCGCTACATGCAGGTGCTCTCGCCCGAGATGTGCGAGCTGCTCAGCGGCCGGGCGATCAACATTCACCACTCGCTGCTGCCCGGCTTCAAGGGGGCGAGGCCCTACCACCAGGCCTACGAGAAGGGCGTCAAGCTGGTCGGCGCCACCGCCCACTACATCAACAACGACCTCGACGAGGGGCCGATCATCACCCAGGACGTCGCGTCGGTCGATCACACCCACTATCCGGAAGACCTGGTCGCCAAGGGTCGCGACATCGAGTGCCTGACGCTGGCGCGGGCGATCGACTATCACATCGAGCGACGGGTATTCCTGCACCAGGGGCGCACGGTGGTGTTTGCGCGCTGAGTCGTCGAGCAAGACTGAGCGTCGCCGGTTCCCCCGGCTGATGCCCGCCGGGGGCCGGGAACGGTTCAGTTCATCGCCTGGGGCAGGTAGAGCGCGATCCCCGGGAAGAGTCGCATCAGCGCGATAGCGACGATCATCAGCAGGAAGAAGGGGATCGTGGCCCGGGTGATGGTGAGGATGTCCTTGCCGGTCATGCCCTGGATGACGAACAGGTTGAAGCCCACCGGCGGGGTGATCTGCGACATCTCGACGACGATCACCAGGTAGATGCCGAACCAGATCAGGTCGAAGCCGGCGGCCTCGATCAGCGGCATGATGATCGAGGTCACCAGCAGGATCAGCGAGATGCCGTCGAGGAAGCAGCCCAGCACCAGCAGGAACAGGGTCAGGATCACCAGCAGCGCGGTGGGCGAGAGCCCCAGGGTGGCGATGGCGTTGGCCAGGTTCATCGGCAGTTGGGTGAAGCTCATCGCCGAGGAAAGGAAGGACGCACCGGCGATGATGAAGGCGATCATGCAGGCGGTGCGGATCGCCGCGAACAGTGAATCGAGGAAGATCGCCCTGTCGAAGTGGCCGTTGGCGCGGGCGATCAGCATCGACAGCACCACGCCGGCGGAGGCCGCCTCGGTGGGCGAGGCGAAGCCGCCGTAGATGCTGCCGAGGATGCCGCCGATCAGGATCAGCAGCGGTATCAGCTGGAGGCTGCCGCGCAGCTTCTCGCCGAAGGTGGTGGCGGCCTCGCGCCGGCCGGCGCGGCCCTGACGCTCGCCGACCAGCAGCGACCAGCCAACCAGATAGGTCATGAACAGGCCGAGCAGCAGCAACCCCGGGCCGATGCCGGCGATGAACAGCCGCGAGATCGACTGCTCGGTGACCACGCCGTAGACAATCATCATGATCGACGGCGGGATCAAAAGGCCCAGCGTCGAGGCGCTGGCCAGAGTGCCGATCGCTAGGTTGGGGTCGTAGCCGCGGCGCTCGAGTTCCGGCAGGGTCATCTTGCCGACGGTGGCGCAGGTCGCCGCCGAGGAGCCGCACACCGCGGCGAACAGGCCGCTGCCGATGATGTTGGAATGCAGCAGGCGGCCGGGAATGCGGTTCAGCCAGGGGGCCAAGGCCCGGAACATGTTGTCGGCAAGCCCCGAGCGGAAGAGGATTTCGCCCATCCACACGAACATCGGCAGGGCGGTGAGATCCCAGCCGTAGCTGGCGCCCCAGAAGTCGGAGGCCAGGATCGGCCCCGGGTCGAAGCTGGAAAAGAACGACAGCGCGATCCAGCCGGTGCCCAGCAGGGCGAAGGCGATCCACACGCCACCTCCCAGCAGCAGGGCCAGGGCGGCGATCGTGGCAAGGCTGAGGGTCAGCACGGAAGCGGTCTCCTCGTTGTGGGTTGGCGTGGGAGCGAGCCGTGGGTGTGGTGAGGTTGCAGGCTATTCGCCGCCGACCTCTTCGTGCTGCTCGGGTGCGATGTAGTGACTCGGGGCGGTGAACGCCGTATGCAGCGTGGCGATGAGCGCTTCGATCAGCGCCAGGCACAGCAGGCCGACGCCGATGGCGAGTACGGACTGCGGAATCCACAAGGGGATGGCCAGCAGGCCGGAGGAGAGGTCGCCGTACTCCAGGCTCTCGCCGATCAGCGTGATCAAACCGCGGCCGAGGACGACGGTCAGTGCCAGGGCCACGGCCAGGCAGGCCGCCTCGACCCAGACGCGCACGGTTGCCGGCAGGCGCGAAATGACCAGCGTGACGCGGATGTGGGCATGGTGAACGAAGGTGTAGGCCAGGCTCAGGAAGGTGGCGCCGACCAGCAGGTAGGCGGCGATCTCCGAGACCCCGCCGATTTCCCAGCCGGTCCGCTCGGCACCGGCGAGCACCAGTAGCCCGTCCATGCAGCGCAGCACGACCTGGAAGGTGACCAGCCCACAGATGGCCAGCATGCAGAGCGCGGCTCCCCAGGCGCCCAGCTTGTAGAGTTTGGCAAGTCGAAACGTCATGACGAAGGCCTCGTGTCGATGGCAGACAGGACGACACGGAATGCGTCGTGCGAGGGCAAGGGCGGCGCCGGGCGCCGCCCCGGGGTATCACTCGGAGGGCTGCTGGCGCTGGCGGTAGTCGGCGACCAGCTGCTTGGCCTGCTCGCCGGCGCGTTCCTGCCAGCTCTTGAAGAGCTTGTCGCCGGCGGCCTGAAGCTGCTTCTTGAGCTCGCCCTGCGGCTTGCTGATGGTGATGCCGTGGGCCTCGAGCGCCTTGACGCTCTCGGCGCGGTCGTCGCGGCTCATCTGCCAGCCGCGGCGTTCCGCCTGCTTGGCGGCAGCGAGCACGGCCTTCTGCTCGGCATCGTCGAGCCGGTCGAAGGCCCGCTTGTTGACGAAGACGATGTTCTTGGGGAACCACAGGTTGGCGTCGCTGAAGTTCGAGACGTAGTCCCAGGCGGCCATCGACTTGCCGGTGGAGACCGAGGTGATCATGGCGTCGACGCGGCCGGTGCTGAAGGCGGTGGGGATGTCGGCTTCCTCGGTCTCGGTGGGGATGCCGCCGAGGTTCTCGACGAAGCGCTGGGTGTTGATGTTCGGCGCCCGCACGCGCAGCCCCTGGAACTGGTCGGCGTCGGTCAGCTTGAAGTCGGTGTAGATGCCCTGCGACGGCCAGGGCACGGCGTACAGGGGCATCAGTCCCTGCTCGGCGAACAGCTTGGTGATGATCGGCTTGGACGCCTGCCACAGGGCGTAGGCGTCGTCGTAGCTGTTGGCCAGGCCCGGCAGGGTGTCGACTTCGTAGATCGGCGATTCGTTGGACAGCGTGGAGAGGAAGATTTCCCCGGCCTGGACGGTGCCTCGGCGGACCGAAGGCTTGATCTCGGCATGCGAAATCAGCGAGCCGCCGCTGTGCACGGTGATGTCCAGTTCGCCATCGGTGGCCTTTCTGACGTCCTCGGCGAACTGTTTGGTGTTCTGGGTGTGAAAACTGGCATCGCCGTAGGGCGTGGCCAGGTTCCATTGATCGGCGGCGAGGGCGGATGTCGTGGCGGACAGGGCGCCGGCGGCCAGCACAACGGCCAGCGGAGACAGCGAATAGCGCATGGCAGAAACCTCATGTTGTTGTTGATAACGGTGCCGATTCATTCTTCCGGCGCCCGCGGTCGAGCGTCAAATCGTTAATTCTTATTCCCGGTATCGGCCCAGACTTTCACCTGCGGCAACGTGCTGTCATCGGCATGGTCGCGGTCGTAACGGTCGGCGCATTGTCGAGCCAGGTCGGCCACGCTGCGGCTGAAGCGGGGGTAGTTCGTGCTGCGCCAGATGACCTCGTAGATCATGGCCGGCAGCGGGCGCGGCAAGCCCAGACGCACGAGCTCGCCCCGGCGGATGCTGTCGGCGACCGTGGAGACCGGCAGCACGCCAATCCCCAATCCCTCGATGCTCATCCGCGCAATGGTCATCAGCGTGCTGGCACAGTGAATCCGGGGGGCATCCAGGCCCTGCTCGGTCAGGTAGGTGACCAGTTCCGTGTAAGGTCTGGCCTGCTTGGAAAAGGAGATGAACGGCAGGGACCCCGGCCCTTCGTTGCGCAGCCGGTCGACATGCTGGGGCGCGATGAACATGCCCATCGCGTAGGTACACAGCGGCGTCTCCTCCACGGCCAGGCCCGGCGCCGCCCCGTCCATGGCGAACAGCATGTCGAGATCGTTGTCGGCCAGGCGCTGATGGAGCTGCGGGGAAATGTCGACGGTCAGTTCCAGCGTCAGCTGCGGGTAGCGTTGGGCGAGCCGGCGCATGAACTCGGGAAACCAGCTGTTGGCAATGGTCTCGATGATGCCCAGGCGCAACGTGCCGGAAAACGTCTCCTCGTTCTGGAACAGCCGCAGGGCCTCCTCGCGGCTTTCCAGCAGGCGCTCGGCATGGGTGAAGAATTCGCGACCGCGCAGCGTGGGCTGGATGGGGCGGGCACTGCGCTCGAGCAGGGTCTCGCCGACCGCCGCCTCCAGGCGATTGATGCGATCGGAGATCGACGGCTGGGTGAGGTGCAGCCGGGCGGCCACCTTGCGGAACGAGCCCAGCCGCACGACCCAGACGAAGGCCTCGAGTTCCTTGAAGTCGACCATGCGACGCCCGGTCAGGCCTTGCTGAACAGCTGACCGTCGCGGTCCTTGAAGGCCTTGAACTCCAGGGCGTTGCCGGAGGGATCGTAGAAGAACATGGTGGCCTGCTCGCCGGGCTCGCCCTGGAAGCGCACATAGGGCTCGATCTCGAATTCGACGCCGTGGGCGCGCAGCTTGTCGGCCAGTGTCTGCCAGGCGTCCATTTCCAGCACGATGCCGAAGTGCGGCACCGGCACGCCGTGGCCGTCGACCGGGTTCTTGTGGCTGCTCTCGCGGGCGTCCTTCATCGCCGGGTTGAGATGGCAGACGAACTGGTGCCCATACAGGTCGAAGTCGACCCAGCGCTCCGAGGAGCGGCCCTCGGGGCAGCCCAGAAACTCGCCGTAGAAGCGGCGGGCTTCGTCGATATCGTGGACCTGAACGGCCAGGTGGAACGGATCGCTGACGGGCATGGTCGGCTCCTTGCTGGTGACGGGTGGGGATACGTATGTCAGGAATTCTTCCCCCGGGCGTTCCATGGCGTCAACGATTTTTGTCCTGTCCGCGGGAATGAAAAATTCCCTCGATACTCGGCATCACGAAAAACGATTGGACCCGCCCATGCCGGGATTTCTACAGTGGAAATCCCGGCATGGACGCTCCCGGCCGGGTTTCGATACAACAATCACGTGAGGACACCGCATGCCCGTCCCGCTACTCAACTGCGACATGGGGGAGAGCTTCGGCAACTGGACGATGGGGCTCGACGAGGAGGTCATGCCCTATGTGGACTGCGCCAACATCGCCTGCGGCTTCCATGCCTCCGACCCCGACATCATGCGCCGCACCGTGGCCCTGGCGGTGGCCAGCGGCGTGCGCATCGGCGCGCATCCCGCCTATCCCGACCTGCAGGGGTTCGGCCGCCGCTCGCTGGCCTGCTCGCCCGAGGAGGTCGAGGCGATGCTGCTCTACCAGATCGGCGCGCTGGACGGCCTCTGTCGCGCCGAGGGCGGCCGGGTCGCCTACGTCAAGCCCCACGGCGCACTCTACAACGACATGGCCCGCGACCCCGCACTGCTGCGCGGCGTGATGCGCGCGGTCCGCGCCTACGACCCGGCACTGCCGCTGCTGGTGATGGCCACCGCCGATCCCGCCCCGACCCGGGCGCTGGCCGAGGAGATGGGCGTCACGCTGTGGTTCGAGGCCTTCGCCGATCGTGCCTACGACGCCAACGGCCATCTGGTCTCGCGGCGGCGTCCCGGCGCCGTGCACCACGACCCGGAGGTGATCGTCGCCCAGGCGGTGACGCTGGCCCGTGGCGAGCCGCTGACCGCCGAGGACGGCAGCCAGCTGCGACTGTCCGCCGACACGCTCTGCGTGCACGGCGACAACGCCGAGTCGATCGCCGCGGTGCGTGCCATCCGCGAGGCCTTCCAGGCGCTGGAGACCGCATGACGCCGCGACTCGAGACGGTGGGCATGGACTCTCTGATCGTGCGGCTCTTCGACGCCATCGACGAGGCCAACATGCCCTGGCTGGCCGCCGCGGATAGCGCGCTGCGCAAGGCATTCGGCCCGCCGCTGATCGATCTGGTACCGTCCTATACCACGCTGCTGGTTCACTTCGATGTCACCGCGCTCACCCCGGCCGAGGCCCGGGAGCGCATCCACACGGCGCTGGCCGACCTGGCCCCGGCGTCGGCGGATCAGGGCCAACATCACGTGATCCCGGTCTGGTACGACGAGAGCGTGGGACCCGAACTGCCGCGCATCGCCGAGCGGCTGGGCACCACAGTGGCGGACGTGGTCGAGCGCCACTGCGCCCGGGATTACGGCGTCTTCGCGCTGGGGTTTGCCCCCGGCTACGGCTTCATGGGACTGGTCGAGGAGGCGCTGGCCACGCCACGGCTCAAGACGCCGCGCCAGAAGGTCGCCGCCGGCAGCGTGGGTATCGCCGATCGGCAGACCGCCGTCTATCCGCTGCGTTCGCCCGGCGGCTGGAACATTCTCGGCCGCACCGCCGTGACGCTGTTCGACCGCGATCGCGAGGGCTACAGCCTGCTGCGTCCCGGCGACCGGGTGCGCTTCGAGGCTGTCGATCGCGAGACCTTCATCGCCCAGGGCGGCGACCCGACCCCATTGGAGGAGCGTCCATGACCGCCGCGACAACACCGGGGCTGCGGGTCGAACGGGCCGGTCCCCAGGCGCTGATCCAGGATGCCGGGCGCTTCGGCGTGCGCCACCTGGGGGTGACCCAGGGCGGCGCGCTGGACTGGGTATCGCTGGGCTGGGCCAACTGGCTGCTGGGCAACCCGCCCGAGGCGCCGGGGCTGGAAATCGCCATCGGTGATCTGGAGTTGCGCATCGAAGCCGCCGCCACGCTGGCGCTGGCCGGGGCCGACCTAGGGGCGACGCTCGACGGCCGCCCGCTGGCGAACAACACCAGTTTCGCCGTCGAGGCAGGCCAGCGGCTGGCCTTCGCGGCACCGGTGCGCGGGCTGCGCGCCTATCTGGCGGTGCCGGGCGGCATCGACGCCGAGCCGGTGATGGGCAGTGTCGCCACCGTGACCCGCGAGGGGCTGGGCGGCCTGGACGGCCACGGCCGGGCGCTCGCTGCGGGCGACACCCTGGGCTGGCGAGGGCAGGGACGCGCCGATCGCGTGCTGCCCGGCGACGTGGTGCTGCCGCCCGAGGCCGAGGCGACTCTGGCGCTGGTGCCCGGCGCGCAGATCGCCCACTTCAGCGGCGACAGCGTGTTCGCCGCCTTCAACCGCGAATGGCGAGTGGATGACCGCGCCGATCGCATGGGTGTGCGCCTGCTCGGCCCCGAACTGCACTGCCGGCTGTCGGGGATGGTATCCGAGGGCATCCCGCTCGGCGCCATCCAGGTGCCGGCGGACGGCCAGCCCATCGTGCTGCTCAACGACCGCCAGACCATCGGTGGCTATCCGCGGCTGGGGGCGCTGACCCCGCTGGCCTGTGCCCGGCTGGCCCAGCTGGCACCGGGCGAGTCGCTGTGGCTGACACCGACCACGGCTGCACAGGCACGGCAGGCGTATCTGGCCTGCAGGACACGCTGGCGGGACAGATGACAACAGCGTGCCTGTTTTGCAAATGAGAATTATTCGTTGACGCGAGTGGTGTTTTCCCCAATGGTGTGCGCGTCACATCATTGGGGGTCCCATGGAGCTGCTGCGTGTCGTCTTTCGTGAGTATCGCGGGTCGTTCATCGGCGTGATGCTGCTCAGCCTGGCCAGCGCCGGGCTGGGCATCGGCATCATCGCCTTCATCAACCAGCGGCTGATCGCCGCCAGCGCCGAGGCGCTATCCGCTCTGCCGGCGTTCCTGGGGCTGCTGGCCCTGCTGCTGGGCGTGTCGCTGGCGGCCCAGCTGGCGCTGACCACGCTCGGCCATCACTTCGTGCATCGCCTGCGCGGACGCTTGATCAAGCGCATCCTCGATACCGACATCGAACGCCTCGAGGCGCTGGGCAGTGCCTCACTGCTGGCCAGCCTGGCGAGCGACGTGCGCAATGTCACCATCGCCTTCGTGCGCCTGCCGGAACTGGTCCAGGGGGTGGTTCTGTCGCTGACCGCGATCGGCTATCTCGGCTATCTCTCGGGGCCGATGCTCGCCGTCACCGGGGCCTGGATCGCCGGGACGCTGCTGGTCGGCTGGCTGCTGGTGTCGCGGGTATATGCGCATCTGCGGGCGGTGCGCGAGGCCGAGGATCGGCTCCAACAGGACTACGAGGCGGTCATCGAGGGGCGCAAGGAGCTCGCCCTCAACCGCCACCGCGCCCGCCGGCTCTACCACGAGGCCTACGATCGCGATGCCCGGCTGTATCGCCATCACGTGATTCGTGCCGATACGTTCCATCTCGGCGCCAACAACTGGGCCAACATCATGATGCTCGGTGCCATCGGCGTGGTGTTCTACCTGGCCAATGGCCTGGGCTGGGCGAACACGGCGGTCGCCGCGACCTACTCGCTGACCCTGCTGTTTCTGCGCACGCCGTTGATCCAGGCGGTGGGGGCGCTGCCCACGCTGCTCAGCGCCCAGGTAGCCTTTGAAAAGCTGGAATCGCTGGCGCTGGCCGAGCGTCGCGAGGGCTTCGACGCGCGAGAGCCGGACGCCGAGTGGCAGACCCTGGAGCTGCGCGACGTGACCTTTCGCTATCCCGACGGGGGTGCAACGCCGGGGTTCACGGTGGGGCCGATCAACCTGACCCTCCAGCGCGGCGAGCAGGTCTTCCTGATCGGCGGCAACGGCAGCGGCAAGTCGACGCTGGCCCGGCTGTTGACCGGGCTTTACCGGCCGCAGGGTGGCGAGATCCGCCTCGACGGCGTGGCCGTGACGGCGTCGCAGTGGACGGCCTACCGCCAGCGCTTCGCCAGCGTCTTCACCGACTTCCATCTGTTTGACCGGCTGCTGGGGCCGGAAGGCAACGCGGCGGACCCCGAGTTGCTCGATGCCTGGCTCGACCGGCTGGGCATGCGCGAGAAGCTGGCGTTCGTCGACCAGCGCGTGACCTCCACCCGGCTCTCGCAGGGCCAGCGCAAGCGACTGGCGCTGCTGCTGGCAGTCTGCGAGCAACGCCAGATCCTGCTGCTCGACGAATGGGCCGCCGATCAGGATCCGCAGTTTCGTCGCGTGTTCTACCGGGACCTGCTGCCGGCCCTGCGCGCGCAGGGGCTCACGGTGTTCGCGATCAGCCACGACGACAGCTACTTCGGGCATGCCGATCGCCTGCTGGAAATGCGCGAGGGCCGGCTCGTCGAGCTTACCGGTGCCCAGCGCGAGAAGGCCGGTCGGGATGCGCTCGCTCGCCTGACGTGACCGTCTCTCACCGGCGAGGCCTGCGGACACGAAAAGGCCCGGTCGGTGGCCGGGCCCGGTGCTTCTCTATGAGCTGCTTGTTTGCTCCGTTTTCTAGAGCAGAAGCAGGTCGGCGAGCGTTTACTGCGTCTTGTCGCCGTCCATGTTGTCCGCGGTGTCCTCGGCAGCCTGCTGGGTCTTCTCGCCGGCCGTGTCGAGTGCCTGGCCGGCATTGGTCAGCGCCGAGGCGGTGGCCGACTTGGTGCTCTGCCAGGCGCTCTGGGCAGTTTGCTTGGTGTTTTCCCAGGCGTTGGCGGTGGCCTGTTTGGTCTGGGTCCACCAGTCGTTGGTGTACTCGGGCTGCTGGGTGATCTCCTTCTCGGTCATGTCGACGTGGACCTTGTAGGCGATGTTCTCGAGATCATTGCCGTTGACGGTCTCGACGGTGAAGTCTCCGGTCTCGATCACGTACTGCTTGGCGCCCAGGTCGAGCAGGTTGCCGGTGTCGATCACCAGCGCACGCACCTGCATGTTGTCGTCGAGCAGCACATCCTCGACGTCACCGATGTCCTCGGACGGGTTACTCTTGCTGTAGACCTCGGCATCGGTCAGTTCGTCGGCGGAATACAGGCCCTGCGGGGCGGCCATGGCACTGGTGCCCAGCGTCAGGCCGCCGGCGATCAGGGCGGCGAGAAGGGCTTTGCCAGCAGGCTGGGTAAAAGTCGGGCGCATATCCATGTGTCGCTCCTTGTGCAAAATCCGTTTCTGTGGGGTCACCCCATTCCCGAGGTGGCGAGCGGGCCGGTGCTCGGTGTGGCGACCGGAGCCGTCCCGGCTCCGGTGCCGTGTTACCGCGTCGCCCCTTCACCATAGGAAGTGAGTGACGAATTTCAACCGCTCGGCCACATTCTCGTTACAGACTCCCCGTTACAGAATCAGCCCCTGGTCGTCCTGACAGCCGCCGATTCCGGTCAGTTCGATGGCCAGATCCGCCACGCCGTCGCCGTTGACGTCGCCCCGCAGCATGCCGTCGGCCAGGCGCAGCTCGCCGGCCTGGCCGGTGAAGCTGTCGGTGCCGCGCCAGATGAAACCCTGATCACCGTCCTGTGCCGGGTCGGCATCGATGGCGGACAGGTCGATGACGTCCCCCTGGGAAGGCAGAAAGTCGAGGATGCGGTCCGGCGCCTCCGGGTTCGAGGCCTGCGTGGCCCGGAAGGCGAAAGTGTCGGCGCCGTCGGTGCCGACCCATTCGTCGCCGCCTGCCGTGGTCGCCAGCGTAGCCGTGGCCGTGCCGTCGACATCCAGCTGTGTCGGCAGTGACTTGGCCGCGTCGTAGGTCTTGTAGCTGAAGCGCCAGGTCTCGCCGGGGGCCAGGCTGAGCGGGGTATCGTCGGTAACGACGTAATGGCCGCTGCCGTCCGTGTCGACGACCTGGGCGTTCCACAGCGCGCTCAAGCCGCTGGGCAGGTCGAAGCCCAGGGAGATGTCGTCGAGCGTGGCATCGCTGGTGTTCTCGACGATGACCTCGCCGACGTAGCCGCTCGACCATTCGCTCTTGATCTGTGTGGTAACGCGGGTCAGGGCGTCGGCATCCACCGTGCCCACCGCCGTGGTGGCGAAGAGGCCGGTGTCGTCCAGCGTGACGGCCTGGCCACCGAGGGTCAGGGATTCCGGCAGCTCCGACTCGTCGGCATAGGCCTTGAACGAGAAGCTCAGGCTGTCGCCGGCGGCCAGCATGCCATCCCCGTCCGGGGTCACCGTGTAGTGGCCCGCGTCCTGGCTCGTCAGGGTGGCGCTATACAGTTGGGTCAGGTCGGCGTTCAGGTCGAAGGCGACGTCCGAGGCGTCGACGGCGTGGTCGCCGTGGTTGCTCAGGGTGACTCGCATGACATAGCCGCTCGACCAGCGGCTGACCGGCGTCAGGGTGTAGCTCAATGCCTCGCTGCCGGTGTCGGTGACCGTCGTGCCGGTCTGCAGCGCGTCACCACCGGTCAGCGTCAGGGACGAGGAGAGATCGACCGTGGTATCGCCGTCGCCCAGAATCGTTTCCGCCGAGGGCACCTGAAAGACCTCGCCCTGGCGCACTTCGCCGGTGCGCAGATCGAGGATCCGGCCGTCGGCGAAGTGGGCTTCTTCCATGTCGATCAGGGTGTCGTCGTCGCCGGGGCCGTCCAGGTACCAGCGGCCGTTGCCGAGATTGGCGATGTGGTAGTCGCCGAATGCCTGATCGAAGAGGGCGATGTCGAAGCCGTCGCCGCCGTCGAGGACGTCGTCGCCCCAGCCGTCGCCGCCGCGCAGGATGTCGTCGCCGGCGCCGCCATACAGGTGATCGTGCCCGAGAGCGCCATCCAGATAGACCCCCTCGTCGGTGCCGTGGATGGTGTCGTCGCGACGCGAGCCGATCACGTAGTCGAAGGTCACGGTGTTGGCGTCGCCGTCGGTCGGGGCGCCGAAGCTCTCGCCGTCGTTGACCCACAGCGTGGTCGAGATCTCGTCATGGTCGGCATCGCGCAGCGACTGCTCGACGTGCACCGTGTTGTCGTGGTCGCGGCCGCCGTGGAAGTTGATGTCGCGATCGGTGAGCGCGACGTTGATGGCGTTGCCCACCGAGGAACTCCAGGAGGCGAACAGTACGCCATGACGCATGCCCAGGCTGGTCAGGTCGTCGTACTGGCCGTCGTAGCTCTCGCGCAGCTCGAACCCGTAGCCGTTGCCGCCGCCACCCTTGTTGAAGCTGCCCTGGGCGCTCAGGCTGCCGGCGCTCATGTCGAGAGAGCGGGTGAACTCGAAGGCGGTCGAAGGGCCGTTGGTCACCGCCACGTCGTGGATCTCGGCGCCGACCGTGGCGTCGAACTCGATGGCGTGGTAGCGCAGCAGGTCCGTACGCTGGTTGACGAAGTCGCCGGCGTCGGGCTCGCCGAGGGTGAAATTCACACCGAAGCCGGACAGCGAGACGTTGTCGAGGGCGTCGATGCGCTCGACGTGGGTGTCGCCGGCGGCGAAGTTGAAGTGAACGCCGCGGTCGAGGGTGACGGTGTCGCCATCCACGGCGACCACCCGGGCCATGCTGGTGCGCAGCGGCGAATCGGTCTCGCGCCACTGGCTGTCACCGATGGCATCGAGGAAGGCGGCATCGTTGTTCTGGTAGAGACGAATCGTGTCGCCCGCCGCCAGGCCGTGGCCGTCGCCGAGCACCAGGGTGTCGCTGCCTTCGCCGACGGCGTCCTGCAGGGTGCCGACGGCCACGGCATCGCCGCCCTGGACGCGGATCGCCTGGCTCGCGCCGTCGGCCAGCGCCGCCTCGCTGAAGAGGAAGCGGGTCTCGGCCGAGCCGGCACCCACCAGCGACAGGTCGCTGCGCTCGATGGCCAGCGCCGCGTCGAAATGATACTCGCCGGCGGCGAAGTGGATGCTGGCGCCGTCGGGCGCGTTGTCGATCAGCGTCTGCAGCTGGTCGGCAGTGATGTTCGTGTCGACGCTGGACACGCCGTCGACGAAGGCATAGGCCTCGGGCAGGTCGGCCAGCGGGTCGACGGGGGTGACGAGCGCGGCGGCGGCATCGGTCAAGTCCGGCGTCTCGCCGTTGACGGTGAAACCGGCCGGGAACTCGGTGCCGTCACCGACCACCTTGATCTTGAAGCGGGCGGTTTCGCCGGGCGCGATGTCGTTCTTGGCATCGTCGTCGCCGATTTCGTAGTAGCCGGCGTCGGCGGTCAGCAGGCTGCCGCCCCAGACGTCGCTGAGCGTGCCGCGGGTCGTGAAGCCGATCCGGTAGTCCGTGATCGGGTCGCTGCCCAGGTTGGTGATGAAGACTTCCATGACGTAACCGCCATTCCATTGGCTGCCGAGAGTCAGGTCGATGAGTGAGCGCAAGGTGACCACCTGTTCGAAATCAAGGGTTCGACAAACCGCCGGCGGCCCTGGGGTCGTCGCGCGGAATCGGGGTGTGGTTACCGGTGAGGTGCTGTCGCTGGCGCCGTGATGGCGGAGAAGAAGCAGCGGCAGTGGGGCGGTCAGTCGCCCGGAGGGAACGTCCGTGGAATGCTTACCTCGCAACCGAATGGGTTATCGGCGCGCCGGCGAGATTTTTTAGTGAACTTTGGTATTCATTCTTTGCAGTCTGTTGTGCGCGGGTGAGTGCCTGCCGCTTGCGCAGTCTCCACGGCAAGCAGGTCGGCGGCGCTGGCGAGGCGCCATTTCCCGCGAGCGTGATTACGCTGACGGGAGGAGCGGGCAGGGCGCCTGGCACGGGTCGACATGATGGCCAGCCTTGACCTGGCGCTACTGAGAGGCCCCGTGGTGATCAGCCGGTCGCCGCCGGCACCGCGATCAGGCTCACCAGGCAGGCGTCGACCTGGCCGACCTGGCCGGTCAGGCGCCGCCCGGCGGACCAGGCGGGCGACAGCGTGCGGTCGAGTTCCAGGGTGGTGGCATCCAGCGGGTC
Source organism: Halomonadaceae bacterium T82-2 (assembly GCA_001577635.1). Classification (GTDB taxonomy): domain Bacteria; phylum Pseudomonadota; class Gammaproteobacteria; order Pseudomonadales; family Halomonadaceae; genus Modicisalibacter. The sequence continues at coordinate 2,688 of LSBP01000001.1, read as the reverse complement.
GTGCGCATCGGCGACGAGGTGGGCATCCTGGAAGTAGAAGCGCACCCCGGTGAGCGGAAACAGCGCCTTGAACAGGCTTTCCTTGAGCGAGAAAACCCGGGTGGCGAAGACGCCGCGGACGTCGCGGGGCAGGGCATCCATGAGGGCCTGTTCCCCCGGAGTGAGGATCTGCCGGGCCAGCCGCTCGGCGCGTGCGACGGGCAATATCGCTTCGGCATCCACGCCCAGCCCCTGCCAGCGTTCGGCGCAGGCCACCACGCCGGCGGCGAGACGGCCGCTGTGGGTGATCGAGCCGACGATACCGGCGGGCCATAGTGGCGCCCGGCTGGGGGCAATGCCGGGCACCGCCGGGGTGCCGGTGAGCATGGCCAGGGCGGCGCGGGCGGCCAGGCGACCGCCCAGATACTCGAGCTGGCGCTTGGGTGCCGCTCGGTGCACGGATTCCGGGGGTGTGACCGGTACCGCTTCCCAGGCCCCGCCGTCGAAGGCATGGCGATCCAGGGCGATGCCGCGCCAGATGACCCCCGCCAGCGGCGCGGGCCAGGGCCAGTCGACATGCCAGGGGCCGAGACCCTGGGGGAGCGACTCGCCGAGGCTCATGGGCCGGCGGGCGCGTCCACCAGAACGGCGTCGAGGGCGACGGGCACCGCGTCGTCGATGCGCTGGTAGCCGAGCATCTGCAGTACCAGCCGGGCGACGCTGTTGTCCATCAGCGCCTGACCGTCCAGCGTCACCGGCTCGGCATTGGTGAGCCGGATACGGTCCCGGCTCTTGCGGGTGAAATGCACCGGCAGGCTCTCGCGGCGCGGCTCGCCGTTGCCGTCGATGCGCAGCGTGAGCGTGTCGGTCAGCGACTCGCCGACCTTCAGGGCGTCCAGGCGCTGCGGATCGAACTCGGTGACCACGGTGACCAGCGGGGTGGTCGCCATCTCCTGAAGCCACGCCGGCAACGGACCGATGCGCTTCATGACATCGGTCTGCGACAGACGCAGCGGCAGGCGCAGGGTACCGTCCGTGCCGAGCGTGCCCTGCAGATGGTCGATGTGATGGGTATGCGGCTGCCTGCCCTCGGCGGTGATCTCGGTCAGCGTCGCGGTCACCCGGGATTCGGGCGCCAGCAGTTGCCAGGCTGCCTGCACGGGCGATGCCGCCAGCAGCAGGCCGGCGACGCCGGCCGCCACCCACCCGCGGCGGGATCGTGCGGAACACGGTTGATCGAAGCGGACGTCCATGCCGAAGCCTCCTGAACAGGTAAGGGCCGAGAATACCAGCGGGGCGCTGGTCTCAGCCATTGGCATTCGCTATCATACGCCGCGCGTTTGCCGGGCCTATAGCTCAGCGGTTAGAGCAGGGGACTCATAATCCCTTGGTCGCAGGTTCGAATCCTGCTGGGCCCACCAGTAAAATCAGCATCTTACGAGTCTGGCTTGGTGAGTCCCATAGTCCAAGGGTACAGTTTCGGTACAGTGCCGATCCTTCAGCCCCCTGGAGATTTTCATGGCCACCATCGTCAAGACCCCCTCTGGTAGCTGGAAGGCCGTCATCCGCAAGACCGGCTGGCCCACTACCGCCAAGACCTTTCGTACCAAACGTGACGCCCAGGACTGGAGCCGCCGCACCGAAGATGAAATGGTGCGTGGCGTCTATATCCAGCGCAGCGCCTCGGAGCGCATGACGCTCGAAGCCGCGCTCAAGCGTTATCTGGCCGATGTCACTCCCACCAAGAAGCCCAGTACCCGGAAGAGCGAGCGCCACAAGGCAAGCACGCTGACCCAGCACCTTGGCAAGTATTCCCTCGCGGCCCTGACGCCGGAACTGATCGCCAACTACCGCGACACGCGGCTCAACAGCCTGGGACGCCGCGGGAAGCCCATCAGCCCCAATACCGTGCGCCTGGAGCTCGCCCTGCTTGGCCACCTCTACACCGTGGCCATCCAGGAATGGGGCCTGGGCCTGACCTACAACCCCGTCCAGAATATCCGCAAGCCCAGCCCGGGAGAGGGGCGTGACCGGCGCCTGAGTGTCGACGAGGAGAAGCGACTATTCGCCGTGCTGCGACAGCACAGCAACCCCATGCTGCCCTGGATCGCCAGAATCGCCCTGGAGACGGGCATGCGCTCGTCGGAGATCCTGACCCTTACTCGCTCACAGGTCGACGTGAAACGCCGCGTGGTGCGCCTCACGGACACCAAGAACAACGAAGCCCGCCTGGTGCCGCTGACCCAAGCCGCCGCCGAGGTTTTCAAGCAGGCGCTGAACAACCCTGTGCGCCCGCTTGACTGTGACCTGGTGTTCTTCGGTGAGCCTGGAAAGGACGGCAAGCGCGGCCCCTATGCCTACACCAAGCTCTGGAACCAGGCGAAGAAGCAAGCAGGGCTCGATGACTTTCGCTTTCACGACCTACGCCATGAGGCCGTCAGTCGGTTGGTGGAAGCTGGGCTATCCGATCAGGAAGTCGCCGCGATCAGTGGCCACAAGTCCATGCAGATGCTGCGGCGGTATACCCATCTGCGAGCTGAGGACTTGGTCTCGAAACTGGACAGGCTGGTGGAAGAGTGAGATGCCACTACCTGAGAAGCGCTGACGATTTCCTGAATCCGTGATGCCGGCGTCGACACTTTCCCTATCGCCGTCAGCGAGCATTTTTTGACCTCCGATTCCGTCTCAACCGCCGAATGCATCTCTGCC